>CAVVYM010000001.1:0-257241 GCA_963752505.1 uncultured Actinomycetes bacterium
GCAGACTGCTCGCTGTCGGGTGCGACCACCCACACCTCACCGAGACCATCGAGTGCGTCCGCGAGGACCTGAATTCCTTCGGAGGTGTAGCCGTCGTCGTTTGTCACGAGAATTCGAGGGATCGATGTCATCGAGGGGATTCTATATGAATCCCATTTTTCTGTGGGGCGCCTGCGCCCCCCAGAAAAGATGCAATACTTCACATCCGCTGGAGGCGTCCCCGGACGCTTCGCGAAACGTCACGAACCCTGTGAAGGGAGCACGCATGAAGAGAGAAATCCTCCTCGGAGACGAGGCCGTCGGCCTCGGTGCCGTCCACGCAGGCCTCAGCGGCATCTACGGCTATCCGGGAACACCCTCCACCGAGATTTCGAGTACGTCCAGCGCGGCCGAAAAGGGCCGGGACTCCACGCGCTGGTCGCCAACGAAAAGGTCGCTTACGAGGACGCCCTGGGCATGTCGTAGGCCGGACAAGCGCGCGCTCGTCTCGATGAAGCACGTCGGCCTGAACGTGGCAGCCGATCCATTCATGAGCTCGGCGTTGACCGGTGTCAACGGCGGTCTGGTCCTCGCGGTGGCCGACGACCCCGGCATGCACTCGTCGCAGAACGAGCAGGACAGCCGCTTCTTCGCCGAATTCGCGCAGATCCCGTCTTTGAGCCGTCGCAACCAACAGGAGGCCTACGACATGACGATGGAGGCCTTCGATCTATCCGAGGAGCTGGCCTACCGGTGATGGTCCGTATGGTGACCCGCCTCGCCCACAGCCGCGCCGGCGTGACCACTCGTGAACAGCTGCCCCAGAATTCCCTCCAGCCGGCCAAGGAAATCAAGAAATGGACGCTGCTGCCGGTGAATGCGAGGGTCCAGTACAAACATCTAACGGACAAACAACCCGAACTCCTCGCCGCGCCGAAGAGAGTCTCCACAACGAGCTTCGATTGCCGGCAAATCGGGCATCCTGGTGTGCGGCCTGGCTGACAATTATCTTCGCGAGAACATCGGAACGGACCACGATTACTCGATCCTCAGCGTTCGCCAATATCCGCTGCCGGTCGGCAAGGTCCGCGAGCTGGTGGAGCACGTGGACGATCTGCTGATCATTGAAGACGGCTACCCCCTTGTCGAGAGCATGTTGCGCGGCCTCTTTCGGAATCGACGGTGTTCAGATCAAGGGCAGAATGACCGGCGAGCTCTCCGCGAACCGTCGGGCTCAACCCGGACATTGTCCGCGAGGCGTCGGCCCGCCTCGGGCTGGACACGGCCCACCTCCCCGGAGCAGAACATCGCCAACCGCCCGCCCGCCCTGTGTAAAGGGTGTCCCTCACACGGATTCCTTCCGGGCCCTCAACGAAGCGCTCAGCGGTTTCGAAAATCCCCCAGGTATTCTCGGATATCGGGTGCTACACCCTGGCCGCACTGCCGCCCCTCGAGGCTGTCCACAGCTGTGTCGCTATGGGTGCCTCCATTGGAATGGCGGCGGGCGCCGCCCACGGTGGGGATATTCGCCCGCCGTAGCCGCCATCGGCGACAGCACCTTCTCCCACGGCGGCATCACGCCCCTGCTCTCGGCGGTGCAGCAACACGTTAACCTGAATGTTCTGGTGGTGGACAACAGCACGGTGGGGCATGACCGGGACCCAGCGTTCCATGTCGACCGGCCAGACTCTCGACCAGATCATCCTCGGGACAGGAATCGAAGAAGAGCACTTCCGCATCATCGAACCGACGCCCTCGCAATCACGCTCGCGAACATCGAGGTGATGCGCGAGGAACTGGCCTACGACGGGCCGAGCGTCATCGTGGCCCGCAGGGCCTGTATCGAAGCTCTCAAAGTCGCGCCCGGCGTGAGGGTGGAATCATGGAAAAGAACATCATCCTCGCAGGCGTCGGCGGCCAGGGGATCCTGTCCATTGCTTTCGTCATCGACAACGCGGCCCTCGATTCCGGTTTCCATTTCAAACAGGCCGAGGTCCACGGTATGGCGCAACGGGGCGGAGCCGTCCAATCGCACCTCCGCTACGGCGACTCCGAAATCTATTCGGATATCGTCCCCATCGGGCCGCGCGGATCTGATCCTCAGCGTGGAGCCTCTGGAGGTTCTGCGGTACTGGAACCATCTCCGGCCCGACGGGTGGGTCGTCACCAGCGTGACCCCCTATGTGCGCAACATCCCTGACTACCCGGAGATGGACACCCTACTGGAAGAACTCGCGCCGCCCCGCGGTCGCGTGCGGCGGCGGCCAAGGCATAGCCCTGCTTTCCGCTTGATCTGTTGCCAAGGAAGCGCACGGGATCGATCGGTTCCCTGGTACCGCCAGCGTGATGAGCACCCGCCGGCCCACAAGGTCCCGAGGCGGTACTCCGGCCGCCAGCACTGACTCGACCACGGCCGCGATCTCGACTGCTTCGGGCAACCGGCCGGGTCCGGAGTCTGCACCGGTGAGTTGGCCGGATGCAGGATCGATGACCATCACGCCGCGTTCCCGCAAGGTCGCGGTGTTGGCCACAGTGGCGGGATGCAGCCACATCTCCGTGTGCATAGCTGGCGCCATCACAACCGGGCAGCGAGCCGTAAGCAGCACATTTCCGAGCAAATCTGCGGCGAGGCCCTGCGCGGCGCGGGCCATCAAGTCGGCCGTGGCAGGCGCGACAACGACGATCTCCGCGTCCTGTCCCAGCCGAACGTGTGGGACTTCGTGCACGTCGTCCCACACGCGCGTCGACACCGGCTGTCCGCTCAGGGCGGCCCAGGTTGGCTCGCCGACGAATTCGAGCGCCGCTTCGGTCGGAACGACGCGCACCGAATGACCGGCAGCCACGAGCCTGCGCAGGAGTTCACATGACTTGTAGGCGGCGATGCCGCCTGCGACCCCGAGGATCACCCGGGCCACGGATCAGACCTCACTGACCTCGACGGTGCCATCGCCCTCATTGGCGGTCACGAGAATGAGATCGGCATCGATCTCACGGAGCGCGATCGACAGGGGCTTCTCCTGAACGTGGGTGTCCAACAACGGACCGACGTTCTCAAGCAGGCCAGCGTCTAGTTGCGAGTAGTAGGCGTTGATTTGGCGGGCACGCTTGGCGGCGCAGATCACCAACGCGTACTTCGATCCGGTCTTGCCCAACAAGTCGTCGATGGGCGGGGAGGTGATGCCCTCGGGCTTCACGATGATGCCGGACATGAGGTCCTTCCGTTCGAAGTCTGGGCGAGGAGGCCGGGCCAGTTGGCGCCTGGTACGGGTTGACTAGGGAAAAACCAATGCAGACCTACAGCGCAGATGAGTCGATGAAGTCTAGCAACGCTTTCGCCGTCAATTCGACGTCGGTGTTGACCAACGTCGCCTGGAACTCGTGCGCGTGGGCGATTTCGCGCTCCGCAGCGCGCAGCCTGCGATCCACATCGTCGGCATCCTCCGTGCCCCGGCTGCGCAACCGGGCAGCCAACTCCACCATCGAGGGCGGCTCGAGAAACACCGTCAATGCGTCGGGAACGGCGGATTTGATCTGCCGGGCGCCCTCCAACTCGATCTCCAACACGACCGTCTGACCATCGGCCAGCGCATGCAGCACCTCTGAGCGCGGTGTTCCGTAGTACTGCCCGGCGAACTCCGCGTATTCCAGCATGTCACCCGCCGCGATCCGTGCCTTGAAATCCCGTCGACTCACAAAGTGGTAATCCACCCCGTCGATCTCCCCCGGGCGCGGGTCCCGCGTCGTGACTGACACGCTCAACGTCAACTCGGGCCGCAGTCGCCGCGCTTCGGCGACCACGGTGCCCTTGCCCACACCACTGGGACCGCTGACAACCACCAACCTGGACAGGTCGGCTCACATCCCTTCAAACATCTCCACGAGGCCTCGTCGTTGCCGCTCTCCCAGTCCGCGGAGGCGTCGGCTGGAGGCAATATCAAGTTGATCCATGACGGACCGCGCTTTCACCGGGCCAATCCGCGGGATGGCCTCAAGCATGTCCACGACACGCATCTTCGCCACGGATCGGTCCGACGTCGCGATATCCAGGACCTCCGCAACCGTAACCTCTCCGCGCGCCAATCCGTCCTTGATCTCGGCGCGTCGTCGGCGCGCCTCCAACGCGGCGGCCGCCGCTGCGGCGCGGTCGGCCGAGGAAAGTTCAGGCAATTCCACATCGTTGACGGTAGCCGACGTGGGCTACCGGTTCCCAATCGAAAGGTCAAGGATTTCCTGACACGCGGTCGCGACGTCGCCCGAAGCCGTGATGGGCCGACCGATAACGAGCAGATCGGCGCCGTCCGCCAACGCCTGCTCCGGGGTCGCAGTTCGGCGTTGGTCCCCGGCTGCGCTTCCAGCAGGCCGCACGCCCGGGGTGATGAGCACAGTCTCGGCCGGGACCGCCCGGCGCACAGCCGCCACTTCCCGTGGCGAACAGACCAGCGCACGGGCACCGGCGTCCACCGCCATGCGGGCAAGACGAACCGCAGCTTCATCCGGAGAACCGTTGATGCCCACCGACGCCATGGTGCCCTGATCCATCGAGGTAAGGATCGTGACCGCCACAATCCTGGTGTCGGGAAGTGCCTCGGCGGCCGCCGCGATCATCTCTGGACCACCGAGTGCGTGCACCGTGAGAAAGTCCGGCGACAGTCCGGCCACCGACCGTGCTGCCCCCGCGACCGTGTTGGGGATGTCATGCAGCTTGAGGTCCAGGAAGAGCGCCGGACGCACGCCACCCGACGCCTCCACCCCGGCGAAGACGCTGCGCACCCCGCTGGCACCGTCGCGCAGGTACGACTCGAGGCCGATCTTCACCGCAGCCAGGTAGGGCGCGGCAGCTACGGCCCAAGCGGTGGCAATTCCCAAGTTCGGTGCGTCGAGGGCCAGCGCCACCGGTGCGCGACGGTCCGCCTGCAGATCCAGCAACGTCATCATGTCCTCCGTGCGGGTGGCCGATGAGTCTGCGCCGCTGCCGGTTGGCGATGCGGCAGGTCGCGATGGGCGTAGCCCACCGCCTGAGTCAGGGAGGTGAATCCCCGATCCGCCAGCGCCTGGGCCAGTTCGACCTGCACCCGCATCGGGGCGGCGGGGTCGTTGAAGATCGTGGTGCCGACGCTGACGGCGGAAGCGCCCGCGAGGATGAACTGCAACGCATCAAGTCCAGAGCGGATTCCTCCCATGCCCAGGATGGGGACGTCCGGCAGCGCGGCGTGAACCTGCCACACGGCACGCACCGCCATCGGTCGAATCGCCGGCCCGGACAGCCCACCGGTGATGCCGCCGAGCGCCGGCCGCATCGAGTCGGTGTCGATCACGACACCCAAGGTTGTGTTGATCATCGCGAGGCCGTCGGCACCCGCGCGCACCACCGACGACGCGATGGCCACGAGGTCGGTGACGTCCGGCGAGAGTTTCGCGAGCACCGGAACCGATGAGTTCGTGTTGCGCCGAACGGCCTGCACCGCACCCGCGGCCGCGGACGGGTCACACGCAAACACCAATCCCCGACTCTCAACATTCGGGCATGAGATGTTGACCTCAATGGCATCGATGCCAGGCTGGTGACGTAGCCGTCCAGCCACCGCTGCGTACTCCTCCACCGTGCCGCCGGCGATCGACACGATCACCCGGGCGCCGCGATCCCGCAGCCAGGCGAGGTCGTGGGCGATGAAGGCATCGACCCCGGGCCCTTGCAGGCCGATCGAATTCAGCATGCCCGACGGCGTCTCGGCCATCCGCGGTGTTGGTCGGCCGGAGCGGGGCTTGGCCATGATGGATTTGGTGACGATCCCGCCGATCGAGGAGATGTCGAAAAAGCCATCGAGTTCGCGCCCCGCCGCGGCACAGCCGCTGGCCGTGAATACCGGAGCTTCGAAGTCAGCACCGGCGAAGGACGTCGACATGTCCACCACGGTCAGTTACCCCCCGCCGGTTGCGGCGCACCGAAGGCATCGGCTGGAACGGTGCCCACCTCGGACCATCGGACGCGATCACCGAAGAACACCGGACCTTCGATGCACGAGCGCGTCATCTTGGTGACGCCCTCGTCGTCGATCACCGGCAGCACGCACGTCATACACACCCCAATGCCGCACGCCATCGACTCCTCCACGGCGCATTGGGACGGTGCTCCAGCTTTGGTGGCGATGTCGGCTACGGCCGCGAGCATCCCCATCGGTCCGCAGGCGTAGACCACGGCGCTGCCGTGGTCTGCCATGACCCGGACGAGCGGTGTGGCCACATTTCCCTGCTCGCCCACCGAACCGTCGTCGGTGGTGATCGTGACCGTGTCGGCCACGCGCCGCGCCTCCAACGTTCCGAACAGGCGGGCCTCGGTGGCAGCGCCCAGGATCATGTCGACCCGGCAACCGCGGGATCGCAGCCGTCGGGCGAGTTCGAACATCGGCGCGGCACCGTAGCCGCCGGCCACGAGTACGCACGGAACACTCTCGGCCGGCAGCACGAAGGGACGTCCCAGCGGCGCGACGACGTTCACGTGCTGGCCCCGGTGCACATCGGCGAGCCAGAGTGTGCCCTTGCCCTGAATGGCGAACACCACCTCGAGGGTCCCCGATCGGTGATCCGCGCGGTAGATCGAGAAGGCCCGGCGCAGCAGCATCGCCGATTCGGGCCCACCCACGGCCACGGCGACGAAGTGCCCAGGTCGAACGTGCTGTGCCGCAAGCGGGGCCGCCAGCGTCAGGTGGAAGTAGTCGCCGACGCGATCGATATCGAGGACTTCAGCGTCCTCCTGCACCGCCCGCGGAGAAGTCATGCGTCGCCACCGTTCCGGGTCGAATCAATGGCGGCGGCGAACTCCTGCAGCGATTCCACGGCGAACGGTCCTGCTTGCACCGACTCGATTCCCTGGACCGCGGCGCCGAGGCCCTGCACCGTCGTGATGCAGGGGGTGCCGCTGAGCACCGCGGCAGTCCGGATCTCGTAGCCGTCGACCCGGGCCCCCACCCCGAACGGGGTGTTCATGATGAGGTCGATGGCGCCGGCGCGGATGGCCTCGATGGTGTCGGGGCCCTCACCCTCGCCCTCGTAGTGCTTGCGGATCGAGGTCACCGGGATGCCGTGGCGGCGCAGCACGTCGGCCGTACCGGAGGTAGCAACGATTTCGAAACCGAGGTCCACGAGCCGCTTGACCGGAAAGATGATGCTGCGCTTGTCCCGGTTGGCCACCGAGATCAGGAGGCGCCCGGAGGTGGGAAGGCCCTCCGAGTACACGGCGGCCTGCGACTTGGCGTAGGCGGCTCCGAAGCTGGCATCGATGCCCATGACCTCGCCGGTTGACCGCATCTCGGGGCCCAGCACCGTGTCGACACCGTGGAAGCGACCGAATGGCAGGACGGCTTCCTTCACCGCGATGGGTGCACCGTCCGGCAGGTCGCCGCCGTCGCGTTGCGGCAGCAGGCCCTCGGCGCGCAGTTGGGCGATCGACTCGCCGGTGGCGATGCGGGCAGCCGCCTTGGCCAGCGGCACGGCCGTGGCCTTCGAGACGAAAGGCACGGTGCGCGAGGCGCGCGGGTTGGCCTCGAGGACGTAGAGGGTGTCGCCGCTGAGGGCATACTGCACGTTGAGCAGGCCGCGTACGCCTACCCCGGCCGCGATGGCGCGCGTGGATTCGCGGATGCGGCGGATCTCGCCATGGCCCAGCGTGACCGGCGGCAACGAGCAGGCCGAGTCGCCGGAATGGATGCCCGCCTCCTCGATGTGCTCCATGACGCCGCCGAGGAACAACTCCTCGCCGTCGTAGAGCGCATCCACGTCGATCTCGATGGTGTCGTCGAGGAAGCGATCCACCAGCACCGGGTGGTCGGGATTCACGTCGGTGGCACGCACCAGGTACTGCGCCAGCATCTCCTCGTCGTAGACGATCTCCATGCCTCGGCCACCGAGCACGTAGCTCGGGCGGACCAGCACCGGGTAGCCGATCTCGTCGGCGATGGCTTTGGCTTCTGCGAAGGAGAACGCAGTCCCGTGCTTGGGAGCCGGCAGGCCGGCCTCGGCCAGCACTCGGCCGAACGCGCCCCGCTCCTCTGCCAAGTCGATGGCTTCCGGTGAGGTTCCCAGGAGCGGCACCCCGTTGGCCTTCAACTCGGCAGCCAGCCGCAGCGGGGTTTGGCCGCCGAGTTGGCAGATCACGCCGAGCACCGGACCGGCCTGCCGCTCGGAGTGGACGATCTCCAGCACGTCCTCAACGGTGAGCGGCTCGAAGTACAGCCGGTCGGACGTGTCGTAGTCAGTCGACACGGTCTCCGGGTTGCAGTTGACCATGACCGTCTCGTAGCCGGCCTCGCTCAGGGTCAGGGCGGCGTGCACACAGGAGTAGTCGAACTCGATGCCCTGGCCAATCCGGTTCGGCCCGGAACCAAGGATGATCACCGCGGGCCGCTCGCGCGGCATGACTTCGGTCTCAAGGTCGTAGGACGAGTAGTGGTACGGCGTGCGCGCCTCGAACTCGGCCGCGCAGGTGTCCACCGTCTTGTAGACCGGCCGAATGCCCAGCGCGTGGCGCACACCGCGTACCACGGCCTCCGGCATCTGGCGGATCTGGCCGATCTGCGCGTCGGAGAAGCCGTGGCGCTTGGCCAGCTCCAGGGTGGCAGCGTCCAACTCATCGACGTCGGCAACGAAATCGGCCACCTCGTTGATCAGTTCGATCTGCGAAAGGAACCACGGGTCGATCGCTGTTGCCGCGTGCAGGTCAGCCAGACTGGCACCAGCCCACATCGCCCGCTGCACATCGCGCAGCCGACCGTCGTAGGGCCGACGGACGTCTTCGAGCAGGGCAGCGACATCGATGTCGCCCGGCGTGCCGGACCACGAGAAGATCGCGTCGGGGTTCTCCAGGCTGCGCAACGCCTTCTGCAATGCCTCGGCGAAATTCCGACCGAGCGCCATTGCCTCCCCCACGCTCTTCATGGTGGTGGTGAGTGTGGTGTCGGCGCCGGGGAACTTCTCGAAGGCGAAGCGCGGCACCTTCACCACGATGTAGTCCAGCGTCGGTTCGAAGGAGGCCGGGGTCTCACCAGTGATGTCGTTGGTGATCTCGTCCAGGGTGTAGCCGATGGCGAGGCGCGCGGCGATCTTCGCGATGGGGAATCCGGTGGCCTTACTCGCGAGTGCGGAGGACCTCGACACCCGCGGATTCATCTCGATCACGATGATGCGGCCGTCCTCCGGATTGACCGCGAACTGGATATTGCATCCGCCGGTGTCGACGCCGACCTCGCGGATCACGTCGATGCCGATGTCTCGCAGCCGTTGATACTCGCGATCGGTGAGCGTCAGTGCCGGTGCGACGGTGATCGAGTCACCCGTGTGCACCCCCATCGGGTCGAGGTTCTCGATGGAGCACACCACCACGACGTTGTCGTGGTGGTCGCGCATGAGCTCGAGTTCGTATTCCTTCCAGCCGAGGATGGATTCCTCGAGGAGAACCTCGGTGGTGGGACTTGCGGCAAGGCCGGCACCGGCGATCCGGGTGAGGTCGTCGGGGGTGTAGGCGATGCCCGATCCGGAGCCACCCATGGTGAACGACGGGCGCACCACCATTGGGTAGCCAAGGTGCTCAGCCGCCGCGAAGCACTCGTCCAGGGTGTGGCAGACGGCCGACCGGGCGCTCTCCGCGCCCACCTGCTCGACGATCTCCTTGAATAGCTCACGGTTCTCACCGCGTTCGATGGCGTCCACGTCCGCCCCGATGAGTTCCACCCCGTACTCATCGAGCACTCCTTGGGAGTGCAGGGCAATGGCGGTATTCAGGGCGGTCTGACCACCGAGCGTGGGCAGGAGCGCATCGGGCCGCTCCTTGGCGATGACCGAGGTCACCACTTCGGGGGTGATGGGCTCTACATAGGTGGCATCGGCGAACTCCGGGTCGGTCATGATTGTCGCCGGATTGCTGTTGACCAGGATCACGCGCATGCCCTCGGCCTTGAGCACTCGACAGGCCTGCGTACCTGAGTAGTCGAACTCGCAGGCCTGGCCGATAACGATCGGCCCGGAGCCGATCACCAGGACACTAGAGATGTCGTCACGACGTGGCACGGTGGGTCACCGACCTTTCCGGTTGTCGTCCATCAGCGCGACGAAGCGATCGAAGAGTCCGGCCGCATCATGCGGGCCAGCCGCCGCTTCGGGGTGGTACTGGACACTGAAGGCCGGGGCTTCCAACAACTCGAGACCCTCAACCACGCCGTCGTTCAGGCAGACGTGGCTCACTCGCGCGGGGCCCCAGGGGGTATCGAACTGCTCGCCTATTGGGGCGTCGACCGCGAAGCCGTGGTTGTGCGCGGTGATATCTACCTTCCCGGTGGTGAGGTCCTTCACGGGCTGGTTGATGCCCCGATGGCCGAAGGTGAGCTTGTAGGTGGACAAGCCGAGCGCCCGCCCGAGCATCTGGTTGCCGAAACAGATGCCGAATAGCGGGATTCCGGCGTCGAGGGCGGCTTTGACCAGCGCGACCGCATCGACCGCGGTCTCCGGATCACCTGGACCATTGGACAGGAAGATGCCATCTGGCCGCATGGCCAGAATCTCGTCTACTGCCGTCGTGGCAGGGACGACTTCGGTCGTCACGCCGCGTTGGGCGAGCCGATGTGGGGTCATCGACTTGATGCCGAGGTCAATGGCCACCACGGTGAAGTCCGAGTCGCCGATCGCCGGCACCGTGTAGCGCTCACCAGTCGTGACGTCGCAGGTCAGGTCGGCTCCGGTCATCCCGGGGCTCTCCAGCACGGTCGCGAGGAGTTCGTCGCGCGGCTGCAAGGCCGCCTCGCCGGTGAACAGACCGGCCCGCATGGCCCCGGCCGAACGCAGGTGCCGGGTGATCGCCCGAGTGTCGACTTCGGCGACACCGGGCACGCCGGCGTCGCGCAGCGCAGCGTCCAGGGTTTGTACTGCCCGCCAGTTCGATGCGATGGGTGAGAGCTCGCGCACAACGAACCCCGCCACCCAGATGCGCCCGGATTCCGGATCCTCATCGTTGACGCCGGTGTTGCCGATGTGCGGGGCGGTCATGGTCACGATTTGCCGGTGATAGGACGGGTCGGTGAGCGTCTCCTGATAACCGGTCATCCCGGTGGCGAAGACCGCCTCGCCCAGCGCGGTGCCCTCCGCGCCGAAGCCGACGCCGGCGAAGCTCCGCCCGTCTTCGAGCACGAAGACCCCCGGTTGGCGGACTCCTCGCGGATCGGCGCCGGTGCGCAGGTGCGGGGTGCGGATCTTTGACGCAATCATGTGTGGGGTCCTCCCGCGGACACTTCGGTGATGAATCCTTCGACAGCTTTGAGCACTGCGACTTGATCGGCGGCGGAGTCCGCGCGGAATCCGGTCGCCAACCGGTTCTCGCCCAGGTTCCAGGTCACGATCCCCAGACCGCCGGACTCGAGCACCTCCCCCGCGATGCCCTTGCCAGAGGCCACCGCAACGACAGATTGGCGGGGCACATACAGATCGACCTCCCCATCGCGTGCGATGAAGAGGCCGGAAGCGGTGACGTTGATGTGGCAGCGGCCCGGGGCACCGAGGCCGTGGGCAACGATGCGGTCGAGCCAGTCGCCGTCGCGGACGGTGCCGATGTAGCGCCCATCGGCCGATGCCAGCGGTGCACCCTCTGATTCGGCTGCCGTTGGCTGGGCCAGCACGTCGAGGTCGGCTTGCCGCGCGGCCCGGTTGCGCCATCCGCGCCACATGCCCCAGCAGACAAGTGCGATCACGGCGACGACACCCAACGTGAGCAGGAGTCGTTCGGGCCAGTCGCCGGTGCTCGGTGTCACAGCCGCTCCTGCTGCAGCGTCCCGTTGAGCACCACCGGCCGACCCCGGTAGAAGGTGGCTTCGACAGTGGCCGGCAGTGTCATACCCCGGTACGGACTGTTTCGGCTGCGGCTGGCGCTCGAACTCGGCTCCACCGTCCGTTCGGTGTCCGCGTTCACCAGGATGACGTTGGCTGGCTCTCCCGGCGCGATGGGTCGGCCCTGGCCGACGATCCCGGAGATGGCTGCCGGCGCGCTCGACATGCGTTCAGCCACCCCCGCCCAGTCGAGAAGGCCGGGCCGCACCATCGTTTCGACCACCACGGACAGTGCGGTTTCCAGCCCGATCATGCCCATCGCGGCGGCGGACCACTCACAGTCCTTGTCCTCGGTCGGGTGCGGCGCGTGGTCGGTGGCGACGATGTCGATGGTGCCGTCGGCGAGACCCTCCCGCAGCGCCTCGACGTCGGCTGCCGTCCGCAGCGGCGGGTTCACCTTGAAGATGGGGTCGTAGGTGGCGACGAGGTCCTCGGTGAGCAGTAGGTGGTGCGGGGTCACCTCGGCGGTGACGTGCACACCGCGCGCCTTGGCCGCTCGCACGATGCCGACGCTGCCGGCGGTCGACAGGTGGCAGATGTGCAGGCGCGACCCAACGTGCTCGGTGAGCAGGATGTCGCGGGCGATGATCGCCTCCTCGGCCACCGCGGGCCAGCCCCGCAGTCCCAGCCGACCGGCGAGTTCCGATTCGTTCATCTGCGCGCCGACCGTGAGTCGGGGTTCCTGCGAGTGCTGGGCAATCACGCCGTCGAAGGCCTTGACGTACTCCAGCGCCCGGCGCATCACGAGTGGGTCGTAGACGCACTTGCCGTCGTCGGAGAACACCCGGACCTGTGCGGCCGAGGTTGCCATCGCTCCGAGTTCGGCCAACTGCTCACCGCCGAGGCCGACGGTTACCGCGCCTATGGGCTGCACGTCGCACCAGCCAGCCGTCTGGCCCAGGCGCCACACCTGCTCGACCACGCCCGCGGTGTCTGCCACGGGGTCGGTGTTGGCCATGGCGTGCACAGCCGTGAACCCACCGAGCGCGGCGGCGCGACTTCCGGACTCCACTGTCTCGGCATCTTCTCTACCGGGCTCGCGCAGGTGCGTGTGCAGGTCCACCAGGCCCGGCAGTGCGATGAGGCCCGCGCCATCGACCACCACTGCGTCGCCCTCGGACAGCGTTCCGGCCGCGGCGACCTCATCAATCAACCCGTCGACGATTCGAATGTCGACGGCCTCACCGCCAAGCAGTGCCGGACCACGCAGCAGGAAAGTCGAATCGTTCACCCTGATCACCCCTCAGCCACTTCAGTCATGCCGCCCAACAAGGTGTAGAGCACCGCCATTCGAGTGCTCACACCGTTCGTGACCTGCGAAACGATCACGGATCTGGGCGAGTCGGCCACATCAGCGGCGATCTCAACGCCGCGGTTCATGGGTCCCGGGTGCATCACGATTGCATGGGCGGGCATCGTGGCCATGCGATCGACGTCGAGGCCGTAGCGGCGCGAGTACTCGCGTTCGGTGGGGAAGAACGAATCGTGCATCCGCTCGCGCTGTACCCGCAGCATCATGACCGCGTCTGCGTCGACGATGCTCTCGTCGATGTCGTAGGAGATCGAGCAGGGCCAATTCTCGACCCCCACCGGGAGCAGTGTGGGGGGCGCGACGAGGGTGACCTGGGCGCCGAGGGTGTCGAGTAGCAGCGCGTTGGAACGGGCCACCCGGGAGTGCAGCACGTCGCCCACGATCGTGACCTTCATCCCGGAGAGATCACCGGAATCCTGTGCCAAGGCACGGCGGATGGTGAACGCGTCGAGGAGTGCCTGCGTGGGGTGCTCGTGGGTGCCGTCGCCGGCGTTGAGCACGCTGCCTTGGATCCAGCCCGAGTGCGCGAGGCGGTGGGGGGCGCCGGAGGATCCGTGCCGAATCACCACAGCGTCGGCACCCATGGCCTCAAGTGTGAGGGCGGTGTCCTTGAGGCTCTCGCCCTTGGACAAGCTGGAGCCCTTTGCGGAGAAGTTGATGACGTCCGCGGAAAGGCGCTTGGCGGCAGCCTCGAACGAGATCCGGGTGCGCGTGGAGTCCTCGAAGAACAGGTTGACCACGGTGCGTCCGCGCAGTGTCGGAAGTTTCTTGACCGGCCGGTCCGCCACAGCTGCCATCTCCACCGCCGTGTCGAGTAGTGCTACGGCCGCGTCGCGGTCGAGATCCGCCGCTGACAACAGGTGCTTCACTGCTGACCTCCCGCTGTTCGCTCGGTGTCGTCGGCGATGAGCACACCGTCGAAGCCGTCGGCTTCGGCGACCCGCACGCGCACCTGCTCGAAGGTTGACGTGGGCAGGTTCTTGCCCACGTGATCAGGTCGAATGGGCAACTCCCGGTGGCCACGGTCCACCAACACCGCCAGCCTCACGGCTCGGGGCCGACCCAAGTCGGTGAGCGCGTCGAGCGCGGCACGTACGGTGCGGCCGCTGTAGAGCACGTCGTCGACGAGCACCACCACCTTGTCGTCGATGCCGTCCGTGGGGATGTCGGTGGGCATCAGACCGCGGGGCGGCTGCAGTTGGAGATCGTCGCGATACAGGGTGACGTCGAGGGCGCCAGCCGGAACCGGCGTCTCCTCAATCTCCGAGATGCGATCAGCGATCCGTCGGGCGAGTCTCTCACCGCGAGTCGGGATGCCGAGGATGACGAGATCGCCAGCCCCCCGGTTGGCCTCGATGATCTCGTGAGAGATACGGGTGAGTGCGCGGTCGATGTCGGCCGCATCTAGTACGTGACGCATGGCGCCTAACCTTTCCCCGCCTCACAGGACGGGCTCTTAAAAGGATCTGGACCAACCCTAGCCGGGCTCCTAGCGGCCGACCCCGGCACCCCTCGTGCGCTACCGTGAGGCGAGAGATTCCCGGGCGCGAGGGACGGACATCCCGCATGACCAGCGACACTTACGGCAAGGCACTGGGCAGGAAACTGCGTGCCATCCGAAAACAGCAGGGCCTCAGCCTGCAGGGCGTGGAAGAGAAGTCACAGGGACGTTGGAAGGCCGTCGTGGTTGGCTCCTACGAACGGGGCGACAGATCGGTAACAGTGTCGAAACTGGCGGAATTAGCGGAGTTCTACGGCGTTCCGATGGCCGAGATGCTTCCCGATGCCGGTTCGCGCTCAGCGGGTGACGCGCCGGGCAAACTCGTGCTCTCCCTCGAGCATCTGCGAACAGTGGAGGACCCTGAAGCGAGGCCCCTGGCGCGCTACGTGGCGTCCATCCAGGCTCGGCGCGGCGACTACAACGGCCGCGTGCTGTCGATTCGGCACGAGGATCTGCGCGCGCTCACCATCATCTACGACTGCGCGGTCGACGTCCTCATCGAGATGCTCATCGACTGGAATGTCCTCCCTCCGGAAACGCAGCAGGGAGACTTCTGACGCTGGGGAACGTGCTGGCGCCTCGCGGCTAGAAACCGCCCGCAGGTGGTCCGGCCATGCCCATGAGGTGCACGCGCAGACCGTTCGTGGTGCCGGGCACGCCAGGGGGCACGCCTGCCACCACGACTACCCGATCGCCCAATTCGGCACGCTCCCGGTTGAGCAGTTCGGCCTCCACCTGCCGCACCATGTCGTCGGTGTGCAGCACGTTGTCGACCAGGAACGTCTCCACGCCCCAGTCCAACGCCAGTTGCGAGCGGGTACGCGGATTCGGTGTGAACGCCAGAATCGGAACCTCGGGGCGATGCCTGGACACCAACCGGGCCGACAGGCCCGTCTCGGTAAAGGTGCAGATGTAGCGGGCGTGGATCTGTTCGCTCACCACGGTGGCGGCCCTGGTCAACGCTCGGGCCGTGCCGGTAGCGTCGGCGTCGCCCGCATCGCGCGGGGCCCGGGGCCGATCCTGTTCAGACTTCTCGATAATGCGAGCCATCGTCTCGACCACCAACGCCGGATGCGCCCCCACACTGGTCTCACCGGAGAGCATCACCGCGCTGGTGCCATCGAGCACCGCGTTGGCCACGTCTGACACCTCGGCGCGGGTGGGCCGGGTGGCGGAGATCATCGAATCGAGCATCTGAGTGGCGACGATCACGGGCTTGCCCGCACGTCGGCAGCTGTCGATAGCGCGCTTCTGAACCAGCGGTACGTCTTCCAGCGGCAGCTCCACACCGAGGTCGCCGCGGGCCACCATCACCCCGTCGAAGGCCGCGATGACCGACTCCAGATTCGCCACCGCCTGCGGCTTCTCGATCTTGGCCAGCACCGGCACCCGTTGACCCATCTCAGCCATGACCTCGCGCACCTTCGACACGTCGTCGGCGGTACGCACGAAACTGAGCGCGATGAAGTCGAATCCGGTGACCAGCGCCCAGCGCAAATCGCGCAGGTCCTTCTCCGTCAGCGCCGGCACACTCACCGCAACGCCCGGCAGGTTGATGCCCTTGTGGTCAGAGACCGGACCCCCCTCCACCACCTCGGTGATGACAGCGGCGCCATCAACGCGCTCGACCTGCAGTTTCACGCGTCCGTCGTCGATCAGCACGAAGTCGCCAGGGGTGACATCGCCGGGCAGGCCTTCGTAGGTGGTCGAGCACTGAGCGGGAGTCCCCTCGACGTCGTCGGTGGTGATGACGAATCGATCACCCGGCGCCAGCGTGTGCGGGCCGTCCGCGAAAGTGCCCAGGCGGATCTTGGGACCTTGCAGGTCGGCCATCACACCTACCGCGTGCCCGCTCTCGCGGGCCACTTCCCGCACGAGGTGGTAGAGACGCTCATGCTCGGCATGGGTGCCGTGGCTCAGGTTGAACCTGGCCACGTCCATGCCAGCTTCGACGAGTTCGGCAAGTACCTCCTTCGTGGCAGCAGCGGGTCCCAGGGTGCAAACGATTTTGGCTCTACGCACCGTTGCAACCTACCCGAGCCGTGCCCGACTCGCAGTCTGTCGATCGCCCGTCATACGGTCAACGGCCGCGACGAAGGCGGAATCGGCGACGGCAGTTCCGTGCCGCCGGTGAGGAATCGATCCACCGAAGCGGCGGCCGACCGCCCCTCCGCGATCGCCCACACGATCAGCGACTGGCCCCGTCCCGCATCGCCAGTGACGAACACGCCGGGCACATTGGTCATGTAGTCGTTGTCCCGGGCGATGTTCCCACGAGCGTCGAGATCGACTCCGAGCTGCTGGGTCCAAGGGTTGCTCTCGGGACCGACGAAGCCCATGGCCAACGTCACCAGGTCAGCTGGCAGAAGCCGCTCGGTGCCGGGCACTGGAGCAAATCGGCCGTCCGTGAACTCGACCTCGACCAGCTTGATCCCGCTCACTGTGCCGTCGGAACCCACGAACTCCTGGGTCGAGACGCTGTAGACGCGTTCGCCGTTCTCTTCGTGCGCACTGGATACCCGATAGACCATGGGGTAGGTCGGCCAGGGCTGCGAACTCGGACGCTCATCGGCCGGACGCGGGAGGATCTCCAACTGCGTCACCGAGGCGGCACCCTGCCGGGTGGCGGTGCCGAGGCAGTCCGCGCCGGTGTCGCCACCACCGATCACCACGACGTGTTTGCCCTCCGCGTGAATCGGCGTGCGGTCCAGATCGCCGTGCTGCACCCGGTTGGCCGGGGGCAGATACTCCATGGCCTGGTGGATCCCGTTGAGTTCGCGACCGGGCACATCGAGGTCACGCCACACCGTCGCCCCGACTGCGATCACCACCGCGTCGTAGCGCTTGCGCAGGTCGTTGGCGGTGATGTCGACGCCGACCTCGACCCCGGTGCGGAACTTCACACCCTCGGCCACCATCTGCTTGAGCCGACGGTCGATGTGACGCTTCTCCATCTTGAACTCGGGGATGCCATAGCGGAGGAGGCCACCGAGCCGATCGTCGCGCTCGTAGACGGCCACCGTGTGACCCGCTCGGGCGAGTTGCTGCGCAGCGGCGAGACCGGCCGGCCCCGATCCCACCACGGCGACGGTCTTGCCGGTGAGCCGGTCAGGCGGCTGCGGCTCGACGTAGCCCGCCTCCCACGCCTTGTCGATGATCGAGACCTCTACCTGCTTGATTGACACCGGATCCTGGTTGATGCCGAGCACACAGGCGGTTTCGCACGGCGCGGGGCAGAGCCGACCGGTGAATTCCGGGAAGTTGTTCGTCGCGTGCAAGCGATCGATGGCCGCCCGCCAATCGCCACGCCACGCGAGGTCGTTCCATTCCGGGATGAGATTGCCCAACGGACACCCGTTGTGGCAGAACGGAATTCCACAGTCCATGCAACGAGCGGCCTGGGTGCGCAACTTCTCCTCCGGGAAGTCCTCGTACACCTCCGACCAGTCGGAGATCCGAACGTCCACCGGACGTCGCTGCGGGAGTTCCCGGCCGGCCTTCAAGAATCCACGTGGGTCAGCCACGGCTTGCCTCCATAATCGCTTCGTCAACGTCGCGGCCCTCGGCTTCGGCCTTGGCCTGCGCTTGCAGAACCCGGCGGAAGTCGCGCGGCATGATCTTGCTGAATCGCAGCGCGCTCGCCGGCCAGTCGGCCAGGATTGTGCTGCCGACTGCGGAACCGGTCTCCTCGGTGTGCCGCGCGATCATCTCTCGTAGGAACTCCTCGTCGACCTCCGAGAGGGCCTCCACATCCACCATCTCGCGGTTGACCTTGCCGGGGTCCAAATCGATGATGTAGGCGATGCCACCGCTCATGCCCGCCGCAACGTTGCGCCCGGTGGCACCCAGAATCACCACCCTGCCGCCGGTCATGTACTCGCAGAGGTGGTCGCCTGCACCCTCTGCGACGACGTGGGCGCCGGAGTTGCGCACGCAACACCGCTCCCCCACGATGCCGCGCAGGAAAATCTCCCCGCTGGTGGCGCCATAGCCGATCACGTTGCCCGCGATGATGTGCTCCTCGGCCTCGAACGGCGCAGCCCGGTCAGGACGCACCACGAGGCGGCCACCGGACAGGCCCTTGCCCAGGTAGTCGTTGGAGTCTCCTTCGAGGCGCAACGTCACCCCGGCGGGGACGAAGGCCCCGAAGGATTGACCTGCAGATCCGGTGAAGGTGATGTCGATGGTGCCGTCCGGCAAGCCCACGCCGCCGAACCGGCGGGTCACCTCGGCACCGAGCATGGTGCCCACGGTGCGATTGACGTTGCGAATCTTCACCTGGGCTCGCACCGGGTCACCGCGCTCCAGCGCGTCACTGGCCAGCGCAATCAACTCGTTGTCGAGCGCCTTGTCGAGGCCGTGGTCCTGCGTCGTGAGGTTCCGCTTCGGGCCTTCCGGCTTCGGCTCGGCCAAGATCGGTGCGAGGTCCAGGCCGCTGGCCTTCCAGTGGTCCACCGCCGCACGGGCATCGATGCACTCGACGTGGCCGATGGCCTCGTCGAGACTACGGAAGCCCAACTGGGCGAGCAATTCGCGCACCTCTTCGGCGATGTACTCGAAGAACGTCACCACGAATTCCGGCTTTCCAGTGAATCGCTCCCGTAGCACCGGGTTCTGGGTGGCCACACCCACCGGACAGGTGTCGAGGTGGCACACACGCATCATGACGCAGCCCATCACCACCAGCGGCGCGGTGGCGAAGCCGAACTCCTCGGCACCCAGCAGGGCCGCCACGACGACATCGCGGCCGGTCTTGAGTTGGCCGTCGGTCTGGAGCACCACCCGGTCGCGAAGATCGTTGAGAATCAGAGTCTGCTGGGTCTCGGCCAGACCTAGTTCCCAGGGGCCCCCGGCGTGCTTGAGGCTGGTCA
Organism: uncultured Actinomycetes bacterium; assembly: GCA_963752505.1. Taxonomy (GTDB): domain Bacteria; phylum Actinomycetota; class Actinomycetes; order S36-B12; family UBA10799; genus JACJWR01. Next base: position 19,529 of record CAVVYM010000001.1, read on the forward strand.
ACGGTGAGGCCCCTGTGCCACCGTCGTGACCCGAGATGAGGATCACGTCGGCGTGGGCCTTCGCCACACCTGCAGCAACCGTGCCGACGCCCACCTCGGACACCAGCTTGACGTGGATGCGTGCCCGATCGTTGGCGTTCTTGAGGTCGTGGATCAGCTGGGCAAGGTCCTCGATGGAGTAGATGTCGTGGTGCGGCGGCGGTGAGATGAGGCCTACACCGGGGGTCGAGTGGCGCGTCTTCGCTACCCAGGGGTAGACCTTGTGGCCAGGCAGCTGACCACCCTCACCCGGCTTGGCGCCCTGGGCCATCTTGATCTGAATGTCGTCGGCATTCACCAAGTACTCGCTGGTGACGCCGAATCGGCCAGAAGCCACCTGCTTGATCGAGGAGCGACGCAGATCGCCGTTGGCATCGCGGGTGAAGCGGTCGGGATCCTCCCCGCCCTCGCCGGTGTTGGACTTGGCCCCCAACCGGTTCATCGCGATCGCGAGGGTCTCGTGCGCTTCCTGGGAGATCGAGCCGTACGACATCGCCCCGGTGGAGAAGCGCTTCACGATTTCACTGGCCGGCTCCACCTCGTCGATGGAGATGGGCGCGCGGCCGGAGCCGAGCTCGAAAAGGCCCCGCAGGGTCATCAGCCGCGACGATTGATCGTCGACCGCGTTCGTGTACTCCTTGAAGATGTCGTAGCGCTGTTCGCGGGTGGAGTGCTGGAGCCGGAACACCGTTTCCGGGTCGAACAAGTGCGGCTCACCTTCGCGCCGCCACTGGTACTCGCCGCCGATGCGCAGCTGCCGGTGGGCGCTGGACGAGCCGGACTCGGGATAAGCGATGCGGTGCCGTTGAGCGACCTCTTCCGCGATCACGTCCAGCCCCACACCACCGAGCTTGCTGGTGGTGCCGGTGAAGTAGCGGTCCACGAGTTCGTGGCTGAGCCCGATGGCTTCAAACACCTGAGCACCGCGGTAGGACGACACCGTGGAGATGCCCATCTTGGACATCACCTTCAGCACGCCCTTGCCCAGCGCCTTCACGAGATTGCGCACGGCCTTGTCGGATTCGATTCCGTCGAGGTAGCCCGACGCGACCAGGTCCTCGACGCTCTCCATGGCCAGGTAGGGGTTCACCGCGGCAGCGCCGTAGCCGATGAGCAGCGCGACGTGATGCACCTCGCGCACGTCGCCGGCTTCCACGATGAGGCTGACCTGGGTCCGGGTCTTCTGTCGCACGAGGTGGTGATGCACCGCTGAGGTGAGCAGGAGCGACGGAATCGGCGCCAGGTCGGTGTCCGAATCGCGGTCGCTGAGCACCACGAAGCGCACGCCGCTGGCGATTAGCTCGTCGATCTCGTCGCAGATCTCATCCAACCGGCGTTCCAGCGCAGCGCCACCGCCGTCGACCTCGTAGCGACCGCTGATGCGGGCGGCTCGGAAACCGGGCAAGTCGCCATCGTCGTTGATGTGATGAATCTTGGCCAACTCGTCGTTGTCGATCACCGGGAACGGCAGTACGACCTGACGGCACTGCGCCGGGGTCGTGTCGAGCAGATTGCCCTCGGGGCCGATGAGCGAGCTCAGTGAGGTGACGATCTCTTCCCGAATCGCATCCAGCGGCGGGTTGGTCACCTGGGCGAACAGCTGCGAGAAGTAGTCGAACAGCTGCCGGGGGCGGTCGGAGATCGCCGCGATCGGGGTGTCCGTACCCATGGACCCAATCGGCTCGGTACCGGCGCGGGCCATGGGCGCGAGCAGGATGCGCAATTCCTCTTCGCTGTAGCCGAAGGTCTGCTGCCGACGCAGACAGGACTTGTGCGTGTGCACCACGTGCTCGCGCTCGGGGAGCTCCTCCAGGTGGATGATCCCGGCGTGCAACCAGTCCGCGTAGGGCTGCTCGGAGGCGAGTTCGGCCTTGATCTCGCTGTCCTCGATGACGCGGCCGGCTGCGGTGTCCACCAGGAACATGCGGCCGGGCTGCAGCCGACCTTTGCGGATCACCGTGGCCGGGTCAATGTCGAGCACACCCGCCTCGGATCCCAGGACCACGAGACCATCGGAGGTGACCCAGAAACGTCCCGGGCGCAGTCCGTTGCGGTCCAGCACCGCGCCGATCAGCGAACCGTCGGTGAAGCACACCGCGGCGGGGCCGTCCCAGGCCTCCATGAGGACCGCGTGGTATTCGTAGAACGCACGCTTATCCGGATCCATCTCCGCGTTGTTTTCCCAGGCCTCCGGGATCATCATCAACACGGCGTGCGGCAGCGAGCGGCCGCCGAGGTGCAGCAGTTCAAGCACCTCGTCGAAGGATGCCGAGTCGCTGGCGCCGGGCGAGCAGATCGGGTACAGCCGTGCGAGATCCCCGGGGATGAGGTCGGAATCCAGCATCGCTTCACGGGCCCGCATCCAGTTGCGGTTCCCGCGCACGGTGTTGATCTCACCGTTGTGCGCGATCAGCCGGTAGGGGTGCGCCAACGGCCACGAGGGGAAGGTGTTGGTCGAGAACCGCGAGTGCACCAAGCCGACGGTGGAGGCGACCCGGTCGTCAGTCAGATCCGGGAAGAACGTATCCAACTGATCGGTGGTGAGCATGCCTTTGTAGACGATGGTGCGGCTCGACAGCGATGGGAAGTAGACGTCGGTGGAGTTCTCGACCCGCTTTCGGACGCAGAAGGCCATGCGCTCGAGTTGCAGCTGGTCGGCCACCGGTTCGCGCGCGGCCAGGAAGAGCTGCCGGAACGTCGGCATGGTGGAACGTGCAGTTGCCCCCACGAGGTCGGCAACCACCGGCACGTCACGCCAACCGAGGACGGCCATGCCCTCCTCCGCGGCGATGGCCTCGATCGCGGCCACCTGCTGCGCAATGGCCGCATCGTCGCCGGGCAGGAACGCGGTGCCGACGGCGTACTCGGATGCCGGCGGCAACTCGAAATCAACTTCCTGCCGGAGGAAAGCGTCCGGAATGCCCAGCAGGATGCCGGCGCCGTCGCCAGAATTCGGTTCGGCACCTGATGCACCGCGGTGATCCAGGTTGCGTAGGGCGGTGAGCGCGTGGCGCACGATGTCGTGACTGGCCTCACCCGAGAGCGTCGCCACGAAGGCAACGCCACAGGCGTCGTGCTCGGCCGCGGGGTCGTAGAGGCCCTGCGCAGCGGGCACGGCTGACATCGACCCTGGCGGGGATGGGGGTACGGCAACAGACATGGGTCACCTCGGATTAGGTCGCTGGGACTGGCAAAGAGCGGCTTGGGCAGCACCCGTCGCACGAGAGAATGTGCGAGGCGGTCACAGCATCAGGCGTCGAAAACGCCCAACGGTTTCGGGACGTCGTTGGCCCGCCGCTTCGGGGCAACCATACAACATCGGCCCCCGACCGCACATGGGCATTGAGATCCCGTCAAAGGTCACTGCTGTGCATCTCCGGGCCGAGGTTGAGCACGCCTTCGGGCCAGGCTCGAGCCTTACCGTCGCGGAGTCAACTCAGGGCGGTGTCGACTCAGGGCGGTGTGAGGCGCCGGGGCCGGCCCGGGTGTCGCCGCCGGTGTCGTGCGCGCTATCGGCGTCGGCGGCCTCCGCACCCCGCTCGACGACCTCATCTTCGTCGGAGGCAGGGCGAGCTGTCGGTGCCGCGCCCGCGCCGTTGCGGTAGACGGATCGCTCGCGGCCGGGCAACCGGCGGCCGACGATAATGACGTACGCCAAGGCGAGCAGGGCGATGATCGACGCCGTCCAAATGTTGATACGCAGGCCGGCGACGAGGGTTGCGTTGTCGATACGCACGGCTTCGATTCCGACCCGGCCGGCGCTGTAGAGGAATACGTAGAGGGCGAAGGCCCGGCCGTGGCCCAGGGTGAAGCGCTTGTCGGCCCACACGACCAAGCCCGCCACGACCAGACACCAGAGTGATTCGTACAGGAACGTCGGGTGGAAAGTGGCGAACTGTTCGTACCCTTCGGGCCGATTTGCGGCGGAGATCTCCAGCGCCCAGGGCAGGTCCGTCGGACGGCCGAAGAGTTCCTGATTTGCCCAGTTCCCCCAGCGTCCTATTGCCTGCGCGACCGCGATGCCCGGCGCCACCGCATCAACCACCGGCGGTAGCAGGATGCCGTGCCGCTTAGCTGCGATCCAGGCGCCGAGCGTGCCGCCGGCGACGGCTCCCCAGATGCCCAGACCGCCTTGCCAGATCTTGAGTGCGGCCATGAGACCGGCACCGTCATCCCCGAAGTAGGTCGTCCAGTCCGTGAGGACGTGGTAGACGCGGGCACCGACGATTCCGAAGGGCACGGCCCACAGCGCGAGGTCGTAGATCTCGCCTTTGCGACCTCCTCGTGCCACCCAGCGGCGGTCGCCGATCACGGCACCCACCACAACGCCGACCAGGATGATCAGCGCGTAGGCCCGAATCGGAATCGGACCGAGGTCCCATACGCCCTGGTCGGGGGAAGGAATGGACGCCAGCAGGTGGGCGGGGTTGAGGGTCATCGCCGGCTCATTGCCCGCCGGCGGCCAGGATCTGCGCCTTCAGGTCCTCGGGAGACTGCAGTTGGGTGCGATCCACCTCTTCCCCGTTGAGGTACAGCGTGGGCGTTCCGGTGACGCCACGCAGACCGGCGGCCTCGTTGCTCAGGGTGGGCCAATCGATGTAGGTCTGGGAGTCCACGCAAGTATTGAACGTGTCCAGCTCTGATCCGGTGATGCCAGCCTCGACGCCGAATTCCTTGAGCTGTTCGGTGGTGTAGCCGGTACCTTCGGTTTCGGGTTGGTTTGCGAACGCCAGCGTGTGGTAGTTGAGCGTCGCACCCGCGTCGACGGCGCAGCCGAACGCCGCGGCGGCTTGAGTCGACGAATCGTTGCCGAGGTTGCGGTCGAGGAAGTTCATGGGGTGGTAGTTGACCTTCACCTGGCCGGTGTCGACCAGTTCCTTGATCGTCGGCGAGATGGCTTCGGCAAGCGCGGCGCACGCCGGGCACTGGAAGTCCTCGTAGACGTCCAGCACCGGAGTCTCGGCGGTGCCCACGGGTGCGCCGTACTCCGGACCCACAACCCCGGTCGGCAGGGGCGCGTCAGGGTTCGCCGTGGAACTCGCTTCGGCGTTGCCCGAGTCCCGGGTGGCATAGAGCGTCCCGCCGATGATGCCGCCGACGATGACCACAACACCGGCGGCGATGCCGATCTTGACCGCCCGATCCCGCCGCTTCTCGCTCGCTTCCGCGGCAGCCCGGGCAGCTGCCGCCTTCTCGCGGGTCGTTGACTTCTTCGAGTTGCTCATGCGCGGTGACTCCTGTGATTGTGGGGGCGACGGGCCAGCACGTTTCGCTGCCCACGATGGTAAGCGAGGCTTGACGGCGGTCTAGCGACGCCTCACACCCACGGCGAGTTCTGCTGCCAGACGACCCACGGCGTCGCGCGCCGCGGCCTCGTCGTCGGCCTCCTGCACAGCCCGGATGAAGGCGGATCCGACGATGACGCCATCGGCGTAGCGGGCGACCTCCGCGGCCTGGGCGGCGTCGGACACGCCCACCCCTACGCACACCGGCAGCGACGTCGTGGACTTGACCCTCGCTACCAGTTCCTCCGCGGCACCGGACACGGACGTCCGCACCCCGGTCACACCCATGGTGGAGGCGGCGTATACGAATCCGCTCGTGACGTCGGCGACCGCCGCGATGCGCTCGGGAACCGACGAGGGGGCGACCAGGAAGACTCGATCGAGGTCGGTGGCATCGGTCGCCACACGCCAGGCGGCCGACTCCTCCGGGGTGAGGTCGGGTGTGATGACGCCGACGCCGCCCGCCGCGCTGAGTTCGGCGGCAAACCTTTCAACTCCGTACTTCTCGATGGGGTTCCAGTAGGACATGACCAGTGCCGGGGCTCCGGCCGCGGTCGTCCCCTGCACCGTCGCCATGACATCTGAGATACGCGCCCCGCCGGCGAGTGCCTGATCGACGGCGGCTTGGATGACCGGGCCGTCCATGAGGGGGTCGCTATACGGCAGTCCCACCTCCACCACGTCGACGCCGTTCTCCACCATCGCCGCGATGATCGCCACCGCCTCGGTGCGGCTCGGGAACCCGGCTGGCAGGTAACCAATCAGCAGTGCCCGATCATCCGCCCGCGCGGCCGCGAAGGCCTCACTCAACGCGTTCACTGACCCACCTCTTCTTGGCTGAGTCCGAACCAGTCCGCAGCCGTGGCGACGTCCTTGTCACCCCGGCCCGAGAGGTTGACCAGAATGACGCCCTCCGGCCCCAACGCCTCGCTCAACTTGAGCGCGCCCGCGAGGGCGTGAGCGGTCTCGATCGCCGGGATGATGCCCTCGGTCCGGCAGAGCAGCGCAAACGCGGCCATGGCCTCGTCGTCGTTGATTGGGGCGTACTGGGCCCGGCCGGAGTCACGCAGCCAGGCGTGCTCGGGCCCTACACCCGGGTAGTCCAACCCCGCGGAGATGGAGTGGGATTCAATCGTCTGACCCTCGTCGTCCTGCAGCAGATACGACCGGGTGCCATGCAACACACCCGGACTTCCACCGGTCAAGGTGGCGGCGTGTCGGCCCGTCTCGACTCCCTCACCACCGGCTTCGTAGCCGTAGAGGGCCACGTCGGTGTCGTCGAGGAAGGCCGAGAAGATTCCGATCGCGTTCGATCCGCCACCCACGCAGGCGGCAACTGCGTCCGGCAGTCGTCCCTCGCGATCCACAATCTGCACCCGCGCCTCCCGGCCGATCACAGCGTGGAAGTCGCGCACCAGTTCGGGGAACGGCGCTGGCCCTGCGACCGTGCCGAGCAGGTAGTGAGTCGTCTCGACGTTGGTCACCCAGTCACGCATGGCCTCGTTGATGGCGTCCTTGAGGGTGCGCGAGCCAGTGGTGACGGGCACAACTGTGGCACCGAGGAGCTCCATCCGAGCAACGTTCAGCGCCTGTCGACGGGTGTCCTCCTCGCCCATGTAGACGACGCATTCGAGGCCCATAAGAGCGGCGGCCGTGGCCGTCGCGACCCCGTGTTGACCCGCCCCGGTCTCCGCGATCACTCGCGACTTGCCCATCCGGGTGGCCAAGAGCGCCTGACCGAGCACGTTGTTGATCTTGTGCGATCCGGTGTGGTTGAGGTCCTCACGTTTCAGGTAGACCTTCGCCCCGCCATGATCAGAGGTGAAACGCGCCGCCAGCGTCAGCGGACTCGGCCGCCCGGTGTAATCGCGCTGCAGAGCATCCAGCGTGGCGGTGAAGTCCGGGTCGGTGCGCGCAGAACGGTACGCGGCATCGAGTTGGTCGAGCGCTGCCATGAGCGCTTCGGGCACGAATCGTCCGCCGTAGGGCCCGAAGTGTCCGGCGGCGTCTGGGAGGAGTGCGCTCACAGGGTGGATTCTCCTTGTGATCAGTCACGAACGTGATGGCATGCGGGGTGCATTCCGGCGGCGACCAAGGCGTGGACGGCCTGACGTGGATTCCCACCGGTCACCAGCGATTCCCCGACCAGCACCGCGTCCGCGCCGTCAGCAGCATAGGCGAGTAGGTCGTGCGGCCCGCGCACCCCCGATTCGGCCACCGTGGTGACGTCTGACGGCAGGGTGGGCACCACTCTGGCGAATGTGGATCGGTCGACGTGCAGCGTCTTGAGGTTGCGCGCGTTCACGCCGATCAAGGTGGCTCCGGCGGCAACGGCCCGCCGGCCCTCCTCTTCGTCGTGAATCTCCACCAGCGGGGTAAGCCCGATGGAACCGGCCCGCTCGATCAGGCTGACCAACTGCTCTTGTTCGAGAGCGGCAACGATGAGCAGCACGATGTCGGCACCGTAGGCCCTTGCCTCCCACAACTGATAGCTAGTGACCACGAAGTCCTTGCGCAGGATGGGGATGTCGATCGCGGAACGCACCGCTGAGAGGTCGTCGAGGCTTCCGCCGAACCGGCGCCCCTCCGTGAGAACGCTGACGGCAGCAGCGCCGCCGGCCTCGTAGTCGGCGGCGAGAGCGGCGGGGTCCGCGATGGCTGCCAACGCCCCCTTGCTGGGGCTGGAACGCTTGACCTCGGCAATGACCGAGATTTCCGACCGCGAAAGCCTGGACATTGCGTCGACGGCCGGCGCGACGGACTCGCAGCGCTCCTGCAACTCCGCCAACGGCACACGCGACTGTCGCACTGCGAGGTCTTCGCGCACCCCAGCCACGATGTCGTCCAGAACGGTCACGACGTCAGGCTAACGATCGACTGTTTTGCCTCCGACCCTGGGGCGGCGGGTAGTCCGGCCACCCCGCGTGCATCCTCAGCCAGAGGCGAAGTAGGCGCCGAAGGGAAAATTGCGCACGAGAGTGAATATCACCGTGACGCCGATGAACAAGGTGAGCAGCCGCTGAGTCCATTTCGGCGGAAGCGATCGGGGAACTCGGCCCCGCCAAGCGGAGACGAGGCTACGTCCCAAGAAGAACACGATCACCGGCACCAGCACGACGAAAAGCGCGTTGTGGCTCCACGCACCGGCAATGTCGCCGTGGGCCAGGGAATGGGTGGCGCGCAGTCCGCCGCAGCCCGGGCAATCCACCCCGAGCAGGGACAGCGTCGGGCAGGCGGGATAGTGCCCGGGTTCGTTGGGATTGACGAAGGCCAGATACGTGGTGGCCACCGCGAGGCCCCCGATAGCAGCCAACGGACCCGCCAGCCGGACATGGCGCGGCCGGTGATCAACCTTCGACGCGGAGGCCTCCGACCCGTTCACCTCGGAGTTTTGGCTGGCCAGCGACGTTTCCGACACCTCGCATCACTCCCTCAGCCGATCCACGAAACCGAACAAACCGCCAGTGGCAACCATAGCCGCTATCGCAACGATGAACAGCCCAAAACTGATCAGCGTCCACATGCGAGCACGGCGGGCCGCACGATCGGCCCCGGCCATGTCTCCGTTGTCCACCCGTGCCCGCACCTGAGCGGCGAAGTAGACGGCGATCACGCCCGTGATCGGGAAGATGCACAACGTCGAGAACACGGCGGGCACCAACCACGAATTTGGCGGTGCCAGAGCGGTGTCACGCGGGCCAGACATGGCTGCCACCCTACTCACCACCGCGCAGCTGCAAGAAGCCTCCCGGCGGCAACGGCTATGTGCGGTCGACGTCGGCAGGCGCCGCCAGCGGCAGAGAGATCGTGAACGCCGCGCCGCCCTCTGGAGCGTGTGATGCCGTGGCGTGTCCGCCGAGCCGCTCGGCCAGCCGGCCGACAAGCGCCAGGCCCACGCCGGAGCCGACTCGCCGCACGCCGCGGTAGCGGCTGTAGAGCTCGGCCGGTTCGAACGCCACCCTCAGGTCGTCATCGCTCAACCCCGGCCCACCGTCGCGCACCTGCACGTCGAAGGTGTCCGCAACCACACTCGCCGCGAGCACGATGGGAGCACCCGGCGGGGTCATCCGCAGGGCGTTGGTCAGAAGGTTGTCCACCATCTGCCGCAGGCGCATACCGTCGGTGATCACGACCACCGGAGAGTCGGGCAAGTCGGCCGTGAACTCAACCCCTTCGCCCGCCGTGATGTCGGCCCACACCCGTGCCGCGTCCTGCAGGAGCGCGACTGCGTCGGTCTCGGTGGCATCGATTCCCACCTCACGGGCACCGAGCCGGGCCAGGTCGAGCAGGTCCGACACGATGCGTTCCAACCGTTGCGATTCCGCGACCATCAAACCGGCAGTGGACGCCACCTGGTCGCCAGGGACCACTCCGTCTGCGAACGCCTCGGCGTAGCCCCGGATCGAGGTCAGGGGGGTGCGCAACTCGTGCGAAATGGACAGTAGGAACTCTCGCTGTCGGGCTTCACTCACGGTGAGGGCGGAGTTGAGGCCATTGAGCGAGTCGGCGACTTCGGCAACTTCCCGCGGCCCCTCGGGAACAATGGTCACGTCCCGGTGGCCGTGGGACATCTCCTCGGCCGCAGCGGCCGCGGAGCGAAGGGGTGCCGCCAATCGACGTGCGAGCACCACGCCCGCTATCGCGGCGATCACCACGCCGAGTGTCAGCGCAACCATGAGCCTGGTGATGTCACGCGCCACTTGGTCGCCGCTGATGGCCTCAGGCTGGGTGAACAGCAACACGGAGCCATCTGAGGCGAGGCGGCCCTGCACCAAAATCGTCTTCTCGCCGTCCTTGGCAACGAAGCCCACGCGCCCGGTTTGCTGCAATTCGTCCAGGTACTCGGGCGCCATATAGCCGGGCAGCGGCGAGCCGGGGGTCACGATCGCGATGTCCAGGTCCCCGGCACGCAAACCCATTCCCAACTGCGGCATCACCCTGCCCGTACGTTCCACCGAAGCCAGCACCGCATCAACGGTGCGCGAGAGGAAGAGCAGGCCCTCGGTCTGGCCTGCGGTCCTGATCTGGGGCACGGACACCGCGCCCACAATGAGTGCGGTGATGATGGCAACCGTAGTGGTCACCAGGGCGATGCGTCCGGCCAACGTCCCCCGGACTCGGCCGCGGTCGCCGTGGCCGACTGCCGGCGCATCGTCAGCCAGCCGCGACCCAGGTGCGTCAAGTGGCACGCGGCGTCACTTCAGCGCACCGGCGGCATCTGGATCCGCGGAGTAGCCGACGCCACGCACCGTGCGAATGAGATCGGGATCGCCCAATTTGGACCGCAACTGGGCAACGTGGACATCGACCGTGCGGGTGGTGACCACGCTGGAGTAGCCCCATACCTCGCTCAGCAGTTGCTCCCGGCTGAACACCCGACCGGGCTTGGCCAGCAGGTAGGCCAGGAGGTCGAACTCAGTCGCAGTCAGCGCAACATCGGTGCCGGCCACGCGGCAACGGCGGCTGTCGCGGTCTAGCGTCACGTCGCCGAGCACGAGTTCGTCGTGCGTGCCCACCCCCTGCGATCGCCGCAGCACCGCCTTGAGCCGGGCGACCACCTCACGCGGACTGAACGGCTTCGTGATGTAGTCGTCGGCACCCAGCTCCAGGCCGATCACCCGGTCGATCTCGTCGTCGCGTGCGGTGCAGAACAGAATCGGCGTCCAGTCGTCAGCCGCCCGCAACCGCCGACACACCTCGGTGCCGTCGATGCCGGGGAGCCCGACATCCAGGATGATCGCTGCCGGGCGGTGGCGCTTGACCTCCTCAAGCGACTCCAAACCGTCCCCGCTGATCACCGCACCGAACCCCTCCCTGGTGAGGTAGAGCTTCAGCAGATCCGCGATGTTCCGTTCGTCTTCGACGATGAGCACGAGGCCGCGGGACATGTGGAGGCTTTCAAATCCGACTAGTGCTGGTCCGCAGTGGCTGCGGGCTCCGAGGAATGATCCTCTGAGTCGGCGCCATAGCCCATCATCGACATCACTTTGCCCACCCCGATGCCCACGAATACGAACGCAACCGCTACCCAGAACAGCCACGGCATGGCCATCACTACAGCGATACACCCCACCACGAAGGCGACCATGATGATGATGACCGCCGTCCACGCGGCCGGCGTTTGACCATGGTTGTCGTGTACCTCATCAGACATTCGTTGTTCCCTCCATCGGTCGAGTCCGGTTCATTCTGTCACTTCAGCGGCGGTTGTGGGGTCTTCCCCGCGGTCCAAAGCGTCCCAGGCTTGGGAAGGTGTCATCTCGCTGGGGGTCGCTGATCGCTCGGACGCCGCGTTTGGACCCCGTTCGTAGCGGCCGCCGAGCACTGGCCAGCGTTGTCCCCGCACCAGCGTGGCCAGCGCCGCGCCCGCTGCGAGCAGTGCGGCCAGCGCGACCGCCACCCACCAGGCGTTGGCCACGAGGATCACCTGGTCGAATCCGGTGGCAGCAATCGCCTCGCCGCGCGCCGACTCCGGCAGCCCGAGGCCGAATCGGGCGGCGCTCACCCCCATGCCGACAGCAGCCAGCAGCAACAGCAGCGCGACGATTCGCCGGCCCAGGCCGCGGGTTGCGACGATGCCTGCCACACCGGCAAGTAGCAGGACGGCCCCGCCGACCGCGGCGGGCACGAGTGTTCGTCCCGTCAACTCCTCGGTCAACGTCGGCAGGTCGGCCCCGCCGACCGTGGCGCGCACCCACACTTGGCTGAGCGCGCCAAGAGCCGTGGCACCGGCGACGACGAGCAGGCCGAGGGCGATCCCGTACTGCCGACCCGGACTCATCGTGGCCTCTTGAGGCCGCCCGCCAACGCCACCGCTCGGATCACGGCCATGGCCTTGTTGCGGCATTCCTCATGTTCGGACTGCGGATCCGAATCGGCCACGATCCCGGCTCCGGCCTGCACATGTGCCACGCCATCTGCGATCACGGCCGTTCGGATGGTGATGGCGGTGTCGGCGTCGCCAGCGAAGTCCAGGTATCCCACGCAGCCGGCATACAGTCCGCGCCGGACGGGTTCGAGTTCGTCGATGATCTCCATTGCGCGCGGCTTCGGCGCACCCGACAGCGTGCCGGCCGGGAAGGTGGCTGCCAGCAGATCCACCGCTGAGTGCTCCGGTTCAAGCTGGCCGATCACCGTGGAGACGATGTGCATGACGTGGCTGAAGCGTTCCACCGCCATGAATTCGACGACCTCCACGCTGCCTGGCGAACAGACCCGACCCAAGTCATTGCGCCCGAGATCGACCAACATGAGGTGCTCGGCCCGCTCCTTCTCATCCGCGAGGAGATCCTCCGCCAAGCGCTTGTCGGCATCCTCGGAGTCTCCGCGCGGCCGCGTCCCGGCGATTGGGTGCAGCATCGCCTCGCCCGACTTCAAGGTGACCAAGGCCTCCGGGCTGGATCCCACCACGTCGAACGCCACCGAGTCCAAGTTCTCCGCGCTCGGCATGCGGAAGAGGTACATGTAGGGACTCGGGTTGGTCGCCCGCAACACTCGGTAGACGTCGAGGGCCGAAGCCGGGCACGGCATGGTGAACCGTTGCGACACCACGATCTGGAAGGCGTCACCGGCTCTGATGTGCTCCTTGGCCTGCTCAACGTGGGCAAGGTAGTCCGCAGCGTCGGTCCGGCTGGCGAAGCGGATCCGGGTGTCGGGGTCGATGGTGTTGATACCACCTGCGAGCGGCCGGCAGAGGTCAGAGGTCATCCGTTCGACGCGCAGCACGGCGTCGTCGTAGGCCAGTGCCGCGCCGGTGGGCTGTCCATCGAAGTTGATCGCGTTGGCGATCAGCCAGACCGCCCCCTCCGAGTGGTCGAAGACCGCCACATCCGTCGCGAGCAACATGGCCATCTCCGGCAACCCGATCTCGTCGGGATTCGCGTCCGGTAGTCGTTCCCAGCGTCGGACGATGTCGTAACTCAGCGCTCCGACCAGGCCCGACGTCAGCGGCGGAAGGCCGGCCATACGCGGTGTTGCGAGCACCTCGAGTGCCTCCGAGAGCAGGGCATCGGGGTCACCGGTTGCGCTGAGGCCCGCCGGAATCCGACCCAGCCAGCGGCCTTGCCCACCGGTATCCGTGAGCACGGCAGCGCTGCGCACCCCGATGAAGCTGTAGCGGGTCCACCGACCGCCTTGCTCGGCGGATTCGAGTAGGAAGGTGCCAGGACGCTCGCCGGCCAGGGCCCGGTACACCGAGATCGGGGTCATACCGTCGGCGAGCAACTTGCGGCACACTGGAATCACCCGCCGCCCGTCCTCTGCCAACTCGGCGAACTGCTCGGCGGTGGGAACGATGTGGCCGTCGGCCGAGACGTCCTGATAAGCGTCGGTCACGCCGTCCCCTCTCCGGTGACTGCCACTTCAGCAGTGTCGAAACAGCTCGGTCGACCCGTGTGGCAGGCGGCTCCGACTTGATCGACCTCGAGCAGCAGAGCGTCGCCGTCGCAATCCACCTGAATCCGATGAACGTACTGGAAGTGGCCGGACTGTTCACCTTTCACCCAGTACTGCTCACGCGAGCGCGACCAGTACGTCGCCCGCCCGGTGGCCAGCGTCCGGCGCACGGCCTCGTCGTCCATCCAGGCCAGCATGAGCACGCGACCGGTGCCGCGCTGTTGCACGATAGCGGCCACCAATCCGTTGTCGTTCGGCCGCCACGGGCCCACTTCCAGAGGGGAATCCGGCGCCGCCGTCGCGCCCGTGTTCGTCGTCACAGGGCAATCCTGCCACCGCGGTGGTGCGCCGGGGTGAGGCTGATCGCGCACCGACGGAATCCGAACTAGGGTGAGAGCATGGGTTCCGACAATCTGGCGCAGGCTGAACGTGCGCAACTGTGCGATCTGCTGGATGAGGTGGGGCCGGACGCTCCCACTCTGTGTGCGGGTTGGGATACCCGCGACTTGACCGCTCATCTCGTGATCCGAGAGGGCCGGCCCGACGCTAGTGCGGGGATCCTTGTGAAGCCGCTCGAACGTTGGACCGAGAAAGTTCAGGCCGACGCGGCGGCCAGGCCCTTTGGCACGCTCGTCGAACGGATCCGAACCGGGCCGCCCAAGTTGAGCATCTTCGCCTTGCCCGGAGTCGATGCGCTGGCGAACACGATGGAGTACTTCGTGCACCACGAAGACGTGCGCCGGGCTCAACCGGATTGGCAACCGCGCGAGTTGCCCGACGACGTACGACTCGAACTGTGGCAACGGCTCAAGGCCAACCGGCGCATGCTGTTCCGCCCCAGTCCCGTGCCGGTGATCTTGCAGCCCACCGATCTGCCGGACTTCGAGCTGACCCAGCCACCTCGCGGCAGCGTGGTGGTGCGCGGACCCGTGGCGGAGATTGTGATGCACGCCTACGGCCGCGATGCCGTGCGCGACGTCAAAGTCCTCGGTGACCCCGACGATGTGGAGCGCTACCAGGCTGTCAAACTCGGCCTTTGATGGTCCGGCCGACTATCGCCCGCGCGACCCCGGCCGACGCGGCTGGCATCGTTCGTGCGCTCCAACGCTCCGAGGGTGCCACCTACTTCGGATCCTGGATGTACGACCCACAGGCTGTTGCCGAGGCGATCGCAAGCGAGCGGATCATCTCGTGGATCGCCCGCTACGGCCCCGGCGACGTTATCGCCCATGGGGCCCTGCGGTTTCTCGCCAGGACGCTGGACTCCCCCACTTCGCCGGGTGACGTCGCGCCCTCGGGAGCCATCGAATACGGCATGGCGTTCACCGATCCTGCGCACCGCGGCCACGGACTAGCCCGAGAGATCGGGGCGGCCGCGTTGGGCTGGGCCGGAGAGCACGGGATTCCCGAACTGTGGATGTGGACCACGACCGTGGCACCCCAGGCTCAGCAGGCGCTCGTGACTGCTGGAGCACAGGAGATGTGTCTGCTGCTCGCCATGATCCCGGCCGGTGTGAATCGGGGATTCGACACCACCGCCGACGAGCCAGCGGCGTGCATGCTGTTTCGGCTACGGCTCGCGGCACCACCTGAGCACGGTACGTGGTTCATTCCGGCCGCGCACCAGTCGCTGGTGTCGGCGTTGCTTGACGGCAGTCCCATCGAGTTCCGCCTGCCCGGACCTCTCGAACCGGCACCGTCGGCGAACCTTGAGGTCGGTGCCGAGTATGTGCCCGAACTCAAATTCGCGGTGCTCAGTCCGGGCGAACCGGCGTACGGCACGTCCGCGGAGCTCGTCCGCCGCACGGTGGCCGCCGCCCAACAGGGGGCCAACGTCACCTACCTCGACCTGGATCCGACCTCGGCACCTGCCATGGCCCTGGCCGGCGTGATGGCGGCGTCCGGATTTGCCTTCGCCGGCATCCATCCGAACTACCCGACCGGGCGCCTGCGCTACCGGCTGCAGGCACCGACGTCGATCCTCCAGCCGCGCGAGCACATCTCCGTGGTGTCCGAACGTGGCGCCGCGCTGCTCGAACACGTATGGGCGGACCTGCCCGCGTTTCGCGAAGTGCCCTAACCGACACAGTCGCGGGGGCGGGCCCGTCAGTCGCGGGTGCGGGCCGGTACCAGCGGCAGTTCCGAGACGCGTGCGGCGAGCCAACGACCACGAACGTTCACCACGACCTCGGCACCGGGCACCACCGTGCGGTCGAGCAGGGCGAGGGCCACACCTGTGCGCAACGTCGGCGAGAACGTACCCGAGGTGATGGTGCCAATCTGCGGCCCGTCCGGGAACAGGTGAACCGCCATGCCCTGCCGGGCCACACCGCGGTCGAGCAGCACGAGCCCCTGCAGCCTGGGGGCAAGGTCGGATGCCCGGGATTCGATCAGTGCCGCACGACCTCGAAAGGATTCCTTCTTCCACCCCACCGCCCACGACAAGCGAGCTTCCAACGGACCGATCGCACCGCCGAGATCCTGGCCGTGCAGGGGGTACCCCATCTCGGTTCGCAGAGTGTCCCGCGAACCCAAGCCGCAGGGCATCCCGCCGTGGGCTTCCGCAGCGGTGATCAACAGGTTCCAAACGTCGACCGCATCCTGGGAACCGACCAACAGTTCGTAGCCTCGCTCCCCGGTGTACCCAGTGCGGCAGATGATCGTGTCGACCCCGCTCACTTTCACCCGGGCCACCGCCATGTAGTCGAGATCGACATCCACCCCCAGGTCCGCCAACACGGCGGCTGCCTGCGGTCCCTGCACGGCGACGATGGCCATGTCCGAATGGGCATCGGTGACATCGGTGCCCGGTGGCACCACCTCAGCCACGGCTTCGCTCACGTAGCGGGCGTTGGCCGCGTTCGGAATGATCAGCACCTCATCAACGCCCGTGGCATCACCGGCACCCTCGCTGAGGATGTAGATGATGAGGTCGTCGACCACCCGTCCGGACTCGTCGCATAGCAAGGTGTACTGCGCCTGACCCTCGGCGATGCGCCGCAGGTCGTTGGTGAACAGTCCGTTGAGCGACCCCAGGACGCCGGGGCCGCGCACCAGCAGGGTGCCCAGGTGGGAGACGTCGAAGATTCCCACCGCCGTGCGCACCGCGGCGTGTTCGGCTCGAACGCCGGCGAATTCCACCGGCATCAGCCAGCCGCCGAACGGCGCGAACTTCGCCCCCGCCCGCAGGTGAGCTTCATGGATGGGGGATGTCAGTTGCTCCGCGGCTTCGCTCATGATGAACACGCTACCCACCAACCGGGTCAGCGCGCGCTAGTACGACCGGGCAGTGACATGCTGACCAACGTGATTGCACTGCTCCGCACTTTTCTGCACCCCTATCGGGGGGCGATAGCCGTGGTGACGGCATTGCTGTTTGTGCAAGCCATCGGCAACCTGTACCTGCCCACGCTGAACGCGGAGATCATCGACGACGGTGTGGTGCCCGGCGATATCAGCACCATCATGCGGCTGGGCATCATCATGCTGGCGGTCACGCTCGCGTTGGGCGTCTGTGCGGTTATCGCCGTCTATTACAGCGCGCGCACCGCGATGGCTTTCGGTCGCGACGTGCGCGCCGCCCTCTTCACCCGGGTAGAGGGGTTCTCGCTCCGCGAGGTCGACCGATTCGGCACCCCGTCGCTCATCACGCGGAATACCAACGACGTACAACAAGTGCAGATGCTTGTGTTCATGGGCATGACCATGCTGGTCATGGCACCGCTCACCGCCATCGGTGGAGTCGTGATGGCATTGCGGCTCAACGTCCAACTGTCGGCCCTTCTATTGGTGATCGTGCCGATCATGGCCGTGGTGATCGGTGTGCTGATGATCCGCATGGTGCCGCTCTTCCGATCCATGCAGCGCAAGATCGACCGGATCAATGAAGTGCTGCGTGAGAAGTTGGCCGGTGTTCGCGTAATCCGGGCTTTCGTGCGCACCGAGAGTGAGGAAACGCGATTCGCCGCCGCGAACGAGGACTTGACGGCGACCACCTTGAAGGTGACCCGACTGTTCGCCCTCATGATGCCGCTGCTCATGCTGATCATGAACGGCTCAAGCGTCGCGGTCATTTGGTTCGGCGCCGCTCTGGTGGACTCCGGATCGATGCAGATCGGCGACCTGACGGCGTTCCTGCAGTACCTCACGCAGATCCTCTTCTCGGTCATGATCGCGGTGATGATGTTCGTGATGATTCCGCGAGCCGCGGCCTCGGCGGAACGGATCACCGAGGTGCTGGACACCGAACCGGACATCGTCGAGTCGCAGGATCCTGTGTTCCTCGGCGGCAGGGTTGCCGGTGAAGTCAGTTTCGACCGGGTTGGTTTCAGCTACCCCGGAGCTGAGGACCCGGTGCTCTGCGACTTGAGTTTCACGCTGCGCCCGGGGCAGACAACGGCCATCGTCGGCAGTACCGGGGCCGGCAAGACCACCCTGCTCAACCTGATACCTCGGCTGTACGACGCGTCGGAGGGCACCGTGCGGCTCGACGGTCACGACATCCGCAACCTCGCACAGGCCGACCTGTGGGCCCATTTGGCCATCGTCCCGCAGAAGGCGTTCCTCTTCAGCGGAACCGTGGCCGACAACGTCCGCTACGGCAACCGCGACGCGACCGATGCGCAGGTGTGGCGCGCGCTGGATACGGCACAGGCGGGCGATTTTGTGCGGACGATGCCCGACGGCCTCGAATCCCCCATCGAGCAGGGCGGGGCGAATGTTTCCGGCGGGCAGCGTCAGCGTCTCGCCATTGCCCGGGCTTTGATTCGCAACGCGAGCGTCTACCTATTTGATGACTCCTTCTCGGCGCTGGACTACGCCACCGACGCTCGGCTGCGGATGGCCCTGCGCCGTGAGGTGCGCGATGCCACAGTTGTTATCGTCGCGCAGCGCGTCAGCACCATCCTGCACGCCGATCAGATCATCGTGCTCGACATGGGTCGGGCAGTCGGCATCGGCACCCACGACGAGTTGGTCGAAAGTTGCGCGACCTACCGCGAGATCGTCGAATCACAACTCACCGAGGCGAGTTCGCGATGAGCGGGTCCAGGGCGTCCACGGCGCCTGCGCCCGGCGCGGGTCGACCAGCAGGCGGGGGGCCCTTCCAAGGCGGCCCAGGTGCCATGGGCATGCGACTGCCGGCCGAGAAGGCGCAGGACTTCTCCGGCTCGCTGCGTCGTATGGGGCATCGGCTCGCACCCGAGCGCCTCGTCATCGGCGTCGTGCTCATCCTCGGCACGGTCAGCGTGTTCCTCGCGGTGCTGGGCCCGAAACTGCTCGGTGACGCCACGAACATCATCTTCAACGGCGTGGTGGGCCAGCAGTTGTCCGACGGAGTTACCCAACAGCAGGCGGTGGATGCGCTGCGCGCCAGCGGGCAGACCACCCAGGCAGACATGCTTGCCGCCATGCAGGTGACGCCCGGCGAAGGCGTCGACTTCGCTGCACTCAGCCGGGTGATCCTGCTGGTGTGTGCTGTGTACGCCTTCAGTTCGCTGTTCTCGTGGGGCCAGAACTACCTCATGGCTGGCGTCACCCAGCGCACCATGTATCGGTTGCGTGAGGACGTCGATCACAAACTCGGTCGGTTGCCGCTGAAGTACTACGACGCCCATGCGCGAGGCGATCTGCTCAGCCGGGTCACGAACGACATCGACAACGTCTCCACCACCTTGCAGCAGACCCTCACACAGATGATCACATCGCTGCTGACGGTCATCGGAGTGCTCGCCATGATGGTGTGGATCTCGCCGCTGCTGGCCGTCATCTCGCTGCTGACCGTGCCGTTGTCGTTCGTGGTGACGCTGGCAATAGCCAAGCGCAGTCAGGGCAAGTTCGTGGGCCAGTGGAAGTGGACCGGCGTGCTCAACAGCCACATCGAGGAGATGTACTCGGGTCACGAGATCGTCAAGGTCTACGGCCACCAGGCTGACGCGATCGACAAGTTCGACGAGGCCAACGAACAGATGTATCGGAGCAGCTTCGCTGCCCAATTCATCTCCGGGATCATTCAACCCGCGATGGCCTTCATCGCCAACCTCAACTACGTGGCGATCGCGGTCATCGGTGGCATGCGGGTCGCCAGTGGCACCATGTCGTTGGGCGACGTTCAGGCGTTCATCCAGTACTCGCGGCAATTCACCATGCCCATCACCCAGATCGCCAGCATCACCAACCTGCTGCAGTCCGGGATCGCATCGGCCGAGCGCGTTTTCGAGTTGCTCGACGAGCCCGAACAGACTCCCGACGCCACCGACCCGGTGAAACTCGACGATGTGCGCGGGCGGGTGGACTTCGATTCAGTGTCGTTCAGATACCTGCCCGACCAACCGCTGATCGAAGACCTCAGCCTCGCGGTCGCCCCGGGCGAGGCGGTGGCGATCGTCGGACCGACGGGTGCTGGAAAGACGACGTTGGTGAACCTCCTGCTGCGCTTCTACGAGATCGACGGCGGCGTCATCAGCCTCGACGGGGTGGACATCCGCGACCTCACCAGAGACAACCTGCGGTTGTCCTTCGGCATGGTGCTGCAGGACACCTGGCTGTTCAAGGGAACGATCCGCGAGAACATCGCCTATGGGCGGGCCGGAGCCAGTGAGGACGAGATCGTGGCCGCCGCCACTGCCGCGCACGTAGACCGGCTCGTGCGCACCCTGCCGGACGGCTACGACACCATGCTGGGTGACGAAGCCGGGAACGTGTCGGCCGGTGAGAAACAACTGATCACCATCGCGCGCGCCTTCCTGGCAGATCCCGCGGTGCTCATCCTCGACGAGGCGACGAGCTCAGTGGATACGCGCACCGAGGTGCTGATCCAAAAGGCGATGAGCAGCCTCCGGTCTGGGCGGACCTCGTTCGTGATCGCGCACCGCCTGTCCACCATTCGCGATGCGGACACCATCGTGGTGATGGACGCCGGTCGAATCGTGGAGACCGGGAACCACGACGAATTGATGGCGGCTGAGGGGTTCTACTTCGACCTCTACAACAGTCAGTTCCTGGCCAGTTACGACGAGGTTGCGTCATCCACAGCCCCGGTGGAGGAATCCGGCAGTGTCGGAGGGCGAATCTAGAATCTCCACATGCCCGTGCAACCCGCCGTAGCCGACCGCGGCCGCGCCGATGTCTATCGCTGCGAGGACCTGTACTCGCGGATGTGTGAGCGCGCCAACCCCGTGGCGGGTCCAGTCCTCACCCAACTGGCGGGGTCGAGCGTCCTGCTTCCCGCCGAGCGCAAGTTCGGCTCCATCGCGGACGTCCAACGCTACGTGCGGCTCCTCCAGCGGTCGGCACCGCCGCAACTGTGGCCAGATGGCGTCCCGGAACTTCACGTCCGAGTGCGGGCAGGTCACACGAAGGCGCACTGGGAGCCCCTGCACACCATCGCCATTCCGGAGACGTTCGAGATGCTGCGTGAGCATGTCGTGCTTCACGAAGTCGCCCACCACCTCGACCATCACACCCGCATCACAACGGCACCGGCCCATGGCGCCCCCTTCCGACGGGTGCTGTGCGAACTGCACACCGTCGCCACCGGGGACGTCGGCGGCTGGGCCCTCACGGTCGTGTTCGATCAGCACCTCAACCGAACATCCGCTACTCACTAGGGGGACACCGCAATGCCGACCATCGAGACCGTTGCCGCCTTGCTCGCCAAGTCCGAACGCACAGACAACGCCGAGGAGGCCGATGCCTACCTGGCCAAAGCGCAGCAACTCGCCACTTTGCACGCCATCGACCTCGCGACCCTAGCCGCGCAAGCGGAATCGCCTCCGCGCACCGCCCTGGTCCAACGAACGATCCGAATCGGTGAACCGCGGCGAGCGGCCAATACCCATCTGGTCTCGCTGTTCTCGGCCATTGCGGCGCCCAACGACGTGCTCATCGACGTGGCGCACAACTCGACCTATGTGATTGCCTACGGAACGATCGACGATATCGACACGGCCGAGGCGATGTGGCTGTCCTGCGCCCCCCGCATGGTGCAGACAGCGCATCAATGGATGAAATCACGGCGGTGGGAAGGCGAAACACGGCGCGCGTACGTTCGAGGCAAGGGCATGATGCATATCCCAATTACCGGCCGCACGGCGAAGGCAACCTTCATGATCGCCTTCATCTCCCGCATCTCGTCTCGGCTCCAGGAGGCTCGCACAGACGCAGTCCGGTCAGCGACGGCGTCAACTGCGACGTCAACGGGGGATTCCGCCGGGGGGTCGGCCGAACTTGTCTTGGTGGAGAAGCTCGCCCAAGTGCAGTCATTCCACAAACAAGAGTCGAACGCGCGTGGGAGTTGGCGTGGCTACGGCGGCAGCTACGCGGGCGCTCACTCCGGCTCCGCACGCGCCGGGGATGCCGCCGCCCGGGTCACCCGGCTCGACAATCGCGCCGAGCTAGGGTCGGCGCGTCAACTACCCGCCGGCTGAGGCGGCCCTAGCTTCGGCTGGCGGCCGCTCGACGCCGAGCCAGCCACTGCGCCAACCACCACAGCGCGAGGGCAACGAGTACGGCCACCATGAACACAATCAGCGTTCCGATCAGCGACGTCATGGCCTCTGGTGCCAGAAGCATCGCGAGGGCGAGAGTCACCAAGACCGAACCCGCCAGGATCTTCAGCGCGCGCCCGTGACGCTCCTGCACCTTGGCGGCTCGCATCGTCACAACTGCAGCGGCGAAGAGCAGCAGTTCGTCGATCAGGAAAACGGCCATGTAGAGGCCGAAGAGTGCCACTGCTTCGGGTCTCGACACACCCTGATCGGCCAGCAGAGTGGTCCACATCAGCGGCAGCCCGGCAGTGCAGGGGGTCTCCAGCAGCGACACCCCCACCGCGAGCGCAGCGGTGCCACCGAGCACTGCGGGCAGGCTGCGATCCGTGGCCGCGAGCCGACGCATCCTGCGGTACAGACCTGGCTTGGAACCCGCGGATATGGCGAGCGACGGAGCCAGACCGGGGGCGAGTCCGTCGAGCAACTGCAGGCCGCCGAACACGAACGCGATCGCCGCCACAACAACCCGGACGACAACCAACTGCCCGGCGTAGTCCAGCGCGCTGTAGAAGCCGATGATGTACAGCCCATACATGGCGGCGGTGATGGTCAGGAAGGTGGCACCGACCAGCATCACGCGGCGCCGGGAACCGCTGTGGAGCACGATGGCAAGCAGCACCGAGAGCACCCACAGCGAACACGGGTTGACCCCGTCCACAAAGCCGATTATCAGCGTGCTGGCCACCAGCGAAGATCCAGCGAGGCTGACGCTGCCCAGCAGCGGCACCTGCAGCGACGCCTCCTGCACCGGACCGCCCGTGGCTGCCTCGGCCGTCGGCAGCGCTGCTTCGATCTGCGCTGCGATGGATTCGGAGAAGCCAATCCACACCTGGTCGGCCACGATTGTTACTGGGACCCCCTGTGCGGTGAAGCCCAACTCGCGCTCGTACTCGGCCAGGAGCGCGCGATTCTCCTCGTCGTACCAGACCTCGTACTCGGCGATCGTGAGACCCGGGTCGCTGTCCTTGAGGTCCTCGAGAAAGGGCCGCACCGAGGGCGGCCAACACCACCCCCAGTCGACCCAGCCATCGACACCGCGGATTCCGCGCCGCGCGCCTACGCGGCACCGACCTTCTCGCCCGTCGGACCTGCACATCTCAACCGTACGCCGCGGGGGCGGGAGCCATCGCCAGTCTCTAGGCTGCTGACAACCGCCGATCTCGAAGGAGCCCCCGTTGTGACCTCGATCCGCTTGACAACGAAGCCCGCAGCCGACGTTCGTGCCGATGCGTTGGTGGTGTTCGTCGAAGGTGACCAGACCGGTTTCACGCTGCGTCCGGGCACTTCGATCCCACGCAGTCTGGCGCTCAAACTGACCGGCATGCTGCAGCCGGTCCTCGCCGCCATGCGACCCAACGACGTGCGCGTGATTCCGAGCAACGGACTCGTGCGTCCCGCCGTCGTGGCCTACGTCATGACGACTGACTTGGGTGGCGAGTCGTTGCGTCAGGCGGCCGGCGCGGCAGCTCGGGCGCTGCGAGGAAAGTCGTCCCTGGTCGTCGATTGCCCGGTCGATTCGGCCGAGGGCATCGCCGCGGTGGCGCAAGGGTGCCTGCTCGGCGCCTACGCCTACACCACCTACCTGACGTCGGACGCTCCGACCACGCACACCATCGACACCGTCAAGCTCAGCAGCACGACCGCGCGTAAACCCGCCGTCCAGCGAGCCGTCGAGCGGGCCGTCACGGTGGGCGAGGCCGTGTGCGGGGCTCGTGACCTGGTCAATACTCCGCCAGCCGATCTGGTGCCGCAGGACTTCGCCGCAATCGTGCGTCGGGCGGCCTCCGACACGTCTATCCGGGTTGACGTGCTCGACGAGACGAAACTGGCACGTGGAGGCTACGGCGGCATCCTCGGCGTCGGCAAGGGCTCGGCACACCCGCCCCGACTGGTGCGGATGACCTACCGGCCACCGCGTGCCCATCGACACCTCGCACTGGTCGGCAAGGGCGTCACGTTCGACTCCGGCGGTCTCTCGCTCAAGCCGCCGACCGCCATGATCACGATGAAATGCGACATGGGCGGGGCCGCCGCGGTGGCGATGGCCACCTTGGCAATGGCCCGCCTCAAGGTGCCGGTGAAGGTGACGGCCTACCTGCCGCTCGTCGAGAACATGCCCAGCGGAACCGCTCAGCGACCCGGCGACGTGCTCACCACCTACAACGGAACCACCGTCGAGGTACTCAACACCGATGCTGAAGGTCGGCTGATCATGGCCGACGCGTTGGCGAGGGCCTGCGAGGACGACCCCGACCTGCTGGTCGACGTTGCGACGCTGACCGGGGCTCAGATGGTGGCTCTGGGTGGGCACATCGGCGCCGCGATGGGAAACGACGACGCCCCCCGCGATTCGGTCGTGGCCAGTGCGGATCGAACCGGCGAGGCACTCTGGCCGATGCCGCTGCCCGAGCCGCTGCGCAAGTCGCTGGATTCCAAGATCGCGGATCTGGCCAATATCGGCGAGCGCAACGGCGGCATGTTGACCGCCGGACTGTTCCTTCGCGAATTCGTGTCGGACGGGACCGACTGGGTGCACCTCGACATCGCCGGGCCGGCCTTCAACGAGGGATCGCCCCACGGCTACACGCCAGCCGGTGGCACCGGCTTCGCAGTGCGGACGCTGGTGCAACTAGGGCGCGACATGGCCGGCTGAACCGTCCCCCCGCCACCAGTCCCCTCCCCCGCCTGTCGGCAAGGAACCTGCGTTAGCAGTGGCCGCAACGGTGCGACTAGTGCCAGGATAGGGCCGGAGAATCCATCGATTGACCAGAAGGGATCCGACGTGACCGAGGCCGAGGCGACCGAATTCGACATTGTGGTACTCGGCGGCGGCAGCGGCGGCTACGCCTGCGCGCTGCGTGCTTCTCAACTCGGTCTCAACGTGGCCCTCATCGAGCGGGCCGAACTGGGCGGCACGTGCCTGCACCGCGGATGCATCCCCACCAAGGCTCTGCTGCACGCAGCCGAGGTTGCTGATGAAGTCCGAGAGGGCGACGCGTTCGGTGTGAGCGCGACCCTCAACGGCATCGACATGACCAAGGTGAACGCCTACAAGGACGGCGTCATCGCGCGGCTCTACAAAGGCCTGCAAGGACTAGTGTCGAGCCGCGGGGTGACGTTCGTGGCCGGAGAGGGGCGCCTCGTCGCACCGAACGCGGTCGAGGTGGCAGGCACCCGCTACATCGGCAAGAACGTCGTCTTGGCCACCGGTTCCTACGCACGCACCCTGCCAGGGATCGACATCGGCGGACATGTCATCACAAGTGACCAGGCCGTTGCCATGGAATGGATCCCCGAGAGTGTCATCGTGCTGGGCGGCGGTGTCATCGGCGTCGAACTGGCCAGTGTTTGGCGCTCTTTCGGCGCCGAGGTAACAATCGTCGAGGCGCTGCCGCGTCTGGTGCCCTCCGAAGATGTCGCGGCCTCAAAGGCGCTGGAGCGGGCCTTCCGCAAGCGCGGCATCAAGTTCACCACCGGGGCGCGGGTGACAGGTGTCACCCAAGACGACGCGGGAGTACACGTGACCCTGGAGAACGGTCAGGTGCACGACGCCCAACTCCTGTTGGTGGCGGTGGGTCGAGGCCCCAACACAACGGGCATGGGATTCGAGGAGCTCGGCGTCGCGATGGATCGCGGATTCGTGCTCACCGACGACAGGCTGCGCACCAATATTCCAGGCGTCTACGCCGTCGGCGACATCGTTCCCGGCCTGCAGTTGGCGCACCGAGGCTTCGCCCAAGGGATCTTCGTCGCGGAGGAGATCGCCGGCCTCGGTCCGCAGGTGATCGATGAGAAGGCCATCCCCCGCGTCACGTACTGCGAGCCGGAAGTAGCCTCCGTGGGCTACAACGAGGATCAGGCCAAGGAAGTGTTCGGCGCGGATAACGTCGAGTCCCTCGAATACAACCTCGCTGGCAACGGCAAGAGCCAGATCCTTGCCACCGCCGGATTCATCAAGCTGGTGCGGCAGAAGGACGGCCCGATCGTCGGCATCCACATGGTCGGATCACGCATGGGCGAACAAATCGGCGAGGCGCAGTTGATCTTCTCGTGGGAGGCCTACCCCGAGGACGTCGCCATGCTGCTGCACGCCCACCCCACCCAGAACGAGGCCATGGGCGAGGCGCATATGGCCCTCGCGGGTAAGCCCCTGCACGCCCACGGCTGAACACCGCAACCCAACAACTCGATCTTCCACCCACCACCAGAGAGGGAGTGACCTCGTGTCGGTCCAAGTGAACCTCCCGGCGCTCGGAGAGAGCGTCACCGAAGGCACAGTGACCCGCTGGCTCAAACAAGTCGGCGACACGATCGAAGCCGATGAACCCCTAGTGGAGGTGAGCACCGACAAGGTTGACACTGAGATCCCCGCGCCGGCCGGCGGGGTACTGCTGGAGATTGCCGCCCCTGAGGACGCCGTCGTGGAAGTGGGCGGTGTCTTGGCCATCATCGGCGAGGCGTCCGAAGCGGCCGCGCCAGCGCAATCACCGGCCGCGGCCCCGGCCGCGACCGCCGAGCCGACGCCCCCCTCGACCGCGGCCGCACCATCGGCGCCTCCGACTTCCACCTTTGCTCCGCCCCCACCGCCAAGTGGCAGCCCGGTGGGCGGCTTCCCGCCCCCGCCGACCGGCGCAGCGATTGCAGGTGTTGCCCCGCCGGCAGCACCCGCAGCGCCGCCCGCCCCCGCTCCGGCTGCCCCCGCTCCGGCTGCCCCGGTGCCGGCACATGCCGCCGCGGACGGATCGGCACCGAGCGGATCCGCGACCGAAGTCACCCTGCCTGCCCTCGGCGAGAGCGTCACCGAAGGCACCGTGACCCGCTGGCTCAAGGAGGTGGGCGACACCGTCTCGACCGACGAGCCGCTGCTCGAGGTCAGCACCGACAAGGTCGACACCGAGATTCCTTCACCAGCTTCGGGCACCCTCCTCGAGATCAGGGTCGCCACCGACGAAACGGCAGAGGTGGGTTCCGTCTTGGCGCTCATCGGCTCGGCAGACGCAGCACCTGCCGCGGCGCCGGCACCCACTGCAGCTCCCGCCGCCGCACCCGCACCCCCCACCGCACCGGCAGCTCCCCCCGCCGCACCCGCACCCCCCGCTTCACCGGCAGCTCCCGCCGCTGCACCCGCACCCCCCGCCGCTGCGCCCGCGCCCCCCGCCGCCGCACCGGCAGCTCCCCCCGCCGCTCCGGCAGCTCCCGCCGCCTCAGGCACCGTCCCCTACGTCACGCCACTCGTGCGCAAGCTTGCCAAGGAAGCGGGAGTCGATCTCACCACTGTGGCGGGTTCGGGCGTCGGCGGCCGCATCCGCAAGTCGGATGTCGAGGCGGCCATCTCCGCACGCAAGGCAGCCCCGGCCGCTGGCGCGGCCGTTGCCGCACCGGCGGCGAAGCGCACCCCGTTGGAGGCCTCGCCACTGCGGGGAACCACGGAGAAAATCAGCCGCCTGCGCCGCGTGATTGCGGACCGCATGGTCGAATCGCTGCAGGTCTCGGCCCAGCTGACCACGGTTGTCGAGGTTGACGTCACCCGTGTTGCGGCCCTGCGCGCCGCGAACAAGGCGGCGTTCCGCGCCAAACACGGCGTCAACCTGTCCTTCCTGCCCTTCTTCGCTGTGGCCTCGGTCGAGGCGCTCAAGGCCTTCCCGCAACTCAACGCCTCGCTCGACTTGGCAGCGGGAACGGTCACTTACCACGGCCAGGAAAACCTTGGCATCGCGGTGGATACCGAGCGAGGCCTTCTCGTTCCTGTGGTGCGCAATGCGGGCGACCTCGATGTCGCTGGCATGTCCGCGGCTGTTGCGGATATCGCCGAACGCACTCGAACCAACAAACTGTCACCCGACGACCTCACGGGGGGCACCTTCACCCTCACCAACACGGGAAGCCGGGGGGCACTCTTCGACACCCCGATCATCAACCAGCCACAGGTCGCGATTCTCGGGACCGGGGCCGTGGTCAAGCGACCCGTGGTGGTCACCGACGATCTCGGATCCGAGGCCATCGCCATCCGCTCGATGGTCTTCCTCGCGATCACCTATGACCACCGCCTGGTCGACGGAGCGGACGCGGCACGATTCCTCACCGCCGTCAAGGAGCGGTTGGAGGAAGGCGCGTTCGACCTTGGGCTGTAACTTCGCCAGGCCTCGCAGTGCGAGACTTGTGCCATGAGAATCGTTGTCGCTGGCTCATCCGGCCTGATCGGTACCGCGCTGGTCGCTGCATTGCGCGCGGACGGCCATGATGTCGTCCGGCTTGTCCGTCGACCCGCAGACGCTCCCGATGAAGTGAGTTGGGATCCAGTCGCCGGGGTGGTGAACTCCGACTTGGGCGACGTCGACGTCGCGTTCAACCTGGCTGGCGCCAACGTCGGCGACAAGCGGTGGACCAAGGCCTACAAGAAGGAGATCCGCGACTCCCGCGTGCTCACGACCGAGACCCTCTCACGCGTGATGGCCGCCATGTCGACCAAGCCGAAAGCACTCATCAACGGCTCGGCGATCGGCTACTACGGCGATGCAGGGCCCGCACCCGTCACCGAGAACTCGCCACCCGGTGAGGGTTTCCTGGCTGACGTAGTGGTGGAGTGGGAGGCCGCCACCGAACCTGCCAGCGCTGCCGGCATTCGCGTGGTGCACGCCCGCACCGGCCTGGTGGTCAGTTCCAAGGGTGGAGCCTTCGGCCGGCTCATCGCGATCTTCAAGTACGGCGTCGGGGGCCGAGTGGGGAGCGGAAACCAGTACTGGTCGTTCATATCGCTGCGCGACGAAGTGCGTGCCCTGCAATTCTGCGCCGACCACGATTCGCTGACAGGACCAGTGAACCTCGTCGCCCCGGAGGCGGTCACCAACCGCGAGGTCACGAAGGCGATCGCCGGGTTGCTGCGCCGGCCGGCATTCCTGCCGGTTCCCGCGCTTGCACTCAAGGCGGCCCTCGGTGAATTCGCCAGCGACATACTCGCGAGTCAGAACGTGGTTCCTGCGAAGCTCGAGCAAGCCGGCTTCACCTGGCTCGATCCGACGATCGAGCAGGCCCTGGCGGCAGGCCGGGAATCCGACTCCGAGAACTAGACGACGGCGACAACGCCCGCGATTGCGGCGAACGCAGCGGCCCCCGCGGCCAGGACGACAGATCGCGTCGACCACGCCCACAGCGGGCGACGCCTGCGACGGTGCCAAGCCATCAACGCAGGTGGCGGTGCGAGTTCAGAGGGAGGCGGCCAGAGCGACCCCACAACCGGCGGGTAGTCGACACCAGGCGGCGCCTCGGGGTTCAAAGGATGCGCTTGAGCGGCGGTCGGTTGGGCCCCGCTGACGGGGAGCAGCCAAGGCGGTGGCATCGGGTAGGGACGTTGACCGACTGGCGCCGGCAGGTTGCGAGGTATCACCACACCAGCCTGCCTGAAAGTGCCGAACCCGCCGCCGGTGTTATCCACAGGGGCAGCAGCCTAGGCTGACCCACATGAACGACTCCGTGCCCAGTCCCACCTTCCCTTCAGCCTGCGACGTGGTCGTGGTCGGGGCGGGGCTGGCCGGCCTCGCCGCCGCGCTGCACCTGCAGCGAGCTGGCTACCACGTGGTGGTCCTGGAGGCCGCCACCGAGGTTGGGGGTCGCATTCGTACCGACCGCGTGGACGGCTTCCGACTCGACCGAGGATTCCAGCTCTACAACCCTGCCTACCCGGAGGGCCGGCGCATGTTCGACCATTCGGCGCTCGACCTGAAGGGCTTCGAGCGGGGGGCCGTGGTCAGCACGACGGCCAGCCGAATCCGACTCGGCGATCCACGTTCGCACCCAACGTGGGCCCTGGATGCGCTGCGAGCGCCGCTGGGCGGCCCGATCGGTCTGCTGCGGTTCGCCGCCTACGCCACCCGCTGCGCCATGTCGAATCCCGAGGAACTCGGCAGGCGCCCCGACGTACCCATCGGCGATGCGCTCTCGGCGGCCGGGGTGAAGGGGCAACTGCTGGACCGAGTTGTCCGACCCTTCCTGTCGGGCGTCTTCCTGGAAACCGGGTTGAACACCAGCCGACGCTTCGCGGACCTCATCCTTCGCTCCTTCGTGCGGGGCACCCCCGCGGTACCCGCACTCGGCATGCAGGAGCTACCCGAGCAGCTGGCTGCGCAGTTGGATCACCTCCATACGAGCGCCCGAGTGCGCAACATTCGCCCGGGCACCGTCGAGACCGCGGACGGATCCGTCCGAGCCGACGCCATCGTGGTGGCCGTGGGCCCCACCGCGGTGCCTCGGCTGATCGACGGGTTCCGCTCCCCGACCATGCACGCGTGCACGACCTGGTACCACGTGCCCGACCAGCCACCCGCCGAACTCGCAGCGGGCCTGCCGATCCTCACGATCGACGGCGACGGCACCGGACCAATGGTCAACAGTGCGGTGATGACCCATGCAGCGCCTTCATACGCACCACCGGGAAAGTCCCTGGTGGCGAGCACCGCCGTGGGCATCGCCGACGGGAACTCAGAGGCTCTGGTGCGCTCCCAACTGGCGCAGATGTACCAGGTCGATACCGCCAACTGGACAACTCTCGCGGTCTATCACGTTGCCGATGCGCTGCCGGCGATGTCGGTACCGCTCAACCTACGCAAGGACGTCAACCTCGGAGATGGACTCTTCATCGCTGGCGACCACCGCGACACCGCGAGCATCCAGGGCGCGCTGGTGAGCGGTCGGCGGGCAGCGAACGCGGTGCACGCCGCAGCAGTCAGAGGCTGAGGCTGTCGGCGACGGTGGCAGCCACCACCGTCGAGCCGGTGTAGACGCCAGGATCGTGGAACCCCCCGGGACCACTCAAGCGCGACCCGGCTGTGATGAATGCGTCGACGGCCTGCGGGAACCGCCGACTTGCGCCTCGGCCCCACGGCACCGGATCCCGGGTGTTCACCACGTTGAGCCAGCCGCCCACGCGCTCGGAGGGGAACTCCACCACTGGGTCCCACTCGTAGGTGCGGCCGTCGTCGATGCCCAAGGGACTGCCAACAGTGACCAACACGTCGATGCCAAAGTCGTAGATGTGCAGTGCGTCGAGCACCACCATCGACCCCAGGCTGTGGGCGATGACGATGCGCGGCCGGGCTGAGGATCCGGCGATCTGCGCCGCCACCTTCTCCCGCGCCCGGCGCCGCGCGTCCGAATCGTTCCGGTAGGCGACCGCGTGCCACATCCCCGGCAGCGGCAGTCGCGCGACCACCTCACTCGGGAAGATCTTGGGCGGCCGCAGTCGGCGCACGCCATCCGTGCCGCCGGGGGCGCCCGCCGCCTGGGCGACGATGCCCTCCAACCGCCGCTGGCGCGCGAGTGCGCCCGCGCTCAGGGTCGATCCACCCGGTCGCGTGGGCAGCGGCGTGCGGGCCGGTGCGGCGACGTCCAGCCCGGGGCGGTCCGCGCCGGAGCCTGACTCGAATACCTCCGTGTACCGGAGCGTTCTGAAGCGGATGCTGGAGGTCGCAATGCCCATGCACCGCAACCGCGCTGACAGCGCCGCATCCCAGCCTGGAACCGGTCCGCCGACGCCGTGGACGAAAAGGACCTCACCGACGTGGGGATCCGCACCGCCGGAAGGCGTACTGTGTCCAGCGTGCAACCGGTGATCCTCCCACTCGATCTCGGACAACGCCTCGTCCCTTATCAGCAAGGTTGGGAGTTGCAGGAGCGTCTGCACTCCCAAGTAGTCGACGGCACCACAATACCCACGATTCTCTTACTCGAACACGAGCACGTATACACGGCGGGCACCCGCACCGAGCCCGCCGATCTGCCGCCGGCGCACGAACCGCTGGTGCAGGTGAACCGAGGTGGTCGGATCACTTGGCACGGCCCGGGGCAGGTCGTCGCTTATCCAATCGTGCCGCTCGCCAGTCCGGTTGATGTGGTGGCTTTCGTCCGCCAATTGGAGGCCGCGCTGATTGCGACCTGTGCGGATTTCGGCGTCGAGGGCACCAGAGTTCCGGGCCGAAGCGGCGTATGGGTCGAAGGCAACCGAAAGATAGCCGCCATCGGCGTCCGGGTGGCCCGCGGTGTCGCCATGCACGGCGTGGCCCTGAACGTCGACTGCGACCTGGCGAACTTCACCCGGATCGTTCCCTGCGGCATCAGCGACGCCGACGTGACGTCCCTAGCCGCCGAAGGCGCCGCGTTGCCACCAGACGAGGCGGTGGTCGACGTGGGAGTGCGACTAGGCGCGCACCTGCGCGATCACCTGTCCTGGGATTAGGCTCGTCCTGTGACCTCACAACCCCTTTCCGACGATGCTGCTGGGCCCGTGGCGCCACCGGGACGAAAACTGCTCCGGCTGGAGGTGCGCAACGCGGCGGTTCCCATCGAGCGCAAACCACCCTGGATTCGCACCAAGTTCCGCACTGGACCGGAGTTCTCCGACATCCACGCCACCGTCACGGAGCAGGGCCTGCACACCGTCTGCCAGGAAGCCGGTTGCCCCAACATCTACGAATGCTGGGAGGACCGCGAAGCCACCTTCCTCATCGGTGGCGACCAGTGCACCCGGCGCTGCGACTTCTGCCAGATCGACACCGGCAAACCAACTCCGCTGGACGCGGACGAACCGCGCCGGGTGGCGGAATCCGTGGTGGCGATGGGGCTGCGCTATGCGACGGTGACCGGGGTGGCCCGCGACGACCTTCCCGACGAGGGAGCCTGGTTGTACGCCGAGACCATCCGCGCGATCCACGAGGCACTGCCCGGCTGCGGCGTCGAGATCCTCATCCCCGACTTCTCCGGCAATCCAGCCCTGCTGCAGGAGGTCTTCGATGCCCGCCCCGAAGTCCTGGCGCACAATCTCGAGACCGTTCCCCGGCTGATGAAGCGGATCCGACCCGCCTTCCGCTACGAACGTTCCCTCTCGGTGCTCACACTCGCCCGGGCCGATGGCCTGGTCACGAAGTCGAACCTGATCCTTGGCATGGGTGAGACCGACGACGAGGTCGTGGCGGCGCTCGCCGACCTCCACGAGGCCGGCTGTGATCTCGTCACGATCACGCAGTACTTGCGCCCCACTCCGCGGCACCACCCCGTCGAACGCTGGGTTGAGCCTGAGCAGTTCGATGAGTTCGCGCGCATCGCCACGGAGGAGATCGGCTTCCTGGGAGTCATGTCCGGCCCGCTGGTGCGTTCGTCGTACCGGGCCGGCCGGTTGTATCGGCAAGCCGCGGCGGCACGATCGGCTACGTGATGCGCCGCCCGACCGGTGCACCGACCGTTTGGCAGCTCCCTTGAGTCGGCGTCCCGCTGCCTCAATGACCGTGGTGGCCCTGCACGTGTGGCCGCAGGACTCTGCCGTGCCGATACCCCGTGACGAATTGGAGTTGACGTGGGCGGGCGCCGAGGAAGACCGGCATGGCGGCCTCACGATGGCGTCCGACACACGCTCGGCGCACGTCTACGCGAGGGGCACGACCATCCGCAACCATCGGCAGTTGTCACTTGTGTCGCTGGAGGAGTTGGCCCAGATCGCAGAACGCCTCGGCGTGGCCGAACTCGCGCCCGGCTTGATCGCGGACAACATCTGCTTGTCGGGCGCACCCGAACTCACCGCCCTGCCCCGCATGAGTCGGCTGGAGTTCGCCAGCGGTGCCGTGCTCATGACCGGCGGGGTCAACAACCCCTGCACGATTGCCGGACGCATGGTCGAGCGGATCCACGGCACCGCGGCTGAGAAGTTCCCCAAAGCTGCCTGGGACCGACGCGGCATCACAGGGTGGGTGGATCTTCCCGGCCGCGTCTCGGTGGGCGACGACGTCATCGTTCACCCACCCGGCTAGGCGAAAATTCCGCACCGAACTCCGTTGTGAGCCGGCCGGTCCCAGATCAGGCCCCGATGGCGCTCTTGACGTTCCACTTCACGGCGCCGGCGAAATCGCGGAGGTGCTCAAACATCGTGTAGTCCTCGCTGCTCGCCTCGACTGCCGCCATCAGGTCGTAGTGCGACCGCGCCAGGGTGGAATCGAAGTCGCGCCGCATGGGCTCGAAGGCGTCGTAGCCGTACTTGCGGTAGATACGCGGCATGAGGGCGCGGAACAGCCGCACCCGCTCGTGCAGCCCCGATGAGTAGGACATGGGGTTCTTCGGCCGGGCGTAGATGTAGTCGGGCAGCAGATCCTTATGCGCCTGACGCACGATCCACTTCTCGACTCCGTCGCGCACCTTGAACTCCAACGGGATCCGCATCGAAAGCTGCAGCATCTCGATGTCGAGGAAGGGCACCCTGGCTTCCACCCGCTGGCCCATGCTGGTGCGGTCCACCCGCTGCAGTTCCGTGCGGCTGAGGTGTCGAATCTTCTGCCGGAAGAGCGTGCGGGCGTCCGTCGCCTCGACGTCGCGGTACATCTGATAACCGCCGAACAACTCATCCGAGCCATCGCCGGTGAGCACCACTTTGACGCCTGCCTTGTGCACGGCGTCGAACAGGGCCATGGAAACGACCGCATTGATCACGTCGCCGTACTCGGTCAGTTCCGCCACCCGCACGGCTTCCCGCACAGCCACCATTCCGATGTCGCTCGGGGCCAGTTCCACAACGACGTGAGGAACTCCGAGGTCGGCTGTGAGTCGGCGGGCGTAGTCGAGGTCCGGGCTGCCCGGAGCGCCCACTGTGAAGGCGACCACGTCTGGATGCAGTTGCTGCGCCAGCATCAACGTCAGCGACGAATCCAACCCGCCGGACAGCACCACGCCCACCCGCAGGTCGGTATCGACCCGCCGCGCGACGGCGCCACGCAGGGTGGTTCGCACCGCTTCCGCCGCCTCGTCGACGTCGGTGAGTTCCGGCGCACCCTCGCCGAGGGTCAGCAGGTCGATGTAGGGGTGAAGGTCGGCGGGTAGACCGGGTGCGAGCCAGCCACAGTGCCCGGGCGGCACCTCATGAATCGGCGTCCCAATGGCGGCGAGCGCTTTGACCTCCGATGCGACCAGGAGGTGGGAATCGCGCTGCGTCCAGTACAACGGCTTGACCCCGACTGGGTCACGCGCCACGAACACCCGGTTGGTGAACCGGTCGAGCGCCGCGAAAGCGAACTCTCCGCGGAACTTCAGCAGAGCCTCCGTCCGCCAGGCCAGGAAAGCTTCGAGCACGACCTCGGTGTCACTGCGGCTGATGAACTCCCGCCCGTCGCCCTCGAGTTCCGAACGCAGGGCGTCGTGGTTGAAGACTTCGCCGTTGTAGCAGAGCGACCAGCGTCCATCGCGCGAGTGCCAAGGCTGCTGCGCGTGCTCGCGGTCGACGATCTTCAGTCGCGCCGTGCCCAGCAGAGCCTCGTCACTGGCACAACTCTCCTGCGATTCACCGCGCGGCGCGATCGCCGACATCATCGCGTCAAAAGCCGCGGCATGCCGATTCGCTTCGGGCCCCACCACCAGGGCGATCCCACACATTCACACTCTCCACTCGTCGATTGCGGCCGGATTGGGGCTGATGTGCCAGATCTGCCCTTCGTCGATCGCGTTCACAACACCTTCGCTCTGGTAGTCGCGCAGCATGTCGACCAGGGTTTCGCGGGCACCGAACCGGGCGAACCAATCCACCTCGAGGTCGGCGGCCCAACCGCGGCAGTGGGCACTGGGCAGATGGGCGGCGAAACCCAACTCCTGCAGCCGGCACTGATCCTCCACCGAGCGAGTGATGCAGTTGACCCACAGCGGGGGAGCCTCGGGTCCGGCTCGGTGCGCGAATTCAATCGCCAGGGTGTTGAGCAGATGCACCATCTCCGGCCTGGCCAGCGACGTCGACGGGCCCGGGCTCCCGGGTGCCCAGTCGGGGAACCAACGCCTGATCGCATAGTTGCGCGCTCGTGGCACAAATCGATCGGAGGCCAGCGAGAAGCTGAACTTGATGCGGCCCTCGCGACGCCAACTGTGCATATCGATGAAGTCATCGGAGGCCTCGATCGACTCTTCGGTCGCCAGTTCGGAAACCCCGACCCACCAGGCCAGGTCTATCTGCTGAAGCAGCAAGATCGAGATGTGGTGGGCAAGTGAGGTCGCAGTGGATGCTGCGCTTGGCTCGAACGACCGCGCCATGCGAGCCACTCGTGCGGTCAACTCGACCGCGTCGACGCCCCCCACGGCCACCAAGTCGGCGGCCACCGGGGTGCGCAGCGCCTCGGCCACTGTGCGCGTCACCAGGTCGGCATCGTCGGTTCCGTAGCCGGCAAGATCGACGGCCAGTTCGGCCACCAAATCCCGATAGTCGTCCAGCAGCGTCGCCACCCGCGTCGCATGCTCAACCGTTGACATGTTTGGGAGACTAGTCACTGCACGGGCCAACAACCTGTAGGCGAGTGCAGGCGTTTCGCGACTGCGTGTCTCAGGACTCCCCCGCGGTCGCTGCTGCGTGCGCGTGCACCCCGGCAGGTACCCTGACGCCATGGCCCGACGCAGTGACTCCTCAGGCAAAGCCGCCAAGCCGGCGAAGACCGGCCGCATCGCACAGATCCGCCAGACCTACCAGATCGCCAAGCGCACCGACCCGAAACTGGGTTGGATCCTGCTCGGGCTGTTCTTCGGAACTCTGGCGGTGTTCGTCATCGCCGCGCTGCTGCTCAACTTGGGCACCCTGACGCGAATCCTCGTCATCGTGCTCGGGCTGTCGGTGGCGCTGCTCGTGACGAGTTTCATCTTCGGCCGTCGGGCGGAGCGATCCGCCTACGCCCAGATCGCGGACCAGCCGGGGGCGGCCGCTGCCGTGCTCGATTCGATGCGCGGCGCCTGGTTCACCACCCCTGCCGTCGCGGTCACGAAGAACGAGGACCTCGTACACATGGTGGTCGGTCGGCCCGGTGTCATTTTGGTGGGCGAAGGTGCCCCGTCGCGCATCCACAACCTGCTCACCACCCAGCACAAGAAGGTGGAGCGGTGGATCCCGGACACCCCGATTCACGAAATGGTCGTCGGCGAAGGTGACGGCGAGGTGCCGCTTCCCAAACTGCAGAACCGGCTGAAGAAGCTGCCGCGGGTGATTCGCCCGGCCGAGGTCACCGAAGTGCGCCGGAAACTTGACGCGATGAACAAGTCGAACAACCCGCTGCCCATCCCCAAGGGGCCGATGCCCAAGAACGCCCGCATGCCGCGGCCGCCCAAGGGCATGCGCTGACTCGCTAGCGCACCCTCACAACGACCGATTTAGCCGCTTGGTCGTGCAACCCGCGCTGGTCGCGGTCCCAAACGACGGCGGGCACAACCAGGCAGAGCAACAGCGTCCGCAGGATCACCCGCGGGATGCTCACCGATCCACCCGTCACGGAGACGACGCGTAATCCCAGCAGCCGCTGGCCGAACGACGATCCACCAAAGGCCAACAGGATCATTGTCATGAATGCGAAGACCCCCAACGTCTCCAGCGAGAGGTCCTGGCCGTCGCCGCCGAACACCAACCGGGCAACCAGCATGGACGCGAGCCAGTCAATGAGCAGGGCCAGCACCCGCCGCCCCATGGGGGCCACCGAACCGGGTCCGGTCTCGGGCAAGCCGAGGCGCTCACCCCGGTAGCCGAAGTCGTAGCCCTGGTCCTCAAGGGTCTGCCTCGGGCCTTGCAGCCAGGAAGCCACGTCGCGACGATCCATGGGCCAAGGCTAACCCCCCGGCGCGGAGGCGGCAGCCGGGATGAGGGGCCCACGAGTCGCCAACCGCTCCGAGCCTCGCGCACGGTGCCTTTGCCCGGCGCCAACCCCCGTTACACAACCGCAACATTTGTGACACTGACAGGCAACGCCCCATTTCTAGCCTGACATACGTCAGGAGGGCTTCGTCAGCGGTTCAACAGCGCCCGTCTAGGGTGATTCCGAAGCCTCCACCCGCGTCGACATCGCGGGTACGACCAACAAGGCCCGCGCCGAATCGGCGCGGGAAACGACAAGGAGAGTGAATGTTCACTACCCCCGATGAGGTTATGAGTTACGTCCGGGACAACGACGTCAAGTTCATTGACATCCGTTTCTGCGACCTTCCCGGCGTGATGCAGCACTTCAACGTCCCAGCCGATTCGGTGGATGAGGACTTCTTCACCACCGGTCAGATGTTCGACGGGTCTTCCATCCGTGGATTCCAGGCGATTCACGAGTCGGACATGAAGCTTGTGCCCGACGTCGCGACGGCTTTCATCGACCCGTTCCGCACCGAGAAGACGCTCGTCATGAACTTCTCCATCCGAGACCCCTTCACCGACGAGCCCTACAGCCGCGACCCGCGCCAGATCGCTGCCAAGGCCGAGGCCTACCTCAAGTCGACAGGAATCGCAGACACCGCCTTTTTCGGCGCCGAAGCCGAGTTCTACGTTTTCGACGACGTCCGCTTCGAGACCAAGTCCAACGCCGGCTACTACTTCCTCGACTCCATTGAAGGCAAATGGAACTCCGGCCGTGAGGAAGAAGGCGGCAACCTGGGCTACAAGACCGCCTACAAGGGCGGCTACTTCCCTGTGCCGCCCGTGGACCACTACGCCGACCTGCGCGACAAGATGACGCTGACGCTCGCCGAAGTTGGCCTGCAAGTTGAGCGCGCGCACCACGAGGTTGGCACCGGCGGCCAGGCCGAGATCAACTACAAGTTCAACTCGCTACTGCACGCCGCCGACCAGTTGATGCTGTTCAAGTACGTCATCAAGAACGTGGCCTGGCAGGCGGGCAAGTCCGCCACCTTCATGCCGAAGCCGCTCTTCGGTGACAACGGCTCGGGCATGCACTGCCACCAGTCACTCTGGAAGGGCAATGAGCCGCTGTTCTACGACGAGCGTGGCTACGCTGGCCTGTCCGACACCGCCCGCTGGTACATCGGAGGTCTGCTCAAGCACGCTCCGAGCCTGCTGGCCTTCACCAACCCGACGGTCAACTCCTACCACCGGCTCGTACCCGGCTTCGAGGCTCCCGTCAACCTGGTGTACTCGCAGCGCAACCGCTCGGCCTGCATCCGAATCCCGATCACCGGATCCAACCCGAAGGCCAAGCGCCTCGAGTT
This sequence comes from uncultured Actinomycetes bacterium, assembly GCA_963752505.1. Classification (GTDB taxonomy): domain Bacteria; phylum Actinomycetota; class Actinomycetes; order S36-B12; family UBA10799; genus JACJWR01. Next base: position 58,770 of record CAVVYM010000001.1, read on the forward strand.
CCGCGTGCCGGACCCGTCGAGCAACCCCTACCTGGCGTTCTCGGCGATGCTGATGGCGGGCCTGGACGGCATCAAGAACAAGATCGAGCCGGTCGACCCAGTCGACAAGGACCTCTACGAGTTGCCGCCCGAAGAGGCTGCCAACATCCCACAGGTGCCCGGCACCCTCTCGGATGTGCTCGACGCCCTTGAGGCCGACCACGAGTACCTGCTTGCAGGCAACGTGTTCACCGAGGACCTCATCGAGACCTGGATCGACTACAAGCGTTCCAACGAGGTTGACCCGATGCGGTTGCGCCCGCACCCGCACGAGTTCGAGCTGTACTACGACATCTAGGTCGTCGACAAAGCGGCCCCCGGCCTGGCGTGACGCCAGGCCGGGGGCCGCTTTGCGTCAAGGGTGGCTCGTCGCTGAGTGGCCGTAGCAGCTCCGGCTCCGCGGATGAGCGTGTGCCGAGCGTGGCCCAGCACATCCTCCGTGCCTCGCCTGCCGAGGCACCTCCAACGCAGGTGCCAGTCACGATCCCCATGGTGCGCCGAGCCGCAACAGAAGCGACCCCATTCAGACACCTGCCTCGGCCTCCCGGGACGAGTTGCAGGGCATTGGGCTACTTATCGGCCGACAGCGGGCTCATAAGGTGTCCACAACCACGCAACTCATTGGCAGGGCCACCTCACAGTGCCGCAATGGGGCCACTTCTCCGACGAGTCACCATCGACCAACCCGTTACGACACCGCCAGCCAAACTCTCCGCTCTCGACCGGCTCTCGGCACGCGTCCGGTATCCGGCGTAGCCTTGAGTCACTGTCCCACGAGAGGCTGCACCATGACCGAGACTCAGTCCACCACCTTCCTCGGCTACGGCATCCCCGATGACATTGACCACGTACCCCCCGGCGCGTTCGACGACGTCCAGGCCGAGCTGCGGGCCGGTCAGGATGCGGGTCTACTGCGCTCTACAGCAGCCCGCAAAGCAGCTCTGAAGTCCGTCCTCGCGATGCTCGACGAGCATGAGGAAGAGTTCATCGAGGCCCTGCGCTCCGATCTTCGCCGGCCGCGCATCGAATCGATGCTCGCGGACCTCGCCTCTGTCAAAGCTGAGGCCACGTTCGCCCTTCGGCATGTGCGCTCGTGGCAGCGGGGCTCATTCACCGTGCCACCCGTGGTCGCGCAGCCGAGTCTGGGCCGGGTGGTGCCCGAACCGCGCGGCGTCGTCCTCATCATCTCGCCCTGGAACTACCCGATCCAGCTGAGCGTCGCACCGCTGATCGGCGCCCTCGCCGCGGGCAACAGCGTCCTCCTCAAACCCAGCGAACTCGCACCTGCCTCCAGCGCACTGCTGGCACGGCTCATCCCGCAGTACCTGGATCCCCGGGTGGTGCAGGTCGTGGAGGGCGGGGTGAAGGTGTCCACCGAACTGCTCGCGATGAAGTGGGATCACATCTTCTTCACCGGGTCAACCCGCGTCGGTCGTGTGGTGATGCAGGCCGCAGCGCAGCACCTGACACCTGTCACGCTGGAACTCGGCGGGAAGAGCCCGGCAATCGTCGCTGCCGACGCTGACCTAGCAGTCGCCGCCCGGCGCATCCTCTGGGGCAAGTTCCTCAACGCTGGTCAGACCTGCATCGCTCCCGATTACGTCTTGGTGGCGGAGCCGGTGCGTGATGAGTTCGTCGCGCAACTGCGCAACGCCGCCGACGAGTTCTTCGCCGGCACGCCGGCCGATACAGCCGACTTTGGCCGCATCGTCAACCGCTCCCACTTCGACCGAATTGCCGAACTGATCGACACCGCTGGCGGCACCGTCGCGCTCGGTGGCCACCGCAACCCGGAATCGTGCGTCATCGAACCGACGGTCATTGTCGACCCCGACGTCGCGGCACCGATTCTGGATGAGGAAATCTTTGGACCGGTGCTGCCAGTGGTCACCATCGACTCAGTTGACCAGGCGTGCGCGTATATCCGGGAACGACCCAAGCCCCTGGCCCTCTACCTGTTCACCGGCTCACGCGCCACCAAGAACTTCGTGCTGGCCAACACGTCCTCTGGTGGCGTGTGCGTCAACCATGTGATCCTGCACATCGGCGACCCACGGCTCCCGTTCGGCGGTGTGGGCGACTCAGGCATGGGCGCTTACCACGGCAAATCCGGCTTCGACGCCATGAGCCACCACAAGTCCGTGCTCTACAAGCCACAGCGACCCGACCTTCGCCTGATCTATCCGCCCTACTCAAAGCGGACCGAGAAGTTGCTGCGACGTTTGGTGTAGCCACGACGGGTGTGACGACACAGACTCGCCCGAGGGCGTTCTGCTCGCTTTCTCGACGCCTCACTGCATCAGCCCGGCTGCGAGGGTCGCCCCCAGATCCCAGCAGCGCTGAAGGTCGTCGGCCTTCGGTTCGCCGCGCACTTCCACCGGAGCGGCTCGACGCTGCCAGCCCATCCCCTGCGCCACCGACTCAACCGACCGGATAGCCCCATCGAGCCCAGAGTTGCCGTGCGCAAAAAGGCCGTAGCCCGCGCCATCCGTCGCACTACGGCAGGGGTAGTAGACCTGGTCGAAGAAGTGCTTGAGCGCGCCGGACATGTAGCCGATGTTTGCTGGTGTGCCGAGCAGAAAGCCCTGCGCCGCCAACACATCGACAGCCGAGGCGGTCAGCGCCGGACGCACCACCACCGAGACACCAGCGATGCCGTCGGCCCGAGTGCCTGCCAGCACCTGCTCAAGCATCGCCTCGCACGCGGGCGACACGGTGTGGTGCACCACCAACAGCGTCGGCTCGGGTTCCGTCATAGGCCGACGCTAGCGCGCCTGGCCGACTCCGTGGCACCCCTCGTGAAACTCGCGCCCGCTACTGAGGTGTATCGCTCTTCCATAGCCCCATGAACCTCAGTTTCAGGCGCACGTTGGCAACGAACGCCGTTCCCCTTGCCAAGCCGCGGCGTGATCGGCACGGTGGAACCATGACAAATCCAGGTATTGCTGTGTGCCCGGCGTGTGGTGCCAAGAATCGAGTACCGGTGTCGGCCGGCGGCCGCCCCCGCTGCGCGAAATGCCAATCCGACCTCCCGTGGATCGTGTCGGCCGACGACTCCGACTTCCAGCAGGCCGTGGATGCCCCAGGCATCGTGCTCGTGGATCTGTGGGCACCGTGGTGCGGACCTTGCCGAATGGTGGCTCCCGTGCTTGAGTCGCTGGCAACGCGCTATGCCGGCAAACTCAAGGTAGTCAAGGTCAACGTCGACAACTGCCCCGTCACGGCTGCCCAATATGACGCGCGCAGCATCCCCACCCTGCTGGTGATGCGCAAGGGCGAAGTGGTGGACCGTGTGGTGGGTGCCCAACCCGAGCCAGCGCTGGCGCGCACGATCGACGCGGCTTTGGCTGCTTCGTAGCCGAGGCCGACGTGCCGTCCAACGGCTGCAGCGCCGCGGTGCGCGGCCACCGCAGTCGACGCGGTGGTTCATACCGCAAACTCGCGCCCGCCACCCGGCGGCGGATTCGGGTGGGACTGCCTCGGGCAGCATCCTGCCGGAGCATCGCACCGACCTGCGCCACCCAGCTAGCGTGGCGGATTCATTAGGGTGAGGGCAACCGATCTCGATGGAGCCGCCATGTCCGCAAGCGCACGACTACTGACCGGCAGTTCGTTGCTCGTTGGGCTCGTCGCGCTTTCAGGGGTACAAGCACCGGCGGCGCAAGCGGATCCGATCGAAGACGCTCGCGCCCGGATAGCCGAACTGGAGCAGCGCAGTGCGGCAGCCGCCAGTCAGACTGCCCGCTCGGGCCAGGCTCTGGCCGCGTCTCGGGAACGCCTGGCACTGTTCAGCCGTCATGTGGAACGGACCCGCGCCGAACTCGCCGATGAACAGCGTGAGCTCGCGCAATTGGCCCGAGAGATCTACGTCAACGGTGGCGTCAGCGACGTCGTCGCGAACTTCACGCTCGATGATCCAGACGAATTCATCGCCCAACTCGACCTCATCGTGGCCGCCGGCACCCACCAGAACACGATCGTGGTGCGTGCCCGAGAACGGGCACTGTCGATGAAGGCCGCGCAGCTTGCCACCGAGCGTGAGAATGCCCGGCTGGCTGCGGCCGACGCAGCCTTCGCCAGCGACCAGCGCGCAGCGGACGCGGCGCTGGCCTCCGTACGCCGCGAACTGGCGGATTTGGAGGCCGAACAGGCCCGCATCCAGGCCGCTGAGGAGGTCCGGGCCGCGGTCGCCGCGGCAATCGCGGAAGCTGAGGCCATCGCCGAGCAGTGGCGCCGGATAGCAGCAAACGCAGACGAAACCAGCGCCCAGGCAACACAGGCCCTGGCGGCCGCCCCCACCTTCCCCTCGGCTGTGGGCGGATCACCCGCACCCCCCTCCGCGGCAGCCGCGGAGGACCTCAGCCGCTACGGTGACTCCGCCGCCTGGGCGGCCTCAGCCAAGTCGCAGTCAGTCATCATGTGCGAATCCAGTGGCAACTACCAGATCAACACCGGCAACGGGTACTACGGCGCCTGGCAGTTCGACTACCCTTCGTGGCACTACAACGGCGGCGGGTTGTTCGCGGAGTACCCCCATCAGGCGACGAAGGCCCAACAGGACTACGTGGCCTGGACCTACTGGCTCAAAGCGGGCTGGCGACCCTGGGAGTGTGGCTGAGATGAGAAAGATCCACCTGGCAATCGCCGCGGCGGCGGTCCTGGCGCTGTCTGCCTGCGGCGGCTCAGCCGAGGAGCCCGCCGAATCGGGCACGCCCGTGCCGCTCGGCCCAGACCGTTGGATGGAGGACGTCTATGCCGATGCACCTGACGTCACCCTGGGTGCCATGGTGCTGCCCGGAACCCACGATTCGGGTTCCTACGGCATCGACGTCGAACAGCCGTGCGATCTCGTTACCGCCGCCGGCACGCCCGAAATCATCACTACCCTGGCCGCCGCCAATCCCTGCGCCGCCGCTGGCATGTACCGCGCCCAAGACGAGAACCTGACCGAGCAGCTCGAAGCCGGTGTCCGCTACCTCGACCTGCGAGTTTCGGTGCCGTCGAAATCTGCTCCGCCCGTGACTGACAGCGAATTCGTCCTTGAACACGAATTCGTCTCGACCCAGCTCACCGACGCCTTCGACCAGATTCTGGAGTTTGCCGACAGCCGGCCGAAGGAGCAGGTGATCCTGGACTTCCAGCACATCGACCTCGATTCCGGCGCGGACAAGCAGGCGTACTACGACGCCCTGCGCGAGATGCTCAACTCCTACGCTCCCGAGGGTGCCGCGCCCGTGTGCCAACGCGCCTGGTCAGCCGACGTGGTCGACGCAACACCTGCCACGCTTGCGACGGACGTGACGCTGCAGGACGCCTGGGACGCCGACCGCAACCTGGTGGTGCTGGTGCCCGACGACACCCTCGCCGCAGATCCTTGCTACTACCCGCGCAGCAACGCGATCCTCAGCCAGTGGCCGAACACCGAGGATCCGGCCGTGTCGTTGGCTAACAACGCCGAACAGCTCGCGGACCGCAAGCAGCGACTGGCGGCTGGACCGCAACAGTGCTCGAACGGCGGCGCTGACCCCTCGCAGGGCGACAATTGGTGCGGCTTCTTCGTCAACCAGATGCAGTTGACGTTCCAGCCCGCCACTTTCGCCGGCTGCATCGCGGACACCACCGATCAGTGCTCGCTCTTCGCCTACAGCCAGAAGGTGAACGACACGGTGGGCCCACAGGTGCAGGATTGGGCGCTCACAGAGCAACTGCCCGTGAACATCGTGATCGTGGACTACTTCAACGCCTCAAACCCGTCCTACACGGACACGCTCATCGATGTGAATCGCGAACTGGTTGCGGCGCAGGATGATCCGTCCGCCGCCGCGAGCGCGAGCGCGAACTAGGCCAGCGCGAGGAAGAGTCGCTCCAACTCCTTCTGGTCCGGGCCGGAGTCGGGGTTGGCCACGCATTGGCGCAGCCCGCTGGCCACGATCGCGAATCCGGCCCGGTCGAGGGCGCTGGAAACAGCCGCCAGTTGGGTCACCAGGTCGTTGCACTCGCGGCCCTCTTCGAGCATCCGGATCACACCGCCCAGCTGACCATGAGCACGGCGCAGTCGTCGTAGAGCGGCCGCCGTCGCTTCCGGTTCCAATTGCATTGTGGTCTCCTTCGCTCCTGCGGGGTCGGGCGGTGGCTGTTCGCACCCGGCGGCGAGCCGCACCCGATCGTCTCCTGGTGAGCAAGGATACCCCACAGGGTATTCCCGGGGCGAGCATCCACGGTCGAGTTGCCAACGTCTGGCGTGTCCTGCACCGGGCCAACGTCATCGGACACCACAATCGACACGGTGACGACAACCTTCTCAGGATTCGTACTCCCCGAGGTTCAGCGGCGCACTCCGGACGAACTCACCCAGGAACTCGATCTCACCGCTGGCGATAGCACGTCAAAGAGGTCTGCTTTCTGGGCGATGCTCGTCTTCTCCGCAGTAATCGCCGCCGCCGGCCTACTATCGGATTCCACCGCGACCGTCATCGGGGCCATGATCATCGCGCCTCTCTCCACGCCCATCATGGGCATGGCGCTGGGAATCGCGAAACTGGAGACGGGCGGGGTCCGCAAGGGTGGCCGATTCGTCTTTTTCGGTTCACTTGTCGTCGTCTTCGTCGGCGCTCTGTTCGCGCTCGGCGTGCCCGGCGGCTACGACCTCTTGGGCAACGAACAGATCGCTTCGCGCACCTCTCCGGGCCTGTTGAGCCTGGTGGCGGCGGTGGCGACCGGGTTCGCCGGCGCGGTGGCATTGGCTCGGCGCGATGTGGCGGCTGTACTGCCCGGCGTCGCCATCGCTATCTCCCTGGTTCCGCCGCTGGCCGTTGTCGGGATCTGCCTGGGCCAACGGTCATACGCGTTGGCGGCGGGCGCACTCGTGTTGTATCTCTCGAACCTCCTGGCCATGGTGCTCGCAGGAACCATCGTCTTCTCGGTGCTGGTGATCCAGCGGATGGAGAACACCGCAGAGGGGTCGCGGCGCAAAGCAGTGGCCACCATCCTCCTCCTGCTGGTCGTCATCACGGTGCCGTTGGCGACCAACACGGTCGCCAACTACTTGGTGACGATTTGGGATCAGCGAATCACGAAGGCCACCAGCGAGTGGCTTGAGGCCGTTCCGGGTGCCACCGTCGAGGACGTCGATTTCGCATCGAACAAGATCCTCATCCGAGTGCAGTCGCCCGCCGAACTACCACCCACATCCGACCTCACCAAGAGTCTTGAAGGCAAGGTGCCCAACGGTATTCCAGTTGTGATCACCACCACTGTCGGTCAGGACATCGAGGCGGGAGTCACCGGCCAATAGCCGCCGGAACGAGCGCGACTACACCTCTTTGCCGCGTCGCTGCGGCTGGTAGCCCGCACCGCGGAGCATGCGACGCAGATCCTCGATCATGCCCTTGTCGATGTCCTTGCTGCGAGGGCGGGTGAAGACCTCCGTCTCGGCTCCGACACTAACCTTGAACTTGCCGTCGTGGCGCTCCTCCACTGTGCCGACCGCACCCAGCAAGGACTCCACGTCCGCCCACCGGATGTTGCCGCTAGCCGGGTGATCGAAAATCGCCGTGAGGGTGTCGGTGTGGTGGTTGTTCAAGTCATGGGCGACGTCGGCGCCCTCCCCTGGTCGCGCTTCACCCCAGCGCCCATCCCCGTAGTCGCGCACCGGTTGGTCTGCGCCGAAGTACAACTCACCGAGGCGCTTGAGTTGGGCGTCGGTGATGTCATCGATGTCCACTCGAATGTCGGCGACGACCTTTGCCGCAACGTCGCTGTAGTGGCGCTCCAGGTAGTGGTAGAAGAGGTGGCTGGCGTTCGACTTGCCCTTGCCGTGGCCGAGCAACAGCACCTCGGCGGCGGGCGCCAGCTGATGGGCCAACGTGGCGAAGAAGTCGTCAGTGTCGATGCGGTCGATGTCGTAGGTGCCGTCGACATTTCCATCACGGTGGTACAGGTTGTGGTTGAGGTGCCATGGATCCTGGGCCTCGACGGCCTCTGGCCGCTCGCCCGCCGGCGTGTCCGTGGCGTACACCCGTGCCCGCCGGTAGTCGATGGCAACGACTGCGCGCTTCCCTGCGAGTTCAAGCCGATCAGTCACGCCGTGTTCGCCCATTTCCGTTGGCCCTCTCGTTGGAATCTTGGATGCCCTCCACTATTCCACACCGCAATCGTCGACCGCCCGCTATTGCGTGGGCCTCCTGCCACGCTGAGCGGCGTCAGGCATCGCGGTTGGGTCTATCGTGGTTTCGTGGACACAACCGCGAACCCGGACCCGACCGACAACGCTGAGGGCGCCGCCGACCATGGCGACTTGGACGCGACGCGCGAGCAGATGCGACAAGCGCTCGAGAAGAAGCATGAGCGCGAACGATCAGGAGCGGCCCACCTTGAGGGCCATGCCAAGGCCAGCGGACCGCACGGCAAGGCTGGGGGCGCGAGGCAGTTCCGCCGCAAGAGCGGCGGGTGAACCGGCACCCATCTTCCGCGCACGTGCCGACGACTCGGGGAAGATAGGCAGCGTGTTGATTCTCCTCCCTCCCTCGGAGTCGAAGACGGCTCCGGCCGCTGGACCGCCAATCAGCGTGGACGAACGACCCGAGTTGCTCCGGGAGCCCACTCAGGCGGCGCTCGACGCCCTCGTAGATTTGTGCACCCAACAACCGTCGCGGGCCCGAACCCTGCTCAAACTCACTGCCAGCCAAGAACACCTGGTGGCCCGAAACGCTGCGCTGAAGGCCGCGGCCACGGCGCCGGCCTGGCAGGTGTATACCGGCGTGCTCTACGACGCCCTGGATTTTCCGTCGCTGACTGGCACCCCCCGTCGTCGCGGGCTTTCGGACGTGATGGTTGCCTCGACTCTTTTCGGGCTGGTGGGCCTGGCCGAGCGCATTCCGGCCTATCGCTTATCGGCGGGGTCGGGAGTCCTGCCGGGTGTGCCGGGCTACCGAGAGCTGTGGTCCCAGCCGCTTGCCTCGTACCTCAGGGCCCTCGATCCACCGTTGATCGTCGATCTGCGCTCGGCGGCCTACGTTTCGATGTGGCCCATCCCTGCCGACATGGCCGACCGCACCGTGACGGTGAAGATCTGGCAGGCCTCTCCAGGCGGCGAGCGAACTGCCGTCAGCCACCACAACAAGGCCTACAAGGGCCGCGTAGTGCGATCGCTGCTGAGCGCCCCGCGGCTTCCCCGCACGCGCAGATCATTGCTCACCGCGCTGGCCAGGGATGGTTGGACGGTTGGCATGGACGGCTCGCGCCTCGACGTCGTCGTGGAGCCGTAGTTGCACGGCGCGTGAGTCACCCGAGGCGGCGCCGTTGGCCGTCGTGGCCGGTGACGACCGCAGCTGCTTGTCGCCGATGCAAGAGCTGAATCGCAGCTGCCGGGGCGAGCATGAGCGTGGCCTTAGTGAGCACCTCAGCCACCCAGCCGTGGCGGGCCACGACCGTCACAGCGGCGTAGCGCGACTGTAGTGAGCGCCCAGTCCTGGGGTCGAGCAGGTGGTGCCCGGTGGAACCGTCGGCATAGCGCCATGCGCGCCGAAGCGGTGAAGAAGTCGCGACGGCCCCACCCGCCAACTTGATAGACCAGTTCGACGGCGTACCTGGCCGCCAGGCATCGTCGAGCGAGATGCGCCAGCCACCCTCGGGAGTGGATCCAGCGCAGCGCACGTCACCGCCAAGGTTCACGAGCACGCTGCGGACGCCGCGGCGCAGCGCCTCGGTTGCCGCGAAGTCCGCCGCAAGGCCTTTGCCGATGCCGCCGGAATCGAGTTCAAATCCTGGCTGGACGCGCACCCGGCTGCGCTGGACGTCGATCTCCAACGGCGCCCGCACGGCCGACCGTGACCATGCAGCCGGCGGCACATCAGGCGTGGCGATATCGTCGAAGTCCCGGTCGTAGCCCACCTCCGCCATGCGCCCGGCGACGAAGGGGTCGAACACACCGCGGCTGTATCGCCAGCCCGCGTATGCGTGACCGGCCAGCCGGCGCGTATCCGTGGAGACCCTGCACCACCGACCGGGCGCCGCGTTGAGCCGGCTGAGTTCGGAATCCGCCTCGAATCGGGTCCATCGACGGGCCAACTCGTGCACTCGCGACTGCACATCCTCGGCAGCGTAGGGCCCGCCACCATGCGTGATCACATGGCACCACGTTCCCATCGCGGAGAACGTGAGCTCTACCGGCGGCGGAGCGAGCACGTTGGGCGCCAGGCCCAATCGGTACTCCACTCAGCTGGTACCCGAATTCGACTGATTGCCGCACTGGTCCACGGCCGATTCATCGGGACCCATGCACACCTCGAAGTAGGTCGGCCCCGACGTGCTGCCGCCCGCCTGCACGTTGACGTACGACCCATCCTTGGTACCGGTGGCGCCGGCATCGGCACCGCCATACTTGCCGTATCCCCCGCCTCCACCACCGGAACTGGTCATCGAGTAGCCCTCGTTCTGCCACTCCTGGCTGTAGAACGAAACCACCTGTTCGGGTTGCTGGCCTGAGTTCGAATACCGCGCGTACTCGACACCGTTCGCGTTCGACGTCTGCAGCGTCGTGGAGCCCGCCGGAGGTGCGGGGAACGACACCGCCGCTGACGTGGCAGACTCCGCCACCGAGGCGGACGGGGCAGCCGCCGCACTCGTCGCGGGCGCGGCCGATGTCGATTCGGCAGCGGACGGTGTGGCCGTCACGGTCACCGTTGTGGACTCAGACGAGCCGGATGAGCAGCCAGCCAACGCAAGCGCCGCTGCGCCCACCGAAGCCGCCGCAACTACATGGGTGCGTGCCATCGTGATCTCCCGTCGTTGGTGCCCCTCGCGGAAGTGTTCCACGCCGCGACCGGTCAAAGCCACCGGAGCGGATGCTGACGGTCCCGCAGCCGTCGAATCAATCCTTGAAGAATCGGCGGTCAAAGGCCTTGCGGGCTCGCCGGGCCGTGCGGAAGTAGACCTCCAGCATGTCCGAACTCTGCCCCGGTTCGTATCCGAGTACCCGCGACACAGCAGCTATTTCGCGCACGTCCCCGGGAATCGTGTCGCTTGGCTTGCCCAGCACGAGGGTGTTCGCATTGCGCATACGCGACGCCAGCCGCCATGCGGCCATGAGGCGGTCCGCGTCCTTCGCCGGGATGAAACCCTCCGCCACGGCGACCGCCATGGCTTCAGGCGTGGACGTGGTCCGCAGGCCCCACTCCCGATGCCCGTATTGCTGCTGGATCAGCTGCACGACCCACTCAACGTCACTGAGACCACCGGGCCCGAGCTTCGTGTGTCGGCGCGGATCGACACCGCGCGGCAGGCGCTCCGATTCCATCCGGGCCTTCAGCCTGCGCACCTGCAGCAGATCGGTGGGGCTGAGGCCAGCCGCCGGATAGCGCACCGGATCGATGATGACCGTGAACTGTTCGGCCAGTTCGCTGTCGCCGGCCAACGGCCGTGCTTTGAGCAGCGCTTGGGCTTCCCAGGGTGCAGAGAAGCGCTGGTAGTAGGCCGCGTAACTTTCCAGCGTGCGCACCAACGGTCCTTGCCGGCCCTCCGGCCGCAGGTCCGCGTCCAACTCCAGGGCTGGATCCGGACTGGGTACGGAGAGCCCCGCCCGGACGCGGTTGAACACATCGCGGGCGACGTTGGCGGCCTCGACTGGATCCGCGCCCGGCAGTGGGTCGTGCACGAACATGACGTCGGCATCCGAAGCGTAGGAGACATCGCGACCGCCGAGGCGTCCCATCGCGACAATCAGCAGGCGGGTGGGCAGTGATTCCCCTCGCTGCTGCTCGGATTCCGCGATCGCGGACGCCAGCGCCGCGTCGATCGTCGCATCGGTGATCACGGCCAATGCCTCAGCCACCGTCTCCACCGGGACGTCGGCGATGAGGTCTGCCGCCGCGGTGCGGAACAACTCCCGGCGTCGAATCCCCCGTACGGCCGCCATGGCCGATTCAGCACTCGAGTGGCGCCTGCCGACGGCGCGCATCTCCGCCACCAGTGCGCCGCGGTCAACGGGCATGAGGGGGGCCGAATCGGCCAGAATCTGCACCGCCTCCGGCGCCCGAACCAACAGTTCCGACGCGTAGCGAGATGTCGAAAGAATCAGCGCAAGCCGTTCCGCCACGGCTGATTCGTCGCGCAGCAGGCGCAGATACCACGGAGTGGCACCGAGCTCATCGCTCACGTGGCGGAAGCCGAGGAGTCCCGCGTCAGGGTCGGGCCCGCGGGCGAACCAGTCGAGCATGACCGGAAGCAGCGTGCGCTGGATTGCTGCGCGGCGGCTGACCCCCGACGACAGCGCCTGCAAATGCCGCAGCGCCCCGGCCGGATCACGGTAACCCAGCATCGTCAGGCGGTCGGCGGCCGCTTCCGGTGTCAGCCTCGCCTGACCGGGCTCCAGCTTGGCGACCGCGTTGAGCAACGGGCGATAGAAGAGCTTCTCATGCAGTCGCCGCACATCCAGCGAGATCGCCCGCCAGCGTTTGAGCAGCTCCTCGCCGGGGTCGGGTTTGAGGCCCAACGAACGTCCCAGCCAGCGAAGATCCTCAGGCGCATCGGGCAGCATGTGCGTGCGCCGCAGACTGCGCAATTGAAGGCGGTGCTCGAGTGTGCGTTGAAACGCATAGGCATCGGCCAGCGCCCGCGCATCCTCGCGCCCGACGTACCCCCAGGTCGCCAGTTGCTCCAGCGCCGCCAAGGTGCCCGGCGCCCGCACCGTGATGTCGGAACTGCCGTGGACCATCTGCAGCATCTGCACGGAGAACTCGATGTCGCGTAGGCCCCCCGGCCCCAATTTCAACTCCCGACCAGCGTGCTTGCTGGGGATGTTCTGCTCGACCCGCCGGCGCATCTGTTGGACGTCAGCCACAAAGTCGTCTCGTCGGGAGGCACTCCAGACCAGCGGCCGAGTCTCGGCCACGAATGCCCGTGCGAGTTCCATGTCGCCCGCCGCGGCACGGGCTTTGAGCAGCGCCTGGAACTCCCACGTCTTGGCCCACCGGTCGTAGTAGCCCAGATGTGAGCTCAACGTGCGCACCAAGGCCCCGGACTTGCCCTCCGGCCGCAGACCGGCGTCTACCTCCCAGATAGAGCCTTCGATCGTGCTGGCGACGGTGACGTTCATGAGTCGTTGCGCGATCTGGGTAGCCACGCGCAGGGCGACGTCCTCACTCACGTCGTCACGCGCAGGCTCAGCAACGAAGATCACGTCCACGTCGGAGAGGTAGTTCAACTCGCCGGCACCACACTTGCCCATGGCAACGATCCCGAGCCGGGCGCAGTCGTGATTCTCGACTTCCGCGCGCGCGATCGCCAGGGAGGTGTCGAGCACGGCGTCAGCCGCCTCCGAGAGCGCTGCCGTGATGTCCGAGACCTCCGCGGCCGAGTTGAGGTCGGCGTTGGCGATGCGCACCATCGCGCGGCCGTAGGCGCGCCGCAATTCGACGTAGGCGTCGTGGCCGCCCTGCGCAGCGGTGGGGAATTCGGCGGTCGGATCGGCACCTACCGCGGTGAGGAGTTCGGCACGCACCTGTTCCGCCGATGGCCACGTCGGCTCGTCGCAGGCAATCTCGTACCACTCCGGGTGGCGCAGCAGAATCTCGCCGAGCCCAGCACTGAGCCCCAGCATTCGCAGCAGCCGGCGCCGTCGCTCCTGGTCGGAGGCGAGCGCGAGGCCGACGTCGGCCGGACACCCCGGCTCGTCGAGCAGTCTGGAGAGCAGCAGCAGCGCCAGATCGGGATCGGCGGCGACCGAGAAATCGCCGACCACCTCGCGGCTAGCAATGGCGGCGAGCGCCGGCTCCGCCCACAGCCGGCGAGCCTTATCAAGGTCGGTGAAGCCGACCCCCGCGAGCGCAGCGGTCGTGGTGGGATCAGAGGACCTGGATGCTTTACTCATCGAGCCGGTCGCCACCTAGAGAAGTCGGAGGTAGCGGTCAAGCTCGAACTGCGTCACTTGCCGACGGTAGTCCTCCCACTCCGCGCGCTTGTTGGAGAGGAAGAAGTCGAAGACGTGCTCGCCGAGGGTCTCGGCGACGAGTTCGGAATCCTCCATCGCCTCGATGGCCTGGTGGAGGCTGCCCGGCAGCGGCCGCAGGCCCATCGCCCATCGCTCGCGGTCACTCAGATTCCAGACGTTGTCCTCTGCTTCGGGCGGCAGCTCGTAGCCCTCCCGCACGCCCTTCATCCCGGCGGCCAGCATCACCGCGAACGCCAGGTAGGGGTTGCAGGCCGGATCCAGGCTGCGCAACTCCACCCGGGTGCTGTTGCTCTTGTGCGGCTTGTACATGGGCACTCGCACGAGAGCCGACCGATTGTCGTGGCCCCAACAGACGTAGGTGGGTGCCTCGCCGCCAGCCGCGAGCCGCTTGTAGGAGTTGACCCATTGGTTGGTGATGGCCGACATCTCCGGGGCGTGCGTGAGCAGTCCGGCGATGAAGGCGCGCCCAACGGTCGACAACCCCATCGGCGCGGACGGGTCGGCGAAGGCATTGTTGTCGCCTTCGAACAAGCTGACGTGGGTGTGCATGCCCGAGCCGGGGTGATCGCGGAACGGCTTGGGCATGAAGGTCGCCCACACCCCGCGTTCGACGGCAACTTCCTTCACGACCGTGCGGAAGGTCATGATGTTGTCCGCCGTCGACAGAGCATCGGCATAGCGCAGGTCGATCTCCTGCTGGCCCGGGCCGCCCTCGTGATGGCTGAACTCAACCGAGATTCCCATGTCCTCGAGCATGGTGATCGCCTTGCGGCGGAAGTCGTGCGCCGGCCCGAGCGTGGCGTGGTCGAAGTAGCCCGCATCGTCGACAGGGACTGGACGTCCGCCCTCGGCCGGGCGCTCGCGGAGCAGGTAGAACTCGATCTCGGGGTGGGTGTAGAAAGTGAAGCCGTCAGCCGCCGCGCTGTCGAGCGCCCGCTTGAGCACAAACCTGGGATCAGCGTGCGAGGGTGAGCCATCGGGCAGCGCGATGTCGCAGAACATGCGCGCGACGGCGTCCTTCTCCCCGCGCCACGGCAGGATCTGGAAGGTCGACGGATCGGGCCGGGCGAGCATGTCGGCCTCGGTCACCCGGGTGAATCCCTGAATAGCAGACCCGTCGAAGCCGATGCCCTCGTCGAAGGCACCCTCGAGTTCGGCGGGCGCGATGGCCACGGATTTCAACTGTCCCAGCACGTCGGTGAACCAAAGTCGCACGAATCGGATATCGCGCTCCTCAATCGCCCGCAACACGAACTCGGTCTGCTTGTCCATGCCCATAGCCTGCCACCGCATCTGCTTGCGCGTGGTGCCGCTGTCACACTTAGACCATGTCTGATGGTGCGCAGGCCGACCCGGAGGTGCGGATGTTGCCGCTCCGACTCGCCCTGGCACAGGTGAATCCCACCGTTGGCGACCTCGACGGCAACGCGCGTGTGATCCGGGAGTACACGGCTCGGGCGGTGGCAGCGGGCGCCGACTTGGTCGCCTTCCCGGAGATGGTGCTCACCGGCTACCCCATCGAAGACCTCGCACTTCGGGAGTCGTTCCAGCGGGCCTCCGTCGTGGCCTTGGCCCAGTTGGCCACCGCCCTCGATGCCGACGGCTGCGGAGACACCCCGACGGTGGTGGGTTTCCTCGACGCGGCGGAAGAGCGCGAGTTACTCCTCGGCCAGCCGCACGGACGGCCGCGCAATGCCGCGGCAGTGCTCTTCCGGGGGAAGGTGGCAGCCGTCTACGCGAAGCACCACCTGCCCAACTACGGCGTTTTCGACGAGTACCGCTACTTCGTTCCTGGCGAGGAGTCGTTGGTCGTTCGGGTGCGCGGCATCGATGTCGCACTCGCGATTTGCGAGGACCTCTGGCAGCCGGGTGGCCCGGTCGCGCGAGTGCGCGCGGCCGACGCCGGCCTGCTGTTGGTGCTCAACGGGTCGCCGTACGAGCGTTCCAAGGATGACGCGCGACTGGAGCTGTGCCAGCGTCGAGCTCGCGAGGCCTCGTGCACGCTGGCCTACGTCAACATGGTGGGCGGCCAGGACGAGTTGGTGTTCGACGGTGATTCGATGGTGGTGACCCCGGCTGGCGAACTTCTGGCCCGGGCGCCCGAGTTCGTCGAGCGGTTGATCATCACCGACCTTCGACTGCCGGCCGCTGATCCAGGCCAACACCCCGACGTCGTACTGCCGAATCCGTCCGGGTCGACACCAAACCACCCCTGGACGCCCCTGAGGTCGCCGACGAACTCCCCGACCCCGCGGAGGTATATGCGGCGCTGGTCACGGGGCTGCGCGACTACGTGCGCAAGAACGGCTTCTCATCGGTTGCCTTGGGGCTATCCGGCGGAATTGATTCAGCTCTGGTGGCGGCTATCGCTTGCGATGCGGTGGGGCCCGAGAACGTCATGGGCGTGTCCATGCCCAGCAAGTACTCGTCACAGCACTCGCAGGACGACGCCGTGGAACTCGCCCAACGCACCGGCCTGAACTTCCGCACCGTTCCCATCGCACCGATGGTCGACGCGTTCGATGCCAACCTCCATTTTCGTGGTCTGGCCGAGGAGAACTTGCAGGCGCGCATCCGCGGCGTCACCCTCATGGGTATCTCCAATGCCGAGGGTCCGCTCGTGCTGGCAACGGGCAACAAGAGCGAGATCGCGGTGGGCTACTCGACCATCTACGGTGATGCAGTCGGGGGATTCGCGCCGATCAAGGACGTGCCGAAGTCGCTGGTGTGGGAGTTGTCGCGGTGGCGCAATGCCTTCGCGGCGGAGCAGGGTCAGGCTCCGCCGATACCGATCAGCTCCATCGAGAAGGAACCTTCGGCGGAACTGCGCCCGGATCAGCGCGACAGCGATTCGCTGCCCGATTACGCCGTGCTCGACGCCCTTCTCGATGCCTACGTCGAACAGGACCTCGGTGCGCCGGCACTGGTGACAAGGGGATTCGACCCCGATTTGGTGCACCGGGTCGTCCGTCTCATCGATGCCGCCGAATACAAGCGTCGCCAGTACCCGCCGGGCACCAAAATCACTTACAGGGCGTTCGGCCGTGACCGCCGTCTGCCCATCACCAACCGCTGGCGCGAGATGGCCCCCTAGCGGGCGACCTATGAACTTCTTCGACATCGAGACGATCGCCTTCGCCGCCAGTACGTCTGCGTTCGTGTTCGCTTTGGTGGCCCTTGCGCTGGTGACCATCTTCGACCCGGACGAGAAGGTGAGCCTGCACTATTGGGCCGCTGGCGCGTTGGCGATCGGGTTTTCCGCACTAATGATGGTACTGGGCGGACTAGGCGGCAACCTCTACATGGTGGCCGTGGCCAACGGCTCCGAAGTGCTCGGATTCGGCTGGATTTACGTTGCGAGCCGACGATTGCTGGGGCTGTCGAAGGGGCGCCGGTACGTCTACCTCCTGGCGGGCGCCGTGCTGCTGCTGGGATTGGTGCTGGAGGTGACCCTGCAGCGTGGCCCTGCAAATGTGCTAGTGACCAGCGCCGCGTTGACGGTCTTTCCAACGGCGATTGCAGCCATCTTCACGCGGTTTCGACACACGCTGCCTCCCCTGGTCGCCGCTATCACCGCAAGCCTCTTTTGGGCTATCGCGGTGGTCTATATAGCGCGGGCCGGAGTTGCCGCGGGCGTCATCCTGCTCGACGGTGGCCAGACTACGTACGAGGACACCGCATTTCCCTACTACCTCGAGTTGATCCTGTGCACCTGGCTCGGTGCCATGCTCGCCATCGTGGTCGGCGCCCGGATCCAGGACAAGCTGAGAACCGAGCGAGACCGCGTGGCCGAGGCCAACGATCGACTCCTCGTGCTCTCCACCACCGACTCGATGACCGGACTGGCGAATCGGTTCCAAATCGACTCGATTCTCACTGGCTTCGCCAATCCGGACGACAACGCCGAGTTGCCCCTTTCCGTGCTCATGGTCGACATCGACCACTTCAAGGACATCAACGATCGCTTCGGCCACCCCAGGGGCGACGAGGTCCTCACGGCGGTCGCCGACCAGCTTCGAGCGGGCGCGGGGGCCGTCGGCACGGTCGGCAGGTGGGGTGGCGAGGAGTTCGTAGTGATCCTTCCGGGTGTCGACCATGCCGCGGCACGGGACCAGGCCGCGCAGTTGCGTCATGACATCGCCACGCATGACTTCGGCCTCGGTCGGCCAGTCACGGCCAGCATCGGAGTGGCCACGACGGGTGATGCGCCCCCGGACACAACCGAGGTGCTGCGCCGGGCCGACTCCGCTCTCTACACCGCCAAGCATTCAGGGCGCAATCGCGTGGCCGTCGGCTGAGCACCGCACCGGATGTTGCCCGTGGCGAATTTCGCGTGTCATCATGAACGCGTCCGGGGACTCCAAGCGGAGCCTCGAGATTGGAGAAGAGAAATGTCTACTCGTCTGTACGGCGCTCCCACCAGCGCAGTCCGTCGCGTCAGTGTGCGAGACCTCGCCGCAGCCAAAGAAGCCGGCGACAAGTGGCCCATGATCACCTCCTACGACGCCATCACCGCTGGTATTTTTGACGAGGCTGGCATCCCAGTCATGCTGGTCGGCGACTCCGCGGCCATGGTGGTCTACGGGTACGACTCCACCATCCCGGTCACCGTCGATGACCTCATCCCCCTCACCCGCGCCGTGGTTCGCGGCAGTTCGCGGGCAATGGTGGTGGCCGACCTACCGTTCGGCTCATACCAAGCGGGGCCGGAGCAAGCACTCAGCACCGCGACCCGCTTCATGAAGGAAGCCGGCGCCCACGCGGTCAAACTCGAGGGTGGCGAGCGTGTGCTGCCACAAGTCGAAGCCCTCGTCGCAGCCGGTATTCCGGTCATGGGCCACCTCGGTCTCACCCCCCAGTCAGTGCACGCCCTCGGGGGCTACCGCGTTCAGGGCCGCGGCGAAGCCGGTCAGATCTTGATGCGGGATGCGAAGAATCTGCAGGCCGCCGGTGCCTTTGCCACCGTGCTGGAAGTCGTGCCGCACGACCTTGCCGAATCCGTCACCAGGTCCTTGGCCATCCCCACCATTGGCATCGGCGCGGGTGCGCACACGGATGCCCAGGTGCTCGTGTGGCAGGATCTCGCCGGTCTTACTCCGGGCCGACCAGCCAAGTTCGTCAAGCAGTACGCGGACCTGCGGTCGGTGCTCCGCGACGCCGTGCAGAACTGGGCAACCGAGGTGGTCGACGGCACCTACCCGGACGCTGAGCATCACTACAGTTAGTCTCCACGTCACCGGCCGGAACCAAGACTTCACCCACCGCTGACAATCTCGGCACCGTTCGGGCTGCAACCGGTGGTCATCACCTGTCAGGCTCTCCTCACCCCCGACCAGTAGAGGAGACACAATGCGGGTCGTAGTAGCACTTGGTGGCAATGCGTTGCAGAAGCGCGGCGAACCCATGACCGTTGAGAACCAACGGGAAAACGTCCGGACTGCCTGCCGGGCGCTGAGTCCGGTGGCGATGGAACACGAGCTAGTGGTTTCGCACGGAAACGGCCCGCAAGTCGGACTGCTCTCACTCCAGGCTTCCTCGTATGACGAAGCCTCCACCTACCCCTTCGACGTGCTCGGCGCACAGACCGAGGGCATGATCGGCTACTTCATCGAGCAGGAACTGGGCAACTACCTGCCCTTCAGCAAGCCGATCGCCACCATCCTCACCATGACGGAGGTCGACGCGGACGATCCGGCCATGGCCGACCCCACGAAATTCGTGGGCCCGGTCTACTCCGAGACCGACGCGCAGCGGCTTGCTGAGGAGAAGGGATGGACGGTGAAGCAGGACGGCGATGCCTGGCGCCGTGTGGTGCCCTCGCCAGTGCCGAAGCGGATCTTCGAGATCCGGCCGATCAAGGCCCTGCTGGAACTCGGTGCCGTCGTGGTCTGCACCGGAGGCGGCGGCATCCCAACCATGTACCTCCCCGGTGACACGGAGCTCGAAGGACCGTGGGACTTTAACGCCAAGCAACTCGTCGGCGTCGAGGCCGTGATCGACAAGGACCGCTCGTCCGCGGTGCTCGCGCAGGATCTCGATGCTGATCTGTTGGTCATCGCCACCGACACCGACGCCGTCTACCTCGACTGGGGCACGCCGGATCAGCGCGCAATCGCGGAGGCATCGCCGGACGACATCGAGGCCTATTCCTTCCCCGCCGGTTCGATGGGACCCAAGGTCGAGGCTGCCGCCGAATTCGCTCGCAGGAACCCCGGTCATGCTGCGGTCATCGGAGCGCTCGACGACCTGCCGGAGATCATGGCCGGCACCAAGGGAACCCGCATCACGACGGACGCGGCCGAAGTGACGTTCCGCTAGGACCGAACGCTCATCGAGTGTGGTCGCTCTGGGACTGCGGTCTCGTGCGGCCACACTCGAAGGGGCGCAGAACTACAGCCCCGTGACGGCCACCCCGGCGTGGGTTCGATACCGACGGTTGATTGAGATCAGGTTCGCCGTCAAGGCCTCCACCTGCCCGGCATTGCGAAGTCGGCCGGCGTAGATGCCGCGCATCCCGGGTATCAGCGCAGCCAGCGCAGCGACGGTGTCGGTGGCGCTGCGTTCATCGCCGAGCACCATCACATCCGAGGCGACCTCGACCAGTTGGAGGTCGAGCAGGAGTTTGGCCGATATGTGGTGGAAGGCCGCTACCACCCAGGTCTCCGGCAGCAGTGCCGCCGCCTGCTGAGCCGCGGATCCCTCCGGAACTGCGACTGCGAAGGCTCCGCGCTTGTCGAAGCCGAGCGGGTTGACGCAATCGATGAGGATCTTGCCTCGGAGTTGATTCGAGACGCCGGCGAGGGTCTCCGCGTGGCTGGACCAGGGCACCGCCAACAGCACGATGTCGGCCTCCGCAGCGCACGCCTCGTTGTGCATCCCGGTGACGTTCGCCGGGCGAGGTGCGATTGCCGCGCCCACCTCGGCGGCGGCCTCCTGGGCCCGTCCCTCCTGTCTGGACCCGATGATGACGCGTTGACCGGCCACGGCCCAACGCGTGGCCAACCCGCGACCCTGCTCACCGGTGCCGCCAAGCACACCGATCGTGAGCTCGCTGACATCGGGAAGGTCCCATGGATCGCGCGGCCCGGCCGCGCCCCCAGCGGCGCCTCCCACTACTTCTTGCCGTTCCATTCGTCGTCGGAGTCCTCCCACTCGTCGTTGCGCTGACGAGCCAACTCAAGGGCGTGCTCGGCTTCTTCCTTCGTGTCGTAGGGGCCCATGCGGTCCGGCCCCGGATCGGACGTGACCGTACCTTTGAGGAGCAGGTAGTACCACTTGGGTTGGGGGTCGAGCAGTTCCTCTTCCAGACTCCGTGAGTCGGACATGGCTATCCCTCCTGTCTATTGGATATCTGTAGTCACCCTAGCGCCGAGACGCACATAGACTGCGTGGCATGGCTCTCTCACCCGGTATGGTTTCGCCCCGGCTGCCAGTTCCAGCCACGATTGACCAACCCCCCTACGTTGATCTACCCGCACCTACGCGCAGTGGTGAACCTGAGGTCAAGGATGCCGACACCATCGAGCGGATGCGCATCGCCGGGCGCATCGCCGCCGACGCGCTCGCGCTCGCTGGCAGCCACGTGGCCCCAGGGGTGACCACAGACGAGCTGGATCGAATCGGGCACGAGTACCTGCTCGACCATGGCGCCTACCCGTCCACGCTCGGCTATCGCGGATATCCGAAGTCGATGTGCACCTCGCTGAACGAGGTCATCTGTCACGGCATCCCGGATTCGACCGTGATCGCGGAGGGCGACATCGTCAACATTGACATCACGGGCTACATCGGTGGGGTTCACGGCGACACGAATGCCACGTTCCTCGCGGGCGACGTCGACGAGGAGTCGCGCCTGCTCGTCGAGCGAACCGCAGAGGCGCTCCGCCGGTCGATCAAGGCCGTGGCCCCCGGGCGCAAGCTGAACGTCGTGGGTCGCGTCATCGAGTCGTACGCGAAGCGGTTCGGCTACGGAGTGGTGCGCGACTTCACCGGGCACGGCATCGGCCGCGACTTCCACTCCGGCCTGGTGGTGCCGCATTACGACGACCCCGACCTGCCCATCGTGCTGGAATCGGGCATGACCTTCACGATTGAGCCTATGCTCACGTTAGGCACCATCGACTACGAGATCTGGGACGACGGCTGGACCGTGGTGACCGCCGACGGGCGGCGCTCGGCGCAGTTCGAACACACCATCCTCGTGACCGACGGCGGGGCGGAGATCCTCACGCTCCCCACCCCAGGCTGACACCCGCTGCCGGCGCACGTGCTGCCGACGGCCGACGAACAGGAGAGCACCGTGGGCAAACCCGCATCCGATACCCAGACCACCTGGCCAGTTGACGTCAAAACACTGAGCATCGACGTGGGCGGCAGCGGCTTGAAAGCGTCCGTGCTCGACGTCAACGGGAGCATGACCACCGACCGGGTGCGCATCCCGACGCCCTACCCCTGCCCGCCGCAGTTGCTCGTCGACAAACTCCTGGAGTTGACCGAGGGTCTGCCGGAGTACCACCGGGTTACCGTCGGCTTCCCCGGACTCGTGCGCAGCGGCCGCGTGGTGCACGTGCCCGCGTTCTCCCGCGAAGTCTACGGCGGCCCGGAAGTGCCAGAGTTGGCGGAGAAATGGGAAGGATTCGACCTCGCCAGTGCGCTCGCGCAGGCCTTCAAGGTGCCAGTCAAGGTGGCCAACGACGCCGACGTGCAAGGCTGCGCGGTGGTCAAGGGCACGGGCTTCGAGTTCGTCATGACGTTGGGCACCGGCTGCGGCACGGCTGTGTTCAGCAACGGCCGACTGCTGCCCCACATGGAACTCTCCCATGCGCCGTTTCGCCAAGGCGAAACGTTCGATACCCAATTGGGCAACGAAGCGCGCAAGAGCATCGGCAACAAGCGCTGGCGCAAGCGGGTGGCCAAGGGCATCAAAGCCTTCGATGACTTCCTCTTCTTCGACCACATCTACATCGGTGGCGGCAACGCCAAGCACTACCCAGCGAAGCTGCTCGGCCCCAAGGCGACCATCGTGCCCAACACGGCAGGCATTCTGGGCGGTATCAAGATCTGGGACATGGACTACGAGTCGTAACTGTGACCCGTTGGCTCTCCGGCGTCGAGCAGCAGCAGTGGCGCTCCTGGCTCACCATGAATCGGCTGCTGCCCGAGGCTCTTGATCGCGACTTGCGCGCCGAGTTCGACATCGGCCTCGGTGAGTACGAAATCCTCGTGCAGTTGTCAGAGTCTGCCCAGGGACGTGTCCGGATGGCAGACCTCGCCCACGCCACGCTCGCCTCGCGCAGCAAACTGACCCACCAGGTGTCGCGAATGGAACGTGCCGGGTGGGTGTGCCGCCAACGGTGCGAAGAGGACGCCCGAGGCCAGTGGGCGGTGCTCACCGACCTCGGCTGGGAACTGATTCGCGCTGCCGCCCCGGTGCACGTCGAGAGCGTGCGAAAGCGACTCATCGACGTCCTCGGGGAGGAGGATTTCGCCACCCTGGGACGTCTGGCAAGCACAGTTGCCGACCCCCTGCGCGAGCTGCCCACCATCAGTCCACCCATCGGAACCGACTAGTTCGCCGCGATGCGCACTCCACTGTCCGAGGGGCACCCTCCCCTCACCTTGGCTTCGGCCCTCACTCCGGTGCGGGCCGTCGGCCGCTTCGTACTCAACGTGCATCCCGTGGTGCTCGGCACCCTCGCGGTCGCACTGGCCGTGCTGCGCAACGGGATCCACTTCGACATCGGCTCAGTCGATTTCGCGGCTGGCGCACGTGAGCTACCGGAACCGCTCAACTGGTTCTCGTCTTCGTGGGGGCCGCTGCTGGTGGGTCGCCTACTGGGCATCGATTCAAGTCTGGATGCATGGAACACGGGCTTCCTCATCGCCACCCTGGCCGCCCTGGTGGTGGCGGCGTTCATCGTGTTGCGCCGGCCCACACCGCGCCACCGGGTGGCGTTGATTGTCCTCGCCTGTAGCCCGCTGCCCACCGTGATGCTGTACGGCATCGGCCGCTACGACCTCTTCCTCATCACCGGTTCGGCGCTCGTGGCACTGAGTCGACGGTGGTGGCTGGTGGTCATCGGGGCGTTGATCGCGACCAGCGCCAATCCCGAGCAGTCGATCGTCGCCGCTGTGTGCCTGCTGCTGGTGGCAAGCGCCCCCCGGTTCCGCGCCAAACGACGCGATGCGCTCATCTTCGGTGGCATCGCCGTGGCGAACTGGGTCGCCGTGACTCTCTGGTTCGCCCACTACGAAGTCGACGGCTCGCGCGCGCTGCTCTTTCCGGTGTGGATTGCCAAGAGCGTGCAGGGCTTCGTGGAGGCCTTTCCGCTCAGCCTGTACTCGTGGTTCGGCGCTCTGTGGCTCGTGGTGCTGTTCGTGGTCGGCTCGCTCACCGGTCGATCGCGGTGGTTCGTCATTGCGGGACTCTTCGCCCTGCCTGCCCTGTTCACCGTCACGACGTTGGACGGGACTCGGGTGTTCGTCTGCGTAGTCACCGCTGCAGCGTTGTTCGTGGTGCATGAGCAACTCCACACGATCAAGCACGGCGAGGTGGCGAGTCTGCTCCCCTCACCTGTGCGATCGGGTCCGGATCTGGGCAACCTGGCGGCCTTCGCGGGGGCCATCGCGATAGCGATGATCATGATGCCAGCCGTGTACTACTACGGCTTCAACGGCTACATCGGCATCCCGTGGGACATTGTGCGAGTGCCGCTCGACGACGCGACCAGGTCGTGGGAGGAGTGGATGGGGCCCATCATGGAGCGATTCAACGAAGCCCGTCGTTGAACTCCCGGCGCGACGGGGCCTGCCCGCCGACGGGGTGGTGACAAGCCAGCCTGTAAGCCGGATTCTGTCCCGCATCAGCGGGGGCGGCCATCCATCTCAGGCGCCGTCGTTGCCGACGGCCTCATGCGACCTACCCGCGGACATCGGACGGGCAGCCCGTCCGCGCAGGTGCTCCGCGCTGCGAAGCGCCCTCTTGGTCTTGCACCAGGTGGGGTTTACCGAGCCGCCGCAGTCACCTGCGGCGCTGGTGGTCTCTTACACCACCGTTTCACCCTTACCTCTTGCGAGGCGGTCTGATTTCTGTGGCACTATCCCGCGGGTCACCCCGGGTGGGCGTTACCCACCACCTTCGCCCTGTAGTGTCCGGACTTTCCTCGACCGTCTATTCCGACGGCCGCGGCCGCCCGGCTGGCTTGTCAGATAGGAGAATACCTGCGAAGGGGGGCCAACTGCGATGATCCCCCTCCGCTCTCGGCAACGGAGGGGGATCATCTCACCGAGCCGGCGGGCGGCACAGTGGCCGCACCCTCAGGGACCGACCCCGTCCTTTTAGTGTGGGAGCGAAGCGCGATTCCGGCAAGTTGTCGCCGCCGACAGGGGACCGATCAGTCGCCCGAGTCGGCCGAAGGCGTCCACAGCGAGTCCAGGCAGGAGCCGCCGTCAACCCAGAATCGAAGCACTGCGGTGGACGTGGGTGCCACGCTGAGTCGACCCGACTCGGCCAGGGGCAGGGCCAGCGCACGGGCCACCAACACTCGAACGGTGGAGGCGTGGCCGACAACGGCCAGCGTCCGGCCCACCGAATCGAGCAACCGCTCGTCAAGCCATGCGCCGACTGATGCGGCCACGTCCGCGAGGCTGGTACCGGCCGCGGGGGCGCGCAGGCCCGGATCGGCCCACCACCGCGGATAGTCAGGGTCGGCGGCCAGCAGGTCGCTGGGGGTCTGGCCCTCCCATCGACCGAAGTCCACTTCCATCAAGCGCGAATCGACGGCCGCCGTGTCCCAACCAAGCAGGGACGCAGTCTGTCTGGTCCGCTGCGCGGGCGAGCAGAAGACACGATCCGGAGTTTCGCCGGCCAGCGCCCGGGCAAGCGCCCGACCCTGGCTGATGCCGCGCTCATCCAACGGCGGGTCCGACGCGTTCGGGCCGCAACCGTTGAGCACGCGGCCGGTGAGTTCGCTCGCTGCGTGCCGAACGACAAGGAGGCGAACGGCAGCCAACTCGGTCATGGGGCCCGATCTATTTCCAGATCGTCGTCACCAGTGTCGAGCACTTCGTTGACCAGCGCGTCGGCACGCTTGTTGCGGTCGCGGGGCACCCAGGTGTAGTTGACCTGCTCCGGGCTCAGGGCGCGGCGTACCCGAAGCGCCAGAGCACGCATTTCCGGATGCTTGATCTTCCATCGGCCCGACATCTGTTCCACGACCAACTTGCTGTCCATGCGGACCTCGACGCGGGCGTGCTCGGCGTCCGGTTGGTCACCGATCCACTCCAACGCCGCCAACACGCTCCGGTACTCCGCAACATTGTTGGTCGCCGTGCCGATGGCGCCCGCCAGTTGGCGTATGAGCACGCCCTCGCGCAGGATCACGGCACCGTAGGCTGCCGCTCCCGGGTTGCCTCTGGATCCCCCATCGGCCTCCACCTCGTAGTGCGCCGTCACAAGCCGGACTCCTCGGTGCGAATCATGATCGACTGACACTCGGGGCAACGCACAACCTCATCGACTGGCGCTGAACGCGCGGCATCGAGATCCACGCGCGACAACTCCATCTGACAGGACTCACAGCGTCCGTAGCGCAGCAGGCCGGCCGCCACCGCGTTGCCGTGGTCGCGAATGCGTTGGTAGAGCGCAACCAGTTCGGCCGTGACACGTGCCACGGCGGCCTCTCGGTCAGCCAATAGTCGGGCGCGTTCGTCGCCGAGCGCCGCGAGTGCCTGCTGCTCTGAGGCGTCGGCTGCGGCCAAGGCCGCGGCGGCTTCGACTTCGGCGGATTCCGCTTGTTCAAGGACGCTCTGGGCCTCCTCAACGGCCTCCATGACCTCCAACTCCGCGTCCTCGAGGTCCGATTGGCGACGCCCCAAAGACTCGACCTCGTGCTCAAGGTCGGACAGTTGCTTCGGTGAAGTCACCTGGCCAGATGCCAAGAGGGTGCGATCCCGGTCGGCCCGGGCCCGCACCGAAGCGACCTCATCCTCCGCCTTGCGGAGGGTTCGCTGCAGGTCGGTCAGCTCGGTGCGCGCCTGCACCACACGGTTGTGCGCCGCCGTCGCGGCGCGACGCAGACCAGCCGCCTCGGCGCGTTCTGGCAGGTTGGCCTCGCGGTGACGGTTTCGATCAAGTGCCGTGTCGATGACCTGCAGGTCGAGCAGGGCGCGTTGCGCAAATGGGTCGGCCTTCAAGCGTGGCTCCTCAGGTGGGCGGTCCAGGGATCGGTCGGCAATTGGGACACGTGGATCTCCACGCTATCCGCTGCCCCCAACAGCTCAGCGTCCAGCGCCTGCCCGAGCAACTCGGCGACCTGCGGGCACCATGGCCACTCACTCGCCCAGTGCGCTACATCGATCAGAGCGCAGCCACCCTCGGCGATGTGATCCAGCGCGCGATGATGGCGCAGATCCGCGGTCACGTACACGTCGGCACCCGCGGCGTTCGCATCCCCGAGCAGCGAGTCCCCGGCACCGCCGCATACCGCGACCCGCTGGACGAGCTGATTCGGATCCCCGGCGACGCGCACACCGGCGGCGGTTGCCGGAAGCCGCGCCGCCACCACCTCGGCGAACGCGCTCAGCGTGACCGGCTCTGCCAGCATGCCGACCCGACCGATCCCAGTGCGGCGCGAATCGTCGACGATGTCGATCACCTCCGACGCGGGCTCCTCGTCGGAGGTGAGCAATCGCCTGCCGGACGTTTCCGGCGAGCCCTCCAGGACGGTGAGGTCGCCCACGCCCAGAGCCGCGGCGAGTGCATCAGATACGCCCGGCCGCGCGGCGTCGGCGTTCGTGTGGGCGCTCAACAGGGCGCAGGAGCCCTGGATCAACTGGTGCACCACCCGGCCGGCGGCGGTGGTGGTCGGCACACCGTGCACGCCGGACAGCAGTCGAGGGTGGTGGCAGATCAGCAGGTCCGCATCCCATCCGAGGGCCTCCGCGACCACCTGTTCAGTGGGGTCCACCGCCACCATGATGCGGCGCACAGCGTGCTGCGGGTCGCCGCACACCAATCCGACCGCATCCCACGACGCCTGCAGCGATGGCGGATACAGCCGGGCCATCGCGGCCACGACCATCTCGAGGGTGGGCGTGGGGGTGGCGAGGTCGTCATCGAGCATGCCATCACGGTAGGCCCTCGAGGCCGCCACGTCTCCTTCCGAGCTGGGACGGCGGGCGAAGATGCGCATGTGCCGGAATGGTTCCATCATTGAGGCGGGCCCGACCCCCGATGGCCCGAGACCCGGGGGTCGGGCCCATTCCAATTGCCTTGGCCGTCTACGCTCTGTCGCGGGCCCGTAGCGCAGCTGGTAGCGCACCCCGTTTACACCGGGTAGGTCGTCGGTTCGAGTCCGGCCGGGCCCACTGCGCGAATCCGTTTGGGGCCGCCGTTCGCTCAGCCGAGTTTTGCCAGAGCTGCCCGGTAGTCGTCGGTGGAACGGGCTTCACCGGGGCCGTTGACGACGCTCCACCGGAGGATGCCCTCCTTGTCGACGATGAAACTCCCGCGGCTGGCGAAGCCGATCTCTGGCAGGAATGCACCGTAGGCCTGCGCCGTTGCGCCGTGCGGCCAGAAGTCCGACAGCAACGAGTACTCGAGGTCGTTCTGCTCGGCGAATACTTTCAGCGACGGCACCGGATCGCAGGAGATGGCCAACGTTTCCACCCCGTCGGCGACGAAGTCGGATACCTCGTCACGAATGGTGCACAGTTCACCGGTGCAGGTGCCGGTGAAGGCAAAGGGGTAGAAGACGATGACCACGTTCTTCTTTCCACGGAAGTCCGATAGCCGTACCTTCTGACCATGCTGGTTGGACAGTTGGAAGTCGGGTGCCAGGGCGCCAATCTCAATGGGCATGCTTTCGATCTCCTTGTGACCGATCTGATGTGTTAGGTATGTGGCGTGAGTGAAATTCCCCCGCCATTACTGCAGCCCTCGCCTGGCGAGCGTGGACTTGCCACCGCTGATCCCCATGCGTTGGTGAGCACAACGTTAGCCGCCTGGGACCTGTTCAGCGACTGCGCCCTGGAGGTGGATCCCGCCGCGGCGGTGCGCAAGCGGACGGCGGGCCAGGCGGTGGCCGAAATGGGTACCTGGCCGGGCAGTCGAACGCTCACGGACATGCTCGAGGACGCCCGAGCCGGGCGGACGTCGATGCCAGCCGACGCGTCGACCCCCGACGTGCCCGCGGAGCCGACCACGGCCGAACTCGCGGCCGCCTTACGGCGCTCGCGCGATTCGCTGGCGCAATGGGTGGAATCGGACCCGGAGTGGGAGGCCGATTCGCTGCTGCTCACCCCCACCATGCTCGGACCGCTCCCCTTGCTCACCGCCATTCACGGCGCCACCTACCCGATGGCGCTCATCGCGCTGGACCTGGCTGCCGCCGACCTCACTGCCCCCGAGGCGCTGCTGAATACCGGCCTCAACGCCTTGGTGGACACCACGGGAGCCTTTGCAGCTCGGGTGAGCGCCGCAGCGTCGATCACCGCCCGCGTCCCGCATCGACAGATTGGCACCGGCGCGGCGCGCGGCGACTGGTGCACGCGCGACGTCAGCGATGCACCCCCGAACGAGGCCGGTCCGGCGGTGGTGGCCGACGTTTCGACCGTGCTGACCGTGACCGCCGGGCGCGCCGACGTCGCGGGCTTGTACCGGTCAGGTTCCCTGCGGCTGCACGATGTGCCCGGGTTGCTGCATTGGGTGCCCGTCGTCGAGTCGGTTCCGGGGCTGCCCGGTGGGGCCGCCTTGGCCCGCGCGGGCCGCTACCTGGGCGGCATTACGAACTTGATCTCGAAGTTGCCGTTCCGCCGCTGAACGTTATGACCACTTTCGTCCGCCGATAAGGGCAATATGTGCATACATGTTGCATAGCCACCTCATGTCGGGTGGACTGACTCGCGGGCTGTTGATTCACGGCCCGCTCACGCTAGGGAGGAACGTTGACGGCGACCACGGGTCCGGCAAACGCGCTGGGCGTCAAGGCCGGCGAAGCGGTGATGGAAATCGGGTGGGACACCGACTGCGATGAATCACTGCGCGAAGTGGTGGCGAGCGCCGTCGAAGGCGATCTCCTCGACGAGGACTCCGATGAGGTTGTCGACGTTGTGCTGCTGTGGTGGCGGGCCGAGGACGGCGACCTCGTTGACGCCCTCATGGATGCCATCACGCCGTTGGCTGACCACGGCACGGTCTGGCTACTCACTCCCAAGTCGGGACGCGACGGCCACATCGAAGCTGCCGACATCTCCGAAGCTGCACCGGTAGCGGGGCTGCAACAGACCAGCACGATCAGCGCGTCCAAAGACTGGCAGGGCACCCGCCTTGTGAGTCCCAAAGCCAAGCGATAGGACCCAAAGATGCCCCGTGAGCTCATGTCAACCCGCCGCCGGATGACCATCGCGACGTGGAAGCCGCCGCACGAGGGATTGATCCAGGGAGTCATCACGCTTGACGCCACTGACGTGCTCGACTACATCGAACGTGCGCGCGAGATAACCGGCGAGAAGGTCACCATCACGTCCTTCATCGGTGCCGCTCTTGGCCGGGGGTTGGCTCTGGAGCCAACGCTGAACGGCTACATCGCGTTCGGGAAGTACTACGCCTACGACGATGTGAGCATCTCGTTCCTCGTCCAGGTGGACGGCGGCAAGCAATTGGCGCAGGTCCTCGTCAAGGACATCGACACACTCACCCCGGCCCAGGTCGCACACAAGTTGCAGTCCGGCGCGAGCCACGTTCGCAGCGGGCAAGACGAGAATTTCAAGAAGAGCGCCGACATCGCGTCGAAGACCCCGACCTGGGCTCTGCGGCGGATCTTCAGCCTGGCCGGATTCATGACCACTGCGATGGGACGCTCGTTCGGCGGCCAACCACCTTTCCCGTTCGGAGCCGCCATCATCACCAGCGTGGGCATGCTCGGCGTGGACGAGGCCTTCGTGCCACCGACGCCGTTTGCCCGGGTGCCGCTGTACATCGCGGTGGGGGCAATCCGCGACATGGTGTTCCCGGTCGACGGCAAGCCCGAGGTACGCAAGGGCATCACCATCACCGCGACGCTGGATCACCGTTTCGTCGACGGCTTCCAAGCGGCCAGCGTGGCCCGCTCCTTCAAGAAGTCCTTCGCACAACCCGACAGCCTCGGGCCGCTCACGGCACCTGCGGTGCAGCACGATCAGTAAGCCGCCACGACAACCCACCGCCCAAACCCACACCAGCGCGTCTAGGAGAACCTCGTGAGCGAAGAAGCAAGAATCGTCAAGTCGCCGCTCCCTCTGCCCCACCAATACGTCGACCCGGATCCCGGTGAGAGCCAGGAGTGGCTGGATTCGCTTGATGCGCTCGCCCGCGACGAGGGGGCGGATCGGGCGCGCTTCGTGCTACGGGAACTCCAACGGCGCGCCGCCGAGCTGGAGCTCGGCGTGCCCGATGTGCGCCAGACCGACTACATCAACAGCATCCACCCGGACGACGAGCCCGTGTACCCGGGCGACATCACCACCGAGAAGCGATTCGCCAAGATGGTCCGCTGGAATGCCGCGATGATGGTGCATCGGGCCCAGCGGCCCGGGATCGGCGTCGGTGGCCACATCTCGACCTTCGCCTCGTCGGCCACCCTCTATGAAGTTGCCTACAACCACTTCTTCAAGGGCCCGAGCCACCCTGGTGGCGGCGACCAGGTGTTCTTCCAAGGCCACGCGGCGCCTGGCATCTACGCCCGGTCGTTCATGCTGGGTCGATTCGGAGCCGATCGCATGGACGGTTTCCGGCAGGAGCTGTCGCACCCCGGTGGCGGCCTACCGTCGTACCCGCACCCCCGCCTGATGGCTGGCTACTGGCAGTTCCCAACGGTTTCCATGGGTCTCGGCCCGCTGCACGCCATCTATCAGGCGCGCTTCAACCGCTACCTGACCGGACGTGGCATCAAGGACACCAGCGACCAGCACGTCTGGGCCTTCGTGGGCGACGGCGAAACCGACGAGCCCGAAACGCTGGGCAAGATCAACCTCGCCGCGCGTGAGGAACTCGACAACCTCACCTTCGTCATCAACTGCAACCTCCAGCGCCTCGACGGGCCAGTAAACGGCAACGGCAAGATCATCCAAGAGCTCGAGGCCCTCTACCGCGGTGCGGGCTGGAACGTCATCAAGGTCATCTGGGGCAGTCCGTGGGATCAACTGCTGGCCCAGGACACCGAGGGCGCGCTGGTCAACCTCATGAACAACACCCTCGATGGCGACTACCAGACCATGAAGGCCGAGGACGGCGGGTTCATCCGGGAGTACTTCTTCAACCGCGACCCGCGCACCGCCGCGATGGTCGCGGACTGGACCGATGAGCAAATCTGGGGGCTTTACCGTGGTGGCCACGACTACACCAAGTTGCATGCCGCCTACGCCGCCGCGATGGCCCACAAGGGTCGCCCAACGGTGATCCTGGCCAAGACGGTCAAGGGCTACACCCTCGGCTCCCACTTCGAGGGCCGCAACTCGACCCACCAGATGAAGAAGTTGACCCTTGACGACATCAAGGGCCTTCGCGACCGGCTCGAGATTCCGATTCCGGACTCCGAGCTCGACCCCTATCTCCCTCCGTACTACAACCCTGGTCTGGATGACCCCGCAGTGCAGTACGCGATGGATCATCGCCAGGGCCTTGGCGGTTTCCTCCCCAGCCGGCGTGACGAGTCTCGACCCCTGGTGCTACCCGGGGACAAGGTCTACGAGGTCATGACCAAGGGCTCCGGCAAGCAGGAGGTCGCCACGACGATGGCCTTCGTCCGGCTGCTCAAGGACCTCGTCAAGGATCCTGAAATCGGCCACCGCATCGTGCCGATCATCCCCGACGAGGCGCGCACCTTCGGTGTGGACGCCATGTTCCCGACGCAGAAGATCTTCAACCAGCACGGCCAGCTCTACACCGCGGTCGACCGCGAGTTGCTGCTCTCGTACAAGGAGAGCAACGCTGGCCAGATCCTGCACGAGGGCATCAACGAAGCCGGCTCGATGGCCACCTTCGCAGCAGCTGGCACCTCGTACTCCACACACGATGAGCCGATGATCCCGGTCTACATCTTCTATTCGATGTTCGGCTACCAGCGCACCGGTGATCAGTTCTGGTTGGCCATGGATCAGCGGGCCCGGGGCTTCATCATCGGTGCCACCGCCGGGCGCACGACCCTTAACGGCGAGGGTCTGCAGCACGAAGACGGCCACTCGCCGTTGATGGCGGCGACCAACCCGGTGCTGGTCTACTACGACCCCGCGTACTCCTACGAGATCGTGCACATCGTCAAGGACGGCCTGCGCCGGATGTATGGCGAAAACTCCGAAGACATCTTCTACTACCTGACCGTTTACAACGAACCCATCCCCCAGCCGGCGCAACCAGACGACGTCGATGTCGACGGCATCCTGCGCGGTATGCACCTGGTGGCCCCCGCGGCATCCGGCGACGGCCCTCAGGCGCAGATCCTGGCGGCTGGTATCGCGCTGCCCTGGGCCATGAAGGCGCAGCGGCTGCTAGCCGAACAGTGGGGCGTGCAGGCGTCTGTGTGGTCAGTGACCTCGTGGACGGAATTGCGCCGTGACGGCCTGGCAGTCGACCTGCACAACCTGACCCAACCCACTGAACCGCCGCAGACGGCCTTCGTGACCCAGAAGCTGTCGGGTCGTCCAGGGCCAGTCGTGGGTGTCTCGGACTACATGACCGCCGTGCAGGACCTCATCCGGCCCTGGGTCCCCAGCGACTACTACACGTTGGGCACTGACGGGTGGGGCCTGTCCGATACCCGCGGTGCGCTGCGTCGGCACTTCCTCGTGGACGCCGAATCGATCACGGTGCAGGTGCTGTCGGCGCTGGCTCGGCGCGGCGAGATGGACCCGGCACGAGTGGCCGAAGCGATCAACCGCTACCAGCTATGGGACCCGGCCGCCGCCGACGCGGGCAGCACCGAAGGCGGGGGCTGAACGCAGCCGGTCGGACTGGCACCCTCAACCTGCGTGAAGGGGCCAGGCGTGCCAGCCGATCGGGGCCAGGAGGGTCAGCTCACCCGGGCCAGGAGGGGTCGTCAGCCGACCTGGTTGAGCCAGCGCACCGGGGCACCGTCGCCGGCATGCCGGAAAGGTTCGAGTTCGTCGTCCCATGGTCGTCCCATGAGAAGTTCGAGTTCGTCTTCCAGGTTGAACTCTTCACCCAGGATTGACGCTGCCATGGAACGTCCGAGCATTTCGCGAATCTGCTCTTCGCCGACCATCACATCGCCGTTCGAGGCGATGGTGGCTCGAAAGATGCCGAGATCGGGCGTGCACGAGTAGCGCTCCCCATCAGTGCCGGGAGTCGGCTCCTCCGTCACCTCGAACCGCAGCCCAGGAAACGCGCGCAGCTCCGTGGCGAGACGCGAGGCAAGACCGGGAGATCCGTGCCAGGAGTACTCGCAGCGCAGAGCCCCCTCGAGTGCGGGCTGCGGCGTGAACTCTAGGTTCACGTCCGACCCCAGCACTCGCTCGAGCGCCCACGAAACGTGGGCACTCATGGCTTTTGTGCAGGTGTGGACGAACACGACGCCACGCGCTTGGCTCACGCCGCCAGCCACACCGGTGTGTGATGTCACGACCGTCCTCCTCGATTGAGAGTCGCCTTCCCCTGCGCCCTCGTGAAGTTCGGTTTGACAGGCGCAACTATAGCAACGCACACCGGAATGGCAACACCCGTCTCACGAACCACTTCAGTCACAAACATCACACGGGTCTGACGAGGTCACGCACTTCGATCGACTGCTGCAAGCCAACTCGCTACGGCATCACGGTATCCCAGTGACGAGCGGTATTCGGCCAATTCGTCGGATACACCGCGCAACGATTCGCGCAAGGCACGCTGCTCGCGTCCGGTCAGGTCCGCCAACGGTGTCAGAAAGGTCCGAATCGTGAAGACCACACCAAGTCCGTCGGGCACCGGCCGCATCGTCTGACGCTCCGTGCGCAACCACAACTGCTCTGGTGGTGCGGGATCAGATTGGCCGTCGACTCCACCCTCGGCCACAACCAGCCGTGGCGAATCGACCAGCACCCAGTTGAAGCGCTCCACGATGGCGTCGCCCGCAGCAACCCGATCGAGCGCCTGCGTACTAGCCCTCGCTAGCCGCGCGGCATAGCCGGGCACCGGGTTGTGGATGGCATCGAGTCCGGCCCCAATCTTGTCGGCAACGCGCCAACCGCTCGGGAAGCACACGGCCGCGGCCCATAGCCGCCATTGATGCGATCGACGCTGCATCAGGCAGAGGTCTTCCTGCACCCGCAGCGAGACGTCAGCAAGCTCCCGTTCCGCCGGCCGGCCCTGGTAGTACTTCGACGGGAGCTCGTGGTCCGCCCCCGACTCCAGATCAGGTACGGCCTGGCGCACCATCTCGGCCAGCGCCGCGATCCCCTCCTCGGCGCCGGGCAGGGCGGCCAAGACGTCACCCGGCCGAGTTCGGAGGAGTTCCGCCTTCACCGGCAACTGCTCGGGGTGATCCGAGCCGGGAAGCAACCACTCCGAGGTAGGACGGGTGCCCACCACCATTCGGAAGGGTTTCGGCGTCAGCGGAACGGCACGACTTCGCAAGGGATCGCTCGGTCCGATGTACACGGCCCACAGGATAAACACAGCGACCACTACCGATGTCCAGTGCGCAGGGCATGGTTCGCCCAGTCGCACTAGGCTGACCTACGATATCCGCCACCGGAAGGTCACACTGTGAGCACTGATTTCTCACCGCCCCCCATAACTCCCAGCGAACTCGCCAAAGAGTTCATGCGGAATCTGCGCACGACCCAGGGTGTGGACCTGACTCGAGCCACCAACAACGACCTGTACCAGGCGCTGGGCCTCACCGTCCGGGGCCTGCTCATGCAGGATTGGATGGATCGCCTGGCGACGCAGTTGGTGACCGGGCCGAAGGTTGTGGCCTACCTCAGTGCCGAGTACCTCCTTGGGCCCCAACTGCTCAACACGCTGCTCGCTTACGACCTCGAGAATCAGATGCGCACCGCGTTGGCCGAGTTGGGCTTGGATCTGGACACGCTGGTGGCCATCGAACCCGAACCCGGCCTGGGCAATGGTGGCCTGGGACGGCTGGCGGCGTGCTATATCGACTCCTTGGCCACTCTCGGCATCCCAGCGGTGGGCTACGGCATCCGCTACGAGTACGGGATCTTCCGTCAGGTCTTCGAAGACGGCAAGCAGGTCGAACTGCCGGACAAGTGGCTCAGCGACGGCAACCCCTGGGAGTTCCCGCACACCCACATGTCCCAGACCATCGGATTCGGTGGTCGCACCGAGAGCCACGTGGACGCTCTCGGCCAACTGCGCACCACCTGGGTTCCGGACTACACGGTCAACGCGGTGCCTTACAACTACCTGGTACCCGGCTACCAGAACGGCGTCGTCAACACCCTGCGACTCTGGGCCGCCGAATCACCCGACGAGTTCAATCTGTCGATCTTCAACCGCGGTGACTACGTCGACGCCGTCGAGGATCAGGTGAAGGCATCCAACCTCTCGAAAGTGCTCTATCCGGAGGACTCCACGCCGCAGGGCAAGGAACTGCGACTGTCCCAGCAGTACTTCTTCACCGCGGCATCCATCCGCGATTTCCTCGACCAGACGCTACCTGAGGGATTCGACCTGCAGAACCTTCCCGATCGGGTGGTCTTCCAGCTCAACGACACCCACCCGGTGATCGGCATCCCCGAACTCATGCGCATCCTCGTGGACGAGCAGGGCATGTCGTGGGACAAGGCCTGGGAAATCACCACGCAGACGTTCAACTACACCTGCCACACGCTGATGCCCGAGGCGCTCGAGGTGTGGGCAGTGGATCTCATCGAGAAGCTTCTCCCCCGCCACATGGAGATCATCTACGAGATCAACGCCCGTTTCCTGACCGAGGTCGCCGCCAAGTACCCCGGCGACGACGAGCTCGTGTCGCGTATGTCGATCATCCAAGAGGAGCCTTGGCGCGGGGTTCGTATGGCCCACCTCGCCGTCGTCGGCTCGACTCGGGTGAACGGCGTGGCGGAGTTGCACTCCCAGTTGCTGCGCGATCGCGTACTGCACGACTTCTCCACGATGTGGCCGGAGAAGTTCACCAACGTCACCAACGGCATCACACCGCGCCGGTTCCTGCGGGTCGCCAACCGGGGCCTGTCCAAGTTGATCACCGACACGATCGGGCCGGGCTGGGAGGCCGATCTGGATCGGCTCGAGGAATTGGTTCCCTACGCCGACGACGCCTCCTTCCGGGAGGAGTTCGCTGCGGTAAAGAAGGCGAACAAGGCCCGATTCGCCGGGGTGCTGGCCGAGCGCGACGGCATTGAGATCGACCCGGCGACCATGTTCGACGTCATGGTCAAACGGCTCCACGAGTACAAGCGGCAGATTCTCAAACTGCTGCACATCGTCACGCTCTACCAGCGCATCAAGGCCGACCCGTCGGCGCCCATCGTGCCCCGAACTTTCATTTTCGGGGCCAAGGCGGCACCTGGCTACCTCATGGCGAAGCAGACGATCGAGGTCATCTTGGCAGTCGCGAAGGCGATCGACGACGATCCAGTGGTGCGCGGTCGCCTGCGCATCGCTTTCCCCGCCAACTACAACGTGGTGCTCAACCAGGTGATCGTGCCCGCGGCGGAATTGAGCGAGCAGATCTCCATGGCCGGCAAGGAAGCCTCCGGCACCGGCAACATGAAATTCGCCCTCAACGGCGCCCTCACCGTCGGAACACTGGATGGGGCCAACGTTGAAATCGAGCAGCTCGTTGGCAGAGACAACTTCTTCCTGTTCGGCCTGACCGTCGATGAGGTCACCGCACTGCAGGAGTCCGGCTATCAACCCCGCGACTTCTACTACAGCGACCCCGAGTTGCGCCGAGCCATCGACGCGCTCCAGGGCGGGGTGCTGCTCGGGTCAGCGCGCGAGGCCGGCCACGCGGTGGTCGAACACTTGATGAACTCCGATCCGTTCCTGGTGCTCGCCGACTACCGGGCCTACATCGACATCCAGGATCGGGTGTCCGAGACCTATCTGGACGTTGACAAGTGGAATCGGATGGCCATCCTCAACGTGGCCCGCACCGGCTACTTCTCGTCCGACCGGTCCATCGCCGACTACCTCGACCGGATCTGGCACGCCACGCCGGGCTGATCCCCGCCCCGTGAGACGCGAGTGCACACCTTCGTCGCACTAGACGGCTGATTCCGCCCATCGAGTGCGACGAAGGTGTGCACTTCGCCGTTACGGGTTAGGCGCAGGCCCAGGGCTGCCAGCCGCGCGACTGCCACGTGCGATAGGCGATGTAGTTCTGCTGCGCGGGGGTGGCCAGGTGGGCGTACGAGGCGAACTGGCCGCCACCGTTGCCCAGCCAGGTGCGGTAGTCGAACTGCCAGGCACCGTAGTAGCCGTTCCCGGTGCTGATGCCGTAGTTGCCGCCTGACTCGCAGCGGATCACGCTCTGGGCCTTGGCCGAGCTCGCCCACGCCTCTGACGCGCTGAACGGGTTGGCAGCAGCAGCACGCGCCCGCATGTTGGCCTGGATGGCCGCAATGAAGGCGGCTTCGGCCCGCATCTTCTGCGCAACAGCGGCGCGGATGGCGGCTTCGTAGCGCCACTTGGCGGCCACGGCCTCACGAATCGCGGCCTCGTAGCGCCACTTCGCGGCCACGGCCGCACGGATCGCTGCGGCGCGTTCGGCGGCCTCCTGGCGCCACTTGGCGGCCACCGCCGCACGTACAGCCTGGTCATAGGCCAACTGCGCTTCCGCGTTCGGCGCGGAAACGGGAGCGTCGACAGCTGGCACATCTACGGCGGGGGCTTCCGCCGCAAGAACGACCGGTGCGGGCGCTGCCGGAACTTCCACAACAGTCGCCGCAGCGGGTGCTGCCGGAGCTTCTACGACAGTCGGCGCGGCGGGCGCTGCCGGAGCTTGAGTGACGGCAGGGATCTCAACGATCTCGGTCGGCGCGCCCGGCAACTGCACGGGGGCCTCGGTCGGGTCCGCAGGTGCGGGGAGAATTCCCTCGACGGGCGCCCCCTGCACCTCTGCTTCGGGCTGAGCAACCGGGGTCACCGGCGCTTCTTGTGCCATCGCTGGTGCGGCGGACAGCAGGGAGGCGCCGGCCGCGAGTGCCGCGACAGGAAGGACGTAGGACACGGACTTGCGCATTGATCCTCCTTGGTAACTACCGGTCAATGCGTGCGCGTCGGTTGCACTGCCCACATCGCCCCGGTGACCTGAATTTCCGCCGGAAGCGCCCGCGATTCACTCGCTACTCATGAGGCGCACTCCGAGCCCTGCGATTCCGCAGTTCTCATTCGGCGAAGGCCGTTGGTTCGTTGAAAAAGACCGTACCCAGACAAAATCCCTGGCCATGCTCCGCCCGAGTGACATGGGTCACGGAATTGACCAATCTTGGGTAAACTTCGGCACCGGCGGTTGGAACTCCTGCTCCGCGCGCCTCCTAGGGAATCGGGCGACTCGCGGCTAACGTGCAGAACTTATGCGGACCAAGCCCAGCACCAAGCGCCGAAAAGCACCCGCGTTCGGAGTTGCCCTGTGTGTCGCGACCGTGTCGGTTGGCCTCGTGGGAGTCGCTCCAGCCTTGGCCGATGCCGACGATATCGCGCAGGTAGAGCAGCGGGTGCAGGCCCTCGAGGAGCGCAGCGCCGAAGCCTCGAATCGCGCCGTGACCGCCCGCTACGAGTTGGCGGATGTGCAGGTGAAACTCGACGAATTGACCCAGAAGCTGACCGAAGCTCGCGAGAACCTCGCCGCGGAGCAGGACGCGATGGCCGGCCTCGCGCGCCAGATCTACGTCAACGGAGGCATGGACACCGCCACCGCAGGATTCGCACTCGAGGATCCAGATGCCTTCATCGACAGCCTTGAGCGAGTGGCGGCCGCAGGGGCCAACCAGAGCACAGCAGTGGGACGCGCGACCGCGGCGGCAGAAGCAGTCGCCGCCGCAGAGGCGGCCGTCGCCGCCGAGCGCGACGAGAAGGCACGCGTGACAGCCGAACTCGAGGAGGCCCGGGAAGCTGCGCGCGCAGCCTTGGCGGAGGCGCAATCCGAACTTGAGCGACTCAAGGAAGAGGAACGCAAACGCATCGCAGAAGCCATCGCGGCCGCCCGGGAAGCCGCCCGCATCGCGGCCGAACAGGAGGCAGCTCGCGCTCGGGCCGAGGCTGAGGCTCGGGCGGCAGCGGAAGCGGCGGCGCGCGCCGCCGAGCAGGCACGGCAAGCTGGCATCGCCGCAGCTGTGGTTCAACAATGGCAGACGCAAGCGGCCCAATCCGATGCCGCAGCAGCAGCCGCTGCCCAGGCTGCCGCCGCCGCAGCCGCGGCCTCGCAGTACAGCGCAGCACCGCAGGCTGTCGCGCCGGCGGCGCCAGCGCCGAGTACCCAATCCAGCGGTGGTGCACCAGCCAATGTTTCGGCCTGGGCGGACAGCTCCTACTCACAAGCCATCAAGATGTGCGAATCCAGCGGCAACTACTCCATCAACACCGGCAACGGCTACTACGGCGCCTGGCAATTCGACTATCCCTCCTGGCACGACAACGGTGGCGGGCAGTTCGCCGAGTTCCCGCATCAGGCGACAAAGGAACAGCAGGACTACGTGGCATGGTCCTACTACCAGCGAGCTGGTTGGCGCCCGTGGGAGTGCGCCCTCAAGATCGGTTAACCAGGTTGCTGACCCGAGACGACGACGGGTCCCGCCAGCGGCGCGAGATAGGTGGCGTAGATCGGAGCGACGTGTATCCCGTCGGTGTAGATGGGCAGGTCACCCAGCAGCGCCGGACACCGGCCGTCCACACAGAACCATTGTTCGACGCTCTGATGTCGCACAGCCTGGATCCCAAGCGATTCGTTCACCTGCGTCGCCGCCTCCCCATTGAGGCGTGACACTGTCTGGGACAGGGCCTGGATCTCTCGCGCGCAGTCGGTCGGCGTCGACCCCGCGGTCTTGCATTTCTTGATCGACTCGGATCCCTGCGGGCTATCGAGCAGCACTAGGCGGGAGGTGTGAGGCGAGAAGGCCTCCAGCGTGCGCACCATGCCTGCCCGCCATTCCTCTTCGGCGGCGGCTCCCGTGGCCCCGCTCATCAATAGCTCGGCCTGGCGCCAGAAACTCGTGACAATCGTCAACTCCGGTGCCAGCGACGCGACCCTCCGCACCGCTTCTGCCCGGAAGTCCTCGCAGTTCTGGTTCACGGGGGCAGCCGTGAAATGTTCGTGGATGGCCACGTCCGCAGCCGCGCACCCCACCAGGTAGTACACCTCGACGTAGTACCCCTCCGCCTCCATCGTCGGTCGCAGCACGGGGAACCATGCCGCGGCCTGTGAATCGCCGAGGATCACCGCCTTCTTGGGTGCGTCAGGCGATCCGAAGGAACACATGCGGGCCTCGCCGAAAGCCGTGGTGCAGTTGCCGGAATTGACATTGCGCGCCCAGTCGTCCCACTCGTCGCCGATTTGGAGCTCCGGCCATTCCGCCGCCTGCAGTGCGGCACGCAGGTGGGCCTCGTGGATACCTTGTGCGTCCGGAAAATCGATGATGAAGCCGTCGCCGGTACCCGCCGCTGGAGGGGGCTCGCGCAGCGCGTTGAGGTCCTCCTCCGCGATCTGATCCACGGGGGCACTGCTCGTGCTCAACCGCGTGTCGGCGTTGTGCCAGGTGAGCGTGACCAGCGACGCGATGAGCATCAAGGCCGCTCCTACGCTCGCTGCGTGCCGCATGTGCGTTCGCCAACTGCGCGATGCGGGGACGGTGGGTGCAGCTCGCCTGGAGAGCCACGACGAACGCCGCACCGGTTCCTCGATGAAGTGGAACGACGCTGCAGCCAACGCAAGAGTCACGGCGATGACGACCAGATACAGGCCGATCGATGGCGGTGCGAGCACAAACGCGAAGACGATGACGGGGAGATGCCAGAGGTAGAACGAATACGACACCTTGCCGAGGTAGCCGGCGTAGCGATTCGTGAGGATTCGAATCGGCGGCGCCGTCCCTTCGGTTCCGGAGGCCAGCACCAGCGCGGTACCAGCCACCGGCAGGAGCGCCCACGGGCCGGGGAAGGCAGAGTCCGGTGTCAGCAGCAAGGCGCCGGCCGCGATGAGCAGCACACCGAACCGGAC
The DNA here is from genome assembly GCA_963752505.1 of uncultured Actinomycetes bacterium. Classification (GTDB taxonomy): domain Bacteria; phylum Actinomycetota; class Actinomycetes; order S36-B12; family UBA10799; genus JACJWR01. Next base: position 100,932 of record CAVVYM010000001.1, read on the forward strand.
CAACAGCCAGCGCAATCGGGCCCCGAGGGCGGCGAAGGCTGGCGCCGCAAATGCCAGCAGGGCGCCAGCCCCCAGTTCCCAGGCCCTCGTTGCGGTGGAGAAGTAGGCCGCAGTCGGCTCCTGCGCCGTGAGGTAGACCGCCCAACCGAACGACACTGCGGTCACCAGGCTCAACGCGGCGACCGGAACTGTTCGCGAATGCCGCGCCCAACGGGTGCCCGGGGCGGACCGTCGCAGGCGTCCTGCAAGCCACCAGAGCACGACGAGCGCGGCTGGCCACACAAGATAGAACTGCTCCTCCACCGAAAGCGACCAGTACTGCTGGACAGCAGACATCGAATCCGCGGCATGGAAGTAGTCGGTTCCAACGCTGATGAGACGCCAGTTCTCAAGGAATACGAAGGCCCAGAGCGCGTCGATCAGCGTTTCCTCGGCTTCGGACTGGAACAGCAGCAGGTAGGCGAGTGCGACGGTGACCACCAAGACCAACGTGGCCATGGGGAAGATTCGCCGCATCCGGCGGGCGTAGAACTCTCGAAACGAGATGCGACCAGTGCCCTGCCGTTCCCGCAGCAAGATCCCGGTGATGAGAAAGCCGGATACGACGAAGAAGACGTCTACGCCGATGAAACCCCCGCGGGGCCATCCCCAAAGGTGATTGGCGAAGACCAGCAGCACGGCGACCGCGCGCAACCCTTGGATGTCGGCCCGAAAGGTCCGCTTTGGCGCAGGCGTCTCCACCGGTGGCGCAACTTCGGTGCGAATATTGGTGTGACTCAAAGGCGCTTCTTCTCCTCCTCTGGCGCCAACTCCCCACAACGGTACGCCCCGGAACCCCGGCGATCCGCGCCGCACCGCCAACAGGTGCGGATGGCATAGCTTCGCAGGGAACCTTGCCGTGGCCGGTTCTTCCGACCACCTCTGCAACGACCGGGCTTCAATTCGTTGATGGTGTCGAATCCGTCGTGGCCCGGCATGGCCACGTCCAGCAGGATCAGGTCTGGGTTATCCCGTATCGCCAGCTCCAATCCTTCCGTCCCGGTGAGCGGACCGCCCAACGCCTATACCCGTCGGGATGCCAGTGAACACCTTGGTCAACACCGAATCATCGTCGATGATCACAATGCTCGGTCCGGAGGTGTCGTTCGCGACCTCGGTGCGCACTCTTGCATCGCACAGGGAACGCAAATCGAGGTCGAACAGGCTGTTTCGAGGATCAACTTCGCGTCAATGGCCTTCCGGCTCAACAGTGGGTGCCGGGTTCCCGGTGTTGAAACTGTGAACGAGTCCAGGCGCGGAGCGTAGCTAGCTGATGATGACTTGGCGCTGCGCCCGCAGGGACATGACGAGGGCGATGATCCAGCCGACGATGGTCCAGCCCAGCAGCAGGTTGACCCAGAACACCGACCAGTGCGGCACGTCGCGCACAGCGGCGATCGCCCAGGGAAGCATGTAACCGGCGGTAAGGATCGCCACCACGACGGCCACGATCTTGGTGGTGGTCCAGGAACGATCAGCGGATTCGACGCGAACTTGAGACATGACCCCAGTGTAAACGTCGGCGCGCGCGGAGGAAACTATCGCTTGGGCCCAAACCCGCGGCGGGTAATATCAGGCGGGTGCCTCGACGACGCTTCGCGATACTCACCGCGCGTACCGGCGGCCTCGCAGTTGCGTGTGCCGCTGCTCTTGTGGTCACAGGTTGCACTGCGGCCGGCCCGGCTGCAACCGGCGCTCCCGGGACGCCGTCGGGCCAGCCGTTGGCCTCATCATCGGCACCAGAAGCCACCGCACCCGCGTACGATCCCAGCGCACCGACCGGTTGGGGGCCGACGGTAGGCGAACTCGACGACGCCCGTGCATTGGTGGCCGACTGGACTCCGGAGCAGTTGGCGGGCCAAGTGATGGTCGGGCGCTGGCGCGGCACCGATCCTGCCGAGGCTGCCGCCCTGGTGTCCGACCTCGGCCTCGCCGGGGTCCAGTTGACCGGTGCGAACATCGTCGACGAGGCCCAGGTGCGAGCCGTCAACGAGGCGGTGAGCGTCGCATTCGCCGCCTCCGGCCGCGACTTTCCCCCTGTGATCGGCGTGGATCAGGAGGGTGGGCTGGTCTCCCACCTGAGTGGGGTCACGACTGAACTGCCTGCATTTGCGGAAGCGGGACGGGCTGTGAGTACCGGTGGGGATGGCGCCCAGACTGTGCAGGAGGCGATGACGGCTGCCGCCCTAGAACTCCGGGGCCTGGGATTCACCTGGGTGTTCGCCCCGGTCGCAGACGTGACGATCGGCAGCGCCGATCCGACCATCGGCAGTCGATCCCCGTCGACCGACCCCACCATCGCCGGCCTCACTGCTGTGGCCGCCATTCGTGGCTACAACGACGCTGGCATCGCCTCCACCGTCAAGCACTTCCCCGGCCATGGTTCCGCCACCGAGGACAGCCATCAGACGCTGCCGGTGCTCAGCGGAAGCCTGGACGAACTACGGGAACGGGACCTCCGCCCCTTCGAGGTCAGCATCGATGCTGGCGCCCCGGCGGTCATGGTCGGTCACCTCGACGTGACCACCCTCGCCCCCGGAGTTCCCACCAGCCTGGCGCCGCAGGCCTACGACCTGCTGCGCGGTGAGTACGGTTTCGAGGGCGTCGCCATTACCGACTCGCTGGGCATGGGCGGGGTGATGGCGTGGGAGAGCCCATCAGTGACTGCCCTGCAGGCCGGAGCCGACCTCCTGCTGATGCCCGCCGATACACGGTTGGCCCACCAACAGGTGACCAATGCGATTGTCAGCGGTGAGGTCCCTCGTGCTCGGGCCGAGGAGGCTGCTGCCAGGGTCGTCGCGCTGCAACGCTGGCAACAGCGCACAGCGGCCGCGATTCCCGTGCCGACCGACGTGTCCGCACAGACGGCGGCGCGCGTCAACGAGATGCTGTCCGCCGGCTGGTAACCGCCTCCCTGCCAGCGCATCTGTGTCTCGCGATGCCGGGTGCCCGGTAGGAGCCTCTGCGTCGCTCGAGTGATCGGTATGTGCCTTGCCCGCTATGTTGGGTCGGAACTGTCCCACAATTGAAGGAGGCGTTTCCCTTGGGCCCCCACGGCACCGGCCGAACGACCGGAAGGCAGGGAGCAGCAAGTTCATCGGAGTCCGGAGCTGATCCGACTGCCCGCGCGGGCGGGGTGTTGTCGTCGATCTCCAAACCTGTCTTCATTCCAGCATCAATCATCATCTTCGTCATGATCGCGATTGCCTCACTGGCCGCGAACGATAGCGAACGCTTCTTCGGATCGATCAACAGTTTCGTGACCGACACCATCGGGTGGTGGTACATCCTTATCGTCACGCTCTTCGTACTCTTCGCGTTCTATGTCGGGCTGAGTCGCATCGGCAACATCAGGCTCGGCCAGGACGACGACAAGCCGGAATTCAGCTTGGGTGCGTGGTTCGCGATGCTGTTCAGCGCCGGTATGGGCATCGGACTGGTCTTCTGGGGCGTCGCCGAACCGCTCAACCACCTGCTCAGCCCGCCGAGCATCAAGGGCGAACAATCACAAGGCATCGAGGCCGCCGACCTGGCGATGGACCTCACCTTCTTCCATTGGGGTCTGCACGCGTGGGCGATCTACGTCGTTGTCGGATTGGGCATGGCCTACATGACCCACCGCCGCGGACGACCCCTCTCGTTGCGCTGGCTGCTCGAGCCGCTTCTTGGCCGGGAACGCGTCGAAGGTCCGATCGGTCACGTGGTCGATGTTGTGGCCGTGGTGGGAACCCTGTTCGGCGTCGCAACGTCTCTCGGACTCGGGGTTCAGCAGATCCTCGCGGGTCTGGTGTCATTGGGTTGGGTCGAAAATCCGGGCAACATCTGGTTCCTGGCGATCATCGGCGTTATCACCGTGATTGCGACCTTCTCCGTGGTTTCCGGCGTGCACAAGGGCCTCAAGTGGCTGTCGAATATCAACATGGGCTTGGCCGCCAGCCTGCTGCTCTTCGTGCTGATCAGCGGGCCGACCATGCTGCTGCTGAACGCGTGGATCCACAACCTCGGCAGCTACGTCGCCTCGCTCCCCGAGTTCATGCTGCGCACAGCCCCGCTCGACGGCGAGCTCGCTGGCGACACCTGGCTGAGTTCCTGGACCATCTTCTACTGGGGATGGTGGATGAGTTGGGCACCTTTCGTGGGCATGTTCATCGCCCGCATTTCGCGTGGTCGGACGATTCGCGAGTTCGTCTTCGGGGTGCTGGTGGCGCCAACGCTGGTCTCGGCACTGTGGTTCACCGTCTTCGGAGAGAGCGCGATCCTTCGGCAACTGCTCACCGGCGACATGGCGCCCGAAGGTGTCGTCGACACCAGCACGTCGCTGTTCATCCTGCTCGACGGACTGCCGTGGTCGACGTTGACGTCCATCGTCGCCATCCTGGTCATTGCGCTGTTCTTCATCACCTCCTCGGATAGCGGCTCGCTCGTGATCGACACGTTGGCGAGCGGCGGCCGTACAGACACCCCCGCGGCCACCCGCGTCTACTGGGCGGTGCTCGAAGGAGCGGCGGCAGCGGTGCTCCTCATAGCTGGCGGTAGCGCGGCCCTGATTGCGCTGCAGACCGCTGCGATAGTCACGGCCGTGCCGGTCTCGATCGTGCTGGTGGTCACGGTGATCTCGCTGCTACGGGCCTTCCGCTATGAAGTGTCGACAGCGCCCAACTACCTGCGCATCGTGGGAAGTTCGGCAGATATCCCACTGGAGGCGGCGAACCCGGTCGAAGTGGACATCGAGGAATCCGACTCGCAGATGGTGGTGGCCTTCCACCGCCTCAAGCCGAGCTCGGTCGAGGTCGATCCGGAGACCAACACCATCCACCTCGCGGCGGAGCCGTATGGCGAGGACCCTTTGGCGACCGACGACCAGGAGTTCGCAGCGCAATCCACCTAGCGAACTCCCCCTCCGCCCCACTTCCGCGCCCTTTACGCGAGCGCACAGGTTTGTCGCACTAGGCCTCGTGTTCGGCGCCCCTAGTGCGACAAACCTGTTCGCTCGCGAGCCCGATTGGGACCTGTGCACTCGCGAGCCCGGTCGGGACCTGTGCACTCGCGGGCCTGGTTGGGATGATGGTGGGCAGAAGTTTGCATCCGAGGTAAAGGAGAATCGCCATGCCAGATCCGGTCGAATCGACGCGGGTGCTATTCCCCGGCGGCTCCTCGATTGGCACCTCCCAGGTGGTGCGGGTGTTGGACACCTCCGCGGGCACCGGCATCATTACGACCGAGTCTCCCTTCCACCCGATCGATCACACCTGGCCGGATCAACCCGGTGACATCGGAACCCTCACTCTGGGTGACCACACGGTGGCCGTGGTCGACTGCGTCACGGGCGCGTCGAGACTCGGAAACGACGAGGTGGCTATCGGATCCGACATAGCGGCCCGGCGCGGGGACGACGAGTGGGCCTGGTATGTCGTTCACCTGATCGACGAGCCCTACGAGAACTGCGCCGGCTGGGTGGGTGCGCCCGCGACGCTGTGCGTCGACGCCGAGCGACGGGCCAGTCTCAGCGCATCGCATACGGCCTGTCACCTCATGGCCTTCGCCCTCAACGACGTCCTGGCCCCCCGGTGGCGCAAGGACGTCCAACTCGATTCGCTCGGCCATCCGAACTTCGACGCGATCGCCATCACGTCGTCGGTCATCGGCATCGACGGCAGCACCGACACCTATCGGCTGGGCAAGTCCCTGCGGAAGAAAGGCTTCACTGTCGCGGCGACCGACGAGATGGCCAGCCTCGCTGACAGCATCGAAGGACTCGGCGCCACTGTCGAGTCGCTGCTCAACGACTGGGCGGCAACCGATGCTCCCGTGCGCATCGAAACTTCCGACGAAAAACTGACATCGCCGCGCACATGGTCGTGCCAGCTTCCGCAGGGCGTCGCCACCGTGCCTTGCGGCGGCACCCACGTCGAGCGCCTGTCAGCCTTGGGTCGGGTGCACGTCACCGCCCGCCTCAGCGACGATCAGACCGAACTCACCATCACAACGCGTCCAGGCTGAACCGCCTGCCGACTGCACACCTACGTAGCACTTGGGGCCGTCAGCCGGCCCGCTAGCGCGACAAAGGTGTGCAGTCGCGCATAGGGAGAGGCAGTAGGGCGGGTGGGACTCGAACCCACGGCCTGCCGGATTATGAGTCCGCCGCTCTAACCAACTGAGCTACCGCCCCGAGGTGGCTCCACCCTACAAGGGGACGGCGGACTCCGGCGCAAACGCCGCAGCGGAACCGCGAAAGCCACGGTGGCCACGGCCTCGCGTACAGCGCCGGGCTGCTACCCTGGTCCACGCATTCCCGCGTAGCTCAACGGCAGAGCATCCGACTGTTAATCGGACGGTTCCAGGTTCGAATCCCGGCGCGGGAGCCAATCCAACGCAGTCCCGCCGCTGCTGGCCGCACTCCCGCCGGCGATGCCCGCACCATACTGCGCGTTGATTTCGTTCACCTTCACCCAGATCTTCTGCCGCACGTCGGGCGAGTGCATCTCACTGAGGTGGTTGACCCGGCCAAGGATGATGTCATCGAGGGGTCGGTCCGGATACAACTGCAGATGACGTAGGTGCTCCTCTTCCGTGGCGATCAGGGTGTTCGTGACTCCGTCGACGTCGATGTGCGCATCGATGTAGGGCCGGATGAACAGTTCGTGGGTGCTGAAGATGTTGCTCACCCGGCTGGCGATGCGAGGCAGATCCGCGTGCAGCGACGTGAGGAAGTCCGATCCTGCGGTCATGTCCCGCAGCGCCGGGGTGAGGCGACGGCCGAATATCCGGCTCACGCGCCCGGCGCTCACGGCGCCGTGCCAGGGCGATCCGATACTGAAGACATGCGCCACCTGGTCGGGGTGGTCTGTCGCGTACCGCAGCACGGCCAGTCCGCCTTGGGAGTGCCCCACGAGCACGATCGGAGTGTCCGCCGGGCGTCCCTGCTCCTCCAGTGCGCGCGAGATGTCTGCCGCTATGTGCTCCTGCGAGCGATGCAACGGCAACGTGACCCCATAGTTTGCCAACGTGATCATGAAGGCATTGGGGTGGCGCTCCAGCACCGGTCGCATCATGACATTCGCAGCGACCCCACGGATGGCTGTGCCTGCCACAATTCCGACGGCCACACGCACGGCAACGACCTCCACTTCCCAGACCGCGCAGGTGCCGCGGCCCGACGAACACCCACGGAGTCGAAGGCGACGTCAACGTCACTCTCTTCGAAGATACCCCAAGGCCGACCGGGGTGCGCGGCTAAACGCCGTAGGCATCCCGCAGGACGGCGAGCGATTCGGTGATCCGCTGGGCCACGGCAGGATCCGACGCGTCCACGCCCGGGTCCACCACCGTCTGCCAGCTGACCTCGTCGGTCTCGGGGTCTCGACGTGCCAGGAACCGCACCCCCTTCGTGCCCCAGAGCGCCACATGCTGTTGCACGAGCAGCGACTGCATGATGCGCTCGCGAATCACCTGCGGGAGCACCCCCGCGTCGGGCAGGTGCACGCTGACCGACTCGACTCCCCCAGGTGTCCACAACTTGACTTCCAGCGCGGGCGAATCCCAGGACGCGCCAAGAATCTCCACCCAGCGGCGGTCCAGTTCTGGCGCGGTACAGCGCAACCGCACGTCCGTGGCCACTAACCAGCCGCCCCCGGCGGCGCGACCCGGCGCTGCCGTGGCCGCCCATGCCAGCGCCCGTTCCCGCTTCGGCAGCAGCGCCGCGACTTCCGACGGCGGTCGATGAAACAGCGTCATGTCGCCTCTCCAACCGCGAGTTCCTGCAACTCCCGTCGGTAGTTTTCCAACTCCATCACCTGACCCATCAACTCTGCGAACTGGGCGGGTTCCTTGGCCGCATCGAGGCGGGCCAGCCGACCCTTGAGCGGCGCGATGCGGCGAGATACGTCCAACGAATGCAGCCTGGCCATGACGGCCTGGGCATAGCTCGCCGGATCGGTGCCAGCCGAGATCGGCATCGTCTGCACCGACCACCGGCGGATTTCCACCCGAACAGAATCGTCCTCGGCACCGTCGAGGACGCGCCCCAACCAGGCACGCAACGAAGTGTCGTCCACGCCGGTGGGCTCGCCGGCCCGACTAATGGCCCGGAACAGCGCACCGCACAGCGGATCCGAGAAGGCGGAGTCCTCGGTGGCGGCCACCCATTCCCACACCAGGTCGGGCCGTTGCAGCATCACCTGGGCGGCTTGGCGTTCCACGCGAGGATCCACATCGGAGGTCGTCGGCGCCGCCGCGCGTCGATTCGACGCGCCCCGAGGGCGGTCGCTCAGGCTCCTGTCCGGCGCCTGCCCAGTGCGCTGCGACTCAGCCGCTCGGCGGTCGGAGTGGCCCCGGCTCGCCGTAGCGCCGACCCCCTCAGCACGGCGCACGGCAGTGGCAACAGCCGCCTGATCCATGCCCAACCAGCCGGCCAGCCGCGCCGAATACTCGTCGCGCAGCGCCACATCTCGCATGCTGTGCAGCATGGGCGCGGTGGCGCGAAGGGCGGCGACCCGTCCTTCTGCCTGGTCGAGGTTGTGGTCATCGAGCGAAGCCCGGATGGCGAATTCGAACAGCGGGACCCGACTCGCCACCAGCGAACGCACGGCCTCATCGCCGCCAGCCAAGCGGGCGTCGCAGGGGTCGAGGCCCTCCGGCTGCACCGCGACGTAGGTCTGGGCCACGAACGACTGATCGGTGCCGAATGCCCGCAACGCGGCGCGCCTGCCTGCCGCGTCGCCGTCGAACGTGAAGATCACCTCGCCGCGCATCGCGTCGTCATCCATCAGCAACCTGCGCAGCACCTTCACGTGGTCCTCGCCAAAGGACGTACCACAGGTTGCCACCGCCGTCGTGATCCCGGCGAGGTGGCAAGCCATGACGTCGGTGTAGCCCTCCACGAGCACGGCCTGCTGCTGCTTGGCGATGGACTGCCGAGCCAAGTCGAGTCCGTAGAGCACCCGCGACTTCTTGTACAGCGGTGTCTCGGGGGTGTTCAGGTACTTGGGCCCCTGATCGTCGTCGTAGAGCCGCCGCGCCCCGAAACCGACGACATCGCCTGACAGGTCCCGGATCGGCCACACGAGCCGCCCCCGAAATCGGTCGTACACCCCTCGATTGCCCTGACTCACCACGCCTGCGGCGAGCAGTTCGTCCTCCCGAAAGCCACGGCTGCGCAGCGCTCCGGTGAGCGCGTCCCACGAGCGGGGGGCATAACCAACGCCGAAGAGCGCGACCGCGTCTTCGTCGAATCCACGCCCGGTCAGGAACTCGCGGGCCGGGGCGGCCTCCGGACTCGAGAGGTGCTTGACGAAGAACTCCGCCGCAGCCGTGTTGATGCCCACCAGTCGCGTGCGCTGCCCCTGCTGGCGACCTGGGGCCGCCGAGCCCTCCTCGTAGTGCAGTTCCACGCCGAACTGTCCGGCGAGCTTCTCGACCGCCTCCGCGAACGAGAGCAGGTCGACGCGCATGACGAAGTCAATGGTGTCGCCGCCCTCGCCGCAGCCGAAGCAGTACCACAGACCCTTGGCGGGACTGACATGGAAACTGGGGCTGCGTTCGTCGTGAAACGGGCACAGCCCCTTGTACGATCCACCGCCGGCAGGCTTCAGCGCGACGCTGTGCGACACCACTTCGTCGATGCGGGCGCGCTCACGCACCTCGCTCACGTCTTCGGCGCGAATCTTGGCCACAACGTGATCCTACGTCGGCGCACCGACCAGGCGTCGATGCCAGCGCACAGCGGACACGTCTGTCAGCGAGGCGACCTGGTCGATCACCACGCGCAACTTCTCGTCGGCGTCGTTCGCAGCTCGCCACGACTCTGCGAACATGGGGTGCAGCGCATCAGGTGCGCGGCCAACCAGCACCCGCACAAGGTCGGCGAGCAACTGCCGCTGATCGGCATAGATCTCGTCGACGCCCGGGCGGTTGAACACAAAGTGACTCGACATGGCTTTGAGCAGCGCCACCTCAGCCCGTTGCTCCTCCGGGACTCGCAGGTCCGAGGCGTACCGGGTGAGCGGTGCGCCCTCGGCGGCGATCAGCGTGCTGTCGACCGCGGCCGCGGACAGGCGGCCGATCATGGCGCTGGTGAACGCCTTCAGCGCCGCCAACGACGTCGCAGTGTGGTCGAAGGTGGCAGGCCACTGCGGCAACGCCAGCAGCCGTTGATGCGCACGGGAGAGGTCCGCCGCAGTCAGTCCCACTGCTGGATCCGCACCAGCCGTCGCGATCACCTCGTCCATGCCCGCACCGGGTTGAATCTGTGCCGGCGAGATGAAGCCGGAGTACAGGGCATCCTCAATGTCGTGCACCGAGTAGGCGACGTCGTCGGCCCAGTCCATCACTTGGGCTTCCAGACACGGCCGCTCGGCGGGGGCATCGTGTCGAACCCAGTCGAAGGCGACGACGTCATCGTCGTAGGCGTTGAACTTGGGCGTGTCCGGGCGCCGCAGCCACGGATACTTCACCATCGCGTCGAGCGAGGCCCGGGTGAGGTTCAGCCCCACTGAACCTGCGGCTGTCACCACCTTGGGTTCCAGCCGGGTGAGGATCCGGAAACTCTGCGCGTTGCCCTCGAATCCACCGATCGTGGCCGCCGCCTCGTTCAGCGCTGCTTCACCGTTGTGTCCAAATGGCGGGTGGCCCAAGTCGTGGCTCAGGCCGGCCGTGTCGACGATGTCCGGGTCGCAGCCGAGCTCATCGCCCATCTCCCTGGCCACCTGCGACACTTCAAGGGTGTGGGTGAGCCGGGTGCGTGGGAAGTCCGATTCACCCGGCAACAGAACCTGGGTCTTGTCGGCGAGGCGTCGCAGCGCCCAACTGTGCAGCACCCGGGCACGATCGCGCCGATACGGGTCGCGGGCGGGCCGTTTCGGCTCCTCCGCCAAGCGGCGTTCGGCATCGAAATTGGTGTACCCGGACATCATTGACCCGCTGCGGTCACGCGATGACTTACTAGGCGATCGCGGTCGGGATCACGGGGGCAACCGACCACTGGCCTGCGAACACGAAGTACAGATAGCCCAACGTCTCCCGTGCGACGTACTCAGGGGTGACGTTCGCACCGTCGCCCGTGTGGGTGGCGTTGGGCTGGGCTTCCATACCCAACCGGTCGGCGATGGCCAGTGAACGCGTCATGTGTGCCGGGTCGCTCACCACCGTGATGCTCCGCAACCCGCGCTCAGACATGTCCTCGGCCACTGCGGTCAGCGATGTGAGCGTGTCCTCACCGCTGGGCACCGCAATCACGTTCTCCGCGGGGATCCCGACGCTCTCGAGGTACATCTTCCCGGCGTCAGCCTCCGTGTAGAGGTCGCCGGGTTGGTTGCCACCCACTGTGATGATGACGGGCGCAACCCCGTCCGCGTAGAGGTCTCGGGCATGGTCGAGCCGGTTCTCGAATACCGGTGACGGAGTGCCGTTGAACTGTGCCGCGCCGAGCACAACGATCGCATCCGTTGGCGTGGCAACGTAGGTCGACGACATTCGCACTACGTGCGCAGCCGCAGCGAAGGGGACAACCGCGGCCAAAATCAGTAGGGTGGCGAGCACCAAGCCGACGACTGTTCCCCAACCTCGACGGGGAGGTGGGCACGCCGGCTTCCGGGCGCGCGGGGCGCGCGCCTTGGTCACTTCGGCTGGCATCGTCACCCCCGCATTGTCGCACCCGCGGGCAAGCCCTGGACTCCGGCGCGCACAAGACCTCCAAGTTACCGCGATTTCCACCCCTGGCCGTGCTACCCCCCAGAAGAGAACGCCTCCGCCTGCGCTACCTGCCGCCGCTGAAGGCTGTCCGTGGTGGTGCTGTCGAGCCACCCCTGGGGCAGGCTCACAGCCCGGTCCCCCGAGGTTCGACCGCGAGGCTTGCCGGCGATGTCGGTGGGGAACTGCTGAGCCACGTCGATGTCAGCCACGAGGGCATCGAACTCCGCCAAGTCGTTGACGTTGGCCAGCCCGAGTCGCACGTGGTGCTTGACTCGGAATCCCTTGAGATACCAGGCCACATGCTTGCGGAAATCGCGCGGGCCGCGGTCTTCGCCCAGCACTTCACAGAGCAGTTCCACGTGACGTCGCATGACAGCGACGACGGCGGCCAGGTCAGGATCGGCCGGCAACTCTCGGCCGTCGAAGGCAGCCGAGAGTTGGCCGAACAGCCAAGGCCGGCCCAGGCAACCGCGGCCCACGACGACGCCCGCGGCGCCGGTCTGGCGAACCATGCGCAGGGCATCGTCAGCGGTCCAGACGTCGCCGTTGCCCAGCACCGGCAGGTCGTAGGGCGCGAGTTCCTCGACGAGTCGGGCGATTGCATCCCAGCGGGCAGAACCGCCGTACAGCTGCGCGGCGGTGCGGGCGTGGAGGGCCACCCAAGCAATTCCCGCCCTGGCGGCGATGTGTCCGGCCGCAACGTAGGTGAGGTGTTCATCGTCGATGCCCATGCGCATCTTCACTGTCACCGGAGGCGCATCGACTCCTACCGCGGCCGCGGTCTCGGCGGCAGCGCGCACGGCGGCCGTGCATACCGCTTCGAAGAGGTCGCGCTTCCACGGCAGCGCCGACCCACCACCCTTGCGCGTGACTTTCGGCACCGGGCAGCCCATGTTGAGATCGACATGGTCGGCGATCCCCTCGGCTACCACCATGCGCACGGCCGCCGCCACCGTCTCCGGATCGACCCCGTAGAGCTGCAAGCTGCGCGGGGACTCGTCATCGTCGAACGTGCACATGCGCAGCGTGGCAACGTTGCGCTCCACCAACGCCCGCGAAGTGACCATCTCCGAGACGTAGAGGCCGCCGCCCTGCTCGCGGCACAGCCGTCGGTAGGCGCGATTCGTGATACCCGCCATCGGTGCGAGCACGACTGGCGTGGTCAATGCGTACTGGCCGAGGTGCAGCGTCGGGTGCACCGCGGTTCCCCTGCTGGCCGATGCCATGGTCAGCAGGCTGGCAGTCGTTCCGCGAGCCAGCCCGACACCGCGTCCAGGCCGACCCGCTCCTGCGCCATGGAGTCGCGCTCACGGATGGTCACGGCCCGGTCGTCGAGGGTGTCGAAGTCCACCGTCACGCAGAACGGGGTGCCGATTTCGTCCTGGCGCCGGTAGCGGCGCCCGATGGCGCCGGCGTCGTCGAACTCGACGTTCCAGCGGCTCCGGAGTTCGGCCGCCAAATCGCGGGCCACCGGAGACAGGTCGCCGCGGCGGCTCAACGGCAGCACCGCGGCCTTCACCGGTGCGAGCCGGGGGTCGAATCGCATGACGGTGCGGGTGTCCACTCCCCCCTTGGCGTTGGGTGCCTCATCGACGTCGTAGGCATCGAGCAGGAACGCGAGCACACAGCGGGTCAGGCCAGCCGCGGGCTCGATGACGTAGGGCACCCAGCGCTCCGAGGTCGACTGATCGAAGTAGGACAGATCCACGCCGGAATGCTCCGAGTGCGTCTTCAAGTCGAAATCGGTGCGGTTTGCGATGCCCTCCAACTCCGCCCACTCGGAGCCGGCGAAAGTGAAGCGGTACTCAATGTCCACCGTGCGCTTCGAGTAGTGCGACAGCTTCTCCTGCGGGTGCTCGAAGAAGCGCAGGTTCTCGGGGTTGATGCCCAGGTCGGTGTACCAGTCCCAGCGCTGGGTCAGCCAGTACTCGTGCCACTGCTCGTCGGTGCCCGGTGGCACGAAAAACTCCATCTCCATCTGCTCGAACTCGCGGGTGCGGAAGATGAAGTTTCCGGGGGTGATTTCGTTGCGGAACGATTTGCCCACTTGGCCGATGCCAAAGGGCGGCTTCTTGCGTGCCGCCGTCATCACGTTCATGAAGTTGACGAAGATCCCCTGGGCCGTTTCCGGCCGCAGGTAGTGCAGCGCGCCGTCATCCTCCACCGGGCCGATCGATGTGCGCAGCAGGCCGTTGAAGTCGCGCGGCTCGGTGAAGTCGCCCCTGGTGCCGCAGTTGACGCACACCACCTCGGCGAGGGTCCCGGCCCTGCCCTTGCGCTCCTCGAACTCCTCGAGCAGTTGGTCGGCCCGGTAACGGCGGTGACACTTGCGGCACTCCGTCAGTGGGTCGCTGAAGGCCGCCAGGTGACCGGACGCCTGCCATACCTGCGGCGAAAGGATCACAGCGCTGTCGAGTCCGACCACGTCGTCACGACCGCGCACCACGCTTTGCCACCACTGGCGCTTGATGTTCTCCTTGAACTCGACCCCGAGCGGGCCGTAGTCCCACGCCGAGCGGCTGCCGCCGTAGATTTCGGAGGACTGAAAGACGAAGCCCCGTCGTTTGCTCAGGTTGACGACGGCATCGACGCGGTCAGCAGCCACGGGTGAACTCCTCGCGAGGTGGGCAGGTATCAGCCGCCGAGATGACGGACCGACCCCCTAGGCTACCGACCCGGCCTACGTGGGTCCGGCGGTGTCGGCGTCTGCGGCCAAGTCCGACTCGTTCATGACGAATTCCGACGGACTGCGCACCGACAACACTTCGAAGGCGCTGACGTCGCCGTCCGCCGTAGCCAACAGCGGCACCGCGGCCAACTTGACCTCGAAATTGCTCAGCGCGCGACGGTAGGAGCCGACGTTGTCCCACCGGCTCACAATGAGCCAGACGGCAGCGTCGTCAATCGCACGCGTCACCTCCACCGACTGGCAGCCCGACGTGGCCAGCAATGCCGCAGAAGCACTGGTGGCATCGGCCATGAAGGTCTCCTGGTCCTGCGCAGCAACCAGGTGACGGGTGATCACAAGCATCGCCCACCTGCCTCTCCGACCACGATCCGGTGGCCTGTACGTAGGATTCGACGCTACCCGGATGCGCGCCGCGCCACTGCCTAGTTCACCATGGACACCATGTCGAAGAAGCGCAAGAAGCCGACGAACCGTCGCCCTGCGTCGACCCCTCGACCGTTGTCGAGCAAACCGCAGCAAGCGCCGCCGCAGCAGAAGTCTGAAGCCAGGCGGACGCTGGAGCGCAAGTCGGCCGGGCCGCTGCTGATACTGCACCGGATGCCGCGCTGGCTGATCCCGGTAATCATGGGCGTGCTGCTGCTGTTGGGCCTGTTCATCCAGGCCGCCTGGGCTGGCATCTTTATCATCGCCATCGCGGTGTTCCTCGGTTGGCTACTGGTGCTGTCCTGGCCGGTGATCCTCCCGAGTTCGCGCGCCTTTCGCGTCATTGTGATCGGAGTGGTCGCCGCCGTCGGCGTGATGAAGCTGATGGGCTGGACCTAGTCCACACCGCGATGCGGGCGCCTCAGAGGTAGGGCTCAGTCGGTGGTGGAATCGGTACGATCCGCTCGACCGACACCCACGGCACTGCGGTGGCTGACTGGGTGCCGCCACCTGGCTCGTAGCGGCCGGTGACTGCCACCCAGGTGTTCGCCGGCAAGTCCGGCACGTCACCTACCGGTTGCACCTTCACCGGCACGGTGTCAGCAGCACAGCACGCCAGCGCCAACCGCGTGAGTTGCCAGCCGTCACCGTCCTCGGCTGGGGCTACGAATCCGACCAACTCGACCGTGCGCCCCGTCAGCGTTCGTCCATCGTCCCAGACGGCGCGGGTGGCGTAGGAATCCAGCGGCACCGCGATGGGATCCCCCGGCGGTAGCGGCGGCATCAACTCTCCGGCTTTGGGCTGCACCACGCTGGACGCCTCCCGGGTTGCCGTGTAGGCGCCCAACGGGCCGGGCGCAATGAGGAAGACCGCGGCAACCGGCAGCAGCAACAACCACGCGATCGGCATCGAGCCGTGATTGTGGCCGTCGTCGTCGGGGTTCGGTAGTTGGGCCCCGACGGATTCGACTCCCGGATGCGCGTGTTCGTGGGCAGCGACCCGCGGGGCCCGAATCGCGTCGTAGATGGCGAAACCGCCCAATACAAGCAGGATCGCGGCCGACCCATACAGGTAAGGCGCCATGGACGGTTTGACGTAGTTGATGTAGGCCCCGCTGGTGACGATGCGCAGGATCGCACCGCCGACGAGGATGAGCAGCACCCCCTGCACTTCGCGCTTCACAACAGCCACCCCCCGACCAGCACCGCCGAGATGATGGCCACCACGAGCGTTGCCGGCGCGAATCTGGTGGCGAACACCCGGCCGAAGGTCCCGCTCTGCATCGCAATGAGCTTGAGGTCGACCATCGGACCGACGACCAGGAACACGAGCCGGGACGTGAGCGAGAATTCCGTGAGTGACGCGGCGACGAAGGCATCGGCCTCAGAACAGATGCTGAGCACCACCGCGAGACCGGCCATCACGAGTACGGCCAGCATGGGATTGTCCGCCACCGTCTGCAGGACGTCCCTGGGCACCACGACGTTGAGCACCGCCGCGGTCAAGCCGCCGATCACCAAGTAGCCACCGGCGTGCATGAAGTCGTGGGTCGCCGTGAGTCGAAAGGTGTGCCAGTCGGTTTTGCCGACCAGGTGGTCGCGGCGCGGCATCCGGATCCAGGAGTCCTTGCCCAACCGCAACCAGAGCCAGCCGATCACCACAGCCGCCGCCAGCGACGCGATGAAGCGAGCGGCGGCCATCTTGGGGTCGTTGGGGAAAGCCACCACGGTGGAGATGATGACGATTGGGTTGATGGCCGGCGCCGACAGCAGAAATGCCAGCGCGGCTGCGGGCGCCACACCTCTGGCGATGAGGCCACCGGCCACCGGAACGGAAGCGCATTCGCAGCCCGGTAGCACCGCCCCGGCACATCCCGCGACGGGCACCGCCAGCCCTGGTTTCGCCGGCAGCACCCGTTGCCAGAAGGTTGCTGGCACGAACGCGGCGATGGCTCCGGAGAGCACCACGCCGACCACCAGGAACGGCAGCGCCTGCACGATGATGGACACGAAGATGGTGGCGCCGGCCTGCAGCCGCGGGGAGTCGAACAGCCCGACGATCCAGCGCTGCCCGACGAGCACCACCAGCATGCCGACCGTCAGCACCTCCAGCGCCCCCGGCCGCCAGGGACCGCGGGGTTTCGCGGCGGCCGGTGCCGATGCGGTGGTCGGCGTCACGATTCCGCGCCCGGCGCGCTCGCCGCGGGATGCGCCGGCGGCGGCTCAACCGGCGGCGCCGCACCGTAGCGACGGTCGCGGCTGGCGTAGAGCTGCAGGGCGTGCCATAGGTGGGTGCGATCGAAGTCGGGCCAGAGGGTGTCGAGGAAGACGAATTCCGCGTAGGCGGATTCCCAGAGAAGGAAGTTACTGGTGCGCTGCTCACCGCTCGAGCGCACGAAGAGGTCCACGTCAGGCATGTCCGGCACGTACAGGTATCGGTTGAACGTGCGCTCGTTGATACGAGAGGGGTTGAGTCGGCCCGACTTCACGTCGGCGGCCATGGCACTCGCGGCATCGGCCAACTCGGCGCGACCGCCGTAGTTGACACACATCACGAGATTCAGTTCGGAGTTGCCGGCGGTGAGTTCCTCGGTCTCACGTAGCTCGGACACCACACTCCGCCAGAGTCGCCCCGCGCGCCCTGCCCACCGCACCCGAATACCGAGTTCATGCATCTCCTGGCGTCGGCGCCGCACGACGTCCCGGTTGAAGCCCATGAGGAACCGGACCTCCTCGGCGGATCGCCGCCAGTTCTCGGTCGAGAAGGCGTACACCGAGAGCCACTTGACGCCCACTTCCAGTGCTCCGTTGACCACGTCGAACAGCGCGAATTCGCCTGCCTCGTGTCCCGCGGTGCGCGGAAGGCCCCGCTGGTGGGCCCACCGGCCGTTGCCGTCCATGACGATCGCCACGTGCCCGGGCACTTCGTCCGAACTGAGGCCGGGGGGTCGCGCACCTGATGGATGGGGTGAAGGCGACCGAACGGGCATGCTCGCGATTCTGCCACCTGTGCCCGGCCAGCTCCGGTAACGACCTCAGCGATGTGGATCCAGCATCAGTTCGATGGTGCGGCCTGCGACGTTCGGTCCACCAGCGGCAGCGCCCTGAGCCGATGTTCGAGATGCCATTGGACATAGGCCGCCACCAGGCCGCTGGCCTCTCTGCGCACGCGCGGCTCGGACGCATCTGCCACCTCCCAATCGCCGGTGAGCAGCGCCGCCATCAACTCCAGCGCCGCGGGGCTGGGTGCAGCCGAGCCGGGCAGGCGGCATTGCCCGCAGAGTGATCCGCCGGCGCTGAAGTGGAAAGCCCGATGAGGCCCCGGTACCCCGCAGCGGGCGCACTCGTCGAACGTTGGTGCCCACCCGCCAACGGCGAGTGAGCGCAGCAGAAATGCGTCGAGCACCAAACCGTGGTTGTGGCCCCGACCGGCCAACGTCCGCAGGCCACCCACGAGCAGCAAGTACTGCTGCAACGCCGGATGACCCTCCTCCGGGGTGAGTTTCTCGCTGGCCTCCACCATGGCCTGCCCGGCCGTCCAACGGCCGTAGTCGTGCGCCAAGGCGTTGCCGTAGGAGTGCAGCGACTCCACCTGCGTGACGATCTCCAGCGACTTGCCGGTGTGGAATTGGATGTCCACGTGGCCGAGAGGTTCAAGCCGCGCCCCGAAACCGCTGGTGGTACGCCGCACCCCTTTGGCAACGGCCCGCACCCGTCCGCGGTCCTTGGTGAGCACACTGATGATGCGATCGGCCTCGCCGAGTTTGTGGCACCGCAGCACCACGCCCTCATCCCGAATCAGCGGCATGCACCCAGTGTCCTACGTGGAGGGTGAATATCGATGCATTGCGCTACCCAATGGGGTTTGTGGGGCACAATCGTCCACATGTCAGAACACGAGGGTCAGTCGACCGACTCGGCACCGACAACCACTCCCGGCAGCACCGGCACGGTCGAGCCCCCGGAACAGCCATTGCCCGCATCCCAGCAGGTGCAACTCGTGGCCTTCGATCCCCGCAGGCTGCGCCGCTCAGTGCTGCTGATCCTGGGCCTGCTCGTGCTGTTCGGCATTGGTCTGTGGGTCTTCGAGAGCATCGCTTCGTTCCTCTTCCTGCTCCTCCTCGGCTGGTTGTTCGGCGTCGCGCTTGAGCCGATCGTGGGGTGGCTCTCGCGCCGGGGATTTCGTCGCGGCGTCGCCACCGGCATGGCCATGGTTACCTTCGTACTTCTCGGTATCGTCTTCACCGCCACCTTCGGCGGACTTCTTGTCGCGCAGTTGTCGCAGCTGATTCAGGAGATTCCAGCGCTGATCGATCGGGCTGCCGACTGGGCCAGCGACACGTTCGAGCGCGATATCGACCCCAACGAGATCGCCAAGCAGTTCAACATCACCAGTTCCCAGATCACCTCCTGGGCCACAAATGTGGCGGGTGGCGTGCTCGGGATCCTCACCACCACCGTGGGCTTGGTGTTCCAGCTCTTCACCATGCTGCTCTTCGCGTACTACTTCTCCGCAGACGGCCCGCGCCTGCGCCGCACCATCGCATCGTGGCTCCCCACAGGGCGCCAGCAGGTGTTCGCAACAGTGTGGGACATCACGGTTCAGAAGACGGGCGCCTTCGTGGTCTCGCGCCTGCTCCTGGCGCTGGTGGCGGCATTCTTCATGTCGCTGTTCCTACTGCTCATCGGCGTGCCGTACTGGCTGCCGCTCGGTCTGTTCACCGGAATCGTCAGCCAGTTCATCCCCACCATCGGCACCTACCTGGGGATCCTCCTGCCCGTTCTCGTGGCAGTGTTCAACGATCCGCTGGATGCTGTCTGGATCATCATCTTCGGCACGGTCTACCAGCAGGTCGAGAACTACTTTCTGGCCCCGCGCATCAGTGCCGCGACGCTGGACATCCACCCTGCCGTGGCCTTCGGCTCAGTGATTGTGGGGGCTTCACTGGCAGGTGCCATGGGCGCGATCATCGCGATTCCCATTGCGGCGGCCATCACGGCGATCATCGAGACCTACGGCCAGCGGCACGAGTTGATCCCGTCGTTGAGGGATACCGAGCCGAGCAAGGGTGCGAAGCGTCGAAAAGCCGCCCAGGACTTGCCTGCCAACTCCTATGAGAGAGTCGACGTCGCGTTGCCGCCGAAGTCCGACGGCTAGCACTATCGGCGGATGACGGCGCAGGAGTGCGCTTACGCCAGGAGTGCCCGACTGCGGTCTAGAATCCCAGCCGCTTGAGCTGCTTGGGGTCGCGCTGCCAGTCCTTGGCCACGCGAACGTGCAAGTTGAGATAGACCGGAGTGCCCAGCAGCGCCTCGATCGACGTGCGGGAGGTCTTGCCGATTTCAGCCAGCCGCGTGCCGCGCCGGCCGATGATGATGGGCTTCTGACTGTCCCGCTCCACGTGGATCGTGGCATAGACGTCAAGGAGGGGATCGTCCGGCTTGCGCCCCTCTCGCATCGCCATCTCCTCTACCGTCACGGCCAGCGAGTGCGGCAGTTCGTCTCGCACCCCTTCCAGCGCCGCCTCGCGAATCAGTTCCGCCACGAGCACTTCTTCGGGCTCGTCGGTGGTCACGTCGTCGGGGTACAGCTGCGGACCCTCCGGCAGTTGGGCCAAGAAGAGGTTCGTGACCACGTCGACGTTCTCGCCGGTGCGGGCCGATACCGGGACCACTTCGGCGACTGGCAGCCCAACCGCCGTGCACGCCTCGTGAGCGGCGACCAGGGCCGCAGCGCCGGCGGCCGCATCCACCAAATCGATCTTGGTGACGAGCAGGAGCACCGGTGTGCGCCGCAAGCCGCGGAGTTGCTCGGCGATGAATCGATCCCCTGGCCCCGGCTTCTGGTCAGCAGGCAGGCAGAGCCCCACCGTATCGACTTCTGCCCACGTCGTGCGTACGAGATCGTTGAGCCTTTCCCCCAGCAGTGTGCGGGGCTTGTGCAACCCGGGCGTGTCCACCATGATCAGCTGGCCGTTGGGCCGATTGATCACGGCCCGAATCGCGTGCCTGGTCGTTTGGGGTCGGTTGGAGGTGATGGCCACCTTCGCCCCGGCCATGGCATTGGTCAGGCTCGACTTGCCCGCGTTGGGACGGCCGACCAGGCAGGCGAATCCTGAGCGATAGGCGTTGGTCACACCGACTCGATTCCGACCACAGTGCCCGACGGGTCGGCCAGGATCAGGTTGACTCCCGTACCGCCCGCTTCGCGCAGCCCCGCCAATTCATGGTGCGTGACCTCCGGTGACACCGCGACGATGGCGGCGCCCTCGATACCCCTCGCCCCGGCGGCCACGGCTTGCGCCGTTGCCAACTGCAGCGCGCTCAGCGTCAGCGACGGCAGCACAACGTCGGCCCCGGAGTAGGACCGGCCGGTGTCGTCGCGCACGGCCGCGCCGGCGTTGGCGCCCACGCGACCACGAGCACCACGGGCCAGAGTGATGAGTTTGGCGTCCTCAGCGTTCATCGTTCCACCCTCTCACTGCTCGTCATCAACGTCCTCAGCCCCCACAGCAAGTTGCTCCCACTCGGCCACGAGCCGGTTCTGCAGGCCGAACATCAGCCGCTCGTCGTCGGGTTCGGCGTGGTCGTAGCCGAGCAGGTGCAGAATTCCGTGGGTGAGCAGCACCGCCAACTCATGCCGTTCGGAATGTCCGGCGTTCTCCGCCTGTGCCCGGGCCACCGCAGGACAAATCACGATGTCACCGAGCAGCCCCTCAGGCGCCTCCTCGCCATCGCGGGGCACGCGCAAATCGTCCATCGGGAAACTCATCACGTCGGTGGGGCCCGGCTCGTCCATCCAGGTCAGGTGGAGGTCGGCCATACTGGGCTCGTCGACGAAGGCGATGGACAGTTCGGCCTGTGTGTGGATCCGGAGCCGCCCCAGCACGAAACGCGCCTGCTCGGCGATGGAGACCTCGTCGACGAAGTCGGCTGATTCATTGACGATGTCAATCACGTCGCCAAGTCTCCCACGCTAGCCACCACCGCCGGGTGTCGAGCGGGACCGGCCACGGTGCTCCGGGGTACCCACTGCCGAACCGGCATCAAATCTGCCGTAGGCATCCACGATGCGCCCGACGAGTTTGTGGCGGACTACGTCGCGACTAGTCAGTTCCTGGAACGAAATGTCGTCGACGCCGTCGAGCACCCGCTGTACCTGGCGCAGGCCGCTGGTGGAACCGCCCGGGAGGTCCACCTGCGTGACGTCTCCGGTGACCACCATGGTTGAGCCGAAGCCGAGCCTGGTCAGGAACATCTTCATCTGCTCTGCGGTGGTGTTCTGCGCCTCGTCCAGGATGATGAACGAGTCGTTGAGCGTGCGTCCGCGCATGTACGCCAACGGCGCCACCTCGATCGTCCCCGAGGTCATCAACCGTGGAATCCGATCTGGATCCAACATGTCATGCAGGGCGTCGTAGAGCGGGCGCAGGTAGGGGTCAATCTTCTCGCTCAGAGTGCCGGGCAGGAAACCGAGCCGCTCCCCGGCCTCCACGGCTGGGCGGGTGAGAATGATTCTGGTGACTTCCTTGTTCTGTAGCGCCTGTACCGCCTTGGCGACTGCCAGGTAGGTCTTTCCGGTACCCGCCGGCCCGATCCCGAACACGATGGTGTGCGCGTCAATGGCATCCACGTAGCGCTTCTGATTCAGCGTCTTGGGCCGGATCGTTCGGCCCCGGCTCGACAGGATGTTCGCCGTAAGCACCTCGGCCGGGCGCACGCCTTCGGACTCGCGGAGCATCCCGAACGAACGCTCGATGGACTCCGTCGTCAATGCCTGACCGCTGCGCAGAATCGTCAGCATCTCGGCGAGCATCTGCTCGGCCAGCACCACATCTGCCTCCGGGCCGGAAATCCGCACTTCGTTGCCGCGCACGAAGAACTGCGCAGCGGGCATCAACCGCTCCATGAGCGACAAGTACTCGTCGCCGATGCCAAGCACCGACACCATCGGTTGCGACGACGGGATGATCACCGTGGTCTGGGCATCGGATTCCTGTGATTGCGTCATGCGCTGCGCTGCGTCTCCTACTCTTCTCAGCCCGGCGGCCAGGTCAGGTGCCGGCCGCCGAGCAGGTGCACGTGGACGTGGTCGACGGTTTGACCGCCGTCACCACCGGTGTTGATCACCACTCGATAGCCCGATGAGAGTTTCTCCTGGGCGGCGACATCGGCGACCGCCACCATGAGGTCGGAGAGCAGACTCGGATCCGCCGCGGACAGCAGCGAGAGGTTGTCGTGATGTGCGCGTGGGATCACCAACACGTGCACCGGGGCCTGGGGGTTGATGTCGCGGAAGGCGAGGATTCGCTCGTCGGCGTAGACGATGTCGGCGGGAATCGATCCGGCAGCTATGAGGCAGAACGGGCAGTTGCTCATAGCGCCCATCATGGCCTAACCCCGCCACTTCTCGCATCGAAGCGTCCGGTCCGGGACATCACAAGCCCGGCGGCCAGCCCCCCAGCAAGGCTCGTGCGCAGCACCGTGGGGCCAAGCGAGACCGCCCTGGCACCGGCAGCGCCCAACTCAGTCAACTCCTCGGGTGCAATGCCCCCCTCGGGTCCGATGACCACCACGATCTCGTCCGCACCAGCGGGGACGGCGTCATTGATCGGCATACTCGCCTGCTCGTGGCACAGCAGAACCGCATCCGCCTTCCCCACCAGTTCGGCCAGTTGTCGACCGTTCACCGGGACGTCGATGATGGGCAACCGCACGCGCCGACTCTGTTTGGACGCCTCTCTGGCGGTGCGCCGCCAGCGCGCGAGGCCACGAGAGGCCCGCTCGCCAGACCACTTCGCCACCGACCTCGTCGCCTGCCACGGAACGATTCGATCGACGCCCACCGACGTGAGAAATTCGATCGCAGAGTCGGCTCGATCAGATTTCGGCAGCGCCTGCACCACGGTCAGGGTGGGCGTGAGCGGCGGGTCGCTGCCCACGCGTTGCACCGCAACCTCGAGCCGGTCCTTGCCCGCCACGACTTTGATGGGCCCGGCCACCCAATCACCGTCACCGTCGGCCACCACGATCCAGTCGCCTGCGCGGTGACGGCGCACGGCGATGGCGTGGTGGGCCTCATCGCCGACCAGCGTCACCTGCCCGTGGGGTGCCGCATCCCGGGCAAACTGGGACGAGAAGTAGACCGGCCAAGCCAGATCGCGCTCGCCGCTCACTTGCCGCCGAAGGCGTCTTTGAGCCGCTTAAACATGCCGGCGTGTTGCGGCTCCGGCTCGCCGCTGGGGTTCTCCTCCCCGCGAATAGCCGCCAGTTCGCGCAGCAACTCGGTCTGCCGTGGGTCAAGCCGCGTCGGGGTGGTGACATCGATGTGGACGATCATGTCGCCACGGCCGCCACCTCGCAGATGGGTGACACCGGCACCCCTGATGGTCTGCGACGAGCCGGGCTGCGTGCCCGGCCGGATCACGATCTCGACCGTGTCGTCCAGCGTGGTGAATTGCAGCGTGGCTCCCAGCGCGGCGGCCGTCATGGGCAAACTGAGGGTGGCGTGCAGGTCGTCTCCGCGCCGGGTGAACACCGGATGCGGCCGTTCCACGACTTCGACGTAAAGGTCGCCGGGCGGACCGGCACCCGGACCTACCTCGCCTTCACCGGAAAGCCTGATCCTGGTGCCCGACTCGACGCCGGCGGGGATCTTGACCGAGACCGTCCGCCGAGTTCGGACGCGACCATCCCCCGCGCACTCCGGGCAAGGGTGCGGAATCAGGGTGCCGTAACCGCGACATTGCGGGCAGGCACGCGCGGTCATCACCTGCCCGAGGAATGAGCGCTGAACGCTCTGAATCTGGCCGCGACCGTGGCACATCGTGCAGGTCACTTCCTCGGTACCGACCGCCGCGCCCCGGCCCTCACAGGTGGGGCAGGCCACCGCGGTATCGACCGTGATGTCCTTCACTGTGCCGAACGCCGATTCGGCTAAGTCCAGTTCGACTGTGAGCAGCGCATCCTGGCCGCGCCGCACCCGCGAGCGCGGACCCTGCTGGCCACCGCCGCCGAAGAAGGCGTCCATGATGTCGCCGAAGCCGAAACCCGCCTGACCGAATCCCTGTGCCCCGCCACCGGCAGCCGCACGCGGGTCGGCACCCAAGTCGTACATCTGACGCTTCTCAGGATCCGCCAGCACCTCGTAGGCCGCGGTGACTTCCTTGAAACGCTCGTGGGTGGCCGGGTCAGGATTCACGTCAGGGTGCAACTGACGGGCCAGTTTGCGGTAGGCGCGTTTGATTTCCTCGCCCGTCGCGTCGCGTGACACGCCAAGGAGTTCGTAGTAGTCCACTACTTGTCCGTCCTGTTCATCGATGAGCCTCAAAGGAGAGCAGCGACCCGACACCGCACGGTCGTTGCGTGCGGAGTTAGCCGGTATCCGTGACGATGCGCCCCAGATATCGTGCGACAGCCTGTACCGCGGTCATGGTGGCGGGGTAGTCCATCCGGGTTGGCCCCACAACGCCCAACTTGGCCAGCACGAGTTCGTCCGTTCCGTAGCCCGACACCACAACGGAAGCTTTCGTCAGCCCGCTGTCCACGTTCTCATTGCCGATGAGCACCCGCACGTCCTGGGTGGCCGAGACCTCGCCCATGAGCCGCAGCAGCACCATTTGCTCCTCGAGTGCCTCGAAGACCCGATCGAGAGAGTTGCCGAAATCGTCCCATTCGCGGGCCAGATTGGCCGTTCCGGAGTAGACCAGGCGATCTTCTCGTCGTTCCGTGGCAGCCTCGGCCACTGCCGCGGCTATCGCGGTGAGCGTGGCCTGTTCCACCTCGGGGTGGGCATCGGCGAAGCCGGCCAGGCGGGTCTCTACTTCGGCCACATCGCATCCGCTGACCATCCGGTTGACGCGGTCGCGCACCTGCACCAGGGACTCCTGATCCAACTCGGTATCGACCTCGACGATTCGTTGGTCAACTCGGCCCGATTCGGCGATGACGACCACGAGCACGCGACGTGCAGAGAGGCAGACGACCTCCACGTGGCGAACGGTTGACCGACTTAGCGACGGGTACTGCACGACCGCGAGTTGCTTGGTCAACTGCGCCAGCAGGCGAACCGTGCGTTCCACCGCATCATCGAGGTCCACCGGCTCGGCGAGGAAGGTCTGGATCGCCCGACGCTCCGACTGACTCAGCGGGCGTAACTCGACCAGGTGGTCGACGAAGAGCCGGTAGCCCTTGTCGGTAGGGATGCGCCCCGCGCTGGTGTGGGGGGCGGTGATGTAGCCCTCCTCTTCGAGGATCGCCATGTCGTTGCGAATCGTCGCCGGGCTGACTCCCAGCTGGTGGCGTTCCACGAGGACCTTGGATCCAACGGGCTCGCGCGACCTCACGTAGTCGGCGACGATCGCGCGCAGTACCGCACGCTTGCGCTCATCGAGCATCATCGCCTCCTCTCCGGCCGTGCCGCCACTGGCACTCACGTACTTGGAGTGCCAGTTTAGTGCCCCTGGCCGCAATCGCCCACCAGGAGGATCGAGCCGGCCCGCCGCCACCCGGCCGGATTAGTTGATCTCAATGTCCATCACATACCCGCAGTCCGGCGCTAGCATCCAGAAGGTAGTTGTGATTTCTTTACCCTTGACACCTTGGAGGCACGATGTCGGCCAACCCCCCAGTTCCCCCTCCCCCGCCCGGCGGAGGAATTCCGCCTACCCCACCTCCGCCACCCGGCGGGGGGATGCCGCCCGCCATGCCGTCGGGCGCCGGGCCGCAAGTCGGCGACGGAATCAAGTGGGCATTCAATAAGTTTGGGCAAAACGCCGGCATCTTGATCGCCTTCGCGGCGGTCATCATGGTGGTCCAGTTCCTCGGCTACCTCGCCCGAAATGCAACCTCGACCACTGTGGACACATTCAACGATTGTGACGGTCTCACTGGCGAGGCACTGGCCAACTGCCTCCTCGAAGGGCCGGATTCCGTCGGATTCGTCGCCGGCATGGGAATCCTGTCGATCCTCCTGGGCATCCTCTTCTGGGTGCTGGCCACGATCGCTCAGATCGGACTGATCAACGCCTCCCTGAAGATCACGCGCGGCGAGAAGCCGGAGTTCTCCGACCTGTGGAACCCGCGGCACTTCTGGCAGTACGCCTTTGTTTCCATCCTGCTCGGCCTCGCCGTCGGCTTCGGCCTGGTGCTGTGCATCATCCCCGGCCTGCTCGCGATTTGGGCCTGGCAGTTCGCACAGTACTCCGCGTTGGATACGGGCAAGGGAGTGTTCGCGTCGTTCGGTGAATCGTGGCGCATGGTGTCGGCCAACAAGTCAACCGCTGTCATCACACTCGTGGTTGTCGCGGTCGCGTCGTTGATCACGGTCATCACCTGCGGTTTCGGTGCCTTGGTCGTTGCCCCGTTCCAGACCTTGTTCATCGCGAACATGTACCGGCAGTTCCGTAACGAGCCCCTCGCTGCGTAGTCGGCAGACACTGTGAACGACTACCATGCGAAATGCACCTTTTGACACAATTACGCATCATTTGGCCGCCACCCACCCCGCAACTGGAGGCATGATGTCCACCAACCCACCAGGTCCACCGGGATCCGTACCTCCCCCACCACCTGGGGGAACCCCACCGCCGCCTCCACCAGGTGGTGGCTACCCGCCCGGCCCCCCAGGTGGTGGCTACCCGCCGCCGCCAGGTGGTGGCTACCCGCCCGGCCCCCCAGGTGGTGGCTACCCACCGCCGCCAGGCGGCCCACCTCCCGGGCAGCCCGGCTACCCGGGTGCGCCAGGTGCGCAGGGCTTCTCGGTCACCGAGGCGATCAGCTACGGGTGGAAAAAGTTCACCGAAAACTGGCAGCCCTACGTCCTGGCTCTCGTCGTCTTTGCGGCAGTTGGTGCCGTGCTCTACGGCATCTACTACGCGATCCTCGGCCTATTCGGGTTCTTCAGCTCCGAGAACGTCTTCGAAGTGGATCCGGTCACCGGCGAGGTGGTGACAAGCGCTGGCGCCGGAACGTCATTCATCGGCGGCTTGGTGCTCGCGGGCCTGATCTCGCTGGTGTTCGCGGTGTATGGCTGGTTCGTGCAGTCCGCCATCATCCGCGGCACGCTTGCCACCACGGCAGGGCGCCCGGTGGAGTTCAAGTCGTTCTTCGTCACGGACAAACTGGGCAGCATCATCGGGGCCGGCGTGCTGGTGGGCATCATGACGTCCATCGGCTTCGTCTTGTGCTATCTCCCCGGATTGATTGTTGCCTTCCTGTCGCAGTTCTTCATGTTCTTCATCCTCGACCGGAACCTGGGCGTCATCGATTCGATCAAGGCCAGCTGGAGCTTCGTGTTCAGTAACCTCGGACCTCTGATCCTGCTGTTCCTGCTCTCGATGGTGGTCTACTTCGTCGGTGCCCTGCTCTGCGGCGTCGGCTTGCTGGCGGCGATTCCTGTGATCGTCATCGCGCAGACCTACGCCTACCGTCTACTGCAGGGCGGAACAGTCGCACCGTAGCCAGGCGACCAACGGGTGGGGGCCTCAGGATTCTCCTGGGGCCCCCACCCGTTTCGTGAGTGCACACCTTCGTCGCACTAGGCGACCGATGTGGCCCCCCTAGTGTGAAGAACCCGTACACACGCGGGGAATGCATGGTGGTCGTCCTGGGGCTGCGGGTGCGTCGGGCCGGCCTCCGTGCAGAATGGCGTCAAGGTGGCTACTGGCCATGGCCGACGAAGACAACGAAGGAAGTTGACAGCGATGGCGCGAATCGGCGTGTTCCTCATCGCGGTGATCGCACCGGTCGCGGTGTTGGCCGCGTGCGGCGAAGGCTCCACGCAGTCGAGTGACCGACCATCCGTCCCCACGTCTACGTCGACTGAGTTGCCAATAGCTGAAGGTGATTCCGAGGATGCGGTCCGCATCGACGGGATCATCGCCGAAGGACTTAACGCCCCCTGGTCGGTGGCCTTCCTCGCAGACGGCTCCGCGCTGGTGACCCAGCGCGACGACGCCGACGTGGTGCACCTCTCCGAATCGTCACTCGGCACCTGGGACGCCGACATCGTGGGCGACGTCGCGGGGGTCTCCAACGACGGCGAGGGTGGCCTCATGGGCATTGCCGTGGCACCGGGAGCCCCCGACCAGGTGTACCTCTACTGGAGCACGGCTGAGGACAACCGCATCGGGGTGGCCACCTGGGACGGATCCACCCTGGGCGAGCCAAGTGTGATCCTTGAGGGCATCCCGCACGCCGCCATTCACGACGGCGGTCGAATCGTCTTTGGGCCGGACGGCAACCTGTATGTGGGCACGGGCGATGCTGGAGACGCGGACCTGGCCCAGGATCCTGCGAGCCTCGCTGGCAAGATTCTACGGATTTCCCCGGATGGCTCTGTGCCTGCCGACAACCCCGTGCCGGGTTCGGCGGTGTATTCGCTGGGGCACCGAAACGTGCAGGGGCTGGCGTTCGACCCCGAGGGCCGGCTGTGGGCCAGCGAGTTCGGTTCCGGCGATGTGGACGAGTTGAACCTGATCGTGCCAGGCGGCAACTACGGTTGGCCGATTCACGAGGGTGCCGCAGGTGACCCCAGGTTCATCGACCCTGCCGCTGCTTGGAGCCCCACTTCCATCGCTTCGCCGAGCGGCATGGCGATTCTCGCTGGTCAGGCGTGGGTCGCGACTCTTCGTGGGGCCTCGTTGTGGCAGGTGCCGCTCGATGGCGCGACCGCGTCGGAACCAATTCCGCACCTCGCCGGCACATTAGGCCGACTGAGGGATGTGGTCGTGGCACCCGACGGCCAGTTGTGGCTGGTCACCAACAACACGGACGGCCGCGGCACGCCCACGCCCGAGGACGACCGCATCGTGGCTCTGCAGGTTGGCTAGTCGTCTACCTGTGCCAGCCGAAGGGTGACGGCATCGCCCAACAATCGGCCCGGGAGTGTGAGGACGTAGGCGTCGCCTTGCCTCGCCATCAGCCCGTCGGACACCAGCAATTCGAGTTCCGAACGGACGGCGTCGCGGTCGGGGGTCAACCCCTGACGCAGTCGAACTGCCAGCATGAGCGCCTCGAGCCGCCGCTCGTCGGGCGTGATCTCTTCGTAGTCGGCCACCGGCAGCCGACCGCTCGCCAATTGCTGCGCGTAAGTCCTGGGGTGCTTGACGTTCACTGACCGGATCCCGCCGACGTAACTGTGGGCACCCGGGCCGAACCCCCACCACTCGGCATCGACATTCCAGTAGTTCAGGTTGTGACGGCATTCCTGCCCAGCTTTGGCCCAGTTGGAGATCTCGTACCACGACAGCCCCGCGGCAGTGAAGGCTTCCTCGGCCGCCTCGTAGCGTGCCGCGGCAACGTCCGGATCCGGCGCAGGCAGGACGCCCCGGCGCACCGCCGCTCCCATCGCCGTGCCGTGCTCGACCGTGAGGGCATAGGCGGAGACGTGGTCCACGTCAGCTGCGATCACGGCCGCCAGCGAATCCTCCCAATCCTTCGCCGATTCCCCCGGAGTGCCGTAGATGAGGTCGAGGCTGATGCGCCGGAAACCAGCCTGCCGGGCCTGGCTGACCACCGTAGGGATCCGGCCCGCTGTGTGGCGCCGATCGAGGATCTTGAGCACCCGCGGCGATGCGCTCTGCATGCCGAGGCTCAGCCGAGTGAAGCCACGCTGGCGCAACTCGGTGAGATAGCAGAGATCAACCGATTCCGGGTTGGCTTCCGTAGTGACTTCCACGTCATCAGCTAGTCCGAAGGTGGCCTCAAGGTGGTCGAGAACCTCGGCCAGATCGGTCGCCGGGAGCAACGTTGGAGTACCGCCGCCGAAGAACACCGTGCTGAGCGACCGCCCGGGGCGCCACATCTGGGCAACGAGGTCGATCTCGCGCTTGACGTCCAGCACGTAGGTGTCCGAGCGCACGCCCGGACCGAGTTCGGACGCCGTGTAGGTGTTGAAGTCGCAGTAGCCGCATCGGCTTTGGCAGTAGGGGACGTGGACGTACGCTCCGACCGGGCCGTGGCTAGGCCCCGCTCGATGTACCTCGGTCAGCGGTGGCACGTTGTTGATTCTCACACGTCAGTGGACGCCGGACATGCGAAACTCCCGGCGGAACACCCCACTGGGGCGCTCCGCCGGGAGCCTGTCGCTGGATGGATCAGGCGTACATGCTGTCCAGGATGTCGCGGTACTTGTCCTCGACAACCTTGCGCTTGACCTTCAAGCTGGGGGTGAGCTCGCCGGTGTCGATGCTCAGCGGGGCTTCCAGGATCTCGAACTTCTTGATCGTCTCCCACTTGTTGAGCTCGGTGTTGAGCTTCTCGATGTTGCCCGACATCTCAGCGTGCATCGCATCGCTGTCGGCAATCGCCTTGAACTGCGCGGCCTGCTCGTCGTCGGCGGGGCCGACTCCTGCTTCCCAGGTCGCAGGCATGCCGTTCTCCTGTGCCCAGACCAGAGTCGCGTCGGGGTCGAGCGCCACGAGTGCGGAAGCGAAGTTGCGGTTGTTGGCGTGCACCACGAGCGCCTGTGCAAGGCCGCTGATGGCCTTGAACTTGCCCTCAATGGCGCTCGGGGCGATGTACTTGCCGCCGGAGGTCTTGACGAGGTCCTTCTTGCGGTCGGTGATCTTGACCCGACCCTTCTCGTCGATCTGACCGATGTCGCCGGTGGAGAACCAGCCGTCGCCGTGCTCGAAGACCTCGGCGTTGGCGTCGGGCAGGTTGCGGTAACCGCGCATGACGCCCGGACCGCGAACCAGGATTTCGCCGTCGTCGGCGATCCCGATTTCGGTGCCCGCCATCGGCTCACCAACGGTGCCGAAGACGACGTTGTCAGGCCGCACGATGCAGGTTGCAGCAGACGTTTCGGTGAGGCCGTAACCCTCCAGAATGGTGAGGTTGGCCGCGTCGAACCACTCCGCGATGGTTCCGGAGAGTGCCGCCGAACCGGACACGAAGTAACGGATCCTGCCGCCCATCTTCTCGTGCAGCTTGGAGAAGACCAGTTTGGTGGCGAGGTTGTTCTGCCAACCGCCGTGCGGCTGACCAGCCCGACGCTTCGCCGCTTCACGCTTGCCAACCTCGAACGCCCAGTTGAAGATCTTTGCCTTCATGCCGCCGGCCGAGGTGCCGTTCTTGATCGCCCCGGCGTAGATCTTCTCGAAGATTCGCGGCACGCCAGCCATGAAGGTGGGCTGGACGACTGGGAGGTTCTCCACAATCTTCGGGACCCGACCATCGACCGCGGTCGCGAAGCCGATCTGCAACTGACCGGCCTCGAGCACCTTGCCGAAGGAGTGCGCCAACGGCAGCCACAGGAACTGCACGTCGTCCACGTTGAGGATGCCGATCGCATCCATGGCGGCACCCTCGTAGGTCCAATTGGAGTGGGTGAGTTCCACGCCCTTGGGCTTGCCGGTGGTACCGGAGGTGTAGATGAGGGTCGCCAGGTTGTCACCCGAGATCGAGGCGCTGCGCTCGTTGACAGCGTCGGGGTTCTCGGCCAGGAAGTCACGGCCGAGCGCGCGCAGGGCTTCCGTGCTGATGGCCCAGTCGCCGTCGCCTTCGCCGTCAATGACGATGACCTTGCGCAGGTCGGGCAACTGGTCGCGGGTGTTGCGCACCTTCTCGACCTGCGATTCGTCCTCGGCGAAGAGAATCACGACGTCGGCGTCGGAGAGGATGTACGCGACATCCTCTTCGCCCGTCGAGGGGTAGACCGTGGTGGTCGCACCGCCGGCGAGCATGATGCCGAGGTCAGCGTTGATCCACTCGAGACGGGTGTTGGAGGCGATTCCTACGCGTTCTTCGGTCTTCAGTCCGAGGGACAGCAGTCCGGCAGCGAGCAGCGTGGCCTCATCGAAGGTTTCTTTCCACGTGAACGACTGCCATCCGCCTTCTGCGGTGGGTTTGCGGAACGCCTCGCGGTCGGGCGTTTTCGCTACTCGGTCGATGAGCATCTGCGCAACGGTCGTGTTCTGTTGCGGCAAGGACTCCCGAGCCTTGGTGATTTCCACTGCTGGTTCCTCCGATTCCACCGGCCGAATCTCGGCCGGACGTTAATTGAGCCTAGGGGTTCTCATGGTGAAATGCCGTGACGCACGTGATGAATCTCACCGTGTCAACCGGATTGTAGGCGCAAAGTCACTCGGAGTCATCCACTCACCCGTACCAATCTTCTGCCGAGCGTCAGTCTCCGGACGTGCTCAGCGCCGCGATGAAGGCCTCCTGAGGGACCTCGACGCGCCCCACCATCTTCATCCGCTTCTTGCCTTCCTTCTGCTTCTCCAGCAGTTTGCGCTTACGCGAGATGTCGCCGCCGTAGCACTTGGCGAGCACATCCTTACGGATCGCGCGAATGGTCTCCCGCGCGATCACGCGGGATCCGACGGCGGCCTGGATCGGAACCTCAAACTGCTGGCGCGGGATCAGTTCGCGCAGCCGAGCGGTCAACGCCACCCCATAGGCGTACGCCTTGTCCTTGTGCACGATGGCGCTGAAGGCGTCCACCTTCTCCCCCTGCAGCAGGATGTCGACCTTCACCAGATCGGAGGCTTCCTCCCCGCTGGGGTCGTAGTCCAGGGATGCGTAGCCCCTGGTGCGGGACTTCAACTGGTCGAAGAAGTCGAAGACGATCTCCGCTAGCGGCAACGTGTACCGGAGTTCGACGCGGTCCTCGGAGAGGTAGTCCATGCCCAGCATCACACCGCGCCGCTGCTGGCACAGTTCCATGACTGTTCCCACGAATTCCGTCGGGGTCAGGATCGTCGCGCGCACCACCGGCTCGAAGACTTCGGCCACTTTGCCGACCGGGAACTCGCTGGGGTTGGTCACGACGTGTTCCGCGGCGTCCTCCATCACCACCCGGTAGACGACGTTGGGCGCGGTCGAGATCAGGTCGAGGTTGAACTCCCGTTCCAACCGCTCGCGCACGATTTCCAAGTGCAGCAGGCCGAGGAAGCCGCAACGGAATCCGAATCCAAGCGCCGCCGAGGATTCGGGTTCGAACACCAGCGCGGCATCGTTGAGCTTGAGCTTGTCGAGGGCATCGCGCAGCAACGGGTAGTCGGATCCGTCGATGGGGTAGAGCCCGGCGAAAACCATCGGCCGTGGGTCTCGATACCCGCCCAGCGACTCGGCCGCTGGTTGGTGCGCCGAGGTGATGGTGTCGCCAACGCGGGATTGGCGCACATCCTTGACCCCCGTGATGAGGTAGCCCACCTCACCGGCGGCCAGCCCCTGGGAGACTGTCGGTTCCGGACTGATCACGCCGATCTCGAGGGCCTCGTGGGTGGCGCCGGTGCTCATCATCGTGATTCGTTCACGCGGCGCGAGGGAACCGTCCACTACGCGCACGTAGGTGACGACCCCCCGGTAGGAGTCGTAGACGCTGTCGAAGATCAGCGCGCGTGCCCTCGCGTCGGGATCGCCCGACGGCGGCGGCACTAAGTCGATCACCGTATCCAGCAGGTCAGCCACGCCGTCCCCGGTCTTCGCACTCACGCGCAGCACGTCGGCCGGGTCACAGCCGATGATGTGGGCAAGTTCCGCCGCGTACTTCTCCGGTTGCGCGCCGGGCAGATCGATCTTGTTGAGCACAGGAATGATCATCAGATCGTTCTCCAGCGCCAGGTACAGGTTCGCCAGCGTCTGCGCCTCGATGCCCTGCGCGGCATCGACCAGCAGGATCGCCCCCTCGCAGGCGGCAAGCGAGCGGGAGACCTCGTAGGTGAAGTCGACGTGGCCCGGCGTATCGATGAGGTTGAGTACGTAGTCGCGGCCATCGCCGGCGCGGTACGGCAACCGCACGGCCTGGGATTTGATGGTGATGCCGCGCTCCCGCTCGATGTCCATCCGATCCAGGTATTGCGCACGCATTTGTCGGTCGGAGACGACACCCGTGAGTTGCAGCATCCGATCGGCC
This sequence comes from uncultured Actinomycetes bacterium, assembly GCA_963752505.1. Classification (GTDB taxonomy): domain Bacteria; phylum Actinomycetota; class Actinomycetes; order S36-B12; family UBA10799; genus JACJWR01. The sequence goes on from CAVVYM010000001.1 coordinate 135,635, forward strand.
AGCGTCGACTTGCCATGATCGATGTGGGCGATGATGCAGAAGTTACGAATCGCCTCCGCCGGCGTGGATCCGGGGGTATTCACACCGGGGCTGTGCTGCCCTTGACCGACTGTCACCGGGCTATCTTCCCACGGCCGCGATTCCGCGCAGGGGCCGAGCGAGTTTCACCCCGCATGCCCTGCGCTACACTGGGGGTCTGGCCTTGGCCGCGCTTCGTCCTGCGCTCGTGCCGCCGAGTCCTCCCCGACCGAAAACTCTCCAGAACCAGCACTGCACGCGCCCAGCGTGTGCCTCGCAGCAGATTGGTAAACCGTGGCCAACATCAAGTCCCAGATCAAGCGCATCCGCACCAACGAGAAGCATCGCCTCCGCAACAAGTCGGTCAAGAGCGAACTGCGCACCCTCGTGCGGCACGTGCGCGAAGCGGTCGACGCAGGCGACGCAGCGGCCGCGCAGACTGCGGCTCAGCGGGCTTCGCGTGCACTTGACAAGGCCGTCTCCAAAGGCGTGATCCACAAGAACCAGGCCGCGAATCGCAAGAGTGCGGTGGCCAAGGCCGCCGACAGCGTCAGCGCATAGCTCACGTCATCATCCCGGGCCGAGAGCCACGGAGATTGCGCAGCCGCCGTTCGATGGCGGGCGGAATCGTGGAGTCCGGATCCCGAGTTGCAGCCGCGTTCTCCCCGGCGAGGGCCTCCGTCGTGGCCACGAGCGATCGGTAGAGAGCCGGGCAGGTGGGGCAACCGGCAAGGTGGGCCTCCAGCGCAGCCGCAGTTCGCGCGTCCACGTCGTTGTCGAGGTAGTCGCTGACGTTGCGCCGGGCCTCCCAGCAGCTCAGCGGAATGCCTCGCACCGCCTCGCGCCGTTCGACGCCGTTGGCCAACGCGGTCACGAGCATCATGCGTCCTCGCCTCAGCCGCTGTTTGGCGGCGGGTAACCCGATCTCGAATATTTCGGCGATCTCCGGAGTCGTCAGACCGTGCGCGTCGTGCAAAACGACGGCCGCCCGGTGGGTGTAGGGAAGCCGGATGAGGGCATCGTGGAGTTCGGCCGAGGTCTCGGCCCTAGCAACGACGACTGCCGCATCGACTGTGTAATCGTTGTCCTGCCAACGCTTCTCGACTTCCGTGGCGATGTCGGAGTCGGGCACTTCACGCCGGGCGCGTGCCCGGTCAACCGCCAGGTTGTGCAGAATCCGATGCAGCCAGGTTGCGAGCGACGATTCGGCGCGGAAAGACTCTGAACGCTCAAGCGCGCGAACGCACGTGTCGCCGACGAGGTCCTGGGCAAGATCTGGATCACGCACCATCGAGGTGGCGTACCGAAGTAGCCCAGGAACCTGCGCCGGCAGAAGGTCTGCGAGCTCGGATTGGTCCATGGCTGGCAGGCTAGCGATCGTCCAACCAGGCAAACCCCACGTGCGATCAGCCGACCGCAGTGCGCTCGGGCTGCGCCTTGGATGTGTTGACCGGGCACGTACTGAGGCCAAAGAGCCGATACAACGGGCAGAAGCCAGCGGCTGCTGTGACCAGCATGACAACCCCGACAACGGCCAGCACGATCCCGAGCACAGATCCGATTCCCACCGCGAGCGCGGCTGCGAAAGCAGCAACTGCGACCACGACGCGGATCATCCGATCGATGTTCGATTCATTACGAGTCATGATGCGATCCCCTTTCGGCGTCCGGCGGCAGGTCCGCCGGTGTTTCTGTCGCATCATGGACGCGCGAGCCCGCCAAATGGATACATCCGATTCGGTGAGAAGCGTTGCCGTGGCTTGCATCTTCCTGTGCTCCTCAGGGAGCGGAGGGAGTGGCCATGTCGATCACAGCCCGCTCGAGGACGTACGCCTTCTGCTCGTCGCCGAGTGCGGATGCGGCGTCGTAGCCGCCCTTCATCAGCACCGAGAGTCGTGCCAACTGGGCAATGGCATCGGCGATCTCCTCCGAGCTCCAGCGTCGGGCCTGGTGGACGGCCGTGCGAGCCATCCATTCAGGAATCTTCAACGCCGCGGCAACGTCTGCCGCGGCCCCTGAGCCAGCCCGTGCGGTCTTGGCGGCGGCCAGCCGTTGGAACGTGATGGTCAGCGCCGTGACGGTCATCAGACCTGCTCGTGTACCGCCCTCGTGCAGGGCGAAGCGCAGGCGCTCCAAGGCGAGCGGGGCGTCCCGGCCGACCACTGCGTCGGCGATCTCGTAGCCCTTGATCTCCACATGTCCGGAGTAGTACTGCGCTGCATCCTCCCGGCCGATGTGGTCGTGCTGAACGTCGCTGCACAACTGCGCCACCGCACTTGCCAGGCCGCGGGGTTCGGCGCCGATCGCGTCCACCAGTAGCGCCACCGTCGCCTGGTCGGCGCTCTTGCGCGCCCGACGGAACTCCGCCACCACGAAATCGGTCACGGCCCGACCCTTGAGCGGATCGGCCTTCACCACTGTGCCCATCTTCGTCAACCGGTTGCGCACCTTGGTGGAGCCGCGACCGCCGGCGTGCACCACGATCCACCCAGTGTCGGTGCTGGAGCTGATCATGTCGCATACCTGTGAACCCGTGGACTCGTCGAGGAGCTGGAAATCGCGCAACACGATGGTCGGGCTGCCCCCGAAGAGGTCTGGTGATGCGGCGTTCATGAGGTCCGGCAGGATTCCCGACGACGCCCCGGACACCTCGGATACTTCGGCCCCCTGAGTCCGCCAGGCCGTGACGGCGGCAGCGATCTCGCGCTCGGCGAAGAACTCCTGGCTGCCGAGCACAACAAGCACCCGCGGCGGCGTCGAGGTCATGCCGACAAGCATGACAGCACTCGACCGCACCGGCGATCGGCACACCCCGGCGGAGTCGCGCCACCGGCCGCCTCAGGAGCGGTCATGGACCCGCCTGGTCACCACGGTCGTTGATCCATCGTCCCCGCCGACCGCGATCACGTCTCCGTGCAGGTCTGTGCGGGCCACGGCCGCCCCGCTGGCCGCCCACGAGGCCACGGTCTCCGCAGACGGATGCCCGTAGTCGTTGTCGGCACCGTTGGAGACGACGGCCACGTCCGCTCCGACCCAGCGGGCGAACCGGGGATGCTGATTCGCGGAGCCGTGGTGCGGCACTTTCGCCAGGTCCACCTGCAGCGACGGTGCCGACGCCATGAGCGCGCGCTGCGCCTCCGGTTCGATGTCTCCGGTCAGCAGCACCCGAGTCAGGGCCCGCGGCGAATCGACCGTTGCCGAAAGCACGAGGCTGGCGTTGTTCGGCACCGATCCAGCGTCGATTATCCGCCCCGGGCCTAGCACCGTGAGGCGCACCCAACCTGCCTCGAACTGTTGGCCCAGTCGAGCGACGTCAAGCGTGACCGGGGCCGCAGCGGCGAGCGATTCCAACGTCGCGTCGTAGGTCTGCGCCGGTTCCGGGAGCGGCGAGACCAGCACCCTGGGCGGGCCGAACCGTTCGGCTACCGGACCCACGCCGGTGACATGGTCGGCGTGGAAATGGCTCAAAATGACGGCCGGTACGTGGGATATCCCGTTGCGGAGCAGGCAATCGGCCGCACCCTCAGGTGTCGGGCCGGCATCGACCAGCACGGCCGATTGCGGCCCCGCCCGGAGCAAAACCGCATCACCCTGCCCGACATCACACACGACCACCTGCCAGTCCTTGGCCGGCGATGGGAGCGCGGCCGGCACCACAGCTGCGGTGATGCTTCCCAGCGCAACGGCCAAGGGGACCAGAATCGGCAGAGCGCGCCAGCGCCGACCCAGCAGGGCAACGGCTCCCACCGCGACGACCACCGCCACGGCTGGCCAGAACCCGGCGGGCCAGCGCAACCGACCGCCCGGCACTGCCGACGTCACCTCGGCGACGGCAAGAATCCAGCCCGCTCCGGCTGTTGGAATCGGGCTGGCCGCTGCCGCGAGTTCCGGCTGCACCCAAGCCAGCATCGCCACGATCAATCCGCTCACGGTCACGAGGCCCACGAGCGGCGCGGCGGCGACGTTGGCCAGCACGGAGAGCAGTGAGATGCCCTGCCCGTAGGCGGCGATGAGGGGCATCGTGGCGAATCCCGCCGCCGCGGCGGTGAGCACCGACGCCAGCACGGCTGTGACGGATAGGCGGGCCGCCGGTGGCACCCGTCCGGCGATGGTCGTCACTAGGGTTCGCCCCGGTACCGCCACCAGGATCAGGCCGGCGGTAGCGGCGCAGCTCAAGGCGAAGCCGCGCGACGAGGCCAACCACGGGTCCACCACGAGCAGGGCGCTCAGCGCAACGGCCAGGGCGGCAAATCCAGTGCCTCCCCCCAGCCACAGACCAGCTATCGCGACCAGCGCCATCGCCGTGGCCCGAACCACGCTGGGTTCCGGGCCGACAACGGTGACGTAGGCCGCCACCACAGCTAGCGCCGGCACCAGGGCTGCGCGCCCGGTGAACCCGACGAACCGCGCGAGCACGAGAACTGCCCCGCAAACCAGGGCGATGTTGGCACCGCTCACCGCCGTCAGATGCGACAGCCCCGACGAACGCATGGCTTCTTGGCTGTCCTCGGACAATCCGGAATCATCGCCGAACACCATGCCCAGCACCAGGTTCGACTGCTCGGGGAGGTTCACCGGCAGTGCTGCGGCCAACCTGTCGACGACGTCCGAAGTCCACGACGTGTCAGGTTGGACCCGGCCCGGCTCGCCGGTCGACGTGAGGGTGGCCGAGTGGCCCAGGTGCGGCTGCTGCGGCGACGACACCCGGAAGTCCCCGGTCAGGCGGTCCCCGGGCCGAAGGAGTTCGGCGGAGAGGGGCAGGATTGCCAGCGTCCCCACCGTGCTGCCAAGGTGCCACGTCTCGGTGGCGGTGTGGATCTCTCGAACCTGCGCCACGAAACGTTGCCGGTTCACATCGGCTTGCCACAGCGGTCCGCCAGTCACGGCCCTCGCGGGCGTGACGACCTCGACCTCGGCCACCACCCGGGCGCGCTGATCGATCAACTTCTGCCAGGGTCCTGCGTCACGTACGACCAGGTGGACACCGGTGCTGATGGACACCAGCACGACGACGCCGGCCACGGCCGCCGCTGCGACCCGCAGCGGCGTCGGATGCCTGGCACACAGGCGTAGGGCGACGCCGACGGCACCTGCGGCCATCGCGACACAGGCCCAAGGCAGCCACGCCGGGCCTCGGGGTAGAACAAGGGCCATCAACCAGGCGGCCAGTCCCGGTGGCAGTAACAGGAAGGAGCGGTGGTCAAGGATGCCGCGGCTCACACCTGAACCTGATCCCGCAGACCCTCCAGCGTTCGTTCGCCGATCCCCGGTACGTCGAGCAGTTGATCCACCGACCGGAAAGCACCGTTGGCCTCACGATGGGCGATGATCTTCGCCGCCGTGGCGGGCCCGATTCGCGGCAACAGCTGCAGTTCCTCGGACGTGGCGGAGTTCAGGTTCACCAATGCCCCGTTCGCCCCCGCCGACGCGTTCGGCTGTTGCGCGACCGCGACGCCCGAACCGGCGCCCGGCACGCCGACGGGGGCTGCGGCACTGTGCTGTGCGCCGACGTACACCTGCTCACCGTCTGCCAGCACGCGAGCCAGATTCAAGCCGTCGAGCGACGTTCCGGCTGCCGCACCCCCGGCCGCCGCTAGCGCCTCGGCCACTCTGGAACCCAAGGGCAGCGTCACGACGCCCGGGTTCGCGACGTCGCCAGCCACGTGCACGACGACCAGCCCACCCGGATCTGCCGCCTCTGCGGACGCGGGATCAGGTCTGCCCTCCTGCGTGAGTTGAGGTTCCTCGATCGGCGAGGCCGGCGATACGGCTTCGGGCATGCTCCGCGCCGCCGAGACCGCTCCGACGCAGAGTAGGAAGCCCACGAGCAGCACCGTGAACAGCCAGGGCCGCATACGCCCGGGTCGCAGTGCAGTCGAGAGTCGACGTCGGCCCGGTGCATCGTCGGGCAGGTGCTGGGTGGTCACCGGCACACCAAAGGCAGCCTGCAGCCGCTGCCTTGCCGGCCCCTCGGGGGCATCGTCGTCTCGCATGCATATGACGCTAGTGAGAAGTCACCTGGGCCAGCGGCCCGAAGTTGTCAGCTGTGGACAATCGTCGGCTAGTCCGACGAGAAGAACGCCTCGCGGATGTTGCTCTGATGACGCACCACGATGAGCAGTGCCACGGCAAGGGCGAGAACGATGTCGTAGGGCCGCTCGCCAAGGACCACTGCGGTCGGAATCAGCGTCAGCGCACCGGCCACACTCGCGATTCCGACGCGCCGGGTGATGAGGAACACCACACCGAAGATGACAAGCACCGGCAATGCCCACTGCGGACTCAGGGCGAGCACAACACCACCGGCGGTAGCGACACCCTTTCCGCCACGGAAGCCGGCGAACGGTGAGGTGATGTGGCCCACGATCGCCGCCACCCCTGCGATGACGCCGAACTCCTCACCCCACACGGTGGCCGCCACGAACGCCGGAACATAGCCCTTGGCGATATCGAGCAGCGCCACCACAACTCCGGTCCAGCGTCCCATGACACGCCCGGCGTTGGTGGCCCCCGGATTCCCGGATCCCTCTCCACGGATATCCGCACCCTTGACACGAGCGAAAATGAGCGCGAAGTTGATCGATCCCAGTAGGTACCCGAAGAGTGCTGCAATCAGACCGGCAAGCCAGGGATTCATGGTCGTGGCGCGATGCTCACGCTGACCATGCCCGGCCCCACGTGGGCGCCCACCACGGCACCCACCTCGTTCACGAGAATGTTGTTGAGCCCAGCCGGTTCTCCAAGTCGGCGGCCAGTGCCACGCCCCGGTCAGGTGCGGCAAGGTGCTGTACGGCCACGTCGACGGAACGATCGCCGATGCGTTCGACGGCGATCTCCGCCAGCCGGGCCAGCGCCTTGTTGGCAGTGCGGGCCTTCTCCAGTGGCATCACCCGGCCATCCACAAGTTGAAGCAGCGGCTTGACGCGCAGGGCGGTGCCGACTGCGGCGCTCGCCACGCCGATCCGCCCCCCGCGGCGCAGGTACTCCAAGGTGTCGACGTAGAAGAGCAACTCGGCTCCTGCCGCAACGCGCCGGGCCGCGTCGGCGACCTCGGTGGCGTCCGCACCTCTGTGGGCGGCTTCGGCGGCTGCAAGGACGGCGAAGCCGAGCGCCATCCCCACCGCCCGCGAGTCGATGACGGTGACCGGGATCGCCGCATCGTGCGAGGCGAGCAGCGCTGACTCGTAAGTTCCACTCATGTCCGACGAGAGATGGATGCTCACGACCGCGTCAGCGCCAGCCTCAGCGGCAGCCCGGTAGACCGACGCGAAATCGGCCGGAGTGGGCCGTGAAGTCGTGATGACCTTCCATTCGCGCAGCGCCTCGGCCACCTGCCACGGTTGGATCTGCGTGCCCTCCTCGTATCCGCGGCCGGCGACGATCACGAGCACTGGCACCACGCGCACCTGCCACTTGGCGACTAGCTCGTCAGGCAGGTAGGAGGTGGAATCGGTGACGATGGCGACTGAGGGCATGGCGCCACCCTACTTGCGCACCCGGGGGGAGTCCTGTGGCGAAGCCAGCGGCGCGACGAGCGGGCGCCAGTGCGATCGGGTCAGGAGGCTGGCACCAAGTTCACCAGTTTGGGTGCCCGCACAATCGTGCGTGCGACCTCCCGACCGGCGAGGGCCTTGACCACCGAGGGATCCGTCAGCGCCAGCGCCTCCAGTTCGTCAGTGCTGATCTGCGGACTCACCCTCAGGCGCGCCTTCACCTTGCCCGCCACCTGCACGATGCAGGTGACCTCGTCCGCGCACGAGGAGCGCCGGATCGACCTGCGGCCAGCCGGCCCGGGCCACCGAGGGGCTATGCCCGAGCCGTGCCCACATGTCCTCCGCCGTGTAGGGCGCGACCAGCGAGAGCAGGATCGCCACCGCCTCAACCGCTTCGCGCACCGCCGGGTCGTGCGGTCCGGGGCCTGAGTCGATGGCCTTGCGCGCGGCGTTGACCAACTCCATGACCTCGCGCCACGGCGACGTTGAACCGATAGGCGTCGATCGCCTGAGCGGCATCGTCGATCGAGCCGGTGCGCGATCGTGCGCAGCGTGATGTCACCGGTCGTGGCGTCCGCGCCGGGTGGGCTCTGGACTCCTGCGGCCAGCCGCCACGCCCGCGCGAGGAACCGATTCGAACCTGCCGGGGACACATCGGCCCAGTCGATGTCGTCCTCGGGCGGCCCGGCGAACACCATCGTCAGCCGGATCGCGTCGACCCCGTGCTGCGGCCAGTTCGTCGGAGAGGCGCACCAGGTTGCCCCGCGACTTGCTCATCGCCGAACCATCCATGACCACCATGCCCTGGTTGAGCAGGCGGGTGAACGGTTCGTCGAAGTCGACCAGGCCCATGTCGTGCAGCACCTTGGTGAAGAACCGCGCGTACAGCAGGTGCAGGATCGCGTGCGTCACGCCACCGACGTACTGGTCGACCGGCATCCAGCGTCGCGCCTGGCCGGCGTCGAACGGGCCCGTCGTCCTTGCGCGGGTCGAGGTAGCGCAGGAAGTACCAGGAGGAGTCGACGAAGGTGTCCATGGTGTCGGTGTCCCGCTGCGCGGTCCCACCGCACTTCGGGCAGGCCACGTCCGCCCAGTCGGTTGCTGCACCCAGCGGCGACGTGCCCTTCGGCTTGAGATCCAGACCCTCGCTGCCGGGCAGCCGCACCGGCAGCTCGGTCACCGGCACCGGCGACCTCACCGCACTGCTCGCAGTGGACGATCGGGATCGGGGTGCCCCAGTAGCGCTGCCTCGAGATCAGCCAGTCGCGCAGGCGGTAGTTGACTGCGGCCTCGGCCGGTGCCCCGCTCGTCCAGGACCGCGATGATCCGGGCGATCGCCTCAGCCTTGTCGAGTCCGTCGAGCGGGCCGGAGTTGACGTGCCGGCCGTCGTCCGCGGTCGCCTCCCCCGTCGCGGTCGGGGTCCGTCGTCCGGTTCGACCACGACCCGCACCGGCAGGTCGAAGGCCCGAGCGAAATCGAGGTCTCGCTGGTCGTGCGCTGGCACCGCCATGATCGCCCCGGTGCCGTAGTCGGCCAGACGTAGTCGCTGGCGTAGACCGGGATCTGTTCACCGTTGACGGGTTGATGGCATAGCGCTCGAGGAACACACCCGTCTTGGGCCGGTCCGTGGCGAGTCGTTCGATATCGCTCGTCGCGCGAACCTGCTCAACGTAGGCGGCGAACTCCGCTTCGGCGGGCGTGCCCGCGGCCAGTTCCGCCGCCAGGTCGCTGTCGGCCGCCACCACGAAGAATGTCGCGCCGTACAGCGTGTCCGGTCGGGTGGTGAAGACCGTCACCGGCTCGTCGCGACCTCGAATGGCGAACTCCACCTCGGCGCCCTCGGAACGGCCGATCCAGTTGCGCTGCATCGACAGGACCTTGTCCGGCCAGGCGGCCTCCAGTTGCGCCATGTCCTCTAGCAGGCGGTCGGCGTAATCGGTGATCCGCAAGTACCACTGCGTGAGCTTGCGCTTGGTCACGGCCGTGTCGCAGCGCTCGCACTTGCCGTCGACGACCTGCTCGTTGGCCAGCACGGTCTGGCAGTTCGGGCACCAGTTGACGTTGGAGGCCTTGCGGTAGGCCAGTCCGCGCTCGAACATCTGCAGGAAGAGCCACTGGTTCCAGCGGTAGTACTCCGGGTCGCAGGTGTTGAGCGATGCGATCCCAGTCGAACGAACACGCGTAGCGGCGCATCGAGGCGCGCTGCGTGGCGATGTTCTCGTAGGTCCAGGCCGCTGGATCAACGCCGCGCTTGATGGCGGCGTTCTCGGCAGGGAGGCCGAAGGCGTCCCAACCGATGGGGTGCAGCACGTTGTAGCCGCGCTGCACCCAGTAGCGAGCCAACACATCGCCGAGGGCGTAGGCCTCCGCGTGCCCCATGTGCAGGTCGCCGGAGGGGTAGGGGAACATGTCGAGCACGTACTTCGTCGGCCGATCGTCATCCGGGTTGCCGGAACGAAAAGGCGCAATCTGGTCCCACACAGGCAGCCACCGCTCTTGCAGGGCGTGCGGATCGAACGAGGATGCGAGGAAGCCGGCGTCGGCATCTGTATAAGTACTCATAGCCGTCCCAGGCTATCCCTGGGCTACTCAGGTCCACCCATGCAGTTGGCCTCTCGGCCGAGCTCGGGCCGTAGGATGCGGTCCGTGCTGTTGCCGGCGGGCGGATTGGGATGGGAATGCTGCTAGGAACCCTTGAGTACCAGGTGCACCGGATCGCCGGCTGGCCTCGACAGCAACTGCTTCGACATCGGGAGCGGCACAAACCTCAGCACGTCATCGACATGCTGGAGGCAACGCGCTTCCGACGCCCGGCCTATGACTTCATCGTTGCCATGATGGTGAATCCATCGATCTTGTACGACTTCGATTTGAGTACCGACGATCTCGCCGTCGACGTGGGCGCATTCGAAGGGGAATGGGCAAGTCGAATCAGTGACACCTACGGATGCACTGTCGACGCCTTCGACTTGAGCCCGCGATTCAACGAGCCGCTCGCAGCCGTGGCGGACTCCCATCCCAAAGTGCAGGTCCACCATGTCGGTCTCGGCGCCGCCGACGAGTTGGTACGAGTCTCGAAGAAGAGCATGGGTTCGTCCGCCTTCGCCCATCCAGGGGATTCCTCCGACCAGGTCTGGGATGAGGCGCGGATCCGAGACGTCGCCGGTGTCTGGGACGAACTCGGCTGGACCCGAGTGGCTGCGATGAAGATGAACATCGAAGGCGGCGAATACGATCTACTCGAGCGCCTGATCGCGACCGGGCTGCATGCCCGCGTGGACGCCTTCACCATCCAGTTCCACGAGTGGTTACCCGACGCCTACCGGCGTCGCCGACGTATCCGAAAAGCGCTCAATCAGACGCACGTATGCGACTGGAACTACCCCTTCATTTGGGAGAAATGGTCACGTCGCCGGAACCAGCAGCGGCAGTGAGGCAACGATTCCTATCTGGGCTACGTGGTAGGTCATGTGCACCCCCACGCGTAGTTGCGGCCGCTCTGGACGAATCGAGTCCACCCAAGGATAGTGTCTGACGCTACAAACAGCGCGGCTGCGGCGGCCAGTGGCCAGGTGTTAGTAGCGAAGGCCGCCACTGCCATCAAGCTCAAGAGAACTTGATAGATAGACACCACCTGTCCCATCGCAATGTTCCGCTGGGAGGCAGCTACCGTGATGCGCCGGCCGACGGTGAACATCAGAACCAGCGCCAACGCGATCCCGATCGTCATCCCGATGCCCGGCTGCGCGTAGGGGAGCCAGCCGATGATGTACAGCAGATGCCCGACCGCGAATGCAGCCGCCCCCGGCACGAACTTGCCCAGCATCAGCCCGACATCGCCAGCAAGACCTGCTGCTTGGGCCCCGACCGTGAATAGGCGCAAAGCCATCGGGATATCAGGCAACGTGAGCGTCGCTGCGATCAACACCACCATTACTGCCGGCTTGAAGGTGTAGACCAAACGATCCCGCCCGCCGGCGACCCCGACCCAATCGATTGCCGCTGCCACGAACGCCACGATGAGAAGCGCAATCGTGGTGGTTGTCATGAGACCTCCTCGTACTAGTCGGATCCCACCGCGTTCGGCGTACCTCGTTCGGCGAGTCTGCCCGCCAGCATTGCACCCACGGCGGTACCCACCGCCTCGTGGCTGCGCCACGACCAGTGCATGCCGTCAGGGTTGGCCGTACCGTCCAGCAGTGACGGCCAGATCAACGGGTCGACATCAAGGAAGTGCAGGCCAAGAGCCCTAGCCGCATCTTGGGCAGCCACCACTGCCGGCCCGTGGCTCCTGGTAGCGGGGTAGTCGCGCGCAGCAAAGGGCGCGGGTCCGAGCAGCAGGATGGGCAGGTTTCCGCGGTAGTACCGAATACCCCCGACGATCCGCGCGAGGTAGGAGTCTGTGGCTGATTGCGGCAACTGCCGGAACGGTCCACCCGTCGCCCGCATGACCTTCGGAGCCGCGATTCGGTAGGTTTGCCGGAGCCGGCGTCGCCAGGAGCCGGGGCGTACGTAGGCAATTCCCTCCCGCAGGTAGGTTGGGATTGCTGCTGGGAGTTGATCCATTCCTCCCAGCGCGATCACGACGGCGTCAGCCTGCGGGAGAACTTCGCCCCAGCAGCGTGGGTCCTTGGTGAGTGCCCACCACCCGTCTCGCATTGTCCACCCCAGCCGCGCAACCAGGTCAATTCGAGCGTCAACACCACAGTGCGCAAGCTCCACCGCAACCATCCGGGGCCATAGCCGGGCGTCGTGAGGCATCTCGGCTCGTTCCGGACCGTGATAGGTCAACGAGTCTCCGAGAACCAAGACGTTAACACTCACATGCTCACCCTAGGAGGCGGCTCGTTCGGCGCCGGACCGTACCCGGCGCAACGTCTGCAGACACTCCCGGTCAGTATGACCAGCCGGGCGGGCCGCGGGCAGTAGGTTGGGACCTGTGAATAGGATGTTCCGGTGACCGAAACGCCGCGCCGGCTGCGCGGGTTCCGTCGCCCCACCGAATACGACATACGCCGATTGCTCGGCACCCCACGGAAGTGGGTCATGCGCCGCAAAGAGCGGGACCAGGATCCGCTCGCGATCGCCTTCTTGAGGCGGGGCGCTACCGCAAGGCGCAGTATCGGTTCATCGCACGGCGCATCGATGAACCCGAGATCCTTTACACCTGTGACAATCTGACCGAAGACTCGTTGGCCGTCGACGTCGGGGCTTTCGAAGGCCTCTGGAGCACCAGCGTGTCGGCACGCTACGGGTGCAAAATCGACGCTTTCGAACTCAGTCCAGAATTCTTCGGCGTCATGGCTGACGTGGCCGAGGAGTTCCCGGGAGTGCGGTCGCACGAGTATGGCCTTGGAGGGCGAGACGAGACTGTGCGGGTCTCGCAAACGCACATGGGCTCCTCAGTGTTCATCAATCCGGTGACCGGCGAGGACGTCGACTGGATCGACGCGCAGATTCGGGACGTGGCTGAGGTCTGGTCGGAACTCGGCTGGGATCGCGTTGCGGTGATGAAGATCAACATCGAAGGTGGCGAATACGACCTACTCGATCGACTCATCGAGACCGGGCTTCACACGCGAGTGGATTGCCTCTTCATCCAGTTCCATGAGTGGATCCCCAACGCCTACGCCCGGCGCCGACGAATCCGTAAGCACCTGCGACACACCCACGAGGAACAGTGGGGCTACCCCGTGGGTGTGGGAGAAGTGGGTGCTCAAGGCCTAACCGGCCCGGCCGCGGGAAGCATCACCCGGCCAGTCCCGTGGACACCTGCAGCCGGATTCCAAGGTCTTCATAGGCGCGATGTTGAAGTTCGACAAAGTCGCCTTCGTCCCAGGGCTGCAGCACGGCAACGCCTACTACCAGCGCTGGCAGCTCGACGTCAGCCGGGGCCATGGCTGCCATCTGCGCGACTAGCCGGGCTTCGACTGTGGATGGGGTGAACCCTGGCCCCTTGCCGACCACCATGATCGTGTCCTCATCGACTCGGCCGACCGCGTCACCCGATCGGAAGACCAATTCGGAGGCCTCCGCCACTGAGATCATGTCCTCGTCGGTGAGTCCCGCCGGCCCACTCGAATCGGGCGACATCACCCTCACCAGGCAAGCGCTCACGGCGTCGGAATCGCGTCGGGCGATATGTACGATTCGCTGCCCGACGAGGGCTATTCCTTCGCCACTCAATAGCCCGGTGACCTCATCAAACAATGCGAAGCGCTCGAATCGCGCCTCGGCGTCGGCGAGTGCGCGCCGGAACCCGCGACGCTCCACAAGAGCCAGTGTCCATCCGGCCGCGGCCACCAACGCCAGCCCCCCGCCGCCAACACACAGCCTGCGCGCGCATCCATCATGCGTGCAGTTTGCCAGGACCAACTCCGCAGCGGGGGACGGTGCGACAGACTGATACCCGCAAATCAAGTAGCCTGCGACTAGCAACGGCACTACTGGATGGGGCCATGGACGAGAACGCACCACAACCTGGGCACATGTCCGACGACGGGCAGTGGGTCTGGACCGGCGATCAGTGGGCACCCACCGGCGCCGAGGAGGCCTCCGGGGGTGTCGCCTACTCCGAAGCAGCCGATCCCCCATACGCGACTGAGCCCGTTGCCTATGCCCCGGAATCGGCTGAGCAAGGCGACTACTACGCCCAGCCGTACGGCCAGGACCCCGCAACCGGCTACGCCCAGCCCTACAGCCAGGACCCCGCAACCGGCTACGCCCAGCCCTACGGCCAAGACCCCGCAACCGGCTACGCCCAGCCCTACGGCCAAGACCCCGCAACCGGCTACGCCCAGCCCTACGGCCAAGACCCCGCAACCGGCTACGCCCAGCCCTACGGCCAAGACCCCGCAACCGGCTACGCCCAGCCCGGACTAACACCGGAGTCTGGCTGGCGCTGGGACGGTCAGCAGTGGGTGCCGGTTGCCGCGGGCGCGATGCCGCCCCCTGCCGCCAACCCCGCCAAGAAGCAGCCCAACCTGCTGCTCATCGGGGGCCTAGTGGCGGTGGTGCTGATACTGGGGTTGATAGCGGTGTGGCTCCTCACCCGAGGCTCAAGTTCATCGACGTCAACGACCCCGGCGGCGACAGCCACCGCGTCTGTTCAGCCGACCAACCCGGCATCGCCCTCCGTTGACGTTTCGCCGACTTTCGATCCATCCGCGTCGAGTGCCCCGACGGTGTTCGGGTCGCCGGGCAGCACATCGGATCCCCTGAGCCCCCAGGCCACGTCGACCGGGCCTCTCACCGTGGATCAGGCTGCGGCTGCGGTCAACTGGAGCCGCTTCTCCCCCGGGGTTCAAGCCAAGGTTGATGCGGCCGCCGCTTCTGGCAACTGCGCCGAACTGCAGACCCTGCGTCAGACTGCACAAAGCAACAGCGCTTCAGTGCTCGCCAGCACTGGCCAAGGCACAGAGGACCTCGTTGCCTACATCGAGGCGCAAGAGCGCGCCGTAGGCTGCGCCGCAGCCCCCGCGCCCTAGTGGCTGGCTGTTTGGTCTCCACCTGACAAGCAACATGAACCTTCGAGATGCGGCCCGGACTGCCGAACTGTCACCCGACGCCCGGGTGCGATACCTGGGCGCGGCAGCTGCTGTCCTGGGGCCGGTCACGGCAGTCGTCGCGGTCTTCTACGCCCTTCTTGCGGTTTCTCACCTTGTCGTCCTCGAGGGTTCGGCCGGACAGATCATGTCAGCGACCGCGGCCGCCACAGCCGTGTTCATCGGCGCCCTTTCCGCCTGGTGGTATCGGCTTCGGCAGGGGCTTCGCTTTGCCAACCTCCTCCTGACCCTCGTGTTGGTGCTCGCCTTCGCCAACTCCGGACTTCACCTCTACCTCACCGACCAGATCATCCAGACCACCAACTTCATGCTCGTCATCATTGCCTGCGGCCTGGGGCTGATGAGCACGCCCTGGAACGTCGCAGCAACCACCGTTGGCTGGCTGATGTGGGCCGCCGCACTGTTAGGCGTAGCGAGCCTCGATGCCACACATTGGCTGTTCTCCATGCTGATGGCCACCTTTGTCGGCCAGCTGGGTCGCTACGGCCGTCGCCGCAGCCTCGACACGGCCGCCGCCGCCTACCAGCAGATCGGGGAATTGAGCCTTCGAGACCCGCTCACCGGCCTTTCGAATCGGCGAGGACTCCAACTCCGGGGCTCCGACCTCGTTGCGGTGGCGCGCCATACGGCCAGCGCTTCTACGCGGCTCTCGAGGTAGTCGGACTAAGGAGTCGGGGCGGTGACGAGTTCGCGGTCGTCTCCCTGGGCCCGTGTCCGGAGCGCGAGGAGGTGGTCACTCGGCTCAACGAAGCTATTCGACGCTGCTCGACCGTTCCGGCGGAGGTGTGGCCAGCTCACCTGAGCGTAGGCATCGGCAAGATCGAGCGGGGCGACTCCGGGGATCTGGAATCGCTGCTGGCCGCAGCCGATCAGGACATGTATCACCACAGGCGGCAGAGCCGCGACTCGTGACTAGCGGGGCACCAACGCCCACATGTCCAGGTCGAGCAGCACACCTGGCGCGTACTTGCCGTCCTCGCCGCGCAATGTCATGGACTCGTCGCGGTTCTTGGTGGCGACAAGTCGGAGTCGGAGGGCGCCGACGCTGGGTGTGGCTGTCTCAGCCTTGTCGAGCACCTCTGACCAGGCGTAGACCGTGTCGCCGGCAAACGCGGGCGCCACGTGCGCGCCGGCATTGATAGCGGCAATAAGTTGTGCGTTGGCCAGGCCGTTGAACGACAGTGCGCGTGCCAGCGAGATGATGTGTCCGCCGTAGATCAGCCGAAGGCCGTCCGGACGCACCTGGGTGTTGAAGTGCACTTTGGCGGTGTTCTGCCATAGCCGGGTGGCCATCATGTGCTCGGCGTCGGTGATGGTGACGCCGTCCACATGGTCGATCTTCTCGCCAACCTCGTAGTCGTCGAATCGATGGGACTCGCCTGCAGCGGCGTAGTCGTAGTCGGCGAAGTTGAGGCCCTCTGGCACAACCACATCCGCGGGGTTCACCACCTTCGCGAGCTCCGGAATCACCGTCTCCGGCGCCGGGGCTTCAGGGTTGCGCTTGCGCACCATCACCCACCGCGCCCACTCGATCGCCACCTCGTCGTTCTGGTTCGTCGCGGTCGATCGGACGTACACCACTCCGTTCTTGCCGTTGGAGTTCTGTTTGAGGCCGATCACCTCGGATCGGGTGCGCAGTGTGTCGCCGGGTACGACCGGAAGGTGGAACCGGCACTCGGCGTAACCCAGGTTTGCCACCGCGTTGAGCGAAATATCCGGGACCGTCTTCCCGAATGCGATGTGGAAGCCGATCAACTCTTCCACCGGGTGCGGGTCGAGGCCCACTTGAGCGGCGAAGACGGCTGACGAGGGAATCGAGAACCTCGTCGGATACAACGATCCGTAGACCGCCCGGTCGCCTTCGGTAACCGTGCGCGGCGTGGCGTGCTCGATCACCTGACCGATGGTGAAGTCCTCGAAGAAGTTGCCCGGATTCGTCTTTCCCATGGGTGCGAATCTATCGCGGGCTGCTCCGCTCCCCGGCGGCAGCCCGGATCCCGACGGCGACAAGAACTACGGTCCCGGTAGCGGCGGGTCTGGCTTGTCGGTGTGGGTGAGGCCAGAGGGAAAGGTCCAGATCCAACGCTGACCCTCGGCTGTCGGGTCGTTGGCAAGGCTGTACCCGTGGTGGGTCTTGAGGTTGTGATGGGCGCGGCACAACGGTCCGAGGTTGCTGGCGGTGGTCGGGCCCTGGGGGTAGGGAGTCGTGTGATCGAGGTCGCACAACTCGGCCCGCCGGGCACATCCGGGCATCCGGCAGTGCGATTCCCTGGCGCGTATCAGTCGCGCCAGTTCCACCGATGGCGCGTAGGTCCGCGAGCCAGTGACCGCGACCCGCCCGCTGGCCGGGTCGGTGACCCACCAACGCCAGCGACCGTCCGCGGCCAGTGCGCGGGCGACATCTGCGTCGATCGGGCCCAATCCGGGCACCTCAGCCGGAGTATTCGCGCAGCCGAGCAAGGTGGCTAGCGAGACGACGACGCAGATCTCTGGCCGAGGTTCGGATGGTGTACCGACGGCCGGGGAGATCACGTTGGCAGGGGAATGAGCGGAGGAGGGGGTTCGGACTGCTGCCGGCGGCGCGGGACGATGGCGGGTGAGGAGCGCCACCACCATCGCATCCGCACGGCGCTCGTCGGTGCTGCGCTGATCGTCCGGATCGTCGGCGCCAGCGGCCGCGGCGGCCGACGTGAGCCGGTTGTAGATCCGATGGGCATCGACGTCGCGAATATAGGCGCTCAGCCAAGCCATGCCGTCCTCCGCCGGAGTAACGGCAACCCGACGACGGGCCTGTGCCCGAGTCCGCGCCTCGGCCGCCTCCGCAGCCGCAACCGCCGCGATGGCACGCTTCACTGCTTGGCGCGTTTCGCCGGCAGTCCAGGGTCGTCGATCCGCAGCGTGCCGCGCAAGAACCGACTCCACCACACGCTGGACAACGCGGGCCCGGGCATCCGGCGGCAGATTCGCGGTCTCGTAGAGCACAACGCGCCATGACGAGGTGAACATCAAACCCGACGACGCCAACTCCGAAAGGGCCGGAAAATCGTGAAGATCGCGGGCGTTGGCCAAGCGTCCGTGGACGGACATCGCGGAAAGATGAAGCACAGGAGCCAATTCCGCCCGACAGGCGTCGGTGGCCTGTGCCCGGGCGAATCCGACCGGCGTGGTCACCACAGGCTCCGCACCTGCGGCATCGACCAGCGAGGCCGCGGCACCGACCTGAACCCAACTCTCAACGGCCTGCCATGCCGCAGCCACGATCAACTGACAGGCACAGGGGTGGCCAGGCACGCTGCCGGGCACTGGGGAAGGATCCGCAGCCTCGACCTCGGCATCGGGATGGCGATGATCCGCGGGACACCGCCCGCCGGAATGGAGCTCCGACAACGCGGCGATCAAACCCAACCCAGGCTGCAACAGCATGAGTCGGCGGACCTCGGCCCTGATCGGCGCGCTCCACCACTCCCTGCGCACCCACTGTGCCAATTGATCCGGGGCCTCCCCAGGGTTCGGATCGACATCCGTACCACCGTTGACACCAGAGTCCCTGCGTTGGCCAGCTTCGACATCGTTCAAGGCGGCGTCGACCGCCATCGCTTCGGCCGCCTCCCGCAACTGCCGCACCGTCGGCACCATCAAGTCATCGAGCCAGACTCCCGAGGCTGCCGCACCGTCCCACCCGGCTTCCGCCTCTGCGGCGCGCACCCACGCCGCACACCACTGAGGATCTGAGTCCGCATCCAAGCCGCCGACTTGCCCCAACTCCCGACCCACCACGGAGTCGGCCAACCGGCTATCGGCAGGCCTTCCTGACGGCGCGAGCTGTGACATGCCACCAGAATAGCACATGTGTACGATAATTCAACACCAGCTCAATAGAAATCGCACACATGTTCGCTTTGTGTTCCTGGGCTGGCACGATGCAACGCCCGTGATCCCCGCCCCAGATACGGCCAGCCCCCGCGACGTCGAACAAATCGTTCCTTCAGGACGACGCGGAACGCCGGGATCCGTTGGCCCAGCGCGGCTCGCAGTAACGCAGGCTCCGCCCCTTTGGGCGAATCGGCGCGACACCGCGACCAGGCTCCGCGAGTGAGTTTCAGCCACCGCCTGAGCGTCGTAGAAAGCCGTGAGGCGGCCTCGGAATCTCTCCCGAAACCGCCTCTGACCTGCGGTGGAGCCAAGGGGACTCGAACCCCTGACCCCTTGCCTGCCAGGCAAGTGCTCTACCAGCTGAGCTATGGCCCCAAAACCGAGGATCAGCCTAGCGCATGCTGGATTGGCAGACGTGTCCGGTCAGTTCCCGTGACATCTTGGGTGGTTTTCGGGCACCATGGCCCCACCAGGCTAGCTACCAAGGAGGCGCCCGCATGAAGGTGAAATCGATCCTCGCCGAGAAGGGATCCTTCGTCGCGACGATCTCACCCGACGCGACGGTGACGGAACTATGCGCCCTGCTGACCGAGCACAACATCGGTGCCGCGGTGGTGTCGCCGGACGGTTCGGAGGTGGTCGGCATCGCCTCCGAGCGCGATGTGGTGCGCGCCATCGCTGCGAACGGCCGGGAGGTCCTCGACGCTCCCGTGTCGAATGTGATGACCGGCGTGGTTGCAGTGTGCGAACCGGGCAACAGCACCGACGACTTGATGGTCACCATGACCGAGCGCCGCATCCGCCACGTTCCCGTGGTCGAAGCGGAAGGACTGAGTGGGATCATCAGCATCGGCGATGTGGTGCGCGTGACGGTGGC
Organism: uncultured Actinomycetes bacterium; assembly: GCA_963752505.1. GTDB lineage: Bacteria > Actinomycetota > Actinomycetes > S36-B12 > UBA10799 > JACJWR01. Next base: position 155,462 of record CAVVYM010000001.1, read on the forward strand.
CGAGTTGCAGGAGGAAAAGGCCACTCTGCTCGGCTACATCACTAGCTGAGTTGGCTGGCCCTGCGACGCCTCACACCTTCGGGACGAGCCGAAAGAGCCGGGGCGGCAGTTCGGAGCGGCGCTCCAGGTAGAGCGCGTAGCCTGGGTAGACCGCCACCAAACGGTCGAACACCGATCTCCACTCCTCCCCCTCGATGATTTCGGCCGTGACCGGCAACGTCACTGACCCGACCTCAATGGCAGCGTCAGGGTGAGCAAGCAGATTGGCCGTCCACGCCGGGTGCTTGAGTTGACCGAAATTGGTGCCCACGACGATGAAATCGTCACCGTCGCGGGCATAGAGCAACGGGTTGCTGCGCGGCAAGCCGGATTTCGCGCCGGTGGTGTGCACGACCATGCCCGGCAGACCGTAGAGGCTGCGCATCACCGCGCCGTCGCGAATGCGGCTCACCGCCGGATCGATGCGAGGCCCCAGCCGGCGGTACACGGCGATGAACCACGGCTGCGGACCTACCTTGAGCAGAACCGAACGCAGCAGCCCGCGTGATTCGGTGGAATCCAGTGCATTGATCCGGGCGAGTTTCGCGGCATTGCTGGTGCCATCGGTTTCCATGTCGCGATCGTGCCACAGGTTCACCGGGCGATCCGACCGCCAACCGGCGTCTCAGCGATCGTCGGCGAACGCCGTCTGCGGCAACGAGCGCGCGTTGTATTCCTCTAGCCGCCAGGACACGCCGCCGTCGGGAGCCCAGCGTTCGGTGAGTACCGACCAAGCACAGTTGGTGAGTACGCCGAGGATCGACCAGTGCTCGACGGGCAGGCCAAGCAGGTGACCCACGGCCGCCCTGGCTGCTCCGCCATGGGTTGCCACCACGAGGGTGCCCCGCGGTGGCAGATCGGCCAGGCCCTCGTCGATGGCAGCGACCATCCGGGCCGCCACCTCGGAACGACGTTCTCCCCCACCTGGTCGCAGATCCGATCCTGCGGCCCAGGCCATCAGGTCCTCGCCGTAGTTGGCCATCAGCACGTCGCGTTCCAGTCCCTGCCACTCACCGGCATTCGTCTCGCGCAGGCGATCGTCGAGGACCACGTCGAGCCCAGTGCGGTCGGCCAACTGCCCGGCGGTCACGCGGGCGCGCACCAAGTCGCTACTCATGATCTTGGTGGGCGGCAACTGGGCGAGCTGCACCGCCGAGGCCGCCGCCTGGCTGCGGCCGGTTTCATCGAGGGGAACGTCTATCTGTCCCTGAAATCGCCCCGCGCGGTTCCATGCGGTCTGTCCGTGGCGCCACAACACGACTCGTCGAGTCACGACGAAACGGCTCCCTGGTCGTGGGAGGTGCCCGGCGCTTCCTCGATGCCGATCTCAGGTAGCGGGATCAACGGGCAGTCCTTCCAGAGGCGTTCCAGGGCGTAGAAGCGACGCTCCTCGGTGTGCTGCACGTGCACCACGAAGTCGAGGTAGTCGAGCAGCACCCACCGACCACTACGTTCACCCTCCCGACGGACGGGGTCAACGTCGACGGCATCGAGCGCTTCCTCCACCGAATCCACGATCGCGCGGACCTGCCGGTCGCTGTTGGCCGAGCAGAGCAGGAAGACATCCGTGATCGCCAACTGGTCGCTGACATCGATGGCGACAATATCTTCGGCCTTCTTCTCCGCAGCGGCCGTTGCGGCCAGCAGCGAGAGTTCGACCGATCTTTGTGAGGCTGTCATCCGTCCGAGGATGTCACAGAGGGAACTGCGGTCGGTGACGCGGATGTCGAGTTCGTGATGTTGGCAACGTAGCGGATGGTGACGGGGGCGCCGGGCGTCGCGCCAGCATCGACGACCACCGCCGAAGCCTCGAGGCCGACAGCCGCCGCGGCATCCTCACCGACATCGATCAGCGCGGGCTGGGCCACCACCACTTGGCTGGCCTCACGGACGTCACCCGGGCCGGCCCAGACGAAACTGAATCCGGCATCCACCAATTGAGCCCGCACCGCATCCATCTCAGCCTGCACCCCACCGGACTGTTCGACTCGCACCCGAATCGGGGGCTCGTCCGGCTTCAGCACTGCGGTGGAGAACAAGTCGAGCGCTGTCTGCGTGGCCGCCGCCGGTGCCACCCACTCCAAGGGCAGCGCGCCATATGCGCCGGGCCTGGTCGGGAGGTTCTGCGAGGCCCACTCTCCCTCCCGGAAGTCCTCTCCCGCGACCGCCAGGAAGTCCGCCAGTGAGGCCAGCGTGTTCGTGGATCGGCTCAGCGCCCCGAGGCTCGCCAGGATGGCCCGCATCTGATCTGGGTTCGACGGCAGTTGCGCCAGAACGGCCTCCCAGACTGCCTGGAAGCGGGCCAGCCGCTCGGACTCGGGTCGGTCAGGCGCAAGATAAAGGGCGTAGGACGCGGCCTGCGGCCCGTCGAGAGTGCGTTGGCCCAGCGGAATCACGTCGACGATGGCACCCCAGCGATCCATGATTACCAGCGGTTCGGCGATGTCGAGCGTGATGCCGCCCACCGAGTCGACCAGGCCGGCGAACGCCAAGCGGTCCAGTACGAACGTATTGTCCACCTGGATTCCGGTTTGGGCGGCCACGAGAGGAGCCGCCTCGGAGATGGGCTTGAAGCCGGTGACGCCGAGGGTTTCATCGCGGCCCGCCACGAGATCCACGGCCAGGTTCTGCGGCAGATACAGCGAACTGCCCCGGTCGACCTGCGGTTCCAGTCCCATCAGCACGTTGTTGACGTTTGTCAAGCCGTCGTCGCGGACCTGCAGGAGCAGCGTCGGGTGGTCGGGCAGGCGCTGATCGGGCGGCGCAACTGGATCGACCAGCGGTTGGCCGGCGCCGGAGTTGCGAATCACTAGCGCCATGGCGGCAACCACGACCGCAAGCAGTACCAAAGCGATGACGCTGCGACGACGCGAGGGGTGACGTACCGACATCAGCGATAGAGCCCGTTCTTGACGATGTAGTGGGCAACCGCCGCCGGGACGAGGTAATCCAGCGTGAGCCCGGCCGCCGCACGCGCCCGGCACGCAGTGGACGAGATGTCCACCGCCGTCACATCGACCAGAGAGACCGCACCTGTCGGCAACCCAGGATCCGCCAACCTGTGACCGGGCCGTGTCACCCCGATGAGCTGGGCGAGATCGAGAATCCTGCGGTGGTCCTTCCAGGTCGCGAACGCGGCGAGGGCATCCGCGCCGGTGATGAAGAACACCTCGGCATCAGAGCCGTAGGCGACACGGAGATCTGCCAACGTATCAACGGCGTAGGTGGGTCCAGGCCGTTCGATATCCACCCGGGACACCTGGAAGACGGGGTTGTCCACGGTGGCAAGCAGGGTCATGCGGTAGCGGTCCTCAGCACGCGAGACGTCGTGCGTCTTTTGCCACGGCTGCCCGGTTGGGACGAAGACGACTTCGTCCAGTTCGCACGACTCAGCGACCTGTGCGGCCGCGACCAGGTGGCCGTAGTGGATCGGATCAAACGTGCCGCCCATGACACCGATACGGCGCCCAGACGTCACGGCTGCTCCCGGTCGGACCACCGGGCGAGATCAGCGGTAGACGTTGAAACGGGTGACGACGACGAGCAGGAGGAGCAGGACGACGAGCGCGAAAACCCCGTACACGATGGGGCTGGTCTGGCTCTGCTCGCCCGCCTCTGCGGCCGCCTCACTGGTCGCAAGGGCAATGGTGTGAATCGACATGAGGACACAATAGCGCCACTGGCATCAGTCTCGGGTGTGTCCGTCGCCGGTGACGACGAACGTCGTGCTGGTGAGCTCGGGAAGACCCATCGGTCCGCGGGCATGCAGCTTCTGGGTGGAGATCCCAATCTCCGCACCGAACCCGAACTCGCCGCCGTCGGTGAACCGCGTTGAGGCGTTGACCATGACGGCGGACGAATCGACGGCTGTCGTGAACCTGCGGATGGCGGGCGCCGACGACGACAAAATCGCCTCCGTGTGCCCGCTGCTCCAACGACGGATGTGGGCGACGGCATCGTTGAGGTCGTCGACGATGCCGACGGCAAGATCCAACGAGTAGTACTCCTGAGCCCAGTCCTCGTCAGTGACCGGCTCGAACGGCACGTCGGCGGCCACCGCGTAGCCGCGGACACGCTCGTCGCCGTGGATGGTCACGCCAGCCGCGGCCAACGCCGCCATGACTGCGGGCATGAACTCATCGGCGGCATCGGCGTGGACCAGGAGGGTCTCGGCGGCGTTGCAGACGCTCACTCGTTGCGTCTTGCTGTTGAGGACAACGGCGACCGCCTGCTCGATGTCGACTTCGGCGTCGACGTACACGTGGCAGTTGCCGACACCGGTTTCGATCACTGGAACCTGGGAGTTCTCGACCACTGAGGTGATCAGCCCCGCCCCACCGCGCGGGATGATCACGTCGACCAAACCCCGGGCTTGCATGAGGTGCACGACCGAATCGTGCGTATCGCCCGGGACCCCGATGATGGCGTCGACCGGAACCTCCGTGGCAGCCAATGCCGATCGCATCAACTCAATCAGCACCGCGTTGGTGCTTCGCGCCGAACTAGAGCCGCGCAGCAGGGCGGCGTTGCCGCTTTTCAGACACAATCCTGCGGCGTCAACCGTCACGTTCGGCCGGGCCTCGTAGATCATTGCGACGACCCCGAGCGGCACCCTGACCTGCGCCACGTCCAGCCCGTTGGGCAGGCGGTAGCCGCGCACGACGTCGCCCACCGGATCGTCCAGAGCGGCAACGTCGCGCAGAGCCTGCGCGATCGCAGCGATCCGATCCGGAGTGAGGGTGAGGCGGTCGATGAGGGCCTCCGAGGTGCCGTTGCCCCGGGCGCGCTCGATGTCCGACCGATTCGCCGATACGATCTCGTCGGTCGCGGCCTCAAGGGCATCGGCGACGGCCAGCAACGCTGCGTCCTTGCTGGCCCGGGTGAGGGTCGCGAGCACTGCTGCGGCGTCCCGGGCGCGTTGGGCGGCCGAGCGCACCTGGTCGCGGATGTCTGCAGCAAGCACCTGCGCCTCGGCCCGGTCGGAATTCACAGTCATGGGTACCAGCCTAGGTTGTGAGGACCACGAGGTCGTCGGCGTGGACCACCTCGCGTTCGAACGACGGCCCGAGTTCGGCTGCGAGGTCGCGCGTCGACCGACCGAGCATGGCCGGCAGGTCGGACGCGTCGTAAGCCGAGAGCCCGCGCGCCACGACGGTGCCGGATGGATCGAGCAGGTCGACGGGGCGGCCTGCGGTGAAGTCCCCGCGTACCTCGACGATGCCGGCCGGCAGCAACGACTTCCTGCGTTGCACCACAGCAGCGACCGCACCCTGGTCCAGGACGAGCGCACCCTCGCCTCGGGTCGCGTGGGCCAACCAGAGATACCGCGCCGACAGCGGACGGGGGGCCGGGTCGAACAGCGTTCCGACATCGTCGCCGCGCAGCGCCTCACGAGCGCGCACCGCGCTTGTGAGGACGACCGGGACTCCCCCCGATGTTGCGATGATGGCGGCGTTGACCTTGGTGGACATGCCCCCGCTGCCCACAGCGCTGCCGGAGCCGCCGATGTCGAGGCCGGCCAGGTCGGCCGGGCCTGTGACCCGGGCGATGGGGCGACTGCCCGGCGCCTGCGGATGGCCATCGTAGAGGGCGTCGATGTCCGAGAGCAGCACCACGGCGTCGGCTTTGATCAGGTGCGCCACCAGGGCGGCCAATCGGTCGTTGTCGCCGTGGCGGTGAGTGGCCACCGTGTCGTTCTCGTTGACGATCGGCACAACGTCGAACGAAAGCAGGCACTCGAGGGTGTGGCGGGCGTTGGAGTAGTGAGCCCTGCGCGTGAGGTCGGCGCTCGTCAGGAGCACCTGACCCACCGTGACATCGTGCCCGCGGAATCTGTCGGTGTAGTGCGCCAGCAACAGCCCCTGCCCCACGCTGGCCGCCGCCTGCTGGGTAGCCAGTGCTTTCGGCCGACCAGGCAGGCCCAAGGGACCGATTCCGGCTGCCACCGCCCCACTGGTGACAAGCACCACCTGCTTGCCGGCGCCGACGTGCTCGGCGAGGGCGTCGACCAGGGCGTAGAGCCGATTCAGGTCCAGCACGCCGTCAGGGGTGGTGAGCGACGACGATCCCACCTTCACCACGATCCGCTGGGCCTCAACGATGGACCGTCGGCTCACAGGTCGTCCTCATCGAGCTCGTCGTCGTCATCGGCGGTGCTGGGCACCCAGTCGAACACCACGGAGTTGTCCACCGGGCCGATCAGCACATCGCACCCCGGCTGAGCACCCAAGCGCTTCAGTTCGTCCTCCACCCCCAAGCGGGCGAGACGCTCAGCGAGGTAGGCCGATGCCTCCTCGTTGCTGAAGTCCGTTTGGCGCACCCAGCGGGTCGGACGCTCGCCGAGCACCCGAAAGGCGCCGTTGGCCAACGCGGTCACCGTGAATCCGGCATCGTCGACGCTCTGAGGGCGCACCACCACGCGCGGTCGGATGGCTTGGGATTCGTCTGCTGCGCTGCGGGCTTGGCCCACCACTCGGGCAAGGGCGAAGGTCCAGCTGCGCAGACCCTCGTGGCTGACAGCCGACACCTCGTGGACGTCGAACCCGCGTGCGAGCAGATCCGGCTTCACCATGTCGGCCAGCTCACGCGCTTCCGGGACGTCGATCTTGTTGAGCACCACCATGCGCGGAGTCTCCTCAAGGACCCCGTAGGCGGCTAGTTCCGCTTCGATCACGTCGAGGTCGCTCGCCGGGTCGCGGCCTGGCTCCAGCGTCGCACAGTCGAGCACGTGCACCAGCAGCGAGCACCGCTCGACGTGCCGCAAGAACTCCAGGCCAAGCCCCTTGCCCTCGCTCGCACCCGGGATCAGACCGGGCACGTCAGCGACGGTGAACGTGACGTCTCCGGCTGTGACCACGCCAAGTTGGGGGGTCAGGGTGGTGAAGGGGTAGTCGGCCACCTTGGGTTTCGCCGCACTCACCACGGAGACCAGTGATGACTTTCCTGCGCTCGGGAAGCCGATGAGACCGACGTCGGCGAGCGTCTTCAGTTCCAGCGCCAGTGTGGTCTCGTCGCCGGGCTCGCCTAGCAGCGCGAAGCCGGGTGCCTTGCGCCGGCGGTTCGCAAGCGATGCGTTCCCCAGTCCTCCGCGACCACCGCGGGCGGCGACGAATCGTTGCCCGGGTTCGGAGAGGTCGGCGAGGACTTCACCGGATTCACGCATCACGACCGTGCCGAGGGGCACCGGAATCACCACGTCGTCGGCTGTGGCCCCGTGGCGGTTGCCCCCCTGACCCACGCCGCCGTTCTCGGCGCGGCGGTGTGGGTGGAAACCGATATCGATCAAACTCGCGGTGTGGCTATCCGCCTCCAGCACGATGTCGCCACCGCGCCCGCCATCGCCCCCATCGGGACCGCCAAGCGGTTTGAACTTCTCACGGTGCACCGAGGCGCACCCGTTTCCTCCGTCACCGGCACGGGCTCGCAGCAACGCGCGGTCAACAAAGGTGGCCATGAGGGACCTCTAACTGCGGGCGCCAGCGGCGCGCAAAGACACTAGGAGGCGATGATGTTGACGACTCGACGACCCTTGCTGGTGCCGAAGTCGACGGTGCCTGCGGTGAGCGCGAAGAGAGTGTCATCGCCACCGCGGCCGACGTTGTCGCCCGGGTGGAAGTGAGTGCCGCGCTGACGCAGGATGATCTCGCCGGCGTTGACGAACTGACCACCGAACCGCTTCACGCCGAGGCGTTGCGCGTTCGAGTCGCGACCGTTGCGCGTGCTAGACGCGCCCTTCTTGTGAGCCATGGTTCAGTTCCCCGATCCGATAGCGGTGACCTTCACCGTCGTCAGGTCCTGGCGATGGCCCTGACGTCGACGGTAGCCGGTCTTGTTCTTGTAGCGAAGAATCTTGATCTTCGTGCCACGCGTGTGCTCGACGATTTCCGCCGTCGCAGTGGCGCCCGCGAGGGCGTCCGCATCGTGGGTGATGGTCTCGCCGTCGACGAGGAGCAGTACCGGCAGCGAGATGGTGCTGCCGGGCTCTCCTGGGACTCGATCCACAGAGATAACGTCGCCGACAGTTACTTTCTCCTGGCGGCCTCCGGCGCGGACGATCGCAAACACCGCACACTCCTTGCAGTCGTGGTTCATTGAAAAGTCGTTGTTCCTGTGTTGCGTGGCTTGCTGCGAAGTCGCGGCCTGCGAATCGCGTCACCAAGCGGAAACGATTCGGGACCCAACGAGATGTTCGCGCTGCACTGTCACGACAGGCAGCATCGCACGCACTAGCGCCTACTCTACGCCATCGTCGTCGGCTGGCTCGGTCGGGGCGGCCTCAACCGCCTCGACCACCCTGACCACCTCGGCGGCGAGTTCGTCGGCCACCTCTGCAGTCGCGTCCTCCGCAGTCGCGTCCTCCGCAGTCGCGTCCTCCGCGTCGGCAGCAGCGTCGTCTTCGTCGCTGTGCGTCGTGTTCGTGGGGGCGCCTGGGATGGGACCGGTGACCTTGGACCGCCGGGCTCGTGGTGGCGCACCTTCTCCGTGCTGGCCGACCGGCTCGGTCTGCACCTTGACCCCGCGGCCGTGGCAGTGCTCACAGGCGGAGGAGAACGTCTCCAAGAGGCCCTGGCCGATGCGCTTGCGGGTCATCTGCACGAGCCCCAGCGAAGTGACTTCTGCCACCTGGTGCTTGGTCCGGTCGCGGCTCAGGCACTCGACGAGGCGTCGCAGAACCAACTCGCGGTTGCTTTCGAGCACCATGTCGATGAAGTCGACGACGATGATTCCGCCGATGTCGCGCAGCCGCAGTTGCCGCACGATCTCCTCAGCGGCTTCCAGGTTGTTGCGGGTGACGGTCTCCTCAAGGTTGCCGCCCTTGCCGGTGAACTTTCCGGTGTTCACGTCGATCACGGTCATGGCCTCGGTGCGATCGATCACCAGCGAACCACCCGAAGGCAGCCACACCTTCCGATCAAGCGCCTTGGCGATTTGCTCGTCGATGCGGTTGGCCGCGAACACGTCCTCCCGCTGGGTCCACTTGGTGACCCGGCCGGCCAGATCCGGTGCCACCGCACCGATGTAGTCGTGCACTGCGTCGAAGGCTCGATCGCCGCTGACGACCATGCTCGCGAAGTCCTCGTTGAAGATGTCACGGGCCACCTTCAGCGTCAGATCCGGCTCTGAACGCAGCAGGCTCGGTGCAGAGCCCGTGCCGGACTTCTCCTTGATCCGCTCCCACTCGGCGGCCAACCGCTCCACGTCTTGGCGCAGGTGGGCTTCGGAGGCACCTTCAGCCGCCGTGCGCACGATGACCCCGGCATCTTCTGGCACCACGGAGCGCAGGATCTTCTTCAGCCGCGACCGTTCACGGTCGGGCAGCTTCCTGCTGATCCCGGTCATGCCCCCCTCCGGGACGTAGACCAGGAAGCGGCCGGGCAACGAGATTTGGCTGGTGAGTCGGGCACCCTTGTGGCCGACGGGATCCTTGGTCGCCTGCACGAGCACCGTGTCACCGGACTTGAGGGCGAGTTCGATTCGCTTGGGTTGCCCTTCCAACCCGGCCGCGTCCCAATTCACCTCACCGGCATAGAGGACTGCATTCCGACCCCGGCCGATGTCGACGAACGCCGCCTCCATGCTGGGCAGCACGTTCTGGACTCTGCCCAGGTAGACGTTTCCGATCAGCGACGACGTCGCCTCTGATGCGACGTAGTGCTCAACGAGAACGTCATCCTCAAGCACGCCGATCTGCGTGAGCCCGCCACGCTGGCGCACGATCATGGCCCGCTCCACCGATTCCCGGCGCGCGAGGAACTCCGCTTCGGTGAGGATCGGTGCCCGCATTCCGCGCGTGGCCCGGCCCTCCCGTCGACGCTGTTTCTTGGCCTCCAACCGGGTCGAGCCCTTGACTGCCGTCACTTCATCGTTGCGTTCGCTCGACGAGTCCTTGCCGCCCGAATCCTGCTGCTTGTCGCCGCCACCCCCGCCTTTGCGCCGGCGCCGACGGCGTCGACGTGAGCCGCCGTCGTCTGACTCGGCCGCACCCTCGCCCTCGGCGGAGTCGGACGACGAGTCGTTGACCGCCGTGGCGTCGGCTTTGCCGGCGTCGTCTGCTGACTGCTTGGAGGATGCCTCCGTGGCATCGGAGTCACCGGCCTCACCGGCGCGAACCTCGGCTTCTGACTTCTTGGCGCCGTCGCCCTGCTGGTCATCGGAGTCAGCCGATTCGTCCGGCTTGGCAGCGGCGTCGGAGCGGCGCCCCCGCCCCCTGCCGCCGCGCCGACGCCGCCGCCGGGCATTCCCGGATCGGGCCTCGGCGGTTTCTTTCTCGTCGGTTGAGTCCTGTGTTTCCGTGGCTTCCTCAACGGCTGGGGTTTCCGCGGCTTCGGAGTCCCCCTCCGTCTCCTTGGCTTCGGGGTGTTCCTCGTCCCCGGGCTCACGGTCCGACCCGGCGAGCACCTCAGGGGCCTTGAAGATGGCCGCAACCATGGCGGTCGACGGACGCAGCACGATTTCCGAGGTGGCGCTCACCGCAGCCTCGGCGGCTGAGAAGACTGCTGCTGCGGGCGGCGGACCGGCCGGTCGGCTGGCCGCCCGTCGATGACCGCGCTTCTTCTTCGCCTCAGGATCGGGTTTGACGTCGGCTGAGTCCTCTGACGCCGAGCCGGACCCCGGCTCGGGTTCAACGTCGGGTTCTGGCTCCTGCTCGACCTCGAGCGCGGCTGGCACCCCAGAGTCCGCCTCGAACTCAGCCGCCTCGGACTCAGCCGCCTCGCCGGCACCCTGCGACTCCGGGTCGACAGCAGGCTGGGTGGCCTCAGTCTCAGGTTCGACACCTGGTAGTTCTTCGTTCATCGGGCAACGCCCCTCTCGACCCGCGGGCGCTGGCGTGTGGAACGCCGCAGCGGCTCATCGGGTCTGTCTCAAGTGTCAGCTGGCAATGCCAACCGACTAAGCCTGTGTGTGCGCGCACCTAGGCAGGTGCACGGGCCGACTTCTCGCGATCCGGCCCGAAGGGGTCGGTGACGCTGCGTCGATCGGCGGCGAGTGGCCCCTGCGCCATGCGCGTCACCACTGGTGGTGCCGGCGTCGCGAGGGAGGCAACTTGCCGCAGACCCGCAAGAACATCGTCCGGACGAACGGCGGGAACCGCGTGCCGAACGACCAGGGTCAGTATCGCACACTCGCTTTCGTCAACGTCGCACTCGACACTGAGAAGATCCGCGCGCACGTCGAACGTGCGGAGACCCTTCTTGGTCATCCGTTCCACCACCACGGTCTGCGCCGCCAGCAGGGTCGCGGCGGCGGACTCGAGTTCGGCCGGGTCGAGCCGCGGAAACCTGATGGTCCACTCTGAGGCCTCAAGCCTCTCGGCGAAATGCGATGTGCGTGCCGACACCACATCGATCACGTCGAATCCCTCGGGCAACGCTTCGTCCAACGCGCGGTGAAGTCGCTGCGCGTCAAGTTCGCTTGCGACGCCGATTTCCAGGTACTCGGCCTCGCTGGCCGCCCCGGTCGCCACTGCGTTGGCGTACGAGATCTTCGGGTGGGGGCTGAAGCCCGCCGAATACGCCATGGGAACACCGGCTCTGCGCAGTGCCCGCTCGAACACCCGCTGGAAGTCGCGGTGGCTGGCGAATCTCATGCGCCCCCGCTTGGCGTACCGGATGCGGTAGCGCTCGACCGGCGCCACGTACTCCCGGTCCGGCACCCTCATGAACGGGCCTCCGGGGCCACCATCGACGGTAGCGGCGGCACCGGCACCAGCACGGCGCCGGTCGGCCCGACCTGAATCTCGGTGCCCATCTGGTCGCACACCCCGCAGTCGAAACAGGGCGTCCAGCGGCAATCCTCAACCTCCACCTCGTCGAGTGCGTCCTGCCAGTCGTCCCACAGCCACTGCCGATCAAGCCCCGAGTCGAGGTGGTCCCACGGCAGCACCTCGTCCTCGCCGCGTTCGCGGGTGGTGTACCAATCCACGTCGACCAACTCGCTCGCCAACGCGGTCTGCGCCGCCGACATCCAGCGGTCGTAGGAGAAGTGCTCGCTCCAGCCGTCCAGCCGCCCACCAGCGCGCCAGGCCTCCTCGATCACGGCGCCCACGCGTCGGTCGCCTCGGCTCAGCAGGCCCTCGACGATGCCGGGCTTGCCGTCGTGGTACCGGAATCCGATCGACCGCCCAACTTCCCGATCCGACCGGATCTCGGCTCGTAGCTTGGCCAACCTGGCGTCGGTCGCCTCGGCTCCAAGCTGCGCCGCCCACTGGAACGGGGTGTGCGGCTTCGGCACGAAGCCGCCGATCGAGACGGTGCAGCGGATGTCCCGACGCCCGGAGACTTCCCTGCCCGTGCGGATGACCTCGCGGGCAAGTCGGGCAATCTGCATGACGTCTTCGTCGGTTTCGGTGGGAAGTCCGCACATGAAGTACAACTTCACCTGGCGCCAGCCGGCCGAGTACGCGGCGGCAACAGTCCGGATGAGGTCGTCCTCGCTCACCATCTTGTTGATGACCCGGCGAATCCGCTCCGAGCCGCCCTCTGGCGCGAAGGTGAGTCCTGACCGGCGGCCGTTGCGCGACAGTTCGTTGGCGAGTTCGATGTTGAAGGCGTCGACGCGGGTGGAGGGCAGCGACAGTGAGGTATTAGAGCCCTCGAACTGATCTGCCAGGCCGCTTGCGATCTCGCCAATCTCGGAGTGATCCGCGCTGGACAGGCTCAGCAGGCCCACCTCCTCGAATCCCGTGCGTTGTACCGCGTTGGTGACCATCTCGCCCACCGTTGTCACCGAGCGTTCGCGCACTGGGCGGGTAATCATGCCCGCCTGGCAGAATCGACAGCCACGCGTGCAGCCACGGAAGATTTCGACGCTCGCCCGCTCGTGCACGGTCTCGGCCAGCGGCACCAGCGGGGCCTTCGGGTAGGGCCATTCGTCGAGGTCGGACACGGTGTGCTTGCCCACCCGCCACGGCACGCCTGCGCGGTTGGGGACGACCCTTCGGATACGGCCGTCGGCCAGGTATTCAACGTCGTAGAAGTTCGGTACGTAGACGTCGCACGTGGTGGCGAGTCGGAACAGCAATTCGGTGCGTCCGCCCGGGCTGCCCTGCGCCTTCCACTCGGCAACCACGTCGGTGATGGCAAGGACTGCCTCCTCGCCGTCCCCGAGGACCGCAGCATCGATGAAGTCGGCGATCGGTTCTGGGTTGAAGGCCGCGTGTCCGCCGGCGATCACCAACGGTCCGGAGTCTCGATCGCGCGCGTGCAGGGGCATGCCCGCCAGATCCAACGTCGTGAGCAGGTTCGTGTAGCCGAGTTCGGTGGCGAACGACACTCCCAGCAGGTCGAATGCGGCTACGGGCCGGTGGGCGTCGACGGTGAACGCTGGCAGTGCGCGTTCGCGCATCACTGCTTCCATATCGGGCCACACGGCGTAGGTGCGCTCGCAGAGCGTGTCCTCGCGTTCGTTGAGGACCTCGTAGAGGATCTGCACGCCCTGGTTGGGGGCACCGACCTCGTACGCGTCCGGATACATGATCGCCCAGCGCACCTGGGTGTCGTCCCAGTCCTTGACCACCCCGTTGAGTTCCCCGCCCACGTACTGGATCGGTTTGGACACCAGCGGCAGGACGGTCTCGAGGTCGTCGAACAGATTGGTAACCGGCATGGGTCAAGGGTACGAGGTGGACCCTCCGACGCCTGCCTCCCAGCCGGGTTCAGCGTGGACGATTGCTGCGCAGGTGAACGCTGGTGAGCAGGCCGATGCCGATCCATAGTGCGAACATCGACGACCCGCCGTAGGAGACGAAAGGCAACGGCACACCGGTGACGGGCATGATGCCCAGATTCATCCCGATGTTCTCGAACGACTGCACCGCAAGCCAGATCACCACACCGGCGGCCATGACGCGGCCATACCGGTCGGGTGCGGCCAAGGCGATGCGCACCCCGCGCCATAGGATCACCCCGACCAGGATGATGATGACCCCGGCACCGATCAGACCCAATTCCTCGCCAGCTGCCGAGAAGATGAAGTCCGTCTGCTGATAGGGCACGAATCCGCCCTGCGTCGTGGGTCCGCGGAAGAGCCCGTAGCCCAGCAGCCCGCCGCCGGCGATGGCCAACCGCGCCATCCGAGTGTTGTAACCCGCGCCGAGCGGATCGGCCTCCGGGTCCATGAAGATCAGGAGTCGGTCGATCTGGTACTCGTCGAGCATTCCGAGTTGCACCACCGCGTAGCCCATCAGCGCGGCGAGCGCGATCATGCCCCAGAGCACGTAGGACGCGACGCCGGAGACGGCGAGCATGCCGAACACGGTGGCCACGATGACCAGCGCCGTGCCGAGGTCGGGCTGCATCATGATGAGCAACACCGGTACCCCGGCGACAATCAGTGCCAACAGCACGTATCGGAGGCGCGGCTTGACGTCGGCATCCGCGGCGCCGCTGGGACCCAACTGGGTGAGCACCAGCGCCACGGCAAGAATCACCGCAACTTTGGCCAGTTCGCTGGGCTGCAACGAGAATCCTGCTGGCAGGGTGATCCACGCCTGGATGCCGTTGAGGGTCGTTCCGGCCGGGGTCAGCACGATGAGCAGAAGCACCAGTGCGGCACCGTAGACCCACCAGGCCGAGGCCCGCAGGGTGCGGTAGCCCACGGAACTGACCGCCCACCCCAGGATCACGCCGATCACGATGTTGATCATCTGCTTGTCGAGGAACAAGCGAGGATCCTGATCGGCTGCGAGCAGCTTGCCGCGGGTGGCCGAAAAGATCAATGCAGCGCCGATGATCGACAACAACAAGGCGGCACCGATCAGCACAAAGTCGGTGCGCTTGACGTCGTTGGCCAGTTTCAGCCCGCCCCTGGGGCTCTGCGACGGCGGTGCGGCGGTGGTGACGGTCATTTCTCCACCACGGTCGCCGGCAGTTCCGGATTCGGGGATCCGCCCACCAGCACGCTTCGGCTCGGGTCTGCCTGACCGTCCACCACACCGAAGATCGCGTCGTAGATCTTGCGCGCGGCCGGGGCGCTCAGTTCACCACCCACGCCGGCCTGCGTGATGATCACGACGACGGCGTACTTGGGGTCGTCCGCCGGCGCGTAGGAGGCGAACAGCGAGGTCGTTTCCTTGTTCGCCACCTCGGCGGTGCCGGTCTTGGCGGCCACCGGGATGTCGTTGAGCGGGAAGCCTGCGAAGGCGCTGGACGCGGTTCCTCGGGTCGGCACATCGGCCAGAGCGCTCTGGATGTACGACAGCACCTCGGGCGAATCCGGCAGCGTTCCCATCACTTCCGGCTCGGTCTCCTCGATCACACTTCCGTCGGGGCCGACGATGCCCTTCACCACATGCGGGGCGTACAACGTTCCGCCGTTGGCGATTGCAGCGTAAG
Source organism: uncultured Actinomycetes bacterium (assembly GCA_963752505.1). Lineage (GTDB taxonomy): Bacteria > Actinomycetota > Actinomycetes > S36-B12 > UBA10799 > JACJWR01. The sequence continues at coordinate 170,833 of CAVVYM010000001.1, forward strand.
CGCGTGCGAGTTGGAGCGGCGTGACGAGGATGTCACCCTGACCCACGGACTGGTTGATCGCGTCACCGACCCGGTAGGTGTCGCCGTCGCGGCAGTACTCCTCGGCGTATTGCCGATACATCTCGGCCAGAGCGGGATCGGGTTCTTCCGGGTAGCCGGTCTCGGCGCGCCGGCAGTAGGCCTCCGACAATTCCTCGTAGTCCGACTGCTTGCGCGCCCGGTCGGTCACGCGGCCCGGCGACTCGCCAGGCAGGTCGATTCCGGTCAGTGCGCCGTAGCCGAACGCCTTCGCCGTGTTGGCCACTGCTTCGGTGGCATCGGGATTGGCTTCCAGCCCACCGTCGGCGCTGTACATCTCAGACGCGAACTTGTAGAAAACCGTGTTGCACGACACGACCAGCGCCTCGGCAATGGTCAGCGGCGGGTAGGGCGCCGATTCGTAGTTGGTGAACGCCTGGTTGCCCACGTAGTACGCCGGCGGGCACGGGTAGGTGCTCTCCAGCGAGTACCCCGAATTCGCCGCCGCAGTCGCCGTGATGACCTTGAATGTGGACGCCGGGGCCAATTCGGCCTGGATCACGCGGTCGAGCAGCGGTTGATCCGTGCCGGTGAGGGCCAGGTATTCGTCATCGGTGAGGCCGCCCTCGAACACGCGACGGTCGAAATTCGGGTACGACGCCGCTGCCAGGACATCGCCGTTGGTCACGTCCAGCACCACCGCAGCACCGGAATCCGCCGGATATCCCTTGTAGCGGGCAATGTTCACCGCGTTGGCGAGTTCCGTCTCGACGGTTGCCTGGAGCGGGGCATCAATGGTCGACACGACGCTGGCCCCAGTCACCGGCGTTGACTCCGAAAGAAGGTCGCCCGTGATGCCGGTGCGGTCCAGCGAGATGCGCTGGATGCCGTCGTCGCCGCGCAGGTACTCGTCGTAGGCCGCTTCGATGCCGCCACGGCCGATCAGGGAGCCACCGTGCAGCGACGGGTCTGATTCGGTCTCGGCCTGGGTCGGACTTCCGAGGTAGCCGAGCAGGTGCGCCATGTTTGCACCGGGGTCGTGGCTGTAGTCACGCACGGCTCTGGTGCGCACCGAAACCCCCGGGTACCGGTCCGGATTCTCGATCAGGTCCATCACCGATTCGACGCTGACGTCGAGGACCACCGGCGCGGGTTCGTAGGGTCCGCCCGTGAAGCATTCGGTTCCCGCGTTGGGCTCGCTGCACGAGATCATGCGGCCCAGGATCGTGGCGGCTGGCGTGCCGGTGATCTCAGCGATGGTGTTCACGATGCTCGCGCCGCTGTCGTCCTGGCCGGCCAGGACGGCGCGGTCCACCAGGACGTCCGTGGCGGGCCGGTTGGTGCTGAGCACCCGCCCGGCCTGGTCGTAGATCAGGCCGCGAGGTGCCGGCACGGCGATGTCCCGAACGCGGGAATCGACCGCCGCTGCGGCTTGGCCGCCTTCGTCCACCTGCATCCAGGCCAGCCGGCCGAGCAGGGTGGCCACCAGCGAGATCACCAGCACCTGCAGCACGATGAGCCGCCAGCGCGAACGCGGCGTCACGCGTCCGCGGGGGCGCCTCAGACCCCAGGCGATGGACGACTCACGAACGTCCTGGCCGTCATCGATGATGTCCGGCGCGGCCTTCGAATCATCGGGCGGTGGTGACTGCGCATCCGTCACGGAGCTACCCCCATTCGACGTCGTGGTTGCGGGCCCATGGTGACTCTCGAGGCCGGCCACAGCGCCAACGCCACGAGCAGGCCGATTGCGAATTGCCACACGATCGATAGTCCGGTGCCCACACCGAGCGGCAGCGGCTGGCCGGCGAGCAACTGAATCACCAAGACGAGCGCTTGGGCCAACGTGGCGAGCCCGGCCGCGAACAGCGCCCGTGCCCACCAGACGTGGGGCACTAAGAACTGATTCGACGAGGCGAAATAGGCCGTCAGGCAGAGCACGAAGGCTTGCGCACCGAGCACACCACTGGCTGGCGGCGCGATGTCGAGCAGCAGGCCGGCGCCGAATCCCAGCAGGGCGGCCTCATTGCGCGTCATGCGCATGGCCGCCACCACCACGACGACCGGAGTCAACTGGAAGGGGATCCCCAACCGAGTGACGAACGCGCCTTGGAGCAGCACTGCAAGTACTACTGCAACCCAGGCGACTGTGCGGGCACGCCACCTCATTGGAACCCGCCGTTCTGCCCGGCGTTAGCGCCGGTGAAGCCGAACTGGTCTTGCGCATAGGGGTCGACCGGCACCGGTTCGACGTACACCTCTGGCTCTTGCGGAACCTCCGGCTCCGGGGGCACTCCGACGATTGGAGCACGAACCGCGCGATCCCCCTGGCTCACGATGACGCCCACGAGGTCGAGCCCGGTCAGGTTTGCCGCGGGCTCCAGGCGGATCAAGCGTCCACCCGCACCGTCATCGTCGATGGCGGTGACGGTGCCGACCGGCAGGTCCGGCGGGAAGGGGCGTCCGTCCTTGGATCCGAAAGAGATCACGGAATCACCGATCTGCACGTCCGCCAACGGATCGAGCACCCGCACCGAGAGGCTGTTGGGATCCCCGGTGCCCACGACCACGCAGGCCTGGCCGGTGCGCAGGATGCGAGCCCCGACGGAGGAATCCGGGGCGGAGAGCAACTTGACTTCCGCGGTTCCAGGCGTCACCGCAGTAGTCCGGCCCACCAGTCCCTGCCCGCTGATCACGGCTCGGTCGACGCTGACCTCATCCTCCGACCCGGTGTCGATCAGCACATTGGTCACGTCAAGGGAAATGATCGGGTAGGCCACCACGCGTGCGGGCACGACGGTGAGATCGGCGGTGTTGAGCAGTCCGAGGAGTTGATCCAACTCGGCCGTGCGTTGGTCACCGCGCACCTGCGTGATCGCCGGTGCCTGCTCCTGCCAATCAGCAGCCCTGATCTCGCCGCTGGCGAAGTTGCCGGTCGCCTCGATCCAACCGACGGCGGGTGCCGCGATGGCCCCCGACACCGTCTGCAGCGGCGACATGGCCGTCGCGCCGATGCTCCGAATGGTGTCGGGCACGGATCCGCCCACGAGATCCAGCAGGATCAGGGTCAGGCCGGTCGCCCCGAGCACCACGACGGCGCCCCGTTTGCGACTCGCCATGACGTATCCCTCCAATTACTACTTCGCAGAAAGCTAGGCACCTACAAGTAAACGACGCAGATGCCTACTGCCGTGGTTCCGCCACGAGCACATCTCGCAGTGCTTCGAACTGTTCGAGCACCTTCCCTGTGCCGCGGGCCACGCAGTGGCGCGGGTCCTCGGCGACACGGACTTGCATGCCGGTCGCGTGGGAGATCCGCTCGGCCAGGCCAGGCAGTTCAGCCCCGCCGCCGGCCAGCACAATGCCCCGTTCCAGCAGATCCACACCCAATTCCGGCGGGGTGCGGTCGAGTACCGAGCGCACCGTCGCCACGATACGTTCGATCGGTGCGTCCAGCGCCCGGCGCAGGTCCTCGGAGTGAACCATGACACTCTTCGGAAGGCCGTCCACGAGGTCGCGGCCGCGCACCTGGGCGTGGGTGCGCTCGCGGGTGGGAAAAGCTGAGCCGATCTCGCATTTGAGTCGCTCGGCCGTCCGTTGCCCCACGACGAGGCTGAACTCCCGGCGCAGGTACTCCATGATCTCGGTGTCGAGGGCGTCGCCGCCCACGCGCACCGACTTGCTCGCGACGATGCCGCCGGCGCTCAGCACGGCAACCTCGGTGGTGCCTCCCCCGATGTCGACGATCATGGATCCAACGGGATCGTGGACCGGCAGGTCGGCGCCGATGGCAGCAGCCATCGGCTCCTCGATGAGAAAAACCTTGCGGGCTCCGGCCGCGTAGCCTGCGTCGCGTACTGCGCGCTGCTCCACGTCGGTGATGGCACCCGGCACGCAGATGAGCAGGCGCGGACGTGCGAAGAGACCGCTGGCGTGCACCTGATGGATGAAGTACCGCAGCATGCGTTCGGTGATTTCGAAGTCTGCGATGACACCTTCTTGCATGGGCCGCACCACGGTGACCGCCTCAGGTGTGCGGCCTTCCATGATCTTGGCCTCCGTGCCCACGGCCACGATGTCCCCCGTGGAAGTGTTGATGCACACCACGCTGGGCTCGTCGAGCACGATGCCTTCACGCCTGGCATACACGACCGTGGTGGCCGTGCCCAGGTCCACGGCCATGTCGCGGCCAAGGATTCGAGAGATGCGTGGCATAGAAGGCGGCGGAATCAGATCGAAAGCTGCGGAAAGAAGAGGGCGATCTCGCGAGCGGCTGACTCGGGCGAATCTGAGCCATGCACGACGTTCTCTCCGAGCAACGTGGCGAAGTCCCCCCGGATGGTGCCCATGGCGGACGTGGCGGGGTCGGTCGCCCCCATCATGGTGCGCCACCCGGCGATGGCCTCGCGGCCGGAGATCACGCCCGCCACGAGCGGACCCGAGGTGATGAAGTCCACCAATTCGCCGAAGAAGGGCTTGCCGTCGTGCTCCGCGTAGTGGCGCATGGCCGTCTCGCGGTCAAGGGTCCGCAGTTCAAGAGCCTCGAGGACGAACCCCTTCGACTCGATACGGCGAACAATCTCCCCAACGAGCCCACGGGCCACGCCGTCAGGCTTGATGAGGATGAGGGTGCGTTCAGACACCAGGACTCCAGAACTAGTTTGTCAATGAGGCGCCACGGCCTCGGCGAGCTGCCCAAGTACGCCCATAGCCTACGTCACGGACCTAGGCAGATCGGTGACCCGGTGCGTCCGGCGTTGCCTGCGCCGAGGTGGTCGACCGACGAGCCGACAGTGCGTCGGCGCGTCGCCCGAAATGCAGGGCGGACCACCACAGCAGGGCGAAAATGCCGCCCAGCACGAACATCATCGGAACCAGAAACCCGGTGGCGATCACGAGCAGTTGGATCACCCAGCCCACCACGGCGCCGTACGGCCGGCGCACCAGCGCAGCCCCCACCACGCACGCCACGACCAGGAACACACCAACCCACACGGCTGCCTCGCCGCTGGCGACGAGGCCGTTGAAATAGCCGACCGGGATGAATAGCCCCACCACGATCGCCTCGAAGATCAGGACGCTGGCTCCCATCACCTTCATGTTCGGCCTAGTCCTTCCCTAGCAGTTGGCGCGCATCCGCCACGGTAACCACGGATCCGGTGACAAGCACCCCGGTGGCCACGGCCAGGTCGGAGTCCGCGGCGGCGATGGCGGCTTCGATGGCGGCCGGCATATCGGGGGCGACCTCCACCTGCGCGTCGTCCCAGACCTCGCGCGCCAGGTAGGCCACGTCCTCTGCCGGCAGGCACCGGGGCGAACTGTTGCTCGTCACCACGACGTGATCGAGCACTCCCCCGAGGGCCATGAGCATGGATTCGACGTCTTTATCGGCCAGCACCGCGATGACGCCCACCAGTCGTTCGAATCCGAAGGACTCCGACAACGCCGACACCAGCGCTGCAACCCCCTGCGGATTGTGTGCGGCATCCGCGATCACCGTCGGACCGGTGCGCAGCAACTCGAGGCGGCCCGGACTGTTCACGGTGGCGAACCCCTCGCGCACCACGTCCCCGTCCAACTGCCGACCACCGAGGAGCGCTTCGACCGTGGCGACGGCCACCGCGGCGTTCTCCGCTTGGTGCCGCCCGTGCAACGGGACGAATACGTCAGAGAAGTGGCTCCCGCCGAGGCCGGCGATATCGATGAGTTGGCCGCCCACTGCCACGTCCCGACCGATGAGGTCGAAATCCTTGCCGGCCACGTACAAGGTCGCGCCCTGGTCGGTGGCGCGTTCGGCGATCACCTCCAGCGCGACTGGCTCCTGGCGTGAGCTGACCACGGGAACCGGCGCCGTGATGATCCCGGCCTTCTCCTCGGCAATCTCATCGAGGGTGTCGCCCAAGTAGGCCTGATGATCCAGGCCTATCGGAGTGATAGTGCAGACGCTCGGATTCACCACATTCGTGGAGTCCCAGGTGCCGCCCAGGCCAGTTTCGATGATCATCGTGTCGACTGGTGCGTCGGCGAAGGTGGCGAACGCCAAGGCGGTGACCACCTGGAACCACGTCATGTCGCCTTGTGCCGCATCGATCAGACGGACAAACGGCTCCACCTCGTGGAAGACCGCCACCAGGCGCTCGTCGCTGATCGGCTCACCGTCCAGGGCGATCCGTTCGTTGACCGAGTGCAGGTGCGGGCTGGTGTACATCCCGGTGCGCAGACCCGTCGCCCGGATGATCGACTCGACCATCCGGGTGGTGCTCGTCTTGCCGTTGGTACCCGCGAGGTGCACCACCGGCGCGCTGTACTGCGGGTCGCCGAGGATGTCCATCAGGGCACGATCACGGGCGAGGTCTGGCTCCACCCGATTCTCTGGCCAGCGGGTGGAAAGGTCGGCGAGTATCCGCTGGAGGTCGTCCACCGGCTCATCGTAGGGGACGTCGTCCCTAGGATTGCCCACATGACCGTCTCTGACCCCTCACGCCCTGCCAGCCTCCCCGAGCGTCCCAGCCTGGACGGTTTGGAGGACAAGTGGTCTGCGCGGTGGCAGGACGAGGGCGTGTATGCCTTCGACCGCAGCAAGTCGCGAGCCGATGTGTTCAGCATCGACACGCCGCCGCCCACGGTGAGCGGTTCGCTGCACGTCGGACACGTGTTCTCCTACACCCACACCGACTGTGTGGCCCGATACCAGCGCATGACCGGCAAGGAAGTCTTCTACCCGATGGGCTGGGACGACAACGGCCTGCCGACCGAACGCCGGGTGCAGAACTACTACGGGGTGCGCTGCGATCCGTCGCTGCCCTACGACGCGGACTTCGCCCCGCCGGAGTCACCCGCCAAGCAGGCCGTCGCGATCTCACGACGCAACTTCGTCGAACTCTGCGAGTTACTCACCGAATCCGACGAGCAAGCCTTCGAATCACTGTGGCGCCACCTGGGCCTGAGTGTCGACTGGTCGCACACCTACCAGACCATTGATAACAACGCCCGGGCCACCTCGCAGCGCGCGTTCCTGCGAAACCTGGCTCGGGGTCAGGCCTATCAGGCCGAAGCTCCGACGCTCTGGGACGTGTCCTTCCGCACCGCGGTGGCCCAGGCCGAACTGGAGGATCGCGAACGCCCCGGCGCCTACCACCGGATCGGCTTCAAGCGGCCCGACGGCGATGTGGTTTACATCGAGACCACCCGCCCAGAGTTGCTGCCGGCGTGCGTGGCCCTCGTGGCGCATCCGGACGACGAGCGTTACCAGCCGCTGTTCGGCAGCACCGTCCGCACTCCGCTGTTCGACGTCGAAGTGCCAGTTGTGGCCCATCCGTTGGCAGAGCCGGACAAGGGCTCGGGCATCGCCATGATCTGTACCTTCGGCGACACGACCGACGTCACGTGGTGGCGGGAGCTGCGCCTACCGACGCGCGCCGTCATCGGTTGGGATGGGCGCATCAAGCCCGACACCCCGGAGTGGATCACCAGTCAGGTGGGGCAGGCCGCGTACGCGGAGTTGGCCGGTACCACGAGTTTCACCGCAAAGAAGCGGGTGGCCGAACTCCTCGCGGAATCCGGCGACATGGTCGGTGAGCCCCGCCCCATCACGCACCCGGTGAAGTTCTTCGAGAAGGGCGACAAGCCGCTGGAGATCGTCTCGACCCGGCAGTGGTACCTCACCAACGGTGGCCGCGACGACGACCTACGGACAGCGCTGCTGGCGCGCGGACGAGAACTGAAGTGGCATCCGGACCACATGAAGGTGCGCTACGCCACCTGGGTCGAGGGGCTCAACGGCGACTGGTTGGTGTCCCGGCAGCGCTTCTTTGGCGTGCCCATCCCGATCTGGTATCCGCTCGGCGACGACGGCGAGCCGCTCTACGATCAGGTGCTGCTCCCCCACGAGTCCGAGCTACCGGTGGACCCGTCCTCCGACGTGCCGGCCGGCTACCGGGCCGAGCAGCGCGGGGTGCCCGGTGGCTTTGTGGGTGATCCCGACGTCATGGACACCTGGGCGACCAGCTCCCTCACGCCGCAGATCGCCGGTGGCTGGGAGCGCGACCCCGACCTCTGGTCACGGGTGTATCCGATGGATCTGCGCCCCCAGGCGCACGAGATCATCCGTACCTGGCTGTTCTCGTCAGTGGTGCGGGCGCACCTGGAAGACGACGCCTTGCCCTGGCACCACGCCGCCATCAGCGGCTGGATCCTGGACCCGGATCGAAAGAAGATGTCCAAGTCCAAGGGCAACGTGGTGGTGCCCACGGACCTGCTGGCCAAACACGGATCGGACGCCGTCCGGTACTGGGCGGCCTCTGGTCGGCCCGGCACCGACACGGCCTTCGACGAGGGCCAGATGAAGATCGGCCGCCGCCTCGCCATGAAGGTGCTCAATGCCTCGAAATTCGCCTTGAGCCACGGCGTGGCCGACGTCGCGGCAATCAGCGAACCGCTCGACCTCGCGGTGTTGGCTCGGCTGCGGCGGGTCGTCGCCGCGGCCACCGCCGCTTTCGAGGCCTACAACTACACCCGCGCACTCGAGGTTTCCGAGACCTTCTTCTGGGAGTTCTGCGACGACTACCTCGAACTCGTCAAGGATCGTTCGTACGGCGCCGACGAAGCTGGCCCGACGGCCTCGGCCCGAGCGACGCTGGCGCTGGCGCTGTCGATCCAGCTGCGACTGCTCGCCCCGTTCCTGCCCTTCGTCACCGAGGAGGTGTGGTCGTGGTGGCAACCCGGATCGGTGCACCGGGCACCGTGGCCCTCGGCGGACGAACTTGCGCTGGCCGACGGCGCGGACGAGGCGGTGCTCACGGATGTGGCCACCGTGCTCGGGCGGATTCGCAAGGCCAAGAGCGAGAACAAGCTCTCGATGCGTACCGAGTTGCCGGCTGTCGTGGTGACCGCACCCGCCGACACGACCGAGCGCGTGCGCGCCGGTCAGCGCGACTTGGCGGCGGCTGGACGGGTGACGGCATTGTCCTTCGCCGACGGTGGCGAACTGGCCGTGGAAGTAACGCTGCCCCAGGAATAGTTCACCGGCTCGCTGGCACGCGGGTGCAGGCCGCAGCACCGCCGGGAATTGCTGCCCGAGGTGCTGCGCCCGTTGGCGCTACTTGTAGTAGCCGTTGATGTCGATGAGCACATCGGTCGGTGTTCCGGCGCCGTTGTACAGATTGATCCGCTCGTCTGGCGACGCACCGACCATCGTGGCATTCGCACGGGTGTAGCCAGCCGCCGGCCAGTTCGAAACTGACGCCCCCACGAGCGGCGCGTCCGCGGGGTAGACCCGCAGGTGCCCGACCGACCCCGTCGCGACCACGGTCGCGTTGTAGGCGACCGCCGTCGAGCCAGCCGGCACAACGGACAACCCGCCGGCAGCGCTGCTGGCCACAGACACCGCCCGAACACCCGCGAGCACCGGCTCCACCGGGCCCTCGCCACCCAACACATAGCGTGTCTCGGTGGTGCGCACCGGATCGATCGGGAAGAACTCCTGACCCGAGTCGGAGTAGTAGCCGACCACGTCAACCAGGAATCGCACCGGCACGCCGCCACCGTTGAACACCCGGATCTGGCCCAGCGCGTCGACGCTGACCACTGAACCGTTGGCGATCCTTTCACCCGTGGTGGACCAGTTCAGCGCCGAGGTTGCCGTCGTGGTCACATCCCCGGGCATCACCCGCAGATGACCCGCACCAGAGGTGCCCACCACTGTGACGTTGTAGGCCACTGCCGAGGCTCCGGCCGGAACGACGGGTTGGCCGCCCGTCTGTGTCGATGACACCGACACGAGCCGATCAGTCCCGCCGGGCAACATGCCCGCCGGATCGGCAGCCGTGTCGTACACCCTCACAGGTGTCACCTCGGTGAAGAGTCCATCGTCCGCAACGGCAGCGGACACCTCCGCAGTCGGGACCAACGACGCCGGAACGAAGTAGCCCACGATGTCAATGACCACGTCCGCCGTCGCGCCCGCATACAGCTTCACGGTGCGGTCAGGGGCAACCTTCACGGTCGCGGCATTCGCGATGGTCTCACTGGTCCGGAAGTTGACCACCGATGCCGAAGTCAAACCCACCGCATCGCCGGGCATCACGCGCAGGTGTCCGGCGACCGGTGCCGCTGGCACGGTCACGTTGAAGGCCACAGCCTGCGCCCCCGGCGGCACCACATCGGCTCCGCCTCCAACAGGCGACGCCACCGACACGACACGAGTGGATCCACCCGGGATCGGACCCTCGCCACCGAGCGCAACCCGCGAATCAACCACTCGCGTGGGCTCCACCGGGACGAACAGGGAGGCAACCGCGGCCACGGGCTTGACCGTCACCGCCTCGCTGGCAGCACCGGGACCGGCCGCATTCACGGCACGAATGCGCACCAGGTAGGTCAGATCGTTGGTGAGGCCAGCCACCGTCACCGCCGACACGGCCGACGCCGGAGTCCGGGCGGTCCAGGGACCACCGTCCACCGAATACTCGTAGTTCACGACTGGCGCACCGCCGTGACTTGCCGGTGCATTGAAACCCAGAAGCGCGGCAGCGTCCGCATTGGTCACCGACATCCCCGTCGGCGCACTCGGCACAACCACGGTCGGCTGCAGGCGGGTGATGTTGGTCGGGGGCGGGAAAGCGGCATTGAAGCCCTGGAATCCGCCGCCTACCACAATCCGTCCGTCGTCCAACGCGGCCATGCTCGTCACACCGGCGGGCGTGTTGCTAGGACTCTGGACGAAGCCACTGCCTGGGTCGAAGGTCGCGTCCAGGGCACCCGAAGGCAGCAGTCGGGCAATTCCACTGCGCGGCTCATCACTCACCTTCGTGAAGGCTCCGCCCACCAGGACCGAGTCGTCGCTGAGCACGACCACCGAGCGGACGTAGCCCAAACCTGCGAATTCACCCGCGATGTTGGCTTGGAAGGTGCCGTCGAGGGCGCCAGATGGCAGGAAGCGTCGCGCTCCCAGGCCCGCGGAGACGATCTTGCCGTCCGGTGCGATGTCTACTGCGAATTGGGTCTCGTTGGCTACCCCCGGCAGCGAGGGGTCGAGGCTGCCGTCGGGGTTGATGCGGGTGAGATTCGGCGTCGGCCAGTAGCCACCGTAGGCGGTGAAGGAGCCGGCAGCCACGATCTTGCCGTCGGGTTGCAGGGCCACGTCGTGCACGATGGTGCCCTTCGGGCCGATGATGCCCAGACCAAGGACGAAGGAGGCGTCGCGCGACCCATCGGGGTTGAGCCGGACGATGCGTGGGGCCGGCTGGCCGTTGAAGGTGGTGAAATCCCCTCCCGCCACGACCTTGCCGTCGGGTTGCAGCAGCAGCGACGTGACGCCGTGCTGCACCCCATCGAAACCACTGCCGGGATCAAAGGTGGCGTCGAGGGTTCCGTCGGGGTTGAGTCGGGCGACCTGTGCCCGCGGGATCCCGTTGACTGCCGAGAAGCCGCCGCCGATGACGATCTTTCCGTCCGGTTGGAGCGCAATGGCGCTCACCGACCCCAGGTCGAAGTCGAGTTGCGGCTGAAATCCGAGATCCAGGGTGCCGTCGGCGTTGAGACGCGCGATACCGCTGCGTGGCGTGCCGTTGAACGAGCCGAAAGAACCGGCGGCGATGGTCTTGCCGTCGGCCTGCACCGCCACGTCGTGGACCGAACCGTTGAACCCCGTGCCCAGAGCCACGCCGGGATCGAACGCGGCGTCCGCGGATCCGTCGGCCGTCACCCGGAAGAGGGCATTGCGCAGCGCGCCGTCGTAGATCGCGAAGAGGCCACCGACGAGGACCTTGGCGTCCGGTTGGGCCGACAAGGTGTCAACCGTGTTCTGGTAGGGGGCACCCTCGACTCCGGTTCCGGGGTCGAATGAGGGGTCCAGGGAGCCGGTGGGCGTCAACCTCGCCAGCCTGGAGATTTCCGTTCCGTTGACGAGGCTGAAGTCGCCGCCCGCCAGAATTGATCCGTCCGCGGCGAGGTGGAGAGCCGCAATTGCGGCGAATGCGGTGGGCTGGTCGACGTATCCGAACCCGCTGCCGATGTTCAGCGCTGCGTCCCGCGAACCGTCGGTGTTGAGCCTGGTCAGGCCTCGCATCTCGAAGCCGTCGACCCAGTTGAACCGCCCACCTACCAGAATGCGGCCGTCAGGTTGGATGGCAAGGGCGGCCACCCAGCCGTTCATGAGCCCGGCGCCAGCAGTCAGCGTGCCGATGCCGCCGCCCGGGTCGAAGGACGAGTCGAGGTCACCGTTGGGAAGCAACCGGGCGATCCCACGACGATCGACGCCCTGGTACGAGCCGAAGCTACCCCCAACGACCAACGCTCCGTCGGGCTGGAGCAGCACCGTGGACACAGCGCCACCGAAGCCACCGGCATTGGCGTAGGTCGGATCCAGGGCGCCGGTCGTGGACAGCCGGGCGATTCCGGTCCGCGCCACGCCATTGACCGCCACGAAATTTCCTCCGACGATCACTGCGCCGTCAGCCTGAATGGCGAGGGCGTTCACGCTGCTCCCGCCTGGTGCCGTCGTCACCCCGGTGCCGGGGTCGAACGTGGCATCCAGCGAACCGTCAGGTAGGAGTCGGGCGATACCTCCGCGCGCCACCTGATCGACCGCGGTGAAGGTCCCGCCGATCACAACCTTCCCGTCGGGCTGGAGCGCCAGCGCATTCACCGTCCCCGTCACGTCGGCTGTGAAGCCGGCGTCGACGCTGCCGTCGGGATTCAACCGCGCCACGTTGGGGTGGTCACCGCCTCCCACCATCAGGAAGTAGCCGCCGATGATGATTTTGTCGTCTGGTTGGGTGACGCTGGCTTTGACTCGCCCCCCGACACCGCCCACCGGCGCGAAGGTTGGATCGACCACGACGTTCCCCGTGGGGACGCCAGCGGCCTGGGCACCGGACGGTGCAGCCACGCCCAGCAATCCCACAATCAGAGCCAGCACCGCAATGAGCGTCGCCGACAGCTTGTCGCACATGTCGCACCCCCAAGTCGCTACGTACAGACCCGCCGTCTGTACGACGAAGCCGCAGGTAGGGGCCGGGTGGACCGGAATTACGGCCTCACTGCAACTGTCAACCTCCGGGCAGCTGAACCGGTAGGGACTTTCGTCCTACCGTGGGCCAATCGCGCAAGCAGAGGATCAGGCGGACTTCTCGCGGCGTTCGCGCCGACGAGGTGCCTGCACCGGCACGAGGGTGGGCAGCACGTTCTCGTCCACCACGTCCTTGGTGATGATCACGGTGGCGACGTCGTCGCGGCTCGGCACGTCGTACATCACGTTGAGCAGGACTTCTTCCATGATCGAGCGCAGTCCACGCGCGCCAGTGCCGCGCTTCATCGCCTGGTCGGCGATTGCGCCCAGTGCTTCGTCCTCGAATTCCAGCGTGACGCCGTCGAGTTCGAACAGCTTCTGGTACTGGCGCACGAGGGCATTCTTCGGCTCGGTCAGGACGCTGATCATGCCTTCGCGGTCGAGCGCAGTCACCGACGTCATCACCGGCAGACGCCCGATGAATTCCGGGATGAGCCCGAACTTGAGCAGGTCCTCCGGCATGGCCTCGGCGAACAACTCGGAGTCATCGGCACGGGTGTGCTCGATGGCCCCGGTGAAGCCCAACGAGTGCTTGCCGACCCGCTGGCCGATGATGTCGTCGAGACCAGCGAATGCGCCGCCGACGATGAAGAGGACGTTAGAGGTGTCGATCTGGATGAACTCCTGATGCGGATGCTTGCGGCCGCCCTGCGGGGGAACCGAAGCGGTGGTGCCCTCAAGGATCTTCAGCAGGGCCTGCTGGACGCCTTCACCTGAGACGTCGCGGGTGATCGAAGGATTCTCCGACTTCCGGGCGATCTTGTCGATCTCATCGATGTAGATGATGCCCTGCTCTGCACGCTTGACGTCGTAGTCAGCGGCCTGGATCAGCTTGAGCAGGATGTTCTCGACGTCCTCCCCCACGTAGCCCGCCTCGGTCAAGGCCGTGGCATCGGCAATAGCGAAGGGGACGTTGAGCATGCGCGCCAACGTCTGGGCAAGCAGGGTCTTTCCGGAGCCGGTTGGGCCGAGCAGGAGGATGTTCGACTTGGCCAGTTCAATCTCGTCAGCCAGACGGCGCTGTTCCTCCGCACCCGCCTGCACCCGCTTGTAGTGGTTGTAGACCGCGACGCTGAGTGCCTTCTTGGCGGTCTCCTGGCCGATCACGTACTTGCTGAGGAACTCGTAGATCTCCCGCGGCTTGGGCAGTTCGTCGAACTTGAGGTCGGCCGCCTCGTTGAATTCCTCTTCGATGATCTCGTTGCACAGGTCGATGCACTCGTCGCAGATGTAGACGCCCGGTCCTGCGATGAGCTTCTTCACCTGCTTCTGACTCTTGCCGCAGAAGGAGCACTTGAGCAGGTCAGCCCCGTCGCTGATTCGTGCCATGGACCGACCTCACCTTCCCCGACTCCCCGTCCGGAAGTCGAACACTGAGACACACGCTACCCCGTGGTTCGACGATACGCCGAACGCGCGGGGTGCCGTGTTGCGAGCCGCCGGAGTGGCGGTTGCAACATCACAACGAGTGTGGGTGGCCGCCGGAACACCGGACGACCACCCACACTCGTTGGTTGGTTTCCTAGCGGGAAGCCGCCGCCTTACGGGAGGCGATGACCTGGTCGACGATGCCGTATTCCTTGGCTTCGTCGGCGGTGAGGATCTTGTCGCGCTCGATATCGCGCTCCACCTGCTCGGGAGTGCGTCCGGTGTGGTCGGCGATGATGCCTTCCATCTCCTTGCGCATCCGCAAGATCTCGTTGGCCTGGATCTCGATGTCCGATCCTTGACCGCCACCCTCGGTGTAGGGCTGGTGAATCAAGACCCGGGCATGGGGCAGCGCGTACCGCTTGCCCGGACTGCCCGCCGCCAGCAACACGGCCGCTGCGCTGGCCGCCTGCCCGAGGCACACCGTCTGGATCTCCGGCTTGACGAACTGCATGGTGTCGTAGATGGCCGTCATCGCGGTGTAGGAACCACCGGGGGAGTTGATGTAGATCGAGATGTCGCGATCCGGGTCGAGCGACTCGAGGGTCAGCAACTGTGCCATGACGTCGTCGGCAGAGGCGTCGTCGATCTGCACACCGAGGAAGATAATGCGCTCTTCGAAGAGCTTGGTGTACGGATTGTGGATGCGCTCGCCGTTCGCCGATCGCTCCCGGAATTCCGGCAGCACGTATCGCGACTGTGGCAGTTCGATCCGACCGGTCGCCCGCGCGCCCATTGGTGACAGGTTCACTTGACGGTCCCTCCGCTTCCGGTGACGTCGGTCGCACTGCGCACGACCTGGTCGATGAAGCCGTACTCAAGCGCCTCATCGGCGGTGAACCAGCGATCGCGGTCCGAGTCGCGTTCGACCTGCTCGAGCGACTGCCCGGTCTGCTCGGAGATCAACTGTGCCATCTGCTTCTTGATGTGCAGCATCTGTTCGGCTTGGATCTTGATGTCGCTGGCCGTTCCACCGATGCCACCGGAGGGCTGGTGCATCATGATGCGCGCATGCGGCAGCGCGTAGCGTTTGCCCGGCGCGCCCGCGCTGAGCAGGAACTGCCCCATCGAAGCCGCCAGTCCCATGGCTACGGTCGCCACGTCGTTGTTCACGTACTGCATCGTGTCGTAGATCGCCATACCGGCAGTTACCGAACCACCGGGCGAGTTGATGTAGAGGAAGATGTCCGCATCGGGATCCTCAGCAGCCAGCAGCAGGATCTGGGCACACAGCAGGTTTGCCACGGAATCCTCGACCTGGGATCCGAGGAAGACGATCCGCTCGCGCAGCAGCCGCTGGTAGACCGAGTCGTCGTAGCCAGCCATGGGAGATGCTGGGGTTCCTCGCAAATCTGGGACTGCGAGGCCCGGACTGTTCGTGGTGGCCAACACACACGCCCTTTCAGTTCGAGTCGGTTGATTCTTTGGTGGTTGCGATGACCCTAACCCGGTGATGCGTGGTTCCGTTCCCCTGCACCGTCAGTGTTCGCTGACGGCGCAGGGGCGCTGCGGCGACCTAGTCGTCTTTGCCCTCGGCGGACTCGCTGGCGATCTCGTCGGCTTCCGCCTCGTCCGCTTCGCTCGTCCGCTTCGCCTCGTCCGCTTCAGCCTCGTCGATCTCGAGCTCCTCGTCCTCCTCGACGACCTCGTCGAGGGCGGTGAGGTCCACCGGACGGCCGGAGGCATCGGTGATGACGGCCTGCTCCAGCACCACGGACAGGGCCTTGGCGCGCCGGACGTCGCCCAGCGCGTTGCTCAGTTGATCGGCCTGCACGAGCGCCTGCACGAACTGATCCGGGGTCATCTCGTAGCGCGGTGCCTGCTGCACGATCCATTGCGTGACATCGTCCTGCGACACCTCGACCTCGAGCTGGTCGGCAAGCGTGTCGAGCAGGAACTGGCTGCGCAGGCCCTCAAGGGTCTGCGCCACGAACTCCTCGCGGTGGGCGTCGTCGCCGTGACCGTCGGCGAAATGCTGCTCAACCATTTGGTCCAGCAAACTCTCGGGGACCGGGATCTCGGTGTTCTCCAGGAGGAACTCGTTGATCTTGTCGCGCGCTTCGATGCCCTGCTCCACCAGCTTGACCCGAGCCAAACGGGTCTTGAGGTCGTCGCGCAGTTCCTCGATCGTGTCGAACTCACTCGCGAGTTGGGCGAAGTCGTCATCGGCCTCGGGCAGTTCGCGCTCCCGCACGCCCTTGACCGTGACCTTGAGCAGGATTTCCTTGCCCGCGTGGTCACCTTCGTCCGGGGTGTGGGTGAACTCGACCGTGTCGTCCTCGGTGGCACCGACGATGGCATCGTCGAATCCGGGGATCATCTTGCCGGTACCGACCTCGAAGGTCATGCCGGCGCTTGTGTATTCGTCGAGTTCGTCGCCCTCGTGCTCACCCACCACGTCGACCACGACCAGGTCGCCGTCGGCAACGGCACGCTCCACCGGAGTGACGGTGGCGAACCGACCGCGCAACTCGTCGAGTTGCGCAGCGACGCTCTCATCGTCCACTTCGTTGTCCGAGACCTCGATCGCCAATTCGGAGAAGTCGGGCAGTTCGAGCTCGGGGCGGATGTCCACCTCAGCAACGAACTCCACTGCGTCGTCCTCGCCGAGCCCGGCAAGATCCTGGTCGATCACGATGTTGGGCTGGCCCAGGGCGGCCACCTCATGTTCGGCGATGGCCTGCTCGTAGGCGGCAGGCACGGCCTCCTCAAGGGCCTCCTGCAGCACGACCGAACGCCCGAAACGCTGTTCGATGATGCGGGCGGGCACCTTGCCGCGGCGGAAGCCGGGCACGTTCACCTGGGAGGCGATCTTCTTGAAGGCGTTGTCCAGCGCAGGTTGCAGATCCTCGGGCGGCATCTCGACCACGATCCGGACGCGGGTGGGGGAAAGACTCTCCAACGTGCTCTTCACGGTATGTGCCAACTCCAGGTAGGGATCGGTGGACCAACGTGTCGGGGCGGGGAGACTCGAACTCCCGATCTCCTGCACCCAAAGCAGGCGCGCTAGCCACTACGCTACGCCCCGTGGTGACTTTGCTCCGCCAGAGTCTACGTGGCTCGCCGCGACAACCGCCGGTGGGTAGCGCCACGATGAATCCGACCATGTTTCGAGCACCACCCGCCCAGCCGCACAGGTGGCTGGCGGACCACGACGAAAGGGACTCACAATGGCCAACGACCCCGCAGCGATGCTGCAGCAACTTCTCGGTTCGGCGGGCAGCGCGCTCGACCCGAGCAAGCTCCAGGGCATGCTGCAGCCCATGGTCGACTTGATCCAGCAGAATGGTGGACTGCAGGATCTGCTGGGCAAGCTGCAGGCGAACGGCTTGGGCGAGCAGGTCCAATCCTGGGTGGGTCAGGGCGCGAACCTGGCGGCGGACCCAAGCCAGATCGCCCAGGCCCTCGGCCCGGAGCAACTCAAGGCATCCGCCGAGAAGGCCGGAATGTCGGCCCAGGAGTTCGCCAGCGGCCTTGCCCAAACGCTGCCCGGAATAGTCGACAAGTTGTCGCCCTCCGGCCAACTCCCCGGTGCGGGAAACATCGGTGAAGTACTCAGCAAGATCCCCGGTGGAGAGCAACTCTCCGGTCTGCTCGGCGGCCTGCTCGGCGGCGGATCGACGGGTTCCACGCCCAGCGCCTAACCCACCAAGCACCACCTACTAACATGTGTCGCGGTGCCGCCCCGGCGAGTGGCGGCACCGCGCGGGTGTAGCTCAATGGCAGAGCCCCAGCCTTCCAAGCTGGCCATGCGGGTTCGATTCCCGTCACCCGCTCCACTATTTGCCCAGGTCAGAGCGCTTATCACCGCTGACAGACACTCAGACGTCTCTGGTGTGCTTCTGGAAGAAGGCCCAGGCGTCGGCCGTGGCGTCGAGGTCGAAGGTGCTGTAGCCCTGCAGCTGTGTCAGCTGCCCGACCACCGGCGAGTCCGGCTCGGTGAACGGTGAACTCGGCCAGGCGTGGCCACCGCCGACCACCTCCTGGAACACCATCGGCACGCCGTCGTCACAACCGGAGTAGGTCGTGGTGAAGACGTCGGTCGACGTCTGGATCCGCTCAGGCTCGAGGTCGCAGCCCATCACCCGCGCGAACTCGGCGAACTGATCGGGGATCGGCGTGGAGAACAGCAGCTGGGCGAACGCCTCCGCTTCGAATCTCGTGCCGGCGAGGTCGCCGTCGAACGGCACGGTCGGGTCATCCGTACCGTGAATCGCCATGAACGGCACCGCCTCTGCCGGGTCGCACGACGCCGGGAAGTAGATCGCAGCGACCGACACCGCAGCGGCAAGGCGATCGGACATCTCACACACGAGCTGGCTCGCGAACAGACCCCCACCCGACATCCCGGTTGCGTACACCCGGGTCGCGTCGACGCAGTAGTCCGCGATGAGCAGATCGAGGAGTTCGTCCGTGAACTCGAAGTCGTCCTTGCCCGGGTCGTCGGTGGCCAGCGACTCCCATGCGTTGCGTCCCTGTTCGTCGGTACTCGACGGGACGGCGGTCGGATGGACGACGATGAAGCCCTCCTCCTCGGCGAGCTCCTCGTAGCCGGTGAACGCGGCCTGCTGGTCGCCGGTGGAACCGAAGCCGTGGAAGTTCATGACCAGGGGGAGCTCGGAGCCGCCGTCGTAGGTCGTCGGGACGTACACCCGAACGTCGTGCTCTGCCCCACCGGCGTCGAGAACGAACTGGCTCACTCCCGTCGGCACTGCAGGGCAGTCGACGACGGCCGGCACGTCGACCGTCGCCGGCGGCGCGGTCGAGGAGGCTGATTCAGACGCCGCTTCGTCCCCACCACCGCACGCGGCGACGACGAGCGAAGTGGCCAGAATCATGCCCGCGACCGAGAGCCTGCGCCTGCGGGGCCGGTCGTTCGAGACGTTCATGAGGGGCTCCTTCAGAAGTGCCGACTCGATGCGTCTAGAGGCCGAACTGGGCGCGAAAGCCAGCGACGAATTGCTCGTCCTGCTCGGGCGAGTAGCGACTTTCCAGCAACTGCCGCGCACCCTCGCCGGAGATGTACCGCAGTTGAGTGGTGCCGTCGGTCGCGGCGGTGTAGATCACCTCGGCGACCTCCTGCGGCTCCTGGTTGCCGCTCTGCTCGGCGTCCTCAATGGCAGCGGTGGCCATGTCGACTAGCGGCTGGTAATCGGCGAGATCAGGTTCGTGGGTGAACACGAACGAGCGACCGGCGAAGTCGGTGTTCACGCCACCGGGCTCGACGATCTTCACTCGGATTCCGAGCGTTGAAAGTTCGAAGTGGACCGCCTCGGAGATGCCCTCCACCGCCCACTTCGAGCCGTGGTAGAGCGAACCCAGCGGGTACGCCATGCGCCCACCGACCGACGAAATGTTGACGATCACCCCGCTGCGCTGGGCCCGCATCGTGGGCAGGACCGCACGCAGGGTTTCGACAAGGCCGAACACGTTGACGTCGAACTGGCGGCGCAGTGTCTCGATCGGTGTGGCCTCCAGCGGCCCGTAGGAGCCGTAGCCGGCGTTGTTCACGAGCACGTCGATGGTTCCGAACCGCTCCGTGGCGGCGGCGACCGCCGCCTTGATCGACGCGCTGTCGAGCACGTCGAGTGCGGTGACGAGAACGTTGTCGAGGTCCGCGAAGTCCGTGCCATCGTCGGGATTGCGCATGGTGGCGACGACGTTCCAGCCTCGATCGGCAAACAGGGCTGCGGTTGCCTTGCCGATCCCGGAGCTCGCGCCGGTGATCAGGACTGTCTGGGGCATGGTGTACCTCCGTGTTGTGTTGAATGCGTCAGTGTGTGGCTCAGGATCTGGTCGGTCGCCATGAGTTCAATTGTGGGCTTCGGCTGACTGAGGTGCACTCGCCGAATGCGCCAACCTGCTTGCCGGATGCGTCAATCCGCGCCGAGATCACGCCACCGCCTCTACCGCGAAGGGTGTGGACTATTCCGCGATCCGAGCTTTGGCGCGCCAGGCTTCGGGAGTGGTGCCCGTCCACCGCTGGAAGGCTCGGAAGAGCGAGTTCGGGTCGTCGAAGCCGAGGAGGAAGCCGACCTGGGTGGGGCTCAGATCGGTGGACTCGAAGTAGTGTCGGGCCAATCGCTCCCGGGTCTGGTTGAGCACGTGGAGCCAGCT
The DNA here is from genome assembly GCA_963752505.1 of uncultured Actinomycetes bacterium. Lineage (GTDB taxonomy): Bacteria > Actinomycetota > Actinomycetes > S36-B12 > UBA10799 > JACJWR01. Next base: position 191,465 of record CAVVYM010000001.1, read on the forward strand.
CGTTCCCTCCGATGCGAGGCGCCGCTGCAGTGTCCGGCCCCCGACTCCAAGTTCGCTCGCGACATCGCTCATCCTGCTCCGACCGCTCGGGAGGAGCTCGAATAGGGCTTGCTCGACCTCCTCGGTCGTCGAACGACGCTCAACGGCTTCGGCCATCCGCCTCCGTAGACCGGGCTCAAAGGCCTTCCACATCTCCTCGTTGTGGGTCAGGAACGGTCGCTGCGCGTCGAAGGCGCCGAAGGCGATCGAGTACACGTCGCCACCGACTAGGGAGCATCCGAAGAACTCCTCGCATCCCGTCGAGGTCGTCCACGGACCCGGCGACCACTACCCGTTCCGGCACGATCCGGTGTCGAGTGGCGCGGCGAGCCAACGCGACGAGGAACGCCAACTGCGAGAGACCGAGCCCCCTCGCCACATCTGGCCGGTGCTTGCATCCGTACCGAACGGTCGTCTCGTTGTGCGCAACCTCGACCTCGAGACCGAACGGACCCACATGCCGCATGTGCTCGCCGAGCCGGGTGAAGGCAGCGTTCAGGTTCGGCGAGCAGATCGCTGAGAAGTACGCAGGGTCGAACAGTTCGGCCGACAGAACGGTGCCTCCCCGGATCGCGACGGTGGGGTCGCCGGCCTCGGCTTCCACGGCATCGAACAATGCGTAGAAGTCATCGACCGATATCCAGCAACCGGCGCCTTGGAACAGACCCAATGGTTGGCCAGCACGACGTAGGACCGCCCGCTCGTCCAGTTCCAGGTCTCGGAGCACCACGCGCCACGGCTGCCCGACCCACACAGACTTCGCCTGCTGGCTACGCACTCAACCTCCCCGCACTGCCGCCCTCACGACTCCGGCTTCGCCCGCCCAGGGTAGGCCGGAGATGAGGAGGCCTCTGCGTCGGCCACCAACTCTTCAGGGCGAAAGCCGAACGCCCAAGACTTCCCGAGTCCTGCAGCGCGCCAGGCGTCGTCGTGGGAGGGGCCGCAGCTCGGCGGTGTTGCGCTAGGAATCGGCGGCGGTCCCGGTCAGGATCTGGGCCGCGTTGTTGATGAGGGTGGAGAAGTGTCCTCCCTTCTCATCAATCGCCAGGGTTGCGTGGGGCAATTGCTCGGCGAGGAACGCGCTCCAGCCCAACGCCGCCTGCCGATCTCGGCCACCGTGCCAGATTTGAGGGGGGGACGTCGTGAGGTGAACCCCACCTGCCCTCTGAAACTCTTCCTACCCCTCCTCCCCTCTCCTCCCCCCACACCCCCTTCCCTTGCGGTGCGGGCGACGACACAGTCGCCACGGATTGGACACGCCCTGGATGCGAGTGTGCGCAGGCGAGGGCATGGGGGCCTCCGCCCGAGTGACCCACGACCCGGTACCCGGTGATCCCAAGGCCATCGGTGAGGTGGCCCACGTCGTTTGCCCAGTCCAGGAAGGTTCGGCCGGCTGAGAAGGTGGACGCGCCGTATCCGGGCCGGTCGGGGCAGATCAGGCGGACGTTGGCTCGCGTGGCAGCGTCGGCCAACAGTCGACCGGCGAGGCGGGAGTCGTTGCCGCCGTGGAAGAACAGGACACTTCTGCCGTCCGGCACTCCGTACTCTGCCCAGGCCAGCGTCCGGCCGTCGGCCAAGGTCCTCGTCAGGTTTTCAGATTGCATTCGTCCTTCTCGGCGTACAGTCGGCAGCGGGGTTCGCATCGTCCCGGATGCGAGGGCCAGCCTCCCACCTTTCGCAGGGCTACGGGAGATTCATCACGTGGAGGGCCTGGTCCGGAGGCGGTCGAGGAGCTCCTCGTCGCCATCGGCCCAGGAACCAAGGACCTTCGTCGAGTTGTTCGGCACGATCCAGTATTGGTGACCGGCGAGATTGCGTTGCATGTCTCCACCGCTCGCGGGGCCGAATCAGGTGCCTACTGTGACGAAGGTGTGCACTCGCGGGAAGGGTGAGGTCCTCGGCCAGGCGACCGGTGGGCACGAATCCGTGCCCACCGAGGCGAGCGATGTACCGCCCTCCACGTCCACACCGGTCATGGGGGCGCGACTCACGGGCGGGGGGCATATCGTACCTCAGGCCCGATTCGGCGGAAATTCGTGTTAGCGTCTGCCGCATGGCGAAACAAATGTGGGGAAAGCCACAATTGCTCCGGATATCGGCGGGGCACCGGGCGGAGGGTGGAGGGGCGCCAAGCTATATCGAAATAGAGCCTGATGCGAACGACCTATGTATTTACATTCATAACCAGTGGCGGTGCGACGGACATGGTCGTGCGTAGGTGCTACGACCCTCGCCGGGCCCCGTTCGGTTTAGTCCCGAGTTGTCACCCACTAGGCCCAAGCTGGCCCAGCAACCGCAACCGCAGTAGCAGCCCCGCCACCGCGGGGCACCTCCCCGTCACGAGAACAGACCACCACCGTGGCCTTTGTCTGGCTGATGGTGGGTGTGCTGCTGTTCTTCTTCTCGGTCATGCGCGGCCTGGCCGACACCGGCCAGGCCAGGCCACCAACTAGAACTCACGGACTGTGCTCGCCGCGGCCGCGGTGGCCATTCTCGGTCGGTGCCGTCGGCCTCGTGCGCAGGAGCCGGACGCACCACGAGTCGGCCCGCCAGGTCACGAGCCGCCCTGGGTCAACGTCGCCGGGTGTGCCATAGGGCGGTCGCCAACCCGAGGATTGCCATGGTGATCGCGGCGAGCCAGCCGAACTCGCCCATTAATTCGTCGCTGCCGGCGAAGGCCGGCACACTTTCGCCTCCCACCGTCGCAGCGAAACTCGTGGCCACCAGTCCATTCCAGGTCCCGTGGGCCACCACGCTGGGCCACAACGACTTCGATCGATCGGTGAGCACCCCGACGAAAAGCGTGAAACCGGCGATGGCCACCGTGAAGGCCGGTAGCCCGGCCAGGCTGCCATACCAGCCGAACAGCACCAAGGGGACGTGGTAGATCCACCAGATCACACCGACGATCAGACTGACCCGCCAGAACCCGTCGCGGACCCGCAGCGTCGGCCACAAGAACCCCCGCCAGCCGATCTCCTCGCCCGCCGCTGACACCGATGCCAGCGCGATCGCCACCGGTGCCGTGATCAGCGCGGATCGAAGTAGCCCAGGGTCCTCGGTGTCCCAGCCGAACAGCACCCCGACGAGGTAGACACCCAGCACTGCCACGGCGGGCACCAACCCCGCCAAGAGCCACCAGTTGGGCCGCCCCCATTGAATGCGCCCCTTGGCGACGAAACGCGCCAGGAGAGCGCCCGCGGTGGGGGCGAACATGAGCACCAGGAAGATCGCCGGATCCGGCTGCTCACCCGCGGGCGGCCAGAACGCAACCATGCCGATCGCATAGACGGCGATGAGCCCCCCGAAGTACCAACCGAGTTGGCGACCCAAGCTGGGCCGAGTCCTGGCCTCGCCGACGTCGACGGCGTCGGTTGCACTCGACATTGTTCCTCCCACCTGACAGCCGCCTCCGCCACCGTCACTTAACTGCACGACCCACACCACTGTAGTGACCGCGCGGATCTCAGAACCGAGATCCGACCAACTGCCGGTAGCGCCACCCAGCGACGAAGCCTTGGTTGGATGGCCTCGTGCCCACACTCACGAGGTGGTCGCACTACCGAGCCTCGATCATCCGGCCGCAGCATCACCTCCACGCGAACCGCCCCGTCCTACCCCTTTCCGTCGACAGATCCAGCCTGCGCACCGGACGAAGCTGCGAGGAGGCTCGGCGATGTCCGCCCCGACCCATCTGCGCCCGCCAGCAGGTAGTGTCTGCGGTCATGGCCGAGGAATACCGCACCAACGACGCGGAGTCCGAGACGACGGTGCTCATGCCGATTCCATCCGAACACCCGACCCAGGTGATGCCGGCCACCCCGCAGGCCGTGATCCCGCTGAGCACCACTGGGCCGGCCACCCCCGCGAGCGCAATTCAGCCAGTCACCCCGGCAACCACGAGCAGGTCGGCACCCGGCTGGTACCCCGACCCGTGGGCGTCCGGTCAAACGACGGCTGACCTGCGCTATTTCGATGGCACTTCGTGGACCGCACACCTCAGTGGCCACCCGAGCACGCCCAAGCGGCTTGGAGTCCCGGGATGGGTCCTGGCCATGACCTGGGTGCTGGTGGCACTCGTCGCCTCGGGCGTCTTCTTCTTCGTCCTGGTATTCACCGCCTTTGCCTGCGATTCCGGCTGGGAGGGATGCAGCCAAGCTGCCGCCGATGGCGTGGCCGGGTATGTGGTGGTGACTGCCCTGCTCGCCACCGTTCCGCCGCTGCTCGCAGTGGTGATCGCACGTGGGCGCAGACTGGGCCGGGTGCTGCGAATCCTGGCGTTGGTGATCATGCCGTTGAGCATGGTCGCCGGATTCGCCACCACATTGCTGATCATGACAAGCAGGTTCCCCGAGTAGAACGCCGCAGGCTTGTGCGAATTGTGGCTGGTCACAGCCGGAATCGAACACGCCGCAGAAACCGACCGGAACCCGAACCAGAGCACGTCACGCGCTAGCGTACGGTTTCGTGGATGTCGTGTGGATCGTGCTGGGGATCCTGCTGGTCGCGCTCGTTGCGGTGGTGTTGGTGGCGTTCTTCGTGATGCGGCCACGAGCGGTGCGGCAGCTGCGGGCCAGCGCCGAACTGCTCGCACGCGAGACGCACGGCCGAACCCCCTTGGTGCTCGGGTCAGCCAAGTGCGACAGCATCACGCTTCCGGCGAAGCAGAACCTCCTCGGGGTGGGCATGCTGGCCCTCACCGAACATGGCGTGGTCTTTGCCGCCGCGAACCCCGACCGGACGCTCATCATCCCCAGGGTGGACGTCATCCGGGCGAAGAGCCCCGCTGGGACGGCGCCGGCCGTCGGCCGCATCCCCCAGTTGGAGATCACCTGGCGTTCGGCGGGCGGCACTGAAGCCACGGTTGTGTTCGACACCGCCGACCCCGGCGCCTTCACGGCGCCGCTGCAGGAACTGGCTGGCTGACGACCGTCCGTCGCCGGTCTGCGGCCCGGCCGGTGCCGAACCGCCCGTATCAATCCCGCAGCGGACGGCCGGTGGCGTCGGTCGTGAAGCCGTTGGCCCCCACGAGGTAGAGGATGCCCTCAATCAGACCCCAGATCGAGCCGATGCCGCAGGTCACGATGGTGACGAGGATCTGCAGGACGCCGATGGTGGTGAATCCAAGGTAGAACCGGTGGATTCCGAACCCACCCAGGAAGATGCCCAGCAACCCCGCGGCGATTTTGGACTTCGCGTACGGATCCGCATAGGGCGGATATTGATAACTCATGCTGACAGCCTCCTCGGGACAGTCATTCCGGCCGCTAGTCGAAGATGGGCTCAACCGTGCGGGATCGCTTCAATTCAAAGAATCCCGGGGTCCGCGCACATGCCAGGACGCCGTCGAACAGTGATCCAGCCGCCTCGCCCTTGGGGGCGGGCGACACAACCGGCCCGAAGAAGGCAACGCCTGCAACGTGGATCACGGGCGTGCCCACCTGATCCCCCACCGGATCCATTCCCCGATGATGGCTGCTGCGCACGGCGTCGTCCCACGCGGGGTCCTGGGCGGCTTGGGCCACCTCGGCGGGCAAACCGGCCGCCGCCACCGCCTCGTCGATCACATCCTGTTCGTGCAGCCGTCCCGCCAGGTGGATGCGCTCCCCCAAGGCCGTGTAGAGCGGCAGCACCACCTGCGAACCCACAAGCTCCTGCGCTGCCACGACGGATCTCACCGGACCCCACCCGAGCCGAATCGAATCCCGGTACTGCTCGGGCACCTCGTTGCCCTCGTTGAGCACGGTCAAACTCATGACGTGCCAGGCGATGTCGACCGGGCGCACCCGCGCCACTTCGAGCATCCATCGTGAGGTCATCCATGCCCACGGGCAGATCGGGTCGAAGTAGAAGTCCAGCGATTGGCGCTGCAGGCCGGGATCGGGTGCTTCCCGGGCTGTCGTCGGGCTGGACGTCGGGCGCTCATGCACAGTCGCGGCATCGGTCACTTGCTCAGACTACTGGGGGTGGTTGGATGTGCTCATGCCTGCCGAGAACCTCACGAGAGCCGAAGCTCAATCGCGCTCCGCCGTCGTCTCCGACGTCTCCTACCGGGTGCACGTTGACCTCACCGGTGACGGGCCACTGTTCACCTCAATCACCGACGTCGAGTTCAGCGCCGTCGACGGTGCCGAGACGTGGTTGGACCTCATCGCCGAATCAGTGCAGGAGATTCAACTCAACGGTGAGGAACTGCCGGTCAGCGCCTTCCGGGACAGCCGCATCGCGCTGGCGAACCTCGGCGCCCGCAACCACGTTCGCGTGGTGGCCGACGCCCGCTACATGTCCTCCGGTGAGGGCCTGCACCGATTCGTCGACCCCATCGACGATCGCGTCTACCTGTACACCCAGTTCGAGGTCGCCGACGCCCGCCGCGTCTTCGCCGTCTTCGAGCAGCCCGACATCAAGGCACCCATGCAACTGACGGTGCGGGCACCGGAGCACTGGCAGGTGGTCTCGAATCGCCCGACACCCGAGCCGACCGACCGCACCGACGGCAACGCCACGTGGGCCTTCGAACCCACCTGGCCGCTGGCGAGTTACCTCTATGCACTCGTGGCGGGCGACTACTACGTGGTACGCGACTCCTACGAGGGTCCCAACGGCACCTACCCTCTTGGGTTGTTCTGCCGCCAGACGCTGGCCGCCGACCTCGACGCCGAGGACATCTTCGACATCACCAAACAGGGCATGGCCTTCTTCGAGGATGCCTTCGACTACCCCTATGCCTTCGGCAAGTACGACCAACTATTCGTGCCCGAGTTCAACGCCGGCGCCATGGAAAATCCCGGCGCAGTGACGTTCCACGAGGATCACTACATCTTCCGGTCCCGCGTCACCGAATCCGCCTACGAGACGCGTGCCAACACCATCCTGCACGAAATGGCTCACATGTGGTTCGGAGATCTCGTGACCATGAAGTGGTGGGACGATCTCTGGCTCAACGAGTCGTTCGCCGAGTGGGCCGCCCACCACGCCGCCGAACGCGCGACCCGCTTCACCCACGCTTGGGCGGGATTCGCGAACCAACGCAAGGCCTGGGCCTACCGGCAAGATCAACTGCCCTCCACCCATCCGATTGCCGCCGACATGGTCGACCTCGACGCCGTCTACACGAATTTCGACGGCATCACCTACGCGAAGGGCGCCTCCGCACTCAAACAGTTGGTGGCCTTCGTCGGCGAGGCCGAGTTCCTCGCCGGTGTGCGGGACTACTTCCGCGCCCACGCCTACGGCAACACCGAACTCACCGACCTGCTGGGGGCGCTGGAGAAGTCGTCGGGTCGCGACCTGTCCGACTGGGCTGCAGCCTGGCTGCAAACCTCTGGCGTGAATCTCATTCGACCCGACACCGACGTCGACTCGGACGGTCGATACGCCAGAGTCGGGCTCATCCAGGAGCCGCCGAGTTCACCCGACGGGGTGGCAGCCACACTGCGGCCACACCGGCTGGCCGTCGGCCTCTACGACCGCACGGATGACGACGTCCTGCACCTGCGCGAGCGCCTCGACGTCGACGTCACCGGGGATTTCACAGACCTGCCCGAATTGGCGGGAAAGACCCAGCCGGACCTACTGCTTGTGAACGACTTGGATCTGACCTACGCGAAGATCCGGCTCGATTCCCGATCGATGTCCGCCGCCGTCGAAGGCCTGCCCGACCTTGCCGATCCGCTGGCTCGCGCGCTGATCTGGGGCGCAGCCTGGGACATGACCCGCGATGCGGAGTTGCCCACCGGCGAATTCGTCGCCCTGGTCGCCGCCGGTATCGCCCAGGAGCCGGATGTGGGACTCGTGGGGCAGGTGCTGCGTCAGACGTTGAGCGCCGTCACGCTCTACGCCGACCCCGGGCAGCGGACCAACTACGCGGATCTGCTCGCCGGAGTCCTGCGCGAGGCCTGCGAGCAGGCGGAGCCGGGCAGTGACCACCAGCTCGCGTTCGTACGCGGGCTGATCTTCTTCGCGGGCGGACGTGACATCGCCTTCATGCGTGGGCTGCTGACCGGCGATGAGCAGATCCCCGGCCTGGTCATCGACACCGATCTGCGCTGGAGCTTGGTGACCAAGCTCGTGTCGGTGGGCGCGGCCGGCGAGGAGACGATTGCCGAGCAGTCCGACCGGGACCCGTCGGCCGCCGGCCTGCGCCGCGCGATGACGGCGCGCTCAGCCGCCCCCGACCTTGCCGCCAAGCAGTTGGCATGGGACGCGGCACTCGACGACCCGAGCCTGCCGAACGCGTCGCTGCAGGCGATCATCGCCGGCATTATGCAGCCGTTCCAAGGGGACCTCGTGCGGCCGTTCATCGAACGCTACTTCGCGGCCCTGCCGGCGATCGCGCAAAGTCGCACGCAGGAGATAACCCAGCTGATCGTCGCCGGGTTGTACCCAGCCATGGCGGTCGACGCAAGCACGGTGGAACGAACAGACCGCTTCCTCGAATCGCAGACGGAACTCTCGCCGGGGGTGCGCCGCATGCTCATCGAGGGCCGCGACTCGGTGGCCCGCGCGGTTCGTTGCGTCAGGCGCGACCGTCAGGGGTAGCGGCTGCGCCCACTGAACGTCGTGCAGCTGCGGCGCTACGCCGGCTCGTCGGTGAACAGCACGGTCGGGTGCATAGCCTGCTCACCCAGAATGATCAGCCCGGCCCGGATGCCACCGGCAATGTCGCCGTAGGCGAACCTCGATGACATCGTCAGAATCGCGAGTTGGCACCGATCATCGGGCAACCACCGCCGAGCCGATCCGCCAGTGACAATGTCCACCGACCTGGCGTCGGGATCGACGGCCACGAGGACCGAGGTGTCCGGTGCTGCGAGCGTGGCCATCAGCGCCTCGGCACTCTCGCGTCCCTGCTCGAGGGTGCCCACATGAACGACGAACCGTAGCCCGCTCATCTCCTCGGCCAGGGCGATCGACCTCTTCACGTCGTTCAGCTGCGAAGCACTGAACGGTTCACCAACGGCCACGGGCACCTCCGTACTTTTGCGCGCCGACCTGTGGCTCGAGTTCCGCGCTGCCGGTCGCCACTAGTTCCCCGCTGCCCGACGGTGCGGTCTGCGCCGCCACGGCCACCGCGGGCGTTGCCTCACCCGAATCACCCGGATCGCCGGAATCGCCGGTTGCGCCGGGGACGTCCGACGTGAGCGTTACTGACTCGTCGAGCCACGGCTCGCCGGGGCGCCAGCGGCCCGCCCTACTCCAACCGGGCCCCAGCACGAATCCCACGACGACGGCGACCACGGCCAAAGGCAGCACCGCAAATACGACTACTGCGCCGATCGCATTCATACTCCACCTTCCGTCGGATTCAACCGTAGACGATGTGCCACACCCACGCGTGGCGGCGCCACCGGACGCCTCATCAATGCCGCTAGCCGCCCACCGCGGCCACCAGCCGCCGCAGGGTTTCCGACTCCACCAGGTCCTCGAGCAGCACAGCTTCACCGTTCGAGTCACACAACGGGATGCACCAGTTCGGGTACTCCTGATCGGTGCCTGGCTGATTTTGCGGCCGGACGTCACCGACGGTATCCGGCAGCGCGATGGCGGTCAGACGCGACGGTGAGCGAGCCGCCAATCGATGCAACGCCACCACGACGTCCTCCAGCGAGGCATCGGGGCGCAGCAATCCACGGGCAGCCAGTTCGGCGCGCCAATCGGCAACCTCGGCGTGGAAGGCCGCCCACTCGTCATCCTCCGCACCAGCCAACAGCCCGAGTTCGGAGCGCAGTTTGATGTGCTCGCCCGCAAGGTAGGCCGCAGTCGGCGGCAGGTCGTGCACCGTCACCGACGCCATGGACAGCCAACGCCAGTTCTCGACCGGCCGAATCCAGCTGCCGATCCGTTCGAACCACAGGATCGTCGTGCCCAGAATGCCCCGATCGGCCAACAGGTTCTGCACCCACTCCTCCACCGTGCCGAGGTCCTCGCCGATGAGTACAGCGCCCGCCTGGTGCGCCTCCAGCACCAGGATGTTCACCAGGGCCTCGTGGTCGAACTTCACGAAGGTGCCGGCGTATGCCGGCATCCCCTTCGGGATCCACCACAGCCGAAACAGGCCAAGAATGTGGTCGAGGCGCAGGGCCCCGGCATTCCGCAACACCGTTCGCAGCATGTCGCGATAGGGAATGAAGGCAGCATCGGCCAAGGTGTCGGGACGCCAGGGTGGCTGGGACCAGTTCTGCCCCATCTGGTTGTACATGTCCGGCGGCGCGCCCACCGTCACGCCGGAGGCCAGGACCTGCTGCAGCGCCCACGCATCAGCGCCATAGGGGTGCACGCCCACAGCAAGGTCGTGGAGCACGCCGAGGCGCATGCCGCACTGCTTGGCGGTGTGCTGGGAGTGAGCGAGTTGGGCATCGCACACCCACTGCAGCCAGCAGTAGAAATCGATGCGCTCGGCCCTGCGCGTGCGAAACTCGACGATCGCCGGTGACTCCGGATCCCGATACTCCTCCGGCCAGGTGGTGAAGTACTGGCCGAACTCCTCCACGAGCGCGCACCAGGTGCCGAAGTCCACGAGACCATCGCCCTCCGAGGCGACGAATGCCTCGTACTGGGCCTGCCTGCCCGGGCTGCGCGGCACCTGCCACACCTTCTCCAACGCCTGCTTCTTCGCCTCCCAGGTGGCATCCCGATCGAGCAGGTCGGCCGACCGGTTGGCGCCCTTCACGCCGTCGCCCAGGGCCGCGATCTCGTCGACTTGAATCCCCGGCAGATAGCCGGACTCTGGGATGTCCTCAACCCGGATGTAGATCGGGTTGAAGAATCGCCGCGTGACCGGCAAGTAGGGCGACTGGGCGATCGGTGGGACCGGCTCCGCTGCGTGCAACGGGTTCACCTGCACGAAGTCGGCGCCGAGCGCGGCGCCGCTCCAGGCCGCCAAGTCCGCGAGATCGGCGAAATCGCCCAAGCCCCAGGAACGCTGGGAGCGCATCGAGTACAACTGCACAGCAAGTCCCCAACCGGATCGGTTGTGCATCGAGGCGGGGAGCTCGAGTCGGTGCGGCGCCACCACGAGAGGACAGGACGACTGCACGCCGCGCGATTCCGCATGCAGCGTGTGCCAGCCCAGCGGTAGGTCACCGGGGAGTCGGAAACTGGCCTCCCCCACGGGACCGGAGTCGAGGTACTGCGGCGGCGTCCAATTGTCGACCTGCGTCAGATCGTGGCGGTAGCCACCGTCCTCGAGTTCGATCCACAGGCGCACCGGATCCCCGTGGCGCACGTGCACCCAGGTGACCGCTTCGGAGTCCCGCCGCATCACGAATACCGGCGGCAGCATGCGCCGCCAGTGCTCGAGGCGCTTGTCCTCCAATGCGCTCTCGCACGCCTCGGGGGTGGTGGCATCGACGCCGAACGCGGCGAGCACGGCCTGCACCGTGAGAGCCGACACTTGGTGGTGACGACCGCCTTGGTCCCAATACTCAGTGGCAACGCCGTAGGCATTCGCCAACTTCGCCAGTTCGTGCCCCACTTCCACGAACGGGGGCGCCACGAGATCGTCGGGTTCAGTGTCGACCAGCACCGTCGACGACGTCTGGGGCTGCACCTCCGAGTCGTCAGGATCCGGGGTCACCATAGGCTCGGACGTCGATTCAGCCATGGCTGGGCCTCCTCCAATTGTGCGGAAAGTGAGACAAGTAACGCTTCTTCATACGGCCGACCGGCGAACTGCACACCGACCGGCAAGCGAGCGGGACTCCAGTTCAGCGGCACGTTGATGGCCGGCTGGCCGGTCACGTTGTAGACCGCGGTGTAGGACGCCCACTGCTTCTGCGCCTCGAAGTCTGCCGCTGGATCGTCGTCGTTGCGCATCGACCCGACAGGAAAGGCGACATCGGTTGCGGTTGGGCTGAGCACCGCGTCGAATTGCTGGGTCTGCAGGATCGCTGCGCGCGACAGGGCGCGAATCTGCCCCACCGCTCCCGCCAACTGTGCCGCGCCGTACCGGTCGCCCCTCTCGCGCAGGTGACGGGTCAGGGGGGTCAGCGTCACCTCGAGTTCCGGCGGCAGGGCCACGCTCGCGGCCAGCGCCGTCCACAGCACGTCGAAGAGGTCGACCGCGGATCGGGGCAGCGGAGGGGCAATCTCGACCACCTCGTGTCCCAACTCGACAAGTAGCCCCACCGTGGCGTCGATCGCGTCCCTCACCGTTGCGCTCGGCGCTGTGTCACCCACTATCGGTTCCGTGAAGTAGCCGATGCGCAAGCGTCCGGGCGGACGCCGAGTGGCTGCCAGGAAGCTCTCGTGGGGTGCCGGGGCGTGGAAGGGATCTCCCGCTCCGGCGTGCTCGCACATGACGTCGAGCAGCGCGGCTGCGTCGGCCACGGTGCGCGCCAGCGGACCGAGCGTGACAAGGTCACCCACCCCGTAGTTGTAGGGCCCGACGCTGACCCGGCCGCGGGAGGCCTTGATGCCCACCAGACCGCACACGGCAGCGGGCAGTCGGATGGAGCCGCCGCCATCGCTTCCCTGCGCGATCGGCGCGAGGCCCGTCGCGACAGCGGCCCCGGCGCCACCGGAGGATCCCGCTGCCGACAACCGCAGATCCCAGGGGGTTCGCGCCGGAGGGAAACCGTCCGGCTCGGTGTAGCAGGGCAACCCGAATTCGGGCGCCGCGGTCTTTCCCGTAAAGATCAGACCGGCCTCACGCATGGCGGCGACCACGTTGGTGTCGGATTCGAAACTGACCTGCAGCGCCGGGTTGCCGAAGCCGGTGGGAACCCCTGCGATGACTTCCAGGTCTTTGATGGGGCACACCACGCCGAACAACGACGCCTCCGCAGGCACGTTGGCGGCCGCCACCGCTGCATCTGCCGCACGTGCTGCGGCCAAGGCGGATTCGGGCAGAAGCCGCGCAAAGGCGCCCACTTCGTCGTTCAGCCGGGAACTTCTGTCGAGGTAGTGGGTGGTGAGTTCGACCGCCGAGATCTCGCGAGCCGCGATGGCCTGCGCCTGCTCCAATGCAGTCAGGTCGTGCAACTCGGCCATGGTTGGAAGGCTATGGCTTCGACAGGGCTGGCGCGCACCGAATCAGCAAGACACCGCAGCCAGTTCACTCATCCGACCCGCCGGGTCTGAAGCAGGCGGCAGGGTCTCCTGGGCGGTGTGTCAGGGGGCCGCCTTGTGATGCCGGCCGCGCAGCCAGACCGTCAGCGCACCGAGCCCGAAGCCAAGTGCCAGCACCACGACCAACGCCACGACGAGGGGGACTTCGGCCTTGAAGAAGACGAAGTTGATGTGGGCGGGCTCGGTGTTCAGCAGCAGCAGCGCCACCACATAGACCGCACCCACGACCCACAGCGTCGGCTTGATGTAGCCCACCATCGCTCGCGCCGGCGGCCCTTGGCCGTACACCTCCACCTTTGGTTCCGTCCGTGCCGCGGGTATCGAGCCCTTCGCCGCGGAGTCCTTGGACTCCCCGGTCGGGGGCGGGGCGCCGCTGTCTTTGCCGCTCGGGCCTTTACCTTCGGGATCATTCATGCGCCCAGGCTATCGCCGCTACCCGTCTGCAAGGTCGCTTTGTTTCGTGCCAATTCGCGCGGCAACGCAACCGACGGCGTGCTGGCCCACGCCTCGGCAACCACCGAGGCGGCTGCGGAACCAGCCGCTGAGGTGACTGCGCAGGGAATTGACGCCCGGCAGGACCTCAGCCGACATGCAGCGAGGCGCGCACCGCGCCACACTGGGCCTATGGATTCACCTGCCAAGTTGTGCCTGGTCACCGGTGCCACCGGCTACATCGGGGGTCGATTAGTGCCCGAGCTGCTCGCAGCCGGCTATCGGGTCCGGGTTCTCTCCCGCCATCCTGATCGGCTGCGCGACGTCAGCTGGTTTGGCAGCGTGGAGGTGGTGCGCGGGGACGCGGGCGAGCCGGATCAGGTGCGCGCCGCGCTTCGCGGCGTCGACGTGGCGTACTACCTGCTGCACTCGCTGCAACTCGGCGAGGGCTTCGAGGAGGTGGAGCGCAACTTGGCGAGGCTGTTCGCCGCAACGGCCCGCGACGAAGGCGTCGGACGCATCGTCTACCTCGGTGGCCTCACCCCGGCGTGCAAGCCAGAACAGCTGAGTCCGCATTTGCGCTCCCGCGCCGAAGTGGGAGAGATTCTGCGCGCCTCCGACGTCCCCACCGCAGAACTCAAGGCCGCAGTGATCATCGGCTCCGGTTCGGCCAGCTTCGAGATGCTGCGCTACTTGACCGAACGGCTGCCGGCCATGGTGACGCCGCGCTGGGTGCACAACCGCATCCAACCAATCGCCATCCGCGACGTGCTCCGATACCTGGTCGGTTGCGCTGAATTGCCCCCCGAGGTCAACCGCTCGTTCGACATCGGTGGCCGCGACGTGCTCACCTACCGGCAGATGATGCAGCGGTATGCGGCGGTGGCCGGCCTGCGCCGACGGATCATCGCGCCGGTACCGGTACTGAGCCCGACACTGTCGGCGCACTGGGTGGGGTTCATCACGCCGGTGCCGGCGAGCATCGCCAAACCGTTGGTGGAATCACTGCGCAACGAGGTCGTGTGCGCCGAGAACGACATTCAACTGCTGGTCCCCCCGCCACCGAGCGGGCTGCTGACTTTTGAGCGGGCCGTGGCGTTCGCCCTGGTGCGCGTGCGCGACGCCAACGTGGTCACGCGGTGGTCGAACGCTTCCGTGCCAGGTGCCCCCGCGGAGCCGTTGCCGCACGACCCGGAGTGGGCGGGCGGAAGCCTCTACACAGACGATCGCAGCAGAGTCGTGGATGCGCCGCCCGATGCCCTGTGGTCGGTCATCGAGGGGATCGGCGGCAACAACGGCTGGTACTCCTTCCCGCTGGCATGGGAGGTGCGCGGAGTCCTCGATCGCCTGGTCGGCGGCGTCGGGTTGCGCCGTGGCCGACGCAACGCCCGCTACCTGCGCGTCGGGGAGACCGTCGACTTCTGGCGGGTGGAGGAACGACAACCGAACTCGATGCTGCGGCTGCGTGCGGAGATGAAGATGCCCGGCCTGGCCTGGCTCGAGTTGGGGGTGGAGAAGAACGATGACGGCCGCACCGTCTACCACCAGCGAGCCATTTACCATCCACGCGGGCTGCCCGGCCACGCCTACTGGTGGTCGGTAGCCCCGTTCCACGGCGTCGTTTTCCAGTCCATGCTGGTGAACATCTCTACCTCGGCCGAACGGGTCGCCGTGGGCCGGGAGTGGGCCGACGACACGGTGGTCGAGTCCGAACTGAACTCTCACGGTGACGAGGCACTACTACGCTGATCACCGTGGATACCTCGGAAACTCCATTCGCCAGATTTGGCGGACACGACTTCTTCGCCGCGTTGGTGGCCGACTTCTACGCTGGCGTCGCAGCCGACGACATTCTCCGGGCCATGTACCCCGAAGACGACCTCGCACCGGCGGCCGAGCGGCTGCGCATGTTCCTCGAGCAGTACTGGGGAGGCCCCACCACCTACTCCCAGGAACGTGGGCACCCACGGTTGCGGATGCGCCACGCCCCCTATCAGATCGATAGCGATGCCCGTGACCGATGGTTGGCGCACATGCGCGCCGCCCTCGACGCGCGCGAGCTTCCCGCTGACGTGGACGCGCAGATGTGGACGTACCTCTCCAACGCGGCGTACGCCATGGTCAACACCGGTTTCTTGGAGGCACCCGGTGAACGGTGAAACAAGCACGACCGGTGGGACGACACCGATGACGTCGCACGATTCGACGACTCGCGCCGAACAGGCCCAGGGCGCCGGCGATGATCTGTGGTGGAAGGACGCCGTCGTCTATCAGATCTACGTTCGTTCATTCGCAGACTCCGACGGCGACGGCATCGGGGACCTGCCGGGCATCACGGCACGTCTCGATGCGGTGGCCGATCTCGGCGTGGACGCGATCTGGCTCACGCCGTTCTACGTCTCACCGCAGAACGACGGCGGCTACGACGTGGCCGACTATCGCGACGTCGATCCGCTCTTCGGCTCCCTGGCCGACGCTGAGCGTCTGATCTCGCGAGCCCACGAGCGAGGCCTGAAGGTGTTCGTGGACATCGTCCCCAACCACACCAGCATCAACCACCGGTGGTTCGTCGAGGCCACCGCGACTGCGCCGGGTTCCACGGCCTGGGGCCGCTACCACTGCGTGGCGGGAAGCGGACCGGACCGTTCGGAACCGCCCAATGACTGGGTGTCCGTATTCGGCGGGCCGGCCTGGTCGCCCATCGTCGACGCTTCCGGTGAGGCCACAGGCTACTGGTACCTGCACCTGTTCGACGACTCGCAACCGGACCTCAACTGGTCGCATCCCGACGTCGCAGACGAGATGGCCTCGACGCTGCGCTTCTGGTTCGACCGAGGCGTCGACGGCTTTCGGATCGATGTCGCGCACGGCCTGGAGAAGGCCGCCGGATACCCCTCGCTGGCGTCGGTCGGCCAAACCCCCGAGGAGGGCGCCGTCCGACTCTTCGAGGATGTCCAGCCGGCGCCGTGCTGGGATCAGCCCGGGGTGCATGACACATTCCGATCCTGGCGGGCCATCGCCGACGCCTACGCCCCGACCCGGGTCTTCTGCGGCGAGGTGTGGGTGACCACGCCCGCCCGGCAGGCGGCCTATGTGCGTCCCGACGAACTGCACACCGTTTTCAACTTCGATTTCCTCAAAGCGCCCTGGTTCGCCGACGGCATCAAGGCGATCGTCGACGATTCACTGAGCGCCAACGGCCTCGTCGCGGCCCCGACCACGTGGGTGCTCAGCAACCACGACGTGACTCGGCACGCGTCCCGGTTCAGCGACAAGCCGGATGTCGCGCTGCTCCGAGCCAGGGCGCTCACCGCGTTCATGCTGGGGCTGCCCGGGCCGGCCTACCTCTACCAGGGCGAGGAGCTCGGCCTACCGGAGGTGTTCGACCTGCCGGCGGACGTTCGTGCCGACCCCATCTTCTTTCGCACCGACGGCGAACAGCTCGGCCGCGACGGCTGCCGGGTTCCGCTTCCCTGGTCGGCGACGGCCCCCTCCTACGGTTTCGGCCCGAGTACGAACTCTTGGCTTCCGCAACCGCCCACCTGGGCTGACTACGCCCGCGACGTGAGCGCCCAAGGCGACCCGGGCCAGGCCGAACCGGACACGGTGCTGGCGCTCTACCGTCGCCTGCTCGCAGTGCGCAAGGCCCATCCCAGCCTCGGACTGGGCGACTACGAGCCCGGCGCCGGATCGTTGGACTGGGTGGAGTTGGGCCGCGACGTGATCGCCTTCGACCGCGCCGGAGAGCGTCCGGTGCGAGTGGTGTTGAACACGGGCACCTCACCGGTGGCAGTTCCGGGCGACTACGAACTGCTTGTCGGGTCTGGCGGCGCAGACCGGGTGGTGACCGTGGAACCCAGCGGGGTCACGGTGCCCCCCGACTGTGCGGTCTGGCTCGAAGCCCGACCCTAGCCGGTCGCGCGCTCCAGGCTATTTGACGACCGCCAACGGGATGCCGGCGTAGGACTCGGGCGGCGCCACGAACACTTGGCCCGCCGGGGTCTGCATGCGCTTCCAGCCGGCACGGGTGGCGGATTCGATGCGCGCACCCGGGTGCGTGAGCATGCCCAGCGACTTCGCCGCGTGCAGGGCCTTGAGCGGCATTCCGCCCCACGACGGTTTCGCCCACCACTGATCGGCGACGAGGCGTTTGGCGTCCTCACTGTCGCCAGCCTTCTCCTGTGCCGCGTCGAATTCAGCTAGGGCGGCCTCGACTGCGGCGGACACCTCCGAGGCCGTGGCCTTCTCCGCCGGGATCCATCCGTCCCGGTTGGGCAGTGCCGCCAACGCCGGTGGCATGTCGCGGGCGTCGGGTAGCTGAACCGCCAGCGGGCCCGCCTCCGCCGCGGGGTTGGTCACATCACCGAGCACATCGCGCAACCGATGTGCCGACACGGGACGGTCGATGGCCTGGGCGGGCGGCTCCACCAGCGGTACCGCCATGAAGACCAGCACACCCATCGGGGCATCTGCATAGATCCCGAGTGCACGGTCGGTGCTCAACGCTCGCACGACCGCCGACTCGTTCCAGCGGACGAGTTTGCCGAGCACTCCCGCCAGGTGTACGCGCACGTCTTTCGACAGGATCACTGTGGTCATGACTCATTCTCTCCGGAGTCCACCAGCAGTGCCTCCCGAATCGACTCCGGGATAGCCAGCGCGGCACCGGTCGATCTGTCGATGGCCACCAGCACCGTGGTGATTGCCGCGTAGACGACGTCGTCGGCGGGTTCTCTGACCGCCCCTTGCAGGGTGATCGAACTGCGTCCCACCGCGCTCACCGCCGAGTCGACCGCGACGGGTTCGGGACGGTAGATCAACGGCCGCAGGTAGTCGATCTCGTGTCGACGCACCACCAGGACCATGTCGGTCTCTCGCGGCAGGTGCAGCACGGACATGACCAACTTGGCCCTGGCGAGTTCGAAGTAGTTCAGGAACGCCGCATTGTGGACGTGGCCGAGAGCATCCATGTCGGCCCACCTCATCTGGGCCATCACCCGCGTGGCAACCACGGCGCTATCCGCGTGTCAGTTTGCGGTAGGTGGCGCGGTGGGGCCGGGCGGCTTCCGGACCGAGCCGGGCGATCTTGTTCTTCTCGTAGCCTTCGAAGTTGCCTTCGAACCAGAACCACTGGGAATCGCCCTCATAGGCGAGGATGTGGGTTGCCACGCGGTCGAGGAACCACCTGTCGTGAGAGGTGATCACCGCGCACCCGGGGAACTCCAGCAGTGCGTTTTCCAAGCTCCCCAGGGTCTCGACGTCCAGGTCGTTCGTGGGTTCGTCAAGCAGGAGCAGGTTGCCGCCCATCTTGAGCGTCAGCGCGAGGTTGAGTCGGTTGCGCTCGCCACCGGACAGCACACCCGCCGGCTTCTGCTGGTCGGGCCCCTTGAATCCGAACGCGGATACGTAGGCCCGGCTGGGCACTTCCACGCGGCCGACGTTGATGAAGTCCAAGCCCTCCGACACAACCTCCCACACGTTCTTCTTGGGATCGATGCCCCCGCGGTTCTGGTCGACGTAGGACAGCGTCACCGTGTCACCAACACGGATGACCCCGGCATTGGGCAGTTCCTCCTGCCCATCGGCGGCGTCGGCTGCCGTGACGATCATCTTGAACAGCGTCGTCTTGCCCACCCCGTTGGGACCGATAACTCCGACAATGCCATTGCGCGGCAGGCTGAAGGACAGGTCGTCCATGAGCAACCGGTCACCGAAGCCCTTTGTGAGGTCCTCCACCTGGACGACGACGTTGCCAAGCCGGGGACCTGGGGGGATCTGAATCTCCTCGAAGTCAAGCTTCCGGGTGCGTTCGGCCTCGGCCGCCATCTCCTCGTAGCGCGCCAATCGCGACTTGCTCTTGGCCTGCCTCGCCTTGGGGTTAGATCGCACCCAATCCAGTTCATCTGTGAGGCGTCGGCGCAACTTCGCGTCCTTGGCGCCCTCCACCTTGAGTCGCGAGGCCTTGGTCTCAAGGTAGGTCGAGTAGTTGCCTTCGTACGGGAACGCCCGACCCCGGTCGAGTTCGAGAATCCACTGGGCGACGTTGTCAAGGAAGTAGCGATCGTGGGTGATGGCCACAACGGTCCCCGGGTACTTCTCCAGGAACTGCTCGAGCCACAGCACACTCTCGGCGTCGAGGTGGTTGGTCGGCTCGTCGAGCAGCAGCAGGTCGGGCTGCTGCAGGAGGAGTTTGCAGAGCGCGACACGGCGACGCTCCCCACCTGAGAGCACCGTGACGTCCGCGTCGGGCGGCGGGCAACGCAGTGCGTCCATCGCCTGCTCGAGTTGGGCATCGATGTCCCAAGCCTCACGTCGGTCAAGTTCCTCCTGGAGCTTGCCCATTTCCGCCATCAGCGCATCGAAGTCAGCGTCGGGGTCCGCCATCTCGGCCGAGATGGCGTTGAATCGGTCGAGCATGGCCTTCGTCTGGGCCACCCCCTCCTCGACGTTTCCGAGCACCGACTTGTCCGGGTTGAGTTCCGGTTCCTGCAGCAGAATGCCGACGGTCGCGCCGGGTGCGAGCATCGCATCACCGTTCGAGGCCTGATCCATGCCCGCCATGATCTTCAGCAAGCTGGACTTGCCGGCGCCGTTCGGGCCGACGACTCCGATCTTGGCGCCCGGGAGGAAGGACAGCGTGACGTCGTCAAGGACGACCTTGTCGCCGTGCGCCTTGCGGGCCCTGCGCAATGTGTAGATGTACTCAGCCATGCTCCCAAACCCTAGTCGGCTGGTGCGGTGCCGCCGTGGTCAGGCTGGAACCGCCTCTGCCTCGCCCGTTGAGCCCCGCTGCGCCCCGCAGAGCCCTGGCTCGGCGGCCTCGCCTCTGGCCGGGGTCTTGCGATCGCTCGATTCCGGAGCCGACGTCGTCGCGCCGGGTGACTTGTGGCTGCGCGCGAACCGCGCAGTACCGCGGGAGAGATCGTGCCCCACCGCTTGGGCATCGACTTCAACGGTCACCCGCGGGCGACCGTCATCGCTCCACTCACGCACCCGGAGACGACCCACCACAACCACTGACTCGCCCTTGCGGATGCTGGCTGCGACGTGATCCGCGAGAGCTCGCCAGGCAAACACCGTCACGAAAGACGGCTCCTGATCGACGAAGGTGCCGGCCGTCGAATCGAATCGCCGAGGCTGGCTCACCATCCGGAACCTGGCCATGGACAGACCCGATTGTGTGGTGGTGTGCCGGACGTCGGTGACGGCAGTTCCGATCATTGACGTGGTGATGACGTGCATGACTCCCCCTGGACTGATCTGCGTTCCGGCCGCGAAGTCGACCGCTAGGCATCACTCTGCCGGTTCCGCAGGGCTGCGGACAGGGCAATCTCGGCGGCTGTGGACAAGTCGCTTCCCCCGGTGCAACTAGAGTCGTTCGTGTGGATGAACTCACGCGGCTGTCGACCGGCAAGTACCTGTCCCTGACCACATTTCGCAAGTCCGGTGACCCCGTCGCCACACCTGTCTGGGTGGTTCGCGATGGGGATCGCCTGTGCGTCACCACGCAGATCGATTCAGGCAAGGTCAAGAGACTGCGCAACAACCCCAAGGTCCTCCTCGCCCCGTGCGATATGCGCGGAAAGCTGACCGGTGAGCAAGTACCCGGCACCGCGGAACTGCTTGATCCCGAGGAGTCCCGCCGCGTCGATGCCTTGGTGAAGAAGCGCTACGGCATCATAGGCCGGGCCATCGGCCTCGCCAGTGCGCTGCGGCGCTCATCAGGTTCGATCGGACTTGCCATCACGCCCGAGTAGTACACCGCAACGGGTCGATACAGGGGTAACGTTGACATCACGACACATTCACGACTCGGGTATGAGGTAACCATGGGGCGCCAAGACGCCACCGACACGGCACGGGATGAGGAGCCCGAACAGGCGCCTCACGCTAGTTTGACCCGCCGCGGTCGGGCGACAGTCGCCGCCGCGATCGGCGCCGCGGCGGCCCTGCTGGCCTTGGGGACCCTTGCGCAGGCGGATCAGGTGTCGGGAGCGCAGGAGGCGACCACCGCCGCGGTTCTCGGACCAGAACCCGCCAAGGCCGCCCCAGCCGCCCTGCCCTCCCCCGCAGTTGGCTTGACGCCCATCGATCCCCCACCGACGCAGGCACCCGAATCACCCACGGCTGGCACTGACTCGCCCGCCGCAGCACCGGGCGGCGAAGTCGTGGTCGCGCCAGTTCCCAGTACCGAGGAAACCGCGGTTCCCGCGCCCCAGGTCCAGTTGATCAGCAACGACGACGGCTTGCCACAAACCGTCATCGCCCCCGGCGATGGGCCGGTGGTCGGCCTCGAGCAGTGGAATGTCTTCACGTACACGGTCGAGGCGGACGCCTCACTTGCCGCTGAGATGCCCACTTTCGTGCAGATGGTGGAAGACACCCTGGGCAACACCTCGAACGGATGGGCCGCCGACCCTACATACGCGTTCCAGCGCATCGAACGTCCCGCCGACGCGTCCATTCGCATCGTGCTCGCGCCTCCAGCGGTGGTGGATGACATGTGTGCTCGGGTTGGCCTATACACGGAGGGCCTGTACTCGTGTTGGGACGGCATCCACACCATGTTGAACTCTGACCGGTGGTTCACCGCGACTCCCGAGTTCTCCGATCTGGGCGTCTACCGGTCCTATCTGATCAACCACGAGGTGGGCCACGGGCTTGGCCGCGACCACGAGTTCTGCGCGGGTCCAGATGCGATCGCCCCGGTGATGCAGCAGCAGTCCATCAGCCTGCAGGGTTGCCGGGAGAATGCTTGGCCACATCCCTAGGCACCACTACCTGGCACCTTCGGGGCTGCCGGCAATTCACCGCGATAGGCTGCCAGCGGCGGTGGCACGGCAGGACAATGAGCACCACATCCTGCGGCGCCTCCCTGGCGCCCGTAGCTCAACGGATAGAGCCGCCGGTTTCTACCCGGCTGGTTGGGGGTTCGAGTCCCTCCGGGCGCGCGTATGCGCTCATCAGCGGGGGTTTGCGTGTACCGATGCTGCTCGATTTTCCCACCGGGCCTAGCCGTAGACGGGCCTGGCCGCTGAACCCCGCCGTGTCACTCGTGGAGCGCGTGAAAGATGAGCGATCCTTCACTACCCGACGACCCCTTGCTGCACGTCTGCAACTTGACCTACTTCTCCGACTTGCCGCTCGTTGGCGCCATCCTCGAAACCGGCAGCGTATTCGCCGGTTCCGCTACCTAGGTCGCGGTGAACGCTGCCGCGCCCACCAAAGGAACCGGTGGCTGTGAAAGGCGGTGCCGCCACGACAATCGTGCGGGGCGCCGGCGATCGACTGGTCCGGGACGTCGGCGCATAGCCTTCATCGCTTGCCGAGGTCGCGCAGCAACGGGTCGGCAGCAATTCGAGCGGATGCGCTGCCCAGGGTGGCCCGGGTGACGTCGGCCTCTCGACCTTGTGCCATGGGGTTGGGCCCCATCGCGGTGACTTCAGGTTTGGTCGGGGCAAAGAGGAACACCTTCATGCCCGCTGCGCGCAGTTTGGTGATCTCCCTGTCCACCTGACGGCGCATCACCCGCCGCCACGGCACGTCGGGAGCGAGGGTCACCCCAGAGTGAATCGCCATGGGGGCGCTGATGATCACCGCGTCAAGGCCCTCATGCAGCACGGCGTCGGCGTTGCAGGCTGACGTCGTGCCGCCATCGACGTAGCGTTCACCGTCGATGTCGACGGGTGCGAAGTATCCGGGGATTGCACAGGAAGCCGCCACCGCAGAACCCACCTTCGGCGTCGCATCACCGCCACGGCCAAACACGACTGTCTCACCGTCAGCAAGTCGGAAGGCGGTGATCCGCAACTGCGCCGATGGCCAGGAGTCGGCGCAAAGTTCGGTCATGCTGCTGGCAATCGGCGCGGTGGAGACCCGCCCCTCCGGAAGCGCTGCAGCCACAACCTTGCCAGGATGAGCGCCAAGGGGATTGCGCGCCATTGCCCGTAGGAGACCAGGCGAGGCCGGTGCAAGTGATGCGTCCTCACCCGCGGCGAAGTCCCGCGCGCCGGGCGACACCCTCGCCAGCATCGACGCGCCCACCGAGCTCAGTGGCTGGCCAAGGTGTCGAGCGGCGAGATCCGCCGGCGGCATGCCGGCGGCCAGCGATGTAGCGGTGATGGATCCGGCAGAGGTGCCGAGCAGCACACCGGCGCTCCGAGCGTCCCACCCAGCGGCATCCGCCAAAGCCGCGACCACCCCAGCGTGGAACGCCCCGCCAGTGAGTCCACCGCCACCCAGTACAAGTCCGATCCGCATCCGCGTTACCTCCTCGTATTCAGCTCAGCATGCCAGGTCGGCCGGTCAACTCAGCAGGTAACGATCCGACTCACCACCGAGCTGCGGGGGCAAGTGACCCATCGTGCCCTTCAGCCAGCCAATGTGCCCGCGAACACTTGCCAGGCCAGCGCTGACTTGGCCACGAGACTGAGCACGATGTACGCCCGCTCGCCGCGCAAGTAGTCGGCCCACTTTCCACGCGCTCGATACTGCAGCAGCTGCACCAGGGCGAAGCAGTTGAAGAAGACGAATAGCGAGATGAAGATCCCATACACGAAGCCAGGTGGGCTCGCCGCACTGGTGGAACCCGGGCTGAGAACGAAGAACACCACAATGATCCACGGCACGATCCCGGCCATGCAGCCGAAGACGAAGGGCAACATGCCACCTGAGCCCGGGGACTCGTACTTCTCCTGCAACCAGCCGAACAGGATCATCGAGGCGTTCACACCGAAAATCGCGATGAGCGCGGCAACATCGGTGATTCCGACGATCTGCGCAATCAGCACGATCATCACTGAAGAACTGAGCGAGTACTCAACCCAGCGAAAGTAGTTGTGCCGCTGCAACAACCCTGCGGCATAGCGGGGGAAACCCCAGGGGCTGGCCACGATGAAATGGAAAAGCGCGGACAGTCCGAAGAACAGCGCAACCGCCCAGCCGATCCGAGAGTCGAGCAGAACCACCGGATCTCCAGGTGTCGTGCCTGGGGGGCCCTCCAGGTACGACGCGGTGATTGGCAGGGTGAAATCGTTGGCCAGCACAAGGATGAGGACCATCTGCAACAGGTGCACGCAGCCGGCGACGATGTTCCACTTGCGCAGCTTGGCGACTGCGGTGTCGCCAGGCCCGTTTCGAGCGCTGGGGACTGCGGCTGACTCAGAGGTTTCTGTAGCTTTGGCCATACCTCAGGGTTGCACGACTAGCTGTCGCCCGCAGCAACTTCGAGGCGCTGCCCGCCCTGCCCGACCGGAGGGTCGGGCAGGGCGGGCAGCGACGTCTGGGGCTCGAGGGGTGATCCAACGAGGCATGTACTAGCGGATCAAGCTGCTCGAGCGGTTGCCTGCTAGATGCGCAGGCGCCCGATGCGGACGAGCGAGGCACCGATGAGGATCAGCACCACGCCAAGCCCGACAGCCATGGCCGCCACCCCGAAGGACACCACTGAGGTGAACAGCGAGGCGCGCAGGAACGAGGCGGTCATCACGGTCTGGCGGTTCGGATCGTCACGCGGAAGCTCGGCGTAGGTCTTGCCGCCACTGGCTTCCATCGCGTGCTTATTGATCAGCGCGGCCTCGGCGTAGGCCGTGAAGGGACCAGCCACCTCCTGACCCGCGAACGCGTCGGCGTCCTCGGAGACCACGATGTTCTCGTTCTTGAGTTGGCCCTGCACCGTGAACCAGGTGGTGACACCGGCAATGGACATGATCGCCCCGGCGACGATCACCAGGATGCCCATGACACTGACGGACTTCAGGTGTTTCTGGTGCACCGATTGCTTCTCGGGTTCGTCTGTCTGAATAGCCATGCTTCCTCCAATAACTGGCGAGTTGAGCATCGAGGGATCCCCGACAGGCCTGGATTGTAGTGATTCCTTTACCGATACTCGGGACGCGGGGTCTCGGCGGGTTCGGCCGGGTCACGCTGGATTGGCAAACAGGACATCGCGAGTCCACACCGGGCGGGTGCTCGATGCCGATATGGCGAGCCATTTCTGGAGCTTATGGCGAGCTATTTCTGGAGCGCATTGGGTGAATGCGCGAAAGAGGGCGTCGACTCCGATGACCTCCACCGCATCCAACCGATGCGGAGCGGGGAGCATCCGCCAAGGATGGGCCCCTGCACTCTTCATGGCCGAAAGGTCATTCAAAATACCCGAACACATCAATCAGAAAATCAGTATCGCCCGAGGCGCCTGACGATACTCGCAATGTTCGAGAGGAATCATTCGGGAGCGCGACCGCCAATCCATTGGCAATCGCATCATTTGATGCGGACCAGTTGATGCTGGAAGTGCCACCGCGTGCCCGATCAGCCGGCACAACCTCGAGGAAACCCCGACTGGTCGTATTTACGGCAGTGACGTTGTAGGACAGAGCTTCCGCTCCAGCAGGAACAGCATCGCTGACAACGATGCTACCCGCTGTGAGATCCCGCATATTTGCGGTAGGAACAACTCGTTGGTCACCCCCGGGGAGTGGTCCAGTTGTGAGGCCACTTGGGGCTGGATTCCAGCGCGAGTCGTATGTCCTGCCGGGATCGAGCGGAAAGAAGTAGGAGCCATCAGTCGACGTCTGTGCCGGTGTGAAATACCCAAGCACATCAATGACAATGTTGGTCGCAGTCGTGCCGCCATTGAAGACTTTCACGGTTCGATCCCCGGCAATCTTGACAAATTGGCCATTATCGGCTCTTCGCAGTTGGGGGTGTAGCGGTGTTCGGCGCGTCGATGTCCGGGTAGGGGTCGAGGCCTTCCGATGATGGGAGTTCTCACACAGCCCAGCAGGAAGACCTCGACATGTCTGACGCTACCTTCACGGCCCCTGATCTGACTACCTTCACCGGTGTTGACGAGCTCGGGTTGGAGGTGGTGGGGCAGCGGTTGGAGCCTAACCGGGCGGTGCTGGCCTGCCGGGTGCTGGCCGAGGACCGGTGGTGCCGGCGTTGCGGCTGTTACGGGGCGCCGCGCGACAGCGTGGTCCGGCGCTTGGCGCATGAACCGTTCGGGTGGCGCCCGACGGTGCTGGAGGTCACGGTGCGCCGCTACCGGTGCGGCGAGTGTGGGCATGTGTGGCGCCAGGACATGACGGCGGCGGCCGAGCCGCGGGCGCGACTGTCGCGGCGGGCGCTGCGCTGGGCACTGGTGGGGATCGTGCGCCAGCACCTGACGGTGGCGCGGGTCGCCGAGGCGCTGGGGGTGGCGTGGAACACCGCCAACGACGCTGTTCTCGCTGAGGGGACGCGGGCGTTGATTGATGAGCCGGGCCGGTTCGACGGTGTCGCGGTGATCGGGGTCGATGAGCACGTGTGGCGCCATACTCGCCACGGAGACAAGTACGTCACGGTGATCATCGACCTGACCCCGATCCGGGACGGCACCGGCCCATCGAGGCTGCTGGACATGGTCGAGGGCCGATCCAAAGCGGTGTTCACCAGTTGGCTGAACGCCCGCCCGCAGGCGTGGCGTGACGGTGTGGAAGTGGTCGCGATGGATGGGTTCACGGGGTTCAAGACCGCCACCGCCGAGGTCCTACCCGACGCCACCGCGGTGCTGGACCCGTTCCACGTGGTGCGCCTGTTCGCCGAGGCCCTCGACCAGTGTCGCCGGCGGGTCCAGCAGGCCACCACCGGCGGGCGTGGCCGGGCCGGTGACCGGCTGTATGCCGCCAGGCGCACCCTGCACACCGGCCGGGACCTGCTCACCGACACCCAGCACCGCCGGCTCGAGGCGCTGTTCGCCGATGATGCCCACGTCGAGGTTCAGGTCACCTGGGGTGTCTACCAGCAGATGATCACCGCATACCGTAACCCCGACCGGCGCCGCGCACGGGCCACCGTGGTCAAGCTAATCGCCTCGCTGAGCCACGGCGTACCCAAAGAGCTCAGCGAACTGCGCAGGCTCGGGCAGACCATGAAACGACGCGCCGCCGACGTGTTGGCCTACTTCGACCGGCCCGGCACCTCCAACGGCCCAACCGAAGCCACCAACGGCCGCCTAGAACACCTGCGCGGCTCTGCCCTGGGCTTCCGCAACCTCACCAACTATGTGGCCAGATCACTACTCGAATGCGGAGGGTTCAGACCGCGTCTACACCCCGCATTGTGAAGAGCCGGATTCCGCAACGAGACTACGTCGGCGAAGAATATCTCTCCGCCTTGGAGTTGATCAGGAATACTGAGTGTCAGCCTGTCTCCCAGTGGCTGGAGGCGGGCAACTTCAGCCTTGTCAAGCAAATGCAATATTCGCCGCGTGAGACGACCGCACTCTACTTGCAGATGCTCCGTATGCAATTCGAGCCGCCCAGCTACTTCGGTACGGGAGAACTGCTCGGGAAGTACAAGCGCTACGAGAAGCAGACCCTCTTGCTCGCCTATCTTCTTCTCAATGCATATTTCCTGTTCAGAGTTGGGCGCATGCTATCTGCGCAAACAAGGAAGCCCCGAATGAGGTTCACGGTCTACTTGTATTTGACCTTCACCCTGTCACTTCTTGGCTATTCGCTCCTGACCTGGCTTGCAGATGGGATGGAGATCCCGCGACACTTCCTGCCAGCATCAATTGTCATGGTGCCTCTCCTGCTGGAGTTGATTTCAGTGCTGCGAAGTGAGCCCGCACGACCGGGGCAGGTAGAGAGCCCGCACGACCGGGGTAGGTAGTGAGCCCGCACGACCGGGTTGTTCGTCAGACCCGTCGTCATTGGCTGAACAAGAGCGCCCGAGAGTGTGGCCGCAGCGCATGGTTCGCAGATCCGCGGAAGGTCTGGCTACGCTCGGGAGCAGCGTGCCGCCGGCACCATGCCCACCAGAGGAGGCCCTCATGGCATCTGCAACATCGATCCTCGTCGACGCCTTCGATCGAGGGAACGACTCAATGCGCGGGCTCGTCAGCGGTCTCGCTCCTGCCGACCTGCTCTGGCAGCCCGATCACGCGGCCAACTCGATCGGCTGGCTGGCCTGGCACCTGTCGCGCGTGCAGGACGACCACCTGGCTGGAGTCGGACAGGTCGAGCAGGTCTGGACATCTCAGGGGTTCGCCGACCGCTTCGACTTGCCGTACCCGGTCGCGGCTATCGGCTACGGCCACTCCGAGCAGGAGGTGGCTCAGTTCGGGGTCGCCGACCCGGAACTGCTGTTGGAATACCACGATGCTGTGCATGAGATGACGTTGCAGGTGCTCGCCAACCTGGACGATGACGGGTACGCGCGCATCGTGGATGACCGATGGGACCCACCAGTAACGGCCGCGGTGCGACTCGTCTCGGTGGTCGAGGACACCCTGATGCACCTCGGACAGATCGGGTACCTGCGAGGACTGCTCGAGCGGCGTTGAGACTGCACCTACCTGGTCCCGCCACAGCCGCCACTGCGCGGTTCCACCACAGCTCCCGCTCCTCCCCTGTCACCTCGCGCACGATGAAGTCCGCCGGCTGCGGGCCGTCCTGAATCACGACGTGCGTATCGGCAACCAACTGGGCTCGTGGCCAGCGCCACCTGATCGGACCGTTCTGCTCAACTATGCCGCCGCCCTTCGGCAACTTATGCTGGACGCTCGAATCACTCAGCGCCCAAGAACAGGGAGCCCCAGGCGATGATCGGCTTCACACGCTCGTGGTGGCTGACCCTCCTCGCCGTGGTTGCGACACTCGTGGTGATGGTGACGCTGCCCGCCGGCTCCACTGAGCAAGTCATCTTCGCCCGACTGGTCGGGATCGTCGGCTGTGGAGTGTTCCTGATCGCAGTCCTGCGTCTGCCCCGAAGCACGCGCGCCGTGTGGCTGCTGTTCTGGGCCAGCCTGGCCCTCGTCGTGGGGGGCGACATCCTCTACAGCTTCGAGATGGACGCCAACGGAGCGGTATTCCCTCCCGCCCTCTCGGACATCCCTTACCTCGCGTCGTACGCCTTCATGATCGCCGGCCTCGCCTTGCTGCTCAAGAGGCTCCTGCCCGGCCGACGGGTGGAGACCTGGATCGACACCGCAATCGCAGCCATCGCCGCGGGGTCGATTATGGGCACCTACGTGATCGGCCCGGCGCTGCAGGAGACAGGTGCCAGTGGCCTGGAATTGGCGATCGCCATCGCCTATCCCCTGGCCGACCTCGCACTCTTGGCCCTGTTCATTCGAATCCTGTTTGGCCTGCGCCGGACCAACCCCGCGATGGCCCTATTGGCGCTGGCGACGGCGTTCTTCCTCGTCGCCGACATTTGGCACCAGTTGTTGCTGATTGGCCCAAACAGCAACAACGAGTCCACCATCGAAGTGTTGTGGGCTGCGGCGCTGTTGACCTATGTCCTGGCCGTCACCGCCCCCGGGGCCGGACGAACGACCACACGGCCACCGAGTTCGGACGTGCACGTGAGCGGGGTGCCCACGGTCCTGTTCGCCGGGGGCGTGCTCACCACCCCGGTCCTCCTCATCCTGGCGACGTTGGCAGACGCACATTGGATCACCGGCTGGCTTGCGCTGGCCAACGTAGCGGTGGTGATCCTGCTGCTGTGGCGAGCGAGGCTGCTGGTGTTGAAGGTCCAACGCCAATCCCGCGAGCTGGCGTCTCAGGCGCGCGAGGATGCGCTCACCGGCCTGCCCAATCGGCGGGCGTGGGACCAGGACCTGACACAGGCTGCGCGATTGTCGGAGAAGGCCCGGTCACCGCTGACCGTGGCCATGCTGGACCTCGACCACTTCAAGCGATTCAATGACACCCTCGGACACCAGGCGGGAGACGAGTTGCTTGCTGCCGCGGCAACTGCCTGGCGTGCCCACCTCACCGACGGTGAGGTGTTGGCCCGGTACGGCGGTGAGGAGTTCGGACTGCTGCTGCCGGGCACCGACCTCGTCGGGGCTGAAACGGTGCTCAACCACATCCGGCTGGCCACACCGTCCGGTGTCACGGTGTCGATCGGCGCCACTGAACTCGTCGACGGCGAACCCGTCGCCACCACGATGCGTCGAGCCGACGACGCCCTGTACCGGGCAAAGTCACAAGGCCGTGATCAGGTCGTGCTGCTGCCCCGTAATGCGACGGAGCCGATCATCCCTCGATGACGACGGCGCCCTCCGCGATTTGGGCGGGCACTACCGTCAGCGGGGCGGGAGATTTGCCCAACGCAATGATCTTGCGCGACCATCGGGGAGCCTTGATCCCAGCGACCCCCGGGGTCCAGTCGAGGTTCTCGCCGGTGCACACGTCAAAGCGGGAGTTGTGCCATGGGCACGTGATCACTCCGTCGGCGTACTCGCCGCGGGGACCCTTGGTGAGGCTGAGTCCGGCGTGAGGGCACTTGTCAACCACCACGCAGACTTCGTCGGGCGCCTCCGAACTGCGCACCACGACGTAGGCGGTGCCAGCCACTTTGACCGGCGTGGCCTTGTCGAGCGGGAATTCGGAAAGGGCACCGAGCACTTGAGTCATGGTTATCAATCTACTCAGGGCGAAAGACGCGCGTAGCATGAGGACATGGCTGGATTGATACGCACAGGCGCTGTCCTTGTCGCACCGATGCTGGGCCTCGGTCTCTTGACTGGCTGTACCTCCTCCACCGGCGACGACGCCGCAACCGCATCGGCGTCGGCATCCGTGTCCCAACCGGCGGCGGTGGCCACGGTGTCTTCGGCGACCGTCGAACAGGCCGAACAGGGTGCCGAGGAGTTCTTCAGCCTGCTGCAGCGCGGCGACATCGAGGGGCTCGACGCTTTCCTGGCCCCCGCCTTCCAGATCGCACGTGCGGATGGCAGCACCGCCGACAAAGAGGCGTACCTCGCCAATCCGGCCGAGGTGGGCGCATACCGGCTCTCAGACTTCTTCGTCACCGAATCGGGCGACGCTCTCGTTGCGCGCTACACGGTGACCGTCAGGGAACGCATCGACACCCAGCTGTACACCTCCGATCCGCGCCAGCGTCTGAGTGTGTTCGTGCGCGACGGAGACGACCAGACGCTGCTGGCCCACGCAAATCTCAACACGCCCAACAACCCGGGCCCTACCCCGTCCGTGCAGTCCGACACCAGCGTCGGCAGCTCGGATGCCTCCGACGTGGCCATCGCCGAGGAGACCCAGAATGCTTTCTTCGGTGCATTGGCAGAGCGGGACCAGGAAGCCCTGGATTCATTGCTCTCCCCAGCGTTCCAACTGGTGCGCGCGGATGGGTCGTCGGCGACCAAAGAGCAGTACCTGGCAAACCCCGCAACTATGGACTCGTTCGAGCTGACCGACTTCGTCACCACGCGCCAGGGCGACCTCATCGTCGCCCGCTTCATGGGAGCGACAGCCGAGACCATCGACGGCCAGACCTACAACACCGAACCGGCGCCCAGGTTCGCGGTCATGCAGGAGGAAAACGGGCAGTGGCGCATCATCGCCCAGGTGAACTTCAACGTGCCCCAATCCTGATCCGACCGGGTCAGCCCCACGCGCGCGGCGCCTCGGTAGCGGTTGAGAATCACGAATGCACAGCCGGCGTTCCGAACACATGGGCCCGGCTCAAGTAGGCGGACAACCGCAAGAAGCATCCGACCCGGTCGTTGTACTTGGACACGTAGGCCGAACCCCGGCGCCCCTCCACATCGTTGTCGGCGCCGTCGCGCAGTCGCTGTGCTACCGCGGACGCTAGGAGCGCCGTGTTCCCGATCGGCACCACCGCGCCTGCCTCGGATTTCGCCACAACCTCACTGCCCGCTACTGCCGTGATCACGACAGCACGCCCCGTGGCCATCGCCTCCAGCATCGCCAACGACATACCCTCCCACCGCGAGGGCAGCACCACGACGTCCGCCGCCGCAACCCAATCGTGCGGATCCGGGACGTCGCCCACAAAGCGGACGCCCGGCGGCGCGGCCGCCTCCAGGTCACCTCGCTGCGGACCGTCCCCGACCACTACTAGCCTCGAATTCGGGGCTTCCCCGGCGATACTCGGCCATGCGGCAAGCAACTGATCATGACCCTTTTGGCGCGTCAGCCGCCCCACCGATACCGCGAGCGGCTCATCACCCAGGCCGAGCCGACCCCGCGCAGCCCTGCGCTCGTCGGCCGCAGCCAGACCCCACCCCAGCGGAACCGGATTGTGCACCATCGCCAGCGGAGCGTGGATGGAATTCTTGATCGTCGCCGACACCTGGGCTTCGGACACCGCAACGATCAGGTTGGTCCAGCGTGCGGCGCGGCGCTCCCAGCGCAGGGCCGCTGCAGCCAGCGACGGGGACAGCGATTGAAAGGACCACACGTGGGGCAGGTACACAGTCGGCAGTTCGCCCCGCACTGTGAGCCGGCCAGACAGCCCGGCCCGCGCGCCGTGCAGCACCACCATCTCCGGTGCGACATCGTCGAGGATGCGTCGTAGCGAACGCGAACGTGCCATGAGGCCCTCGCCCTCGACGCCGTCGGAATCCCACCGGTGGCTCTGACAGCACGGCCCCATCGATTCCGGTTCCGGGGTGGCGACGTGCACATCCCATTCGCCCTCGCCTTGAAACTCGGAGGCATCCTGCACGTATCGAGCGACGCCTTCCTGTCCGCGCGCGACCACGTGGAGCACCCGGCGCCGCACAGCGAACGGATGCAGTCCGCTCACAGTGCGCCAATAGCGCTCGACGTCGGGATCGTCGAAAGGAATCTGATCGCCCACCTAACTCAACTCCCGGTGGCTCCGCCGACGCACGGCTGCAATTGTCTCCGCCGCCACCTCGTCCCACGTGCGGTCGGTCAACGGAGCTCGCCGTTCTTGCGGCGGGCCGAGTTGCTCGATCAACGCCGCCGACCATCGGTCGGGGCGATCGCTGGGTTCAACCCGTGCCAGGTCGCGCGCGGCCTCGGACACGGCCGGATCGTCGGAGACGACCAGCGGTGCTCCGATGGCTTGGGCCTCCACCACAGGTAATCCGAATCCCTCCAATGCACTGGGCAACGCCACGCAGGCCGTGTGCTCGTAGCACCACCGCAGGTGCGCATCACTCACCAATCCCAGACGCAGCAATTCCCCGCGCTCCTCCAGCACCCGCATTTCGGCGCTGGCCTCGGGCTTGCCGCGTCCCGGCGGGCCCGCGAGGACCAGCATCGCATCGGGTACGGCCTCATGAACCGCAGGCCATGCCGCGAGCAACAGGGAGAGGTTCTTGCGCGGAGAGCCGTCGCCGACCGTCAGAATGAACGGTCGCCCGGTGTCCAAGGCCGCCACGGGCTCGGCGGCAACCGTGAGCAGCGACGGTGAGGCCGCCAACGGAACGACGACACTGCGGTTGCGTGCTGATGGCACGTAGGCGAGCATCCGGCTCTGCGTGGCCGCGCTGACGCACACCAGAAGATCCGCATCGCGGATCGACTCCAAGTAGGGCCCTCGCAGCCTGCTCGCCTCTCGGTCGTCATGATCGGCCTCGCGGTCCAGCGGCAACATGTCGTGCACCGTGAGAATGCGCAAGGCACCCGTGGCCGGCGGCAGGATGTGCCGTGCGCCGTGCACCACATCGAACCGGGCAGCGGCATCCGGGATCCCCCTGCCACGGCGCTGGCGGCGCGCATGCCGGGAGGACTCCCAGCCCCGGGCCACGTGCACCCGGTCGCCGTCGCCCAAACGCTCGGCCCACCAACTGGCGGCGGCTGGGCAAGCCACGACGTGGACCTCCACGTCCGCGGCCCGGTCAAGCGCTCGGGTGAACTCCACCACGTAACGCACGACGCCGCTTCCAGCGCCGCCCGGCGGCACGTGTCCGGCCAGCATCAACCAGCGCAGTGGTGCCGTCATAGCCACCTTCCCTGGATCGCGACCGACCGCGGACCGCCCCGACGCGTGCCCGCTGTCGAGGCTAGAACTTTTGCGGCCCGCATGTGAGGCATCGAGTAAAACGCCTGCGCGCGCGGCGAACCTCCGGCTCACCCGAATCCGCTGCGGTCGTCGAGCGCGCCAGCGGGGCTGACCCCTTGGGCCTAGTGCCCTATGGCGCTGGGTTGCTCGACGTGGGTCAGGTGACCGTCCAGGATCTCGAATACCCGGTCGGTGTACTCCACCATGCGCAGGTCGTGGGTGACCATGATGCCCGTCTTGCCGCGACCCTTGATCTCGCGCCTCAGCAACTCCACGACCTGACGACCCATGGCGGTGTCGAGCGCTGCCGTGGGTTCATCCACCAGTACCAGGTCGGGGTCGTTCATCAAGGCCCGACCGATCGCCACGCGTTGGCGCTCGCCGCCCGAGAGTTGCTCCGGCAGGTTCTTCGCCCGATCAGCTAGTCCCAACTCCTCCAGCAACTGATCGGCGCGTTGGTTGGCTTGCGTGCGCGAGATTCCCTTGACCAACGACGAGACAAAGAGCAGATTCTCCCGAGCGGTCAGGAAGGGCACGAGGTTCGCCGACTGAAACACGAAGCCAACCCGCTCGGCGCGCAACTTCGTGAGTTCCTTCTTGCTCAACGCTGTCACGTCGACGTCTCCGACGGTCACGGTGCCAGAGGTCGGAGCCAGCAGCCCACCGATGATGGAGATGAGCGTGGTCTTCCCCGACCCCGAGGGGCCCAGGAGGGCGACGAACTCACCCTCGTCCACGGCCATCGTCGCGTCCGAGACCGCGACTACCTCGGTGTGTCCGCTGCCATACACCTTGCGCACGTCATTCACGTGCAGCAGAGCCGACGGATGACCAGCCGCGTCATCGGCCGGGGACTCACCCGGGCCGTCGAAAGCGGACCGCGTGGCATCCAGCACTGGATCGTCGTTTGGGTCGGTCACAAGGCACCTCCGATAGCGGTGGCCGGGTCGATCTTGGCGATTCGACGCAGCGAGAACAGGGCGCCGACGACGCCGGCGACGAGCGTGAAAATGGCGATGGTGATGAGCGTCTCCGTGCGATACAGCGTTGGCACTTCAGGGGGAATGATGAGGTCGAACAAGCGGGCCACCACGGCACCTATCACCACTCCGAGGGCCGATGCGATGAGGGCTTGCAGGATCACGCCGCGGCCCAGCCGCCCGGTGGAGGCACCCAGCGCCTTGAGCGCGGCGAAGAGTTCGCGCTTCTCCAGCACGAGAAGGGCAAAGAAGAGGGCAACGACCAGGCCGGCCACCGCCAAGGTGGTGTAGATGATGGAGTTCAGCGTCGAGTTTTGCTGCTCCACCCCCGGGATGGCGAGTCCGGTCTCTTCTGCGGTCAGCGCCGTCGTCCCCGGCACTGCGGCTGCAATGCTTTCGAGGTCGGCGTCTGTCTCGGCGATCACCGCGACCGCGTTGACGGTGTCCGTCTGTCCGCGTAGTTCCGGCCGGACCGCGTCTCGCATCGCCCGCCAGGTGTCGACCGTGGTCCAGAGGGTGGGCTGCAACTGATACTCGGAGTCCGCGGTGAAGCCCACGACCTCGGCAGAGACGTCGCCGACGGACACTTGGGATCCGAGCGTGACACCGGCATCGCGCAGCGCCTGGTCGACTGCAGCCTTGCCGGTGTCACCCGGGCTGGGAAGTGTGCCTTCCACCGCAGTCGGCGAGCCGGCGCCGCCGGGGTCGATGCCAAACACCGCAAGGTCAATCGGACCCTCGGGGCCGACGCCGCCGGTGAGCAGCACCCCCACCGGCCCGGCCTGTTCCACGCCGGGGGCGGCCGCCACCTTCTCGACGTCGGATTCCGGCAGCCTTGAGCGCACCAGCGAACCCTCCGCGTCTTGGTCGAACACGTAGGCGGTGGCGGACGTGCTGCGCACCGCGCCGGTGGCACCGAAGAACAGCCCGTCAGCCAGCGCTGCGAGCACCAACACCAGAAAGACGATGAGCGATAGTGCGGCCACGATGGCCGCGAAGCGTCCCTTTCCGCGTCGAATCTCATTGAGCGCAAGCATCATCGGGCTCCCACCGCTGTCGCCGGATCGATCTTCGCGATTCTTCGAATGCTCAACAGGCCGGCGGCCAGTGAGAAGACCAACACCGCCAGCACCGTTCCGATCACCAGCCCCGGTTCGAGGGCGACGGGAATACCGGTGTTCAGGCCCTGCACCGCCAGCCAGGTGAGCACCAGCGCTATGGCCGAGGCGATCAGCACCACCGCCGTGATCTGTATGGCGACGGATCCGGCCAGCCGGCCGGTCGAGGTACCGATGGCTCTGAGCAATGTGAAAGCTTTCATCTTCTGGACGGTCAGAATGAGGAAGAAGAACCCGATCACCACGATGCCGATGACGAACGTGAGGCCCACCAGGATGCCGAAACTCTGCGAGATCGATGCAATGCCGGGGATCAGCGCCACTGCTTGATCCCGGGAGTACCCCGTCACCCCGTCGATCGACTCGGTCACCGCCGTGGCCACCGTCGTTACGTCGCTGCCCTCTGTGACGTCGAAGGCCACCGCGTTGATGGGCACGAACGGCAGGCCCGGGTTCGCTGCCGTCACGGCGGTTGAGTAGGTCTCGAGTTGGACGTACGCGGTGGGCAATGCGTTGAACTGCGCTCCACGAATGGTGCCGACCACGGTGAGGGTGGTGCCGCCGGGCTCCAGTGTCAGCGTGTCGCCAATGGCTAGTCCGCCGCCGTCCACGGCTGCCTCGCCGGGCGCCTCGGGGAGTCGACCCGAAGCCAGGCCGGTGGGCGCGCCAGGGCCCTGCAACTCGTAGCCGAAGACCTGAACCTCGGTCAGTTCGTCGGCAAGTTGGGCATTCGAGGTGAAAGTCCCGATCCCCGCCGCCTCCGCGACCCCGGGGACCGTCGCGACTTCGGCCACTGTCTCCGCGGGCAGCCGAGAAGCCACGATGTTGTCGCGGGCGCTGTCGGCGTACACCAGCCCGTCGGTGCGGAGGCCCTCGAGCGCTCCCACCAGCGATGAGACGAGCGCGTTGGACAGCGTCGTCAGGAGCAACACCAGGAACACCAGCAGCGCCACCGCTCCCGTGAGGAGACCAAAACGCAGCTTTGCACGTTTCATTTCCGTTCCGGCTAAGCCCATACGGGCAATCGTGCCGTACGCCCCATCGGTCAGCACCTCGGGACGACAATGCGGGCCAATACGGGCCAATGGGGTCGAATCGGGCACGGCCCACTTCGACCAGCTCGCAGCCGATTTCCCCGAGCTTGGGAGGCCGGTCGCGCACCTGGTGCCGCGGAGCCGTTGGGCCCCCAGCACAATAGAAGCCATGACATCGCAAACCCCAGACAGCGATCGCTACCACGCCCACGGAAAGGGAGTGCAGGAGGAGCTCGCGCCGCTCGGACGCGACCTTCGCCGGGCGATTCCCGACGTCTACGCCGCTTTCGGCCAGCTGCACAGCGCCGCGTTGGCACCTGGCGAGCTCGACGCCAAGACCAAGGAACTCATCGCCCTGGCCATCTCGGTCTCATCGCAGTGCGACGGCTGCATCGCATCGCACGCCCGCGGTGCGGCCCGTCATGGGGCGACCGAAGCGGAAGTCAGCGAGGCCATCGGTGTGGTCATGCTCATGGCTGGCGGCCCCGCCACCGTGTATGGACCCCGCGCGCTCGCCTCGTTCCGCAGTTTCGCACCACCGGCCGAGTAGCAGCCCACTTCGCCAGACTCGGACGTCAGCGCTCGAGTTCGGCGGTGATCAGCCCGCGCACGTGGTCGGACAGTTCGGGCGTGGTCATTGAGTCGACCGCCTCGCTGGGCACCGGCGGCAACACTGTGACGGATATCTCGTGGCGACCCTGCAGCACGAATCCCCGCCGCGGCAGGGCGTCGTGCGTGCCTCGGATGACAATGGGCACCACCGGGATGTGACTCTGCCGTGCCAACTCGAAAGCGCCGGGTTTGAAATCGCGCAGTTGGCCATCGCGCGACCGTGTCCCCTCGGGGAACATCATGATCGACGAACCTTCCCCAATTCGCTCACGGCACTTCCGCATCATCTGGGCCACGCTCTCGCGATCACCCCGTTTGAGGGGCACGTAGCGGTTCATAGACATGTTCCAGCCGATGAGCGGGACCCGGAAGTTCTCAACCTTCGACACCCACTTGAAGTCTTTGAACAGTCGGAAGAGCACCAGGATGTCGAGCAGCGAGAGGTGATTGGCCACCAACATGTAGGTGTGCTTCGGCTCGATGTGCTCCCGGCCGGTGATGGTGATGGGCCATCCAGGGTTGGTCCAGGTGTAGAGGGACGCCCAGAAACACGTGAACCGATGCAAGGCCACGAGTCGACGGTCGAACAACACCGTCAGCAGCCAGATCACCACCGCGACGGGAAAGAGAAGAACGGACGTGACCACGATGAACGCCCAAAACGCCACTGAGGCGACCCTTCTCATCGGGCTAGGGTAGCGCCGTCGGTCGTGCCGCGAGGACGATTGGCGCTCCTGCCATGCGCCAAGATGAGTCTGTTGCCGGATGCCCTACTTGCGGCCGGTGATGCGGTTGGCCACGCCCCCAACCTGGGTACGCAGCACATCGACCGTGGTGGTGGCGATCGCGCCGGTGCTGTCGCGGAGCAGACCGGCGACTTGGATCTCTTGGATCACGCCACTCATGAAGTCGTTGACGTCGACGCGCTCGATCACGGCATCAAGGTCGACCCGCTCGATCACGGCATCGAGATCGACCCGCCCGAGCACCGCCTCCATGTCCACCCGGTCGAGCACCGCCTCCATGTCCACCCGGTCGAGCACCGCCTCCATGTCCACCCGGTCGAGCACCGCCTCCATGTCGATGCGGGCCAGCAGTTCGTCGAGTGTGCGCGGGCCGGCCGCGGCCAGGAAGGTTGCGGCCAGTTGTGCCCGTTCTGCCTGCTCAGCCCGGAATTCGGAATCTAGGTCGGCCAAAGCTCCCTGCACGCGTGTGAGGAACGGTGACGTGATGCGGACCGCCCCCAACCGCCCCAGGATCGAAGTGACGGCGGCTTCGGTCCCGGTGATGATGTCGAAGGCTCTGCTTTGCGCACGTAGCGCCATCACCGCAAGCGCGCCCGGGAGAACCCGGACCACATCCGCGGCGTTCAACTCCTGGGTCGCGCCGGTTGCACCGGTCTGCTCGGTTGCGGATTCACCTGGGCCGGGCACGCCATCTGCGGCCT
The DNA here is from genome assembly GCA_963752505.1 of uncultured Actinomycetes bacterium. Classification (GTDB taxonomy): domain Bacteria; phylum Actinomycetota; class Actinomycetes; order S36-B12; family UBA10799; genus JACJWR01. The sequence continues at coordinate 230,991 of CAVVYM010000001.1, forward strand.
CGACGTCGGCCACCTGCGACAGCGTGGACGTCGAATAGGACGTCACGACTTCGGCAACGCCCAGGGTCAACGCCGTCCAGCGCTCTACCTCGTCAAGGACCATGCCGCTGGCCCCCGGCCGATGCCGGTAGCGGAATCTCTCCGGCGCACCGGACTCGGGTTGCGCGCTCATGCGCCGACGTCCGTTCGAGCATCGTCGCCGGCCGCTGTCGCGCTGCCGGTCGCTACGAGGGCGCCGCTGCGGACGAGCATGCGCCGGGATCGCACCGCCACATCGGCCGCCCTGTTCAACGCCAACCGCGGCGACAATCGAGCGAACCGCCAGATCCAGCGGGCGGCGCGCGGTGCGACGACCAGTGCGGCTCGCGCATCAATGCCGCGCTCGATGTCGGCCGCCAACCGCTCCACGTCGTAGATGCCGCCGGGTGTGGCCTGGGCGTAGCGGCGGGCGTGGGCGGCCATGGAGGTTGCAGGCAAGTCAGCCGGGCCGATGCCGTCGAGTATCGGGGTCTCGGTGAAGCCGGGGCACACGCACGTCACCGAAACGCCGGTGCCGGCTGCCTCCGCGGCCAGTGACAGGCTCAGGCCAACGACCGCGTGTTTGGATGCGGAGTAGGCGGCCAGGAACGGCGACGGGATCAGACCCGCGAGGGAGGCCACGTTGACAATCTGACCTTCTCCCGCCGCCAACATCCGTGGGTAGGCGGCCACCACTCCATGCATGACACCGGAGATGTTGATGTCGAACACCCGTTGCCAATGCTCAACCGACATCTCCTCGGTTGCCCCGCCCAGTCCGATACCAGCGTTGTTCACCATCACGTCCACGCGGCCGTGACGTGCCCAGGTGCTCGACACCACCTCTTCGATCCGGGAGGCGTCGCGGACGTCGGCGACTTCGGCCAGCACCGAACCTCCCCGGCCGGCGGCGACCGGATCCAAGTCGGCAACGACCTCCGCGAGGGACGCCTCGTCGATATCCACCAGCACCAGGTGGTCGCCGCGGCGGGCCAGCCGGACCGCCAGGGCACGCCCGATACCCGATGCCGCCCCCGTGAGAACCACTACTCGATCGCTCACCGTTGACTCCTCACATCCACTGACACGTCCGCGAACCGCGCTCCGTTAGCGCGACAACTCAGCGACGCCGTCATCATTGTGCCCCGGCGACTCGGAGGCCAACGCAGCCAGCGCGTCGTCAGCGAGCCTGAACACCGTCCACTCGGCCATCGCCTCTGCCCGCACGGACCTGTAGAAGTCGATTGCTGGTTCGTTCCAGTCGAGCACCCACCACTCCAGTCGGCGATACCCGCGACGCGCACAGATGTCGGCGAGCTCCGCCAGCAGGGCCTTTCCCAGCCCGCGACCCCGGTAGTCCGGCGACACGTACAGGTCCTCCAGGTAGATGCCGTGGGTGCCCCGCCAGGTGGAGTAGTTGAGGAACCACAGGGCCATGCCGACTACCTCGCCATCGACGTCGATCACCAAGCCGAAGAGGGCTGGCGCGCCGTTCGGCGTGTCAGCGCCGGAGAATAACGCCTGCGCCAAGTCGGCGGCGCTGGCCTCGACGGCCGCTGGCTCGCGCTCATAGGCCGCCAGTTCGCAGATCAACTCATGCACGCGCGTCACATCGCGAGGCTCGATCGGGCGGATCGTGGCCCCGGATCCGACAGTGGTGACGCCCGAGGCGTCCTTCGGCGAGCGCTGCTTCACCTGTTCACCTTCCATGTCCGACACCCTAGAACCACCACCTGACACCATGGCTGCAGACGTCGTCAGCGGCCCGATGGGAGACTCGACCGTGCTGGTGTTCCTCCGTGGCTTCGCAACCCCACCAGCCGCCTACACAGCTCTGCTCGCGCCGCTGCGGGCAGTCGGGGTAGCGGTGGCAGTTCCCAACTTCTACGGTCTCAACGGCTACATCGGGCGCTACACAGCGGTCGACGAGGCCAGCGACACCCTCGCTCTGCTGCGGGAGATACACGAACCCGTAGTGCTGGCGGGACATTCACGCGGGGGCCAAGTGGCCTGGCGGACGGCCCAACTGCTCGCAGCAGCTGGTACCGGAGCGGACGTGGACCTGCGGGCGTTGGTGCTGATCGACCCCGTCGACGGCGCCGGGCCGCGCGCCCGCGGCCGGTTGGCCACCGCAACCCCTGCAAGCTTCACGACCCCCACCCTCATCGTGGGCGCTGGCATCGGCGGCACATGCGCGCCGGAGAGGGCCAACTACAGCACGTTTGCCAGCGCAACGCCCACGGCGACACTGGTGGTCATCGACGACATGGGTCACGCCGACATCCTCAACGGAAGGCGGGCGGCCCTGGGGCGACGGCTCTGCGGCGGCTCCGAGAACCCCTCCGCGGTCCGGGAGGAAGTCTCATCCCTGCTTGCAGCAACGTACGCCGAGGGAATGGAACACCCCGACGCTGACTAGCAGTTGAGCACGACGTCCTTGTACTGCTGGCAGCCCGATGTTGTGCAGGGGGTTTCGCACGTGATCGTTGGTGGCTCCACCGGCGTGACCGGAGGCATGGAACCGAACTGTGGCGAGTCACACGGCAGGTTCGAAATCACCCCGGAACCATCGTCGTAGGGGCACATCGCGACGAACTCCGGCGCACTGATGCCGTCTGTGGGCTGGGGGGCCACCGATGGAGCCACAGTCGCGACGGCCGGCGGCGTGGACGCGACTTGCGGTTCGGGCACCTCACTCGCGGGGTCACTCGGGATGGCCGCAGGCTCCGGATTCGTGGTGGCGACTTGCGGTTGCGGGGCCACGCTGGCGGGCGTTTCGATCGCTGACGTGGGGGTACTGGCTGCCGAGGGTGACGTGGCCGGGCTCGGCGTCGAACTACACGCAGCCAGCAGCGCGACCCCGGCAAGCAGCCCACCGACGCGCAGCCAGCCAGATGCGCTGCGCCGACGCTGCGGCGAGGTGGGCGAATGTCGCTCGTTGCGGAACCTCATGACGCAACCGTACCCCGGCACCCGAACGCCTCAGGCATGGTTTGCCCGATCCCACCCGTGTCGGCTCACGCTCTAGGCGCAAAGATGGCGGCGTGGTGGCGTATCTGTTGACGGCTGCTGAGGCTCGACGACGGGCTGAGGCTGCCGCGACTCGATTGGTTTCCGAACGCGGCCTCGTGCCAGGAGACCGGGTTGCCATCGTGGCCCCCGAATCTGGCTTGGACGCTGCATCGGCGGCCGCCGGGCAGGCCGCGGTGGCGGCCTTGGCCTTCGGTGCCCTACGGGCCGGGATCGTTCCCGTCATGGTCAATCCACTGCTCGTGACGGCTGAACAGCAGCAGTACCTCGACGACGTCGCGTGCCACCTGGTCGTGCCGAATGCGGCCTCGGCCATCCATCTCACTGCCCCCTCGGGCCTCGCCGGACAGCCTGCACCGGACTTGTGCGAGGTACCGCTCGGTCGCCCCATGCACTTCACCTCCGGCACCACCGGGCGATCCAAGGGCGTGTGGGCCGGGGTGCTCAGCGAGGCTGCGGCGAACGCTTACTGGGCCGATGAGCACCGGCAGTGGTCCTTGGACTCGGGCGACGTCGTACTCAACCACGGCCCCTTGGCCCACTCAGCACCGTTGCGGTTCAGTTTCCTCGCCTTCCTCCACGGCGCAGACATGGTCTTCACCGGAGCCTTCGACCCCGCCCGGGTGTCACGCGCCATGGTCGATCATTCGCCCACGGTGGCCATGGCGGTTCCCACGCACGTACAGCGGCTGCTCGACCAGACTGACGAGCCCCCGCCGAGCAGTTACCGCATGTTCGTTCACGCAGGATCGGCGTGCCCGCCCGACCTCAAGCGCAGGATTCACCAATGGGTCGGCGTGGACGCGGTGTGGGAGTTCCTGGGTTCCACGGAAGGGCAGTTCAGCGCCTGCCGCGGAAGCGAGTGGGAGGAAAGGCCGGGAACCCTCGGCCGGGCTCGAGCCGGGCGAACGTTGCACATCGACGACGGTTCCTACTCGGGCCAACCAGGGGTCATCTGGTGCGAAGCGGGCGAAGTCGCACATTTCGAGTACTACGGCGATCCCGCCAAGACCGCCCAAGCCTGGGCGGAGCTGCCGACCGGCGGCCGTGCCTTTACTGTCGGCGACCTCGGACGACTGGATGACGATGGCTACCTCTTCCTGCACGGACGGCGCACCGACTTGATCGTCACCGGCGGTGTGAATGTCTACCCGGCCGAGGTGGAATCAGAGCTACGGACCTGCCCGGCGGTGCGCGATGTCGCCGTCTTCGGCCTACCCGATGGCAGATGGGGCGACCACGTGTGTGCTGCGGTGGTGTTGCAGCCGGACTCAACTACCGCCGACGTCGAGGCCTGGGGCCGGGATCACCTGGCCGGCTATCGGCGGCCCAAAGCCATCACGGCGGTCGACGAACTGCCCTTGACGAGCAACGGCAAGGTGCTTCGTGACGGCCTAGCCGACTGGGTGGCGGAGCGATCCATGTAGGTCACAATCGTCCTGCCAGGTTGGGGAAATAATCGGTTGCACACGTGCCTCGCACCCCATCGCCCACTAGCCTACTCAGCATGACAGTACGCAAAGTTGCCATGCTCACCGCCGGGGGCCTCGCCCCGTGCCTCTCCTCCGCCGTTGGCGGTCTCATCGAGCGCTACACCGAGATCGACCCCGATGTTGAATTGATCGCCTACGTCGACGGCTACCAGGGACTTCTGCTGGGGAATCGATCAGCGATCACACCCGAGATGCGGGAGAACGCCGCGCTGCTGCACAAATTCGGCGGCAGCCCCATCGGCAACTCCCGGGTCAAGCTGACCAACGTCGCGGACTGCGTGAAGCGCGGACTGGTCAGGAGGGCCAGAACCCGCTGGAGGTGGCCGCAAACCAACTGGTCGCCGACGGCGTCGACGTGCTGCACACCATCGGCGGTGACGACACCAACACCACCGCCGCAGACCTGGCCGCCTTCCTGCACGAGAACGACTACGAACTCACCGTCGTCGGACTGCCCAAGACGATCGACAACGACGTCTACCCGATCCGTCAGAGCCTCGGAGCTTGGACCGCCGCTGAGCAGGGCGCGATCTACGCCCGCAACATCATCGCCGAGCACGGCGCCAACCCGCGGTCGCTGATCATCCACGAAGTGATGGGGCGCAACTGCGGCTGGCTCACGGCCGCGACCGCCGCGGAATACCGCGCCTGGCTGGCCGGGCAGTCGTGGAACCCGGGCATCGGGCTGGACGCGACGGCGCTGGGACGTGCACGCGGTGTTCGTGCCGGAAATGACGTTCGACCTCAAGGCTGAGGCGGCCCGGCTCAAAGGCATCATGGACGAACTCGGCTGCGTCAACATCTTCCTGTCCGAGGGGGCTGGCGTCACCGAAATCGTCGCCGAGATGGAGGCCGCTGGGGAGGAGATTCCCCGCGACGCCTTCGGTCACGTGCGACTGGACAAGGTGAACCCGGGCCAGTGGTTCGGCAACCAGTTCGCCGACATGGTGGGCGCTGAGAAGACCCAGGTCTGGAAGAGCGGCTACTTCGCCCGGTCGGCCGCGGCCAACACCGACGATCTGCGCCTCATCAAGTGTTGCACGGACCTTGCCGTGGAGTGCGCGCTGCGCCGCGAGGGCGGTGTCATCGGCCACGATGAGGATCACGGCGACCGACTGCGGGCCATCGAGTTCGACCGGATCGCCGGTGGCAAGCCCTTCGACATCGACCTACCTTGGTTCGGCGAGATGCTCGCCGGCATCGGCCAGGCCAAGGGCGCGAAAGCCCACGTCGAGCATTGAGCTGAGCTAGGGCGGGGTCCGCTGAATGACCGGGGAGACTTTGCGTCGAACGGGGCCCGGGCTTGAGCCGCTGCGCCCACTCGACCAGATGTGGCTGGGCCGGTACCCCGGGTACGTCTGGATGTGGGTCGTGTGGCTGGTCCTGTCAGGCGGCAACCTCGCTTTCGCGGTTGCCTTCCCGGCGAACTTGAAGCCGCCCACGGCTGATTCGGTTGTATCGCTGGTCTGGGTCGCCGTGTCGCTCGTGCTGCTGCTGATCCTGGGCGCGCGAACCCCCCGCTGGTTCATTCACCTGCAGTTGGTGACGGCCATGATGCTCACGGCCTCACTGGTCTACTCTGCCCTGACCACCCTGGGCGCTGCCCTGTTCGGCTGGGCCTACTGCATGATCGCCATGTACGTGTCGGTCTGGCTGCCGCGGCGCACGGCGGCGGGGTATGTGGTGGGGACAGCCGTGTTGTACCTGGCCACCCTTGGGCTGCGTGGCGACCTTCCCTACCTGCTGGTGACGTGGCTGATAACGATCACCGTCAGCAGCACGATCGCATTGCTCCTGGGTTTCCTGGTGGGCAGATTGCGCACGATCGCCACCGTTGATCCCCTCACCGGGCTACGCAACCGCGCGGGGTTGGACTCAGTCGTCGCGAGGGCTCACATCCCCGGAGCGCCAACGTCGCTCGTGGTTTCCGACCTCAACGACTTCAAAGCCGTCAATGACTCGCAGGGCCACCTTGCCGGTGATCGCCTGTTGCAGGACATTGGCGCAGCGTTGCGCGCCAGCATCTCGCCGAGCGACTTTGCGTTTCGTACCGGCGGCGACGAGTTCATGCTGATCCTGCCCGGCCGTGACGTCGACGATGCCCGCGTGCTCATGGATCGGATTGCCTCGCAGGTCGATGTCGACCTGTCGAGCGGCATCGTCGAGTGGCCTCGGGGAGAGGGCTTCGATTCGGCGATGAGCCGCGCCGACGAACTGATGTATGAGGCCAAGCGACGTCGCGATGTTCAGGGGTAGACCCGTCATCGATAGGCGGCTAGTCCGGTGAGGGCCTCCCCGACCACCAGCGTGTGCATCTCGTTAGTCCCCTCGTAGGTGTACACCGATTCCAGGTTGTTCATGTGGCGGATCACCGGGTACTCCAGCGTCACACCGTTGCCCCCGAGGATGGACCGGCACTCCCGCGCGATGGCCAGGGCTTCTCTGGCGTTGTTGAGTTTGCCCGCGCTCACCTGCTCGGGCCGAATCCGCCCGGCATCCTTGAGCCGGCCCAGGTGCATCGCGAGCAGCAGGCCCTTGTCGAGCTCGAGTGTCATGTCCGCCAGCTTCTTCTGCGTCAACTGATAGCCGGCGATGGGTCGATCGAACTGGACTCTGCCGATCGCGTAGTCAAGGGCGGTCTCCAGGCAGTCCCGGGCCGCACCGAGCGTGCCGAAGACGATGCCAAACCGTGCTTCGTTCAGGCACGACAGCGGCCCGCGCAGGCCCTGCACCTCTGGTAGCACCGCATCGGCGGGCAGGCGGACGTCGTCGAGTACCAGTTCGGATGTCACCGAGGCCCGTAGCGATAGCTTCTTGGTGATCTCGTTCGCTGTGAAGCCGGGGGTGTTGGTGGGCACCACGAAGCCACGAATCCGCTCGTCGGTGCGGGCCCACACCACGGCCACGTCTGCCACGTTGCCGTTGGTGATCCACATCTTGGCCCCGTTGAGCACCCAATCATCGCCGTCCTTGACTGCCCGCGTCCGCATTCCGCCCGGATTCGAGCCGAAATCCGCCTCAGTGAGTCCGAAGCACCCGATGAGCTCCCCGGCTGCCATGCCTGGCAACCACTGCTGCTTGTGTTCCTCGCTGCCGAAGGCCCATATGGCATACATCGCCAGGGATCCCTGCACGCTCACCAACGACCGAATCCCCGAATCGCCGGCCTCAAGTTCCAGCGACACCAGCCCGTAGGCCGTCGCTGAGGCACCTGTGCAGCCGTAGCCCTCGAGGTGCATGCCCAGCAGACCCAGACCGCCCATTTCTCGGGCGAGTTCGCGGGCAGGTATCCAGCCTGCCTCGAACCAATCGGCGATCTCGGGCTTGATTCGGTCGTTGACGTAGCTTCGCACGACGTCCCGCATCGCTCGCTCGTCGTCGGTGAGCAGATCGTCGAGATCGAGCAGAGCAACGGGGTGCATCGGAGGTGTTGACATCACCAGCTACCTTCCTGGGCCGGTCGGCGCGGCCATCACAGGTGTGGAACGTGCAGCCATTATCGGCACACCTGCGTGTGTTCACCCATGTCGGTAGTGTCGCGGACATCAGCGAAAGGGATGATTGCCGTGGATGCAGTCCCATCACATCTCGACGACGCGACTCACGTCCCCGCCGGGCCACTGTCCGGCCTGGTGGTCGCGGACTTCACCCGGGTGCTCGCCGGGCCCTACGCCACCATGCTGCTCGGCGACCTCGGCGCCGAGGTCATCAAGGTGGAACGCCCCGGATCCGGCGACGACACCCGCGCCTGGGGCCCGCCATATGCCGCAGACGGCCAATCCAGCTACTTCCACTCGGTCAACCGCAACAAGACGTCGGTGGCGTGGGACCTCGACGACGAATCCGACGCGGCGGCGGCGCGGGCGCTGGCCATCCGAGCCGACGTCTTGGTGGAGAACCACAAGGTTGGCGCGCTGGCCCGACGGGGTCTGGGCTACAACGACTTGGCGGCCGCCAATCCAGGATTGATCTACTGCTCGATCACCGGATTTGGCCCGACCGGGGGTGCGCAGCTGCCCGGCTACGACCTGCTGGTGCAGGCCATGGGCGGCCTCATGAGTGTCACCGGCAGCGAGCCGGATTCGCCCACCAAGGCCGGCGTTGCCGTGGTGGATGTGCTGACCGGCCTGCACGCGACGGTTGGGATTCTTGCCGCACTGGCCGAGCGCAACCGCACCGGGGCGGGCCAGCACGTTGAGGTGAATCTGTTGAGCTCGCTGCTATCGGCACTGGTCAACCAGTCGAGCAGCTACGTCACCGCGGACGTGGTGCCGGGCATTCTGGGCAATGCTCACCCATCCATCGCGCCCTACGAGGTGTTCCGCACGGCAGACCGCCCGTTGGTGCTGGCGATCGGCAACGACTCCCAATTCGCGGTACTGGCCGACGAACTCGGTGCCCCCTCGTTGGCGGTCGACGAGCGCTTCAGTACGAATCCGGCCCGGGTGCGCCACCGGACCGAGCTGGCGGCGGCGCTGACCGCGCTGCTGGCTGACGACAGCGCCGAGAATTGGCAAGCCCGCCTCACCGAACGCGGGATCCCGTGCGGGCCAATCAACGACCTCGCCGAGGCCTTCGCGCTCGCGACTCAGCTCGGCCTCCACCCGGTGGCCACGATCGCAGCCGACGATACGTCGTCCGAAACCCCCACGGTTGCCCACCCGATCTCGTTCTCCCGGACCCCTGCGTCCTACCGACTGGCGCCGCCGCGACTCGAGGCCGACGGACACTGACCGCCGCCGGCGTTCTCGAAGGCACTTGCCTCACAGGTGTGCCTACCGACGCGCCCGCCATGGCTTCCACAGCGCCTGGCCGACGGCCCGGACCTTGCCCTGCGCGCTCAACTCGACCCTCACCGTCATCGCCGACTCGTCACCATCGAGGAGTTCCGCCCAGACGTCCAAGTGCTCCTCCAGCGGGGTGGGACGCAGGTACTTGACCTCAATCCCAGCAGTGACGTACGGAAGCATCCCCGCTACCTCACCGAGGCCCCGCTGCTGTGCCTGGAGCATCATCGGGGTCGCGCTGTGGCAATCCATCAGCGTGCAGATGATGCCGCCATTGAGGTACCCGAGGCCATTGTCGTGCTCGGCCCATGGCGTGAACCGGGCATAGGTGCCACCGTCACCGGCGAAACTGCGGATGCGCAGGCCCTTCGGGTTGGCCGGACCGCACCCGAAACAGGTCATCTCGGGGAAGAACTGTTCCTGCAGGCTCAGTGATGGCTCGTGGGCTGTCACCGGGCAAGCCTAGGACGCCGCCCCGCCGTGCGCAGCAGCGTCCCCGGGGTGCGGCACAGTGCTCGGCCTAGGCGCGCAGCGCGGCGGCCAACTCGTCGAATTCGGCGACGAGCAAATCCATGTCGGCCCGGGTGTGCGCGAGCGACACCAACCACTGCTCGTCCAGCCCTGGCGGGGTGAGGATGCCGCGGTTGACACCCCATAGCCACGAGAGTTCGGCCACCCCGAAGTCCGTGCGCTTGTAATCGCGGTAGTTGCGCACCGGGGCGGGGGCCCACGTCACGGCACCCTTGACCCCGAATCCAACCGTGTGCGCCGGCAACTCGTAGCGGCCGATGATCGTATCGATGGCGTCGAGCGCGCCGTCGTTGAGCGATTCGGCCGAATCGAGCGCCTCCACGGTGCAGATCTCGTCCACCGCGGCGGCGGCCGCCATCACCAGTGGGTTGCCGTTGTAGGTGCCGAAGTGCCACATCTCGCCGCTGCTGATGGTGTCCATGATGTCCTTGCGCCCGCCGAAGGCGGCAAGCGGCAGACCCCCGCCGATGCTCTTCGCAAGTGCGATCAGGTCGGGTGTGACGCCCAGCCGCTGCGCGGCCCCGGCATAGCCTGCCGTGAGGCCGGTCTTCACCTCGTCGAACACCAGCAGGGCGTCGTGGCGATCGCATGCCTCGCGCACGCCAGCCAGGTAGCCCGCGTCCGGCAGCACGATGGAGATGTTCTCCAGTACCGGTTCCATGACCACCGCCGCGATCTCGTCGCCGTGCTCAGTCAGGACCTGCTCAAGGCGTTCGAGGTCGTTGTAGGGCACCACATGCACGATGCCGGCTTCGACCTCGAAGGGCGTCACCGCCACAGGGGCCTCTTCTGGCCCCGCCTCGGCGACATCGGGTTTCACCGACACCGACAGCGCGTCGTAGCCCCCGTGGTAGCCACCTTCGATCTTGATGATGCCGTGCTTCTGCTTGAAGGCTCGGGCAGCCTTGACCGCGTACATCGTGGCCTCGGTACCCGAATTGGCGAAGCGCAACTGGTCGACACCAAATCGGCGCTGGAATCGCTCGGCCACCTCGGTGGTGGTCGGCGAAGGCGTCACAAAAAGGGTGCCGACCTCCTCCAGGGCCTCTTGCACGGCCGCGACCACCGCCGGGTTGAGGTGCCCGACGAGCATCGCGCCGAAGCCCATCGACAAGTCGAGCACAGGGCGGTCGTCGACGTCGGTGAGCCAGGCGCCGCGAGCCGCTTTGATCGCGACCGGGTGCGGGTCCCAGTGCTGAAAGGACGAGGCAACCCCGAGCGGCAACGGAACCAGAGCCCGGGCGTGATGGGCGGCAGAGCCAGCAGTCGTGCTGGTGTAGCGCTCCCACTCGGCCGCCATAAGTGACTCCACACGGCCGGGATCCAACGGAACCGACGCGTCGGGCACGTTGCGCCGACAGGCCGGGTCGTGCGGCGGCCAAGCGACCGCAGGTTGGGGATTCGCGTCGGTGTCGAGCGTCATCTTGATCATGCTCCCTGGGAGGAATCGCGCCGGATCGGCGCTGGTTCACGGTAGCAATCACACGCCCCCCGAGGCATCGCCAAGCGGCCTATCCTTCGTCGAGGTGACGCTCCCGGGTTTCGCGCTCGATCAGGCCCTGCCGATGATGGGCCTCGCGCTCGGAGGTGTGCTCAGATTCTGCGGTCAATGCGGAGTCCAGGGAGGCTTCCGCTTCCTCTTGCTCCAGCTTCTCGGAGTCTGGCGATTGGTTCATGTGATGCTCCTCAAGAGGCATGGATCGGTCGAGTTTCAGCCTACCCGCCCGGTGGCCTCTCACGTCCACACCGAGGCGATCCCCCGACGGAGCCGATTGGCAGGGCATCCAACGCTGGCTAGTGCAGTTCGACGCACAGCCCAGCTTCCGCCACGGTCAACGGGACGAAGGCTGCCAACTGCTGTTCGAGCACCGCGAGGTCCGCCTCCGACGCATCACCGGTACGCGCGGCGATGCGACGCCGCAGCTCCGCAGTTGAGGCCGCACACGCGAGGATCCCGAAACCTGCGCTGCACGCGGCAGCCGTATCGCGGAACAGTTCGCGGTCACGTCGCCGGAGGAAAGCCGCATCGACCACCACCGACCAACCGGCCCGCAGCGCCACCTCGGCCATCTGCGCGAGGCGGTGGTAGGTCCGCTCTGAGGCCGCTGGCGTGTAGAGACCCGAATCGAGCTCGGAGCCGCTCACGGCGTCCCACTCCAATCCGAATAGCCGCTTGCGCTCGACGTCGGACCGCAGCCAGACGGTGGCTGCTCGCGGATCCGCCACCGTCCACTGCTGCGCCGCAGTCGACTTCCCTGATCCAGCCACTCCGTGGGTGATGATCAGCTGGGGCTGCGGCGGCGGCGTCGCCAGCCGGATCGCCTGATCGAGGTAGTCGAGTGCTGCAGCGGAGTCGCCCGCCATCCCGGCAGTCATCGCCCGAACGGTGGCGCGGTAGGAAGCGAAGTACCTCAGCAACGTGAGGCCTTCGACGTCGCCCGTTTCCACTATCCAGTCGGATGCCAGCACCGAGGCCAGCGACGGTCGACCGTGGGTGAGCAAGTCGGCATAGGCGAAGGCCAACTCGTTGGCGATGTCGAGCCAGCGCAGTTCTTCGCTGAATTCGATGCCGTCGAACATGGTCACGACGCCGTCGAGCAGAACGATGTTGGCGAGGTGGAGGTCACCGTGACCTTCCCGGACGCGTCCGGCACCATGCCGATCGGCCACGGCGGTCTCGATCTCGGCGAATCTGGCACCGAGCAGAGCCTCGAGCCGGGTGACTTCGGCCGGGTCGATGACTCCGGTGCCGGCCAGATCCGCCAGACTCTGATCGCGCTGGGCCGCCAACAGCGCGGGCGACCCGAGCGTACTTCCCGGTGTCGCAGCGTCGGCCTGGGCGTGCAGGGCCACTGCCTGACGCACCAGGGCTCCGATGTGGCCCCGCGTGAGCTCCCCCCTCGCGCACACGTGGTCGAGCCGATTCGACTCCGCGAATCGGCGCATCACGACCGCGGGTTCGGCACCGTCGCCCAGCGCAGTGACGCCGTGGTAAAGCTGCGGCGCGAATCGGGAGTTCAGTCGCACCTCCTCCCGGCAATAGTGCCTGCGCAGGGCCAGCGTCGAGTAGTCCAGGAAGTCCGTGGCCATCGGCTTCTTCACCTTGTAGACCGCGTCCGCCGTAAGAAGCAACCAGGAGATGTGCGTTTGCAGCAGTTCGGCCGACAGTTCCTGCTGCACATTCGAAAGCCACGGCGGAATGGCCGCCGAAGCCGGACCCGTTCGATGCCGCATACCCCCATCTCAACACCGGCGCGCTGTGCGGAGCCGAACCACCCCGGCGCCGCCACCGGCAAGCCCGCACCTGAGCGTCGGTCGGGATCAGGGCAGCAAGCGGCCCACCAGTGGCGTCACAGACTCAGCACCCGCGGCGAGCAGCAAGTGTCCGGCAATAGTCAGGGTCCACCTGTCGCGGGCCTCATCGGCGACCAGCAAGACCGACCCACTCGGCACCTGCTGGCAGCTGAGTTCGGCCATGAGTTCCTCGACCTGGGCACGCGCCGAGGTCGTCCCGGTCGGCGTGCGGGGGTACTCCACGGAGCGGATCGATGATGGGCACAGCCAGCGCACGGGCCACGGAGTCCGCCAGCGTCGAGGTCCGCTGCGGTGCCCGCGAGGGGCACACTACAACCACCTCCGGCCGCCACTGCTGGGCGTTGCACCACCGCTGGGCGAAGTCGGCGATCGCTCGGCGCAGGTCCGACGAAGCTGCCGAATCGGGCAACTCGAACTCGGCGACGACCTCGGCGAAGGCCTCGTCGGTGCCGAACATCATCGCCCGGCCGTCGCGGCTGCGCCGGAGCTTGCCGTACCTCTTGCCCAGGCCGGTCGGCCACATCTTGCGCGCCGGCACCGGCACGACTCGGTTGCGCGCGAAGGCCCGAGCTGCCTCGGTGGTTGCGCCACCTGGGGCCGCGCCGGGCAGCGGAATAACCCCGGAGCACACCGAGCAGCGCCCACAGGGCCCGGTGTCGGTGTCGCCGAGGGCTTCGGTGATCACCTGCATCAAGCAACGTGTACCCGAGCAGTAGTCGCGCATGAGTTGCTGTTCGGCACGCCGTTGGGCCAGCACGTTCCGGTTGTGCTCCTCGTCCACCTGCCACTCGACGCCGGTGGCCGACCAAGCGCCGTCCCGATACCCGACGGCACCCGCAACCCGCATGTTCTTGAGCAGCAGCTCCAACCGGCCGCGGCGGATTCCGGTGGCGGCCTCGAGCGCGGGCAGCGTCATCGGGCCGCCGCCGAGGTTGGCCGCCACGGCCTCAACGCCCTCCTGGGTGGGCAGCGACGCGCTGGCGAAGTAGTCCCACACTCCGGACTCGAAATCCGGCGCCGGCAGCAGCGCACCCACAGCGTTGGGCAAGGCTCGGCCGGCACGTCCCACCTGCTGGTAGTAGGCGACCGGCGTTGCTGGCGCACCCACGTGGATGCAGAAGGCCAAGTCGGGCTTGTCGTAGCCCATGCCCAGGGCCGACGTGGCGACGACCGCCTTCACCTCGTTGTTGCGCAGGTCGTCTTCGATGCGGCCGCGCTCGTCGACCGGTGTGCGGCCGGTGTAGCAGCGCACATCGTGACCCTGAGCCTCCAGGAACTCGTGCAGGGCGGCGGCAGCGTCCACGGTGAGGGTGTAGATGATGCCGGAGCCATCCAACGCGCCGATTGCCTCGCTCACCCAGGCCGCACGTTGAGCCGAATCCAGCCCCGGCACCACTGAGAGCGTCAGCGAATCACGGGCGAGGCGCCCGCGCAGGGTGAGGCTGTCGGGCCCCAATTGCTTCGCCACGTCGTGACTCACGCGGGAGTTTGCAGTTGCCGTTGTGGCGAGCACGGCAGCGCCCGGCGCGACCTTGGCGAGCAGGGCGGCCACCCGCTGGTAGTCGGGACGGAAGTCGTGGCCCCAGTCGGAGATGCAGTGCGCCTCGTCGACGACGACCAGCCCGGCGTTGCGCAGGTGCGGCACGGCAACCTCGACGAATCGATCGTTGGCCAGTCGCTCCGGGGAGATGAACAGCAGATCGGCACCTCCGGTGGCCAAAGATTCGAAGGATCGTGCCCAATCGTCGAAGTTGGCCGAGTTGATGGTGACGGCGGTTAGCCCGGCCTGGGTTGCCGCCCGGAGTTGGTCGCGCATGAGGGCGAGCAACGGTGATACCACGATGGTGGGCCCGCTACCTCGGGCTCGCAGTGCCGCCGTGGCCCCCAGGTACACCGCGGACTTGCCCCAGCCGGTGGGCATCACGACCAGCACCCGGCGATGCTGTTCGACCAACGCCGAGACTGCTTCGGCCTGATCTCTTCTCGGTCTGGCGGTCGGCCCCGCGAGGCGGCGGATGACGCCGTCGAGGTAGGCCACCGACCAACCCGGCTGCGCTTCCATGCCAAACCCCCTGGTGAGGTGCCGGCGATCGGCTCTATTCGAGCGAGGCCGCCACTCCGATGATGATCGCCGACGCCGCGAAGACATCAACAGCAGCGGCCAGACGAAGCGAAAGTACTTGTCGTACCCCACCTTGGCAATAGCCAGCCCGCCGACGAGGGTGACCGACATGGGTGACCACAGCAGCGTCAGCCCGTGGCCGGAGATCCAGGCCGCGATCGTGGTCGCGCGGCTGACCCCCGGGAAATCCGCCAGCCAACCACACCACCAGCGCCGGTCCCCTCGTGTCCGAGGCACCAGCCGCGATGAGCCGCACGACTTCCTTCTCACCCATCCGGGCCACCACGCCGACCAGCACGGAGGCGAGGATGAACCGCGTTGCGATCCAGACCAGGCCGGTGACGATGGCCAGAGTTGTCGCTGCAGAAGGAAAGCCGAACGAACGCTTCGGCTTGGCCGTCTCGGAGGCGGGGGGCTCAATGGCCTGCGCAGCTTCCATGATTCCCAACTCGGTGGTTGCGGTACCGGCAGCGCGCTGTCGCAGGTGGATTCTGACACCCCCTCGACGCGGATGGTCTGAAATCTCCCCAAAGCCCACCAAATTGACGCGACACGCCGCTGATAGCCCCGGCTGGGACCGAATTGGGGAGGAACGAGACTGCCTACCTCAACCGGCGACCTCATCGCTACACCAATTGGTCTCCCGCGCTGCGTGTGATGCACTCCGCGACGCTGCGGTACAGCACGTGCGGCCCCCACCACGCCCCCTGCGCCAATGGGTGCGTGAAGACCCCGTCGTAGCGCATCCCAATCCGCTGCATCACCGCCTGCGAGGCAATGTTGGGCGGTACCGTGAACGCAACGACCTCGGCCAATCCACAGGTGGCGAGGCCGAACTTCATCGCGGCGTCGGCACCCTCGGTGGCAATGCCCATCCCCCACCAATCGGGATGAAGTTGCCAGGCGATCTCCACCAGCGGCTCGTGGTGCTCGAAAGGCGCCGGGAAGCTGGGCACCTGAAGTCCCAGCGCGCCGACGAACGGGGCAGGGCCCTTGCCAGATGAGGTCACCTCCACGGCCCACAGCGCGAAGCCAGTGTCTTGCCGCTGGGCCTCGAACCGATCGATGAGGGCGTTGGAGGTGGCGGTGTCGAGTGGCCCCGGGTACCAACGGCGCACGCGCGGGTCGGCGTTGAGCGCGGCGTACTCTGAGCGGTCGCTGTCGCGCCACCGCCGCAACCTCAACCGCTTGGTGGTGAGCTCCTCACACCGCACGTCGGGCATGCGCTGAGACTAACTCCGCACCAAGCTGGGCTTGTTCCTCGTGGCGTCCCCCATTGGCGCGGCCTACCTCACGCGTCCGCAGCCTGCCTCGTCGCCTCGGCGGGGGCCTTTCGGCTTCGGCGGGCCGACCACCAACCGGTGATCCAGGAGGAGGCCGCGATCAATGCAACGGCCCACAGCACGGGCTCTAGCGGCACGACTCGAAGCACGAACAGCACCGCCAGCACAGTGGCAGGCAGCGGGGTCCCGAAGCCGACGTAGCCCGCAATGATTGCCAATGAGAAGGACGGCAGGGTGAGGTAGCCACCGTTGAATGACAGCAGGGCAACCAGCCCGAGGAGCATCACCACAGCCACCACGATGGTGCCACCGATGATTGATCCACCATCTGCCCGAACCTGGCGCAGGGCCGGATTTGTGGCCGCAACCACGAACCCCAGCAGCAGCCACAGCCACTCCGCAGCGCCATGGGAAACGGACATCAGCGGATCGGTCAAAGTGCTCGGCGCGCCGGCGGCGACCCCGGTGCGACGGCGACGATCACCCCGGCGAAGGCGCGCCAGACCTGACCGGTGTACTGACCCGGCACCGACCCGAATTCGCTCGGGCCGATCTGCGATGCGCGCATGCCGAGCACTACCGCGACAGTCATTCCCAGCACGATGGGCAGGTTCCAACCCCCCGCGGCGAACGGCGCCCCCACCACTGCCATCGCGGGCAGGGCGGCCATCACGGTGCGCTGCCAATGCCGCGGCGAGGTGGGCTTTCCCACTAGGCCCAGCAGGGCAATGATCCCGGCGGTAACCGCGAGGAATGTGGCTGCCATTGTCACCACCCCCGGTAAAAGCTGTCGACGGGTTCGCCGTTGAATCGCGCGGCCAACCACTCAAGGTATTGGGTTCGGGAGGTGTACTGGACGGATCGATGGACGTCGTTGGGGAACTCCTGGTAGTCGACGATGTTGCCCAACGCGCAGCCCTGCACCGCCATCGCCCGGCTCACCTGGGGCACCACCGAGGTGTCCTTGGATCCCTGCTGAATCAGGATCGGAATCGCGCTGGTGCTGTACATGGGTTGCTCCGTTGCCGGGATCCGTGAGAGTTCGACTGGAACCGAGCGGTTGAAGTAGGTGTGGAAGGGCTGGTCGAGGGCAGCCAACTGGGCGCCCTGGCACAGTTCGGCAGCGGCTGGGATTTCGGTGGCGCCGACCTCGGTGTACCAGTCCTCGGGCGAGGAGAGGTCCGGGTAGGTCTGGATCCACGATTGGCTGAGGTCGGTGACGTAGCCGCCCTCGGAGTGCCCGAGGACCGCGAGGTTGAGCGCATCCAGCGTCTGCGGCCGGAAGAACAGGGCCGCACGCATCCCGTCGAGGACGTCGAAGGCTTGTGTGCGCAGCAGGTAGGTGTAGTTACCCGGCGCTCCCATGCCCTCGTAGTCAGTCGCGAACACCGCATTGCCCGCATCGACCATGGGGCCGATCAGGGTCCGCCAGTATTCGTTGCCGGGGGTCTTGTCCTCGAACGGGGCCTGCGACATGCCGCACTCCCGGCCCACGCCGGTGGTGCCATGGGCAAAGCCGACGAGCGGGAAGCGGTTGCCGACTGCTGGCGGGAGTTGTGGGTTCGACGTAGAACCCACTGATGGCGATCGGGTTGCCCGCGTTGTCCTGCGAGAGGTAGAGCAGTCGCCACGCTGCCGTGCATCACCCGAGCAGTCGGGAAAGGCTAGTCGGCTCCGAAGTCGAAGGCTGCCCGATCCAGCGGGATGTCGGCGTCGAATTCGGCCGCCGGATTGGGCGCAGCGATGGCCGCCGCTCCGCCGGGTTCGAGGTCCCCCACCAAGGCGGAGTGCCGATCCAGCAGTTGCCCTTGGCTGGCGTAGAGCTCCAGGCGGGAGCGGGTGTCCGCGATGTCCAGGTTGCGCATGGTCAGCTGACCGATGCGATCCACCGGGCCGAACACCGCGCCGTCGTTGCGCTCCATCGACAACTTGTCCGGGTGGTAGGACAGGTGCGGACCGGATGTGTCGAGGATCGAATAGTCGTCGCCGCGGCGCAGGCGCAGCGTCACCTCGCCGGTCACCGCGCTCGCCACCCACCGCATGATCGACTCACGCAGCATGAGCGACTGCGGGTCCAGCCATCGACCCTGGTAGAGCAGCCTGCCCAGACGCACACCTTCGTTCTGGTAGTTGGCGATGGTGTCCTCGTTGTGGATCGCGTTGAGCAAGCGTTCGTAGGTGACGAAGAGCAGCGCCATACCCGGGGCCTCGTAGATGCCGCGGCTCTTGGCTTCGATGATGCGGTTCTCGATCTGGTCGGACATGCCCAGGCCGTGACGCCCGCCGATGGCATTGGCCTCCAGGAACAGGTCGACCGCGCTGGTGTAGGTCTGCCCGTTGATGGCCACCGGGCGGCCGTTGGCGAAGCTGACCGTGACGTCCTCGGGTTCGATCTCCACGGCTGGGTCCCAGAACTTGACCCCCATGATCGGCTCGACGATTTCGATCCCGGAATCGAGGTGCTCCAGCCGCTTGGCCTCGTGGGTGGCGCCGAGGATGTTCGCGTCGGTGGAGTATGCCTTCTCGGCGCTGTCGCGGTAGGGCAACCCGCGCTCGGAGAGCCAGGAGCTCATCTCCTGCCGGCCGCCGAGTTCGGTGACGAAGGCCGAGTCCAACCAGGGCTTGTAGATGCGTAGCTCCGGGTTGGCCAGCAGTCCGTAACGATAGAACCGCTCGATGTCGTTGCCCTTGTAGGTGGAGCCGTCACCCCAGACGTTGACGTCGTCGGCAAGCATCGCGCGGACGAGCAGGGTGCCGGTGACGGCCCGCCCCAACGGCGTGGTGTTGTAGTACAGCCGACCACCCGAGCGAATGTGAAACGCTCCGCAGGCGATGGCGATCAGCGCCTCCTCGACGAGGGCTTCCCGGCAGTCAACCAGCCGCGAGATCTCGGCGCCGTAGAGAGTGGCGCGATCGGGCACCGATTCGATGTCCGGCTCGTCGTACTGGCCGAGGTCGGCGGTGTAGGCGCAGGGGATCGCGCCCTTGTCGCGCATCCAGGCGACCGCGACGGAGGTGTCGAGACCGCCGGAGAAGGCGATACCGACGCGCTCGCCGACGGGAAGAGAGGCTAGAACCTTCGACATGCGCCCAGCGTAGTGATCCCCCTGCCGTCGCCGGACGCCGCAATAGGTGTCCGGCGTCCGCGCCCGCCTGCGTCAGGCCACGACGACCCCGCGCCAGAACGCCACGTGGTCGCGGATCTCGCTCGCCGCCGGCGAAGGATCCGGGTAGGTCCAGGCCGCGTCGGCGTTCACTTCACCATCCACCTCGATGCTGTAGTACGACGCCTTGCCCTTCCACGGGCACGTCGTGTGGGTGTCGCTGTCGACGAAGTAGGTGCGGTCCAGGGACTCCGGCGGGAAGTAGTGGTTCCCCTCGACCACCACCGTGTCGTCGGACTCCGCGAGCACCGCGCCGTTCCATGTCGCCTTCATCGTGTTGGCTCCCATCTGCTGCGTTCGGATCGTCGGTCGGCCCACTCAGCATGACCGCAGAAGTCGGATTCGGCACCCGGGCGTCGGCATACTGACCCCATGGACGGCCCCGAGTTCGAAGGAACCCTCAACGAGCGCTTCCTCGACTGGCTCGGTGCGCTGCCGCTCGATGGCGTCTGGCCCACCGTGTTGCTCGACTTGGTCGCCCTGGCCCTGGTCGGCCACGCGGTTGTGCTGCGCCGAGCGGGCTACCGGTGGTGGAGTTGGCCTCTGCCGGCCGCCACCGTCGTGCTGGGGTTGGCCCTGCTCGCTGCAGTCAACGCCTGGCGTGGGACCTACCCGGACGTCGCTTCACTCTTGACCTGAGCAGGCTCGTCACGTCGGCCGGCGAGCATCACCGAGATGAGGATGACGAATCCGCCGACGAACGATACGAAGGCCACCACGACCGCCACGGGCCCGTAGTCGAGGTTGGCCGCCCACTGCCAACCGTGGGCGGTCAGCGCCACGGCAGCACCCACTTGCAGCATCCACAGCAATGCGACGGTCACCACCGCCAGGCCGGCCGCCAGCACCCGCCGGAGCACCGGTCCGGGGAAGACGAAGATCACCAGGCCGATCAGACTCCAAATTCCGGGCAGCCAGTAGAGCTCGATGAGCAACTGCGTTCCCCCGGCCGTGAAGCCACCCGCAGTGGGCACGCACGGCAGCTCCTGCCGGCTCCGGCAGAAGGCCAGGAAGGTGCGCTCCAACCAGGGCTCGAGGTAGAACCCCGAGACGTTGTAGGCGACGATCACCATGAGGAACAGTGCGGTGACGCGCCACCACACAGGCCACCCCGGCAGGGGCGGACGAGGGGGTCGGGCCAGCCAGTCGGGCCCCGGTGGGTGGGCATCCGCGGGCGTCGCCACCATGATGATCGCGCCCCTCCGCCACTAGGATGCCGAATGTGCATGCCGCCGGAACCGCGCCGCCGCGCGAGACGGGAACCTGGTTCATCGTCGCGCTCGCGGCAGGTGCAACGGCGCTGCTTACGCTAGTCGGGACAGCCGGATTCGTCTTCGTGGTGTCGGCGATTCTCACCTTCTTGTTCCTGCTCTACCTCGTGCGCCACGTGGCTTTCGGTGTCTCCGCGGGGCTCTGGGGCAAGAAGACCCTCGAGGAACCCGCCGATCTGACCTACACACCGCCGCTGTCCGTGATAGTCGCCTGCAAGAACGAAGAACTGGTCGTGGACACCCTCATCGACCGACTGCTCGATCTGGCGTACCCGGCGGACAAACTGCAGGTGGTGATCGTCGACGACAACTCCGACGACCGCACCGGCGAGATCCTCGACGCCCGGGCCGCCCTCGAACCCCGGTTGATGATCCTGCACCGCCCGCCCGGCTCCACCGGTGGCAAGTCGGGGGCCCTGAATGACGCGTGGGCGATTTGCAGCGGCGAGGTCCTGGTGATCTTCGACGCCGACCACGAGCCCACGGCCGACGCCCTGCTGCGGATCGCCCGGCACTTCGAGGACCCGCAGACCGGCGCGGTGATGGGCCGGTGCGTCATCAAGAATCGCGACGATTCGATGATGTCGCGCCTCGTCTGGCTCGAGTACCTCTCGGGCTACCTGTGCGACGAATTCGGTCGGCAGGCGGTCTACGGCTTACCGGCCTACGGCGGCGCCGACTGCGCGGTGCGCGTCTCGGCGCTCGAAGCGGTCGGGGGCTACAACGAGCATTCGGTCACCGAGGACACCGACCTCACGCTCCGCCTGCAGCTGCTCGGCTACAAGGTCCGCTTCGACCCGACCGCACTGGACTTCGAGGAGGCGGTGCCGACGCTGGCGCAGTACCGCAAGCAGCGCTACCGGTGGTCGTTCGGCCACCACCAGTGCTGGCGCGACTACGGCCGGCCGGTGCTGCGCGCACGCACGCTGTCGCCGGTCGAGAAGTTCGAGACCCTCATGTTCCTGTGGCTCTACCACGTGCCGGTCGCATCGTTCATGTCGCTGCTGCTGATTCCCCTGCTGTTCCTCGGCCTGGGGGCCTCGCTGGGCACCTGGGTGCTGGTGCTGTTCCCGCTGTTCCTGCTGGGCCCGTTCCTGCAGATCGGTTCGGCGCTGCTGATGACCAACGACGCCCGCGCCAAACACGTGTGGCTGATGTTCCTGCTGATTCCGGTGGTGATCGCCTACGTGTTCACGTGCACCCGCAGTTGGTACAACGGCGTGCGCTGCAAGCCGTACACCTGGGTCAAGACAGCGCGGCAGGGCCCGTGAGCGGGGTTCTGGCGGGCGCCCAACTGGTGCTCTTCATCGCGGCTCTGGTGGTGTTGGCCGGCGCCGTGGGCTGGCGCCAGATGCAGCGGCGGAGGACCGCCCAGTGGTTCCGCACCCGACTGCAGGATCCCGATCCCGACGTGCGGCGATCGGCGGTCGAGGGATGGATCGGGTACGGGCTCCATCGCAGCGCCAAGGACCTGCTGCAGTTGGTCGCCCGCGAGCAGGATCCGCAGGTGCTCGACGCGGTGGCCCTCGAGGTGCGCAAGCGGGCGTGGGAACCCCCCTCGCGACCCGAAATCGCCGAGTTGCGGGCGTGGGGGTCCCGGTATGACGCCGAGCGCCGAGCGGTCGGCGAATCGGCACCCGAGCCCCCGACTCGCTAGGGTGGACACCCTCAGCCCACGCGTCCCCTGGAGGCAGGAAGAACATGGTCGATCCGGGACGAGTGCTGGTCACCGGAGCCGGTGGCCCAGCCGGTATCACCGTCGTGCAGGCCCTGCGGCAGGCGGGTGTCTGGGTGCTCGGCGGGGACATCAACCGCTACGGCGCGGGGCTGCAACTGGCCGATGAGGCAGCCGTCATCCCCCGCTACAGCTCGCCCGGGTACGCCGAGTCGCTGGTGGAACTGGCGCAGCAGCACGGCGTCAACGGTGTGATCAGCACCATGACCGAGGGTCTGTCGGTGTTGACCGAGCCGGGCACCGAGGACGTGTTCGCGGCCGCCGGCATCGCCACCTGGTTCCCGCCGAAGGCCGCGGTGGACGCCTGCCTGGACAAGGCGAAGTTCGCCGAGGTCACCGAGGGTGCCGGGCAGCCGGTGCCGCGCTGGGCCTGGGGTGAGGTGGATGAGGCGCTGGCCGCCGTGCCGGGGCCGTGGATCGTCAAGCCACGATTCGGACGCGGGTCGCGGGACATCTACCCGGCTGACAAGGCGGACTACGTGCGCGAGGTCTGGCCCCGGGTGCCCGAACCGATCCTGCAGACGCGCATCAGCGGCCGTGAGTTCACGTTCGATGCCCTGGTGGATCGCGACTGCAATCTGGTCGGGGGCGTCCCGCGGTCCCGGCTGGAGACCAAGGCCGGCATCAGCACCACTGGTGTGACCTTCGCCGCAGAGGGCCTGTTCGACGCGGTGGAGGGCTTCTTGGGCAGCCTCGGCCATCGGGGTCCGGCCAACGTCCAGGGCTTCCTCGGTGAGGCGGGTGAACTGACGTTCATGGAGGTCAACCCGCGGTTCTCCGGCGCCCTGGCGCTGTCGCTGGGCGCGGGCTGCGACCTGGTGGGGCAGTACGTGAACCACATGTACGGCGAGCCCATCGACACCTCGGCGCTGAGCTACGAGCCGGAACCGTCATGGTCCGGTACTGGAAGGAGGCGTTCTTCACCGAGGAACCGCCTGCCTCCCACCGATCCGGCCGGTCATCCCGACCGCCTAGCCCCGACCCGCGCAGCCGACCCGCAGCCGACCCGCAGCCGAAAGGACCACCATGGCCGATCGCACCTTCCACGTCTTCGCCGGCACCAGGCCGGAGGTGGTCAAGATGGGACCTGTGGTTCATGCGCTGCGGGCCGCCGGGGCCGACGTCGTGCTCGTGGCCACCGGGCAGCAGTCCGACCCGGCCCTGATCGATGCGACCTTCGCGGCCGCCGGGGTGACGCCGGACGTCACCTGGGACCTGGGCGACGGCAGCTACACCGAGCGCTCGGGAATGCTCTACACCCGCGCCCTCGAGCACTTGCAGGAGGCCGGCGAGGGGGCCGTGGCGCTGGTGCAAGGTGACACCACCACGGTGCCGATGGTGGCCCATGCCGCGCGGCGCAACGAGGTTCCGGTGGTGCATGTCGAAGCGGGCCTGCGCAGCCTCAACCCGGAGTCGTTGGAGGAGACCAACCGCAAGTTCGCCGCAGCGGCGTCGTCCGTGCACTTCGCACCTACCAACATGGCCGCGCGCTTCCTCGCGGCGGAGGGGGTGCCTGCGGAGCGAGTCTTCGTGGTCGGCAACACCGCCTGCGATGCCCTGCTGCACTCGGGGGTGCCGACGACTCCGCTGGCCGAGCGCAGCGGCAGGTGGTGACGGCGCACGGGGCAGGCGACGTGGACGACCCGGAGCGGCGCGGTGAGATGGGGCATCGTCATCGGACTCGCCGAACTCCGGGGCCGGTACGTTCCCGGTCGATCCCCAAAGTGAGGGCAATGTCCACAAGTTCGGGCTGTACGCGGGCTCCCTCCGCCGAGGGCGTCGTGCGAGTCCGCCGCTGCCGTACGACGGATGCTCGTCGCTCTGGAAGGCCCGACTGATGGTCACCGACACCGGGGGTCGCGGAGGAGGCGCCTGGTTCGGCGTGCCGGTGATCGTGATGAGGACTCCACGCCGCGCTGGGAGGGTGTAGCAACGGCACCACGGTGCTGGCCGGACACCACGGGAGAAGGTCATGAGCGCTGCTCGACGCATGCTCACCGTGGAGGCGCAGGAGGACTCGGCGGGCCCGCCGTGCCCCTACGGCAAGGGCGACACCGGGCAGCGATCGCGGCCTTGCCCACCCGCCGGAAGCTCACGCGCTGTTGACCTTCACCGAGCCCGACTACACGGACGGTTGGCTCCCCGCAGCGCTCGGCGCGCTGTAGCCGGCGGGTCTGGCGGGATTCAGCCGGCGAACAGTCCGGCGGCACGCAGGTCGGCCACGGCGTCAACCGCGGTCGGAGCGGTGCGCCAGGTGAACGGATGGTCGGGCTTCGAACCGTATTCACCGGTGCGCACCCGGACGGCGCGCACCCCGGCGCCCGCTGCGGCGGCGACGTCCTTGTCGGGCCGATCGCCGATCATGACCACGTTCTCCGGCGCGGCCCCAAGCCGCGAAAGCGCTTCCAACACCGGGCGCGGATGCGGCTTGCGGAACTGCCGTCCCAGCTCGTCGGACAGCACCACGTGGTCGACCCGGCCCGGGAGGTCGAGTGCCGCCAGTTTGGAGTTCTGCGTGCTCAGCGCACCATCGGTCACCAGCGCCGTGCCGATGCCGGCCGCCCTAAGTTCGGCCAACATCTCGGCAACGCCGGCAGCAGCGGCAGCTCGGTCGGGGCATGGGCCAAAAGACATCCACCAACGGCCGCACGGGCACCTCAGAGGCACCGACCTCGGCCAATCCCCGGTCGATGATCCCGCCACGGTCGCTGCCCTCGGCGGCGACCCGCAGTAGGGCAGCCTCGAGGGCGGCGGCGTCCACGCCGTACTCGGCCGCAGCCACAGCCGACACGGCCGTCCAGGCACCCGCGAGCCAGTCCGCCTGCAGATACAGCGTGTCGTCGACGTCGAAGACAAGGGCGTCGATCCGTTCGGGGTCACGTAGGACACTCGACTCGAGCGCGGGGGATTCGGCTGGGCTACCGGCTTCGTCCGTGGACGATTGAGGGGTGAGCATGGCTAACATTGCACCATGTCTAACGTCACGGTACTCGCCGTAGGAGCCCACCCCGACGACATTGAACTGGGTTGCGGGGGGACCTTATGGCGTCATCGGCGCGCTGGCGCCCGAGTGGTGATGGTCGCCTTGAGCGACGGGCTCATGGGTCCGGGCCACGTGGAGATCGCCACGACGAGGCCCAGGCGGCCGCCGACGTCCTCGACTGCGAACTGCATCTCCTCGGCCTCACCGACGGCAACCTGGCCGCAAACGCCGAGACGGTCCAGCCGATCGAGGCCATAAAAGACATCCGGCCGGACATCATCTACACCCACGCCGAGGACGATTCGCACCAGGATCACCGGGCGACCGCGTCCGCAGTGATCTCGGCAGCACGGAACTACACGACGATCCTGCACTACCAGTCGCCGTCCACCCGCAAGTACCACCCACAGTTGTTCGTCGGCCTGGAACAGCAGGACCTCGACCAGAAGATCGCAGCCCTGAGCGCCCACGCATCGCAGGTGGAGACGTCAGCCCGGGTGGACATTGACGCCGTCCGCG
>CAVVYM010000002.1:0-363309 GCA_963752505.1 uncultured Actinomycetes bacterium
CGCCGAGGTTTCCGCCATGGCGTAGGCCGGAGGGACCCGCGCTGCGGTCCGCGCCGGGAACACGGCAGCCCCGGCGGCCACAACCACCACAGCAACACAAATGGCAATCACAAGCCACCAGGAGATGAGTGGGATCAGGAGGAGGGACCCAATTCCCAGCATCCCGTAAATGGTGGCGGTGCCGAGAAACATGCCGAGGACAACCCCGATACTTGCCATTCCAAGCGCCTCACCCACCACGAGCCGCGTCATCTGCCCACGCGTCATGCCGACCGCTCGCAGAACGGCGAACTCCTTGCGTCGCTCCAATGCAGAGAGCCGCACCGTGTTGAGCACTCCGAGCAACCCGACGATCAGGGACATCAAGGCGACTGCGCCAAGGCTTGTGGTGATCCACGCCAACCCGGGGCCGTATTCCGCGGCCCGGTCCGCCTCGGTTCCCAGCCGGGCTCCCGGCCACGCAGGCAACTGCTGGGCCACCTGAGCAGTGACAGCGTCGGTCATCTCAGGGCTGGTGGTCAGGGTCAGTTCCGAGGAGCCCACCGGCACAACTGAATCCACTCCTGGCAGGCCGCCCAGGACCTGCTCCATCTCGCTTGTCACCGTCGGCGCGTAGAACGTCACATCGGACTGCGGAATCAGATCGGCGACGTTTCCGGCCGCTGTCACCAGCGCGGTGACGCTGGTCGCCAACGCGACACCCAGGACCACCGCGACCGAGGTGCGTGCACTGCGCTTGGGGTAGCGCACGACGTTGGCCCTCGCCAGACTGGCCACCGGCCCACGACCGCGCACGACCATCGAACCCACCCGAGGCACCAGGATCGGCCCCAGGACCACAAGCGCGATAAAGGTCAGCAGGCCTCCCAGCACGGCCCCCACGATGGGCACCTGAATAACGAGCGCTGCGGCGATCACCAACGGCAGCACCAACGCCAAGCGAACCGATGACGGGCGCTCGGCTTCAGTCACTTCAGCCGCACCCAAGGCCGCCACCGGGGCAACCTCGGCGACTCCACGCACCGGACCCCACGTTCCGATGAGCGTGACCAGCATCCCCAGCACGAGGCCGACAATCACAAGGCCCGTACTAGGGGCAACGTGGACTCCCATCCCGTAACCCACCAGCATGCCGACGATTGACCCGAGCAGCACACCGGCCACTGACGCCACAACCCCAAGCGCGACAGCCTCTACAGCGAAGATGCTCCGCACTTGACGCTTGGTGGCACCCACAGCCCGCAGCAGCGCTGCCTCCCGCCGCCGTCCGGCCGCCACCACATAGAACGTGTTTGCTATCACGAAGGTACCGGCCACTGCGCACACCAGGGTCAAGATGGACAGCAAGACGCCCAACGTGCCCAGCCCGGCGCTCGATTCCCGTGCTTCGGCGCTGAGTTGAGCCCGGAGATCCGTGTACCGCGCATCGGTCGCCAAGTCTGGCCACAGCCTCGGCGGTCTCGGGTGTGAAACCGCGCAGCTGAACCTGATCGATACCGGGGCCGAGCAACCGCTGCATGCCCGCGACGGTGGTCGCCACCCCGGTGTATTCGGTGCGGGGCGCTACCGTGCCGGTGACCGTCATGACGACGACCGAGCCGTCCTCGGCGCGCACCGGCACTGAGGCTCCCACGTCCAACCCGAGAATTCGGGCAGCACTGGTGTCCAGCGCGATTTCGTCTTCGCTGTCCGGCAGATCGCCGGAAAGCACCTGCACGGCGCGATCGTCGGCGGCGAATACCCGCCGCTCCCCAGCAAGTTCGGACTGGCCATCCGGGCCCAGAACGACGACTGTGCGATCCGTGGCCGCGACACCCAGTTCGGCCGCCGCAGCAGGCAGTCGCCCAGACTCCGCGGAAAGCACCCCGGTGGTCCCCAACGGAACGGACAAGCTCGGCTCGATCATCCGCGCCCGGGTCGCGTCGGCCACCAGCGTCCCGGCTACGACGAATGCGACGGACAGTGCGATGGCAAGGCCCCCAAGGAATACTCGCGAGGCACCGTTGCGCAGGTTTCGTAAGGTGGCGGAAATTGTGTACACGTGGAGCTCCTTGAGGTGATGGTCGGCCCGAGCGGCCGCCGAGCTGAGCCGGGGCCAGCATCGGCGGGTCGGGTTTGAAGCGTGATCAGGCGGTTGCGAGCGCCGGTGGGGAGGCGGCGGCCCGGCCGGCGACCGCGTAGGTGGTGGCGGTGACGATGGCTGCGGTGCCGATCACGGCCGGGGCAAGGATGCTCCAATCCGGAGCCAGCGGTATCGACGCGCCCAGCCGGGTGAGCAGTACGGCGGCCCCGAGGATTCCGAGGACAGTCCCGACTACGACGCCGACGAAACCAATCAGGGAGCCCTCAACGGTTACCGTGCGCCGAACTTCACCGGTGGTCATGCCCACCGCGCGCAGCAGGGCCAGCTCGCGGGCGCGCTCGCGGACTGACAGCACCACCGTGTTCAACACGCCGATGAGCCCCACCACAACGGTCAGGCCCGTCAGACCGAACGCGAGTAGATAGATGCCGCCGACGTTGTTTTGGGTGTAGCCATCTGCCTCGGCCATCGCGATTCCGCTGCTCAGCACAACGTTCACCCCGGTGAAGAGCGTGATCCCGAGTACCACCGCCATGGCGCTATTTGCGGTGCGGCGCCGCCCACGCGCAAGGTTCCCGGTGGCCATGCGGCCGACAGGCCTGGAAGTCGATCCGACGGCGATCAGCCGAGCGAGGAAAGGTACGTAGGCAGGGGCGAGCAGTGACATTCCAGCGAACGACACGAGCGCGCCGATCACGAAGGCGAATAGCGCGACCTCGGAGTCGCCGAGCGGTGCAAGCGCCAATGCGAGCCCCGCCAGCAAAACGACCAGACCGAAAACGGTACGGGCCTTGCTCAACGGCTCGCCGGTGAGGGTCTCTGCGGTGGACAGTGCCGCGACCGGCGCGACCTGGGTGGCTTTTCGAGCGGGGACAAGCACCGCGGCCATCGTCACGCCCATCCCGACCACGATCGCCAACACCAGCACGCCGACGCCCGGAAGAACCAGCCGGGCGCCCTCGACGGCTTGCTGGATAACCGCCCACGCTGCCAGCGTCCCGAGGATCACCCCAAGCACGACTCCTACCAGGCCGAGGAGGAATCCCTCGACAGTGACTGCGAAGAAGCCCTGGCTAGCGCGCATGCCGACGGTGCGCAGCAACGCGAGTTCGCGGGTGCGCGCCGACACCATGGTCTGGAACGAGTTGGAGATGACGAACCCGGCCGCGACAATCACGATGAGCCCAAACAGCGAGAGCAGCACGAAGATGGAACCGGACACTCCGGATTGGTCCGCGCCGGCCGCCTGCAGTTGGTCTTCAAGTGCGTTGGTCACCAGGCGGGCCGCCACCATGAAGGCGACGGCTACCGCGACCGCGATGCTGCCCAGCAGGTAGCGGCTCCGGTGCTCGGCGAAGGTTCGCAGTGAAAGTCGAACGATGGCGGCCACGTCAGACCGTCCCAGCGGACACAGCGGCGATGATCGCCTCAAGGCCAGGGGCGATCAGGTCGCGGCGCACAACACCATCGGCAAGCAGCACAACGCGGTCGGCGTGAGCTGCCGCGACCGGGTCGTGGGTGACCATGACCACGGTCTGACCGGCTTGCGTGACAGCATTGCGCAGCATGTGCAGGACCTCAGCACTGGAAGCGGAGTCAAGGTTGCCCGTCGGCTCGTCGGCGAAAGCCACGGCCGGACGGGTGATGAGCGCCCGCGCGATGGCGACGCGCTGGCGCTGTCCACCGGACATCTCGCTTGGACGGTGATTCAGCCGGTCGGTGATGCCCACCGAGGCGACGACATAGTCAAACCAAGCCTGGTCGGGCGCGCGACCTGCGAGATCGAGCGGCAGTCGAATGTTTTCCGCCGCAGTCAGCGTCGGAATCAAGTTGAAGGACTGGAAGACGAAGCCAACCCGGTCGCGTCGCAGCCGGGTCAAGGCGTTATCGCTGAGTGATCCAAGGTCGAATTCGTCGATGCGCACCGAGCCCTCGGTGGCGGTGTCAAGCCCGGCGAGCAGGTGAAGCAGCGTCGACTTGCCAGAGCCCGACGGACCCATGATGGCTGTGAAGCGGCCACGTTCGATGTCGAGGTCGACAGACCGAAGGGCAGCGACCGCAGTCGAGCCCGTGCCGTAGGTCTTTGTCAGCGACCTGGCCGAGACTGCGATCGGGCTAGGCGACGGGGTAGCGGCGGGCTTGTGCGCTGTGGCGGTGTTCTGGAGACTGGGAGTCATCGAGTTCCCTTTCTGGTGACCCGGTCGTATTCGCCGGGGTATGAATCAATCGTCTCCGCGATGGCGACCCGGCGCGTCAGCCCGCAGGCGCATTTGTCCCCTGCCCTCCGTGGTCGGCATCGGTCCGTGGACGTAGTACCGCAGGTGGACCCCCCGAACCTCGCAAGATGGAATGATCCGTGATGTGGCGGAAACCGGAGTCGAGGCAGGGGCAGACCTCTCAAACGCACCCAACTGGACCACGCGCATGGTCGACCTGCTGTTCTACGTGGGGCTCGCGGGACTCTTGGCGATCTACCTGGCGCCGTTGCTCGATCAGCAGCCATTCAGCCCAATTACGGTGGCCGCCGGCTTTGTCGCGGTAGCGTCGTTGTTCTCGGTGCACCTGCGCCGAACACAGCCGATGCTGCTCTTCGTCCTGCTGCTCGTCGCATCGACCCTGCTTTCGATTGGCAACGGGGTCCCGGCGGCTGGGCTCTTCCTGCTCCCACCCGCGTTGTTCTGCCTAGAGGCCTATGACCAGCGCCGATGGGTGCGGCGATGGGTGGTTTCGATTGCGGTGGCGGCACTCCTCGTGTGGCTGGTCGTCGCCTCCGACCAGATACCGTTCACCGTCATCGCCTCGGTGACTCTGCTGAGCGTCATCGGTTGGGCCCGGGGCATCAGGGCCCAGCGCCAATACCGCGAGAGTCTGGTGGAACGACTGGAGGTTGCCGAACGCGAGCGCGACCTGCGGGCGGCCCAGGCGGTGGCTGCGGAGCGTGCCCGTATCGCGCGCGATATCCACGACCTCGTGTCACACTCTCTTGCTGTCGTCGCGGTGCAGGCCGCGGGCGCCGAGCGAATCGCCGATCGAGACCCCGCCATGGCGAAGGAAGCGCTGGGGGTGATCAGCCGAACCGCGCGCGACGCCCTTACCGAGATGCGCGGAATGCTTGAGGTGCTGCGAGCGCCCGCGGGCGACACCGCTTCGGATGCCCCTTCGCCCGGGCTAGAAGAGCTGGCATCCCTCGTGGACGGACTGGCCGCGCGGGGGGTGCCGGCCAAGTTGGATGTGGTGGGCGATCCCTGCGAGCTGGCCCAAGGCGCCGAATTGGCCCTCTACCGGGTAGTGCAGGAAGCCTTGACCAACGCCGTGAAACATGGCGACCAGTCCGCCGCACTGGTGGTCGTCGAATACGCGGACGACGGGGTCAAGGTCACGGTGAGCAATGGAGTGGGTGCGGCGGCCGTCGGCGGCACGGCGATTCCGGGGGCGGGTTCAGGCCAACTCGGCATGCGCGAACGACTGGCACTCTACGGCGGAACCCTGACAATCGAACAGACCGGTGGGACGTACGTCGTGACCGCCAAAGTGCCCCTGCCCGGCATTGCCGGAGAGGTCAAAGGAGAACAGCCGTGACGCCACCCTTGAGAGTCGTCGTCATCGACGATCAGTCCCTCGTCCGTGCCGGGCTCAGGATGTTGCTGGGAGCCGAGGAGGACATCGAAATCGTCGGGGAGGCCGCAAACGGCGAGGAAGGCGTCGCCCTGGTAGTCGACCAGCAGCCAGATGTTGCGCTGATGGACATTAGGATGCCGAGGCTCGACGGTGTGCAGGCGACTGCGCGCATCGCTGCGACAGCCGGACTCCCCACCCGAGTGCTGGTGCTCACAACGTTCGACACCGACGAAGCCGTGATTCAGGCGCTGCGGGCAGGCGCGTCGGGCTATCTGCTCAAGGACACCGAACCGAACGATCTGATCCGTGCCGTGAAGGCGGTGGCTGCTGGTGATTCCGTACTCGCCCCGAGCGCTATGCGACGACTGCTGGACGCACTGGGAAACCCGGCGGGCAACGCGGCCTTCGAAAGCGCCGCGTCGGCACTTGACTCCGCTGCGACCGAGACTTCGATACCGGAGAGCGCAACCCACTCTGTCGAATCCCAGGAAATCGATCTGCGCTACCTCACCGAACGCGAACTCGAGGTTCTCGCCCTGATCGGCGAAGGACTGACCAACGCCGAGATCGCCGCTCGCCTGGTGGTTGCCGAATCCACTGCAAAGACCCACGTCAGCAGAATCCTGATGAAGTTACCCGCCCGCGACCGGGTGCAGGCTGTGATCATCGCTCACCGTGCTGGCCTGGTGAACTGACCCGCCAGGAGTCTGGCCGGCATGTCGCCAGCAGTCGTCGCCTCATTGTGCAGTCAACCCTGGCTCGAACACGGCCGGTTGCGAATACCAGGGACGTACCAGGCCCCACCCCCTCCGAGTGCAACGGGAGTACCGCCCATCGGGGTCCCGTCCTACTCTGGAAGGCATGGCGTCGGCGGCCCGGATCGAGTGGGTGGATCTCTCGAGCGACGTCGGCGAGCGCCCAGGTGCGGCGGGGCTCGCCGAGGATTTCGCTCTGCTGGAGGTGATCACCAGCGCCAACGTCGCCTGCGGTGGCCACGCCGGCGATCGCGCCAGTATGCGGACCATCTGCGAGGTAGCGGTGGGTCAAGGGGTGGCGATCGGCGCGCAAGTGTCGTATGTGGATCGAGCGGGTTTCGGTCGGCAACGCCTGGCGGTGGCACGGGCAACGTTGACGGAGCAACTCCGCGAGCAGTGGGGGGAGCTGTCCGAGGCGGCCGAGGCCGCCGGTGGACAGGTGGACTACATGCGACCGCACGGGGCGCTCTACAACGCTGCCCTGGTCGATTCGGAGGTCGCCTCCGCGGTCCTGGATGCAACTCCCGCCGGAACTCCCGTGCTCTGCCTGGCAGGCACCGAACTTGCGAATCTCGCATCGCACCGGGGTCACCCACTGGCGCCGGAGATCTTTGCCGATCGCGCGGTCACCGACGTC
Source organism: uncultured Actinomycetes bacterium (assembly GCA_963752505.1). Taxonomy (GTDB): domain Bacteria; phylum Actinomycetota; class Actinomycetes; order S36-B12; family UBA10799; genus JACJWR01. Next base: position 7,094 of record CAVVYM010000002.1, read on the forward strand.
GGGTTGCTGGTGCCACGGGGGACGCCGGGGGCGGTGCTGGAGGATCCCGACCACGTAGCCGAGCGTCTTGCGAACTGGCTTCAGACGGGTTTCCTGACGTCACATACGGGCCGGGCCGTTGCGGTGGCGGCCCGCTCGATCTGTGTGCACTCAGACACCCCCGGGGCAGTGAGGTCCGCTCGCCTGGTGCGCAAAGCGCTGGTGTCGGCCGGCGCAACCCTGCGTTCTTTCGTGGGCACCTTCGACGCGGCGGCGGAGCCGGATTTCGCCACTGGGTCGCCGGGGCGGGTGTCTGTGGCCGCGACCCCGAGCCGGTCCGGCACGACCCCTGCGGACCGGAACGCGTCCGACGCCGATGCCAGCAGCCCGCAGATCACTGCGCATCAGTACGGCGAACGGGCAGTGCTAGTGGACGTCGATGGGTTCGCTGCGACGCTGCTGGCCGACCTCGCGCGCCGGACCTTCGGCCAGACGCTGCTCGATGCTGTGCCGGCGACCGGCTGCGTCCTGCTGAGATTCGACGCCCCAACCGAGGCCGCCCGCGTGTTCTCGCTGATCCGTCCTCGCCTGCAGGCGTGGGCGGGCGAGCGGCAGGAGTTGGCTGCGGCCAATGACCCGGAGGGTGTGACCGCAGCACCGCCGACCGTCACCATCGACGTCCGCTATGTCGGGCCCGACCTCGTGACGGTGGCGAAAGCCCTGGGCATCACTGCCGACGAGGTCATCGCGCTGCACTCCCAGTCCACCTATGAAGTGGCCTTCTTCGGGTTCTCCCCCGGATTCGCGTACCTCACCGGGCTGCCGCAGAGACTGCATCTGCCGCGCCGCGAAACACCTCGCACAGTGGTTCCTGCCGGAGCCGTGGCCATCGCGTCGGGCTACACCGCCGTCTACCCCCGCAGTTCGCCAGGCGGATGGCACCTGCTGGGCCAGACCGAGGCTGAGATGTTCGATGCCTCGCGCACCCCGCCGACTCTCATCGTCCCCGGGTCCAAAGTTCGGTTCCGTCCGGTGTGAGCCTGATCCCCCTCGCACCTGATGCATGACCGCGGCCCCGTGGTCGCGCCTAGGCTGGCACGGTGACTCCCTCGATCGACTCCCCCGAGCCCCATGGGGCCGAGGCATCAGTCGCTACGGTGCTCGACCCCGGGCCCTCCGCAATCCTGGTGGATGAGGGCCGACCCGGCTGGGCACACGTCGGGGTCACCGGCTCCGGCGCCTTCGACCGCCCCGCCTACCGACTGGCCAACCGGCTGGTGGGCAACCGCCCAGGTGCCGCCGCAGTCGAGTTCATCCTCGGCCCGGTCTCGTTGGTGTTCGACCGACGCGCCACCATCGCCGTGACCGGCATTGAAGCCGCCATCACACTCCAGCGCGCCAACGGCAGTCGGACGCCTGGCGCCACCCACACCACCATCTCGGTGCCGGCCGACGGCATCGTGCGGATCGCCGCGGCTCGATCCGGCCTCCGCGGCTACCTGGCCGTACGCGGCGGTTGGGACACGCCGCCGCTGCTCGGGTCCCGATCCAGGGACACCCTCGCAGGGCTTGGTCCGGAGCCCCTGCAGGCCGGACACAACGTGCCCATCGGCTCCGATGTGGGACCTTTCCCAGCCACCGACCATGCGCCTGCCCTGGCTCCGCCGCCGCGACTTGTCCTGCGGCTTCTCACCGCGCCCCGGGCCGCGGCGTTGCAGTTGCGGCGCAACGAACTCGAGCACCTGGAGTGGGCCGTGTCTCCGGCCTCGGATCGGGTCGGAATCCGCTTGAGTGGCCCGCCGCTGCCCGTCACCACGCAAGCCGCATCGGAGCCGCTGGTACGCGGCGCAGTGCAGATCCCGCCCGACGGGCAACCCGTGATCATGGGCCCGGATCACCCCACCACCGGTGGCTACCCGGTGATCGGGGTGGTCGCCGAATCCGACACCGATCTCATGGCGCAGGCTCGCCCCGGCACCAGGGTGCGGCTTCGACCCACCGTTGGTGCGTAGGGTTGGACCATGACCAATGGCCCCATCGTGTGGATCGACTGTGAGATGACCGGGCTCGACCTCGACCGGGACGCCCTGATCGAGGTCGCTGCGATCGTCACAGACGAGAACCTCACCCCGCTCGACGACGGCATCGACGTCATCATCAAACCGCCGGCGGAATCGTTGGTCGACATGGATCCGTTCGTTGTGGAGATGCACACCACATCCGGCCTGCTCGATGAGTTGCCTGCCGGCGTCCCGCTGGCCGAGGCTCAAGAGGCGGTGCTGGACTACATCCGGGGGCACGTGCCCGACGCCCGCAAGGCACCGTTGGCTGGCTCCAGCGTGCATATGGACCGCGCCTTCCTCTCGCGCGACATGCCCGACCTCATCGCGCACCTGCACTATCGCATCATCGACGTCTCTAGCCTCAAAGAACTCGTACGCCGGTGGTATCCGCGGGTCTACTTCGCCGCACCGGAGAAGCGCGGCGGCCACCGCGCCCTCGCAGACGTCCTCGATTCGATCCGGGAGCTGCGCTACTACCGCGCCACAGTCCTGGTCGACGACCCCGGTCCGACCTCGGATCAGGCCAAGGCCGCTGCGGCCGAGATCGACGCCGCGGATGCACCAGACGTGTGACACGTTCTGCACAAAAGAAGGCCCAGGCTGCACGCAATCTGCGTCTGACCTGGGCCTTTCTGGTGCGCCGCCAGGGACTCGAACCCCGAACCCGCTGATTAAGAGTCAGCTGCTCTGCCAGTTGAGCTAGCGGCGCGCGGAGTCGAGCATAGCGCAGGCCGATTGCTGTTGTACGCCCACCTCGTCCGTGGTGAGATAGGGCTACCTAACCTATTTCCGCGCGAGGAGAACCGATGGCCTTCACACTGCCCGATCTGCCCTACGACTACGACGCCCTTGAGCCATTCGTAGATGCCCAGACCATGCATCTGCACCACGACAAGCACCACCAGGCCTACGTCGACAAGCTCAATGCCGCGGTCGAAGGCACCCCCTGGGCGGACAAGTCGATCGAGGAGGTCGTCGCCGATCTGGCCGATGTTCCGGCCGACATCGCCGGCCCGGTGCGCAACAACGGCGGCGGACACCTCAACCATTCGCTCTTCTGGAACTGGATGACGCCCGACCACGGCCAAACCCCCGAGGGCGAACTCGCCGCCGCGATCGACGACGAGTTCGGCTCGTTCGACGACGTTCAAGGAGAAGTTCGAGGCAGCCGGTGTGGCTCGTTTTGGCTCCGGATGGGTGTGGCTGATCCGCGACGGCGGCACGTTGGCCATCGTCTCCACCGCCAACCAGGACTCCCCCACCACTGAGGGCAAGGAGGTGCTGCTCGGCAACGACGTGTGGGAGCACGCCTACTACCTCAAGTACCAGAACCGCCGCCCCGAGTACCTCAAGGAGTGGTGGAACGTCGTGAACTGGGCCAAGGTCGGCGAAGCGTTCGACGCCTGACCCGCTGCTCACCACCACCGAACCCGGTGGCCGCTACCAGAAGCGGCTGCCGGGTTCGCCTTTGAACGGCCCCACGACATCCGCGGTAATCCACCCGCCGTAGAACCCACCGGCCTGGGCGGCCACGGATTCGCCGTCGACCGTGACGCTGTCCATGCGCCCGGGATACACGCTCACGTGGTCGCGCAACGCCTCGTACGGTGCCTGCGGCCGCCGATAACCCCACGCGGCGCTCGGCGCCACTGCCAATTCGGTGCCCGCGTCGTCGACGGCCACGACATCGAAATACTGCGCCGCACCCTTCCACTCGCAGATACTGCTACCGCGGGCCTCCCGCAGCGCTCCGCTGCGCCACGCCTCTCGAGGCAGGTAGTAGGTCGGCGGGTGCGACGTCTCCTTGATCAGCAGGGCGTACTGCGCTCGACACACGACGATGCCGCCGAGGGTGATGACGGTCTCCGCCTCCCGACGTTCGAGCAGCGGCGGCCGCGGGTAGTCCCACACCGACTCCTGACCCGGGCCGGGAACGTGCGGCACCACGCCGAACGGTAGGCGACGACTCACAGGATGCCTCAGACTACGAGAAGATCCGCTTGGTCACTCGAATCACGACGTAGCCACCCACGATCACGCCGGCGGTCATGGCCACGCGATCCGGGCGCACGGCACCGTACTCGTCGATGTAGAAGCCGCGCACCTTCTCCACCTGCATGTGCAGGAGGTTCTTTGGCGCCAGTGCACCCTGCAGCTCCCCGATGGTCTGGGTGAGCCGTTGCCGGGTGGCTTCCATGTCCGATTCGATCTGCGCCATCGACCGTGGCGGCGCCGAGGACGAGTCGGTCTTGGATTTCGGTGCGACCTTGTCGACCGCAGCCGCCTTCTCCTTCGCGGGAGGGGCTGGTGCGGTCACGGGTGCCGCATCTACCTTCGGGGCTACCGCCGAGGATTGCGGTGCCGCGGGTGACGTTTGAGGGCTGTTCTGCTGCGCCATGGCGCCCACCCTATTGCGTGGCAGGCCCCGGATCGAACCCAAATGGCAGTTCGAGTCGATGTCGTGCCAAGAGGGCGGTGTCGGAGAGGACCTCCGAGGTGGGTCCGTCGGCCCTGAGTCGACCCCCGTCGAGGATCACCGAACGCGGGCACAACTGCCAGGCGAACGGCAAATCGTGCGTGACCATCAGCAACGTCACGTCCAGCGAGTCGAGCACCTCGGCGAGGTCGCGCCGAGCTGCCGGATCCAGATTCGAGGTGGGTTCGTCGAGCACCAGCACACTTGGCTCGCAGGACAGCACCGTGGCAATCGCCACCCGGCGGCGCTGACCGAACGAGAGGTGGCCGGGATAGGCATCCGCGGCATCCGCCATCCCGACTGCCGCAAGTGCCCGCTGGACGCGATTCGGAATCTCCGCAGGCGGCACCCCGAAGTTGAGCGGGCCGAAAGCGACGTCTTGGGCAACCGTGGGCATGAACAACTGATCGTCGGGATCCTGGAATACCAGTCCCACCTCCTGGCGCACGCGCGGCAACGAATCCGGCCCCACCACGTCACCGGCCACCTCGACGACGCCAGCGGCCGGCGTCAAGATGCCGTTGAGGTGCAGCGCCAGGGTCGTCTTGCCCGCCCCGTTGGGGCCCAACAGCGCAACTCTCTCGCCGGCGCCGATCTCCAGGTCGACCGAGTCCAGCGCACGGCGACCGTCCGGGTACTCATAGACCAGCCCCTCCACCCGCAGCGCCGAAGGCTGTCCGGGTGGCATCGCGCTCACCACACCAGCCACCAGGCCGCGCCAGCTACCGCCAGCGCCGCCGCCGGCAACGCCAGCCCTTCTGCCCAGACCCCGGCCCCGGCTGGTGTGCTGCCCAGCGCCCAGGCCTTCGCCGAACCGTCGTACCCGCGGGAGAGCATCGCCACGTGTACTCGCTCACCTCGTTCGTAGGTGCGCACGAAGAGGGTGCCCAGGCTGCGAGCCACCGCTGGCCACGCGCTGAGGTGGCGGGCGGTGAAACCCCGGGCCGCCATCGCCGTACGCATCCTCATCGCCTCGTCGACCACAACGTCCACGTAGCGCACCATGAATCCGGTGATCTGCACGAGCAGGCCCGGCAGTCGAAGCCGCGCTAACCCCCCGACGACGTCCTGCGGCCGGGTGGTGGCACCCAGGATCACCGCCACCGCAACACCAAGGGTGGCCTTGGCGAGGATGTTCCAGGCCGCCCAGAGGCCTTCGACCGAGAGGCTGACGACGCCGAGCACCTCCACCCGATCACCGAGACCCACCACCGGCAGCAGCAGCGCGAACACGACGAACGGCACCTCGATCACCATCCGGCGCAGCATCCGCAACGGCGGGAGGGCGGCCACCGCGGCCACGACCGCAACGAGAACGGCGTAGCCGAGGAAAGCGCCGAGGCGTTCCCGCGGCGTGGTGACCACCACAAGGGCGAACAGCAGTGCCGCGACCACCTTTACCTGCGCCGGAAGTCGATGAATCCGACTGTTGCCGGCCAGGTAGAGCCCCTCCACTCGAGCCCACCTACACGTTGCCGGGCGGCGGAGCACCTGCGCCTTGGGTCCCCGCAACCGCGCCGTCCGGACCGACTCCCGTCATCGCCTCCTGCGCAGCTCGGGCTCGGCTGCGCGCGAGCGCGCCGAACACAGCGAACGCCACGCCTGCGGTCAACGCCACACCGACGACACCGGCGAATGCCCGATTCACCGGGCTGTCCGGGGACGCCGCAGCGGGCACCTCGTAGTCGGCCAGCGGCGAGCCTGCCGCGGCGGAGTCCTGCGCAGCTTCGGCGAAACCGACGTCCTCGGCCACCTTCTCCAAACCATCGGGAGCGCTCGAGGCGAACAGGGCGACCACGGCCGCGACCAGCAGGGCAGTCAGGGCGAGGATCAGGTAGAAGGTCCGATTCGACACCCGCCGACCACCATTGCGGACGGCCGCAGATCCCGAATCGGGCGTCTCGGCGGTCACGCCGGCACCCTGGGAACCGAAGTCGCGCCGGACGATCGAGCCGCCCGGGTGCCCAACCGTCGTAACGCGTAGACCAAATCCGGCCGTACGCCGGCCACGGCCGCAACCACCAGCGCCGTGATGATGGCCTCCCCCACACCGATGAACGAATGCACTCCAAGCATGGCGGTCGCCACGGTGCCGCCGGCCAGCGGAACCGTGCCGCCCGCGAGGAATTCGACGACGAATCCGCCAGCAGCCGCCAAGACGCTGACAAACCCAGCCGCCGCAGTTGCGATCACCAACCTGCCCCTGGTGAGGCTGAATACCCCCCGGAAGACCCACCATGCGGCAAAGGTCGCAAGCACACCGAGGTTGAACACGTTGAGGCCCAGCGCTGTCAACCCGCCATCGGCGAACACCAGCGCCTGCACCGTCAGGACCACCGTCATCGCGAGCACAGCCGCATACGGACCGATCAGGATTGCGGCCAGCGCCGCACCAATCAGGTGGCCGCTGGTGCCGGCCGCCACCGGGAAGTTGACCATCTGCGCGGCGAAGATGAACACCGCCGTCAGGCCCGCCATGGGGGCCGACGTCTCAGTGAGTTCGCGACGGGCGCCCCGCAGGCTCAACGCGACCGCACCGAGGGCAAGGGCTCCCGCCGTGAGAGCCACCGGAGCCTCGATGAAGCCATCTGGGATATGCACCCCACAAGGCTACTCGCAAGTCATCCGTAGCTGCAAAGTGTTCGCAGGTAGCCGTCCCCTCTCCATCCACAGACACTCCCGCAGGTGTTGCGCATGGTTGCCCGACTACCTAGCGTGGCGTCATGACTCGACTCAACAAGGGCGACACCGCGCCACCCTTCACCCTGACCTCCGCCGACGAATCCGAAGTCTCGCTGTCCGACTACGCCGGCCGCACGGTGGTGGTCTACTTCTATCCCGCCGCCATGACCCCCGGCTGCACGACGGAGGCGTGCGACTTTCGCGATTCGTTGGATTCGCTAGCGGCCAATGGTGTCGCAGTGCTCGGCATCAGCCCGGATAAGCCCGCCAAACTGGCGAAGTTCGCCGAACGCGACGGCCTCACGTTTCCGCTGCTCTCCGACCCGGACCGCACCGTGCTCGAGGCCTACGGCGCCTGGGGCGAGAAGACGATGTACGGCAAGAAGACGACCGGAGTGATTCGCTCGACGTTCATCATCGACGGCGAGGGCACGATTGTCGAGGCGCTCTACAACGTCCGGGCCAAGGGCCACGTGGCTAGGGTCCGCACACTCCTGGGCATCGAGTAGGCAGCGCCGGCACTAGCCGAGCAGGCGTTTAGCCCACTCCGCAGGTGCCGCGACTGCGAAGTAGTACGCGTCACCGCTGGCTGTCACCACAAGCACTGGCGCACTCAAGGTGCGGTCGGGCAGGTCGCGCGACACCGCCACTCCCACCAGATCGAGCCGTTCGATGACGAGTACCCGGCCGGCGTCGGACCGGAATATCAGCTGGCTGGGGGTCAGTCGCAGTTCCCCCGCCCCGGAGTCCGGCCCATAGGCGAGCGATGCCCGTTCGGCATGGTCGCCGCCCGCGATCGGCGTACGCGCAGGGGCCCGGCGGAGTTCACCGATCCGCTGTAAGCCCCAAACGACGCCGGCCACCACCACGGCGAACAGGATGAGGTAGAGCAGCGCTCGCATAGTCAACGACAATAGTGGCGGGGCTCACCTGTGTGCGACCTTCGCGGTGAGGTGGGCCTCGCCACCGGGATACCTTGTGAGCATGGGTATGTCAGACATGGCGAAGAGCAAGGCACAAGCGAAGGTCTCGCAGTACGAAGCCGAGGTCACCGCGCTGGAAGCACAACTGGCCGACGCCCAGGAGGAACTAGACGGCAGCACTGCCGCTGGAGGCCTCTTGGACACCGTCAAGGATGTCCCGGTGCTTGGCGACCTCACCGGCAGACTGCGCCGGGGCACTGGCGTGGACCAGGCGACCGCGCAGGCCAATGTGGATCGAATCCAGTCGGAACTCGACAAGGCCCGAACCCAGCTCGTGTGGGCACGCAAGGCCCAAGACGCCGTCGAGTCGGTTACCGACGCGGTCGACGACGACTGATCGCCGCTCAGTCGTGGGGCCGACGAGAGTCGAACTCGCACTGGCACGGACCTAAACCGTGTGCCTCTGCCAATTGGGCTACGGCCCCGAGCGGAGTCTACAAGTCGCCGCGGTCGGCCAACCAGAGCGCCAGTCGGCGAAACGCCCGACCGCGGTGGCTGATGACGTCCTTCTCCGACCCGGACATCTCGGCAGTGGTGCGCGACTCGCCAGCGGGCACGAAGATCGGGTCGTAGCCGAATCCGTTCTCACCCCGCGGTTCCGTGATGAGGTGCCCCTCGAGAGTTCCAAGCACGACGGTGGTGCCCTGTCGGGGACACGTGAAGGCGGCCGCGCACTTGAACTGGGCCGATCGTCGCGCTTCCGGTACCGCTGCCACCTGAGCGATGACCAATTCCAGATTCGTCGCATCGTCACCGGTGCCCGACCAGCGCGCAGACAGCACTCCCGGCATGCCGTTGAGGGCGTCTACGCAAAGCCCGGAGTCGTCGGCAAGCGCCGGCAGTCCAGCGGCCACACTCACCGCCTCGGACTTGAGCCGGGCGTTGTCCTCGAAGGTCTCCCCGGTTTCGGCGACCTCGTCGATGGTGACACCGGTGCGCTGCTGAGCCTCGTCGATGTCGATGAGTTCGATATTGAGTTCGGCTTCGGCCAGAATGCGGCGCAGTTCGGCCAACTTGTGGGGGTTGCGGGTGGCGAGCACCACCACCTCGGGCTCTGGATCGCTCACGCATTCACCGCCGGGGATCCGTCGAGCATCACCGACCGCGTCGGCAGCGGTGATGCCAATGCCATCTGTTGAAGTTGTGTGAGTGTGGCGCAGCCTTGCGTGGCCAGGTCCAGCAGCGCGTCAAGTTCGGCACGGTCGTAGGGCGCTTCTTCGGCAGTGCCCTGCACCTCCACGAAGGCACCCTTGCCGGTCATGACCACATTCATGTCGGTGGCTGCCGCAACGTCGTCGTCATAGTGCAGGTCGAGCCGGACTTCGCCCTCGACGATGCCGACACTCACTGCGCAAACCGAATCGCGCAAGCCCTCACCGGTGACCCAGCCCTGTTCGCGGCCGTGTTCGATGGCGTCGTGCAGAGCAAGGTAGGCACCGGTGATCGCCGCAGTCCGCGTGCCGCCGTCGGCCTGCAGCACGTCACAGTCGACCATGATCGTGTTCTCACCCAAACCTTTGAAATCCACCACCGCCCGTAGCGATCGACCGACCAGACGGGAGATCTCCTGCGTCCGCCCGCCAGGCCTCCCCTTGACCGATTCGCGGGTATCGCGCCGGGTGGCCGCCCGCGGCAACATGGCGTACTCCCCGGTCACCCAACCCAGGCCCGAATCACGCCGCCATCTGGGGACACCAGGGGTGAGTGAAGCGGCGCACAGCACCCGGGTGCGACCGAACTCCACCAGGCAGGACCCCTCGGCTTCATCCAACCAGCCCCTGCTGAACCTGATGGGACGGAGTTCGTCGGCGGTTCGGCCGTCGCTGCGAGACATGCCGCCGATCCTACCCAGCGCACGCACATTCGCCGAGCCCCGGCCGATGGACCCTCAGTCCACCTCGGCCGGGGAGTGGCCAGCCGCCGCCAGCGAAGCGCCCAGCACCGTCGGCCACGGCGTCGGATCGATGCCGAAGTGCGTCCGGGTCTCGGAGTCGTCGGAAATGAAGGGCGCCTCGAACTGGTAGCTGACCTCGGGCAGTTCGGCCGCGGCCTTGTTGAACAATCCGACCAGTCGCAATTGCCAACCAGGAATGCTCACCACTGTCGGTTCAGCCAGCCCGGCCAGTTGTGCAGCCTGAGCCAGGCCGGCACGTTGACTGACATCGGCGGCCACCAACGCGTGCCAGGGGCGTCCCCACGCCTCGGGGTCATCCGCCGCGGCCACCAGGGTGCGCGCCATATCCGGCACCGCCGTCCAGGAGTGGGGCATATCTGGATCACCGATGACGCGCACCTTCTTGCCCGCCAACAGCGCCGGCAATCCGCGATCGAAGTGGGACTGCTCACCGGCACCGAGGTAGTCGGATCCGCGTACCTCTACCACCGCGACTTCACCGCGCTCGTGGGCCGCGAGCGCGTTCTGCCACATCGCAGCGCGCACCCGACCCTTGGTGGTTGCGGCGTGCAGCGGCATGCGCGGTGTCATCGGTTGCGTGACCGGGCCGTAGCCATAGAGGTTCGACGCGATCACCAACGTGGCACCACTCGCCCGCGCCGCGCTGAGCATGGCTTCCGCCAGCGGCGGCCAATCCGACGCCCAACGGTGATACGCCGGGTTGGCGCAGTTGAACAACGCCGTCGAACCCTCAGTCAAGGCGGTCAATGCCGCCGAGTCCGAGGCGTCCAGAGCGACGTTACTCGTCCCCTGCGGACCCGAGCCGCGACGCGTGACGACGATCGGTTCGTCACCGCGAGCCAACAGAATCTCAGCCACTGCGGTGCCTACCGGGCCAGCGCCCACGATCACGTACTTCGACATTGTGCACTCCATGATTCGGGGGCTGGGCCAATCCCGAGCCCGATCCGAGAGCAGCGCTCTCGTTAGCAATTGGAGCACATCGCGCGTGAATCTTCAAGAGCAGTGCTCACACAATTGAGCACTGCTCTGAAATCAGTGGAAGATGGGGCACAATGAACTCATGGACACCCCGACTCCATCTGCCGCACGTCGCACCCGGGCACCGACGGCACGGGAGCGTGCCCGGGCCGAGATCACGTCCGAGATCCTCGCGTCCGCCCGCCGACAGTTGGCCGAGGTCGGCCCGGGGTCGCTGTCGTTGCGCGCGATTGCCCGTGATGTCGGGATGGTCTCGTCGGCCGTCTACCGCTACGTGCCCAGCCGCGATTCGCTTCTCACCGACCTGATCGTCGAGGCCTACAACGCCGTCGGCGAGACCGCCGAGTTAGCCCAAGCCGCTGCCGAGTCGGAGTCGCCGGAAGCACAGTTTCACGCTGTGTGGCGAGGAATTCGCGAGTGGTCGTTGGCCAACCCCCACCAGTACGCCCTCATCTACGGCTCGCCGGTGCCCGGCTACCGGGCGCCGGTCGACACCATCGCACCCGCCACCCGACTGCCGCAGGTGCTGCTGAGCATCCTGGCGCGGGCCGCGTCGGAATCGACGCTCGAGGTGTCCCCGATGCCCAGCGCTGCGGCTCAGCGCGCACTGGATCCCATGATCGCCGGTCTGCCACAGCTCGACGCCGACCGGCCACAGCTGGTCGCAGCGATCACCACATGGGCGGCCCTCTTCGGCGCCATCTCTTTCGAGCTATTCGGCCACACCCACAACGTGGTGGCGGAGGAACCCGCGGCACGAGCGGCCTTCTTCGATTCCCAGGTCGGCCTGGTCTCGCGAATGCTCGGGCTATAGCTGGCTAGATCTGCACCACCATGCCGGGTTCGGCCAGCGACACGTCGCCGCCGAACACCGATGCCTCGGCCAACGCGCCGGAGTTGTCGTGCCATGCCACCAGGTGGGTCAAGATCAAGCGTCCGACGCCGGCGCGCGCCGCCATGGTCCCCGCGTCAGCGGCCGTCATGTGCAATCCGGCCGGGTTCGCGGCGTCGGAGCGGAAGGACGCTTCGAAGAGGGCCACATCGGCGCCTTTCGCCGCCATGACCAACGAGTCGCAGGCGGCGGTGTCGCCGGAGAACACGAGGGTCTTGCCATCGACGGTCAGGCGCAGCGCGTAGCAGGGCACCGGGTGATCCACCGGCGTGGCGGTCACCGTGAAAGGACCCACCTGGAACTGCCCTGACGGATATGTGCGGGCGTCGAATACGTCAGACATGCCGGGTTCGGGAGCCATGCCGTAGGCCTGGGCCATGCGCAGGGCTACGTCCTTCGGCCCGTAGACCGGAATGACCGGCGGAATGCCGCTTGGGTGGTAGCGCCTGACGACGTAGAACGGAGCGATGTCGAGGAAGTGGTCGGCGTGCAGATGCGACAGCAGCACGGCGTCGACGGCCAACGGGTCGATGTAATTGTGCAGCGGCCCCAGCGCTCCGCTGCCGAAGTCCATGACCAGCGAGAAGCCGTCGTGCTGCACGAGATAGCACGAGGCGGCACTCGAAGCGTTCGGATACGACCCGGCACTACCGACGATGGTGAGCTTCACGCGACCACCGCACTCGCATGTTCGACCTCAACAACCTCTGGACCCAAGAATCGGCGACCCAACGCCTCGAACGGGGCCGGATCGCCGGTGGCCAGAAAGCGATGCCGCGGCGACTCTCCGGTGTTGTTGAGCAGATTGTGGTTCACCAGCACGCGGTACACGTCCTTCGCGGTCTCTTCGGCGCTCGACACCAGCGTCACATCGTCACCGACGACATAGGAGATCACACCGGTGAGCAGTGGATAGTGCGTGCAGCCGAGCACCAGGGTGTCGACGCCGTCGGCGACGAGCGGGTCGAGGTAATCGTGAGCAGCAGACAGCAACTGCGGTCCGCTGGTGATCCCGGCCTCTACGAACTCCACGAATCGAGGGCAGGCCTGCGAGGAGACCTCCATGTGGGGCGCGGCGGCGAAGGCATCGTTGTAGGCGCCGCTGGTGACGGTCGCCTGCGTCCCGATCACGCCCACGTGGCCGTTGCGGGTGGCGCTCACCGCGCGGCGAACGGCAGGTTGAATCACTTCCACCACCGGCACGTCGTAGCGCTCCCGGGCGTCGCGCAATACCGCAGCGCTTGCCGAGTTGCAGGCGATGACGAGGACCTTGACGCCCTCAGCCACCATGTGATCCATCACGTCGAGGGCGTAGGCACGCACCTTCGCCAGCGGCAGCGGGCCGTAGGGGCCGCGCGCGGTATCGCCGACGTAGTAGATGGATTCATCGGGCAGCTGGTCGAGGATGGCCCTGGCCACCGTCAAACCGCCGACACCCGAATCGAAGATTCCGATGGGAGATTGCACCACCCGACCAGGGTAGGCAACGCGACGCCGGCCTGGATAGATGACAAGCCGGTGAGCCTCATCACGTGAGCTTGCGTCAGCGGCGGGCCTCATGCCCCCGAACCCGCCTCCAGCGCCCCAGCGCGGGCAGTGACTGGCGCGCTGGACGTCGCTGCCGACTTGGTGGACTGCTTGCGGCGCGCTGCGAAGTCCTCTACCGGGCCGAACACTGCCACCGCGGCCACCAGGCTGGCGATAGCGACGACGAAAAACACCACAGTCCCGAGCACACCGTCCAGTCCCCACCAACGCACCGCCTCAGCGGCGAGCGCGGTGGTCGGCCAACCCCAGAGATAGAGAGTGAGGGCCCTGCGGTTGAGGGTGTTCAGCGCCCGCGGCATCGCGTTGGCGGCCCGCAGGATCAGGGGCCGGGCGAGCAGGATGAGCGTCAACCACCCGAGGCCCAGGAATCCGTGGACGAGGTGAGAGTTGTTGATGCTGCCCGGATCGTGCACCTGCCACACCGCCCACGCGGCGGCGAAGGCCAGCACCGCAATAGCCGCACCGGTCCAACCGTCGAGCAGGCCTGCCCGCCGGCCAGGCACTACTCCGGAGACGAGGTAGCCGTCGGTGTACCAGAAGCCGAGCACGAAGAAGACGGCGAACAAGGCGATGCTGCTGACTTCGGGGAAGAAGGTCATCGATGTGTGGATGCCCAACAGCGGCACCGACAGTCCGACCGCGACGACACCTGCGAGCAGCATCCGCGGGAACCGGCGGTGCAGCCACACCAGGCCGGGGGCGAGGAGCAGCAACCAACTGATGGCCACGAGGAACCACAGGTGCACCATGCCGAGGTAGCCGGCGGGGCTGCTGAGCGGGTTGAGCAGCGGCACGGCGGAGAGGGCTGCCCGGCCGTAGTCGACGGTGAACTGATCCTCAGGGCGGACGAAGTCCAGCGTCAAGGTGATCGTGAGCGCGACCACCAGGTAGGCCCAGAACGGGATCAACAGTCGTCGGAATCGGTCCACCCAGAACTCTTTGGCACCCACGTGTCGTTTCCGCCACGGGTCCAACGACTTCAGCGCCAGCGCGCCGGCCACGAAGAACACCAGCGGCATCCCCGGCGCGATGAAGGTCGGTGCCGGCCACCAGAGCAGGGCCAGCGGCGCGACGCCGAGCAGGTGCACGGCTACCACGCGCATAATCGCCCAACTGCGCACGAAATCCAGATACGGATCCCGCGACGACGCCACGACCGGGGCGACGTCGGGACTTTGCGCATCAGCCACGGACATACCGTAAGGATGGCCTAAGACACTGGCGCGCATACGCTTCCAGCCCGTGGGAAGCATCACATCGCGCGCTTCGGCGCGGGGGCGCCGTCAGGCCCAGAGCTGACCTTCGAGGCCTGTGATGGCCTCGTCGAACGAACCGCCGTAGGCGCCGGTGGACAGGTACTTCCAGCCGCCGTCGCACACGATGAAGGCGATATCCGCTGTTCCGCCGGAACGGTCGACCGCCGAAGCGATTCCGAGCGCCGCGTGCAGAATTGCACCGGTGGAGATACCGGCGAAGATGCCCTCCTCGGACACAATTTGGCGGGTCCGTCGCAAGGCGTCTTCAAGCCCAACGGAGAACCTCCTGGTCAGCACCGAAGGGTCGTAGAGTTCCGGAACAAACCCCTCATCCAAGTTGCGCAGGCCGTACACGAGTTCGCCGTAGCGCGGCTCCGCAGCCACGATTTCGATGCCGGGCCGCTGTTCACGCAGGTAGCGCCCAGCGCCCATGATGGTGCCGGTGGTGCCCAGCCCGGCGACGAAATGCGTGATGGTGGGCAGATCCGCCAGCAATTCCGGGCCCGTGCCGCCGTAGTGTGCGGCGACATTGGCCGGGTTGCCGTACTGATAGAGCATGACCAGGTCGGGGCGCTCCGCCGCCATCTGCTGCGCGACCCGCACGGCCTCGTTCGAGCCGCCGACGGCAGCGGAGTAGACCACTTCCGCACCCCACATCTTGAGCAACTGAGTGCGCTCTGCAGAGGTGTTCTCTGGCATGACGCACAGCAGGGAGTAGCCCTTGATGTGAGCTGCCATGGCCAGGGAGATGCCGGTGTTACCGCTGGTGGGCTCCAGAATTGTCGATCCCGGAGTCAAGGTGCCGTCTGCCTCGGCCGCCTCGATCATGGCAAGGGCCGCGCGATCCTTGATGGATCCAGTCGGGTTCCGATCCTCGAGCTTGGCCCACAGCCGCACGTTCGGAGAGGGCGAGAGGCGCGGCAATCCCACCAGCGGGGTGTTGCCGACGGAGTCGAGTAACGAGTCGAAACGCATCGCTGCGGCGGCTTACCCGCCGGCGACGGCTGGCAGGATCGTGACGCTGTCGCCGTCGGTGACCGCGGTGTTCAAGCCGTCGAGGAAGCGGACGTCTTCGTCGTTGAGATAGACGTTGACGAAGCGCCGCAGGCCCTTGTCATCAATGAGTCGATCGCCGATTCCAGGGTAGTTGGAATCAAGGTCGGCGACTACCTCGGCGATCGTCGTTCCGGCGGCGTCAACGACCTTCTCGTTGGCCGTGTAGGTGCGCAGAATCGTGGGGATTCGGACCTCAATGGTCATGGTTGCGGTACTCCTCGAAGTGCAACGGATGGGCCCGCCCGCGCGAGCTGTTGACCTAAGCGTACGGGGTCCACACCCCCGCCGCCCCCGGTGGCGTTGGGAAACCGCGACGCCTGTCAGCGTGCGTCGTCGACGATCCGCACCTCTTCTTCGGTCACCTCACCGTCGACGATGCGGAACGATCGGAGTTCGTACGGTCCGGCGTCACGGCCCGTTTCCCTCGTGGAGACCAAGACGTAGTGGGCGTTCGGCTCCGACGCGTACGCGATGTCGGTGCGCGACGGGTAGGCCTCTGTGGCGGTGTGGGAGTGATAAATCACCACGGGTTCCTCGTCGCGATCGTCCATCTCGCGGTAGAGCCGCAACAGATCGGTGGAGTCGAACTCATAGAAGGTCGGAGACATCGCCGCATTGAGCATCGGGATGAAGCGCTGCGGGACGTTGGATCCTGCCGGTCCGGCGATCACACCGCACGCCTCGTCGGGGTGGTCCTCCCGAGCGTGCGCCACCACCTGGTTCACGAGCGTGCGACTGATGACGAGCATGGGTCAAGGCTAGCGATCCGACGGCGCGGCCCCTCGCTGTACTGCTCGAAAGGCACCCCCCGGCTGCGCAGGGTCTTTAGCCAGACATCGCCCGGATCAGCGAATCCTGCAGGTAGGTGCAGAAGTCGTACACCTGGTAAAGACCGAAGAGTTCGTCGGTCTCGTCGAGGGCCGCCAGCCGCTCGCTGTCGGCAGACGATTCGATGCCCAGCCGCACCGACAGCGCCAGGCGGATGCCGTTGAGCGTGGTGAGCCAGGCCTGCGCCTCGGCCGCACTGAGCGTGATCTTGTCGCCGTCGTCGAGCATGCCATGCACGATCGCTGCGGCGGCCACCTTCTGCTGGCGAAGGCCCAGTTCTGTGAAACGCCGGAACTCCAACGCCTCGGCGGAATCCTCGTACCCGGGCGGGAAGAGCCGGTCGAGAGCGGGATCACGATCCTCCAGCAGCCCGAGATCACTCGCAGCGGTGTCGAGATCCTCCAGCCCCAGTTCGACGGCGAGGGGATCGGCCGGGGGCGCCTCGGGCGGCGCCACCAATTCGGTCAGTTGTTCGGTGAGCGTGCGCAGCAGACCCCGTTCCACCGAGTCCAGGCGTGCGCTGATCCGCCCGGTGAGCGAACGTCGAAATCCTGCTGCCACTACGTCTGCTCCTCTTAGGTGTTGCTGCCGTCATTGCGGACGGTCGCCCACAGCCCGTAGCTGTGCATCGCGGTGGCGTCACGTTCCATCTCGTCGCGTCCGCCGGCGGCCACAACCGCTTTGCCCTCGTTATGAACGGCAAGCATCAACGCCTCCGCCTTCTCCTGGCTGTATCCAAAGTACTGCTTGAAAACGAACACCACGTAGGACATGAGGTTCACCGGATCGTCCCAGACCAAGCAGACCCACGGGCCGTCCAGGGCGGTCTCAGCCGACTCCTCGACGATCTCCTCTGGCATCACGGACATGGCCCCATGGTGTCACGAAGTCGTAGTCTGAGCGCATGGACGACCACGTTGGATTCATTTCGCGCGCGGATATCCCGCCGCCGAACCGCGATTTGCCGGCCTCACCGGTTCTTGATGCAATCCGTGCGTCGGTCATCGGCGACGATGAGGTCATCGATACGCCCTACGGCTCCCGGCGCATCACCTACGCCGACTACACCGCCAGCGGCCGCGGCGTGACCTTCATCGAGGACTTCATCCGCGACGAGGTGCTCCCCCGCTACGCGAATACCCACACCGAATCCTCCGGCACCGGCCTACAGACGACGGTGCTGCGCGAAGATGCTCGGCGCATCATCCGGCGCAACCTCGGAGCCGGCGACGATGTGGCGGTCATCTTCGCCGGATCCGGCACCACCGGCGCGATCGACCGACTCATCGGGATCCTGAATCTGCGCCTGCCCGCCGATCTCGCCACGCGCTACGACCTGCTCGAACAGATTCCGGCCGACGAACGCCCAGTGGTGTTCATCGGCCCGTTCGAGCACCACAGCAACGAACTGCCGTGGCGCGAATCGATCGCCGATGTGGTGACCATCCCGGAGGATTCCGATGGCCACGTCGACGAGGAGGCGCTGCGCGCCGCACTGGAGCGGTACGCGGATCGGCCGCTCAAAATCGGCTCGTTCTCGGCCGCCAGCAACGTCACCGGCATCGTGACGAACACATGTGCCGTGGCCTCGTTGCTGCATGAGTTCGGCGCCTTGTCGTTCTGGGACTTCGCGGCCGCCGCACCGTATGTGGAGATCGACATGAATCCGGTGTGCAGCGAGCACCCGGCCCCCCACAAGGACGCGGTGGTGCTCAGCCCGCACAAGTTCATCGGCGGCCCGGGGACCCCGGGCGTGCTCGCCGTTCGGCGAGAGCTGCTGACCAACTCGGTGCCGGACATCGTCGGCGGCGGAACGGTCGCCTACGTGGGCCCGCACGACCACGCCTACCTGCACGACTCCGAGCACCGGGAGGAGGCCGGGACCCCTGCCATCGTCGAGTCGATTCGGGCCGGCCTGGTGTTCGCGCTCAAGGAGGCCGTGGGCGCCGAGGTGATCCGCGCCCACGAGGAGGACTTCGTCCATCGCGCCATCGCCGCCTGGAACGCCCACCCGAACATCGGCATCCTGGGCAATACCGCGGCCGACCGGTTGTCCATCGTGTCGTTCACCGTGCGTCGCCCCGGTGGGCGCTATCTGCACCACAACCTGGTGGTGGCCATCCTCAACGACCTCTTCGGGATCCAAGCCCGCGGCGGGTGCTCCTGCGCCGGCCCGTACGGTCACCGCTTGCTCGGCATCTCAGAGGAGGTGTCGCGCGGAGTACCAGGAGCAGATCGTCGCCGGCTGCGAAGGCATCAAACCGGGCTGGGTGCGCGTCAACTTCAACTACTTCATCTCCGAAGACGTATTCGACTACATCGTGCAAGCGGTTGCGCTAGTCGCCGATCACGGGGCGCGCCTGATCGGCGACTACACCTTCGATATCGCTACCGGCCTGTGGCGCCACCGCGACGGCGTCGTCACGCCACCGCTTCGGCTCACGGATGTGACGTTCACCGGCGATGGCATGGTCTACCCCCGTCACCACCACACGGCCCCCGAAACCGCCCTGGCCGGCTACCTGCTGCAGGCCACCGGGGTGCTGTCGCGGTACCCCATGCCCAGCGACGACGACCTGGTTCGCAGCGAGGAGGACGTTGCCGGTCTGATCAGCACCCCGGTGGAGCACCTGCGGTGGTTCGACGTCGCCAAGAACTGCCTCGTGAGCCGCTCCACCGGCTGACGAGCCATCTCCTCCCTCATTCGGCCGGCTGGCCGGAATGGGCTACAACAACCCCTGCGCAGGGCACCGCACCTACTGCTCCTCGCTACGCTGAGGAATGTCGGAGCGATCGTTAGGAGTGACGGTGAAAACGTTCGCGCGCATACTCCTGTTGCTGGTTGTCATCGGTGTGCTCTTCGTGCCGGTGTGGTTCAACAGCCTCGACAGCACCGTGGAGGACCCACCGCCGGATCCGGTCAGCATTTCCGACTACAACGCCAACTTCACCCTCGACACCGAGGGCAACCTGTTGGCCACTGAGACGATCACGGCGGAGTTCCCGAGTTCCCCCCCACGCCGGGGCATCTTCCGCTACTTCGACACCCAGATTCGCGCCGATCCGAATGTGCGGCTGAGCATCGAGGACGTGCAGGTGGTGATGGACGGGGCCCCAGCGCCGGTGACCTTGAGCTGGGAGTCCGACCGCTACTACGTCGCGCGGGTAGGCGAGGAAGACGTTTACCTCACACCGGGCCCGCACGTCTACGAGATCACCTACCGGGTGCCAGGAGCCACGTTCGACCCGCAGGTTGGGGCGGGTGACTTCGTCACGACGACCGGCACCGCACCGCCGGATGCCCAGTCAGCCTTCTACTGGAGCGTCATCGCGCCCGGTTGGTTGATGCGCATCGACAACGCGACGGTGACGGTGAACCTGCCTGAGTCCGCCAGCCAAGTGGAGTGCTCGGCGGGCACCGCCACCGGCGTTGGGCCGTGCACCGTGGAGGGCACCGGCAGCTCGACCGTGACGCTGCGCGCCACAAACGTGCCGCCCGCCACCGGCATGACGGTGCGCATCCCGCTGACCACGGTGGCACCGTCGGCCCAGACGCTGCCGTGGCCCGCGTGGCTGGATCCGATCCTGGGACGCAACGTCGCCCTCGTCGCCCTCGTCGCGCTGCTCACCGTGGCCGCTGCAGTAGTTGGCGCGATGTGGGAGAACCGGACCAAGGAGAAGCAACCCGGTCTGCCGATCATGTACGCGCCGCCGCGCGGATTGGGTCCGGTCCAATGCGTCTACGTGGCCGACGAGAAGGTGGGCAATCATGCCCTACTCGCTTCGATCCTGCGGGCCGCCGACCTCGGCCTGGTCCGGTTGTTCGCGCAGGGCAAGACGTGGACAGTGCAGGGTATTCAGTACCCCGAAGCGTGGCGCTCGACCGACCCTGCCACGGCAGCTGTGGGCGCAACGCTGGGCATCGACCAGTGGGGCGCCGCCATCGTGGTCGACCGGAGCGTGGCGTCCGGGCGAAAACTGCAAAGCGCGCAGAAGGCACTCGAGACCGATACCGCGTCGTGGGCCTCGAGTTCCGGCCTCGTGGTGAAGGACGTGTCGGAGATGCTGGCCAAACCTGCCTGGATGCTGTCCGCCGGACTGGCAGCAGTGGGCCTGCTGGGCATCTTCACGGCGCAAATGTGGGGGCTGCCGTTCGCCGCCTTCGTCATCGCCGCAGTCGGCGTGATGGCCACCGGAGTTGGCACCCGACGCAGCGTCCAGGGCCGTCGGTTGTGGTCCGAGGCGGGCGGTTTCCGCCGGATGCTCTCGACCCCCTCGTCGGAGCAGCGCTACGACTTCGCCGCCCGCAAGGACACTTTCATCACCTACCTGCCCTACGCCGTCGCGTTCGGGGTCGCTGACGCCTGGGCGGACAAATACCGCACCGAGATGCATACCGACCCGCCCATGCCCACCTGGTACCCGGTCGGCATGGCCTACGGCGGAGCGCATGGCCTCTTCGGCGGCGGCAGCGGGGCCTTCGGCAGTTTCGAGACCGCGCTGTCGTCGTCGATCGGAGCCTACGAATCCAGTCAGCGCTCGTCGTCTTCGGGCGGCGGCGGTGGCGGATTCAGTGGCGGCGGGGGAGGCGGAGGTGGCGGTTCCTGGTGAGGCACAGACCTGTCATATTTACACTTGCGCGGCTCGATGACTGCGCCCACACAACGGAGGTATGCGCATGACTCTGATTGTCATACTCGTGATCGTCGTCATCATCGTCGGATTGATCCTGTTCGCCGTGGCCGGCTTCAACAAGCTGCGCAAGGCCGACATCGCCGCGCAGGAGGCCTTAGGCGGTATCGACGTGCAACTGACTCGGCGCGCGCAACTCATCCCCAACCTGGTTGCCACAGTTCGCGGCTACGCCACCCACGAAAAGGACGTGCTGGAGAACGTGACGGCGGCGCGCTCTCGCGTGGCTGCTGCTGCATCGTCCGGTTCGGTGCAGGAAAAGGCCGCCGCTGAGGCTCAGTTGGAGAAGGCCCTCGTCAACGTGATGGCCGTCGCCGAGAACTACCCGGAACTCAAGGCCTCCAGCAACTTCCTCGAACTGCAGCGGGAACTCTCCGACACCGAGAACCAGTTGGCCTTCGCCCGGCAGTACTACAACGACTCCGTGACCACGCTCAACACCCTGGTCGCCACCCTGCCGTGGATGTTCTTCAGCGGGATGGCTGGCGTGCGGCGGCGGGACTTCTTCGAGGCGCCCGGCGACTACGAGCAGCCCCCGACGGTTGACTTCAGCTAGCCCCCCGACGGTTGGCTTGCTGCATTACTCGGTTGCGTTGTTGACGGGCGTGGCGACTTAAGCGAGCACGGCCGGGTCCGCCGAGCTGCGCAGAACTGCTATTTCCCCTCGTGGCCGGCGACGCCGAGCGATGGCACCACACCGGTTTGATCGCTGACCACGTCCCACAGCCGCGCGGCCTCTCCGTCAGGTGCCTTGGTCCAGGGCAGTTTGACGGTCCGACGCGGAGCCCGGTCGAGCCAGAACTCGCCGCTGCGCTGCGCCGGCTCGGCCGCGGAGGCCAACCACACGATGGTGTCGGCCCCCTGTGCGGGACTGCGCAGGAACGGACCTGTCACCTTCTTGAACACCGGGAGCGCGTCTGCGACCCCCGGCGTATCGGCCCAGCCCGGGTGCATCGCGTGAAACACCACGCCGGAGTCGGCGAACCGGCGGGCCCACTCCTCGTTGAGCGCCACCTGGGCACGTTTCGCACGCGCGTAGGCGCGCACGCCGTCGTAGTCCTCGGCCGTGAACTGCACTGAATCTGCGTCGAGCCGCTCGGCGTACATACCGCCACTGGACACCACGATGACGCGGGAGCCAGGCGTTGCGCTCAGCAGCGGCAGCAGCCCGGACGTGATCACGTGCTGGGACAGCACTTGGGCGGCATAGGTCTCTTCGAAGCCCTCGTCAGTCAGCCGATACTCGTGGACCAGCGCGCCGGCGTTGTGGATCAGCACGTCGAGCCGGTCGAAATCGCTGGTGATCTGACGAACCAGCCGCTGACTCACCGACAGTTCGGTGAGGTCGGCCTTGATCACCTGGACCAGCGGCGAGCCGGCCTGCTGGCACTCGCGCTTCACCGACACGAGTCGTTCGCCGCTGCGACCCACGAGCACGAGCGTCGCGCCCATGGCGGCCAGCTGCAGCGCCGCCTGCCGACCGAGACCCGACGATGCCCCAGTGATCACCACCACGCGCGACGTCAGGTCGGCGTCCAGCGGTTGCCAATTGTCGGCGGCCTTCGTGCGGACTACGTAGCCGACCTTGCTGAAGCTGCCCGCAACACTCGCCTCCAACACGGCATCGAGCGCCTTCGCGGCGGCCCGTCGTGGGTCGATCACGGTTGCGCCGCCGGAAGGGCGCCGACCGCCTCGCTGAGCCCAGCCCGGGCGCGCTGACCGATCACTTGCATGACGATCCCGAACACCGGGTCGAAGGCTCTGCGGAAACCGCGGCCCACCAGGTCGGCGTCGTAGGTGACGTCGGTTCCGCCGTCCTCGCGGGGGTCGAACTTGATGACGTCGTAGGACACCACGTCGGAGTTCTCGGCGCGCAGCGCCACCCGTGCCGGCTCGCCCGGCTGGCTCGGCGGTTCGGCTTCGACGATCTCGTACTCGAGCTCGATGGAGCGCAGCGGCAGGGAAACCACCACTCGGTAGCGCGCTCCACGTTCGCCAGGCGCGCCTGACACCAGCGCGGCTTCGGAGACCGAGGGATCCCAGTCGAGGATCGAGACGAAGTCCGCGAGGTAGCGGTACGCCACGTCGGACGAGGCTGGCGAGATGACGGTTGTGCGGTAGTGGGCCATGGCTTAAGTATCGGATGCGCGGAAGGGGAGCGCATGTGCACCCGACGCGGACGTGAGCAAGGTGACGTCGCGCTAGTCGAATCCGAGGTCGCGCAGCGTGTGCTCGTACAGTTGCGCCGCCAATTCGTCGTCGCCACCAGGTCCGCTCGGTTCAGTCACCGCCTCACCGGCGAAATAGCGGCCCGTCACGCCAGCCAGTTCCGGTGCCAGCGCGAGCCGCGCGTATGTGGCACCGGCAACGCTGGCGGGGTCGTGGCCTTCGACTCGCATGCCCTCCGTGAGCAGTTTCGTGCTCACCACCCCGGGGTGCACCGCGTTGAAGGTGACACTGGCGTCGTCTCCGAGCCGCCGGGCGAACTCGCGCGCCATGAGCAGGTTGGCCAGTTTGCTGTTGGCGTAGGCGTGGAAGTGGTTGTAGCGACGCGTGCGGAACTCCGGATCGTCGAGATCCAGTCGGGCGCGACCGTGCACCACCGCGGAGGTGTTGATCACCCGACCACCGCTGTCGAGCAGGTCGTCGAGCATGAGCACGGTCAGCAGGGTCGGATGCAGGTGGTTGACGGTCCAGGTGACTTCGCGTCCGGCAGCGGTCTCCTGCCGGTCGCGCAGGTAGACCCCCGCGTTGTTGACGACGACATTCACGTTCAAGGCGAGCGCCTCGGCGGCCAGCCGTTCCACTGCCGCGCGGTCGGCAAGGTCAGCGGTCAACCACCCCGCCACCGGCAGGCCCGCCTCGTGCAACTCCCGGGCCGCATCGTCGACCCGCTGAGAATCCCGGCCGTGGACGACAACCTGGCCGCCGGCGGCTCCGATGGCGTGGGCGGCAGCCAGACCAATACCGCTGGTCGAGCCGGTGATGAGCACAACCTGCGTTGACATGGCCACCATCAAACCAGCGCGGATGCACTCGCGCACGTCGCCGCCGTGGCGCCCATGGTGCCACTATGGAGCCATGCGCGCAGTCGAGTTCTTCACCCCCGACCCTGACCCCCGCGCCGCGGTGCGGGTCGTCGACAAGCCGCTGCCCGCTCCTGGGCCGGGCCAGGTGCGGCTGCGCATCACGGCCAGCGCAGTCTGCCGCACCGATCTGCAGCTCGTCACCGGCGACCTGCCGGCGCACCTGCTGCCCGTCACCCCCGGTCACCAAGTGGTCGGGGTCATTGACGATATCGCGCCGGACGTGACCGACTGGGCCATCGGCGACCGTGCTGGCCTGGTGTGGCTGGCGCGCGCCTGCGGCACGTGCCGGTTCTGCTTGTCGGGGCGGGAGAATCTGTGTCTGCATGCGGAGTTCACCGGCTGGGACGTCGATGGCGGCTACGCCGACTACGTGATCGCCGACGCCGAGTTCAGCCATCACCTCGATGTGCTCGGTTCGGCAATGTCGGATGAGGCTGTCGCGCCCCTGCTGTGCGGCGGGGTGATCGGCTACCGCTCGCTGCGGGTCGCCGGCGTGGGTCCGGACAGCGCCGGAGTGCGCGTCGGGCTGTACGGCTTCGGGGCGTCAGCCACGATCGCGCTGCAGGTGGCTCGCTACTGGGGCGCCGAGGTCTACGTGGTGACGAGGTCACCGGACGAAGTTGACCGCGCACAGGCACTTGGAGCCACCTGGGCGGGCACCTACGACCAGGTGCTGCCCACGTCGCTCGACGCCGCCATCACGTTCGCACCGGTCGGGGCGGTCGTAGCGCAAGCCGTGAAGGCCCTTGACCGCGGCGGAGTGGTGGCGATCAACGCGATTCACCTCGACGAGCTACCGGCCATGAACTACGACGATCTGTGGTGGGAACGCTCTCTCCGTTCGGTCGCCAACGTCACCCGTGACGACGTGCGCGAGTTCCTCCCGCTGGTCGCGGCCGCCGGCGTCACGACGCAGTTCGAGGAACTGCCGCTCACCTCGGCCCCCGATGCACTCGCCCGAGTCGCCGCCGGCGACGTACGTGGCGCATTCGTGCTGCGGCCCTAGTCCGGCTGCCCGATTCGGGGCCCAGCTCGTCGAGCCGCTCGGCTGCGCTTAGGTGACCGTCACCTCACGAGAACGGCCAGATGCCCGCCGCCCAGGCGACGGCGCCGAGCATCAGACCGAGCGCCGTGATCGCCCACGCGAGCGATCCGCGGCTGGGACCGTCGACGTCGCCCGACGAGTGCACGACGTCCACCAGCGACATCAGGTCGGCGTCGCCGTCGGCCGCCACGGGCTCGGAAGCGGCGGGTGCGGCGGGTGCTACGGATGCCACCGACGGCAGACCGTGATCCCACGCAGAGTCATCGGCGTGCTCGCGGGTCTCAACCGCAGTGTGGCTGGACACCGCTGCGCCGCGGCCCCGGTCCGGTACGCGCAACCGCTGGTGCATGGCCCGCAGGCTCGGTCGGCGGGTCGGCTCCTTGGCCAGCGCCGTCAGGATGATGTCGCCGTAGGCGCGCGCCTGATCCGGTAGATCTGCGAGCTGGGGCTCGACGTGGGAGATTCGCCAGGCCACCGCCTTGGGTTCACCGTAGCCGTAGACGTGACGACCGGTGGCCGCGTAGTAGAGCAGCATCCCCACCGCGTGGATGTCGCACTCCACCCCCACCGATTGGCCATTGAGTTGCTCTGGGGCCATCCACGTCAGGGAGCCCACCCGCTCGCCGGGACGACTAGGCGCCCCGGGTGCTTGCGCGACGCCGAAATCGAGCAAACGCACGCCCTGCGGGCTGAGCACCACGTTCGACGGTTTCAGGTCACGGTGCACCACCGCGGCGCCGTGCACGCCCGCCACCGCGCGCAGTAACCCGAGCGCGAAGGGGTGAAGTTCCTCCGGCGGCAAGGCCCCCGCCCGGCCGATCCGCTCGGACAGGGTCATGCCCTGAACGTATTCCATGACCATCCACGGCTGCGTGGCGTCGACATCGCTGGCCAGCACACCTGCGGCGTGGGCCGCCCCGACGTCGCGCATCGCGGACACCTCCCCTGCGAAGCGTTGCCGGAAGTCGCTGTTGCCGGCGAGGTCGGCCCGCATCACCTTCACGGCCACGGCGTTGCCGCCCGGACCGCGACCGAGGTAGACCACACCCATGCCTCCCTCCCCCAGCCTGCCCACGATCAGTACGTCACCCACCCGGACCGGGTCGGTTTCGTGCAGATCCATGACGGCCACAGGCATAGTGTCGCCCGCGCCGTCGCGAATCGCCATGATGGGTGGCATATCCGAGCCAGGCGTGTCGAAATGGCGCGGCATCGATCACGGCCGACCTCCGAGGCGGTCACGACCTGAGAACCTGGCGGTGACGCGGCTATGTTGGGATCCACCACCGACCCAGTGACAAGAGGAAACCATGGCGCAAGAGCAGGAGCCCGGCACCACCCGGATCCGAGTCGGCGTGCAGGATCGCCGAGCCGAAATCCTGCGGGCCTCGGCGGATCGACGCCGCCAGACCGCTGAGCAGCGCCGCATTGACGACACGGTGGCCGGGCGTGTCGACTGGCAGCGCTGGGGCACCTACCTCTCCGAACGTGCCTGGGGGACGGTGCGCGAGGACTATTCCGCCGATGGCGACGCCTGGAACTACTTCCCGTACGACGCGGCGCGTTCGCGGGCCTACCGCTGGAACGAGGACGGACTGGCCGGGTGGTGCGACGCCGCGCAGACCCTGTGCTTTGGATTGGGCCTGTGGAACGGCGTCGATGACCACCTCAAGGAACGCCCATTCGGCCTGACCAACGGGCAGGGCAACCACGGTGAGGACGCCAAGGACTATTGGTTCTATACGGACAACACCCCCACCCATTCCTACGCGTCGATGATCTACAAGTATCCGCAGGTCGCCTTCCCCTACGACGACCTCGTGCACACGAATGCCTCACGCGGCCCAGATCAGCCCGAGTACGAACTATTCGACGCGCTCGCGTCCGACTGGCGGGCCAACCGCTACTTCGATGTTGAGGTCGAGTACGCGAAGGCCGACCCGGAGGATATGTGCGTCCGCATCACGGCGACCAACCGGGGAAAGCAACCGGCGGACCTACACCTGCTGTGGCAGGTCTGGTACCGGAACACGTGGTCGTGGGAACTCGACACCACCGCCCCCACGATCGGCCTGGCTCGAGGCGGCGTGTCAACCGAGCACCCGAACTTGGGACGTCGCTGGATCTACGCAACCGCCGAGAGCGACGGCACGCCCATCGACGTGCACTGGCTGTTCTGCGACAACGAAAGCAACAACGAGCTGCTCTTTGACACCGACAACGCCGGGCCCTACTGCAAGGACGGCATCAACGACGCCGTGGTCAAGGGGGAGTCGAAGAACGCCAACGATGGCAGCGGCAGCAAGGCCGCCGCTGTCAGCCAGGCGACTATCGCGCCAGGTGCCAGCATGACCATGTGGGTGCGATTCGCGCCGGTTGAACTCGACACCCCCTTCGACGACGTGCAGGCCACGCTCGACGCCCGCCACTCCGAGGCCGACGAGTTCTACGCTGCCGTGGCGCCCACGCACCTGCCTGACGATCCGCGCCTCGTCCACCGGCAAGCCCTCGCCGGCTTGCTGTGGTGCAAGCAGTTCTACAACTACCATGTGACCCGCTGGCTGCAGGGCGATCCGACCGGGCCACCACCGCCGGCGGACCGTTGGCGAGGGCGCAACAGCGACTGGAAGCACATCGTGAATGAGGATGTGCTGCTCATGCCGGACGCGTGGGAGTACCCCTGGTACGCGTCCTGGGACATGGGGTTTCACTGCGTCACGATGGCGTTGATCGACCCGCACTTCGCCAAGCGACAGCTCAACCACATGCTGTCGAGCCTCTACCAGCACCCGCACGGGCAACTCCCGGCATACGAGTGGAACTTCTCCGACACCAATCCACCGGTGCTCGCGTGGGCTGCCTGGCAGGTCTACATCCTGGACGCGGAGATGTCCGGGAAGCCGGATGTCAACTTCCTCGCGAAGGTCTTCCGCGGACTCATCTCCAGCCTCACGAACTGGCTCACCACTGAGGACCCGGCCGGCAACGACCTCTTTGCCGGCGGGTTCCTCGGCATGGACAACATCGGGATCTTCAACCGCGACAACCCGCTGCCCACGGGCGGCCACCTGGTGCAGAGCGACGGCACCGCCTGGGTGGCGCACATGGCTCTCCAGATGGCCGAGATGGCGCTGGAGCTGAGCCGGCATTTCCACGGCTACACCGACGTCATCGAGAAGATGGTGCTCAACTTCGCGATCGTGTCGTCGGTGCTGGAATCGGGCCGTGACGGTGTGAGTCTCTGGAACGACGACGCTGGGTTCTACTGCGATGCGATCGTGCACGCGGACGGCTCGGCCAGCCAACTGGGCGTGATCTCACTGCAGGCCCTCATCCCGGTGCTGGCATGTGCGGCCATCCCGGTGGTCAGCAACACCGCCGACGGGGCGGACTCCGACGAACGCGACCGGTCCGCCCGGGAGTCGCTGGGAGCCAAGGCGATGCAGCTGCGCGAGCGCGTGCTCGCGCACCATCCCGAGTTTCACGGGTCAGTCGCCTTGTCGGCACAAGAGGGCTCCGGCGACGCGATGTTGTTCGCCGTCGTCCGACCCGAACGGCTGCGACGAATCCTCGCCCATGTGCTCAATCCGTCGGAGATGCTCTCCGAACACGGGATTCGTTCCATGTCGGCCGCCTATCGCGATGAGCCCTACACCTACTGGGTGGGAGGAGAGGCCCACACGTTGCCCTACTGGCCCGCGGAATCCGGCGATCGCATGTTCGGCGGCAACTCCAACTGGCGCGGCCCCGTATGGATGCCCATCAACCTGATGGTGGTCCAGTCGCTGCTGGCCTACGACAACTACTTCGGCGATACCTTCGCGGTGGAGTATCCGACCGGGAGCGGTCAAGACCTCTCACTCACAGAGGTGGCAAGCGATATCTCGGCCCGCCTGGTGACCCTATTCACGCGTGGCTCCGACGGCCGCCGTCCCGTGTTGGGCAGCAACGACTACTTCCAGACTGATCCGCACTGGCGCGATCTGGTGCCGTTCTACGAGTACTTCGACGGCGATGACGGTCACGGTTGCGGCGCCTCGCATCAAACGGGCTGGACCGCTGCAGTCGCCCTCCTGCTGCAGTTCACTGGGGAGAATCGGCTCTAGCCGTGGCGCGGGACCGCTGCCGCTGCGGTACGAAGCCGATCTCCTTGAGGGCCTCTTCGGCTGGCAACGGGTCGGACAGCAGGGAACCCTGCAGGGCATCGCAGCCAAGGTCGGTGAGCAGGGTGCGCTGTTCGGGCACCTCGATGCCATCGGCCATGACCTTCACCCCGAGCGCGTGGCCTAGGTCAATGACGGCCTTAATAATCGCCTGATCCTCTGCTGAGGAGCGCACCGACTGGGAGAAACTGCGGTCGATCTTGATGGCGGCGACGCTGAATCTGCGCAGGCTGTTGAGGGAGCCGTGGCCGGTGCCGAAGTCGTCGAGCACCACTTCGACTCCGATCCCGCGCAACCGTTCGATGGTGTCTTCGGCCTTGTCCGGGTCGCCGAGCAGTGCCGATTCGGTGAGCTCGATCCGCACCGCGCCGGCCAGCACGCGGCGCGAGTCCTCCCCCTCCGACATGAGTGCGGCCAACTGGCTGGGCAGATCATCTCGGTCTATCTGCAGCCCTGAGACGTTGACGGAAACGAAGAGATGCTCGGTTGCGGGATCGAGTTGGAGAGTCCGGGCAAATGCCACGCCGGCTTCGAGCGCGATATGGCCGATGCGTGAGATGACTCCAGACTCCTCTGCCAGCTCCAGCAGCACCGGCTGGGGCACCCAACCGTGACCCGCGAGAGACCAGCGCAGGATCGCCTCGAATCCCACGACAGCGGAATCGGACGACGAGTAGATGGGTTGGAACTGCACTTCGAGTTCCCCGGCGTCGCATGCTACCCGCAACTGCCGTTCCAGCCGCACGCGCTGATCAACCGCATGGCGAAGTTGTTCGTCGTAGGCAACGGCTCGGTCGCGGCCGTTGCGTTTGGCTTCATACAGGGCGAGGTCGGCGTCGCGGATCAACTCCTCAGCCGTGGAGTCAGACTGCGACACGGCGATTCCGATGGAGGCACTCACGTATGCCAGCTCGACGTCCGCCGCCCCGAGCGAGAAGGGGTGGCGCATGGTTTCGTTGATGCGGGCCGCCAGCTCCCCCACTACATTCAGATCCACGACCCGCTCAATCACTACGATGAACTCGTCACCGCCGAATCGACCGAGGGCATCCACCCGTCTGACCACACGCTCGAGTCGTTCGCCGGCCGTGACGAGCAACTCGTCGCCGACTGCGTGCCCCAGAGTGTCGTTGACGATTTTGAAATGATCGAGATCGATGAAGAGGACCGCGCTGGGCACCCCGAAGCGTCGACTCCGTTCCAGCGCCCCCTCGAGCCGCGACTGGATCGCGCTCCGGTTCATCAGGCCGGTGAGTTCGTCGTGGGTGGCGAGCCACTCGGTCTGGTGCTCGGCGGCCTTTCGCTCGGTGAGGTCTGTCAGTGTGAGCACGCCGCCGGCCTCGTCGTGCGCGGAACTCGACAACGGGGTGAACTGGCTCGACACCGGCACCGTGGAGCCGTCGCGGCGCCCGACCAGCATCTCCGGCCGCGTCCACACCTGGTTGCCGCTGCACGCCTCCTCAAGTTCCGATGCGCTGGCTTCGTCGACCACCAGCACCGACCACAACGAGGCACCCAAGTACTCGTCCACCTTGACTCCAAGCAACTCCACGGCGGCGCGGTTGAGGTCGACCAGTCTGGCTTTCCCGTCCAGCACCACCAGCGCGGTGGAGACTGAGTCGAAAACGGCCTGAAGCCGATCCCGCTCAAGCGCTAGTTGAGTCGCGCTGGCCCGGCGGAGTTCCTCGGTGAGGTTGTGCATCTCCCGCGAGGACACGTCGAACGCGCGATCATGCAGGTACTGCTGCTGGTCGGCGTCAGAGTAGGCGGCGTTGACCCTTTTCAGGAAGAGCCGCCACTGTTCCACCTCGTCGGGCGGACTCTCTTCGGTGAGCCCAACCCGACGAAGTTGCCGGCCAAGCACTGAATGCAGTTGGGATTCCTCAGCCATCAGCGACTGCCCGAGGTTGCGGCGGTTCTGTGATGGTCGTGATGGTCATGGTCTGGTTGTGCAGGCAGGAGAAGCCGTCGGCGCTGCTGATCTCGCCGTAGGAGTAGAACCCGACCAGTTGGTCGTCCTCACCTAGGGATTCGACCGCCGCCTCGAGTTCCTCGGCCGTACGCTCCCCCAACACGAGTCGGCGGCCGACGCAACTCACCGCTATGGACACGCTGGGCGCCGCTGGTTGCGCGCTCTGACGGCCTGCTTCGAACGCCGCGTCAACCAGCCGGTCCTTGGTGGTCCGCATCAGCCGCACTTCCGAGCCCTGGGGAATGTCGCCGGCAAAAGTCATCGTCTGGGAGTCCTCGTCGACGCCGAGCACGGTGCGCACCAGTGTGAGGCCATCGTCGCCCGATTCGATTGCCAGTGGGAACATGAGGGCACTGCTCGGCAGTCCGGCGGCGAGTTCCCCGAGGTACTCCCGGTAGAGGCCCAACGCCGGGCGATCGTCGAGTTCCATCAGTACGTTTCCGTCGCTGCGGGTCACGATTCGGCGTGGTCCGAATCCCTCCCAACCGCCACCCGTACCGTAGGTGGCCTCGGTGCCCGGCAAGCTGAGGGCCACAACTCCGCCATCCCAGCGGTTGCTGCCGTGCAGCACCCACGTGGTACCGAAGTTTGCGTCGTCGCCCGCGAGTCCGCCCGAAATGCCCGTGCCGGGCGGCAACACCTCCAGCAGTCCACTGACGAGATCAGAGCCGTTCACGTGCAGGCCGTCACTGAACACCATTACCGTGCCCGGCTCCGTACCGCTCTGGACGAGGAGATCCTCAGCCAGGCGTCGCCCGGCGGATCTCGATCCTTCGTCCGGCTCGATCGTGATGGCGGCAGCTACCGGCTTGGCCCGCTGGAGCTTGATCACCAGGGCCACGAGGGCTTCTTCGGCGAGGTCGACGCCGGCGATTTGACCCGCGGTCGAGCAGCCGACCACCAGCGATTGGGGGAACGCCGCGGCCAACTCGTCAATGGCCGTTGCCGGAAGCTGCCGATCCGCGAAGGTCACAACTGCCGTGCGGTCGCTGTCAAACTCGTTGGCGACAGCCGGGAGATCAGCGCACCACTCCCCGTGCCATCGCAGTGTCATCGCCCGCATCAACGCACTCCTCTGAAGTCTGAAACCCCGGGCAAACCGGTGGCCTCTATTGTGGCCAGCCTCAGCTCGAATTCGCTCGCCATGGCCGCCTCTCGGGGCAGGCGAACCGTGCTTCCGTCGATGAGCGGAACGGCGTCCACGGCGTTGCGCACCTCGGGACGATTGATGGTGAGGGTAGTCACTGGTCCATGTCGGTCGATCACGATCAGCGGTGCGACCATGGCACTAACTTACCCCCGCGAGTCGGTTCATGGCGGCCAAGTTGCTTCGCAGGCCCTGGTGGCAGCGTCGGAGACGGGGAACTTCGATGACAACAGACCCGTGCACTCCCTGCACGGGTACTTCCTGCGGCGCGGCCGAACGACCGATCCGACGGCGGTGCGCAACCATGTCGCCTTCGAAGAACCCCGGCTCGTCTTCAACCTCATCACCAGCTTTACGGACCTTGATCGAGGAGCGCAGCAGCGGCGAGGCCTTGGTCGCAGAATTCCCCAGATTCCCGTCGCCTGCCTTGGCCGGGGCGAGGTAGCGGTCGATCGATGCGGCACTCATCGACAACCACTCCTCACGCACCTGCGGGCTGTAACGGTCAGCGCCAAACACCAACTCGCCGTGGCGCTCCAGCCCGTCGAGCTAGGTGCGCACCGACAGCGCAAGATACTTGCCGCACTGCCCACCCGAGACCACCCACACCCGCTGCAGGACCTTCACAGCGTCATAGGAAAACTTGCCCGACCGGGGCTTACGCGGACGCTTGGCGACCAGCCAGCCACCGCCACCACCTCATCGAGCATCACACCCTTGTCCTTCTTCCCCGCCCTCACACACGCCTTCGCATACCTGCTAGTGATCTCGGCACGAGGCTTCATCGATCACCCACTCCTCATGCCTCACACGCTCACCGTTACGCGGGCATTCCCACCTGAGGCACCGAGAGCGTTTCCCGGGCACTCTTCGTGCGTCGCGTCGAGTTGTTGACAGATTAGTACATGTGTACTAATATCGTTCCTGTTGGGGGTTGGTTCTGGGGGGCCTGCGCTGGTCGCTTCAGGCCGTCCGTCTGCTGATGCCACCAGGGGGGTCGTGATGCACCACAGTGAGCCTTCGCCGGAGTGGGGACGCTCATATGGGTTCGACGGGCTTCCAGCCATGCCTGCCGACGACGTCGTCGCGGCGGATGCGACCCGCGCGGACCGTGAATCGACTCCGCGCGACCAGCACCACCACTGCGGCCCCTACTGGGAGAAGGTCCGCGCGCTGCGGACGACCCTCGACGCCGCGAGTGCGGAGCTCGAGCACCTCGCGGTCACGGAGCTTCCGGCGGCTGCTGAGGCACTGCATCAACTCGAGGTCGCGGTGCAGGGGGTGCACATGACGGCGGTGGCTGCCGTGCGGCGGCACGGTGCGGTGCCGCCGGGCTCGGCTACCGCAACCGACTGGCTTGCCACCTCACACCAGTTCACGGGCGGCCGGGCCTCTGCGATTGCACGCGCCGCCCGCTGGCTGGAGGGCCACTCGGCGACCGCCGCGGCCTTCAGCCAAGGCAGATTCTCCCGTGAGCATTTGCTCGCCTTGATCGCCACGGTCGGTGCGAGCGCTGCTCGTGGTGAGGCCTATCCGGAGTTCGAGGAGCGCCTGATCACGGTTGCGGAGCACACGGATCTGCACCAACTGCGCCGAGTGCTTCGTGGCTGGGCCGACGTCGTCGATTCCGCGTCCGGCGATGACCAAGCGGCCAACGACTACCGCGACCGCAGGGGCGTCCACCTGTCGCCGGTGGGCGACGGATGGGATCTGCGCGGATGGCTGCCAGGCGTGGAGGGCGCTGAGTTGGCCGGCATTCTCAACGAGTACCGCAACCGCGCCCGTCGAGCGACGTCGGACAACGACGCCGCTGATGATGCCACCGAGGATGCCGGTGCCGCGGATACCCCTGCCGACCCAGACGGATCCACACCTGCAACGGCCGCGAGTCTGACCGCAGATGCCCTGATGGACATGGCTCGCTCCGCCGCCGGTCATTTGAACGACGCAGCACGATCCCGCGCGGCCGTATCGGTACTGATCCCGGCTCACCACATGCCCCACGGTTCTGCCGGGCACGCGGAGGCCAATTCCCCCGACTTCACTGCCGAATCCGGGGGTACGCCTGCTGCCCGATCCGAGGGTGCGACATCTGCCGATGGCCAACGGTCGGGGCCGAGCGTGGCCGACCTGCTCACGCACGCCCGCCTGTTGGCCTGCAGTTGGTCATGCACCAACGGTCCAGGTTCGGGCTACCTCGCCAAGTCCGAGGCCGCGTGGCTCTCGTGTGACTCCCAAGTTTCCCGAGCGATCATCAACGCTGAATCGTTACCGCTGGACATCGGCCGCGCCACTCGCGTCGTACCGCCCTGGATTCGCCACGCGCTGCGCCTGCGGGACTCCGGCTGTGTGGTCCCAGGTTGCCGCCGCCCGGCTGGCTGGTGCGAGGCGCACCACGTGCGTCATTGGTCGGAGGGCGGCGCTACTTCGCTGCAAAATTTGGTCCTCATGTGCAGTCGACACCACCACGAACTACACCTGGGCATGTGGGCGGTGGACATGACCACAGGCAGTCCGCAGGTCACCTACCTCCAGCGCCCGCGCAGGGCGCGGACGAAGGGTCCACCAAGAGACTCGGCTAGCTATCGCTGAGCACCTGAAGGTCGAATCCGGCGAACAATCCCGTCCCGGTGATACCGACGGTGTTGTTGAGCTCAGTGTCCAAATCGGCTGCGCTGCGGTCGGCCATGACTTCCGCGGGCAGTGGCAAGTCCATGACCAAGCCGCCTTGTTCGGTGATGACGCCACCATCCTTACCTCCGGCCGGACGAACCTTCGGCATCACCCCGAGACGGTCCTGCAACTGAGCCTCGACCAGGTGGACGGCCTCCGGGATCACCTCCAGCGGGACCGCGAACTTCGACCCCAGCCGATCGACGAACTTGGAGTCATCCACCAGGATGAAGCGTTTCGGCGCGGCCGCGAACACGAGCTTCTCGCGAACGAAGGCCCCACCGCGGCCCTTGATCAGGTTGTGCCCGGGGTCCACTTCGTCGGCACCGTCGAAACACCAGTCTGGACGGGCGTCCACCAGCGAGGTCGTGTTCAACCCGAGGTCCGCGCAGTAGCCGGCGATCTCGTGCGAGGTAGGCACGCACCGCACACTGAGCCCCTCGGACTGAACCCGATCCGCCAATGCGATGAGGGCGAGAAAACTCGTGGAACCGGAGCCGATTCCAATCACTTGTCCGTCCGTGGCGCGCGCGGCGACCTGGGTGGCCACCTCGCGTTTGGCCGCCTCGTTGCTGATTGAGCCCGTCCACGCGGGACGGTGCACCTCGTTCCACCGCACGGCTACCCCTCTCCTCGTCGTTGTGACTGCCCTGCCGCCTGCGGGCGGTTGGCGAAAGGCGATGCGCGGGGCGGACACACGATAAGGGTGTGCCCTCCCCGCGCATGCCGACAAACCGCGATCAGGCGCTGCCAGTTTGGCGCGTGGTCAGTGTCACGCGTGGTCAAGTCCACGCATGAACACGTTCACCCGTTGTCAAGCGTCGAACGCCCGGCCTCCAGCCGTGCGACCGGCACCCGGAACGGCGAGCAGGAGACGTAGTCCAGACCCACCTTGTCGAAAAAGTGCACCGAGGCAGGGTCGCCACCGTGCTCGCCACACACGCCGCAGTGCAGGTCGGGTCGGGTCTCGTGGCCCTCCCGCACGGCGATGTCAATGAGCCGCCCCACGCCCTCGGTGTCGATCGACTCGAACGGCGACACTCCGAAAACGCCCTTCTCGATGTAGGCGGAGAAGAACGCCGACTCGACGTCGTCACGACTGAAGCCCCACGTGGTCTGCGTGAGGTCGTTGGTGCCGAAGCTGAAGAACTCGGCGGCCTCCGCGATCTGGCCCGCGGTGAGAGCGGCGCGCGGCAACTCAATCATCGTGCCGAGGGGGAAGACCAGCGAACACCCGTGGGACTCCGCGACGTCGGCCAGCACCTCCTGTGCCTCGGCGATGACCAGCTCGAGCTCCTGAATCGAACCCACGAGCGGAATCATGATCTCGGCCATCGGCGAGCCACCCCATGCGCTGACGGAAGCACGCGGCCTCCGCAATCGCCCGCACCTGCAGCGCGAACAGACCCGGCAGCACCAGGCCCAAACGCACACCGCGCAACCCCAGCATCGGGTTCTGCTCGTGCATCCTGCTCACTTCCTGGAGAAGCGCAATGTCGGCCTCAACGCTCTCGCCGCGCTCCTCGCGCGCGAGCCACTTGCACGCTCAGTTCGGTGAGGTCGGGCAGGAACTCGTGCAGCGGCGGGTCGATGAGACGAATCGTCACGGGCATGCCGTCCATCGCCTCGAGAATGCGGATGAAATCCTTGCGTTGCAGCGGCAGTAGGGCGGCCAAAGCGGCTTCCCGCTCCTCGTCGGACGTCGACAGGATGAGCTTCTCCACGTACTGCTTGCGCTCACCCAGGAACATGTGCTCGGTGCGAAGCAGCCCGATGCCCTGGGCGCCCATGCGTCGGGCGCGGGCAGCGTCTTCGGGGGTGTCGGCGTTGGCCCGCACGCGCAGGCGACGCACCTCGTCGGCGTGCCGCATGATGCGGTCAACGGCCTTCACCAGCGCCGCAGTGTCCTCGTCCACACCGTCGAGGGCGGAGTCGATGCCCTCGTCGAAGTAGCGAGCCACGGGGCTGGGCACCACGGCAACCTCACCGAGGAACACTTCACCGGTCGTACCGTCAATCGAGACCACGTCACCCTCGTTGACGACCTCGCCGTTGGGCAGGGTCATCGACCGCGCGGCGACGTCCACACCGAGGGACTCGGCACCGCAGACTGCGGTCTTGCCCATGCCGCGTGCCACCACAGCGGCGTGCGAGGTCTTGCCACCGCGAGAGGTGAGCACACCGGCTGCGGCCACCATGCCGGAAAGGTCGTCCGGGTTGGTTTCGCGACGCACCAGAATCGTGGCCTCGCCATTGGCGGCGCGCTCCACGCAGGTGGGCGAGTCGAACACAATTGCGCCAACCGCCGCACCGGGCGAGGCACCCATTCCGGTGGCGATGAGTTCGGCACCCTCGGTGGATCCGAACCGGGGGAACATCAGGTTGGCCAGTTGCGCACCTTTGACGCGGCGCACCGCCTCGTCCATGTCGATGATGCCCTCATCCACCAACTGCACCGCGATGCGGAACGCCGCCGCCGCGGTGCGCTTGCCGACTCGCGTCTGCAGCATCCACAACTTGCGCCGCTCAACGGTGAACTCGATGTCGCACAGGTCCTTGTAGTGGTGCTCAAGCTGATCCATGATCGCGAGCAACTCGTCGTGCGCGGCCTGGTCGGTCTCGCCAAGCGCCGACAACGGCAACGTGTTCCGAATGCCGGCCACGACGTCCTCGCCCTGCGCGTCGGGCAGGTAGTCGCCATAAACGCCCGGGGCACCGCTGGCCGGGTCGCGCGTGAACGCAACACCAGTTCCCGATCCCTCGCCGACGTTGCCGAAAACCATCATCTGCACGTTCACGGCGGTACCGAGATCCGTCGGGATGCGCTCCTGGCGGCGGTAGATCTGCGCACGCTCGGTGTTCCACGAATCGAACACGGCGCGAATCGCGCGGGTCAACTGCTCGATCGGGACCTGCGGGAACGACTCGCCGGTCTCCTCCAACACGATGGCCTTGTAGCGGTCTACCAACGCATGCAGCGACGGTACGTCCATGTCGTTGTCGAGGTCGACGCCTGCGGCATCCTTGGTCTCCTCCAGCGCTACCTCAAAGATGTTGGAGTCGATGCCCATCACGGTTGAGCCGAACATCTGGATGAGCCGGCGATACGAGTCCCAGGCGAATCGCTCGTTGCCCGAGACCTCCGCCAGTCCCAGCACCGATTCGTCGTTGAGGCCGATGTCGAGCACCGTCTCCATCATGCCCGGCATCGAGAATCGGGCACCGGAGCGTACCGACACCAAGAGCGGGTCAGCCGGATCTCCGAGGCCGCGCCCCACCTGCTTCTCGACCGCAGCGACCGCCGCCTCGATCTCGCTCTCCAACTCCGAGGGCTCTTCGCCGTGCTTCAGGTAGTAGCGACAGGCTTCTGTACTGATCGTGAATCCCGGCGGCACCGGAATGCCGAGCCGCGTCATTTCAGCGAGGTTTGCGCCCTTGCCTCCGAGCAGGTCGAACATGGTCTTGTCGCCCTCGGAAAACTGGAAAACGTACATGGAAACCCATCTTTCGTTCGAGTGTGCGGTTGTGGTCGAGACGCTACTCCGGCACCCGTTGCTGGTCGAATCGACAACAAGTGAACTCTGGGTAAACGGATTTCGATCGTCGAAACCGGGTAGTTACGCGCCACTCTAGGGCCATGACGTACGTGAAAGCGGTGGCAAAGAGCGTTTTTGCCATCGACTGGTCCAAGCGACGCGGGTGGTCCGCGGCGCGACGTGCCGTCGTGGTGCTGGTGAGTCTGGTCCTCTTCACTGCCCTCTTCGATCCGAGCATCGGCGCCCTCGCTTCTGTGGCGGCGCTCTACGTGGGCTTGCAGGACCGTGCGGCCGATCCGCCCGCCTACACCGTCCGCATCATGCTGGTGCAGTCGGCCCTGCTCAGCGGCGTCGTGCTCCTCGCCGGGCTCGCCGGACGAGCTTGGTTGACGTCCGTGGTGTTAGTGGCACTCGCGACCTTCTCGGGACTAGCCGCTCTCCGGGACAAGGCGATTAGCCGCATGTTCGCCGACCTCATTGCGGTTCTGGCCTTCCTAGGTCTCAGTACGGTTAACCTAACGTTCGCCTTCGAGGCAGGTAGTGCCGTCTTGGGGGCGGCGCTGCTGCAGACCGCCGCGACCGCGGCGGCGGCCCGATTCACCACGGACTTGGCTGAACGGCGCCCGGTAGCCGCCGCTCTCATCGCGGTGGCCGGCCACCTCGACGATGCGCAACTACGCAATCAGAAGGGCACCGGCGAAGCCGCGGCGGCAGCCGTCAAGCAGGCCGACGAGAGCGTCGGCCGTTCCGACCTCTCCCACGACCGGCGGCGGGCGCTACGCAAAATCATCGGTGACGCAGAGATGCTGCGCGAGGAAGCGTCGGCCCTGCGGGCCCGCTTGGCATTCGACGCTCCGCTGGTCGAGGATCCCGCACTCACCGCGGCGATCGACAATGCGAGCACGGCCCTGCAGGCCGCCAGCAACG
This sequence comes from uncultured Actinomycetes bacterium, assembly GCA_963752505.1. Classification (GTDB taxonomy): domain Bacteria; phylum Actinomycetota; class Actinomycetes; order S36-B12; family UBA10799; genus JACJWR01. The sequence continues at coordinate 46,997 of CAVVYM010000002.1, forward strand.
CGATGACTATGGACGACACGACGGCCGAAGTCATGTCGCGGCGTGCGAAGGCAGTTGCGCAGCTCAAGGAGTGCAACCGCGTTGCGACGCAACTGACCTCCGACCCCGAGGTGCGGGGACCGGCCGATGCGATTGCGGCCGCCACCCGGCGACTGATACGGCACCTGGTGTGGCTGCGCGACGCACCCATGGAACGCTCCGGGGCTCGTCGTGCGAACGTTCGCACCGGGATCTGGACGGACTTGGGAGCACCACGTCCGGTGGACATCCGGGCCGGCATCCGACTGGGTCTGGCTGCAGCCCTTGGACTCGTCGTCGCCCACCTGCTCGGCCTCTCCCACGGTGGTTGGATCGCGGCGACCACCGTGGCGCTGCTCCGACCGGACCATCGTGCACTCACTTCGGACACCGTGGCGCGCTCGATGGGCACAGCGCTCGGCGCGCTGTTGGTGATTCCACTAGTCCTAGTCTTGCCCGACAACCGCCTGGTGGCCGCCGTGGTAGTAGGCATCATGGCGCTGCTGACCTTCAGCATCACATCCGCCAACGAGGGCCTCTACATCATCGCCATCACGGTGGAGACCGTATATACGCGGGCGGTGGTGGGAGAAGATCCGACGGCCGTGGCCATCGAACGTGTGACCGACGTGCTCATCGGATGCGCCATCGCCATCGTCCTCCTTCTGCTGCTACCCCTGCGCCACGGCCGACGTTTGCGTCGGGAGATCGCTGCCTACTCAGATGCCTGTGCCGACTGGATCGAATCCCTTGCCTCACTGGCCAAGGGCAAGTCGAGCAAGAAGGCAGTTCGCCGCAAGCACCGCGCCATGGTCGCGGCACGGGCCGTGGTGCAACACGGCATTGACGTGCGGCAACTGGAACCACTTGGGCCGGGACTGCGAGCCTGGCTCGCCCACAACTTGTACACCCTGATCCACGACACCGCCCGGGCCTGCGGCGCCGCCCAACGTCAGCTGGCAGAAAATGCGAGTTCGGGCAACCTCGGCAAGGCAGCGAAGTCGGCCCGGTTCACGGCGGCAAATCTGCGCGGCGTCGCGGCGCTGTTGCGCGACTCCCACGCCGATGTCAGTTCGGCACGTCCCGTGCTGTCCGGCAAGCCGCTGCCCGCCGACTTCGAGATCGGCTCCAGCTCCGACGTCGAGTACCTGCTCTCCATCGCCGAGCGAGAATCAAGCGCGGCCCTCGCGCTGGTGCAGGATTCGGACTCCGCAACCACTCAATAGCGACACGAACCTCCCCTGCCGAGCCGAGTCGGCGGGCCCCAGTGCCGCGCGGGTTACGCTTGGCGCACATTCGCACCGGCACTGCGCACCCAACTGGAGGCTGTCGTGAAATTGACTCTTGGTTTTGCCGCCCTGGCGGCGGCAGCCGCACTGAGCCTGTCGGCATGTGGTTCCGACTCGGCCTCTTCCGCCCAGAGCGCAGCGGCTTCGGCAGCCTCATCGGCCGTCGCAGGTGCCGCATCACAAGCCGCCTCTGCTGCCTCGTCGGCGGCGGCCGAAGTCACCGGTGGCGCCTGTGAGGCGCTAACCTCGGTGCAGGAATCCGTCTCCGAGCAGAGCGACCCCGCCGCGACCGTGGGCGACGTTCGCGCCGCGGCGGAGCAGGCCCAGACACAGCTTGAGCAAGTGGCGGCCGACGCTGGCCCGGTCCAGGGCGCACTGGTCGGCGCGATGCAGTCGGCCGAAGGCGCCGTGCTGAGCAACCTCGAGGGCTTGCCGGACGATACGCCGATCTCCGAAGCGTCACAGCCCGTGGCCAACGCGATTTCGGGGGTCACGACCGCCTACGACTCGTTGGTCTCCGCCCTCGGCTGCTAGCGCAGACCTCCGCAGTCGGCCAGGAAAGCCCTGCACCGTTCCGCTTCGCCGGTCTCCCCGATCGTGTCCGCCGCTTGCGCTAGCAGCGACAGGCAGCGGAGGAAACCGACGTTTCCGGCATGGGTGTAGGGCACTGGGCCGGATCCGCGCCAGCCGTTGCGCCGCAGCGCGTCCAACCCCCGGTGATAACCGACTCGCGCGAAGGCGTAGGCCTCGACATCACGGCCCTGGGCGCGGGCGAGTTCTGCCACCAGGGACCAGGCCAGCGACGATTCGGGGTGCGAGCGCACGATGTCGTAGACGTCGACGCCATCCTCGAGAGCCTGCGTGACCCTCTCATCTTCCGGCAGCAGCGTGGGCTCTGGCCCATCGAGCAAATTCTGGACCTCCATGATGGCCTCCTGACCAGTTGGTGCTCGGCTCGACGGCCGCTCAAACACAACCCTATTCCGTCGCCAGCGAGCACTAGGGCGCCACCAGCGACCAGGCCTCAAACGCGGTCACCACTGCCATCGCCAGCACCAAGAGCGCGAAGCCAATACCGAGGGCCTTGGCCGACCACCGATTCGACCAACGGGCCGCCAACACGGTGGTGACCACGGCGGCAGCAGCAACCACGACAGACACCACTGGGTCAAAGGCCTCGCCCAGGCGGGGAACCATGGCGCCGGCGGAGTTGATCACAATGACCACCAGGGCCGTCGCGGTGGCGATGCGCATCGGCAGCCCAATCACCAGCGCAAGCGCGGGTACGACCAGAAACCCGCCCCCGACACCGAAGAAACCCGTCACCAGTCCGACGACGACCGCGACCGCGATGATGAGCCACCAGGATCGACGCTCGTGGCCGACATCGGGGTCGTCATGACTGACGCGCAGGGCTTTGCGCAGCATGAGCCCACCCGCGACCACCATCAGGGCAGTGAAGCCGAACAGTTTCACCGCATCGGCGGTGTTGAGTGCCAACACCGATCCCACCATGGCGGCCGGGACTCCGAAGGCGCCGAAGGTGAGCCCCTCCCGCCACGCGACCCGGCCGACGCGCACGTGCGGAATGACGCCACCGATGGCCGCTGCTGCCACCACCACCAAGGACGTGGTGGCGGCCTCGTCCGGGGGCACCCCGACAGCCAGCAGTAGCGGCACCGCGAGGATGCCGCCGCCACCGCCGAAGAGCCCGAGGGCCATGCCGAGGGCCACACCGACGGCGACGTAGAGAAGGATGGTCACAACTGTGGAGTAAACATCAGTCGCTCACACATCAGTCGCTGTAGGCGGCGCCGAGCATGGTGTCGTGCGCGTCCACCACCAGTTTCAGTCCGAACTTCTCAGCGTTGGCGAAGTCGTCGTCCACAATCACCGTCGGTACACCGGCCCGAGCCAGCAGCGAGCCCGCCACGCTGGCACGGAAGCCGCTGCCGCACGAGACCCAGATGGTCGGGTCGGCACCGGCGTGCGATGCCGCCTGCGACCACGCGACGACCTCGCCGAGTCGCTCTGGCAACTCGTGCAACGGCAGGTGTCGAGCGCCCACCACGTGCCCGTCTTGCCACTCGGTGCGTCGCCTGGCATCCATGACGATGAGCTTCGGATCGGCCGCCACGGCCTGCGCGAGGTCGCCGAAGGTCGCCCGCCGAATCGAACCGATGTCCGCCGGCGTGCGCGCCCACGAACTGGGGCTACCCACGTTCTGCGCGGCCGGCCGGTCGATGCCGATGCGCACCATCTCGCGCTGGAAATCGGTGATCTGCTCCTGGGTGGCGCCCAGCAGCGTGACCGGCGTGCCCCAGGGAATGAGCCAGCCGAGGTAAGTGATCGCGTTGCCTTCAGCGTCGAAACTCAGCGAGCCGGCGAGGTGCTCCGCCGCCCAGACTTTGCGCGAACGAAGATCCACAACCCACTCACCAGCCTCGATGCGGGCCCGCAGCACCTCCGGGTCGGCGTGCTCGGCTGGCGTGAGGTCGATGGCGCGGGCGCCCGCCTCGTTGGCCGGGCCCATGTGCTTGTAGTACGCGGGGTAGGCGTCCAAGCCCGCGATGAGCTCGGTCACGAACTCATCCTCGGACAGCAACGCCGCCGGGTTGGTGGCTGCCTGCACGCCGATGGTCGACTCCAAGCCCACGGTCGCAGTGGCCGAGCAGAAGGAACCGAAACCGTGCGTGGGGAACACTGCGGCGTCGTCGTCGAGTTCGGTGACGAGGCGGCGCACGGAACGCCACTGGTCGTGAGCCAGGCCCTTGGTGGCGGCCGGCGAGATTAGGTCGGGGCGACCCACGCTGCCGTACAGCAGCGAGCCACCCGTGAACACGGCGACGTTACGGCCGTCGACGTCGAGCGCGTAGGAGACATGGTGCGGGGTGTGTCCGGGGGTGTGCACAACTCGCCAGTGCATGTCGCCGACGTCGAATGAGTCACCATCCCCCATCTCCGCGGCGTCAAATCCGTAGTCGTGGCCGCGCGGCACGACGTAGGTGGCCCCGGACTCGCGGGCAAGTTCGAGACCGCCGGAGACGTAGTCGTTGTGCACGTGCGTCTCGACGACGTGGCTGACGTTCCAGCCGTTGCGGTCGAGGATGCGCTGCACGCGATCGATGTCCCGTTGGGGATCCACCACAACGGCGAGGCCATCAAGCGCGACCACGTAGGAGCGATCGCCGAGATCAGGGGTATCGAGCACCTCGATGGCCGGGTTGCGGGTTTGCGTGGCGGCTGTGACGGTCATTTCGTGAGGGTCCCTTCGCTGTCCATTCCGGTGACGACTGGCAGGCCGGCTTGTTGCCAGGCCACGATCCCGCCGTGCACGTTGATTGCTTCGATTCCTTGCCGGGCCAGCCACATGACGACCTGCCCCGACCGGTTCCCGGTGCGACAGATCACGTAGGTCGGGGTCTCGCTGCGGAATTCATCAACCCGCACCGGTACCAGCGACATCGGGAGCCATGACGATCCCTCCACGTGACCGTCTGTGTATTCCCATTGCTCGCGCACGTCGATGACGTTGGCGTTGCCGGCGGCCATCGCAGCCTTGAGTTCCGGAATCGTCACTTGGGCGATCATTACCAATCCGATCTGTCGCGTCGTTGGCTTTCGTGTGCGTAGAGAATATACCCCAGGGGGTATCCGCCTGTCGACTCCAACGCCACATCTCGCGCCATCGTGGCCGGGCAGCATCCATACTCATCTCGTGCAGATGTCATCACAGGACGCCCTATGGCTCACGATGGACCGCCCGAACAACTTGATGGTCATCGATTCGCTGATGTGGTTCGATTCCCCGCTCGACCTCGACGAATCCCGTCGGGTGATCCAAGAGCGCCTCGTCGACAAGTTCGACGTCTTCGGCGCGCGACCGGCGGAATCCGACGGCGAATGGTCCTGGGTGCCTGACGAGGATTTCGACATCGATCGGCACGTGCAGACCTACGAACTGCCGACACCCGGCGGTTTCGACGAGTTGCGGTCTTGGGTGGGAAACCAGCGGAGCATCCCGTTCGACCGCGCGCACCCGCTGTGGTCGGTGCGCATCGTCCACGGGTTCCACCCCGCCGAAGGCGTCACCGGATCGGCGCTCATGCTGCGTTCGCACCACTCGCTGGCCGACGGGGTGCGGCTGACGCAGGTGATGTTCTCGCTGTGCGATGTCGAAGGCGATCCCGCCGCGGTGGGCAAGACCCTACGCCGCAGCACCACCCCACTGGACATCGCCACGTCGGCGGTCGGCAACCTGGCCTCCTCCGCCCTGGATGTCGCCACGACCAGCGCCAAGACCGCCGCTCGGTTGGCGACCGCCCCGGCGCGTGGGGCGGTCAAACTGGTGACGAAGCCGGCCACCGCCCCAGCCAACCTCGGGGGCGCCGTGGCCGATCTGGCCGCCGGCGCCACCGCGATGGCTCGCAACCCGGCTCGCCTCAGCGACGCCGCACAGCTCGTGAGCACCGACGACAACCGCAGCGTGAACGACGTCGCGAACACCGCGAAACTCCTCCTTGCCACCCCCAGCGTCGACACCGTTTGGAGCGGCACCCCGGACGTCGCGAAGAGCGTGGGCTGGGCGCCTGACTTCGCCCTCTCCGACGTCAAGCGCATCGGCAAGGCAACCGGCACCACGGTGAACGATGTGCTCCTCGGTGCCGTCTCCGGAGCCCTGACGCGCTACCTGCGCAGCCACGGCGACCACGAGACCGACGAGGTCCTTTGGATGATCCCGGTGAGCGTCCGCCCGTTCGACCCGGAGGCGACCGACGAATTGGGCAATCACTTCGCCCTGGTCGTGCTACGCATGCCGTTGGGCATCACCGATGTGGCAACCCGGCTTGCCGAGATCCACGCTCGCATGGAGCGCATCAAGGCCAGCGATGAAGCCCTCATCACCTACAGCGTCCAACGGCTCATCGCGAATACGCCGCGACCCGTGGCCACGGGACTCACCAACTACTTGGCCAACAAGGCCGTCGGAGTGCTCACCAACGTGCCGGGGCCGCGCGGACCCATAGCCTTCGCGGGCACACAGGTGGCCGGCGTTCTCGGGTGGGCACCGTGCTCAGGTGACCAGGTCATGACCATCTGCATCTTCAGCTACAACGACCGGGTGTCGGTCGGGTTTGGCACCGACGCCACGCTGGTGCCTGATGCCGATCGGCTCGGCGAACTCTTTCTCGCCGAATTCGAAGCGATGTCCGAATCGTTCCCGGCCGCCGGATAGTCCCCGGCCGCCGAAAGGGTTAGTAGCGCAGGCCCTGAGCTTCGAGCCACTCGATGAGCGCAGCGGCGAAGCGTGCCGGATCCTTGCGGTGCGGCTCGTGGCCCGCGTCATCGAACACCACGAGCGTGGAAGATTCCAGCATCTCGTGGGCATTCTCGCCGTGCGCCAGCGGAATGATCGAATCGCGCCGGCCCCACACAATCAGTACCGGCACCGAATTCGACAGGTGCAACTTCTCAAGGGCTGACACCCGTTGACCGGTGTGATCCACCACGCTGCGCAGCGTGGCGAGGAAGGAGTGCCGCTCGACCGGATCGCTGAGTCGATCGATCTTGTCCATCACCCGGTCGGGGAAGAAGTCAGGTGCCCGACCCCACCGACGCACTTTGTCGCGGAAGGTCTCCAACAGCGCCATCGAGCGCTGGTTGAGCCCCATGCCCAACACGACTCCGGCCCCGGGCATCGCGAACAGGCGAAGGATCAAATTCGTATCGCGACCGAGTCCGCCACTCGACACGAGCACCATGCCCGAGACGTACTGCGGGTACTGGTACAGGAACTGCAGCGCGACGCCACCGCCGAGCGAGTGCCCGACAACGACTACCGACTCGATCCCGAGGTGATCGAGCAGGTCTCGCACCGCGCTCGCCATGGCGCCGAGCGAGTAGTCTCCCGGGCCCTTCGCGGAATCGCCATGCCCCGGCATGTCGATGGACAGCACCGGTACGCCCGCGTCGGAGAGCACGTGGGCGGATTCATCCCAGCCCGAGGCCGACGATCCGACCCCGTGCAGCATCACCAGCGGTGTCCCCTGTCCCGGGTACCAGACATAGGCGAGTTCCTTGCCGTGCAGCACGGCAACCTCGCGGTCGGGGGCGCTCACTCGCTGGGTAGCCGCCATTGACACTCCTTGGATACGCGAATATAGGGAAGCCTAACTTACTTAAGCGTAACTTACGCAATCGTAGGTTGTGAAGTCCCTCCGCGTGACTTGTCATCCGCCGAATGGTTCCGGCGCACTCCACCTGGTGTTGACGACCGGCTACATTGGAGGCTAGAGGCAATGGCGGGATTGCACCTATTGCCCACCAGGGAACCGCAGGAGGCGACGTGACCGACCAACTCTTGTGCCGGCTGAAGATCAGCGCGATCGATGCGGTGAGCCTGCTCGGGACGGTTGCCCAGGATGCTGCCGCAACGCTCGGTGTTACCCCGACCGCGGCCGCGCGGCTCGGCACCCTGACCCAAGAGGTGGCCGACGCGCTGCTGCGCGACGGCTATGACGAAGAGTCCGACATCGAGATGGAACTCGACGTGCTTCGCGGCGCGGGAACACTTCGGCTGGAACTTCGGGACCGGGGCGCGCCGCTGAATCTTGGCCACGGCGGGTACCCGCCACGGGTGTCGGAGCTGATTCGACTCGGCTTCGCCGACGGTCTCGACATGGCCTACGAACCACGGCAAGGCAACTGCGCAGAGATCGTCAAGAATCTGACTTTCGCGTCTGTCAGCGCCGACGTGGATTTCGTCGCCGAGGTTGAGAGCGAACTCGACACCCCCGCCGCCGACGACCTCAACGAGGCCGGCGAAATCGAATTTGAGATCCGCCCCATGACGCCGGACGACGCGGTGGGCGTAGCCCGCCTCTTCTTCCGCTGCTACCGCTATACGGCGGTCCAGTCGCCCCTGGTCTACGAACCTGAACGGATGGCCGAATACGTGGCCGCCGGACGCCACTTCGGCACCATCGCGATAACCCGCACCGGGCGCGTCGTGGGTCACGTCGCGAGCGACATCGAACGACCCGATGCGGTGACCGGGCGCATCGGCCTCTTCGCGGTCGACCCGGCCTACCGCGCACACAAGATCGGCAGCCGTATCGGGTTGGCCCACCTGGTTCGACTGGTGGAGCGCGGAATCATCGGCCAGTTCAGCGAGGCCGTCACGGTGCATACGGCAAGCCAGCGAACTGCCCTGGCTGCCGGCGGCCACGAGGTGGGCCTCCTCATTGCCGGACAGTCAAGCAGACTGAACTTCGAAGGTTTCGACGAGAGCGAGAACAGCCGCAAGTCCGGACTGATCTTCTTCGCCAGTTTGGGCGAAGTGCCGACTCGTACCATCCACGCGCCTCATGTCTATCGCGAGGTGATCGAGCGGATCTACGCCGAGACCGGGCTAGAGCGGGTGGTCGAATCGGACTTCGATGTCCGCGCCTACGACCCATCGCAGAACTGCAGCCTGAAGATGGCCCTGAACCACGAGACCGGTGTCGCGCGCATCACCGTCGAGAGCTACGGCCGTGACTTCCTCACCGCGTTGCAGGCGCAGATTGCACAACTGCAACTGAATCGATTCGACGTGATCTGGGTGTACTTCCCGTTGTCCGACCCCGCCACCAGCAAGTATGCCGCCGGCCTCCAAGAACTTGGACTGTCGTTCGGTGGGGTGTACCCGGAGTATCACGACGGAGACGTCCTGGTGCTGCAGAGCCTCAACAACGTGGAGTTCAACCCCGATGACATCAAAGTGGCCTCACCCATGGGTGCCTACGTGCGCGACTTCGTGTTGGCGGACACTAGGCGGGCCGGCGACCGAGTTGCCGTGCAGACCAGGTCTCGAGCTCGCATGGCCCGCATCTACGAAGCGCTCGATTCCTAAACCGAGCACGTAACGGCAGCGACCCGAGGAAAGGCGGCACGGTGGGCAGACATCGGTTGGTGCTCTCCGTCCTACCGCTGGCGCTCACGTACCTTGCCGTGGCCATGAATCTCACGGTGGCCAACGTGGCGCTGCCGGTGCTCTCCTCGGACTTCGAGGCGACCTCGGCCCAACTCGCGTGGGTGGTGAACATCACGCCGATCGTGGCCGCCGCGCTGATCCTTTTCGCCGGCGCGTGGGGCGACCGGGTCGGACCCCGCAGGTTGCTCATCATCGGGGTTCTGGTCTTCCTCGCCGCCGCCACCCTGAGCGGCTTCGCCGATAGCATCACCCAACTCATCCTCTTGCGCGCACTCACCGGCGTCGGCTCCGCGCTCGCCATGCCGGCCGCGCTCGCGCTCACCTTCTCGCTGACTCATGGTTCAGCTCAGCGCACCGCTATTGGCATCATGGCGAGCACCCAAGCGGTCGGGGCAATGCTGGGACCCATCGTCGGCGGTGCGGCAGTCACCGCCTTCTCCTGGCCGGCGGCATTCTGGTCGGTGGTCCCGATGTTGATCATCGCGCTGATCGGAATCTTCTTCCTGCTGCCAGTACCGACCGACCGTGCCGCTGCGGAGGCCAGACAAACTTCGGCGAGCAGTGCGAAGCGTCCGCTCGACACCATCGGTGCTGCGCTAGCAGCCCTCACCGCCACCAGCCTGCTCTTTGCCCTCGTGACGCTGGGCTCAGAAGACTTGTCGAACGCCGGCGTCTTGGTTAGTGCGGGGGTCGGCGCGGCGGCCCTGGTCGGCCTGATCTATTGGGAGCGGCACACTCGCTTCCCGCTGTTCATCGGCAGCATCATGCGCAGGCGGTCCTTTTGGCTGCCCACCTTGGCCATCTTTGGAGTGCAACTGACGCTCGGGGGCATGCTGTTCCTGGTCCAGCAGTATCTGCAGAAGGTTCTCGATTACACGGCTTTCAAAGCCGGCGCCGTCATGACCCCCGGCCTCCTGATGTGGGCGGTTGCCGCTGCGGCTGCAGGCATCCTGGCGAAGCGCTGGGGGGTCCCGCGCCCGACGGCGGTTTCGCTGTTGATCGGCGCCGTCGGACTTTTGTTCCTCGCACGCGCCGGGGAGTCCCCGTCCCTGGCAACTCTGGTGGTCGCTTTGCTGCTCATGGGAGCGATGGGGGTGACTCCGGCATTGATGACGCACACCGCGGTACATAACTTTCCCGACAGTCTCCGAAGCACGGGTTCGGCGATCAACGGCGTAGCAACGCGTCTTGGTTTGGCTTTCGGCGTCGCGCTCTATGGCACCTTGCAGGCGCGGATCTACCGTCAGGAACTTTCTCCGGCACTCTCGCAACTACCCGCGACGGAAGCCGAGTCCGCCGGCCAGAGCCTCGGTGCAGCACTTCGCACCGCAGAAGAACTCGACCCGTCCTCGGCAACCGCCCTTAGCCAGGCTGCGCGGGAGTCGTTTCTGGTCGGATTCGACGTGAGCCTCACCGTGGCGGCCAGTATCATCATCGCGCTCGGCGTGGCCGTCTGGACGCTGCTGCCGCGCCAATCCGCGGGCGAACTCAAACTCACCGACGTTCAATCGCCACACTCGCAGTGAAGGGCACTTCCATGATCGAGCCACCCTCATCAGCCATCGCGGCAGCCACCAAAGCCTGGCGGCACGAGCTGGACCTCATGCCGGATCAAGCCGCCTTCCTCGCCTACGTGGAGCAATCCCAACGCGACGCGGACCTCCTCTACCTGGGCAAGCCCGTTCTCTCCGTTGCCGAGCCCGTGTTCCTCACCGAATCCCAGAAGGCCGGTGATCAGGCCTGTGTCGGCGCGGTGCTTGCCGCCCTCGTGGCCGCTGGTGAGCAGGTACTTGCCGACCCTGCGTTGCGGTCACGGTTGACCCCTGACCTCACCCCCGACTCACCTACCCTGGAACTTATGGGGCTACCCAGCGGCTATCCCGCCCCGATAGTCTTTGGCCGCCTTGACGGCATGCGTGTCGGCGACGACCTAAAGTTCCTAGAATTCAACGGCGGTCTGCCGGGCGGTGTGACGCCTGCTGATGTGAGCAGCCGGTTGATGTCCTCCTGGCCGGTGGCACGGACCTTCGCGGCCGAATTCGACTTCAGCACCATGATCGCGGCACCCGCTCTGATGTCTACGTTGGTCGACACCTGGCATTCCTTCGGCGGCTCCGGCCAGCCGTTCATCGTGCTGGCACTGCCTGACGAGTTGGCGGCGATTGCCGCACCAACTGTGAGTTATCTGGCCACCGCTGCCGCAGCAGCTGAACTGGAAATCGCCGTCGCGGACCCCGGGAAGCTCAGCCACGTCAACGGTCGACTGCGTCTGGCTGACCGCCCAGTGGACGTACTGGTGCGTGGTTTCTTCACCACCATGGTGGATTACTTGGGGTCACGCTTGGACGCAATCATCAGCGCTGTGCGGGCCGGAGACCTATGCATGGTGACGTCAATGCGATCGGGACTCTACGGCTACAAGACGCTGTTCGCCGCGATTACCGACCCCGACTTCGACCTCGATCTGCCGACCGAGGTCCTCGCCACTGCGCGTCACCACCTACCGTGGACGCGACTGGTGGAGCCTGGCACGACGACTACGCCGCACGGGGACACAACCGATTTGGGGGCCTACGTCGCTGACCATCGCCAACATCTCGTACTCAAGCCAGGCTCAGGGTTCGGAGGCACCGACGTCGAGCTGGGCTGGCAGCACACCGACCAGAGTTGGGCGGCGGCGTTCTCCCGCGCGCTCGCCGCTGGCGGATTCGTCGTCCAGCAAGCGATCGAGAGCCCGCGGCACGACTTTGCCGCGCTGGCGCCGGGACTGCCCATCGTCGACTTCGCAACGGATCACAATCCGATCATCACCGGCTCGCAGATTGCCGGCTACTACGTGCGGGTGACACCAGGCCGAGGTGTCACCAACGTGACGGCTGGTGCTGGAATCGCGCCGACATTCGTCATCCCTGATTCACCGACGAGCACCGCGTAGCGGGCAGCCACGGGCGGCGTCACGTTTCCGAGCGGCCATCCTGCTGGCCACCGGGCTTCCCGCCCGCCTGCCCAACTGACTTGCCACGCTCCAGGTCGTCCTCGGATTCGTCGTCGTGATCGTGCATGCGCGCCCGGAGGGCTGCCGCCTTCGCCTCGAGATCCGCGAAGAAGTCGGTCTCGACGATCTGCTGGACATCCTCCTCGCGCTTCTGACTGTCGATCTGTACCCGCAGTTGGCGTACTTCGGAACTCAAGGTCTTCTCGCGGGCGGCGACCTTCGCGGCCATGTCCGTGACGGACTGACCGAGTTCGTTGATTTCGTCGGGGAAGCGAGACCTCACCACGGAGTTGATGTCAAGGTCGTACTCGCCGTCCGCGATTCGACGCGTGGCCGCAGTGAGCCGACGCAACGGACGTACCACCGCGCTGGACACGAACAATACGAGCAGCAACAGCACCAGGTAGGACACGACCAAAATGGGGACGATGCCCGACGCAGCCTCCCGCCGCACCTGCTCCACGTAGTCCAACGGGTAGTCGGCCCCCACCGCTCCGACGCTCTGGCCGGCGCTGTTGAAGATGGGGGTGTAGACCGAGATCCAACTCCCGAAGAGGTCGGTGTAGGGGGCCTCATCAGTCGTTTTCGTGAGTCCCTGGGACATCAGTTGCTGCGTTTCGGCATCCGACACGTCCTTTACCGGCTGCCTGTACGTGACTCCGTACTGCGGGTCGAACAGGTAGCCAGCCGATGCCGCAAAGTACAGCTGGCCATCGACGGGGTCCTTGAAGTAGGTGTAGGGCTCGGCCTCAGGCATCACGTCGGTGAAGTCGTAGAGGTCCTGGGCAACGCTTGCGAACAGCGGTGAATCCGGGTAGCCGAGTCCGCTCGGAGCCGAAGGATCTCTCACAGCCGGGACCGTGGAAACCAACTTCTCGAAGTCGTCAGAATTGATGATGCGCGCCATGCCCTCCGATGATGTCCGCAACTCCAGACGCAGTTTCTCTGTCGCCGCGGATGCCGCATAGTTCACCACCCACAACCCGATGAACACGAAGGCGATCGTGTAGGCACCGGCGAAGGCACCGAGCAGTTTCCACCGCACCGCGATTCGCACCGGTTTCACTGCCATGACTCCAGCATTACCTATGGCAGAGGCGCATGCTCGCGTGCCGCACCCCCGACGATGGCCGTACCACCGCCCCAGCGACGGCAATCCGGCTACGCTGCGATTCATGGCAGCGAAGAAGAACGGCAAGAAGAAGTCCAGTCCAGACGCAACAGAGGTGTCCGGTGGTGGGGAGGCAGCGATGGAGAAGTCCGCGCGGATGAACAAGCGCCGCTACGAGAAGGAACTGCTCAGCCTGCAAGCGCAACTCGTCGAAATGCAGGAGTGGGTGAAGACCACCGGCTCACGTGTAGTGGTGATCTTCGAAGGCCGCGACGCCGCCGGCAAGGGGGGAACGATCAAGCGGGTGGCGCAGTATCTGAATCCACGGCAAGCGCGGATCGTGGCGCTGCCAGCACCAACGGAACGAGAGAAGACCGAGTGGTACTTCCAGCGCTACGTGCCGCACCTGCCCGCGGCCGGCGAGATCGTGCTCTTCGACCGCTCTTGGTACAACCGTGCAGGAGTCGAGCACGTCATGGGATTCTGCACTCCCGATGAGTACCAACGATTCCTGCGTCAAGCGCCCATCTTCGAGCGCATGCTCGTCGAGGAGGGGATTCTGCTGCGCAAGTACTGGTTCAGCGTTTCCGACGCCGAGCAGGAGGCCCGCTTCCGCTCTCGTCTGACCGACCCGATGCGCCGGTGGAAACTCTCGCCCATGGACTTCGAGTCCATCGTGCGGTGGGAGGACTACTCCCGCGCCAAGGACGCGATGTTCGTCCACACCGACGTCGAGCCCGCCCCCTGGTACGTGGTGGAGAGCGACGACAAGCGTCGCGCGCGCATCAACATGATTCATCACCTGCTCACCACCATCCCCTACACCTTCGTGCCGCCGCAGCAGCTCGAGCTGCCGGCGCGACCGCCGTCTACCGGCTATCTGCGCCCCCCACGCGACACGCAGAAGTACGTTCCCGACCACTCGCGGGCCGTGGAGCTGGACACCGATCCCGGGAAGTGATGGGGCCCGACTAGCCTGGCAGGCGTGCTCAAGGTCTGCTCGGTCAATGTCAACGGTGTGCGGGCAGCGCACCGCCGCGGCGGCGTCGATTGGCTGGTGAACAATCCGCACGACGCTGTGCTCATGCAGGAGGTGCGCGCCTCGGATCAACAGTTGCAGGACTCCGTGGTGGAGCTGGCGCCGTCGAGTGTGCTGCACGCGCCGTCAGATCGTCCCGGCCGCTCCGGCGTCGCGATCCTGGCCGAACGGGATTTGCAGGATGCCAGGGTTGGTGTCGGCACAGCTGAGTTCGAACACTCCGGTCGCTGGCTGGAGGCCACACTGACCGACGATTCGATCGGCGAGGTCCGGCTAGTGAGCGTCTACATCCACTCCGGTGAGGCAGGCACTGAGAAGCAAGATGAGAAGTACCGCTTCTTGGACGCGATGACCGACCGCCTCGCTGAGCTCGCCAGCACCGGAATGCCGGCCCTGGTCTGCGGGGACTTCAACATCGCCCACACCGAACGCGACATCAAGAACGCCAAGGGAAACAAGAACAAGGCGGGATTCCTCGCAGAGGAGCGCGACTACCTCACCCGCTGGTTGGACTCCGGCTGGGTCGACCTTGCCCGAGTTCACGCCGGCGACACCGATGGCCCCTACACGTGGTGGTCATGGCGCGGGCAGGCCTTCGACCGCGATACCGGCTGGCGTATCGACTGTGCCTACGCCACCGGAGATCTGGCCGCCCGATTGGCGCACGTTCAGGTGGGCCGGGCGGCGTCGTACGCCGAGCGTTGGAGTGATCACGCCCCGTTGTCGGTGGTGTTCAACTAGTCGGCCAGATCGGCCGCGGTGCCCGCGGCCAGCACGACGATCATCTCCTGGCGGCGCTGCGGGTCGTCGAGTTCGGCACCGAGGATGTCGCGCAAGCCAGATACTCGGTAGCTGACCGTCTGCGGGTGCACGCTGAGCCACCTGGCACAGGCAGCGCGATCGCCACCGGTGACCAGCCAGGCCTGCAAGGTGTCGAGCAGGTGCGGCACTTTGGCCGGGGCCACGGCATCGAACAGGGAGCCGAACAGCCGTTGCCGGAGGTGGCGTACCACGAGCGGATCCGCGGCGGCCGCCAGTTGCAGCAGATGATCGTCAGCCGCCACCACCGAGGCATCCGACGGACCCGTCTGATCGACGTCGCGGCGCACCGTCAGGGCGCCGCTGAGGGTCAGGCCCAGCAAGCGCTCTGCCGTCCGCAAGGACTCGTCGGCATCCTCAAGTGCCGCCGATACCCCGATCGTCACCGCCACGCCGGGCACCCCCAGAGCAGATCGCTCCACGTGCGGCGGGATGACGGCAAGGCGGGAATCGCCTCGATCGGCGACCAGCAGGGAACTGCCAAGCGCCAGCGGTGGCCAACGGACGCCCGGATCGGCGGAGATGATGGCCACCGCCGCCTCCACCGGCAGGGTCCAGTCGGCCTCGGAAGCCAGGGCATGGGCAGCATCCGTGGCTCCCCCGCCGTCAACGATGAGGCGCAGCAGCTTCGCCCGCATGGCCTGCAGCCGACCGGCGTCGGCGATCTGCGCCTCCGCGTAGCCGGCCGCACTCGCACCCGACAGTTCGTCGATATAGACGAAGATCGCCTCCGCCAACGACACGATGTCGCCGGCCTGCGCCCCCGCCTCGACGGCCGCAGCCGACATCTGCTCCCACGCCACGCGGGCCCCCGTGCGGTAGGCCGCCAGCAGCGCCTCCATACTGCGTCCGGTGCGCCACTCCCCGGCTCCGATCTGGGAGTAGAGGCGACGCGACTTCGCATCGAGGGCGTCATCACCGGTGCCCAGCAGCGCAATCCACCGATCGAGGGCGTTTTCGACGCCGCGCCGCACCACCTGCGCCACCCGACCCGAACCGAACTCCGCATAGGAGGGCACTTCGACGCGGATGGCTGCAATGGTGGCGTCGCTGGCTGCGGGTAGCCGAGCGCGGAGCGCATCGACGACATCCGTGGCGACGTTGGCCCACGGCCTGCGCAAGCCAGACGCAACCTGCGGCGGCACTGAGGATCCCGAAGTCACTCGGGCACAGTACCTGCTATTTAGCACATCGTGCTAAGCGTGAGCACGCATCTTTGTGGCACAACGGCTAAGGAAAGCGACCACAACGGTCAACACTAGAAGCATGAGCACAACTACTTCATCAGCAGCATTCTTTGACCTTGACGGCACCCTGATCCCCGGCTCGGCGAACATTCCGTTGGCCAAGGCCGCATTCCGGGCGGGATTCGTCACCCCCCGTGAGTTGGCGCGCGACTTGCGCAACGGCGTTTCATTCCTTCTCAGCGGCGCCACCGACGAACGCTCGGCGCAGGTACGCGACCGCATCCTGCGGGCCGTCGAGGGCCACCCAGCCAGCGACGTCGAGGCCCTTGGCGACGTGTTCCTGCCGGCGCTCGTCGAGTCGTTGCGCCCGCAACTCCAACCGGCGCTCGCCGAGCACGCCGCCCGCGGCGAGGACTGCTTGGTGCTCTCTGCCAGCCCCACCGAAATCGTGTCCCGCTTCGCGCATGAAGCCGGCCTCACCCATGGCGCCGGCACCACGGCCGCCCGCGACGACGACGGTCTGTACGCGGGCACGCTCGCGGGCCCCTTCTGCTACGGCGAGGGCAAAGTGGAGGTGATGCGCGAGTTGGCTGAGAAGTACGGCTACGACCTCGCCACCTGCTACGCCTACTCGGATTCCGCCTCTGACCTTCCGATGCTGGAGGCGGTCGGACACCCTGTAGTCGTGCACCCCGAGCCCGAACTGCGTGCCATCGCGGTCGAGCGCGGCTGGCCGATCATCGAGACTTCGGCCGTGCCCCGCGTCTCGCTGCGGTCCCTGCGTGGCTGGGCCACCCTCCTCAGCGCGGGCGTGAAATCCCTGAACCGATTCGGTCTGCGCACCGCCACGTGAGGTAGTCCACCGCCGGGCCGAACTGCCGGAACGCCGGATTCGAGGTCTCTCCCCGCGCAAAGCGGTACCAGATTTGCTGGGCGATAACGGCTAGCCGGAAAAGTCCGTAGACCTCGTAGAAGCGCCAATCGTCGCAGGCATAGCCGGTGCGGTCGAGGTAGCGCTCCACGATCTGCGCCCGAGTCGGCATGCCGGCGGCATTCGACGGTTGTCGCCGGAAGCCCTGGAAGAAGTCGTCGTCGTTGGGCTGCACCCAGTAGGCCAGCGCCGCACCGAGGTCCATCAACGGGTCACCCACGGTCGCTAGTTCCCAGTCGAGAACGGCGACCGGGTCCAACGAGGCGGCGTCCAACACCACGTTGTCGAATCGCCAATCGCCATGGATCAGCCGGGCACCGACGTCGGCCGGCTGATTCTCCGCCAGCCACGCCATGATCGCGTCACCGGCGGGCGCATCGTCGGTGCGCGCTGCCCGGTAGCGGTCCGACCAGCCGGAGACCTGGCGTTCCACGTAGCCCGGGCCGCGGTAGAACTCATCGAGTCCGGTGGTTTGGACGTCCACGGAATGCAGATCGGCCAGCAGGTCGAAGAGTTCCTGACCCAGACCTGTCGCACGCGGATTCTCGGCCACCGCCGGCGGCAGGTCCGCGCGCAGGATCACCCCTCGAGCGCGCTCCATCACGTAGAACTCGCTGCCGATGGGGCTTCCCTCTGCCGGGGTGTAGGCGAGCACCGAGGGCACCGTCGGGAACGCCGGCCGCAGCCGCAGTTGGATCTCGAATTCGCGTCGCATGTTGTGGGCCGATGCGGCCTTGGTGCCGCGGGGGGGCATCCGCACCACCAAGTCGCGGTAGTCAGATGTGGGCTCGCCGGATGTTCCCGCCTGCCCGGAGTAGCGCACTAGGTAGGTCAGATTCGAGGCGCCGCCAGGAAACTGCCGCACTTCGGGTGTCGCGGCGTCGACGAGTTCCTGGCCCTGCGATGCGAGGACCCGGCGCAACCACGCGTCCAGCGCCGCCACGTCGAAGGCGTCCTCGTCGCGCACGGCCCTGGCCTCCGCGGCAGTGTCGAGCACTGGGTCGTCGCTCATGCCGCACCTCCGGCCGCTGTCAGCCGAGCCACCTGTTCACGCAACTCCAACCGCGCGACGTCGCGCACATGGACTTCGTCGGGGCCGTCGGCGATGCGCAGGGTGCGCAGGCCCGCGTACCAGGCGGCAAGCGGGACGTCATCGCTCACACCGGCACCGCCGAAGGTCTGAATGGCACGATCGACCACCTTCAGGGCCACATTGGGGGCGACCACTTTGATGGCGGCGATCTCCTTGCGGGCCCCCTTCGCGCCGTAGGTGTCGATCATCCAGGCCGCCTTCATCACGAGCAACCGCGCCTGCTCTATCTCAATGCGCGATTGCGCGATCCACTCCCCGATTACTCCCTGCCGGGCCAGTGGCTTGCCGAAGGCCTCCCGCGTCATGGCCCGCTCGCACATGAGGTCAAGCGCGCGCTCGGCGGTGCCGAGCGCACGCATGCAGTGGTGGATTCGACCTGGGCCCAGGCGCGCCTGAGCAATGGCGAATCCGCTGCCCCGCTCGCCGAGGAGGTTGCTGGCAGGCACCCGCACGGAGTTGAAGGTGATCTCGGCGTGCCCGTGCTGATCGTGATACCCGAAAACCGGCAGCGACCGCTCCACCGTCACACCGGGGGTGTCCATCGGCACCAGGATCATCGACTGCTGGCGGTAGACCTCCGCGTCTGGATCGGTCTTGCCCATCACGACGAGCACCTGGCAGCGGGGGTCCATGGCTCCGGTGCTCCACCACTTGCGTCCGTCGATGACGAACTCGTCGCCGTGGGCGGCGATGCTGGTCGAGATGTTGCGGGCATCCGAGGACGCGACGTCTGGTTCGGTCATGCAGAACGCCGAGCGAATCTCGCCGGCGAGCAGCGGTGCCAGCCACCGCTCCTGCTGCTCGTCGGTGCCGAACATGTGCAGGATCTCGGCGTTGCCGGTGTCCGGCGCAGCACAGTTCATGGCCTCCGGCGCGATCTCCGGGGAGCGGCCGGTGAGCTCGGCCACCACGGCGTACTCGGCCACTGAGAGCCCGTGTGCGGGTTCCACCGAATCAGGAAGGAATAGGTTCCACAGTCCCTGGCTCCGAGCCTCGGCTTTGAGGTCAGCGATCACCGACGGCAAATCCCACGGGCGGCCATCGGCAATCAGGTCGCGCCGTTGCTGGGCGTACACCGGCTCCGCTGGATACACGTAGGCGGACATGAATTCGCGGGTGCGATCGGCGTACTCGCGGGCCAAGCCACTGATCGTGAAGTCCATACCCCGCAGGCTACTTGGTCGTCACGGTGATGGCGCCAGTGCGCGAGTTCCACGAGATCCGGCCCTTCGCAAAGTCATTCGCCCGCCCGGTGGCAGTCGTGTACTCGCCCGTCGTGGGCAATCCAAGTGCCGATCGTTCGGCACCCAGCGCCCAGTAGCGCCCTCGGATGGCGCCATAGACCTCGTGGGCACCCGTAGCCGGCGACCAATAGATGGTGCCGCGCTGGAAGTGCTGCACCCGACTGCCGGCGACTTGTCCGGCCTGCTCACTCGTGACGGGCAGACCTATGGCGGAGGCCAGTTTCGAGTTCTGGTAGCGGACGCCGATGGCGCCGTACACGTCACGCGGACCTGTCGCTGCCGACCAGTAGATGGCACCACCGGTGAATTGGCTCATGCGCGACCCCGGCACGGGACCGGCCGATTCGCTCGCGGTGGGCGCACCCAGCGGCGAATTGTGGGCACCCATCTGTGCGTAGCGTCGGTAGATTTCGCCATAGACCTCGCGCACCCCTGCACCGTTCGACCAGTAGAGGGCACCGCCGGCGAACCGCTGGGTGAGTCCGCCCGCAGCGCCGCTAGCCCCGGACAACGGCATCCCGAGCACCGATGAGGGGCCCGACAGGGCCGAGTAGCGGGCGTAGAGGGCACCGAGGACGTCAACTGCCCCGGTGGGGGCCGACCAGAAAATCGCACCCTTGGCGAAGGTGTTCATCCGAGTGCCGGCAGGGCCGGCGCTGATCTCGCTGGACGTCGGCAGTCCGGCAGCCGATCTCTCGGCTCCCATAGCCTGGTACCGCACCAGGATGGCGCCCCAGACGGCGTGCGCTCCGGTGCCCGACGAGTAGTACATCTTTCCGCGCTGGAAGGACTGGACCCGCGAACCCGCTACGCCGCCGGCGACCTCAGGCGCAGTGGGCAACCCGATCGTGCCGAACAGCGATTCGCCGAAGTAGGTGGTCGAGAATTCCCCGGTCACTGCCCGAGCGCCGGTCGAGGGTGACCAAATGATGGCCCCGCGCTGGAATCGGTTCATCCGTGATCCGGGCAGCGGACCGGCAATCTCACCCGTGGTCGGCAAGCCGAGAGCCGACGCTTCGCCACCTGCCTGCCGATAGGTCACGCCGATCGCACCATAGATTTCCTGGGCGCCCGTGGCCGCGGACCAATACAGCGTGCCGTACTGGAAGTCCTGAACTCGCGATCCAGCCGCCCGACCGGCACGTTCGTTACTGGTCGGCAGCCCCAGCGGCGAGGCGTTCGCGCCGAGCGCGGCGTAGCGCTGCCACATGCCAGCAAGCACGCTGTACCACCGGCCGTCGTTGTAGGTGACCAGGACTCCGCCGCTGAAGGTCTGCATCGACCCGCCCGGCACAGCCTTCGCCGCGCCCGCCGGCACACCCAATGCCGCGGAGCCGGTTCGGTCGTACGCGGTTCTCATGGCGCCCAGCACTCATGGGTGCCGTATTGCGGGGACAGAAGATGATGCCGCCCTGGAAGGTCTGCATACGCGATCCGGGGTCGGTCCGGCCTGTTCCGCCGAGGTGGGCAGACCCAGATTGGAGTTGTCCGCGCCGAGACTGACGTACTTCAGGAAGATGCCGCCATAGACTTCATGGGTTCCGGTCGACCCGGACGTGTAGATTGCGCCTTTCTCGAACAGTTGGCCGGACCCGCCGGATCGTGCGGTGCTGAGTACTCCCTGACGTGGCATGCCGAGGTTGGCCGCAACGCCACTGGCCCGGTAGCGAGCGTCGATGGCTCCTGTCACCGGTTGGGCACCCACGCTGGCGGAGTAGTACATGGTTCCCGCGGCGAATCGTTGCTGCACGGAACCAGGCAGCAGCCCGGGCAGTTCGCCGCTCAGCGGCACACTCAGCCCTGAGCGCTCCGCCCCCATCCGGTCGTAGCGTTGCCAGATGCCGCCGAAGACCTCATGGGTTGCGGGAACTGACGAGTAGATGGCGCCGCCCACGAATCGGTTCACCTGCGTGCCGGCGACCGCACTGTTGGCCTGATCGGCGACCGGTGGTCCGAGAACGCTCGTGTGGGCCCCCATACTCGCGTACTTCAGCAAGGCGCGGTTGTAGACGGAGTTCGCCCCGGTCGACGGCGACCAGTAGATCCAGGCGCCTTGGTAGCGGCGCATCAGGTAGCCGTTGCCGATGTTGGTGGTTGCATCCAGCGCCGAGCCGGCGAATCCGGTGGAGCCACCAAGCGCCGTCCACTTGTGGAAGATCGGCGAAATCTGCGGGGTCGAGGTGTAGCGGAAGTACCACTCGTTGGAGAACCAGTTGCTGTGCGGGCCCACGTTCACCAGCGATTGCGGGTGGTTGCCTCCGGATTGGATGACCAACCCGTCTCCCAACCACATCTGCGCATGCCCAGCATTACCCGCGGAATTCGCAGGGGAACTGCCGTCGAACTGAATGAGGATGTCGCCGGGCTGCAACTCGTTCTTGCTGCCGAGTCGAACCACGTTGCTGCCGTTGTATGCCGCAGGCATGTAGGCGCCGGTCCAGCTCAGCGTGTAGCTGGGTCGGAACCAACTCAAGGCTTGGCCATTGCGATAGATGGTGCCGTTCGCCGCATCGTAGGCACGCGCGAGGAAGCTCGAGCAGTCGAAGTGGGTGGTGGCGCGTAGTGTGAAGTTTTGGGAGTAGGGGGTTCCGAGTTTGGAGAAGGCGTATCGGATGGCGGCTGCGGCCTCTGGAGTCGGGGCGGTGCGCACTGCCTTCTCGCAGATCTGCTTGAAGGGGGTGGCCGTGCGAACGGTGCCGGTCGGCACCGTGTCCGGGCAGCCGGAAGGCGCGTTTTCGTAGACCCCCTGCGGGGTGACGCCCTGGCTCTCCTCTTCCAGGAGGGCCGACGGGGGAACCGGGTAGTTGGCCTGCACGGTGGCCGAACCCACCAGGAGCATCGCTGCGGTGCTCAGCACACCGGCGGCTGTGAATCCCGCGATCCGGCCGAGTCGATGCCCGCGAATCGAGCCCCCTTCGGGTGATGTGCCCGTCGCCGCCATCATCATGCACTCTCCGTGTACTCGTCATTTCCCCTTTGATCTTCGTCAGGCTGGAGTGAGTTCTTAGCCCGAAAGATCATCTTTACTGAAAACTGACTCTTCGGTACTCCATGTGCGTGAGTGCCGGTCATGACACGAGCCACACTGGCAAGGGATGATGGGACACATGTCAGTCGAAACCCGAGCTCAGGCCGAGGCGCAACTCCGTGAAGTCGCGCAGGTGTACGACGAAGCTGTCGCGACGCTGCGTGCAGCCGAGGCGCGGACGGCCGACGCCGTCAAGGACGCCAAGCGAATTGGACTCAGCCAGCACGACATTGCGCGGATCATGGGACCGACATGGTCCGCTGATCACAATCCGCAGTATCCGCCGGTGCTGGACCTCCAGCGCCCCCGCACGGCACCGGCGGACGAGTAGGAGACGGGTGGCTGCGGCATGACCGTGCGGCGCGCCCAACTGAAGCACTATGCCCGGCAGGTCAGCCGGCTGCGCTGGATTCGCAAGTATCGCAACGCCGCCCGCCGTGAGGGCAACGCCGGACCTCTGGAGACTCTGGGCTACGTCCTCTTCGACCCGGAACTCGACACCTTCAGCTACGAGTTGGCCAACGACGACGAATTGGCCGCAGAATTGGTGGGCATCACGGGCCTACCAACCGCGCAGATCCTGGAGTTGTTCGCCGAGGCGCGGCGCGATCCGGTCCTCGCCGCGCGCATCCGTCGCGGCTCCCGGGGATCTTTGGCCGTGAAGCGCCAGCCCAAGATCGGCCGACACCTCGTCACCTATGCCATCGTGCGGGCCATCGCGCCGCCGACGGTGTTGGAGATCGGTGTCCGATTCGGCCTGGGCAGCCTCGTCATTCTCCGTGCACTTGAGCGCAACCGGGACGAGGGCGGCCCAAGAGGTGAGTTGGTTTCGGTGGACATCGACCCCTACGCCGGTGCCCTCGTCGATCGCAGTACCCCTGGCTGGTCCCTGGTGGTGGGCCCGTCGCCGGAAGCGCTTGCCGGTGCGTTGCGTCCGGACCAGCAGGTGGGACTCATCATCTGCGATTCGGTGCCCCCTCCGGCCGTGACGACCGCCGAGGTGGCGACTGCGCTTGAGCACGCCGCGCAACCTTTGGTGGTGATGCAGAGCGGCTGGAACATGGTGCTACCGGACCTCAGCGAGGCGGTGGGTCTGGAGTGGGTGCGGATCGTCGAAGAGCCCATCGCCCACATCGGGGCCGGTCGGCAGGCTTTCCTCGCCCGCATTGACGACGCTTCGACCGTCGCCGCGATGCTGGCACAGACCCGGCGTTGGCCGCAGGGCATGCGCCCCTAGGTAGCCACCGAGCAGTCTCCGCACCCTGGCGGTGTTTCAGTCGGGGTCCACCACCAGCACCGCTGCCGCTATCCGAACCACCCGGCCTG
Organism: uncultured Actinomycetes bacterium; assembly: GCA_963752505.1. Lineage (GTDB taxonomy): Bacteria > Actinomycetota > Actinomycetes > S36-B12 > UBA10799 > JACJWR01. The sequence goes on from CAVVYM010000002.1 coordinate 71,052, forward strand.
CTCGGGTCAGCGACTCCGGTGCCTAGGCTTGCAGGGTGAGCACCGACGTCCTCCCCAACGGTCGCGACCTTGGGGGCCACCGCACCAGCGGCGGCCCTGTGGTGGCCACTGGGCACATCTTTCGCTCGGCCGCCCCCGGCGACGACGACTCCCGGGCTGCCCTGGCCGCTCTCGGGATCACCACGGTCGTGGACCTGAGGACACAGCCCGAACGCGACCAACGCCCGGATCTGCTGCCTGCGTCCACACGGCACGTGATCGCAGACATCTTGGCGGATGCTCCGAGTTCTGGGGCGGCCAGCATGGGTTCGATGGCCACCGCGGTGTTGGGCGGAGAGACGGACGTGGCCGCCGTCGAGGTTCGCGCCGTCATGATTGACTCCTACCGCACCTTCGTCACGCTCCCCAGTGCTCGCCGCGCAACCGCCGACGTCCTCTCGCTGCTCGTCTCGCAGGACGCGGGGCCGGTACTGCTGCATTGCACCGCGGGCAAGGACCGCACGGGTTGGCTGGTGGCGCTGCTGTTGACGATTCTCGACGTGCCCGCGGAGGACGTGCTGGCCGACTACCTGGCCTCCGGACCCGCAGTCAGCAAACTCCTGGCCCCTTACCTCGCGGCGGCATCGGATGCCGGCCACGACATCGCCGCCTTCGCACCCGCGCTGACCGTCGACGAGGCCTACCTCGATGCTGCCTGGGAGGCGATGTCCGAGGCATACGGGTCGCTGACCAACTACCTTGCCGGCGGACTCGGACTAGCACCGGACTTTCGCGACCGACTCGGGGCCCGGCTGCTGCGGGGTTGACAGGCCCGGGCCGCGGATTCGCGCATTCACATACGACGGAAGTCGTGGCCCCGGTGCCGCGGACCACGGCGCGGCACAGCGATGCCTGCCAGCTCGGTGAGACGCTGCACCCGGTGGCGATGCCCGGCATAGGGGCCGAGCAGTTCGATCATCTCGGCGTCGTCGCCGTCGGTCCGCCCGCTGAGCGCGTAGACCACGTTCCGCCCCACGTGGAAGTCGCCCACCGAGACGGCATCGGCATCGCCGAGTGCCCGATGGGCCACCTCGGCCACCGTCCAGGCACCGACTCCAGGCAGCGACGCTAGCGCCCGGCGCGCATGCGCCAAGGGCAGGTCGACGAGTCGTTCAAGGGCATCGGCTCGTGACACGGCCGCGATGATGGTGTGCATCCGCTGCGGCCCGACCCCGGCGGTGTGCCATTCCCATGTCGGGATGCTCCCCCAATCCCTCCCACTCGGCGGCACCACTAGGTCGCTGAACGGCCCGACACCGACTGGTGATCCGTAGCGGGTGACGAGGCGCCGGTAGGAGGCGAGAGCCTCCACCCCGGTCACCTTTTGGCCCAGCACCACCGGGACCAGCGACTCGAGCACCAGCCGCGACCGTGGCACCCGCAGGCCCGGCCGGCGCCGCCAGACGGACTCCAGCACAGCCGGCGGTTCGAACCCGGTCACGTCGTCGTGGACGCCGAGCAGATCCTCGAGGCGCTCCGCAAGCCACCCGGCTCCTGGGCCGAAGAACTCCCCACTGACCACTCCGCGATTCGCCTGCACAGTCACCACCTCTAGTCCGCGACCCAGCGGGGTGAGCGACGCCTTGGCGTAGCCCTGTGAGAGCCGGCGCCAGCTGGGATCCGCGCCGAAGGAGAGCGGACCTAGAGTGCCCCACAGATCGACGGGCCGCTGCAGCCGAACCTCGCGCGCCACGACCTCTGCGACCACCGTGCTGGCCGCTGCTACAAGGCCCGGAGCTTGCGGGCGAACGCCCAGCTCAAGGCGAATCCGAGGGCGTTGAGCGAAGCGTGCAGCGCGATCGCAGGCAGGAGGCTGTCCGACCAGATTCGCACCAGGCAGAACACCACTCCGGCCAGCCCAGTGCCGACCACCTGGCCGGTCACGGTGATCAGTTTTCCTCGCCAGTTGTTGCCCAACCGATCCGTGGTCGACGACGACTCGTGGAACTCCAGCGCGGGCAGTAAGTGCCAGAACCCGAACAGCACCGACGACACGGCCACACCCCACACGGTTCCCCAGGCGGCACTGACCGCAGCCAACAGCACACCGCGGAAGGCGACCTCTTCCATCAGCGCGGTACCCACCGGGATGCGTAGGAAGGCTTCGTACAGGAACCGGCCCACACCCATGTTGGCCGTGCGCGCGTCGGCGAACCCCTTGCGCGTCCACGGCAAGGCCGCCGCCACCGCGTAGCCCACAACCACAATGCCCACCAACGCGGCCGACCAGATGAGGCCCTTGGTCTGGGCGCCCAACGTGAAATCAAGACCGAGGGAGGCCCAACCCAAGCCCGCCAGCCACGCGATCGCCAGCAGGACTCCGGTGGCCCACAGCGAGATCAACAGGTAGTGCTGACGGGCCCACAGGTTCGTCAGCAGATTCACCACGACGAGCACCGAGGTGACGAGCGCCACGACGACGATCAGCGTGGTGAGCATGCCCTACTCCTGGTCAGATGAGTACCGCACCGTGCAATCCGGGATGTGTGCATCCGACCATACGCGCGCCCCGTCGAAGAACTCGTTCTCGGCTCCGATGCTGGCGCCGTCCCCCACCACCGCGCCGCGCAGTTTGGTCTGAGCCCCGACCGTCGCACCGGCACCGACGATGCTGCCCACGATGCTGGCGCCGACGCCGATCGTGGCGCCATCGAAGATCACGCTGCCGTCGACGGTGGCGAAAGCCTCCACCTTCGCATCCTTGCCGATGACCGATCCGCCGGCCACGATGGCATCGCGGCTCACGCTCGCCCCGGGCAGCGTCAGGCACCGACCGGGCGACCCCGGCAGGGCCGGGGAGGGAATTCGGCCCGACACGATGTCACGAGATCCCTCCACGAAGGCTCCGGGCGTACCCAGATCCAGCCAGTAGGCGGGGTCGACGACTCCGATCAGAGTGGCACCTCCGGCGAGCAGTTGCGGGAAGGTCTCGCGCTCGACCGACACCACGCGGCCCGTCGGGATCGAATCGATGACGGAACGCTTGAAGACGTAGCAACCTGCGTTGATCTGATCGGTGACGATGTCCTCGACCCGCTCGGGCTTCTCGAGGAAAGCCGTCACCCGACCGTGCTCATCGGTCGGCACCAAGCCGAAGGCTCGCGGATCGGCCACGCGCGTGAGGTACAAAGCGACATCAGCCGAGGCATCACGCCAGGCACCCACCAGTCCGCCGATGTCCACCCCGGACAAAACATCCCCGTTGAAGATGAGCACCGGGTCGTCCGGGGCACTGCGCAACATCGCCGATGCATGCCGAATCGCGCCACCGGTGCCCAATGGGGAGTCTTCGGTCATGTAGACCAGTTCGATGCCGAGTCGCGAGCCGTCTCCGAAGTACTCCGAGAAGACCTCGGCGCGATAGGACGTGCTGAGCACGATCCGGGTGACGCCCGCGGCCTTTGCCCGGGCGATCTGGTGGGCTGTGAACGGCACACCGGCCACGGGCAGCATCGGTTTGGGAGTGTTGACGGTCAGAGGGCGCAGTCGGGTTCCCCGACCGCCGACGAGGAGGATGGCTTCAGACACCCCTCCACCCTGCCAGATCGAATGCCGCCGCGTCGGCACTCCTGGCAAGGCCGCGTAACGTCCTACCCATGACCAACCACCCCGAACAACTGCGTAGACGCAGCCTGGCAAGCGCCCCTGGCGCGCCGTGGGTCACCTACTACGACGAAGACTCCGGCGGGCGAATCGAATTGTCCGCAACGACGCTGGACAACTGGGTGGCGAAGGGTTCCGGGCTGCTGGCCGAGGAATACGACATCAACGCCGACTCCGTCGTGCTCGTCAACACCGGGCGGCACTGGTTGACCCACGTGTGGACCTGGTCGGTGTGGTCGCTGGGGGCGGCGGTCGCCCTGCCCGGGGCAGAGGACGAGGCCGAGCTCCTGGTGGTGGCCCAGGGCCGTCCACTCGCCTCCAACCGCCACTACGAGGCGCCTACGCTGGTGTGCGGCACCGACCTCTTCGCGCTCCCCTTGGGCGCGGCCACCCCCAGTGGAGCCGTCGACGTCATGGCCGATATCGCCGGCTACCCGGACGTGAACCCGACGCCGCTGCCACCGGGGTCGAGCCCGGCGGTGGTGTCGGCGGCCGGCGTGATCGACGGTGAAACTGCAGTCGCCACGGCCGCTCGCATCCCCGAGCGGGTCGGCCGTCGGCTCCTCGTGACCGCCGACCCGACGACAGTGGAGGGCCTGCTCGCGTGCACCCTGAGCGCGGCAACAATGGCCGGCGCCACGGTTCTGGCGGCTCCCGATCTCCCGGCTGAGACGCGCGATGCGATCGTCCGCCAGGAACGCGTCGATACCGAGATCGGGAACCTATAGCGCACAGAATCCGTCCTATTGTCACGGCGCGCCGTGACAGTCCGTAGGATCGGTCCAGAACCTGGCGCTCACCGTGTCGCGTCGGCGCATCTCTGGAGGATCCATGGCATCAAGGCATCGACGCTGGCCGCGTGTGCTAGCCGGAATCGCCAGTGCTGTGGTGCTGCTCTTCACCGGCGTCGCGTGGGTCGGCGCTACCGCTTTCCGTTCACTCGACGACAACATCGTCAGCCAACAGGTGGCCAACAGTGCGACCTCGGCGAACAAGGAAGCACCGGACTTCCAACCGGGCGAACCGTTGAACATCTTGGTCATGGGTACGGATAGCCGGGCCACCCTCGGAACCGAGGAGTACGGCGATCCGGAGGAGATCGACGGCGCAAGGAGCGACACAACGATCCTCGTGCACATCGCGGCGGATCGGAAGAGCGCCGTGGCTGTGAGCATCCCGCGCGACACCATCGTGGACATCCCCTCCTGCCCCCGCTTCGTCGGCGGACCTTCGGAGCCGGTCAGCGACCGGTTCAACGAGGCCTACAACATCGCTGGTGCCGTCTGCACCCTGCTCACCGTCGAGGAACTCAGCGGCGTAAAGATCGATCACTCTGTCATCGTCGACTTCAACGGCTTCAAAGGCGTCGTGGACGCCCTCGACGGCGTCGAGGTCTGTTTGAAGGAGCCGGTAGACGACCCGCTCAGCGGACTCAAGTTGCCGGCGGGGACCTCGGTGGTCAAGGGTGACGACGCGTTGGCCTTCGTCCGGGCCCGATACACCCTCGGCGATGGTTCGGACCTCAGCCGGATCGAGCGCCAGCAGGCCTTCCTCGCGTCGGCCCTGCGCAAGACGACCAGCATCGGGGTGCTCGCCAACCCCGTGACCACCTACCGGGTGCTGGACGAGGCGACCAAGTCGCTGACGGTCGACGAGAGCATCGCCGGCCTGCGCGATCTTGCCAATCTGGCCCTGAGCCTGTCCGACATGCGCCCGGGGGATGTCACCTTCGTCACGCTGCCCACCGTCTACAACGACGACGGCGCAACGGTCTCGCCCGATCCCGCCCTGGCCGATCCGCTCTGGAAGTCGTTGCAGGACGGCAGCGCCTGGCCGCCGGAACCGACGGTGCCCGAAGGCGACACGCTACCGCTGCTGGTCCCGCCCAACGAGATCACCGTGCGAGTGCTCAACGGCACCGACCGCACCGGCGTGGCAGCCCGGGTTGCCGAGATGATGACCAAGATGGGCTACAACGTGGTCGAGATCGGCGACTTCGATTCGCCCGGCGCGAGCACCACTGCCGTGCGCTACCCGCCGGGCTACGAAGAGGCAGCGCGCACCTTGGCCTACGCATCGGGTGCCGAACTCGTGGGCGAGGACATCGGCGGACTCGACACCGACGTCCTGACGCTGGTCATCGGCAGCGACTTCACGGGGATCCGTCCGGTGATCGCCGATCCACAGGCTGCGCCCGGGGCCACCCCCGAGCCGTCGCCGTCGAGCAGTGAAGAGATCACGACCACAACCGGAGACACACTTATCTGCTCGTGACCTCTCGCGCCTCCACCTATCTACAACGCAAGGCTGGTAGAGAGTACCTGTGGATAGTCGCCCCCTGGTACTGATCACTGACGCACCGCTGGATGCCCACACCACCGAGCTTCTGCGCGGGTTTGATCCCAGCGACGAGGTCGTAGGCGCCGAGGGCTCCGCGGCCGATGCGCTGCGGAGTTGGTCGCAGGCCGCCCGCCGGTGCTCCGGCCGGCTGGTCATCGTTGACTCACGCATGCACGCGGAGCAACAAGCTCTCGCGAATCTGCTGGACGTTCCAGGTCGGGGGACGTCTGTTCTCCTCGCTCACAACGGCGATGACTCGGTTGACGTTCCGATCAACGTCGCCGACGGCTACGTCGTGCCGCGAGGCGGCACCAAGCTGCAGGCCGCGGGCATTTTGGTGGTGTCGGCAGCACGACTGCCCGGCCTTCGCCAACGCCACCGCACAGGCGGCAGCGGAGGTCGAAAAAGGGCGCAACGGCACGGCTGGTGCATGGGAAACCGCGCTCGATATCGTCGCCAGATTCCCCGGCGTCGAGGCCGTCGAAGCGGCGCCTTTCTGCGCCAGTTGTGCACCCATGGAACTGCCCGCCAGCAGCGAAGACGACCGACGCCTGCGCGCCAGCGCTGCGGCCGATGACGATCTTCTGACCCGGCTGGTGTTGCGGCCCTTCTCGCGTCGCTTGACCAAGGCCCTCGAACCGACGGGCAGGCCGTCCACGGCCGTCATCCGCCTTGGCCTCGCACTCGGCATCGCAGCCGCCCTGCTGGCCATGCCCGGCAACGCCGTCACCTCTATCGCCAGCGGCATTGCTTTGCTGGCCAGCAGCGTGGCGATGCTCTCGGCGGGCGAGGTCGTTCGCTATCGCCGCCGCCCGGACTTCACGGGTGCGCGCTGGCACCGACTTGCCAGCCGGGTGGTGGAGGGCGCCTTCGTGCTCGGCCTCGGCATCGGTGCCGCCCGTGCCGGCGAACCGCAGTGGCTGCTGGCCACGGCGGCGGTGGGACTGCTCGTGGTGATGGGCAATGCGATTGCCGGCCGTGCCATGGTCACGGGCAACACAGCAAGCGACCACCGCAGCCTGCGCTGGAGCGCCATCGCCATCGCATTGATCGTGGCCGGCCCCGGTTGGGCGCTCCTCGCTGCAGCGCTGGGGGCGCTCGTGATTCTCGGACTGCTGGCGATGCGGGCTCGCGCCGACGAATCGACCCCCGACGTGCAGGTACCACCGAGTGCCCGATTCCTCACCCCGCTCGGCGCGTTAGTCGATGCCGGACTTCCCGTTCGCGTCATCTCGGGCGCAGTGGGCGACCGGTACGTCCCGCTGGCAGGGCGCCTCCTCACCGCGGGCGTCGCTTTCGTCGCCGTCGCAGTCGCCTGGTCGTGGAGCGACCAGGGTTGGCCTCTGGTGGTGGCCGCGCTGGTGTGGCTGGTGCTGTCCGGACTCGCGCTCGGAACCGCACCGGCAGGCACTGCGGCGTGGGCCACCCCCGCCGCGCTCAGGGCAGTCGAAGTCGTGATGCTGATGGCCGCCGCCTCCACGCTCCCGGGGTCGGCTCGCTTCGCCGCCGCGCTGGTCGTGTTCGGGCTGTACCTGTCCACCATGGAGGTAGCCGATCAATGGCGGTACGGCCGTCGGCTGCCAGCGCCCTGGCGCTCGGTGGTCGATCTCGGCTTCGACGGACGGATTCTTCTCCTGGCGCTCGGCCTCGCGCTCGGCTCTGGGGCAGCCACCGCGGTGATCGTGGTTCTCAGCGTGGTGCTGCTTGCGGCCACGCTTGGCTCAGCGTGGGCGTGGCGCAGTGCTCTGATCCGATCGTGACCGAACTGCCCACTGCGCTTCCCAGCGTCGGAGTGGTGGTGCTCACCCAAGGTTCGCGCCCCGCCGAACTCGATCGCGCCGTGCAGTCGGTGCTGAGCCAACAGGCCGTGGACGTCGACCTGGTCGTGGTCGGCAACGGATGGCAACCAACCGGCTTACCCGCCGAAGTCAACACGGTGCACCTGCCCACCAACGTCGGTGTAGGTGGTCGCAACGCCGGTGTCGACCACGTGCGCGGCGACATCCTGTTCTTCCTCGACGACGACGCCTGGCTGCCCAAACCGACCTCGTTGGCAGCGCTCGCCGAATTGTTCGCCCACCATCCGGCCATCGGCATGGTGCAGACCAGGCTCGCGGATCCGGCGTCCGACACCTCGCCGCGCTACTGGATCCCCAGGCTTCACAAAGGTGATCCTGAGCATTCGAGCACCGTGATGTACGTGCTGGAGGCGGCGCTGGCGATCCGCCGGGACATCTTCGTCGCCATCGGCGGCTTCGTGCCGGACTTCGGCTACGCGCACGAAGGAATCGACCTGACCTGGCGGGTGTGGGATGCGGGCTACCTGGTCTGGTACGCCGGCGATCTGGTCACCTGCCACCCGGCAATCTTCCCGACCCGCCACGCGGAGTTTTGGCGGCTCAACGCCCGCAATCGGGTGTGGCTTGCCAAGCGCAACCTGCCCGCGCCGCTGATCCCGATCTATCTAGCCGTCTGGGCAGGCGTGGAGCACAGCAGGTTGCGACATGATCCCGAGGCGCGGAGGGCCTGGCTTGCGGGGTTCAGGGAGGGCTGGGAAACATCGGCCGTCAGCCCGCGACGACCCATGAAATGGCGCACGGTCGCCGAAATGGCCCGCCACGGCCGTCCGCCTGTCGTGTAGCACCCGTCCACGCCACGGACAGCTCGGCGACCAACTCGGCAAATGGGCGACATAGCGGTTGGCTCCGCGTGGCACCAACTCCTGGCAATGGAGGCCCTCTAACCTCGGGCAGAAGACGGCTGCGCGTATTCGCCCAGCCCACGGTTCACCCACTTGAGGAGCATGGCAGTGGCGGAAGCACCCGACTCGGATGGCGCCCCGGCTGGGGCTTCACACCGGTCAACCGGCGGGGGCCGCCAACTCCCACTCGTCACCCGGATCGGACGAAAGGCCACCAAGGCAGTCACTGGTCAGCCGCTCACCGTCCTCGCCGGCGCGGTGGCCGTCGGGGTCCTGGCCACCTCAGGCTTGTCGTACGCCGCTGTCTCGCACTTCACCGGCGCGGTCGAACATATCGACGTGTTCGGCCCACTGACTGACCGACCGGATCAGGACCAGGCAACCAACATCCTGCTCGTGGGATCCGACGATCGCGGCGGCCTCACCGAGGAGGAGCGCCTCGACCTCAAACTTGGCATTGAGGACTTCGGCCGACACACCGACACCATGATGATCGTGCACATCGCCGGCAACGGTGCCGTCGACGTCGTCAGCCTGCCGCGCGATTCGCTCGTGACGATTCCTGACTTCACCCTGCCCGACGGCACCGAGATCGAGGAGCAGGAGGCGAAAATCAACTTCGCCTACGGCCTCGGCGGGCCCACGTTGCTCGCCCAGACCGTCGAGCAAGCCACCGGAGTTCGACTCGACCACTTTGTGGAGGTCGACTTCAGCGGATTCATGGACATCGTCGACGCCGTCGGCGGGGTGGACGTGTGCACCCCGGAGCCGATCCAAGACGAACTCTCCGGCCTCGACATCCCCGCCGGCGTGAGCACTCTGGACGGCCCCATGGCGCTGTCCTACGTGCGAGCGAGGTACTTCGACCCCTCAGCGGACATCGGCCGCATGCAGCGCCAGCAGCAGTTCCTGGGCTCCATGTTCCGTAAGGCCACCAGCATGGGTGTGCTGCTGAATCCCCTCCGCCTCGGCGACACCGTCGACGCCATCCTCGCGAGCCTCACCGCCGACTCTGACCTCGACCCAGGCCAGGTCAAGAACTTGATGCGGCAACTCCAGGGCACGACGCCGGATCAGGTTTCCTTCATCACCGTGCCGATTCTGGAGCAGAAGACCTACCTGCCCGACGGCGGCGAAGCGGTGCAGTGGAATCCACGCTCCTCCACCGCCATATTCGGCGGGTTGACCACGCCCATCAGCGTGGTGGAGGCCATCAAGGAAGGCATGAGGTCGATTCCCACCGTAGACGTGCCGCCCGCTGAGTTGACGGTGGAGGTGCTCAACGGATCAGGGGTGAGCGGGGCCGCAGCCAGCGCGGCGGCCAGTTTCACTGAGGCGGAGTTCTCCGTGGCAGGCGTCGGCAACGGCTCCCCCACCACACGCACCACCATCGTCTACGACCCGGAATACGCCGAGGGCCTCGCCACCCTGACGACCGCATTGCCCAGCGCACGGGTGGAAGAGAAGGCCGGCCACGGCGAAGTCATGTCGGTCACTGTGGGACCGGACTTCGCCGGTCTCGAACCGGTCTCCGTGACCAAGGAGTCGGGTGAGGTCACAGCGACGAGCAACGGGTCACCGCTGGCGCCAGCAACAAGTGCCGCCGATTCCTCCTGCGGCTGACAGCGGCCTTGACCGCCGGTCAGGAGAGCAGTTGACGGGCGATGACCATCCGCTGAATTTGATTGGTGCCCTCGTAGATCTGCGTGATCTTGGCATCGCGCATGAAGCGCTCCGCCGGGTAGTCCTTGACGTAGCCGTACCCGCCGAGCACCTGGACGACGTCGACGGTCACTTTCATGGCGGTGTCGGAGGCGAAACACTTGGCCGACGATCCGAGGAGGGTGATGTTCGCGTCACCCCGGTCGCTCGCAGCTGCGGCGTGGTAGACGAGTTGACGGGCCGCCTCGATCTGCATCGCCATGTCCGCCAACATGAACTGGATCCCCTGGAAGTCCGCAATGGACCGGCCGAACTGCTTGCGTTCCTGGGCGTACTCAAGTGCGACGTCGAGCGCCCCTTGGGCCATTCCCACGGCCTGGGCGCCAATGGTCACACGAGTGATGTCGAGAGTCTTCATGGCGATCTGCCATCCCTCACCGACGTCACCGATGATGCGATCAGCCGGCAGCCGCACGTTGTCGAAGTAGAGCTCGCGGGTTGGCGATCCCTTGATGCCGAGCTTGTTCTCCTCCGCGCCGAGGCTGAATCCTTCATCGTCGGCGTGCACGACGAAGGCAGTGATGCCCTTGGGACCGCTGCCGGGTTCGACCGTTGCAAGCACCGTGTAGTACTTGGAGATGCCGGCGCCGGTGATCCACCGCTTGTTGCCGTTGAGAATCCAACCGTCGCCGTCGCGGGTGACTTTGGTCCGCATGCTGGCGGCATCGGACCCGGCTTCGGGCTCGGACAGCCCGTAACTGAACATCGCCTCACCGGAGGCGACCTCTGGCAGGTAACGCGCCTTGACCTCGTGCGAGGCCCCGACCAGTAGCGGCGTGGTGCCCAGCTTGTTCACCGCGGGGATTAGCGAGCTGGAGCCGCAGACCCGGGCGACCTCTTCCACGACCAGGGCCGATGCGAGGTTGTCGCCGCCCATCCCGTCGTATTCCTCCGGAATGTGGATTGCGTGGAAGCCGCTCGCCACGAGAGCGTCGTAGACATCCCAGGGAAACTCACCCTTGGCGTCGATCTCGGCCGCCCGTGGGGCGATCTTGTCGCGGGCGAGACCCCGCACCGCCTGCTGCAGTTCGACGTACTCCTCGGGCAGGGCGTAGATTCCAGCGTCCACTTGGGCTTCTCCTTCATGCATCGGGCGGGCATCGGGTGCCACCTTCCGGCCGTGTCCCATGCTACGGACGACCGATCAATCGGGCATCGGCAGGACGCGACTTCACCGCGGCCCACGCGCACCGCCTCCGGCCCGGGGTCGTCGCTGGCTTCGGAGCGCTGCTACGCCACTGCGCTGGGCACCCGAAGGCATGGGGCGGAATATGATCGCACCCCCGCGACGTTGGCAGAGGTGTGACTGAAGAGCAGAACTACACCGTCGTCGAGGCCCGCGACCGCATCGAACGTCGCCACTACCCACCCTGTGTGGTGGCCGATGTGACCATCCAGGGTCCCGCCGACAAGGCAGGCAACATGGCCTTCCGCCCACTCGTCAAGTACATCTCTGGAGCCAATCGCGGCAGCCGCAAACTGGCCATGACAGCACCAGTGCTCCAACAGCCGGAGGGAGAGAAGTTGGCGATGACCGCCCCGGTGCTACAAGAATCCGTCGGGCAGGATTCTTGGGTGGTGTCCTTCGTGCTGCCCGGCGCCGGCACCCTGGCCGACTACCCCGAACCAACGGACCCTCGCGTCCGTCTTCGTGAGCTTCCCGGCCACGACGCTGCTGCGATCCGCTACTCCGGCCGCTGGACGGTGGGCAACGTCGAGAAGCACACCTCAGCGCTGCTGTCGGCGGTGGCAGATGCGGGGTGGGTCACCGCCGGAGCGCCGCGGTGGGCGCGCTACGACCCGCCCTGGAAGCCCGCTTTCGCCCGACGCAACGAGGTGATCGTTCCCCTCGCCAGCACGCCCGACTGACCCCGCTACTTCAGGATTCGATCACCTTGCGGATCCGGTCGCCCTTCGCCCGGGCGGTGGCCTCCAACTCTGCCTGGAACGTTGACATTGCGACCCGCAGGGACGCGTCGGCCACCCCGAGCACGCGCACCGCCAACAAGCCGGCGTTGCGGGCGTTGTCGACCGCCACCGTGGCCACCGGAACCCCCGCGGGCATCTGCACGATCGACAGCAGCGAGTCGAGTCCGTCGAGCCGCTTGAGCGATACGGGCACACCGATTACCGGCAAGGCGGTCACGCTGGCGAGCATCCCGGGCAGATGGGCAGCGCCGCCCGCGCCGGCGATGATCACCCGCAGCCCGCGCGCCTCGGCGTCCGCGCCGAACTCGAGCATCGCGGCTGGCATCCGGTGGGCCGAGACCACATCGACTTCGTGGGCGACCCCGAACTCAGATAGCGCCTCGGAGGCCGCGGACATCACCGGCCAGTCCGAATCGGAGCCCATCACCACACCGACCAGCGGCGCGGACGATGCAGGCGGAGGCGGGTGATCAGCCATCGATGGATCCTTCGAAGAAGTCGGCCGCGTGGCGGGCGCGGTCGAGGAGCACCTCTGGGTCCACGCCAAGGGCCGTTACGTGTCCAACCTTGCGGCCTGGCCGTACTGCCTTGCCGTAGATATGAATCTTCAACCCCGGGTCGCGGGCCATGACGTGGGGATACGCGGCGTGCAAGTCCTCCTCGGTGCCACCCAGCACGTTCACCATCACCGCATAGGGCAGGCGCGGTGATGGGGAACCCAGGGGCAGGTCGAGGATGGCGCGCAGATGGTTCTCGAACTGCGACGTGTCCGCGCCCTCGATGGTCCAGTGCCCCGTGTTGTGCGGGCGCATCGCCAGTTCGTTCACGAGCACGTCAGTGCCGGTGTCGAACAATTCGACGGCGAGCATGCCCTCCACCCCCAGCACGGCGGCGACGTCCAGCGCCACGCGTTGGGCATGCGCCGACCTGGATTCATCGAAGGCGGGTGCCGGGGCAATCACCTCTTTGCAGATGCCGTTCGTCTGCAACGACTGAACGACCGGATACGCTACCGCCTGACCGTGCGGGGATCGCGCCACCTGGGCGGAAAGTTCCCGCACGAACGGCACCTTCTCCTCCACCAGCCAGCGAGCACCGGGTTTGAGCAGGGTGGACGACATGACGTCCTGCGCGGCCGCACGCGAGTCGACGACCCATACCCCCTTGCCGTCGTAGCCGCCGCGCGAGACCTTCAGCACCACTGGCCATTCGCCTGCCTCCGCGAACATGGCCACGTCGTCGGCGTCGGCAACCTCCGCCCAGCGCGGACAGCCGATGCCGGCCTTGCTCAATGCCTCGCGCATGATGATCTTGTCCTGCGCATGCACCAGCGCGCCCGGGCCGGGGCGCACCGGAATGCCCGCCTCCTGCAACGCAAGCAGGTGCTCCGGCGGGACGTGTTCGTGGTCGAAAGTCACCACGTCGCAGCCCTCGGCGAACCTGATCAGATCCACGAGGTCGTCGTGGTCGCCATAGACGGCGTCGGGGATCACGGCGGCCGCGCAGTCATCTGGTGACGCCGCGAGCACGCGCAGGTGCACGTCGAGATTCTCCGCCGCTGGCGCGGTCATGCGCGCCAACTGCCCACCGCCCACGATTCCCAGGATCGGCCGAGTCATGACGACGCCTCCGTCACCCGAATCACGTAGCTGGCGGCATAAGAATCGCCCGGTGCCACGGCACGGCGCTCGAAGGCGCCAGCGAAGGGATCGGTGGGGGCGGTCATCGGTTCGATGGCCACGACGTCGTCGGCCTCCGGGGCAAACGCAACCGCGTAGGGATAGCCGCTGCGGTACTCCATGTCGATGCTGTGCCCGTTTCCGGCGAGCGTCGCCACGGTCCCCGGTTGCACCCCGACGAAAAGGTCGTCCACGACTCGACCCGCCAGCGGCCCATCGGTCCACGACCATGAGTTGACCTCGCCGGTCGGCAGGTTGTCTTCGTTCAGCTCCGCCTTCTGGGTGAAGGGCAGACTCAGCAACCACTCATCGCGACCGGCGTCGGGGATCACGAAGTAGGGGTGCCACCCGAAAGCGATCGGGACGGCCACCTCGGCGGTGGGAACGATCTGCGTCGTCACTTCGATCTCGGCGCCCTGCAGCCGCACGCTCACGGTCAAGTCGTGGGGGAAGGGGAAAGCCTGGAACTCCATGCGATGGGCGTCGAAGGCCAGTACGGCCGTGAGCGTCGCCGCCTCGTCGTCGGCCCCGAATTCGGTGACGCGCCAGCCGCGGGATCCGGCCAGTAGCCCGTGGATCGGATATCCGTTGCCGTCCCGGTGCATGCCCGGTGTGCCGGCGACGTCGACAGTCACCCCGGCCGCGGTGTAGACATCTGAACCCAGCCGATTGGCCCAGGGCGCCAACAGCGGGATCCCGAAAGTCTTGCCCCGATCAACGTAGGCCTCGATACCCTGCCGGGCGCCGAGGAACTCCTTGCCCCGCGAACGCATCGAACACCCAACCATGCCGGCTTCGGGCACGAAGGACACGCTGAGGTCGGCGACGGTCGACACCAGCGTGTAGGCGTCGTACTCCCCCGACTCAGCCACCGGGCCCCGGCGCGTTTCGTATGGCTGTGAACTCATGCGGGTAGCCCCAATCCGCGAGCGATGAGCATCTGTTGCACCTGCGTCGTCCCCTCACCTATCTCAAGAATCTTCGCGTCCCGATAGAAGCGTCCCACCGGGTACTCCAAGGTGAATCCGTAACCACCGTAGACCTGGGTGGCGGCCCGCGCGTTGTCCATGGCGGCTTCGCTCGTCACGAGTTTGGCGATGGCCGCCTGATGCTTGAAGGGCTCACCACGCTGCATTCGGCCAGCTGCCTCCCGCCACACCACGCGAGCGGTGTGGGCGCGGGCCTCCATGTCGGCAATCATGAACGCCAGGCCTTGGTGTGCACCGATCGGCCGGCCAAACGCCTCCCGGGTGTTGGCGTACGACACGGATTCGTCGACGCAGCCCTGCGCGAGACCTGCGGCGAGCGCGGCGATGGCGACGCGACCCTCGTCAAGGATTCGCAGGAACTGCGCGTAGCCGCGGCCGCGCTCGCCCACCAGGTTGGACTCCGGCACACGGACGTCGTCGAAGGCCAACTCGTGGGTGTCCGAAGCGTCCCACCCGACCTTCTTGTACGGCGGCGCCACGGTGAACCCCGGGGTCCCGGCCGGCACCAAGATGCTGGAGATCTCCTTGCGCCCGTCGTCCGTCGTGCCCGTCACGGCCGTCACCGTCACCAGTCCGGTGATCTCGGTGCCGGAGTTGGTGATGAAAGCCTTTGATCCGTTGATGACCCACTCGCCGTCGACCAGGGCCGCCGTGGTGCTAGTGCCGCCAGCGTCCGAACCGGCCCCCGGTTCTGTCAGACCAAACGCTCCGAGCATCGCCCCGGAGGTCAACTGTGGGAGCCATTCGCGCTTGAGGTCCTCTGATCCGAATCGGTAGATGGGCATGGCACCCAGCGAAACGCCGGCCTCCAGCGTGATGGCGATCGAGGAGTCCACCTTGGCCAGTTCCTCGATGGCCACGCACAGCGCCACGTAGTCACCGCCCATGCCGCCATACTCCTCGGGGAACGGCAACCCGAACAGCCCCATCTCAGCCATGGTCTCGACCAGCGGGAGCGGGAACTCACCTCGCATGTAGTAGTCACCGATCACCGGTGCCACCTCGTCTTGGGCAAAGGCTTCCACCGTTTTTCGTAGGGACTCGAGGTCATCCGAGAGCCGGAGATCCATTCCTGATCCTTTCCAACGCTGTCAGCGAGGTTGCGGGGACCCGCATCCCGGGGCACCGGGCCGCGAGAAGTCGCAAGAAAACACGTCGTGATCGGACTCACGCGTTTGAGCCTGTTTAGAAGTGTTCCCTCGCAGGTACTCTAGACGTGTGTCAGCCACCCCGGAAACCGCATCGTCGCCCGACGCGACGCCGACGCACGGCGGATTCGTCGCCAACGTCTACGCCAAGGTGCGAGGCCTCGTCCACGAGGCCGCCAAGTTCGGCATCGTTGGCCTGAGTGCGCTCGTGGTCGACATCGGCCTGTTCAACGTTCTGCTGTACTTCGGCCCGCTTGAGGGCAAACCGCTGACGGCGAAAGCCGTCTCGGTCGCCGCCGCCACCACCGTGGCGTACTTCGGCAACCGGTTCTGGACCTTCAAGCACCGCGGTCGGTCGTCCTTCACCAGGGAGTATCTGCTCTTCTTTGGTCTCAACGGCGTGGCCATGCTCATCGCCATGGGTGTGCTGTGGATCAGCCACTACGGTCTGGGCTTCACCAGCCCCCTGGCCGACAACATCGCGGCGAACGTCATCGGCCTCGGCCTCGGAACTCTCTTCCGCTTCTGGTCCTACCGCAAGTTCGTCTTCCCGGAGATCGACGATGACGAAGAGAAGCAGCGCTTGATGGAGACCGCGAACATTTAGGCGGGCCCGATTCGTTCGGCCTCGCGCGTGGCTTCGAGTTCCTCCCGCTGCGCCTGGTCTTGGCTCATGAAGAGCGGCAAGTAGACGGTGAAGGTCACCGGCTTGCGCGACGTCAGCGCGATATCGCCGTCGTCGGCGGCCACCAGCGTCCGAGCGAGCGCCAGGCCGAGACCGGTGCCGGTGGCCGATACTCCTCGTTCGAACGGGTCCTCGCCGTCGCGCAACCGAAGCACACCTTTGGTGTCGACGACCTCGATCACCGCTGAGGTGCCCGACTCGCGCAAGCGGATCAACACGTCCCCGCGGCCGTGGATGAGACAGTTCTCGATCAGCGTCGCAAGCACCTGAGATTGCCCGGCCTTGCTCGCCCAGGCCACCACCGACCCCGTGGCCTGCAGGGTGATGCGACGGCGACGATTGGCGAACACCGGGTACCACTCGACCATCTGTTCACTCACCAGGCGAGAGAGGTCGAGTTCCTCCTGCTCGGTTCGCACCCCTTCGCGACGCCCCTTCACCAGCTGGTCGATGACTTCGGTGAGTCGCTCGATCTGCACGACCCCGACCGCGGCCTCCGCTTTCGCCTCGGCCAGGTCTTCGGTCAAGATGATCTCTTCGAGCCGCAGCGAGAGCGCGGTCAACGGCGTGCGCACCTGGTGGCTCATCTCCCGCGACGTGCGGCGTTCAGCCTCGAGAACCTCACCCACTCGACCGGCACGATCGTCGAGCACGCGGGCGATACGGTCAATCTCGTCGATGCCCATCGGTTTGGCCTTGCGCGTGGGCTGCCCCGAACCAATGGTCTCGGCGTGTGTTGCCAGGTCGTTGAGCGGCTGGTTGACCCGCCTGCTCTCGCCGTCGGCCACCCGGTAGGCCACCGCGAGCGAGATCGCCGACACCAGGATCGTCACCATGGCCACCAACCCGATCATCAGGTAGGCGGGACCCTGGCTGATGGCCGCCACCACGGTCCACTCGCCGCTGGGGCTCACGCGGGTCGAGGTGAAGACCGGCCCGGAGATCTCGGAGAGATTCGTGATCGTGCTGCCGTCGGGTAGCACGACAGTCACGTCGTCGCGGTTCGCCAGCGACTCCAGGTACTCCGGCGTGACCTCCAGACTGCTGGTCTGCCGATAGGCCACTGCGGCCAGCACGCGCGAAGCCAGGGTCTCCGCCTGGCTTTGGTAGATCTGGTACACGAAGTAGGACGTGGCAGTACCGAGCACCGTGGCGAGCATCAGGACGGTCACCAGCGCGACGCGCAGCGTCGCCGAGAGGAAACGTCGATACACAGCGCGAACCTACGCCGCGCCCTTAGGGTGCCTGCGCGGCGGTGTGCACGGGTTGGTCTTCCAACCGGAAACCGACCCCCCGCACGGTCCCGATGGTTGGCTCGCGCCCGTTGCCCACCTCAGCGAGTTTGCGACGCAGTCCGGACACGTGCATGTCCAGCGTCTTGGAGCCGCCGTACCACTCCCCACGCCAGATCTCTTTCATGATCTGCTCGCGCGACATGACCCGCCCCACGTTTTGGCTCAGCAGCAGCAGGACGTCGTACTCCTTCGGAGTGAGGTTCACCTCGTCGTCGCCGATTCGCACGCGCCGGGCGGCGGATTCGATGACGAGTTCGCCCACCCTGATCGTGGCGGGGCTCGATCCGCGCCTCACCAGTGCACGCACACGGGCGAGGAGGACGTCGATGCGAAAGGGCTTGCCGACGTAATCGTCCGCACCGGCATCCAGCCCCACGACAAAGTCGAGGTCCGACGTGCGGGCCGTGACCACGATGATCGGCAGCTTGCTGCCCTGTTGGCGCAGCGACCGGATCACCTCCAGGCCGTCCATGCCGGGTAGGCCGAGGTCGATGACCATGAGGTCCGCGACGCCTGCGGTCGCGATTTCCAGTGCGGTGGTGCCGGAACTCACCACGGCAACCTCGTGACCGTCTCGCCGCAGTGCGCGTGCGAGAGGTTCGGAGATTGCCTCGTCGTCCTCGGCGAGAATCACTCGTGCCATACGCCCACTCTAGACTCCTGATCCGTTCAGTGCGCAGTCGCTGAATCTTCAGACCGGGCTGACACCGTGGCGTCGGCGGGAGAAATCGCGATTCTTCGTTGCCGCCGCAGCGATGCGGTTGCTGAGTTCCACCCGCAGATCCTCCGGTTCCACGATGGCGTCGACCACCAACTCCGCCGAGAGGTGCACGATATCGATGTCCTCTTCGTACTCGGCCCGACGAGCCTCGACGAATTCAGCTCGCTGCACCTCGTCATCGATAGCGGCGATCTTGTTGGCGTAGACCGCGTTCACGGCCGCCTCCGCCCCCATGACGGCGATCTTGGCGGTGGGCAGCGCGATCGTGGCATCCGGGGCGAATCCCGGACCTGCCATGGCGTAGAGCCCAGCACCGTAGGCCTTGCGCACCACGACGCAGAACTTCGGCACCGTTGCCTCGCTCACCGCGGTGATCATTTTCGCACCGTGGCGAATGATGCCGGCCCGCTCCACGGCTGTGCCGACCATGAAGCCGGGCACGTCGGAGAGGAACACCAGCGGGATATTGAAGGCGTCGCACAGGCTGATGAACCGGGTCGCCTTGTCGGCCGAATCGACGAAGAGCACCCCGCCCTTGAACATCGAGTTGTTCGCCACCATCCCGACGACGCGGCCCTCGAGGCGCCCGAAACCGACCACAACCTCTTTGGCCCACAGCGCGTGAATCTCGAAGAAGCTGCCTTCGTCCACGATGCCCCGAATGTACCGGCGCATGTCGAAGGCCTGCCGTTCGCTGGTCGGTACCAGGGCCCGCAGGTCGATGGCCTCCGGATCCGCCGCCGCTTCATCGGCCGGGGTCTGCTGGTAGTTCTGCGGCAGGTACGACAGGTAGCGCTGCACCGCGTCGAGCGCGGCATGCTCGGACTTGACCAGCAGGTGTCCAACGCCGCTGACGGTGCAGTGCACCTTCGCCCCGCCCATCTGCTCGAGGGTGGTCTTCTCACCGGTGACCATCTCCACCATGCGGTCCGAGCCCAGGTACATCGAGGCGTTGCCCTCCACCATGATCACGATGTCGCAGAAGGCGGGTATGTAGGCACCGCCGGCGGCGCTCGGGCCGAAGAGGGCGCACACCTGCGGGATCGACCCCGATGCGCGGACTTGGTTGTAGAAAATGTTGCCGGCACCGCGACGACCCGGGAACAGGTCGACCTGGTCGGTGATGCGAGCCCCCGCCGAATCCACCAGCCACACCATCGGAATTCCCAATTGGTAGGCACGTTCGATGATTCGGATGATCTTCTCTACGGTTCGCGCCCCCCACGAGCCGGCCTTGACCGTCGAATCGTTCGCCATGACGCAGACGCTGCGGCCGTCGATGCGCGCGGTGCCGGTGACGACCCCATCCGCCGGAAGTCCGTCCGCGAGGGCGTTGGCCAGTAGTCCGTCCTCCACGAATGACCCGGCGTCGACGAGGTAGTCGATGCGGTCACGTGCGAACAGTTTGCCCCGCGCGCTGTTCGAATCATGGTATTTCTGCGCGCCGCCGGCCAGCGCGCGGGCCTTGGCGTCGAGGTGCTGATCGGTCATGGACTCCACACTGTATCCGGTCGGGTCGACTCTGGTGTGTCCTGAGACTAACGAGCGCGCTGCACCGACCACGCACGCACCAAGCCCAACCCGCGCAGGGCCCGCGGCCGCAGCGCCCGCACCACGTAGTGCGGGTTGCCCAGCAGTTCCTTCGCGCAGGCGTCGTCTGCGAGTGTCGTTCCCGGCCGCGCCAATGCCGTGAGGCGGCTGGCGAGGTTGACCGTACTGCCGTAGACGTCTCCCATCCTGGTCACCACATCACCGAACGACAGACCCACCCGCAACTGCGGGACGTCTTCGCCCTCGCCATGGGCAAGGTGCAGCCCGAACGCCGTCTCCACCGCGTGCTGCGGGTCCTCCGCTACGAACATCACCTCATCGCCGAGGGTCTTGATCAGGCGTGCTCCGGTGGCAGCCACAACGTCGGCGGAGTCGGCCTCGAAGGAGGTCACCAAGTCGGCGAGTCGCTGATCCGGCAGTCGGCGGGTGAGCCGGGTGAAGCCCACGAGGTCGGCGAAGCCAACGCACTGCAGGCCGGCCTCGGCCGCGTCGTCGGAGCCAGCAGTGTCGAAGTTGCGCTGGATAGCGGCCGCGAGTTGGCGTCGCCAGGCGTAGACCAGCATCTCCTCCAGACTGGGCAGCAGGGCGGCCGTGAGTTCAGCAACCTTGGCGACGTGCTCCTCGCGCATCGCGGTATCGGCGGGGATCTCCCGCTGACTCGCCAACAACCGCGCGAGGGTTCCGGTCTGCCACTCAGCCATGCGAGAGGTGTTCTGCCCCAAACTGCGCACTACCTCGAGCGCTTCCGAGCGCTTGAGCACGCCCGTGCTCACCAGCCGATGCACGGCCTGAAGCGCAGCCAGGTCGGATTCGGTGAAGGCGCGTGAATCGCCCACGTCGGCGAATCCCATTGCGCGCCAGTACTGCCGGGCGTCCTCCAGCGTCATCCCCGCGATCTCGGCGACTTCCGACCGGGTCATGGTTCTGGGGGCTCCCAGCACCCGATCGATGAGATCGTCGGTTTCCGCCATTGTCAGTGCGCCATGCCGCTAAGGCTGCCCGTCCGACGGCTGCTGCCGCGGGGGCTGCTCCTCCGACGGAGGCTGAGCCGATTGGCGATTCTGTAGCGGGTCCGGGGTCTCGCCATGGCGGAATTGCGCTTCGTACATCTCCGAGCGGGCGGCCCGAAAAGCATCGTCCTCGTCGTGGAGGCGGTAGACCTCCCGCTGGACGAACTCCACGTTGGGGACGTTGGCGACCACCAGCATTCCGTGCTCGGACGCACTCTCGATGGCCAGCGTTCCGGAATTGAACATCCGCTCGAGCACCGTGTGCTCGAAACTCACGTTGTTGACCTTCGACAGTGGCATGTCGCGGCCCTTGCGCGCGATGATCCCGGTGCGCACGATGATGCGCCGGGTGGTGAAGACGTACTGGGTGGACAACCACGACAGCAGCGGACGCAAGAAGAGGAAGAACCCGAGGAACAGCGCGACCAGCACGATGATCCATCGCAACACCGTCAAGACGGTCGAACCCTCCTGCAGCCAGCCGCCGAGCGCGGAAAAGAGGAAGCCCGACACTGCGACAACCACCAGCAACCAGAAGATCGGAACAATCAGCGAGCGCCAGTGCGGTCGCAACTCAAATGCGATGGACTCATCTTGAGCCAGAAGTTTTGTGGGATAGCCCATGTGCAGATGATCCCACGTTCGCGCCCCGACGTCAGGCCGACTCGGCAGTCCAGGCCCGGTCAGAGTGTCCGACCTGGGTCGTCGAAGGCACGCACGTCACCCGCCGATACCGCCACTTCGGAGCCCTCGGCCGTGCGCACCAGCAGGTGCCCGGCATCGTCAACACCGGTTGCCCTACCGTCGACCGTTCGTGCCCCGGGGACCGTGACACTGACCGACGTGCCAATCGTGGTGCACAACGCGCGGTACCTGCCGAGCACCGCGGCGAGACCGTCGGCGCGCATCTCGCGCCACACCTCCACGATGGCGGCGGTGCACTGGGCCAGGAGCTCCTCCCTGGACACCTCGGAGTCCAGACCGTGCTCGCGCAGCGAGGTCGCCTGCGCGGTGGGAGCCTCCCGGGCGGTGAGATCGATGTTCAACCCGATTCCGACAATCACCCGGTCACCGGTGCGCTCGGCGAGCAGGCCACCCAGTTTGAGCGGCAGTCCGGCCACATCAGTGTTGGCGATGACGACGTCGTTGGGCCACTTCAGCGCCGCCCGGCCGACGCCACGAGCCCGGCACACCTCCGCCACCGCCACTCCGGCCGCCAGGGGCAACACCCCCACCACCATCGGGTTGATGTCTGCCGGGACGAACAGGCTGACGCTGAAGAGCAAGCCCGCCCCGAACGGCGATTCCCAGGATCGGTCCAGCCGGCCGCGTCCGGCGGTCTGCGCATCAGCAGCCACCAGGAACCACTCGGCGGCCGCATCGGGCAGTTCCGCGGCCACCGACCGGGCGACGTCGTTGGTCGACCCGCACTGCTCGAGCAGATGGATCGGCCCGGCGCACTGCAGTTCGGCCAGCGCACGCCGCACGGCTGGCTCGTCGAGCGGGCTTCGCGGGGGCGTGGGCGAGGGATGTGGTGATGAGGTCACGTTGCTACGGTACGCAAAGAAGCAACGTGCGGAGGTGCCATGAGCGCGCAACCAGCAGATCAGCTGGATCCAATGTCCACTGCGGGCAAAATTGCCGAGCTAGCACGGCGTCGAGAGGCTGCCGAGCACGCCGGTTCCGAGAAGGCGATCGCCAAGCAGCACGCCAAGGGCAAGATGACCGCCCGGGAACGGGTGCTCTCGCTCATGGACGAGGATTCCTTCGTCGAGCTCGACGAACTCGCCCGACACCGCTCGAACGCCTTCGGCTTGGAGAAGACGCGGCCGTTCGGCGACGGCGTGGTGACCGGGTACGGCACCATCGACGGCCGACCGGTCTGCGTGTTCGCACAGGACTTCACGGTGTTCGGCGGATCCCTCGGAGAGGTCTTCGGGGAGAAGATCGTGAAGGTCATGGATCTCGCGATGAAGACCGGCGTGCCGGTCATCGGCATCAACGACTCCGGCGGCGCGCGCATCCAGGAGGGCGTCGTCTCGCTCGGCCTGTACGGCGAAATCTTCCTCCGCAACGTGCACGCCTCTGGCGTGATACCGCAGATCTCGCTGATCATGGGGCCCTGCGCCGGTGGCGCGGTCTACTCACCGGCAGTCACGGACTTCATCGTGATGGTCGACAAGACCTCCCACATGTTCATCACGGGCCCGGACGTCATCAAGACCGTGACCGGCGAGGACGTGGAGTTCGAAGAACTTGGCGGCGCACACACCCACAACTCCAAGTCGGGCGTGGCCCACTACATGGCCACCGATGAAGACGACGCTCTTGAGTACGTCAAGAGCCTGCTCAGCTACCTCCCAAGCAACAACATGGAGTTGGCGCCCTCCTACCCGGTCGACGTCGATCTCGACATCACCGACGAGGACCTCGAACTCGACACAATCATCCCGGATTCGCCCAACCAGCCCTACGACATGCACACCGTGATCGAGCACGTGCTCGACGACGCGGAGTTCCTGGAGGTCCAACCGCTGTTCGCGCCCAACATGATCACCGGCTTCGGCCGGGTCGAGGGCCGGCCGGTGGGTGTGGTGGCCAACCAGCCGATGCAGTTCGCCGGCACGCTCGACATTGACGCGTCCGAGAAGGCAGCGCGGTTCGTGCGCACCTGCGACGCCTTCAATGTGCCCGTGCTGACGTTCGTCGACGTGCCCGGCTTCCTGCCCGGCACCGATCAGGAGTGGAACGGCATCATCCGCCGTGGCGCGAAACTGATCTACGCCTACTGTGAAGCCACGGTTCCCAAGGTGACGGTGATCACCCGCAAGGCGTACGGCGGCGCGTATGACGTCATGGGCTCCAAGCACCTCGGCGGCGACGTTTCGCTCGCATGGCCGACGGCGCAGATCGCGGTGATGGGTGCCCAGGGTGCGGTGAACATTCTCTACCGCAAGGAGCTCGCGGCGGCCGACGACCCTGACGACGAGCGCGCCAACCTGATCGCCGAATACGACGAGACGCTGGCCAACCCCTACCTGGCAGCCGAGCGAGGTTACGTCGACCGCGTGATCATGCCCTCGGAGACTCGTGGCCAAGTTGTCCGGGCCTTGCGCGCACTGCGCGACAAGCGCCAGACGCTGCCGCCGAAGAAGCACGGAAACATCCCGCTATGAGCGGCGGCGCGACCCCTCCCGACCCGACCAACGGCGACACCGGCTCTGCGGTGCCACTGCTACGGGTTGTGCGTGGCGAACCGACGCCGACGGAACTGGCCGCTCTCGTGGCGGTGGTCTCGGCCGCGGTCGCGGGCGCCGGCGACGCGGAGCAACCGATGACGGAACTCTCGGAGTGGGCCAAACCGGAGCGGATGGCCCGCACCCCGGTCTTCGCTGGACCGCCAATGTCCTGGTGGGCATCCTCCCTCCCCCGATAATCTGGCGATGTGTGCCATCCTTCGCGGATGGATCATGCCCAAAGAGGCGTTGTGGGTCGGCGCGCTGCCGGTCTCGGCGGTATCGCGCTGGCAGCGTTCGCCGTCGGCCAGTTCCTCGTCGGCCTCGATACCTCCGTCATGTCGGTGGCCCTGCCGAGCATCCAACGCGAATTCGGCGTCGGCATGGCCCAGTTGCAGTGGGCAGTCATGGCCTACATGGTGGCCGGGGCGGCACTTGCGGTTCCCTTCGGAGCCCTCGGCGACCGTGTGGGGCGCCGTCGGCTCTACCTGATCGGCGCAGCCTGTTTCGCAACTGGGTCGGCAATCAGCGCTGCGAGTCCGAACATCGAGATCCTGATCGCTGGTCGGGCCCTGCAGGGCGTGGGCGCCGCCGCAATGGGAACCCTGGCGCTTGCCATGCTGACCTCCGCCGTGCCGCACGACGGCATCCCCAAACTGATTGGCCTGTGGACGGCCGTCACCTCGGGGGCGGCGGCTTTCGGCCCGCTCATCGGCGGCTTCCTCGTGTCGGCCTTGGGCTGGCGCTCAGTGTTCGGCATCAACGTCGTACTGATCCTGCTCGTGATCCCACTGGTGCTCAAGGTGGTGCCCAAGGATGGTCGCGCCACGGAGGGTGCGGGTGGCGTGGACTGGCTGGGTTCGGCCCTGCTGACCACGGCGCTGATCTTCATCGCGGGCGGTCTCAGCCTGCTGGAAAACGCCACCTTCACCCAACCCGTCGTCTGGGGTCCGGTACTGGCCGGGCTGGTCGTCATCGGGATCCTCGCGCTCCAGCAGCGCCGGTCGGCAGCGCCCCTCACTGACTGGGCGGCCATCAAGGTCCCGCCGATCCCAGCCACACTGATTCTGCTGGTTCTGCTGAGCATGGTGCTCTCGGGTGCCCTGCTGCAACAGACGATGCTGGTGCAGAACGTGCTGGGCTTCAGCCCGATGCTGGCCGGACTCGTGTCGTTCGGGGCGTCGGCACTGGTGGTGATCTTCTCCCCCATCTCCCCGATCATCATGCGCCGAATCGGCCTAGGACCGGTCACCGGACTCGGCCTGGCACTGACCTCGGTGGGCCTCTTCGGCCTCTCACGCATCAACGATTCCACGTCGGCAGTGACGATCGGAGCCTGGCTCGCCCTGATGGGTGCCGGCATCGGCCTGGGGATACCCGCCGTCAGTGCCGGTGCGATGTCGTCCATCCCCCGGGCGTCCATGGGTGCGGTATCCGGTTTCCTCAACCTCATCTCGCAGATCTCAGCCGTGCTGGGCATCGCGGTGGTGGGTGGACTGTCGGCGTCGCGCACCGAATCAGCCTGGGCGGCCGGGTCGACCAAAATTCCCAACGCGGAGTCGCTGGTCGGCCAGGTGGTGTCCGGGGCGATTCCGGAGTTGCGCCAGTCGTTGGGCAATGACGTGGCAAAGGTCGCCGGCGAGGCCTACACGGCCGGCGTCACCGAGGCGCTGCTGATCGCCGCCGTCGGGGTGCTGATCGCTGCAGTGATCTCAGTGCCACTGCTGGGTCGCCGCGGCCGCGAGACCGCGGCTGACAAGACACCTGCTGGCGCCACGAGCGACTAGCGACCCAGGAGCGAGCCGATCCCCAGCCGGGTCCCGATGCCACGACCGTGTCCCTGCTTTGTCGGAGCCGCCTCAGGTCGAGTGTCGTCCTCGACGCCCTCGTCGGACTCGCCATCGTCGTCGTCCAGCGCGCCGAACACCGCCGTCAGGTCGGGCATGGCCGGCACGAAGTACCAGGAACCGCTGGTGGGGGTACTGAACCGCGTGAGGCTGTCGTGGAGGCCATCACCTGCCTGGTCGAACATGCGGCGCAGCATCTCTTCCACCCGATAGGGATCATTCGTGGCACCGATGAACATGGTGCCTGCCGCTTCGATACCCCCGAACGGGGTGTTTCGGCGGTAGATGTGCAGTTCTGCCCCGGTGGCATCCGTGATGGTGTTCCGGCTCACGTGCGACGTGGCGGGCATCTCGTCGGGTGGCAACTGCGTCGAGTCCGCCTTCGTCCGGCCGAAGACGTCTTCCTGCGCAGCAATAGGCAGCGCGTTGAATGCCGCGAGATTGTGCACCCAGCGCTGCACGAATACTGCGCTGCCCTGCGCGCCGGGCTGCCCCTCGGGTACGAGGGCTACCTCCAACGCCTCATCGATCAGCGGATTCTCGGTGCCATCGATGAAGCCGGTGGGATCGCGGCTGTCCGCCGCCTTGTAGGCACGCTGGTGCCTTCGCAGTTCGGCGATCGGCGCCAACAGTTCGGCAGCCGCGGCCGCCGCCTGCCAGATGGCGGCGTAGTTGTTGCCCAGACACCACAGCCACAGGTCGGATTGGGTCACCGGTAGGCCAGCCGCATTGCCCGTTCCGATACCGGTGAAGTCCGTGACCGTGTCGGGCAGGTTCCCGCCCGACAGCCGCCGCCACAACGCGGGTCCGAATCCCCAGACGACGTTGGGGCCGCCCAAGCTGGTCACGGCCCGACGCGCTGCGGAGATTGCGGCCACGATGTGCGCGTCCGTGGCGCCGGCCCGCAGATCCCATTCGGCATGCAGATGATCGGCGACCTCCTCGATGAAGAGTGCCGGCTGTGGTTCGCTCACGAGCCTGCCGATCCACCGATGCGCACTGCAGCCTCGGGCGTGTTGACCACCACGGTGGCGCTGGACTGTAGGTAGAGGTGCACCGACTCGGCGTCGTGGCTGTCATATCCGATCGACCAGTCCTGCCCGGCCTCGATGGCAAAGTCCCCACCGCGCTGACTGAGCAGCAACGCACCGGTCAGGCTGGGTGCCCACACCACCGGGCCGTCAAGCAGCAGCCCCAAGTGCGACATCAACGGGTATCCGCGATCCGAGCCGGCCTGCAATCCGACCCAGAGGTCCGCGCCAACAGCCAGCGCGTAGGGGCCCGCCACGCTCGCCAGTCGCAGCACTTCGACCGACTCCGCGACGGCGGCGATGACGCCGGAGTCGAGTTGAACAACCGGGTGCGAACTGGCTTCGGCGATGCCAACGATGCCGGCCTCGGATTTACCCTGCAGCACCAACGAGTCTTCCGCGTCCGCCGCTGCCGCAGCCGCCGCGATCACCGTGGCCGTATCCATGTCCGGCGCGCCGCGGTCGGCGGCGTCGAGCTCCGAACGGCTCATCGCGAAATCCGCGCGAAGTTCCACCACCGGCGTCACGGTGCGGCGATCCAGCGCCACCGAGTCCGACCCCAAACTCTCGACCCGACCACGTGGCACCGCGGAGAACGTCCAGTCGTCGTGGCAGTCGTACTCCACCAGGCGTCGGGCCGCGAGGCGTTCGTGCAGCACGCGGGTCGCTTCTTCGGTGATCTGCGCCCAGCCCACATCCGAGATGGGCGCCAATTGGGTCCGCAAGTGATCCATGCTGCCGTTCCTCTTCCTGTCGGTCGATGCGCCTTGGGGACCATCATGGCCGTTGGACCCCGCCTTCGCCACGCGCAGGTCGTCGGCACCCGATCCGGGTGCCAAACACCGGCACATCGGCTGCGAAGATCGTGGGATGGCTCAACCATCGGAGGCCCGATTCGGATCCGTCCCCCTGGTCCTCGCCTCGGCGTCGCCGTCGCGGGCGCAGGTGCTGCGGCAAGCGGGCTTCCGCTTCACTCAACAGGCCAGCTCCGTCGACGAGGACGCCATCGCTGCCGCCATGGCATCGGCCGCAACCCGCGATCTCGTGCTGGCCCTGGCCCGAGCCAAGGCGGAAGCGGTGGCATCGCAGCCCGACTACGCCGCCACTGCTGTGGTGCTGGGCTGCGACTCGTTGCTCGAACTCGACGGCCAGTCCTACGGAAAGCCGCATACGCCAGCAGCCGCGGTTGAACGGTGGCGCCTGCAACGTGGTCGCACCGCCAGCCTGCTCACCGGCCACTGGCTGATGAGCACGGGCACCGGCCGGGCCGTGGGGCGGTGCGTCGCCTCGGACGTCACCTTCGTCGACGCCACCGACGAGGAGATCGCCAACTACGTGGCGTCCGGCGAGCCGTTGGGCGTCGCCGGGGCATTCACCCTCGAGGGCCGGGCCGGGCCGCTCATCGCCGGTGTCCATGGAGATCCCAGCAATGTGCTGGGCCTGTCGCTGCCAGGCCTGCGGACGATGCTGGCGGAGTTGGGCTACACGCTCGCCGAGGTTACGGCGGCTCCGGGCCACCCGGTCGGCGAGACCCGCCGACCAGCGGAATCGAATGGCTCCTAAACTGAGCAGCGTGCAGAAGGTCCTGATCGCCAACCGTGGCGAAATCGCCGTCCGAGTTGCCCGTGCCTGCCGCGATGCGGGCTTGACCAGCGTTGCGGTCTATGCCGACCCCGACCGGGACGCCCTTCACGTGCGCCTCGCCGATGAGGCCTACTCGCTGAACGGCAACACCCCCGCTGAGACCTACCTGAACTTCGACAAGTTGCTCGCGGTTGCAGCCGAGTCCGGCGCTGATGCCGTCCATCCCGGCTACGGCTTCCTCAGCGAGAACGCCGACTTCGCGCAGGCCGTGATCGACGCGGGCCTGAACTGGATCGGCCCGCCGCCCGATGCCATCCGCTCGCTCGGTGACAAGGTGTCGGCGCGCAAGATCGCAAGCCGCGCCGGAGCGCCGCAGGTGCCCGGCACGAAAGACCCGGTCAAGGATGCCGACGAGATCATCGCTTTCGCACAGCAATACGGCCTGCCGGTTGCGATCAAGGCCGCGTTCGGTGGCGGCGGCCGTGGTCTCAAAGTGGCCCGCACCCTTGAGGAGATCCCGGAACTCTTCGATTCCGCCGTGCGTGAAGCCGTCACCGCCTTCGGTCGCGGCGAATGCTTCGTGGAGCGCTACCTCGACCGTCCGCGGCACGTGGAGACCCAGGTGCTCGCCGACAAGCACGGCAACGCCGTGGTCGTCTCAACCCGCGACTGTTCGCTGCAGCGTCGCCACCAGAAGCTCGTGGAGGAGGCACCCGCGCCTTTCCTGAGTGACGCGCAGGTGGCCGAGCTCTACCGCGCCTCCAAGGCCATCGTGAAGGAGGCCGGCTACTACGGGGCGGGCACCTGCGAGTTCCTCGTGGGCACCGACGGCACAATTTCCTTCCTCGAGGTGAACACGCGCCTGCAGGTCGAGCACCCGGTCAGCGAGGAGGTCTCCGGGTTCGACCTCGTGCGCGAGCAGTTCCGCATCGCCGACGATGAGGAACTCGGCTACGACGACCCCGAACTGCGCGGGCACTCGTTCGAGTTTCGGATCAACGGGGAGGACCCGGGCCGCAACTTCCTCCCGGCGCCTGGCTCGCTGACCGTGTTCCGCCCACCGTCAGGACCCGGTGTCCGACTCGACGCCGGTTTTGAGGCCGGCGACGTGATCGGCGGCAACTTCGACTCCCTCCTGGCCAAACTCATCGTCACCGGCAACACCCGCGATCACGCACTGGAGCGTGCCCGCCGCGCGCTGGACGAATTCGAGATCGACGGCATGCCCACGGCACTCACCTTCCACCGGGTGGTCGTCTCCGATCCAGCGTTTGCACCTGCCGACGGCGAGCCCTTCACGGTCTACACCAGCTGGATCGAAACCGACTTCGACAACCAGATCCCCGCCTACAGCGGCCCACCGGCAGATCTTGCCGATCCCGAGGCGCGCACCAGCGTCACCGTCGAAGTGGGAGGCAAGCGCCTCGAAGTCACGCTGCCCGAAGGCTTCGCGGCCGCCGCGCCGACCGCTGGTGCCGGAGCCGGCAAGGGCCCGCGCAAAGCCGGCAAGAAGAAAGCCGGTGGCCCTGGCGGCGCCAGTGGCGACACCGTCATCGCCCCGATGCAGGGCACAGTCGTGAAGGTGGCCGTCGCAGAGGGCGACCACGTCGACGAGGGCGATCTGGTCGTGGTCCTCGAGGCCATGAAGATGGAGCAGCCCCTCAACGCCCACCGGTCCGGTACGGTGGCGAACCTCACCGCCGAGGTCGGTACCACGATTTCCGCCGGCACTCCCCTGCTGGAGATCAAGGACTGACCTGCGGGTTCGCCTCGCCCCGGCACACCCCAGCCATGAGTGTCGGGGGCGCCGACTTGCGCCTATAGTTGGGGTTTCGGAGCGCATAGTCGAGCAACAGGAGACGCCCCATGGTGTACGCCCGACGAGTCATCGCCCTTCTCGTAGCCCTCGCGGCGGGCACACTCCTCGCTGCGACTCCCGCCCTGGCCACCACTTTTGACGACGTCGGTCAGGCGCTTCGTGCCGACTCGCTGTACCAGGACCCCGAGGCCGAAGTTCAACTGAGTTCTGCCGACCAGGATGCGGTGCGGCAGGCGATCGGCGACGCCGGCACCCCAATGTTCGTCGCGATCTTGCCCACGGCGGCACTGTCCTCTGTGGGTGGCGACCCGAACACGGTGCTGGAGCGGATGCGCAATTCGACCGGTCGCGCGGGTACCTACGCCGCGGTGATCGGTGAGTCGAACACCGCCTACGGGCTCCAGGCCAGGTCCACGCTCGGCTCGGTCGC
This sequence comes from uncultured Actinomycetes bacterium, assembly GCA_963752505.1. Classification (GTDB taxonomy): domain Bacteria; phylum Actinomycetota; class Actinomycetes; order S36-B12; family UBA10799; genus JACJWR01. The sequence continues at coordinate 102,411 of CAVVYM010000002.1, forward strand.
CGACCTCGCGGCCGCGGCCTACTCGGACAACCGCAACGACCCGACAGCGGCTCTCGTGCAGTTGGCAGACCAGGTGGGCGCCCGCGCGGCAGCCGGCGGCTTGGCGGCCGGCGGGGGCACCGGAACCACGAACGGTGAGGCACCGTCGGCCACCGGGTTGTTGGTCTTCGGCGCGGTTGCAGCTGCCGGACTGATCGGGCTGGTGGGCTTCACCAAGCGTCGGAGCCGCAAGCGCAACGAGGTGGCTACCGCCGGGGTGAAGAAGACCCTCGACGAAGACATCACCGCCTTCGGTGAGGCGCTCGACAAGCTCGACGTCGAACTCTCCGACCCGCGGCTGACGGCTGATGGCCTGGACGACTTGCAGGCAGCCCTCGACCAGTATGAGTTGGCCAAGCGGGCAGTGGCCGCCATGCGCTCACCCGAGGACGCGGCCACGGTCACGGCCGCTCTCGATGAGGGCCGTTGGCGGATGGCCCGAGTGCAGGCCAGGTTGGCCGCACAGCCGCTGCCCGAGCACCGGCCGCCGTGCTTCTTCGATCCCAGGCATGGTTTGAGCGTCGCCGACGTGCCCTTCGCACCAGCCGGCGGTGCGGTGCGCGACGTTCCAGCCTGCCAGGCGTGCGCCGTTGCCGTCACGTCCGGTGCGGCGCCCGATACCCGGATGGTGGACTCGGCAGGCGGCCCCCGGCCCTACTACGACTCGGGCCGAGAGTACGCCGGCTACACCTCCGGCTACTACCGCAGCCATGGCGACCTCTTCTCGACGATCTTCATGGCCACCATGATCGGCAATATGTTGGCCGGACCCGCCTACATGGGCGCGGCTGGTGCCGGCGGAGACTGGGGCAACAGCGGTGGCAGTGACTTCGGCGGCGACGGGGGCTGGGGAGACAGTGGCGGCGGTGGGGGCTGGGGCGGCGGCGGAGACTTCGGTGGCGGTTGGTAGCCGTCGCTTGATCGCCGCCGGCTAGCCCGAGTGATTGTTGACGTGCGCGAGCCGACCACGGCCTCGCGGTTCCGCCGAACCTTCTAGTTCGGCCGCCGGACGTACCCTGCGAACCCAGGCCCCATAGCGCCGCGCCCCCGGTCCGGCGGTCACCCCGTGCAGGATCACACTGCCGATGATGGTCAACGTGGCGGTGGCCAGCACATCCTCCAGCACTTCGTTGAGTTCGAGGCTCTCCAGCGCGATGAGGGCGAATACCACCGACGCCAGACCACGTGGGCCGAACCATCCGATGAACGCAACAGTGCGCACCCGAAAGCTGCTGCCGATCATGCTGACGGCAACCGGGACCATTCGCAGCACTGTGAGGGCGGCCACGGCGTAGAGCACTTCTCGCCAACTGAGGTTGACCAGCAGCAGCGGCACCACGAGCGTTCCGAAGGCCAGCCAGGTGGCGTCGGCCAGCGGCTCGGAGATGCTCTCCGCCAGTTCAAGGGTGGTATGTCCCCCGTCGCCGCGCCAGGCCGCGGCATAGAAGGTGCCCGCCACGAAGGCGGCGATGAAGCCGTTCCCGGAGACCACGCCGGCGAATGCGTAGGCGAACAGCGGCAGCATCAACACGCCGACTGCGCGCCCGCGTGAACTCGATGCTTGGCTCCCCTGCGACCAGCGCACGAGATGGCCACCGCCGAAGCCGATAGCAGCTCCGGCAAGGGCACCGATGGCGATCTCAACGAGCGCTGCGCGCGCCGAGTCCGACGCCGATAGTCCCTCCGCGCCGGCCAGCGCCGCCACCGCGAACAGCACGACCGGGGTCGCCAAGCCGTCGTTGAGGCCGCTCTCCACGTTGAGCATGCGGCGAATCCTCACCGGCACGGCCTTGTTCATCACCGTAGCCGCGCCGAGCGCCGCATCGGTCGGGGCAAGCATCGCGGCCAGCAACAGGGCGGCGGCGAACGGCATTTGCGGCCACAGCACGATCGCGAGGGCGGTTCCCAACACGATGGTAAGAGGCAGCGCGAGCAGCAGCAGCCGCGACACCGGACCCCGCTGGCCTTCGATCTCGCTCGGCCGCACCCCAGCGGCATCGGTGAAGAGCACGATGGCCAGTGTCACTTCGGCCACCACCCGCACCCCATCGACCTCCCCAGGAGTGGTGGTGAATACCCGCGAGATCAGCCAGCCGCTGGCCATGAAAAGAATCGGTGCAGTCAGGTTCCACTTGCCCAGGCGCCGGCCCGCGACGCCGTAGCCGAAGATGAGCAGCGCGACGAGCGCCACCGCACCGCCGGCGCTGAGGACAGAGTCCGGATCACTCGCCATGGTGCCCAGTTTTCGCCTAGACGTGCAGTCGACGGGCAGCTTCAGCGATGCTGCCGCTGAGCGAGGGATACACCGTGAACGTCTGTGCCACCTCGTCGACCGTGAGCCGCTGTTCGACGGCGATGGCCACCGAGTGGATCAACTCGCTCGCACCAGGTGCCACCACTACCCCGCCGACGATGATGCGGGTGCCGCGCCGGGCGAACAGTTTCACGAATCCGTCGGCGAACGTTCCCATTTTCGCCCGCGCATTGGTGGCCAATGGCAGCATCACCACGTCGGCGTTGATGCGGCCCTGCTTGACGTCACTCTCCGAGAGTCCGACGGTAGCGATTTCCGGCGTGGTGAAGACGTTGCTGGCCACCGTATCGAGATCAAGCGGGGCCACCGCGTCACCCAGCGCGTGCCACATGGCGATGCGCCCCTGCATGGCGGCCACCGACGCGAGCATCATCACGCCGGTGCAGTCACCGGCGGCGTAGACCCCGCGCGCGGAGGTGCGCGACACCCGGTCGACTTCCACGAATCCGCCCGAGTTGCGACGGATCCCGGATTCCATCAGGCCGATACCCTCGGTGTTGGGGACCGATCCGACGGCCATGAGACAGTGGCTGCCCACCACCTCGGAGCCGTCTTCCAGCGTGACGACCACCTCATCAGCCATCCGGCGTGCCGCCGCTGCCCGGGAGCGCGGCATCACGGTGATCCCGCGCCTGGCGAATACCGTCTCGATCACCTCGGCCGCGTCGGCGTCCTGGCTCGGGAGCACGCGGTCCCGCGACGAGACCAGCGTCACCTGCGCCCCCAGGCCTCGATAGGCGGAGGCGAATTCGGCACCGGTGACACCCGACCCCACGACGATCAGGTGCGCAGGGACTTCAGTGAGCCCGTACACCTGTTCCCAACTCAAGATCCGTTCGCCGTCGGGCTCGGCTCCGGGCAGCACCCGCGGCCGGGCCCCGGTGGCCACCAGCACCACATCGGCGTCGAAGAGGTGCTCGCCGGCGCCGGTCACCGCCAACACACGCGAGGGTCCCGCCAGCACCGCTCGACCGTCCACCAGTCGGACCCCATCGCGGGCGAGCCGCTCGGCGATGTCGATGCTCTGGGCACCGGCCAGATCGAGGATGCGCTGATTCACCGCCCCCAGGTCCAGTGACACATCCTCGAGTTCGACTGCGGCTCCCCGCACGCGCACCCCGAGGCCCGCGCTGTCGACGGTGGCAAGGGCAGCATCCGCCACGGCCACCAGTGCCTTACTCGGGACACAATCGGTGAGGACCGCCGAGCCGCCGATGCCGGTCTGCTCGATCAATGTGACCTGGGCCCCTAATTGAGTCGCGACCAGGGCTGCTTCGTAGCCGCCAGGTCCACCGCCGAGGATCACAACTGAAGTCACACGCACATCCTGCCCGATGCGCCTGCGTGCGTCCTCGTGGACGACCGCCAACACCGGCAACCGTTGGGGGAATATCCTGTTCCGCATGGCCCTCTACGCCGCCTACGGTTCAAACCTCGACCCCGCCCAGATGGCTGTGCGTGCACCCACGTCGCCGGCGCGCGGCACCGGCTGGCTGAAGGGCTGGCGGCTCACCTTCGGTGGTGAGGACTTCGCTTGGGAAGGAGCGCTCGCGACCCTCGTGGAGGATTCGACCTCGTCAGTGTTCGTGATGCTCTACGACGTGCCGAGCTGGGACGAGACCGCTCTGGACGAGTGGGAGGGCACTGCGCTCGGCGTCTACGTCAAGATTCGGGTGCGCATCGACACACTCGACGGACGCAAACTCGCCTGGCTGTACGTGCTCGACGACTACGAGGGCGGACTGCCCTCGGCGCGCTACCTCGGGATCTTGGCCGACGCCGCTGAAGCCGCCGGGGCGCCAGACGACTATGTGCGGGATCTGCGCACCCGCCCGTGCCGTTCCGTCGGGCCCTGACAGTTCACATCACGTCGATCGGCTGGTAGGTGCCCCACACCTTCCGCAGCGTATTCGCGACTTCGCCGCCGGTGGCGCGCGCGGCCAGCGCCCGCTTCATGGGTGGCAGGCAGTTGTCGGTGCCTTCGGCCGCTCGCGCGAGTTCGTCCAGCGCGGCGGCGACCTCCGCGTTGTCGCGATCAGCCCGAAGCACGGCGAGGCGCTCCGACTGCTGTTCCTCGATGGTGGGATCCACCCGCAGCGGCTCGTAGTGCTCCTCGGCTTCCAGGGTGAACTTGTTGACGCCCACCACTACGCGCTCGCCATCGTCGATCTCGTTGGCGATCCGGTAGGCGCTGCGTTCGATCTCGGACTTCTGGAAACCCTGTTCGATGGCCGAAACCGCGCCACCGAGGTCTGCCACCTGGTCCATGAGCGCTGTCGCGGCCTGCTCAACCTCGTCGGTGAGGCTTTCCACCACGTACGAGCCGGCGAAGGGGTCGATCGTCTTGGTCAGATCGGTTTCGTAGGCGAGCACCTGCTGGGTGCGCAGGGCCAGGCGCGCAGCCTTCTCGGTGGGCAGTGCTATGGCCTCGTCGAAGGAGTTGGTGTGCAACGACTGGGTGCCACCCATCACCGCGGCAAGCCCCTGCACCGCCACCCGGATCAAGTTGACCTCCGGCTGCTGCGCGGTCAGCTGCACGCCCGCGGTCTGGGTGTGGAAGCGCAGCATCAACGACTTCGGATTCTTGGCACCAAACTCGTCGCGCATGATGCGCGCCCACATGCGACGCGCTGCACGGAACTTCGCCACCTCCTCCAACAGCGAGGTACGCGAGACGAAGAAGAACGCCAAGCGGGGCGCGAACTCGTCCACGTCCATACCCGCGGCGATGGCCGCCCGGACGTACTCGATGCCGTCGGAGAGGGTGAAGGCAATCTCCTGCGCGGGCGTCGCGCCGGCCTCGGCCATGTGGTAGCCGGAGATCGAAATCGTATTCCAGCGGGGTAGTTCGGCGCGGCAGTAGGCGAAGATGTCGGTGATCAGCCGAATCGATTCCGCCGGGGGGTAGATGTAGGTGCCGCGGGCGATGTACTCCTTGAGCACGTCGTTCTGGATCGTCCCGGTCAGCGCCGACCCGGCCACGCCCTGCGACTCAGCCACCAATTGATACATCAGCAGCAGCGTCGACGCCGGGGCGTTGATCGTCATTGAGGTCGACACCTTGTCCAGCGGGATCCCACCGAAGAGCACGCCCATGTCCTCGACCGAGTCGATCGCCACGCCGACCTTGCCCACCTCGCCGCTGGCGATCGGGTCGTCGGAGTCGTAGCCCATCTGAGTGGGGAGGTCGAACGCCACCGACAAACCGGTCTGGCCGGCCGCGAGCAACTGCTTGTAGCGGGCGTTGGACTCTGCGGCGTTGCCGAACCCGGCATACTGGCGCATCGTCCACGGTCGGCCGGTGTACATCGACGGGTAGACGCCGCGGGTGAACGGGTACTCGCCGGGCACCCCCAACTGGGTCTGCGGATCCCAGTCAACGAGGGCGTCGGGGCCGTAGAGGTTGTCGAACGGAAAGCCGGATTCGGTCATACCAGACATGTAGACCAGAGTATCTGCGCCGTATCGGACCAGAGCGGCAGCCTTAGGACTCTCGCGCTAGGATCGCGGTTGGGGTCGGCGATCGGCCTTCCCCGGTCTACCCCTGAGGAGTTGCGAAGTGGCTTCGACTACTGCGGAAAGGACGCGGAACCCCGTGTCCATCTACCGCGGAGGCCAGGGAATGTGGTCATGGGCGTTGCAGCGCATCACCGGCGTAGCGGTGTTCTTCTTCTTGCTGGTCCACGTTCTCGACACCGCGCTTGTCCGCGTCTCGCCCGACGCCTATGACTTGGTCATCGCCACCTACAAGACGCCGATCGTCAACCTCATGGAGGTGGGCTTGGTCGGCGCGGTCCTGTACCACGCGTTGAATGGCATCCGAGTTGTCCTCGTGGACTTCTGGGGCAAGGGCCCGCGCTACCAGAAGCAGATGCTCTGGGCGGTGGCGATCGTCTGGGTGGTCGTGATGATTCCGGGCTCCTACTTCATGCTGATCCACACCGTTGAGGCACTGTTCGGGAGCGCATCATGAGCGAAACTCTTCCCGGCAGCGCCGACATCGAACCCGACGACCTCAAGGCCGCACGGGTTCCGGTGCCGCCGCAGGCGATCGCACCGGCGCTCGCGCAACCGCGCTCCAAGCGCGCCGGCCGCTCCAATTTCGAGTTGTACTCGTGGATCTTCATGCGGGTCTCCGGCATCGTGCTGGTGTTTCTCGTGCTGGGCCACCTGCTGATCATGAACGTCCTCGACGGCGGCGTGCAGCGCATCAACTTCGCCTTCGTCGCCGGCCGCTGGTCGTCACCGTTCTGGCAGATCTGGGATCTGCTGCAACTGTGGCTTGCCATGCTGCACGGCACCAACGGTTTGCGAACCGTCATCAACGACTACGCCGAGAAGCCGAGGACGCGGTTCTGGTTGCAGACCATCCTCTACCTCGCGGCAGTCTTCACCGTGGTTCTCGGGACCCTCGTCATCTTCACGTTCGACCCGGGAATCGGCTAAGGGAGATTCGATGCAGACCCACAAGTACGACGTCATCATCGTCGGTGCCGGCGGCGCCGGCATGCGCGCCGCACTCGAGGCTGGCAGTCGCGTACGCACCGCAGTGCTCACCAAGCTCTACCCCACGCGTTCCCACACGGGCGCTGCGCAAGGCGGCATGTGCGCCGCGCTGGCCAATGTGGAAGAGGACAACTGGGAGTGGCACACGTTCGACACCATCAAAGGTGGCGACTACTTGGTCGACCAAGATGCGGCCGAGATCATGTGCAAAGAGGCGATCGACGCCGTCATCGACCTCGAGAAGATGGGTCTGCCGTTCAACCGCACTCCGGAAGGGCGCATCGACCAGCGCCGATTCGGCGGGCACACCCGCAACCACGGTGAGGCGGCCGTGCGCCGGGCCTGCTACGCCGCCGACCGCACCGGCCACATGATCCTGCAGACCCTCTACCAGAACTGCATCAAGCAGGGCATCGAATTCTTCAACGAGTTCTACGTGCTCGACCTGCTGCTCAACGAAGACGACGACGGCAACCCGGTCACCGCCGGGGTAGTCGCCTACGAACTCGCCACCGGCGATATCCACGTGTTCCAAGCGAAGTCCGTGGTGTTCGCCACGGGTGGGTTCGGCAAGGTGTTCAAGACCACCTCGAATGCGCACACCTTGACCGGCGACGGCATGGCGATCACCTACCGCCGCGGCCTGCCTCTCGAGGACATGGAGTTCTATCAGTTCCACCCGACCGGCTTGGCCGGTCTCGGCGTGCTGCTCACAGAGGGCGCCCGGGGTGAGGGTGGAATCTTGCGCAACAAGGACGGTGAGCGCTTCATGGAGCGCTATGCGCCCACCATCAAGGACCTCGCCCCGCGCGACATGGTGGCCCGCGCGATGGTGCAGGAAGTCCGCGAGGGACGGGGGGCGGGCCCGAATTCGGACTACGTCTACCTCGACCTCACGCACCTGCCCGCGGAACAGATCGAATCCAAACTCCCCGACATCACGGAGTTCGCCCGCACCTACCTCGGCGTGGACCCGATTACCGAACTCGTGCCGGTTTTCCCCACCGCGCACTACGCAATGGGCGGTATCCCCACCGACATCGAGACCCGTGTGCTGCGCGACAACGAGCACTTCGTGCCCGGACTCTTCGCCGCTGGCGAGGTGGCCTGCGTCTCGGTGCACGGTGCGAACCGGCTCGGCACCAATTCGCTTCTCGATATCAATGTGTTCGGCCGGCGGGCGGGCCTCTCGGCCAGTGCCTACGCCTTGGAGAACGACTACGTCGACCTGCCGATGGACCCTGCGGCGCGTGTCGAGGTGATGGTCGACGGTCTGCGCACCTCCACCGGGGGCGAGCGCGTCGGCGCCCTGCGCACAGAGATGCAGGCCACCATGGATATGAACGCCCAGGTTTACCGAACCGAGGCGACGCTCAAGCAGGCCCTCACCGATGTGCAGGAACTGCGTCGCCGCTACGCCAACGTCTCGATCCAGGACAAGGGCTACCGCTACAACACGGATCTGCTGGAGGCGGTCGAACTCGGCTTCCTGCTCGACCTGGCAGAGGTGCTCGTGGTGGGTGCCCTGGCCCGCAAAGAGTCCCGCGGCGGGCACGCCCGGGAGGACTACCAGACACGCGACGACGTCAACTTCATGCGCCACACCATGGCCTATCGGCACGAGGGCGCCAACGGCTCCGCCGAGGTGGAACTCGACTACAAGCCCGTGATCATCACCCGCTACCAGCCGATGGAGCGCAAGTACTGATGTCTGCCACCGTCACCGAGGAGATCGACCCGGCCCTGCGCACGGTCGATGTCACGTTCCGTCTCCACCGCTACAACCCGGAGGTCGACGAGAAGCCGCACTGGGAGGACTACGTCGTCGCCTGCTTGCCCACCGACCGCGTACTCACGGTGCTGCAGAAGATCAAGGACGAGATCGACGGCACGTTGACATTCCGGCGCTCCTGCGCGCACGGCATCTGCGGTTCGGACGCGATGCGCATCAACGGCCGCAACCGCTTGGCCTGCAAGACGTTGGTCAAGGACCTCAACGTCAAGAAGCCGGTCACGGTGGAGGCCATCAAGGGTCTTCCCTTGGAGAAGGACATGGTCGTCGACATGGAGCCCTTCTTCGAGGCCTACCGCGAGGTGTTGCCCTTCCTCATTCCCGACGGCCACGAGCCCACCCGCGAGCGGCTGCAGTCGGCCGACGACCGAGCCACCTTCGACGACACCACGAAGTGCATCCTGTGCGCCTGCTGCACGACCTCGTGTCCGGTGTTCTGGACTGACTCGCAGTACTTCGGACCCGCCGCGATCGTCGGTGCACACCGGTTCATCTTCGACTCGCGGGATGCCGGTTCGGCCCAGCGGTTGGAGATCCTGAACTCCAAAGAGGGCGTCTGGCGCTGCCGGACCACCTTCAACTGCACCGACGCCTGTCCCCGCGGCATCGAGGTCACAAAGGCGATCCAAGAGGTCAAGCGGGCGCTGATCTTCAAGGGCTAAGAACGCTCGACATGCACGAAGTAGCGGACCTCGCAGCCGGTGAACAGGTCCAGGAGCACTCGGCGGGAGCGCGCATACGGGCTGGTGATCATGCCTGCCAGCCAGAACGGCAGGATTAGAACCTGCGCCCAGGCACGTATCAGCGCCCGGATCAGTCCGATTCGCCGTCCCTGCCGGTCGCACAGCCGCTGACCCATGATGGCGTCGGCCACGGTCTTTCCGACCAGGGTCCAGGAGAGGGCCAAGTAGAGCGGGAACACCGAGAATCCGATCATCAATACGAGCCCCACGACCCAGTTCGGGAGAGTGCCGAAGAGACTCTCAAGCAGCCCGAGGAAGGAACTGACGCCTGCGTTGATCAAGAATCCGACGCCGACGGTATCCACGGCCAAAGCCAGCCCGCGGGAGACCAGCCCCGCGTTGACGTACCGCCGACTCGGCGGTGGCTGCACCGCGGGAGGCGGGGCGACTGTGCGCGGCTGTTTGCCGACGACTCGTCGCAAGATCCTTTCCACCACATCGTCGGCTCGCGCGAGCGCCTGGCGGAGCCGCTCAAGCGTGTCGAGGATCATTCCCTGGCTCTGCTCCCGGATAAGCGTGCGCACCTTGGGATCGTCGACGATGTCGTCCAGGATCTGCGGCACCACTTCCTGCCGAATCTTGGGCATCAAGGCGTCCACAATCTGCGGTGCCAGTTCATCGCGGATCGTCGGCATCATCGCGTCGACCACCTGCGGCGCCACGGTGGAATTGATATGGGGAATCAACGCATCCACGATGGCGGGCACAAGTTGGGCTTCCAGGTACGGCTGCAGCTGCTCGAGGATGACGGGCAGATTCTGCTCGACGAGAGCCGGGGTCGCCTCTGTGATCACCTGCGGCACCGTGTGCTCGGCGATGTGTCCGCTGACGCCGTCGACCACCTCGGGCACCAAGCTCTGCGTGAGATAGGGAACCAGCGCATCCACGATTCGCGGGATGGTCTCGGCAGCGAGGTAAGGCTCGAGATCGTCCACCACCTGACGGGCCGTCGCGCCGGTGACCTCGCGCGCAGTCTCGCCGACCCGGTCGGTCACCCGACCGACGGTGGCGTCAAAGGCCCCCTCGACGGTGCGACGTACGAAACCGGCCGGGGCCGCTCTGCTCTGGTCGCGATCCGACTCGGCGGTCATGTCGGTCACCCTACGGCTTCTGGCCGCCGAATTGCGGAATCCAGACGTGAGGCCGCTACCTCAGTGCCCACTCACCGCGGCGTCGACCTACTCTGAAAGCATGTCACCACCGATCTGGCGTACCTCCACCCTGACATTGGCCGACGGCCGCAGCATGGGGGTCGCGGAGTTCGGTCCCCCGGAAGGATTCCCGATCCTCTGGTTCCACGGCACCCCGGGGGCACGGCGGCAGGTGCCCTCGGCGGCTGCCGAATACGCTCACGACCGAGACGTGCGGATCATCGGGGTGGAGCGGCCCGGCGTGGGCAAGTCCACCCCCCACCACTACGGCCGGATCATCGACTTCGCCGCGGATGCCGGACAGGTGATGGATCTACTGGGAATCGATCAGGCCGGTCTGATCGGATTGTCCGGCGGCGGACCCTATGTCCTGGCCGTGTGCTCCGCCTTACCCGACCGCATCGTCGCTGCCGCCGTGCTCGGTGGGGTGGGGCCGAGTGCCGGGCCGGAGAAGGTCGCCAGCGGTGGTGTCATCCCGGTGCTGCGCAAGTTCAAGCCGCTGTTGGGGGTCATCCGGGAACCTGTGGCGTGGACCATGTCTGCGGCGCTGAAACTAGCGGCCCCGCTCGCGAATCCGGCCTTCGACATCTATATGCGGATCGGCCCGCGCTCGGATCGCGAGTTTCTGGCACGTCCGGAGATGCGCGAGATGTTCCTTGACGACCTCGTCGTCGCCGGCAAGGAGTCCTTCCGAGCCGTGGCCTACGACGCGGTGCTGTTCAGCCGCTGGTGGGGATTCGATATCGCAAGCATCGAGACGCCGGTGTTCCTATGGCATGGCGACACCGACCTGGTGATTCCATTGGTACACGGGGAACGGATGGCGGCTCTGATCCCCAACAGTCAGCTGGCGGTGGTTCCCGGTCAGGGCCACCTGGCCATGCTGGACGCCGCCGAGGAAGCGATTGACCTGATACTCGACCAGGCCGACCGCGAAGCCATTGGATAGGCGTCGGCATCAGCGTCCGGCGACCTGTCACCTTTGCCGCGAAGAATCGCCTATCGCGCATACTTGGACCTATGCAGCTTCGAGTTCTGTCTGACCGTCTGGCCGTCTGCCGAATCCCCAGCGATGCCGAGTGGCCTACTCCGCCGGAGGATCGTTCCTTCTTCGTGGCAGTCCGCACTGCCGAGGAGATCTCCGTGGTGTGTGTACCGGATGCCGCACCCAGCCACCCGCAGCTCCATATCGAACCCGATTGGCGCGCCCTCGAGGTGGTTGGTCCACTCGACTTCGCCATGGTTGGCGTCCTGCTGTCCATCACAGCGCCACTGTCCGAGGTGGGTGTGAGCGTTTTCGTCGTCTCCACCTTCGACACCGACTACGTGCTGGTTCGGGCGGACTCTCTGGAAGAGTCCGTCACTGCGCTTCGGGCCGCCGGGCACGAAGTAGCGGCGGCGTGACGACCACCCAGCAGGCAGCGCGACGGCGTACTTTCGCCGTGATCAGCCACCCCGATGCGGGCAAGTCCACCCTCACCGAAGCGCTGTCACTGCACGCCCGGGCGATCGGGCAGGCCGGGGCGGTGCACGGCAAGGCGGGTCGACGAGCCACGGTGTCGGACTGGATGGACATGGAGCGCGACCGCGGAATCTCCATCACCTCATCGGCCCTGCAGTTCGGCTACCGCGACGCCGTGATCAACCTGGTCGACACCCCAGGCCACTCCGACTTCTCGGAGGACACCTACCGAGTGCTGACCGCCGTCGACAGCGCGGTCATGCTGCTGGATGCCGCAAAGGGCCTCGAGGCCCAGACAATGAAGCTGTTCTCGGTCTGCGCCAGCCGACAGCTGCCGATCATCACGGTCGTCAACAAGTGGGACCGCCCAGGCATGGATGCGCTGGCGCTGATGGACGAGATCTCTGACCGCACCGGTCTGCGTCCCACCCCCCTCACCTGGCCGGTCGGCATCGCGGGGGATTTCCGCGGCGTTCTCGACCGTCGCACTGGCGACTTCATCCGCTTCCATGCCACTGCTGGCGGGGCCACAGTCGCGCCCATCGAGCGCTTGTCCCCCGCACAGGCCGAAGCCGAGGAGGGTGACGCCTGGCGGGAGGCCGTGATGGAGCACGAATTGCTCGACGCGGACGGCTACAACCACGATCAGGCCGCCTACCTGGCTGAACGCACCACCCCGGTGCTGTTCACCTCCGCAGTGCTGAACTTCGGCGTGGGACAACTGCTCGACGTGCTCCACGAGTTGGCTCCCGCCCCGAGCGACCGGGCGACCGTCGAGGGAGCCACCCGCCCGATCGACGCCCCGTTCAGTGCCCAAGTCTTCAAGGTTCAGGCCGGAATGGACTCCGCGCATCGCGATCGATTGGCATTCGCGCGGGTGTGCTCGGGGGTGTTCCACCGCGGCGATGTGGTCACCCACAGCCAATCCGGGCGCTCTTTCGCCACGAAGTACGCCCACGCCGTGTTCGGCCGCGACCGGGAGACCTTGGAGGTCGCCTACCCAGGCGACGTGATCGGTCTGGTGAACGCTGGCGCGCTCCGCGCCGGCGACACGCTGTGGGCCGAGGCACCGGTCGAGTTTCCGCCCATTCCGTCGTTCGCCCCTGAGCACTTCACGGTGGTGCGGGCCAACGACCCCTCCCGCTACAAGCAGTTCCAGCGCGGCATCGACCAACTCGACCACGAGGGTGTGGTGCAGGTGCTCCGCTCGGAGCGCAGGGGCAACCAGCAGCCGATCCTGGCTGCGGTGGGCCCCATGCAGTTCGAGGTTGCCGCGCACCGACTCGAGCACGAACTGCGCTCGCCAGTGACGCTGGAAACGTTGCCGTACTCCCTCGCCCTGCGCACCCGCGCCGAGGACGCGGATTCGATCGAACGACGAAGCGGAACCGAAGTGGCGACCCGCAGCGACGGCACGGTCCTGGCATTGCTCACCAATCGGTGGCAGGTGCAGATACTGTCGCGCGACAACCCACACATCGTGCTCGATCCTCTCGTGGCTGATGTAGCAGAAGGCACCGTTTCCAGCCCACAGTGATGCCTCGGCGTCGAGCGACCCGGCGCAATCTTGGCGGTTCAAAGGCATCGGCAACCGTTGACCGGCGAGTTCACCCTCGTCCGTGCAGTCCCCTGGTGGACTGTGCTGGCGATTGTCGTCGGGGCAGCAGACGCCACGAAGCACCACGAGCAGGCCGTAGGCACCGGTAGGCTTGCCCTGCCCGGCCTTTCATCGAGACTCCAGGGAACCCGCCATGGCCTCATTGCTCGACAAGTTGATCCGCACCAGACATACCCTGGGTTTGCCTGAGCGGGCCGGTCTGCTGGCGGCGTCCACCAGCGTCGGTCATTCCTTCAGTCGGGGCCTGATGCCGCGCTCCACGACCGACCAGGCCGTGGTCACCGGAGTCTCGACTGCTATCAACTACGCCTTCACCGTCATGGCCCAGTCGCTGGTGGAGGCTGTGGCGCGACGGGTCGCGCGTAGCGGTGCGGATGCCGACGAACGCACCACGATAGGGCGCAGCGTGCTGTTGGGCGCCAACGCGGCGGCCATCGGTGGCGGAATTCTCGGGCAGCGGCTGCTGGCACAACGGAAGGATGAACCTATCCTGCGGGCATGGGGCCGCTCGTTGTTCTGGCGAATCAGCGTGGGCGGGCTTGCTGGCGCGATCATCGTCGGCGCAGACGAGGTCCTCGACGAGATCGCCGACCAAGGTCACCCGTGGGCGCGTGCAGTGCCGGTGGCACTTCCCCTGGGCGGTGCCGTGGCCGTGTGGCAGTACCATCGCCTGCACCGGGAAATGCAGGCCAAGGGCGTCAGCCATGACGCGGTCGGCAATTCGTTGGCCGAATCGCAGCAGGTGGCTGCGGGACGGGCGCTGCTGGCCGGTGGCTTAGTGACCGCTGGCCTCTTCGGTGCCGCGAAGGTGGAGCGGGAGTTCGCCGGCGGGGTGGCGGCGGTGGTCACCCGGGTGAATCCACGTGCGGAACTCCTCGGCCGCCCGATCGGACACCTGGCGGCCTTCAGCCTGTTCGCCGCTGCCGGCTACAAGGCCCTGCACATTGTGTTCCACCGGGCGGAAACTTCAGGGGACGCGGTCGAAGCGGCCTACGCCTCTCCCCCCACGTCCGACTACGTCAGCGGTGGGCCGCGCAGCGGGGTCTCGTGGGAGTCGATCGGCCGCGAGGGCCGCAGATTCGTGAACATGGCCTTGACCGTGGACGAAATCGAGGAGGTCATGGGTGGCGAGGCCATGCCGCCCGTCCGAGCCTTCGTCGGTTTGGAGGCACGTCCGACGACCAGCGAGCGGGCGGACCTGGCCATGCAGGAACTCGAGGCACTCGGCGCCTTCGAGCGGTCCCTCATCGTGTTCATGTCACCGACTGGCACTGGCTATCTCAACTACGTCACGACCGAGTCGCTCGAGTACCTGACGGGCGGCGACGTGGCAACTGTCGCGATGCAGTATTCGCTGCGACCCTCCCCACTCTCGCTGGATCGCACCAGCATCGGAATCGACCAGAACAACGCCTTTCTGCACGCGCTGAAGTGGCGACTGTCAGCCATGCCGGAGGCGGATCGACCAAGGCTGTGCATCTTCGGCGAGAGCCTCGGGGCGCTGACCGCCGAGGATGTATTCGCCGAGGAGGGAACGGAAGGATTGCACCGGGCCGACATCGAGCGTGGACTGTTCCTCGGCACGCCGGCCGCTACCAAGTTCCGGCAGCGGTGGCTCTCGCACCCGCAGGACGTGGATCCCGATGGCGAAGTGATCGAGGTCGCGTCATACCAGCAGTACCTCGCCTTGCCCGCCGATGTCCGGGAACGTGCGCGCTACTTCCTGCTGAGCCACCACAACGACGCGATGCCGAAGTTCTGGTTCCCCGTCGCGGTACAAGCCCCGGCGTGGATGGGGCCACCGGAGACTCGTGAACCCGGCCTGCCCAAGGAGACCAAGTGGCGGCCCTACACCACGTTCGTGATCACCCTCATGGACGTGAAGAACGCCATGAACGTGATCCCCGGCAGATTCGAGGCCAATGGCCACGACTACCGATCGGACCTGGCCCGGTTCACGTCACTGGCCTACGACCTTCCGGTGGATTCGAAACGGCTGGCACGTATGGAGGTGGCCCTGCGCAAGCGAGAACTGCAGTGGGCCGAGCGACGCCTCGTCGACGACCAACTCAGCAGGGCAAAAGAGCAGATCAATGCCCAATTCGCGAAGTGGGGCACCAGTGGCAGCGTGTCGCTGCCACTGGCGACCAGCGGAGACCAATCGCTCTAGGCCACGCCGCCCGAGCCCGAGACGCGCCCGCCCGAGACGCTCCCGAGCCCGAGACGCGAATGCACACGTTTGTTGCACTAGGAGGCCGCTAGGCCCCGCTAGTGCAACACACGTGTGCAGATTCGGCGGTGGGTGGGACGAAGCCTTACCTCAGCGGGCGTCGAATCGGTCGGCGTTCATCACCTTGTTCCAGGCGGCGACGAAGTCGCGCACGAACTTCTCTTCACCGTCGTTGCAGGCGTAGACCTCGGCCAGCGCGCGCAGTCGCGAGTTGGATCCGAACACCAAGTCGGCCCGGCTTCCCGTCCACTTGACCTCGCCGGTCGAACGGTCGCGACCCTCGAACACCAACTCGTCGTCGTCAACTGGGGCCCAGACGGTGCCCATGTCCACGAGGTTCACGAAGAAGTCGTTGCTCAGCACGCCGGGTCGATCGGTGAACACCCCGAGTTCCGACTGTCCGTAGTTGGGGTCGAGCACCCGCAGCCCGCCGATCAGCACCGTCATTTCGGGAGCGCTCAGGGTGAGCAAGTCGGCCCGATCGACGAGCAGGTGCTCAGCGATCGACTCGGAGCCCTTGCTCACGTAGTTGCGAAAACCGTCGGCCGACGGCTTGAGGGCGTCGAACGACTCCACATCGGTCATCTCGGCCGTCGCATCGGTGCGGCCGGGCAGGAAGGGGACGACGATGTCGTAGCCCGCGTCCTTGGCAGCCTTCTCCACCGCTGCGGCGCCACCGAGCACGATGATGTCCGCCAACGACACCGCCTTACCCGACGTCTGGGCAGCATTGAAATCGGTCTGCACCTGCTCCAGCACCGGCAGCACCCGGGCGAGTTCGGCCGGGCTGTTGACTTCCCAGTCGTTCTGCGGGGCGAGCCGGATCCTCGCGCCGTTGGCGCCACCGCGCTTGTCACTGCCGCGGAAGGTCGACGCCGACGCCCACGCAACGGAGATCAGCTGCGACAGGGTGAGGCCCGAGTCGAGCAGGGTGAGCTTGAGTGCGGCGATGTCGTTCTCGTCGATCAACTCGTGTGTCACCGCCGGCACCGGGTCCTGCCAGATGAGTTCCTCCGTGGGGACCTCGGGTCCGAGGTACCGAGAGATCGGCCCCATGTCGCGGTGCGTCAACTTGAACCACGCGCGGGCGTAGGCGTCCGCGAATTCGTCGGGGTTCTCGAGGAACCGTCGCGAGATGGGCTCGTAGATCGGATCCATGCGCAACGACAGGTCCGTCGTCAGCATCACCGGCGCGTGCGTCTTGGCGGGGTCCTGTGCGTCGGGCACCGTGGTGGCGGCCGCCGGGTCGGTGGGCTTCCACTGCCATGCGCCGGCAGGGCTCTTGGTCAACTCCCACTCGTAGCCAAACAGGGTCTCAAAGTAGCCGTTGTCCCAGGTGATGGGCGTGGGGGTCCAGGCACCCTCGAGCCCGCTTGTGATCGTGTCGGTGCCGTCGCCGGTGCCAAAGGAGTTCTTCCAGCCCAGACCCATCTCCTGCAGCGGCGCATCTTCTGGATCCGGACCGACGTAGTCGTCGGGCACAGCGGCACCGTGGTTCTTGCCGAAGGTGTGTCCGCCGGCGATGAGCGCGACGGTTTCCTCATCATTCATAGCCATGCGTCGAAACGTCTCGCGGATGTCGCGGGCGGCGGCCAATGGGTCGGGGTTGCCGTTGGGCCCTTCCGGGTTGACGTAGATCAGGCCCATCTGGACTGCGGCCAGCGGGTTGTCGAGTTCACGATCGCCCGTGTAGCGCTGGTCGGCGAGCCACTCGCTCTCCTGACCCCAGTTGATCTCCTCGGGCTCCCACACGTCCTCACGGCCGCCGGCGAAGCCGAACATCTTCAATCCCATGGTCTCCATGCCGACGTTGCCGGCCAGCACGAAGAGATCCGCCCAGGAAATCTTCTTGCCGTACTTCTGCTTGATCGGCCAGAGCAGTCGGCGGGCCTTGTCGAGGTTGGCGTTGTCCGGCCAACTGTTCAGCGGCGCGAACCGCTGGGTGCCGGAGCCCGCGCCCCCTCGGCCGTCACTGATTCGGTAAGTGCCGGCGCTGTGCCAGGCCATGCGCACGAACAGCGGACCGTAGTGGCCGTAGTCCGCCGGCCACCACTCCTGGGATTCAGTCATCAACTTCCCAAGATCCGCCTTGAGTTCGGCCAGGTCGAGGCTCGAGAACTCGGCCGCGTAGTCGTAGTCCTCACCCATCGGGTCAGCCGACGGGGGATTCGCCTGCAGCGCATCCAGGTTCAGCTGGTTGGGCCACCAGTCCTTGGTGGTGGTTCCCTTGGTCGGCCATGCTGATCCGTGTGCCACGGGGCACTTGGCCTCGGTTTCGGCGCCCTCGTTGGAGCCAGCTGGCGTGGGTGGGTTCTCTGACATGTGCATCATCCCGTTGTGTGTGAGTGGGTGGTTGAACGGTGGTTGGTTGAACGGTGGTTTGTTGAGCGGTGCCCGGTTCGGTGGTTGCCATGCGTCGCAGCCGCCGCGCCGACGTCGCCGGACTGGCACTGCGGACAACGTCCCCAATAGGCGACCTCGGCCTCATCGATGACGAAGCCCTGGTTGTCGGCCGGATCGAGGCACGGCGCGGATCCAACCGCGCAGTCAACATCGACGACCCGACCGCATTCCCGGCAGACCAGGTGGTGGTGGTTGTCGCCGACGCGGTCTTCGAATCGCGCGGGCGATCCAACCGGTTGGATGCGACGAACGAGGCCCTTGTCGGCCAGTATCCCGAGGGCGTCGTAGACCGACTGCTTGGAAATCGTGCCAATCTCTTCGCGCACCACCACGGCCACCTCGTCCGCTGTGGCGTGGGGGTGATCCGCAACTGCCCGCATCACTGCAAGGCGCTGTGCGGTGACCTGCAGACCGTGCTCGCGCAACTGATCGATGGGGGAGACTGGCACCCTCGGATAGTACGCCAATCTTTGGACACAGTCCAGAATCAGATCGGATCTGATTGGCGTGTCGGTGACTGTTGGGCATCCGAATCCCCCGGGGGCCGCGCCACTGCTTCGTCGCTGGCCGCAGGAACTCCGCGTCCGTCCAGCAGATCGTCCAGCGCCCGCTGCATCCGATCGAGTTTGGCGTGAAGGTCGTCGGCTTCCTGCCGGTCACCTTCCACCTTGCTCTCTGCCTGCACCTCGTCCATGGCACTCACCACAATGCCGATGAACAAGTTGACGATGATGAAAGCCGCCACCAGGACGTAGGTCATGAAGTAGAGGTTCGCCCAGCCGCTGACCTCTTGCGCCGCTGCGAGTTTGTCCGGGAGGTTCTCCAAGGTGAGCATCACGAACAGGGTGACCATGGCGGTCCCGGCGGTGCCCCAGTCGTCGGGCAAAGCCGCGCCGAACAGCCCCCAGCCGATCATCGCGTACATGAAGAGCAGCACGACAGTGGCTAGCACCATGCTGCCCACCGCGGGCAAGGCTCGGCTGACCGTGCGGATCAGCATACGGGCGCCTGGTAGCACGCGGATGATTCTGGCGAGCCGAGCCAGACGAAAGAGGCGCAGCACCGTCGCATGCTCGCGGACCGCCGGAATCAGCGCCCCGCCGATGATGATGAAGTCGAAGACGTTCCAGCCATTGGTGAAGAACATCCACGGCCGCTTGCCATAGGAGGCAATGCGGATGAGCAGCTCAGCGATGAAGACGAGGTAGAAGGCGCCGTCGAGCAGATCGAGCGCCGACTCAACGCGCGGGCTCAGCTCCGGATAAGTCTGCGCACCGAGCACAACCGCGTTGGCGACGATCACCACCGCGATGATCATGTTGAACCGGTTGGACTCGACCAGCCTGGTCAACGACGGCACCCGATAGTCCGACACCGGCACCCCTCCTCCCGCGGCTCTGCTCCCCCGCGGCTCTGCTCCCCCGCGGCGCTGCTCCTCCGCGACTGCACAGGATTGTTGCACTAGGGCGCCCCAATCGTTCCTCTAGTGCTTCAAACCTGTACCTGTGCGTGGGTGCTGGTCGGATGCCAGCTCGGGTAGCAGCATCACAGCGATGCGTGTGATGGCGGCCGCGGCCTCGTCCGCGGACTCGCGCCCGGGCGACACGATGTAGCTCACCACGAGACGCAGCAGCGCATCGACGGCGTAGTTGAGTTTCGTGCGATCGGTGGCGGGGCAGCGCTCGGCAAACCAACTCAGCAGTTCCCCGTACATCTCGGGTCCAATCACCCTGGTGCTCGGCGACAAGGACTGCAGCAGGCTGGTATCCGCGTCACCGCTGGCGTCCGACGCCAGCAGGGCAGTAACTATCGCACTCGAAGCGGCCAACGAGATCGCGTACTCGGTCGCCCGGTCGACCGCCGTGACCGGGTCGTATTCGCCGGATTGCAGGATGCGAATCACACCGTCCAGGAACCTGTCTGCCTCGCTGGTGACGAGCGCAGCCCCGAGACCCTCCTTCTTGCCGAATTCGGCATACAGTGTCGGCCTACTGACACCGACATCCGTTGCGATGTCCGCCATGCGAACGCTGCTCCAACCGCTGGCGTTGAGCCGGATGAGCGCAGCCTCCAACGCTCTTTCACGGAGTTCGCGGCGGAATGCGCCGTGCGGACCATCAGCGTTCATCGACCCTCCCAGCAATCACCATAGTGCCGTGCCGATCCCCCGATAGCGCCCACCATCGGGCGCAACCCCTTTACATTATTGTCAGAAGTGTTAACGTCATTGACACCAGAGCCACAACTGCAGGTCCCACGGAGGTTCCGATGCATTCGACGCCCCATGAGCCATCAGGCTCGACCACCCGCGCAGCGTCGAGTACCCGGATCGTTGGGGCGATCTTCCTGGCCCTCGCGTTCGTCTTGGGTAACGCTGGCGTGTCGCACGCGGCGGGCACCGTCACGGCCGTCGTGCAACAAGATTCCGCGTGGTCGACCGGCTGGTGCGGCGTTGTGGCGGTGCGCAACTCGACCGCCTCGCCGGTGAAAGCGGTGACTACGTCGTTCGTCCTGCCGCCAGGCTCTACCCTGCGGAGTTGGTGGAATGCCACTCCGGCCGTCGCCGGCAGCAATGTGACCATGTCCCTTCCCGCGTGGGCGCACGTAGCGGCCGACGGCACCTACCGAGACAGCGGGTTCTGCCTCACGGGCTCCGCCCAGCCACCGACTGCTCCGACCGTGCAGTGGCAGCCAGCCGGGTCGGCCCCGAGCCCAACCGCCACCCCGACACCAACACCGACCGCCACCCCGACACCAAGCCCGACCGCCACCCCGACCACCGACACCGACACCGACACCCGGCGATTGGAATGGCACTGCCACGCCCCTGCGCACGAACGGCAGCAAAATCATTGACGTCAATGGGCAGCAGGTGATCCTGCAGGGAGTCAACTGGTTCGGCTTCGAGACCGCCAACCATGCGCCGCACGGGCTGTGGATCCGCGACTACAAGGACATGCTTGGGCACATCGCATCACTTGGTTTCAACACCGTGCGGCTGCCGTTCTCGCTGGAGGCTCTGCGCTCCTCGACGACCTCCGGCATCGACTACGGCGGCGGGCGCAATGCGGCTCTGGCCGGTAAGACTCCCCAGCAGGTCATGGACATCATCATCGACGAGGCCGCCCGCCACGGGCTGATGGTGATTCTGGACAACCACTCGCAATCCGACGACGGCTTCATGTTTGACCTCTGGTACGGCCAGGATGGATTCACCGAGGCCGACTGGCTCGCCACCTGGCAGAACCTCGCGAGCCGCTACGCGAACCGCCCCAACGTCATCGGCGCTGACCTGAAGAACGAACCGCACGGAGCGGCCACGTGGGGAACTGGTGGCGCAACGGACTGGCGGCGAGCCGCAGAGGTCGCCGGAGACTCGGTGCTCGCCAAGGCTCCGCACTGGCTGATCTTCGTGGAAGGGATCGAAGGCCCGGTGGCCGGCGGCCAGCAGCTGGATCGCCACTGGTGGGGCGGCAACCTCGAAGGCGTGCGAAGCAATCCGGTGCGCCTGACCGAGCCCGACAAGTTGGTCTACTCCCCGCACGAGTACGGCCCGGGAGTCTTCGAGCAACCCTGGTTCTCATCGCCGGACATGAGCACGATCCTCGCCGACCGCTGGACCAAAGGCTTCGGATACATCTCCGACTCGGGGACCGCACCGATCTTCGTCGGTGAATTCGGTGCGAAGAACGTCGGGCTCGACACGGTCGAGGGCCGCTGGATTCGGCAGTTCGCGGACTACCTGGGGCGCAACGGCACCTCTTGGACTTTTTGGTCGTGGAATCCGAACTCCGGCGACACAGGCGGCGTACTCAACGACGACTGGCGCACTGTCAACGCCGACAAGATGACACTTCTCACGTCGCTGATGAACAGAGAGCCGATCGCGTACGGCGACAGCACCCCCACACCGACACCCACCCCCACACCGACACCGACACCCACCCCGACACCCACACCCACACCCACCCCGACACCCACGCCCACCCCCACGCCGACACCCACCCCAACACCCACACCGCTGACTGTTGAGTTGGTGAAGGACTCCACCTGGCACAACGGTTTCTGCCGCAGCACCAGCATCACGAATACCGGATCGACGCCCGTGACCAACTGGCGCCTGACCTTCTCACTGCCCACGGGGACCGGCCTCTCCAGCTCCTGGAATGGAGCAGTGAGCCAATCGGGGGCCAATGTGACGGTGACCCCGCCGTCCTGGGGCGCACGCGTCAACCCCGGTCAAACGGTGAGCGTGTTCGGCTTCTGCGCCAGCGGTACCAAGGATCCAACGGACCTCGCTGTGGTCGGCATCCCCTAGTTGTCGCCGCTACTGCGGGGCCGCGTCCGGCGCGGCGCGCACCCGCGAATCGGGCGACAACTGGCGGGCGCCACGTCGATAGGAGCGCGCAATGACTTGCATCGCCGTGCGGTACTTGTCGTCCGAGATCGGCACCGGCCGCCGGGGTGGCGCCTTCCGCTCCACCGGGCGCCGTTCCGGCGGAAAGAACGACGCCGGTTCAACCTTCGAGGTATTCCAGGCCACCGAGTCCGGCACCCAGTCAGCGACCGCTTTGCGGTATGCCACCCTCGACCACCCGCCAGAGCGCCAGGCCCACCACGGCAATTGCAGGGCCGTTTCCACGACCCCGAGATCCAGGAGCGGGTAGCGATAGTCGATTCCCCACAACCGACCCGTCTGATACCAAGCCGCCGTGCGATGTTGGATGTGGCCACCCGTGAGCAGCACCATCTGTACGTCCCTTGGGGTGCGAGCTGCTCGATAGTCACGGTTCCACGTCTGGCGGACGTCGGCCGCGATCGGGGAGAAGTCGCGCATCGCAGCGTCGATCTCACGCTCGTGCTGCGCGCGCTCCTTGGCCTCTTCGCGGTGCCGCAGATCTTGGATCCTCTCGGGCATCGCGCCGTACAGTGCACCGGCAAACGCACGCGCCTTTCCCCACGGCCCGGTACGGCCAGGCTGTTGCACCTGCGCCCGGCGAACCGACTCGCGCCATACCGTCGGGAACCTCCCTTGTCGAATCAGCATCGGCAACACTTCGCGGCCGTTGAAGCTGGCCAATTCGTCCCCACCCCAGCCCGAGAGGAGGACGCGTACACCATCCGCAGCAGCCTGCGGCAGCGTCCATCGTTCCCTCACGTGGGTGGACTGAGGGTAGACATTGGGGTCGCGCACGATCCACCAGTCGCCGGACTCGTCGGGGTGGATCAGCCTAATCGGAAACCCGCGAGCCGCTGAGATGTCGTCGAGAATCGAACGCTCGTCCCCCTCGAATCGCGGCACATGCTCGACGCTGGGGCTCCACGAATAGCCAGCCACCACGCCGGCGTGACCGCCCTCGCGCAGCACCTCGTCTGCTCGGCAGGCAACGGCCGAGCAGTCCAGACCACCCGACACGTGCGATGCCACGGGCACATCGGTAGCGGTGAGCCGCCGCACCGCGGCATCGATGTGCTCGCGCAGCAACGCAGCGCAATCGTCGAGGCTCAGCGAGGTGTCCGGTTCCGGGATATCTTCGGGAAACCAGTATTGGGTGATGGTGAGGGTGCGATCCGGGCGAATCCGTAGGGCCCGACCCCACGGAACCTTTCGGATCGCCTTGAAGCGGGTGGAGGTCAGGCTCTCCGGACCGTGACAACCGAGGGCCTCGGACATCACGACGCCGTCGTAGTCGAGCGCGTCGTCCACGTCGTCGCGCTGCGCCAGGCTTGCCAACCACGACGACACCACGATGCTGCCGTCAAAGGTGCGCGCCCAGAACAGCGGCTGAACTCCCACCGGATCGCAAGCCACGACTAGGTCGCCGGTGGACTGCTCCCGAAGTACGACCGCCCATGGCCCGGCAACTCGGGCGAGCGCCGGGACGCCTCCCGCCTCGAAGGCCCTCGCCACTCGGTCGGTGTCCAGGGAGCCGGGCGCCGCCCAGAGCAGCGACTGTCCCGGTCGACGCGAAGCCGATGACCGGCCACCACTGACCCGGCTGGTGGTCGTACTTGGCTGCTGGTCGTCACGAATCTCAAACAGGTCAGCTGCCGTCGGCGTCTTGTCCATCGCGGCGCATCTTATCGCCGATTGGCACCTGCGCTGGGCCTTCGCCCACGGGCACGCAGGTTTCGCTGACATCCGCATCGGCAATTCACGATCGCTACGGCCCGGTATGTCGCCGGTTTCACCGACGGTCGTGGGTGGACCGGTGCAGCCGCTAGTCGAGCTCGAGAGCCTCCGCTTGGAGCCCACCGGGTGCTTCGAACACCGTTGCGGCCGTGAAGCCGCTCGCCGCCGCCCCACCAGTGAGCGCGCCCACCCGACCGAGCAGCCACGCGTGGGCATCCCATCTGCCGTGCCGGTTCTCGCCGTTCGGGCGCAGACCGATCACCACCACACCGGGCTCGTGTCGGCGCCGCAACATCACCTGCCCGGCAGTGGCCTGCGCCAGACAGGTCGGTTCGAAGGGCAACCATTCGGAGCCGCGAAGAATCGCCTTTGCCACGCGTCGTTCCCCCAACGACGCGGCTGCCGCCCGCAACCGCACTACCCGTTGACCCCGCCAGGATTCGGGGACGGCGCCGTGCTTGCCGAGCACGAACGACCAACGTGGCATCGGCAGCCACTTCTGCGCCGCGGCTCCGGCCACCAGCAGCACCATCGCCTCCGCAACCCGGGCGTGACCGCGGTTGGGTCGCCGTGCTTTCAATCGCCTGCGGCGCCGTGCGCGAGTTCCCCCTGCGGCAGTTCCCCCTGCGACGCCTAGTCGCCTATTCGTGTCGCGGGGTCCGGTTGCGTCGGCGGCCTGATTCTCAGTGATCGTGGCCGCATCGGGCTTCCGGGCGGGCTGCGACGCGGCTGGCATGCCCCGAATCTACCGCCCGCCGCGCATGCGGGCCGCTCGCGGGCGCACAGCCAACCCTCCGGCTCAGAAATGCGCGCTGAACCAATCGCCAGCCAACTCGCCCACCTGCTCGAGGGCGCCCGGTTCGCCGAAGAGGTGCGTTGCCCCAGGCACCACGGCCAGCCGGTTCTCGCATGTCAGACGTTCCTGCGCCCGCACATTCATGTCGACAACGGCCGAATCTCGCGACCCCACGATGAGCAGCGTCGGGGCCTGCACTTGCGGGAGGTGCGCCCCGGCCAGGTCGGGTCGGCCACCACGGGAGACGACGGCGGCCACCGGGTTCCGGCTCGTGGCTGCGGCGACCAGCGCCGCGCCGCCACCCGTACTGGCGCCGAAGAAGCCAACCGGCAGCGACGCGACGGTCGCGTCGGCCGCACCGGAGCACAGCCAATCGGTTGCCGCCAGCAGCCGCTGCGCCAGCAGTTCGATATCGAATACGTTCTGCCGTTCGGTGGCCTCCGTCTCGGTGAGTAGGTCGAAAAGCAACGTGGCGCAGCCTCGAGCGTGGAGCATTCGCGCCACCGCAATGTTGCGGCTGCTGTGCCGGCTGCTGCCGCTGCCGTGGGCGAACACGACGACTCCAGGTGCGCCCTCGGGCACCGTCAACTGCCCCGCCAGCACCGTTGTGCCCGCCATTGGAATCGCCACCTCGCGGTCCGTAAGCAGGGGGGAGCCAACGGACGCCGAGTGAAACCGCTCAAGGGCCGCGACCACCTCGGCGTCCGGCACCTGCCCGAAGTCCCGGTACTGCAGCCCCACAGCTCGGAAGTCGGCCGGGAGGTCAAGTACGACGACGTCATCGGCCACCGTCCGGAGCATCGCGGTGGCAGCTGCGCTCGCCACAGGTGCGGCCAAAACGATGCGCCGTGCCCCACGTTCGCGCAGCACCGCCACCGCGGCCTTCAGGGTCGATCCGGTGGCGATACCGTCGTCCACCAGGATCACCTCCCGGCCGCGTACAGGCGTGGGCGCGCGCCCCCCGCGATAGACCGCAACCCGCCTGCTGACCTCGGCCGATTCCCGTCGGCGAATGCTGGCGATGCTCGCGTCATCGATACCCAGTTCGCGTGTGAGCGCCGTGTCGATCACCGCCACGTCGCCTTCGCCCACCGCGCCCACGCCGAACTCGGGATTCCACGGGGCACCGACCTTGCGGACCACGAGGACGTCGAGATCACTGGCCGGAATGCCCAGACCCTGGGCAACTTCGATCGCCACCGGAACGCCGCCCCGCGGCAATCCCAGGACAACGGGCGACCTACCGCGAAACGCTGCCAGCGCCGCGGCTAGGCGACGCCCGGCATCGAGGCGATCGTTGAACATAATGTTGTGAGGCTACTCGACGATGGCCCGAGGACCGGGCGCTCGAAGTCGGCTTTAGACCACCCTGGGGACATTCACAGTCGCACCTGGACCGCCGCTGCCGCGCGCAGCGCTTTGGCCCGGGCATCGTCGACCGATTCGCCCTTCGCCAGAGCTACACCCATGCGCCGTCGACCCGCCAGGCCGGGCTTGCCGAAGAGGCGCAACTCGGTGTCGGCTTCAACCAGCGCCGCGTCAACGCCGACGTAGTCAGCGGAGTCGGCGTCACCCTCGGCGAGTATCACCGCGGATGCGGCCGGGCCCAGTTGCCGGATAGCCGGTATCGGGAGGCCGAGAATTGCCCGCACGTGCAGGGCAAACTCGGAGAGGTTCTGAGACACCAGCGTCACCAGACCCGTGTCGTGCGGACGTGGCGAGACCTCCGAGAACCAGACCTCGTCGCCGGCCACGAACAATTCGACGCCGTAGACGCCGTACCCCCCGAGCTCGTTCGTCACCGTCGAGGCGATCTCCTGGGCGCGGTCCCACGCCGCCGGACTCATCGACTGCGGCTGCCACGACTCCCGGTAGTCACCGTCGGCCTGCCGGTGGCCGATGGGCGCGCAGAACGAAGTCCCGTCCCGATGCCGCACGGTGAGCAGGGTCACCTCGTAGTCGAAGTCAACGAATGCCTCCAGAATCACCCGGCCCTGGCCACCGCGACCCCCCGACTGCGCGTACTCCCACGCCGTGGCCAAGTCGGCGGCGTTGGTGACGACACTTTGCCCCTTGCCGGACGAACTCATCACCGGTTTCACCACCAAGGGCAGGCCGATCTCATCGGCCGCGGCGAGGTACTCAGCGGCGGTGCCGGCGAATCGGTAGTCGGATGTCGGCAGCCCCAACTCTTGCGCGGCGAGGCGGCGAATGCCCTCCCGATCCATGGTGAGGTTCACTGCCCGCGCGGTTGGGATCACGCGGTAGCCCTCACGTTCAAGTGCAACGAGTTCGCCGGTCGCGATCGCCTCAATCTCGGGCACGATGAGGGCGGGACGTTCACGTTCCACCACAGCGCGTAGGGCTGCGGGGTCACGCATGTCCACCACGTGACTGCGGTGTGCAACCTGCATCGCCGGAGCGTCCGCATAGCGGTCGACGGCGATCACCTCCACGCCCAAACGCTGAAGTTCGATCACCACCTCCTTGCCGAGCTCACCGGCTCCGCACAACAGGACTCGACAAGCGCCGGAGGTCAGCGGTGTGCCGAGCACGATCGTCGTCGGCTCGGATACCGCACCGGTGGGAGCCGTGACTGAATCTGCAGCCGCATTCATGGGCTCAGTTTGTCAGCCCTCGCACGGGATCCGTTGGGGCACCTCCAGCCGGAAGGTGACGCTCGTGACCGTGGATTTCTAGCGTTCAGCGACCAAGGCCACCTCGGTGCCCAGTTGGGTGGGGATTGGGGATGAGCCAAGGCACACAGAAGCACAACAGACCATCGGCCCCAGGAGGGCGACGGGAACACTCGGACAGTCAACCTCGCAACCGTCGCCGCGCGACGCGGCGACTACGGCACCGCCACATTGTCGCCGGGCAACGGCTGCCTCCGGGGACGGCGGCCAGCGTCGAGTTGCGCCAGCGCTCCGGCCGTCACGACCAGCGCGATTCCCGTGACCTGGGCGCCCGAGGGCACCTGGCTGAGCACCACCAACCCGAGCACCACGCCGATCGCAGGTTCGAGCGCCATCAAGGTGCCGAACGCGTTGGGATTCATGTGCCGCAGCGCCAGCAACTCCAGCGCGAAGGGGAGAACGGGAAGCAGCAGCGCCAGGCCCGCGGCAACCAGCACCACCTCGACGGTCAAGCTCCCCGCCGCCTGCGGAATGCCCAGCACCGCGGTAGTCAACGCCGCGATGGGAACGGTCATCGACAGCCCACTGGTGCCACTGAAGCGATCGCCCATCCACTGCATGAGGACGATGTAGGTGGCCCAACCCATCGCCGCCAGGGCGGCGAATGCCACGCCTGCAAAGTTGATGTCGCCGGACCACGGCTCGGTCAGTAGAACCACGCCAATCAACGCCAGGACGGGCCACACCAGAGCCCGCCGACTGTGGCTTCGCACGGCGGCGACGGTCAGCGGCCCGAGAAACTCGATAGCGACTGCGGTGCCGAGCGGAATGCGCTCAATGGCCGCCAGGAAGGACGCGGTGAGGAGCCCGGTGGCAACTCCCAAGCCGATGACAGCCGGAACATCGCGCCGCCGCAGTTGGCGCAACGGTGGCCGAGCGAGCAGAAGGAAGACCAGGGCGCCGAAACTCAACCGTAGCCAGGCCGTTCCCGCCGGGCCGATCGTGTCGATCAGCGGCACGGAGAGCGCCGCCCCCAACTGCACCGACGTCATCGAGGCGATCGCCAGCGTCCAGGGCGGAACCGGCAGCGGAGCCAGGCCCGGACGACTCATTTCGGGGGCCGGTCGGCGGGCCCCGGCGCGGACCCCACCCCAGGTTCGAACACCGCGAGCGAGAATCGGGCGGGGGTCTTGTGTGGGTTGGCGTAGGCGTGCGGCACATCACTGCGAAACGTCAACGCATCGCCGGTCGCGAGGGCGAGATCCTCTTCACCCACCCGCACCACGACCCTGCCTCGCTGCATATGGAGCAGTTCCCGGGTGCCGGCCGTGTGCGCCTCACTTGCGTACTCCTCCCCGGGTTCCAAGGTCCAGTCCCACAGTTCGACGACGTCCGGCGGTTCGGTGCCGGCCACGAGCACTCCCCGACCACCGTGGTCGCCGCGCCACAGCGTCGCCCCCTCACCACTGCGGACAAGGGTCGCCAACTCTGGCTCCGGCGGCGCGACCATGGCCGGGAGTCCCACACCCAGGGCATCACTGAGACGCAGCAGAATCCCGACGCTCGGGTTGGTCGTGCCCTGTTCGACGTTGATCACCATCCGCCGACTCACTTCGGACGCCGCAGCCAACTGGTCCAGCGTCCATTGCCGAGCCAGCCGTTCCTGCCGAACCCGACCTCCGATGAGCGCCGCCAAGTCAGCCGCATCCCTGTCCACAAGTGCAGCATACTGCACTTGGAGTGCACCAAATCTGGCACATTGACCCAGGCGCCAACCGAGTCGACGTCCCACCCGATCGGCCCAAGCTCCCTTGAGCCTCGCTGAACAAGTGTTTAGGCTCTTGAACATGCGTACAGGGACGCCCGAGGTGCCTGACCACGACCTCACCACCCGCGCGCGCATCCGCGATGCGGCTATTGCCGCCATCGCCGAGGGCAGCCCCGGCCAGGTCACCGTCAGGCGCATCGCGACAGCGGCCGGCGTCTCGCCGGCACTGGTGATCCACCACTACGGATCGATGGAGCAACTGCGCGCCGAATGCGACCGCTACGTCGCCGAGCGGATCAGGAACCTCAAGGCGGCAGCCATCTCCGAAGGCGCCGGCCTCGACATCTTGGCGGCCATCCGCAATTCAGCGCTCGGGCCACTGCCCGGCTATCTCGCGGCTGTCCTGACCGAAGACTCCCCGGCGGTAGCAGCGTTGGTGGACGAGATGGTGGCTGACGCCGAGAACTACATCGAACAGGCAGTGGCGGCCGGGTTGATGCGGCCAAGCGACGATCCCCACGGCCGGGCAGTCGTCCTGACGATCTGGTCGCTGGGCAGCTTGGTGCTGCACCAGCACCTGCGCCGACTACTCGGTGTGGACCCCACCGATTCCGAGTTCGGCCGAACCCCCCAGTCGGCGCGCTACGTCGGGCCGGTCTGGGAGATCTACGGTCAAGGCCTGATGACGCCGGAGTTCGCAGCGCGGGCGCAGGCTGCGGCGGCCCAACTGGCGCAACCCGATCAACAAGAAACGAGGAGGACCGACCCATGACCCCCGCGATTCACACCGAAGGATTGTCGAAGCGATTCGGCAAGGTCGAGGCGCTGGCCGACCTCTCCATCGACATCGGGCCAGGCGAAGTATTCGGTTTCCTCGGCCCCAACGGGGCCGGCAAGACGACCATGATTCGCACAATCCTCGACGAGATTCGGCCCACCGCCGGCCGGGCCGAGATCCTGGGGATGGACACTCACACCGAGTCGGTGCCCATTCGGCGGCTCATCGGCTACCTTCCCGGCGACCTGCAGATGTACCCGAATCTGACCGGTCGCGACCTCATCACCTACTTCGGGAACCTGCGTGGGGGCGTCGACGAATCCGAGGTGCAAACCATCGCCGAGCGCCTCGGGGCGGAACTCGACAGGAAGATCGGTGACCTCTCCAGCGGCAACCGACAGAAGATCGGCATCATCCAGGCGTTCATGAGTTCGCCGGATCTGCTGATCCTCGACGAGCCCAGTACCGGGCTTGATCCGCTTGTCCAGCGCGAATTCCAATCGATGATGCGGGAGGTGGCCGAACAAGGCCGCACCGTCTTCCTCTCCAGCCACACGTTGTCCGAAGTGCAGCGGGTAGCCGATCGGGTCGGAATCATCCGCCATGGCCGTCTCATCGCGCTGGAGTCCGTGTCCGACCTGCGCCGCAAGGCGATTCGCCGCATCGAACTCGACTTCGGCTCGCAGCCGCCGGTGGCGCAACTGGGCGCAGTGCCCGGTGTGCGCGACGTCGACGTCGAGGGGCACCGGGTGACGCTCTCGTTCGAGGGCGAGATGTCCGATTTATTGGCGGTTGCGGACGGTCACGACCTGCGCGATGTCTCCACCCAGGACGCTGATCTGGAGGAGATCTTCCTCGCCTACTACCACGATGAGGCGGCGGTCTAAATGTTGGCCAGTGTCTATGCCAAAGCGGCGGGGGATCGCTGGCGCGGCATGGCGATCGGCGTCGGAACGCTGCTCGCGTTCCTGGTGCTGGGCATGGCCGTTTACCGCGATATCGACCTCTCCATCTACACGGACATGCCCGAGGTGTTCCGATCTCTGGTCGGCATCGACGAGGGCACGGACGCCGGGAGCTTGGCCTACAACGCCATGTACTCCTCGTACGGCGCCCTCATCCTGTTCTCACTGGCGATTGCGATGGGCGCGGGTGCCATCGCCGGCGAAGAGCGCAAAGGAACGCTGGGGCTGCTTCTCGCGAATCCGGTGAGCCGCACCGGAGTGCTGACGGCGAAGGGTGCGGCACTCATCACCGTCGTCGTGGTCGGCGTCGCGGCGATGTGGCTCGGCGGCCTGCTCGTGCCGCTTCTGCTCGATGTGGACACTAGCGGCCAGGATCTCAACGCCCTGATGCTTCACCTATTGGCGGGCGCCCTGTTCTTCGGCTTCCTCGCGCTGGCGCTCGGGGCCTGGTCGGGCAGTTCGGGCGTCGCCAACGGTGTCGCGGCAGCGGTGATGGTGCTGTCGTTCTTCGCCGTGGGGTTCCTCCCACTCATCGGGAGTATCGAATGGTTGGCTCGGCTCTTTCCCTGGTACTACGTCACCGGGAGCGACCCGTTGGCCAACGGCGTCGACTGGCTGCATATCGGGATACTCGACACCGCTACGGCGCTGCTGGCGGTGGTGGCCTGGGTGGGCCTCAACCGACGCGACCTCAAGGAGCGTTCGACACCGGTGACGGTGGTGGATCGGCTGCGCGCCCTGCCCGCCACCGGGCAGGTCACCGAACGACTCGTCGGTTCGGCTCGCGTCCGCTCGATCCTCACCAAGACGGCCTCCGAGTATCAAGGACTACTGGCCGTGGTCGGGGTGACGATGTTCGCCGTCATGGGCGTGCTGATCGGCGCGCTCTACCCGGCGATCGACGACGCCCTGCTGTCGATAGGCGAGGTGTTCCCCGACGAGCTGCTCGCCCTCTTCGGCGGCGGCGACATGTCGACTCCGGAGGGCTTCTACCAACTCGAGACCTTCGGCATGATGGCCCCGATCGCCGTGATGATCGTGACCATCGTGATCGGCAGCCGCGGGCTCGCAGGCGAAGAAGAGCGGCGCACCATGGGACTGCTGCTCGCGAACCCGGTGCCTCGCTCACGGGTGCTGCTCAGCAAGGCCGCCGTCATGGGGCTGTACGGCTTCGCCGTCGGCGCCTTCACCTTCGCGGGTGTGGCGGTCGGCAACTGGGTGGGCCAACTGGGGATGAGCACCGTCAACATCGCCGCCACCTGCCTGCTGCTGTCGCTGCTCGGGATCGTCTTCGGCGCGGTCGGCCTACTCGTCGGTGCCGCTACCGGTGTCGTCCGCCGCGCCTTGTGGGTCGCGGTGGGCCTGGCTCTTGCCTCCCACGTCGCCAACGCCTTCCTGCCTCTGAGCGAGTCGATGGCCTGGCTGGCGAAGTGGACGCCCAACTACTACTACCTAGGAGGTGACCCCCTCACCAACGGACTGGACTGGACCCACGCCGCGGTGCTGGCGGTCATTGCCCTTGCCCTCATCGCCGTCTCGGTGCCGCTGTTCAACCGGCGGGACCTTCACCAGGGCCCGTAGTCGGCGGCGCCTGCTCGTGCTCGCGCGCCCGCGCCGCCGACAGCCGTGTGAGCTTGCTCACCGCGCCCGCCGCACAATGACTGCGTGAGAGGCGCATCTGAGTCCTCCGGGAGACATGTCGCCGCCAAGTGGGTCACCTGGCTGCTGCTGCTCTTTGGCCTGTCTGAAGTTCCCTGGGTGGTCTACCTGTTGTTCTTCCAGCCCACCACGATGGAGGCCTACCATCTGCGGCTCACTGGCGCAGGGTTGCGTTTCGGTGTTGCGGCGGTGAGCGCGTGCGCGGCAGTTGCAGCCTGGCGGCGGATGCCGCGGGCAACGATGTGGACCGTGTCGGCAGCCGCCGCTATGGCGATGCTCACCGCTGCCGCGCTGCTGAGCCCTGGGATCCAAGCCAACGGCGGCACCTCGTGGCGAGCCATGAATCCGCTGCTGGGCACCATCGGGACGGCCGCCGCCATCGCGGCGTCCGTCGTGCTCTTGCGGACCCCGAGGGCCAAGCGTTCGGCGGCGCTTGTCACCGCGGTCGTGGTCTTGGGGGTCCTGTCGATCTCGTGGTTCGCCAGCGGTATCAACCACCTCATGACCACGGAAACCACTGAACTCGCCAGTCACGCCCGCGCCATCGTGGTCGTACTAGACATCGCAGAGAGCATCGGCTTGATCGGAGCCGGATGGGCCTCTCTGCGCGGCCACGTCCGAGCCACCTTGGTGTTCGGAACGATGGCGGCGACCTTGCTCATCATCGATGCCTACACGAACGTGGTCACGGCGGAACCGGGGCCCACGTTCTGGGCGGCGCTCGTGTTCCTGTTCATCGGCGAGGTTCCGTCGACCATCCTGGCGCTTATCGCCGCCTTCAGCGCGGCGAGAGTGCTCCCACACATCAAGCCGAGGGAACCAGAGGCCTGATGCGTCGGGCAACCCGATCCGCCGGGCCAGATGTCCATGGGTCTGCGCAACGCCCGCGTGGGCCCGGCGCCCTACGACCGTCGAAACGCGTGCCATCGGGGTCGATTCCCGGCCCGCAGTCGGCCAGATTCGGCTAGTCGCGGCCTTTTGGGGTAGTTATCGCCGGGCGGGTTCAAGGGGTCGTTGCAACGTTCCTTGAACCCGCCGTCGATTACTACCTGAACCCCATCCGGGCGCAGCTCGTCAACCGGCGCACCGGGGCTCTGGAGATGGATTTCGTTGTGCTCGGCGCTGAGCACAACGCCCCGGCGTTTGCCGAGCATGTGGTGGCCGGGATGCAGGCTGACGCGCTCGGAGAGTCTGCCCGCTCAGCGCTCCGGCTCCGCCCCGTGATCTGACGCCGTCGGCTGATTCTCCGAGGCCTCCGCCGGAGTGCGCTTCGACCCTCCGCCCAGAAATCCCGGCAGGATGATGATCACAAACAGAACCGCGATGACCGCGATGAGCAGCAGGATCACGCTGTTCACACCAGTGCCAGCCGACTTCGAGGCCTGGTCCACCGGGGACAAGTAGGGATGTATCGCCTCCAGCACGAGTTTGCGGGAGTTCAGTACCCACATCGGGAATTGGTAGAGCCCGATCACGAACACACTCAGCGCAAGGAAGACCCGGGTGCTCATCCGGTGCCGGTTCCTCGGACTGGCGGCAATGACGCCGGCCATCACTATTCCCAACAAGACCACCACGAGCACGATCAACGCCGGGACCGACGGGGCGTTCAGGTCGCTGAGGTACTGCATATAGTCCTCGTGAAAAGCCTGATAGCTGTCGCCCGTCTCCTTTGTGCTCGACGCGCTCGCCGTGAGGTGTTGGGACATCTGGTCCAAGATGGCCTTGACGCCAGTGGAGCCCTCGCTCAGCCCAGCGTCGATGTCATTGGTTTCAGAGGCCTTGTCGAACCGTTCCAGAAGCTCGCGGGTCTGGTCGGCGAAGTCCGGGCCCACCTGTTCTGAGGCCTGCATGATCTCGCTGGAGGACTGACCGACCGCGCGGGCAGACTCCGCGATCGCCAGATCCTGTGTCCACAGGGTGTTCGTGGTGAAGGCAACGATGAAGGCGAAAGCGGCCGACACCAGGGCGATCAGCCGATTTCTGGCCTCCGCGTCGTCGTTGTCCACATTGATCCGCCGACCAATGGGTAGCCCGATCGCAGCGACGAGAAGGCCCGGCAGGAACGCCGCGAGGACACAGCCCCACCAGTCCAACGTGTTCAGCGAAGCGGTCAAAGACATCCCAACGGACGCTAGCGAGCCGATGCGGCGTGTGGCAACCGCGCAAACAAGTCCTGGCCGTCGCGGGGCGAGCTGAGCCCGAGGGGCTGGCTGGGACCGCGAGGCCAGCAAAGACCGCGAGGCTGGTAGTCAGGTGTCAGTCACCTCGTCGTGCGGCATCGATCGCCGCGACGTCAATCCTGCCCATCGTCAACATGGCTTCGAAAGCTCGGTGGGCTTCATCGCCGCCGGCAGCCGGATGGCACGGACCAGACCCGCCCATCCTGTTGGCGATGTCGGACAACGGCCCCCAGATGCGGTCGAACGACACCCGCGAGTACCTGGCGATCTGCTCGATCGCGCAACACTTCGGTCGGCCTGGCACGCCCACCGATCAGGCCTGGGTGGAAAGCTTGTTCGCGCACGTGAAGGGCGAGTATCCGTGGTTGACCCAGACCCGGGACCCTAGACACTGCGGCTGGAACTTGCCAAGGTTCGCGAGCACTACAACACGGTCCGCTGCACGAGTCCATCGGCTACGTCACCCCCCAGGATGAGCACGAAGGCCGAGGAGAAGCGATCCAGCAGGCACGAATCGACGGTATGAACGAAGCTCGAGTCCGCCGAACTGCGACCCGCAGACAGGACCGCAAGACTGGACCCAACGAACCCGCCCCGGAAATCGGGCCGATAACTACCCGTTGATCCCGCAGTTCACCGGACACGCTCAGATCTCCAAGGTGAATCTGCCCCAAACGTCTGCAGCATCAGGCCCAATCCGAGGAATCAACGTTACAAGTCGCGGGGGTAGTGCTCCTCGGGGGCTTTGCTGCGGTGCACCAGGTTGTAGATCGCCAGCCCCAATCCACCCCACAGCACCAGCATGGCGAAGAGCATCATCAGAATCGCAGGCGCGCTCATGAGTCGGTCCCCTTCGAGCTGGTCACAGTTTCCGGCGCCTCCGGAAGCACCAGCGGTGTATTTGCCCGCCATCTGATGCGCGAGGCGAGCGCGGCGAAGATGATCACTCCCAGCGCGGCACCCCAGCCGAACACGATGAGCATCCAGGTCGGGTAGTCGCCGTAGGGCGTGCGGACGTCACCGATGAGCTGCTGAATCAGCACTATGCCGAGCACGACGGGTACGACGGTGGAGACGAGCACGATCCACAATCGGCCCAGCCGAACCGAACCGTAGGCGTTCATGTGCCGCGCAAGGCCGGGCAGCGCCTTCGCAACCCAGGCGATGACGACCATGCTGGCGACAGCTGCCGCCAGGATGCCGAACTGGTTGATGAAGTGGTCGACGATGTCGAGCACGTAGATCCCGCTGCTGGTGCTGAAGAACAGCAGGCTGATGATCGCCGCCGGCACGCCGACTGCGAGGGTGGCGCCCAACCGCGTTAGCTCGAACTTGTCGCGGAACGCCGAGATGACCACTTCCATCACGCTGACCAATGAGGTCAACCCGGCGAAGAGCAGCGATCCGAAGAACAGCACCCCAATCAACGCACCGGCCGGTGCCTCATTGATGATCGCCGGGAAAGCGATGAAGGCCAGCCCCAGGCCCTGCGAGGCCACCTCCCCCACCGCAACGCCGGACGCCTGTGCCATGAAGCCCAGCACGGCGAAGACGCCGATTCCGGCAAGCAGTTCGAAGCCGGAGTTGGAGAAGCCCACCACCAGGCCCGATCCGGTCATGTCGGTCTTGCGCGCCACGTAGGACGCGTACGTGATCATGATTCCGAAGCCCACGGACAACGAGAAGAAGATCTGGCCGAAGGCCGCGGACCACACCGAGGCCTCGGTCAGCGCCGACCAGTTCGGGCTGAAGAGGGCGTCCAAACCGATGGACGCGCCGGGCAGGAACAACGCGCGGATCACCAGTGCGCCGAAGGCGAGGATGAGCAGCGGGATGAACACCACCGCGGTTGTGCCGATGCCCTTCTGCACACCGAGAGCCATGATCACCAGCACCACCATCCAGATGAGCGCCAGCGGTGCGAGCACCCCCCAAACCACCGTCGCGCTGACTCCCGGATCGCCGGCCTGCAAGAACTCGGAGTAGAGGAAAGTCTCAGGGTCATCACCCCACGCCTTGGTCACCGAGAAGAAGGTGTATCTCAAGGCCCAGGCGACCACGGCGGCGTAGTAGACGGCGATCATGAAGCAGATCCCAACCTGCCACCAGCCGATGCCCTCGGCCCGGCGCAGCATGCGGGCGAACGACAACGGGGCAGATCCCCGGTACCTGTGGCCGAGCGCATAGTCCATGAGCAGGAAGGGGATGCCCGCGGTCAGCAGCGCCACCAGATACGGGAGGATGAATGCCCCGCCGCCGTTTTCATAGGCGACATAGGGGAACCGCCAAATATTGCCCAGTCCCACCGCCGAGCCAATAGCCGCGAGGATGAAGACTCGCCTGGATGAGAACAATCCCCGATGCACACCGTCGTCGTGTCCGACTTCCTTCTGAGTCGACATACTCAGCCCCTTCTCCTCATTTGGCAAGCATGCCGCAGGAAACTTCGTCACGTAGGGCGGTTGGCACGGTTCGGCCTACCGACGGCATTCACAGCCCCACCGCGTGGGGTGGGGCGATTCAGCTCGGAATTGGCAGCGCGTGGAACAGGCACACGCGCCAGCGGTCGTTCTCGTGGCGCAAGACGAACGTGGCTGGCATGACGACGGATTGCATCTCCTCGGCCCACTCGTATTCCTGTTGCAGGACTCCGGTGACGATGGCGGTCTCCCCCGTCACGGACTCGTGCACCTCGGTGAGTTCCGATCGGCAGTTGCTGAGATTCGTCACCATAGATTCGGTGTAGGCCGCCATCTCGTCCCGGCCGTACATCCAGGCCCGAGCCACCTCATCGATGCCGACGACATCGTCGGTGTAGGCGTCCATGATTCGGTCGGCATCGCCGGCGGCGAGGCCGTCAAAGACCTGCTGGATGGCGCCGCTGATCTCAGTTGTCATGCGGCCCATTGTGGTCACAGCGATCCGCGTTTGGCAGCGGATTGCGCCATGCGCACGGATTGCCCCCGGTCTGGTGGCGGCCGGCTGAACCGCCGAACCGCCCGAATCAGCGACAGCCTGCGACACTCAGCAACAGGGCGTCACAATGATGCGACCTCGCCCGACAGCCCAGGAGGGAGCTTGCCTACCGTGGCCGTGCCCCGAGACGACATCGACGCGCCCCCGCCGGACCCCGTGGTCGTGCGCCGCTGGCTGCTGGGGTTCGCCGTATTCGCGGTCGTTGCCGTCATAGGTCTGCTGATTCCGGTGGGTTCGTTGGGATGGCGCGTGCTGGGGCTGGTCGTGTTCTTCCACATCGGAACGGTGCTTCTTGCGCGCCGCACCGGCGACGAGTTGCTGTGGCGGTCCTGGTGCGTGCTTGCACCGCTGAGCGTGCTGATGGTGCTGCCGGACTGGTTCCTCTCAGCCGAGTTGGGCAGCCTGATTTTTCCCGACACCGGCGCGCCCTTCATCGGCACGGTGCCGCTCTTCATGGCGGGTATGTGGACGATCGCTCTCCTGCCCATCGTGCTCGTGGGCTCGATCGTGGCCGGCCGGGGAGGCCCAGTGGTGGGTGCGGTTGCCGCCGCCGGCGCGGGTCTCGTGATGTTCTGGGGCGCCGAACTGGCTGCTCCGCTGATCCCGCTATGGGAGCCAGTGGGTGTGACTATGGTCGCTGGGGTGGCCGGGTACGTGGTCATGCCCGAGATCGTGCTGAGCGCGGCCGCCTTCCTGCTGGTGGCTACCGCGGGCCGCATCCCCACGATCGCCACGGCCGCCCTGACTGTGCTGCTGCCGTTCACCTACACCGGGATGCTGGCGACGGGCTACCAGTTCATGAGCCAGCTCTGACGAACTCAGCCGGCGCCGGTGCCAGGATCGCTGAATCCCAACCGCCGATGGCTGCCGTCACAGAAGGGCTTCTTGGCGCTGTTCCCGCACCGGCACAGCCATACCCGCTCGGACTCCTCCAACACACTGCCGTCGGCACCGACGACTCGAACCGGCCCCTGCACCGCGAGTGGCCCGTCTGCCTCGACGGTAATCGTCACCGGCTCGGCGACTGACTCGGCGATGCCCATTGCCTCAGCAACGACTTCCTCTTCGGCCACCGCTTCGTCTCCATCGGTGAGTTCGTCCTCGGGCATGCGATACGCGAGTGCACCGCTCGGGCAACCGTCGATGGTCGCACGCAACGCGTCCGGGCTGGCGGCTTCGGCGTTGATCCACGGCCGCTCACCGGGCTGGAACACCTGGGGCAGGGAACGCACGCAGTGGGCCGAGTGAATGCACTTGTCACTGTCCCACAGGACGGTGATGCCATCAGCTGGGTATTCCTTGGTTGCCATCACCGGATTGTTTCAGGTGCCACGGGATTCCGCGACCGCTGCTGTGAAGCCTGGGCATCCCTTGCACTTGACCGACTCCCTGACGAGGCCAGGCGGGTGCGTCCTTCGTCCATCGGACTCCGAGAGTGCGCCGACGGTGATGTGGGTCACTGCTGGCACCGTCGGAAGCACGCCTCGCGGTGTACTTTCGACGAATGGCGCTCATCGTCGCCTTCTCACCGACGGGCACATGCCATAGCGTGCGGCCATGGACGTAGGCAGCAACGACCTCCTGCGGTTCGTGATCGTCCCCAAAGTGGCACATCCCTGGTATGACGAGGTGCTGCGCGGGGCACGCAGCCAGGCAGAAGCGATGACACAGGTGCTGCGACGGGCGATTGAGGTGGATTTCCGACCACCGGCACAGGCCTCGGTTGCGGCGCAGCACGACACGCTGTCGGAGGTGCTGGAATCGGAACCGGCGGGCATCGCAATCGATCCGGTGGAGTCGGCGCGCGACATCGGTGCGATCTCCGAGGCGATCCACCGCGGCATCGCCGTCGTGGTGTTCGACTCCCCCGCCGCTGATTCGAACATCACCGGTGTGGGCAACGACTTCGGCGAGCAAGGTGAGATCGCGGCCCGGCGCCTCGCGGAACTCCTCGACGGGGTCGGAGAGGTCGCGGTGATGCAGGGGGTGCCCGACGCCCCGAACCACCTCCAGCGCTACCGCGCGCAATTGGCGGTGCTGGCGAACCACCCTGACCTGGGCGGCTACCTGGCCTGCGACGCGTCGGGACCGATCGGCATCGACGAGGTCACCGCCGCCAACGCCCACGAGTTCCTGCAACCGTGATGCGGCACCAGCCCCCCGCGAGTGCACAGGTCTGTCGCAGTAGGGCTCGAAAAAGTGGCGCTGAGTGCTACAAAGCCGTGCAGGCACGGGGAAGGTGGGCGGGTTGAGCGCCGGGAAGCCGTCGTGGGGAACGTACTGCGACAGCATCGGCGATCGATCCGGGCTGTTCAGCGCGCTCGCTGCGCAGTGGCATCCGACCAGCGCGCTGTATCCGGGCAGTTACCTCGACTTGTCGCCCTCAACCGCCATCCCGTCGGTCACCTACGTCGACACCGATCGTCGCGCCGCGCGCTACTTCGCCGACGAGGAGCTGGTTGCGGCCGAACTCGACGGCCGCATACTTCCCGGATCAGGCACCGAGGTGACATTCCTGCAGGCCGACTACACCGCGCCGCTCCCCTTCCCCGATGGCCAGTTCGACCTGCTCATCTCGCTGTACGCAGGACCCGTCTGGGAGAACTGCCGGCAGTACCTCGCGCCGACGGGCCTCCTCCTGGCCAACACCAGCCACGGCGACGCGAGCCTCGCAGCGCTGGATCCGACTCTGCAGCTTGCCGCTGCCGTGGTTCACCGGGCCGGAAGCTACCGCCTCGACACCACGAACCTCGACAGCTACCTGATCCCGAAACGGCCAGCCGCCGCGAATCCGGCGACGATCCGCGGCCAGGGACGGGGCATCGCCTACACCCGCAGCGCCTTCGCCTACGTCTTCACCGCGCTGGGCGAGGGCGCCTGATCGGACGTCCGGTGCGGGCGACGACATCGGGATCAACCGGACCTTCAGCCCCGGGGCCGGCACGGGAGGAGTCTGCATTCAGACCACCTACGCCAGGATCCTTCGCAACTATGCTCCGCCCACCTGCCAGCGCAACAACCTGCTATCCGCGCAGGCTCAGCCATGTGCGCCAACTGCAAACACCGAACCGCGACGGACGGCACTGTAGTGGTGGGGCGGACCATGGAGTTCCCGGCGATCCTGCCGTGGCAACTGCAGGTGACTGCCCCAGCGTGCCGACTTCACATCGCTGGCGCCGGCAACCCGGCCGCCACCAACCCCATTGGAGTTCGGGCTCGCTTGCGCGTCACCCCAACAGCGAGACACCAGATGCTCTGCGGTTCTACTGTGCGAGGTAACGAAGGGAGCATCAATGCTGAGAGCCGGAGTTGACCTCGGCGGTACCAAGATCCAAGCCGTCATCTGCGATGAGAACGACGTGGTCGTCGGCCAGTTCCGACGCCTCACTCCTACGTCAGGCGGTCCGCCGGACGTGGCCGACGCCATCGCCGAGGCCGTTCACGGTGCAGCCGAGGCCGGTGGGGTCAACCCAGCTGACGTCAAGGCTGTCGGGGTGGGTTCGCCCGGGCAGATCGACAAGGTTGCCGGCACTGTCAGCCAGGCGTTCAACCTGCCCGGGTGGAGCGGCATCTATTCCCTCGGTGCGGGCCTGACGGAGCGGCTCGGCGGAATTCCGACCGCCCTCGCCAATGACGTCCAAGCTTCAGTGATCGCGGAGATGGTGCTCGGCGCCGGCCGCGACTACGGCTCGTTCCTGGGGGTATTCGCAGGCACGGGAGTTGGCGGCGGAGTGGTGATCGGCGGCGACCTCTGGCTCGGTCGCGGCGCAGCTGGGGAGATCGGCCACATGGTGGTGCAGACCCGTGACGGAAGGCGCTGCCCGTGCGGGCGCGACGGCTGCATGGAGGCCTACGCCGGACGGGGGGCCATGGAAGCAGAGGCTCGCCGACGCATCGCCGATGGCGAGAAGTCGAAGCTGCTCAAGATCATGAAGAAGAAGGGCAAGACCCGCATGGCGTCGGGAGTGTGGGCGAAGGCCCTGCGCCACGGCGACCCAGTGGCGACTGACCTGATCGACGATGCCGTGTGGGCGCTGGGGTCGGCCATCGCCAGTTCGGTGAATCTGCTCGACGTTGAAGCGGTTGTGATCGGTGGTGGCCTCGGCTTGCGCCTGGGGCAGCCCTTCGTTGACGACATAGCGGCCGCGATGAAGCCACATCTGGTGCTGGAGATGCATCCGCCAGCGATGCATCTGGCCGAACTTGGCGACCTGGGAGGGGCGATCGGGGCGTCGTTGCTGGTGGAAGAACACGCTCCTCGTCGAAAGGACGCCCGCAGCACCCGAACCGTTCACCACATCGATCCCGCCGCGGCCGGCACCTAGGCCAGCGCCGGATCGCAAGCGGGGCGCTGCCGTCAGGCCCGGGCGCTGCCGTCAGGCCCCAACCTGGGCCACCATGTCGCCGGTGGGCTCCTTCGATCCACCGGGCGGCTCCAGGGTGATCACGTAGGACTCGACATCGGCTCCGCCGTCCAGAACGACTGCAACATGGCCCTGTTCGTCGGGCACGAAGACGCCGGCGGACTGCTTCGAGCCGTCCTCGTTCACCCGCCAGACCTGATAGCACATCCCCTTCGCCGGGGTGGGCAGATCGGAGGCGAGGAAGACGCTCTTGTCCATCTCGCCGCTGGTCACCACCCGTGACTGAGAGCCCATCAGATCGACGTCCGTGAAGTTGGCGTCGCCTGCAGCCGCCACTTCGAGAACCGAGGCGGAAGCGGCGTCTGCGGCGACGGGCTGCACCGGCATCGTCTGCCTGCCCACGAGCACGCCGCCGACGAAGAGGACGGCGGCGACCGCGGCTGCGGCCAACCAGCGCAGCGCCGGACGAGACCGCTCCCGTTCACCGACTCCCGTCGGGACGTCATCTGGCCGCTGGGGCTCAGCGGTGGAAGCCAGTCCAGCGGAATTCGCCGCGGACCTTTCGATCCCCGAAGCCTCGCCCGCTGACCCGTCGATGCGGCCCTGCACCGAGTGCCACACCTCGGCCGGCGGTACAACCGCCTGAGTGTCTGCGACGCTGCCCAGCACCTCGTAGAAGTCGGCGAGCTCGTCAGCACAGGCGGCGCACTGGGCCAAGTGGCGCTCGAATTCGGCGCGTTGCGATTCGTCGAGAGCGTCGACCGCGTAGGCGCCCACCAAGTCATGGAACTGGGTCATGGTGAATCCTCCAGGCGCATCCGGAGGGCACGCAGGGCGTCGCGGATGCGCGTCTTGGCGGTGCCGAGCGGAATGTCGAGCCGACCGGCCACGTCGGTGTGGGTGAGTCCCCCGAAATAGGCCAGTTCTAGTGCCTCCCGCTGCAACGGCGTCAGGCGCTCCATGGCCGCGCGCACGCGGCGGTGCTCCGCACGCAACTGCACCACCTCGGCCACCGAGTCGTGCGCCGTGACAACCGAACCACTCGCCCAGATGGCGCTGCGGTCGCGGTCGGACTGTTCCCTGCGGACCCGATCCACCGCCCGCCGATGCGTCATCATCGCGACCCAAGCGCGGGCCGAGGATGAATCAGGGTCGTAGCGCCCGGCCTGCGACCAAATCTCGGTGAAGGTCTCTTGCAGGACGTCCTGTGCCAGGTGTGCATCCCTCGTGACCCGCAAGGCCAGGCCGTAGGCCGACGGACTCATGAGTTCGTAGAACTGCGCGAAGGCTGCCTCGTCGCCGGCAGCAGACCTCGCGAGCAAGTCGCCCGGGGACGGTCCGGCGGCGGAGGCGGTCACAGTAGCCATGGTCGCATCACGGGATGAATTCCGAATCGAGGTTCCACGGCGCGATGGGTGCGTTGGCGATCAGCCAGGTCTCCAGCTCCCGCATCCACCCAGTGGCCACGAGCACGCCTACCACGATGAATACCAGGCCCAGTCCTCGGCGGAACCAGCCGTGGGCGTCGGCGGCCCACCCGAAGCGCCGCACCACTCGTTGGCCAGCCAGGGCGATCACCAGCAGAGTCGCGCACAGTCCCAAGACATAGGCGATGAGCAGCGCGACGCCCCGCGCGGGTTCGGCGGGCAGCACGGTCACGATCACGTATCCGTACAGCGGTGAGCACGAGGTGAACACCGGCCCCAGCGCAGCGCCGGTCAACACCTGACCCGCGACACCGTCCCGGTTCCGCGCCGCGCCGAGACGCTGGGCGGATCTCGACTGCAGGGCGAGCTTCGCGGAGATGCCTTCCCACAGGTTGGGGAACAAACCCACCAGGCCCAGGGCAATCAGCAGCCCACCCGACACCCACTGC
Organism: uncultured Actinomycetes bacterium; assembly: GCA_963752505.1. Taxonomy (GTDB): domain Bacteria; phylum Actinomycetota; class Actinomycetes; order S36-B12; family UBA10799; genus JACJWR01. The sequence continues at coordinate 146,803 of CAVVYM010000002.1, forward strand.
CACACCTCGGTGGGGATTCCGATGAGCGCGGTGGACGCCTTCAGCGCCATGGTGAACAAGAAGATCGACGCGCCCAGCGAACCGGTGATCACCAGGGCGCGGCGGAGTGCCGAAGTCTTGGTCACCGTACGCTCCTGGACTGCGACGGCAACGCCGGAGCCGCCTGGTCGCGCGGGCTCATCGCCCATCACGCCGGCGACGGAACCGCCGACGATCACTGGCAGCAGCGGCAACACACAAGGCGCCAGCGTGGTCAACATCCCGGCCAGGACTGCGCCTATCAGCTCAATCATGAGATGCCCTTCATCGACGGTGTCATCACACCGTCTGCGAAGAGATCTGCTCCCCGGTGACCGCCCCGGTGAACTTGGCCTGCTGCGCACCGGACGGGTCCACCTGCACGAAGGTGTGCTGCACGGTGACGCCGTACTCCTGCTTCAGCTCGGACGCGTCGTCGTAGTCGACACTCACCACGGTGAGACCCGGGGGCACTCCGTCGGCGTCGAGATTCGACACGGCCTGTTGGCAGGTGGGGCACCAGGAGGCGTTGAAGAACAGGACGACGTTGCCTGCGTCGTGATACTGCTGCTTGTTCGCTTCGTAGGTGGCCTGATCAATCCACGCGCCCTCAGTCGCGGCCTGCGTCTCCGAGCCACTTTCGGCGGCGGCGCCCGGAGCTGGCGAGGTCGCGGAAGTGGTCGATTCGGCTGCCGGCGCGCTCGTGGCCGGCGTTGACGCGGCCTGCTCGCTGGCGGCTGCGGAATCGGCGGTTCCTCCCGCGTCCGACGCGCATCCTGCAAGCACGATGCCGAGTGCCGCGGCGGCGGCGAAGAAGGCGGGGGCCTTGGTCAGTCTGTTCATCACTCATCCTGTGGTTGTCGTTGCTCTGAGTTCCGAGCGGTCATACGTCATTCGCACGCCGGACCCGCTCGGATTGGTCGGAGTCTGAGCAAGGTCATCGTTCACCGCTCGCGGAGGTCGGCGGCGCGTGCCCGAATCACCGCCCGGGCTGAGGGCGGGCCTGAGTCGGGCAATTCCGCTTCAGAGGCCGGATTTCCCGGCTGGAATCCGCACTGAGAAGTCAAACCTGGGTGTGGATCAGCTGGCGGGTGAAGCGCCGTCGGCCATCGTGGTGATGATCTTGCGCGCGGCGGTGGTGGCGACCGCCTGGCCGTCGGCCGATGGCGCAAGGCTGGACCAGACGACGATGGAGACCTTGGTATCGGGGTCGTAGCCCATGAAGGAGTTGTAGCCCGGCATCTCCCCGGTGTGTCCGAGGTAGGGCCCGAACGAAGCGAGGCCATAGCCGTACTTCGGGCTGTCCGCGGCGTCCGGATCCCGTGCCTGCAAGCTGTCGAGGCGTTCCTGCTGCATCTCGGGGCTCAGCAGTGAGCCCGATCCCAGCGCGGTCACCCAAGTCGTCAAGTCCTCCAGGGTGGAGATGCCTTGCCCCGCCGTCCACGTCCACGACGGATTGTCCGCTGTGACGTTGTTCGGCTCGAGCGTGCCTGCCTGGGCCTCGGCGAGTTGGTCCGGAGGCAACGAGAGATCGTCCATCTGGGCAACGTTGGTGCCGTACATGTAGCCGTCGGTGAACGGGGCCGGGATCTCCGCGGTGTCGCTGGGAGGGAAGCTGGTCTGCGTCAGTTTCAGCGGGTTGAACAGGCGGTCGGCAAAGATGGTGGCGATCGGCTTGCCCTCGAGTTTCTCGGCAATCAGACCCAGCAGCACGGTGTTGGTGTTTGAGTAGTGGAAACCCTCGCCGGGCGGAAAGTAGGGCGGGTTGGACAGTCCGAGCGCGAGCAGCTCGGTGGGCTGCCAGGCCTTCTCGGGCTCGTTGTCCAGCGCCTCGTTGAGGGTGAGGGTTTCGCTGTAGTTGTAGAGGCCGCTGCGCATGTCCAGTAGCTGCGCGATGGTGATGTTCTCACCATTGGGCACACCGTCGTAGTAGTCCGAGACTGGATCCTGCAGGCCGATCTTGCCCTCCTGCGCGAGTTGCAGGATCACGGTGCCGGTCCAGGTCTTGGTGTTGGAACCGACTCGAACGTGCAGATCAGGGGTCACCTTTGTGTCGCCACCAAGGGTGGTGGTGCCGTAGACCGCCTGGATATCGCCGTCGGGGGTACGCACGAGTGCCGCCATCCCCGGTGCCATGAACTCGGTGGCGGTCTCGTCCAGGACTTGCTGCAATGCGGCCTGATCGAATGTCGCTGCGGACGCGCTTGCCGACGCCGTGGCGGAGGTCGGTGCGTCAGTAGAGGTGGACGACGAGCACCCCGCCAGCACCGCAACCGAGACGGCCCCGAACACTCCAGCGCGTATCAACAACGCACGTCGCCGCTCGGATCGCCCACCGCGCTTGGTGAGTTGGGGGACACGAGCGGCTGCGGAAGCCTCAACTGGGTACATGCGCTGACGGTACACGCATCCGACATCGCGTCACGCAGGCTCATGGCGGTAGGGGTCATCCGTTGTGTCGATGTTCTCGACCTCTGAACTTGCCCGCGCCGCAAGCAGGAAGGGGCCGAGCTTAGCTTTCCTTCTGGGGGTCCCGGCAGGGTGCGAGGCGGGCTTCAAGCACCCTGTTGTGGTCATCACAGCACAGGGGTCTGGACTGACTTTCGGCAGCCCAATGCCGACCATGCGCTGTAAATCAGCATCCTGAATCCAGGAAACCCGAGGCAACGTAGGCCCTGTTGACCTGAGGGATCCGTGAAGTGCTGGCCCTCTGCTCGGGCTCGACGACAGAAATCGTAGAGCGTCAAGCGCCATGCTCAAGTTCGGACAGGTTCGGATGGCGAAGGACGACGCGTGCGTAGTACCAGCGCGACGGTGAGCAGCGCGCCGGCGCTGATCGCCACGACAGCCCATGGCGGCATGACACTCAGAGCGACGCCCCAGGTCAGAGTCCCTATGGGGGCGGCCAGGGCGGCGACCATCACCGCGGCGGCAATGCCCTGTAGCCCGCGGCCCGCCCCGAGACTGCTATTGGCGGCGCCGAGCGTCAGGGACCGGGAGGCGAACCTGGTGGCGCCGATTCCCATGGCGATGACCGCCCACACCACGAGCTCGACCCGGCCGGTCAACATCATGGAACTCAGCGCGAGTGCGAGCATGAAAGAGCCCGTTGCCGTGATGGCAAGGAGGGAGGCCGCCAGATCATCGCGCCCGTTGCGGAGTCTGGTGACAATAGTGGGCGTGGCCAGCCGACCGAGCGCCACGCCCGCAAGCACAATGCCGGCGCCGGGGATCAGCGGCGACTGGCGCAGCGATTGGGCAATCGGCACGATCATGCTGATCATGGGTGCGACGCAGATAGCCACTGCAGCGGAGAGTCCAGCGATCCTGCGCAGCGGACGGCTGCGCGCCAAGTCCAGCCAAGGCGCGCGCCAGCCCCGCCCGTCCTGCTTGACCGCGGGAAATCCAGCCGCCGGCGGTCGGCACAGCACGAGCAGTCCCAGGGGAACGGAGAGCACCGCGTTGCCGATCAGGCCCCAGCCAGGTTGCGTGGCCGAGATCACCGTGGCGGCAGTGAGCGCACCCACGACCGCGCCGAATCCAGACGCCACCGCACGGACCGAGTAGGCGCGGGCAAGCGACGTACCTCCTAGATAGGCGTGCGTCACCCCCGGGGTGAGGACCGCGGCCACGCCCCCGAAGGCCCCCGCGAACAGCATCCCGATCAGCAACGGGATCAACGGGTCATCGACTACCAGCAAGACGACGCCAACGACGGCCCACACTGCGGCCGCCAGCAACTCCGTGACGACGAAAGTCATCCGAGTTCCGAACTTGCCAGCGATGCTTGGGGTCAACGGAATCGCGACGCCCGCAGACAGCGCCAGCACCGCCAGCACGAAACCCGTGTACAGCGCTCCGCGCGATTGGCCCCCGCTGAGGGTCGTGGCAGACGTGGCTCCGAGTTGGGACCACACCGTGCCGGCGACAGCAAGTGCGCTGCTGAGCAAGAATGCCCATGCCAATGGCAGGTAGCGCGCACTTTTTCCAGCCACGAGGAGCCATCCTAGGGTCGGGGGCCTGAGGATAGTTGGCGGTCAGCTTGGGTGCGGGGTTCGTCGGGGGTGGCGTAGCTGGCACCTTCGTGTAGGTAGAGCGCACCAACCCACCCAAAAGAAGCGGGAGGGCCGACCACCAACAGTGGTCGACCCTCCCGCTTCTTTGCTGCAATCTACCCCCGAAAAGTCGCTAACCCATCAGGCAATAAACCGCTAACCCATCTTTGTGGAGGTGGCGGGAATCGAACCCGCGTCCATCGGCACAGCTTCAAGACTTCTCCGAGCGCAGCCACGTTATTGCGGTTCGGCCTCCCCGGATCGTGTGGCACAACGGGGAACACGGCCTACCTCACTGATTAATGTCCCTAGTCCCCCCGTGAGCGGAGGATTTCGGCAAGTCCCCTAGATGACGCCAGGGTCCGGGTCGGGAACAGCCCCGGTCTGACGGACTTCATGTAGTGCTCTGCCTAGGCGGCGAGAGCGAAGTCAGTGCGCTTGTTATCGGCACTTGTGTTTTCGGCGGGTCGTTAACGAGATGACCACCGATTCTCGGCTCGCTTCTCTTGTTGCGGCAACCGGTGTCGAAACCTGTCACCCCCTGTTGAGTTGTACGAACAGGCTAACCCACACCCCCGACCCAACTATTCCCACGCGTGGTGCAGGGGTGAATGGTCGACTCGCAACGGGCCTCAGCGCGTCGGAGTCGAGGACTTCTTGCCGGCGAAGTTCACGTACAGGACGACGCAGATCGCGGCCACGATCACTTGGATCCCCAGTTTGATCCAGTCGATGCCGCTGGTGTCGCCCACACCTAGCCAGGTGGCAATGAAGCCACCGACCAGGGCGCCGACGGCTCCCACGACGATGGTCATGATCAGGCTGATGTCCTGTTTCCCCGGCACAACCAATCGCCCGAGGGGGCCGATGATGATTCCGGCGAACAACGCGCCAATGATGGTCCAAACAACACTCATGAGATTCTCCCGTCGGTCTGTGGTGGGTTCATTGTTCCACCGCCGTGAACTTGCGTCGCATGTAGAAGTAGAGCACCAAGCCAAGCACGAACACCACCGCGGAAAGGATCATCAAAGAAAAGAAGGTGCTGGGGTCGGTGAAAGAGCCGTAGATGATCAGAGCCGAGAAAAGCAGGCCCACAATGGCGATAGCGCCGTCAAACTTCCAGTTGGCACCCGGTGTCCGCTCCCCGGACCTGAATGACCACTTCACCAGCGCCAGCGCACTGAACGCATAGGGCACCGCGGCAGTGAGCCCCGCCAGCAGAATCATCAGATTGAACACGTCGGCTCCGGCCTGACCCATGTAACTGAAGATCATCAGTCCGCTCGCCAGCACCGTCGACGCGATGATGCCAAAAGCGGGAACACCCTTGCCCGACAGTTTTGCGAACTGCTTCGGGAACAACCCCTCGCGGGCAGCGGCCAAGGGCATCTCAGCGCAGATCATGGTCCAGCCGTTGAGGGCACCGAGCCCGGAGACGATCGCTGCGACCGCCACCGCGTAACCCGACCAGGTACCCCCGAACATCGCGTTGAATGACAGCGTGAACGGCTGGGCGCCATCGGCCGTCAATTCCTTGTTGGGCACCGTGCCGAAGATCACCAGAGTGCTCAAGAGGTAGACCACGGTGCACGCCAACGTCCCGAGCAGACTCGCCAACGGAACGTTGCGCCGCGGGTTGCGAACTTTGCCCGCAGCCACCGCGGCCGTCTCGACTCCAAGGTACGAGAACACGGCCAGTGCCATGCACGTGACGATCGCGGCCAGCGGCGCCTGACCGGAGATATTCCAGTTACTCGTCAGGTAGCCCCAGTCGATGAAGAACAACCCAACGGTCGAGATGATCACCAGCGGGATGAACTTGATGATCGTGGTGATGATCTGCACCGAGGCCATGTTCTTGACCCCAGACAGGTTCACCGCCGCGGGCAGCCACAACCCGACGAATCCGATCACGATGCTGAACAGCTTGTTGTGACCGGTGTTGATGAACACCTCGACGTACACGATCCACGCCACCACGATCGCGGCGTTACCTGCCCACGCGGTGATCCAGTAGGACCAGGCATTGAAGAACCCGACCGCGTTGCCGAAGGCCGCCCGTGAATAGGCGTACGGACCGCCGTCGGCGGGCATCCGCTTGGACAGCACCCCGAACATCTGCGCCAACGCGATCGCACCGATCGCGGTGAAGACGAACGCCAGCAACGAGATCGTGCCGAAGGCCGCGAGCGAAGCCGGCAACAGGAACACCCCGGTGCCGATGATCGAGCCCATCACCAAGGCGGCTGCGGCGCTCAGGCCGAGGCTGCCCCCGCCGGATCCGCCGCTCTGATCGGTGGTGGCTGCACTTCCGCCGGACGAATCCACTGTGCTCATCGAGCCTGCCGCCTCTCGCGCCGAGCCCCGTCTCCGACGCTAGACCCACGGCCTACGGGGATGCAAAGGCAGGACTACCCCGCCGTGGGTGGTGCCTTCCCCGGCGCCACCGCGTCGACCACCGCCGAGAAAGTCGCTTGGCTGGAAGTGTTCAGCGAACCGCCGTCGGCGTACGCCTCCGGCAGGTACGTCATGGAAACGGAGACGGCCAACTTGTCCGAAGGCAGGTAGCCGGTGCTGGCCGCGGCACCGGCGAAACTCTTGGTCTGGGTGATCCACGGCCCCATTCGGATCACACCCAGGCCGTAGTTTCCGGCTTCGGTATTGGTGCGGCAGACCTGGCACACGCCGGTCGGGTCGGGGCTGCCGAAGCCAATCAGGTTCGCGCCGGTTTGCGCCTCGTACATCTCCGGCGACACCTGCGCCCCCGAACCGACGATCTCCATCGACGTGGTCATGTCGTAGATGTTCGTCGTCTGCACCGCACCGCTCGCAGTGGTCCAGGACGGGTTCCAGAAGGTCCCCTCCTCGTAGGCCCTGGGCGTGGGAGTCACCCCGAAGTACTCTGCCCGCTCGGCGGTAAACGAGTGCTGCACCGGCGAGGGGATGGCCGGGGTGCCGCCATTGCCACTCGTGGCCGTCAGCTCCATCGGGCCGATGATGTACTCCTGCATCACCTCAGCCATGGGCTTGCCGGTGATCTTCTCCAGAACCTCGGCGAGGATCACGTAGTTCGTGTGGCTGTAGCCCCAGTTGGTGCCGGGCGCGAATTGCTCCGGGCCGGCGAATCCAATCTCCAGCAACTCCTCGTTGGTCCACTGCTTGAAGGGATCGCGGTTGAGCGAATCACCAAGCGCCGGCTGGTAGACATAGTCGGCATATCCCGACGTCATGTTGAGCAGGTTCTTGATCGTGATCTGATCTGCCCTGGGGTACTCCGGGAACCAGTTGGCCAGCGGGTCGTCCAAACGGACCTCACCGGCGTCGACGAGTGTGGCGAAGATCTGCCCGATGTAGGTGAACGCCATCGCCCCGTTGCGGAAGTGCATGTCCGGGGTGGCTGGCACGCCGGTCATCGACTCCCCCATCGCAGCGGTATAGACGTCCTCACCGTCGGAGGTCACCCGGATGATGAGCGACTTCAGTTTGATAGGTCTCCATCGAATCTCGGGCGGCCTGCTCGATGGCCGCCCGCGTCGGGGAGTCGGCGTTTCCCGTCGGCGCTGAGGGTGCTGCAGTGCCGGTGTCGGCGCCGGTCGATGTGCTACCCGCGGAGCCGGCACCGTTCGAATCCCCCGATCCGCCACCGCACCCCGACAACATCAGCAACCCAACACTCAGAGCGGCGACCGCAACGCCTCCGAAGACACGGGGGCGTCGGCGAGGTCTCGTTGAGGTGCGCATCTGTTTCTCTCCTGGGTCGGACTGCCTGCAACCGCTGAGCCAGATCGTACTCGTTGCGGCCACACCCCAAGATCAATGCGGAACAACGTCCGGATGCGAGCCAACAGCGACTTTGAGTGGCCCTTCCGTCCCCGGCTGGGCGACCGTCGGCACCAACCGCGTATTCCATTGGCACGTTGGAGGCCGATTTACCCTGCCAAGGTGCCGCTCAAATGCGCTGTTGGTCAGCCGGGGCATCGGCACCCCAGGTGAGTGCGCAACAAAACCCGCGGTTGAAGTCCCGCCGGACACACCCGCTGTTGAAGCCTGCGACAGGCGTCGCCCGGCCGGGCGACCAGCAACAGGGGACGGCCAACTGCCTTGTGGAATCATGACGACCGGCGCTACCCCTCGACTGAAAGGACGCCTGCCATGGCACCCGCGAACACCGATCCGATCGTGATCCTCGGAGGGGCCCGCACACCGATCGGATCCTACGGCGGTTCGTTGTCGACGGTACCCGCCCACGAACTCGGCGCGGTGGCTGCCAAGGAGGCCCTCGCCCGGACTGGCGTGGCGCCCGATGACGTCGACGAAGCGGTGTTCGGATGCATCGGTCAGGTGGGCGGCGACGCCTACATCGCCCGACGCATCGCGCTGGCCGCTGGCCTCCCGGACTCCACCCCCGGCTACACCGTCAACCGACTGTGTGGCAGCGGCTTGCAGGCCATCTGGAACGCGGCGATGGAACTGCGGTGGGGCAACGCCGACGTGATTCTCGCCGGTGGCGCGGAGAACATGAGCCGAATGCCGTTCTACGACTTCGCCGCCAGATCCGGCAAACGGCTGGGCAACCGCACCCTGGTGGACGGCACCTTAGCGATGCTCACCGACCCATTCCACGACAAGCTCATGGGCTGGACCGCAGAGCGGGTCGCAGAGAAGTACAACGTCAGCCGCGCGGAGCAAGACGAGTTCGCCGCCGAATCCCAGCGCCGCACCGCCCTGCCCGAGTCGCAGGCGCTGTTCGCCCGGGAGATCACCCCAGTGACGGTTCCCGGCCGCACGCCAGTGGTGATCGAAGCCGACGAGCACCCCCGCCCCGACACCACCGTCGAGATCCTCGGCAAACTGCGCCCCTCGTTCGGCGCGGAAGGCACGGTAACCGCCGGCAACTCCTCCGGCATCAACGACGGTGCCGGAGCCGTACTCGTTACCCGTGCGCAGACTGCGCGGGAACGCGGCTGGAAAGCCCTCACCACACTCGAAGCAGTTGCTGTTGGAGCGCTGGAACCGGAGTACATGGGCTATGCCCCGGTGGTCGCACTGCAGAAACTCTGGGCCGAAACCGGCCTCACCGCGGCCGACGTCGACCTGTTCGAACTCAACGAGGCCTTCGCAGCCCAAGCCGTCGCAGTGATTCGGGATGCGGGTCTGGATCCGGCCAAGACCAACCCACACGGCGGCGCCATCGCGCTCGGCCACCCGGTCGGCGCCACCGCCGCGATGCTCACCCTGCGCGCCTCGCTGGACCTGGTGGAACGCGACCTGGAATACGCCGTGGTGACGATGTGCATCGGCGGCGGCCAGGCGCTGGCCGCCCTACTCAAGCGAGCCGGCTAGAGCTCCGCAGACACGCGCACCTGGGGAAACCGGTCACAGGCCTCGGATTCCCTCGACGAGCACCATCAATCCGATCGCGACGAAAACCACGGCCAGCACCGCAGCGTTGTGTGCCTCCAGCCAGTCCCTCGCCCGGCGTAGCGGTGGGAGGACGCGCTCACCGGCAAGCAGGAAAGCGAATAGTGGCAACGCTACTGTCAACGATGACATCAGCACGAATGCAGCGCTCACCTTGATCGCCTCGGCGACGGCGGGCTCTGCGGCGCCAATCGTCAACCCCGCTGCGGCGGCAAGCACCAGGACCTTCGGGTTTGCGGCCGAGAGCAGCACCCCGAGTTTCGCACCCGTCGCCGGAGTCGCGGTACTCAGCGACGACATCCAGGCCGGCGGCGAGGACACCTGTCCCCGATTGAGCCACTTGCGCAGCCCCAAACCGATCAGCAGCGCACCCAGCACCAGACGCACCCACGCCACCCAGGTTGGCGTTCCGTAGGCGAGCTCCACCCAGGCGGACACCAGCACGGCGAGCGTCACCGCGACTGTCACCCCGACCACCCACCCGGCGAGAAAGGCCGAACCCGCAGCGACAGGACGCCGCGTGAGAAGCAGCATGATCGACGGAATGATCGGAAATGGCGAGAGCGCGATGGCCACAGCCAACGGCAGCACCTCGACAACGAGTTCGGCCACCAGCCAAGTGTGCGCCACTCGGGGCTGCAGACGCGAAGAGGTGGGCGCGATCAGCCGAAAGTGCCTCAGCTGATCGCGCCCACCATCATCGAACCCGGCAACAGCCGGGGCTAGCGCATCACTGGCTGCCGATCGTGGCGACCATCATCGCCTTGATGGTGTGGAGGCGGTTCTCGGCCTCATCGAAGGCGATGTTGTACTGCGACTCGAAGACGTCGTTGGTGACCTCCAAGCCCTCCGTCATGCCGGTCTTCTCGCCGATGTCGGCGCCGACCTTGGTCTTGGTGTCGTGGAAGGCAGGCAGGCAGTGCATGAACTTGACGTGCTTGTTGCCGGTCTTCTCCAACGCCTCGGTGTTGACCTGGTACGGCTTGAGCAACTTGATCCGCTCGTTCCAGACCTCCTTCGGCTCACCCATCGAAACCCAGACGTCAGTGATGACGAAGTCGACGCCCTCGAGTGCCGCATCCGGATCTTCGGTGAGCATCACGCGAGCACCCGATTCCTCGGCCCGTGCGTAGGCGGCATCCTGCACGTCCTTGCTCGGCCACAGCGCCTTCGGGCTGGCGATCCGCACGTCGGAACCCATGATGGCCCCCATCACGAGCAACGAGTTGCCCATGTTGGAGCGGGCGTCGCCCATGTAGGCGTAGGAGAGTTCGTCGTACTTCTTGCCGCGACCGTGCTCCATCATGGTGAGGAAGTCGGCCAGCATCTGGGTCGGGTGCCAGTCGTCGGTGAGGCCGTTGTAGACCGGCACATCGGCGAACTCTGCCAGTTCCTCGACAGTCGAATGTGCGCTGCCGCGGAACTCGATCGCGTCGTACATCCGGGAGAGCACGCGGGCAGTGTCTGCCGCGGACTCCTTGTGGCCGAGCTGCGATGAATTGGGGTCGAGGTACGTGACGTGTGCGCCCTGCTCGTAGGCAGCCGACCTCGAACGCACAACGCGTGCGGGTGGAGGTCTTCTCGAAGATCAGCGCCACGTTCTTGCCACGCATGCGTGGGCTCTCGTTACCGGTGTACTTCGCCCGCTTGAGGTCACGGGAGAGGTCGAGCAGGAACTTCATCTCCTGGGTGGTGAAGTCGAGTTCCTTAAGGAAGTCGCGATTCTTCAGGTTGAAGGCCACGGTGAGGACTTCCTTTCATCAGGTGGGAATGGTGCCGGGCGACGGATCGCCGCCGCCCGGCGGGGTTTGGGTAGGTTGGCGAATCGTGCGAATCGCTGGTTGACGGGGTAATCCGCACTCAGCCGTCGGCTGAGCCACGGACCGTCGGGCAGGACATGCAACGCGGGCCACCGCGGCCGCGGCCGAGTTCGTTGCCGACGATCGGAATGATCTCGATTCCCTGGTCGGCGAGGAACGTATTGGTGTTGGCGTTGCGCTCGTATCCGAAGATCACGCCCGGCGCGATCGGCGAGGAAGTTGTTGCCGTCGTTCCACTGCTCGCGGGCGGCGGCCAGTCTCGTCGATCGGGGTCTGCAGAGCGGAGTCACCCGGTCGACCCCGATCGCCTCGGCCAGTACCGGCCAGAGTGTCCGTGTTCTCCACCGACTCGGTATCGCCACCGCTGTCGCGCCTTGGTGAGCGAGTAGCGCTTGAGGTCCTCGGGCAGGTAGGGGAACACGCAGAACTTGTCCTTGTCGATCATGGTCATCGCCGTGTCGAGGTGCATGAACGCCCGGGTCTTGGGCAGTTCAACCACGATGACCTGCTTCACCAATGCTCGGGGTCGCGAGAAGTAGGCGTTCGCGAGCATCCCGATGCCCTGCGGGGTGGTGCGCTCGCCCATGCCGATCATCACGGTGCCGTTGCCGATGACGAGGATGTCGCCACCCTCGCATGGTCGCTGGCTGGTGGTGGGTCGTCGTCGTTGCCGTAGCAGAAGTTCAGGTTGCCGGCCTTGAACGTCGGGGTGGAAGTTCCAGATCGCCCGCGAGTGCAGCGTCTCGCGCTTGCGGGCTGGTTTCGCCATCGGGTGCACGGACAGTCCGTCGTAGACGAAGGCGGTGTTGTCCCGCTGGAATAGGTGGTTGGGCAGCGGGGTCAAGCACGAAGTCGTGGTCCTCGAAGTTCGTCCCACAGAGGCTGTGAGCCCTGGGCAGTTCCAGGTCTCACGCTTGAGGATGCCGCCGATCAAGAACTCGGCCAACCGCGGCCGGACTCTCGTCGGAGTAGAAGCAGTTCACGGAGCGGGCTGCCTGCAGCTTAGCGGTCCCCTGTGTGACGTTGGCGACACGGTCGAAGAGCACAATTCCCGCGCCTCGGGATGTCGAGTGCCTCGCCGAGCAGATCCGCGTAAGTAGCGCACCCTGATGCCACGTTCGGTCGACGCAGCTGGTCGGCGAAGGCGTCGTGCTCCTCGCTGGCAATGTCGCGCCCACATAACATCGTCGAACAGCAGCTCCTCGAAGTTCTCGGTGTCAGCCGAGACAACTCCAAGCCCGGCCGATGCACGATGACCTCTTCGAGAACGCCCACTTCCGAATCGACGTGAAACGTCATTTGGTCCTACCTCCATTGTGCCTGAAACCGGCGAACACCGGTGCGCGACGACGTTACGTCCCGCAGTCTGTCGGCTTCCACCGGCTGATGCCACCCGATGAGGCCTGACCGTCCAAACAACGGGTGAACGATGGTCAACCGGGTGACATGAAGCCATGAATTTTCACCTGACTCGGACCGATCTGCGCGTTCCGTGGACTCAGGACCCGAACGTGCGCTAAAAGTCGGTATGCGAAGCATCTTGGTCAAACATTGACGTGATGCTGACCTGATCAGTCACCAAACGTGCCACTACGCTGGGAGAGCCACATGGCCACGGAGACCGCTCCGCCGGAAGCACCACCCGGGGAGCCAAAGAAAAAGGGGTTCAAGTTCCCCACCGCATTCACGGTGCTCTTCTTCGTACTCCTCATCGTGTGGGGCCTGACATTCGTCATCACGCCGGGTTCCTACGACTACGTCGACTGCGGCGACGGAGATGTGAAGCCGGTGCCGGGGTCCTACCACAGCATCACTGTCGACTCCACCTTCGGCCAGCGTCTCTACGATCTTTGGCTGTCACCGGTCAACGGCCTCGTACGGCCTCCAGCCCGATCAGGCAGATGTCGACGATGACGGCAATCCGCTCAAGGCGGAGTCGGCCACTCCAGAGCAGATCCTGGACGCCTGCCGGGGCGCCCTGGCCGACACCACGGGCATCCCCGAGGACCAACTCACCGTCGAGGATGCCGAGGACAATGCGGTCGTGCTCGGCCCGAAGGCGCAGATCGGAGCCGTACGAATCCGGCGAGCTCATCGGCGCTGTCCAGGTCTTCTTCTTCGTGCTGGCAATCGGTGCATTCATCACAGTCACGATGCGCACCGGAGCCCTCGACGCCGGAATCGCCCGACTAGTCCACCGCTTCAAGGCTCGATCGGCGGTGCTGGTGATAGTTCTCGATGGTGGTGTTCTCCCTGGGAGGCACCACGTACGGCATGGCCGAGGAGACACTGGGCTTCTACGCACTGATCGTGCCCATCATGGTGGCGCTCGGGCTACGACCGAATAGTCGGCGCAACAGTGATCATGCTCGGCGCGGGTATTGGCACCCTTGCATCAACCGTCAACCCCTTCGCCACTGGCGTCGCATCGTCTGCCGCCGGAGTCGAGTTGGGCAACGGCATCGTCCTGCGCGTCATCATGTACGTCGTACTGACGGTGGTGACGATCCTGTTCGTACTTCGCTACGCACAGCGGGTGAAGAAGGATCCATCACGTTCCATCGTGACGCCGGTACCCGGCGACGACCAGCTCCTGGCAGAGGGCTCCGAGGAGCCGCCGAAGATGAGCGGCGGCCAAACCGCGGTCATCTGGATCTTCATCCTGACGTTCGCCTTGATGATCTTCTCGGTGATCCCCTGGTCGGACTTCAGCGAGAGTCTGGAAGGAATCACGCTGGGTTGGTACTTCCCCGAGCTGGCAGCCCTGTTCCTGGTGGCGGCCATCATCATCGGCCTCGTCGGAAAGTTGGGCGAGGAGGGCATGGTCAACGCCATCGTCGCCGGCATGGGCGACTTCATGGGCGCCGCGCTCATCATCGCCCTGGCGCGTGGTGTGACCGTGGTGATGAACAATGCGGGCATCACCGACACCGTGTTGAACTCGCTGGAGGGAGTCGTCAGTTCGCTGGAGTCCGGGGTATTCGCGGTAGTGATGTTCATAGTGAACATACCGCTGGCCTTCCTGGTCCCCTCGTCGTCCGGCCACGCAACCTTGGCCATGCCCATCATGGCGCCGCTGGCCGATTTCGCGAACGTCTCACGCGCGATGGTGGTGACGGGCTTCCAGTCTGCGTCTGGCTGGGTGAACCTCATCACGCCCACGTCGGCCATCGTCATGGGTGGTCTGACCCTGGCCAAGGTCGGATACGACCGCTACATCCGCTTCGTGGCGCCGCTCATGGGCATCTTGTTCGTGCTTGTGTGCATCTTCATGGTGATAGGCGCCGGATCGTCGATCGGCGGAACCTAGTCGTTTCGGCGCACGACGTGCGCCACTGACGCTGCGCGACCGTGGCCGTGCCCTCCACCCCGAGGGCGCGGCCACGCTCGTGTCGCATTGCACCTGCCGCGAGGGCGTAGCGAAGATCAGCTGATGCGACTGGCGGGAACGGGGCGGCCGAAGAGCCAGCCCTGGCCGCGGGACCAACCCTGTTCGATCAATTTCGATGCCTGTTCGGCCGTCTCCACTCCCTCTGCCACAGTGTCAAGCCGTAGTACATTCGCGAGTGCGGCGATGGCTCGGGCGAACTGGCTCGAAGTCGAGTCGGCAGCTCCCAACCGTCTGGTGAATGACCGGTCGAGCTTCACTCCAGAGATCGGCAGATCACGTAGCAGGGAGATGGACGAGTAGCCAGTTCCGAAGTCGTCGGCATACCAGGTGACTCCGGCTGTGGCGAGGCGCTCCACCTGCTGCATCGTCACCTCCGTGATGTCGGGCAGCGCCGTTTCTGTGACCTCGAGATGCAGACGTTGCGGGGCCACGCCGCGCGCTGCAAGCGAGTGCTCCACGGCATCGAAGTAGACCTCGTCGCCCAGCGAGCGGCCGGAGACGTTCACTGCGACGCTCAACGGGGCCGGGATTCGAGCGAGTAGCGCCACGGATTGCCGAAGGATCTCGCGGTCGATCTCCACGATGAGTGCACTGCGCTCAGCGACCGGCAGGAAGGAGCCTGGGTCAGCGATCTGCCCGTCCGGTCGCTCCCACCGGACCAACGCCTCGTAGCCGACGATCTCAGCCGTGGCGAGACGCACGATCGGCTGGAACCAGGCCACGAGTTCGTTGGCCCGCAGCGCCCTGCGAAGCTCTGCCTCCAGCTGGAGCCGCTGCCGGGCTACGGCGGCCCGATCTGGATCAATCATCGCTATCCGGTCGTTGCCGTCGGCCTTGGCCATGCGCATCGCGGTGACGGCATCCCGCAGCAGTTCCTCAGCGTCCGCTCCGGCACCAGCTTCCGCGATGCCCACGCAGGCCGTGGGGAAAACTTCGCACCCGCCCAATTCGACGCGACCCTTCGCTGCGGTACGCAGCTTCTCGGCGATTTCGTAGAGGGCGCCCGGCTCCTCCACGGCGTCCACGACAACCAGGAATTCGTTGCCGGTACCCCGCCCAAGGTGACCCCTGGAACCCAGGTGAGCGCCGAGTTCCCCGGCGACAGCTCGAATCACGACGTCGCCTGCAGCGGGGGTCAGAGCCTCGTTGATGGTTCCCAACTCATCAATTCCTACCGCGAGCGCCCCCACCGTGTTCTGGCCCGAGGTGTGCCAGGACTCCTCAAGGCTACTGATCGCACGTCGAGCTGCGTGCACCATCTGCTCCCGGTTGTCCAAACCTGTCAGGGCGTCGCTGTTCACGGCGATCTCGAGTTGTTTCTGAGCGGCAACCTCGTCGTGGATGTCATGCAACGACAAGACCGCGCCGGCGACGACGCCGGCAGTTGAACTCTTGACGGCAACTACTCGGTAGTCACCGTCAGACGTGAGCATCCGGCACTGACACACCGAACCGGATACCGTCGAGGAACCGAGGTAGCTCCGGGCGGCTGGCTCGTCGTCCGGGTGCACGAGACTCAACACGTCGCGGCCGACGAGGTGCTCGCCCGGCCAGCCGAGCATGCGTTCAGACGATTCGGAGACCCACGCCAGGGTGGCGTCCTCCCCCATGACCCACACCGCATCCGAAATGTTCTCGGCGAGTAGTCGGTAGTGCTGTTCGCTGGCGGCGAGTGCGGCTTGGGCGTTCTTTCTCCTCGTGACGTCCTCCTGGACGCCACTCAGCCGAAGCGGGCGGCCGGCCTCGTCGAGTTTGGTGACGCTGCCGAAGTCGCGCACCCACACCCAGGAGCCATCGCGATGGCGACGACGCGTCTCCAGCTCAAAGGACGGCGTGTCGCCCGCGATGACTCGATGAACAAGCTCACCCGCACGCTCGACGTCAGCGGGATGGGCCTGCTCGGTCCAAATGTCGGCGGTCGCCGGCAGCAACTCGGCGAGGGAGTAGCCGATGATCTCCGCCCACCGCTCGTTCATGGCCACTTCGCCGGTCACGAGATCCCAGTCCCACGTCGCCAGATTGGCTCCGGTCAGCGCAATCTGGGAGAGCGCACGTTGGTGGTCAAGCTCATCGGCTGTTTCCCGAAGTTCAGCACGCGTCTCGCGGATGTCTTGCACATCCTGGAGACCAATGGCTGCTCCGGAGACGCACCCGCGGGCATCGTAGATGGGGTTGGCCTGCAGAAGAGTCCAGCGATAGGTGTCGCCCTCACCGCGCCACCTGCACTCGATCTGGCGAGGACCCGACACCGTCGACACGAGCTGCTGCCAGAACCTGACAAATTTCTCCCGGTCGTCTGGGTGCAGCCATTCCGCTAGGTGCTCTCCTTCAATCGTTCGTGGCTCAATGCCCGCCGCGGCTGCGGCCTGCAGCACCAGTCCTGCGGCATCGACGCGCACGACCACTCCGGGTGCAGCCTCGCCGAGCAGTCGATAGGACGTCAACAGGGCATCGGAGGCCAGCCGAGCCCGTTCGCTGGCCGACTGATCGGTGAACCACACCGCCGCAGCATCTGGGCGGGATTCCTGGTTCGACGCAGTCGGCGAGAAGTAGAGGGGTTCGCTCTGGATCTCGATCCATCGCGTCTTGGCACCGGTGGCGTACGGGGAATTCAGCGGCGCCGGGATCAGCACGCCCATGAGGAAGTCCGACACTGCCTGACCATCGGCTAAGGAGCGCATCGCAGGGTGGTTTTCACCCGCCAGCGGATACCCGAGCTCGGAGACCGCAGCCCACCTGGGGTCGATCGACGTGCGCCCGATCAAGGCCTCCCAGGAGAGCCCCAGCAGGTCACATGCCGACTGATTCGCGGCAACGATCTCACCCGACTGTGCGTGGAGAACGAGGCCCACCCCGGGGCCGGCAGCAAGTCGGTCAGCTGCCTCGAGCAGGGCCGCGGGAACATCTCCGGACCACCGTAGGCTTCCGGCACCCGTCGCCGTTTGCGGCACCGTGGCCACCGGACACCCCCTTCAGCCGAGCCGCCCACCTGGGAGGGAAGCATGTCGCCCCTTAGTCCACCACACCTTTGCGGATTCGGCCAACGGAACGAGAAGCCTCGCGTTTGGCTTCGCGTTCGGCTATGGCGTGGCGCTTGTCGTGCGCCTTGCGTCCGCGGGCAAGCCCGATCTCGACTTTGGCACGCCCGTCCGAGAAGTACATCGAGAGCGGCACCAGGGTCAGCCCGCTCTCGCGCGTCTTGCCGATCAGTTTGCTGATCTCCGCGCGGTGCAGCAGAAGTTTGCGTGCTCTGCGCGGTTCGTGGTTGGTCCAGGTTCCCGGGTCGTACTCCGGGATGTGCACCCCGCGCAGCCAAACCTCCCCCTCGTCCACCGTGGCATAACCATCCGCCAACGTTGCCCGTCCGGCGCGCAGCGACTTCACCTCGGTGCCCACGAGCACCATGCCCGCCTCGTAGGTCTCGAGAACCTCATAGTCGTGCCGGGCCTTCTTGTTCTGCGCAATGAGTTTGCGTCCCCGTTCCTTCGGCACGATTCCCTAGCCTACCTGGGTGAGGCGCCTGCCCAATCAGGTCAGCGTCGACCGGGCCGAAGCACCGTCAGCGCACGCCCACCCAGAAGGAGCGCCGATCAGCAGAGGTGTCTCAGCAGGGAACGGGGCCATAGGCACCGCCGAACCATCCGGACGGCTTGTACGCGACACCGCCCACGAGGATCTCGAAGTGAAGGTGCGGGCCGGTGCTGTCGCCGGTGCTCCCGACGTAGCCAATCACTTGACCGCCTGAGACGTATTGCCCGGTGTACACCGATACCGAGTTCTGGTGGGCGTACAGGCTGGTGGTGCCGTCGCCGTGATCGATGATCGTCATATTGCCGTAGCCGCCGCTATTCCAGCCCGCCGAGATCACCGTTCCTGAGTTGGCGGCCATGATCGGGGTGCCGAGCGGCGCTGCAACGTCTTCGCCCTTGTGACACGACCAGTACCCGTAGGCGGGATGCGAGCGGGATCCTGGGGGGCTGCTCATGTAGCCGCCCGCGACCGGGTACACCCAGCCACTGCTGGAGTAGGACGGGGACTGTGAGGGCTCCGGAGCGAAACTGGGGCTAGGGACCTCCTGGAAGGAAGGGATGGCCGACGTGGCCGCTGCCGCTGCCCGCTCCGCGGCGTAGCTTGCTTCCGCCGCTTGCTGGCGCGCAACCTCTGCTGCCACCGCGGTGGTGTAGGCCTCAATCGCTGCCGCCTCGTCAGCAGCGGACTGTTGCGCTGCCGCCTGCGCCGCCGCCTGCTCCGCGGCCGCGGCCTCCGCCTGCCGCTGGGCTTCCGCAGCGGCCGCCGCTGCCTGCTGTTGGGCTTGACGCTGGGCTTCCGCAGCGGCGCGTTCGGCCTCGGCTGCTGCTTGGGCAGCAGCTTCCCTGGCCGCCTGCTCGGCTGCTTCGCGGGCGACTTTCTCTTCCAGCGCGCGCCGGGCCTGTTCGGCCAACACCCGCTGCCGTTCCGCCTCGCGCTCGCGCAGGGCGGTCTCAATCTCGTCCTGCGCTGCCTTGAGGTCGTCGTACTGCTGACGCACGACCGCGCGTTGACCCTCAATCACGCCGATTGCCTGGGTCCGCTGCACAACGAGCGATTCCACCGAGGCCTTCGCCGTTGCTGCGCGCGAAGCTGCCGACTCGGCGACGCTCACGGCTTCGGCCGCGGCCTGCCGCCGCACTTCCGCCTGCGCCTGCTGCTCCTGCAAGCCAACCAATGCTGTGTCGAGTTGCGCCTTGGCCGCAGTGAACTCGTCGACTGACTGGTTCTTGCCGCGGCTGACCTTCTCGATCGACTCCAGGCCAGTCGCGAAATCATCAAGGTCCTGGGCACCGAGCACCACGCTGAGTTCCTGCAGCTCCCCGCTTCCGCTGGTGTACACCTGGCGGGCGAAACTGCTCAACTCGCCCTTGAGTTGCTCGATCCTGGCCCTCGTCGCCTCAATCTCCGCCTGCGTCGCAGCGACCTTCTCCTCTGCCTCACGCAACGCCGAACGCGCGGCGGCCTCCTCCGACTGAGCCGCACCAAGCGCCAGTTGCGCGTCATTCAACTCGGATTGGGCGCCGGGCAGGGCTCCCTCCGCCTCGCTGAGCGCCGATTGGGCAGCGACGACCTCGCCGGACAGGGCGTCCAGTTGATCTGTTGCGCTATCCATGGCACCCCGCAGGTCGTAGTCCGCGGCAGGATTCGCCGGGCTTGCCCCGGCGGGCGCCAGTGACGCAAGCATGGCCCCCGACACAGAAACAGCCACGACGGTCGCAATCACTCGCGAATTGCGGCGGAACATTCGACCTCCAGGAGCAGGGGACAGTGCCTCCTGAAGGCGCGCTACAGAGTGTTGGCTACACCTTCAGGTATCTCCGAATTGCGAAGAATGCTGCCAAGACTGCCAAAGAAATTCCGGTCGCGAGGACGATTGGCAAAACTCTGTGGATATCCGACCAGCCGATGAAAGCCGTGAATTGGAATGTGGGAGAAAGCACCCGATCAATGAGGAAAACTTTGAGACCGATGAGGGCTCCGGAGGCTATGATCCCGCCCACCGCAGCCGCAATGCCCGCCTCGAGGAGGAAGGGCAAACGGATGTAGTAGTTGCTCGCACCGACCAGTTTCATGATCCCGGTCTCCCGACGGCGGCTGAAGGCAGAGACCCGCATGGTGTTGGCCACGAGGAGCACAGTGACGATCAGCATCGCAGCGGAGACACCCAATGCCAGAGCTTGGGCACCGTTGAGGACGGTGAAGAAGTTGTCGAGCAAGCGCTTCTGATCCCGAACCACTTCAACGCCCGCCGCGTCCGACAACTCGCTGGCCACGATCGGATAGTCCTCCGGGTCGTACAGCTTGATGCGGAAGGACTCCGGCAGTGCCGCTGGCGTCACGTTCTCCAGGATCGGGGAGTTGGCGAACTGCTCCTGGAAACGCGCGAACGCCTCATCGGAGGATTCGTAGTAGACCTGCTCGACCAGCGGGGAGGTCTCCAGCGCCGCCTGCAAACCGGACCGCTGCCCCTCGGTGATGGGTTCCGCGCAGATGCCGGGGTCAGAGTTGGCCCCGCAGAGGAACACTGACACCTCGACTTTGTCGTACCAGAAGTCCTTCATGGTGTTCACCTGCGCGCGCACCAGCAAGCCGGTGCCGAACAAGGTGAGCGAGACGGCCACCGTGAGAATCACCGCAATGGTCATCGTCACGTTGCGGAACAGCCCGGCGAATACCTCTGAACTGATGAAACGGATTCTCATAGCGCTTACCGATAACTTCCGTAGACACCACGAACGTGGTCACGCACGACTCGCCCCTCGTCCAGTTCGATCACACGCTTGCGCATTTGGTCGACGATCGCCGCGTCGTGGGTGGCCATCAGCACAGTCGTTCCGGTGCGGTTGATGCGGTCGAGCAGACGCATGATGCCGATGGACGTGGCCGGGTCGAGGTTGCCGGTGGGTTCGTCGGCGATCACTATCGTCGGCCGGTTGACGAAGGCGCGGGCAATCGCCACCCGCTGCTGCTCACCACCAGAGAGTTCGTGCGGGCGACGGTCTGCTTTGTCCGACAGGCCCACCAACTCAAGCGTCTCGGGCACCGACATCTTGATCTGGCTGCGCGACTTACCGATCACCTCGAGGGCGAATGCGACGTTCTCGTAGACGTTCTTATTGGGCAGCAGCCGGAAATCCTGAAAGATGGTGCCGATGGACCGGCGTAGTTTTGGCACCCGCCAACTGCGCATAGCCGCGACATCCTTGCCTGCGACGAGCACCTGCCCGGCAGAAGGAGTGTCCTCGCGCAGCATGAGCCGCATGAAGGTCGACTTGCCAGAGCCCGACGGGCCCACCAGGAAGACGAACTCCCCCGGCTGTACCGCGCAGGTGACGTCGAGCAGTGCAGGCGACATTTGCCTGCGATAGCGCTTGGTGACGTGCTGGAAGCGAATGATGGCCCCGGTGACATCCACCCCGGCCACATTTCGCGATCGTCGTGCTCTTCCCATTTGCGCCACACTAGGGCCGGTCATGGCCTAACCCTACGACCCGACACGCCGAATCTGGCGTCATGACCTGCCGGTTGTGGACGACCGTCGCCAGCGGATGCCGGCTTCGATGAACTCGTCGAGCTCACCGTCGAGCACGCCCGAGACGTTACCCGTCTCCGTTTCGGTGCGCAGGTCCTTGACCATCTGGTAGGGGTGCAGCACGTACGAACGCATCTGGTTACCCCACGAGCCGGCGGTATCACCCTTCAGCGCGTCGATCTTGGCACGTTCCTCCTGGCGTCGGAGCTCCAGCAGCTTTGCCTGCAGCACGGCCATCGCCGTCGCTTTGTTCTGCAACTGCGAGCGCTCGTTCTGGCACGACACCACCACCCCGGTGGGAATGTGCGTGAGACGGACGGCCGAGTCGGTGGTGTTCACGCCCTGCCCCCCGGGTCCTGAAGATCGGTACACATCCACGCGCAGCTCGTCCTCGGGGATCTCGATCGATTCGGTCTGCTCCACCACCGGGATGACCTCGACCTCCGCGAACGACGTCTGACGTCGCGCCTGGTTGTCGAACGGCGAGATGCGCACCAGACGGTGGGTCCCCTGCTCGACCGAGAGGGTGCCGTACACGTAGGGTCCGGTGACTTTGAAAGTGGCCGACTTGATCCCGGCCTCCTCGGCGTACGACGTGTCGTAGACCTCGACGCTCCAGTCCTTGTTCTCGCAGTAACGCAGGTACATCCGCATGAGCATCTCGGCCCAGTCGGCGGCGTCCACACCGCCGGCGCCGGAACGAATCGTCACCAGGGCATCCCGTTGGTCGTACTCCCCCGACAGCAACGTGCGGACCTCTAGGGCGGCGATGGCCGTGCGCAAATCGGCCATCTCCGATTCCGCCTCAACCAGGGCGTCGGCGTCATTCTCGGCCTCAGCAAGCTCGAACATCACCGGCAGGTCGGCCATCCGTGCAGACAGCGATTCGACCTTGCGCACCTCGCTTTGCAGCCCGGACAGCCTGGAGGTCACCCGTTGGGCGTGCGCTGAATCGTTCCACAGGTCCGGCGCCGAGGCCTCCGACTCGAGCATGGCGATGTCGTCGCGCATGCCAGGCAGGTCGAGCACCGATTCGACACCAGCCAAGGTGGCGCGCAATTGCGCGATCTCGTCAACAAGCTCAGGGTTCACAACGGCCAGCGTAACTGCTAGTCGCCGGTGCCCTGATACACGAGCGTGCGGATGACGCGCAGCGCCACCGAGATGGTGGCCAAGCTCTGAGATCCGGACTCGACGATCTCGGTGAGAGTTGCCCGAGCGCGGGCCTGGCCCTCCGCGTTGGCCGACTCCCATTCCGCGATGCGCTCCTCAACCGGGCCTCCCTGCGGTGTCTGGCGCAACACCCGCGCCGTGAGACCGGCGAGGGCGCCGTAAAGGTCGCTGCGCAGCGACGATCGAGCCAGAGCGTCCCATCGGCCGGACCGACGTAGCCGGGTGATTTCGTTGAGCAAGCGATCCACGGCGAACCGCTCGCTGAGGGCGAAGTAGAGCTCCGTGACGGCTACGGGGTCCTCGTCGTACCGCTGCGCGACCTGCACCGTATCGAGCAGGCTGAACACGTCGAGCAGCACCGCCACGTCGTGGGCCAGTTCCGCCGGGGCACCCAGGGCAGTCAACTCCGCTGTGCGTTTGGCGAGGCGCACAGATTCGTCGCCCACCAACATCCCGGCGGCCAGCGGCGCCAGCTGCGCCACCGGTTGCGCGAACCGCTCGATCTCGCCGCGAACGTCCAATCGGCCGCCACGGGTGGTGAGGAACCACCGCGTGGAGCGATCGAGTAGCCGGCGCACGTCAAGGTGCAGTGCCGCCTGGGCGGTGGTGGGAGCGACATTGTCGAGTGCCTCGATGCGCCGCCAGTAGGACGGCAAGTCAAACACTGCGCGACTCACGGAGTAGGCCCGGGCCACTTCGGGCGAGGACGCGCCCGTCTCCTCGTGGGCCCGATAGGCAAAGGTGATTCCGCCTCGGTTGATCATCGAGTTGGCCACCATCGTGCTGATGATTTCGCCCCGTAGGGGGTGCTCCTCAATGGCCTGCGGGTAGCGAGCGACCATCGGTTCGGGGAAGTACGCCAGCAACAAATCGGAGTAAAACGGGTCGGAGTCCAGGTCGGACTCGTTGAGTTGCCTGGTCAGGTAGTTCTTGGCGTAGGCCATGAGGGTGCAGAACTCCGGTGACGTCATTCCGCGGGACTCCGCTTCCAGAGCGGCAATGTCGTCGTCGCTGGGCAAGTACTCCAGGGCGCGGTCGAGCAGGCCCTCCTCGTCCAACCGACGCATCATGCGTGCATGGACAGGCATCATGAGCGCCGACTGCACCCGGGCGTTACCGAGCAGGACGTTCTGCTCGTAGTTGTCGGCCAACACGAGGTCGGAGACGTCGCTGGTCATTTCAACGAGCAACGCATTGCGCTGCTTGGTGGTGAGGTCGCCCTCATGCACGACGCGGTCAAGCGCGATCTTGATGTTCACCTCATGGTCGGAGCAGTCCACCCCGGCCGAGTTGTCCACCGCATCGGTGTTGAGCTGCACCCCGTGCCGGGCCGCTTCAATCCGACCCAACTGGGTGAGGCCAAGGTTGCCGCCCTCCCCGACCACGCGCGTGCGCAATTGATTGCCGTTGATGCGTATCGGGTCGTTGGCCTTGTCACCCACCTGCTGGTCGGTCTCGCTCGATGCCTTCACGTAGGTGCCGATGCCGCCGTTCCAGAGCAGATCGACCGGTGACTGCAGGATCGCCCGGAGCACGTCGGGAGGTGCCATCCGCTCAACCTTGGCGTCGATGCCGAGTGCCTCACGCAATCGCGGATTGAGTTTGATCCACTTCTCCGTGCGGGCGAACACCCCGCCACCTTCGCTGATGAGCGAGCGGTCGTAGTCGTCCCAGCTTGAGCGAGGCAGCGCGAACAGTCGCTCCCGTTCGGCGAACGAAACCGCCGGATCCGGATCCGGATCCAAGAAGATGTGCCGGTGGTCGAAGGCCGCCACCAACCGGATCTTGGTGCTGAGCAACATGCCGTTTCCGAACACATCGCCACTCATGTCGCCGACGCCCACAACCGTGAACGGCTCGGTCTGCACGTCCACCCCGAGTTCGCGGAAGTGGCGCTTGACCGACTCCCAAGCCCCGCGGGCAGTGATTCCCATCGCTTTGTGGTCGTACCCCGCCGATCCGCCGGAGGCGAAAGCATCGCCGAGCCAGAAGCCGTAGGCCGCCGAGATGGAGTTGGCCAAGTCGGAGAACGTCGCTGTGCCCTTGTCAGCGGCGACCACCAGATAGGAGTCGTCGCCATCCCAGCGCACCGTCTTGGAAGGTGGCACGACCGTGCCGGAGATGCGGTTGTCGGTGAGGTCGAGCAAACCGGAAATGAACTCCGTGTAGCACGCCCGCCCCTGCTCCAAAGCCTCCTCACGGGTGGCCCCTTCGAGAGGTTGCCGAACGACGAAACCGCCCTTGGACCCGACGGGCACAATCACCGCGTTCTTCACTTCCTGGGCTTTGACCAATCCCAGCACCTCGGTGCGGAAATCGTCCCGCCGGTCGCTCCAACGCAGGCCACCTCGCGCCACTGGCCCGAATCGCAGGTGCACACCCGCGGTTCGCGGCGAGTTCACCCAGATCTCGAACTGCGGCCGAGGTTCGGGCATGTTCTCGATGGCTCGGGGGTTGATTTTGAACGACAACCAGGGCTTGCACTCGAACGCTCCCGAGCCGGCTTTGCCCACCGACTGGAACACGTTCGTGCGCAGGATCGCGCCGACGATTTCGATCATGCCCCGCAGAATCCGATCGGTGTCGAGGTTCATGACCGAGTCGAGTTCACCCGCCAACTTCACCGCCAGGCGGTCAGAAGCCGCCCGCCGCGCCTCATCGACGGCTACGCCCGAGGTTGCGAAGTCCGGATCGAACCTCACCTCGAACCACTCCACTAGCAACTGCACGAAAGTAGGGTGGGTGAGCAGCGCATTCGACACCGATCTGAAACTGAATCGGGAACCGATCTGGTGCGAGTAGCGAACCCACGCCTGCACGTAGGACGCCTGCCGCCAGGTCAGCCCTGCCCTCGTCACCAATCCAAGCGTCGCGTCGGGATCCACTTGCGAGTTGAAGGCCGCCAGGAAGGCTTCGCTGAATCGATCGGAGAGCGAGCCGAAGTCGGGCAGCTTCCCATGGCCGTGCAGCGTGAGCCCGAAGTCGTAGAGGTACGCCTCGGTGTCGCCGACGCGGGTCACTGCGTAGGGGTGCTCGTCGACCACGTCGACGTCGAGCGCCGCCAGAATGGGCAAGACCTCCAGCAACGTCACCGGAGCCCCGACTCGAAAGAGTTTGAATCGCCGCTGCGAGGCTGGCGCGTCCAACTGCTCGTACAGCGACACCGCGACCTCACCCGGCGCCAGCGACTCCCACTGGCGGGTGTCGGCGACCGCACCGCGCGCGGTGTAGGCCTCGCGATAGGCGTCAGGCAGGCCGTTGACGTACTTGGCCATCAGCTGGGTCGCAGTTTCCTCGCCCAACTCGTGGATGAGGGCATCGGAGAACTCATCGTCCCAGGACCGGACGGCGGCTCGGATGCGCGCCTCCAGCGCTGGCACGTCTATCGGCTGATCGCCGTAGCCGGGCGCCACCCTAATGGTGAAGTTGAGCCGCGCCAGCACCGAAACCGACACAGTGGTGGTGAAGTCGACCGCGGTGCCATGCAAGGCTTCCGTGAGAATCGCCTGGATTTTCAACCGCACCGTGGTCGTGTACCGGTCCCGCGGCAGATACACCATGACGGCGTCGAAGCGGCTGTAAGTGTCGCGCCGCACGAATACGCGCACCATGCGCCGTTCCTGCATTCCGAGCACCGCGATACCCACCCGGTACAGCTCGTCGGCATCGACTTGAAAGAGGTCATCGCGCGGGTAGGTCTCGATGAAGTGCAGCAGGTCCTTGCCCCGGTGCGAACTCGCGTCCACCCCGGCACGCTTCGTCACCTGTTCCTGCAGGCGCCGCAGCACCGGAATCATGTGCACAGGTTGGGCGTAGGCCGATCCCGTGTAGAGGCCCAGGAAACGTCGCTCTCCCACCACGACGCCATCGGCATCAAACCGCTTGACTCCCACGTAGTCCAAGTAGGTCGCCCGGTGCACGTGCGAACGGCTGTTGGCCTTGGTAAGCACGAGGACGTGTGGTTCGCGCGCCCGCTCACGGATCACCGCCGGCAGTTTGCTGAACGAGGTCGACTTCTCGGACGCTTCCCGCATGATGCCCAAGGAGGAGCCCGGCACCGGAATGAGCTCCTCACCGTCATCGGACAGGTCGTACTCGCGGTATCCGAGGAAGGTGAAATGGTCGTCCGCCAGCCAGTCGATGAAATCCGCCGACTCCGTGATCTCGTCCGGCTCCACGGTGATTGGCGGATCCTGTCGCAGCTCCGCTGCCAGACCCAGCGCGATCTCATGCATCTGCGGCCAATCCCGCACGGAGAGGGACACATCGGTGAGTGCAGCGACGGCCCTGGTCTCGATGGCGGCCAGTTCGTCGGAATCGGACTCGCGGTTGAACTCCAGCGAGATCCACGCCTCGGCCAGGGCATCGTCCGGTGCGGAGCCCGCTGGGAACGACGACAACAGACCGTAGACCTCTTCGAGGTTGCCCTCGGCGTCGCGACGCACCAGAAACTGCGGATGGATCACCAGATGAAGGTCGTGTCCGTTCTGCGTCAGGGACAGGCTCACCGAGTCCACCAGGAACGGCATGTCGTCCATCACCACCTGCATGACGGTGTGTCCAGACGACCAGCCGTTGACGTTCACGGCAGGAGTGAAGACAGCGATCTTCTCCTCGTGCGGGCGCCGGTGCATGGCCAACCGACGGTGCGAGGTGACCATTCCGATGAGGTCGGTAGAGTCGCGCTCGATGAGATCCGCGGGGTCAACATGGGCGAAGTAGTCACGCACCAGTCGCGCGAGTTTCACGTGGTCTTCCGGCGGATGCCCCTGCTCGGCTTGCTCCACCCCGCGGCGCAAGATGTCGTTGACCACCGGATCACTCGCCAGCGGTGCGTCGTCACGTACTGTCATTCCTCCAGGCTAGTCCGAAGTCCACCCGTAAGGCCCCCCATCGCGACCTGCCGGATAATGCACCGAACGCGATGCGCAACGCTGTCGTCAGCCACCCACCCGAAGGAGTCAGTTTCATGACCACAAAGGTCACGGCCACCATGACGTACGACGCCACCTGCGACGAGGTTTTCGCCATGTTCCGCGATCCGGCCTACATTGAGCAGAAGCTACTTCGCACCGGTGGGACGAACCCCGACATCGAGGTATCCGACGTGGGTTCCGACGTGCTGATTTCCGCGATCCGTGATCTTCCGGCTCAGGTTCCCGGCTTCGTGAAGACCTTCACCGGAGATCAGATCCACGTGATCGAGAAGACCCGCTGGAGCCCGGCCGACGATCTCGGCGCCCGCACTGCGGCGGTTGAGTTGGAGTTCAAGGGGACCCCGTCGACGATCAACGGGACCCTGAGCCTCCACCCGGTCGCGGACGGCTCGGCGGTGGATGTGGTCTTCGAGGTGAAGGCAACCGTGCCACTGATCGGGGGCAAGATCGAAAGCGTGATTGCGGGCCAGATGGAACGGGCGGTGCGGCAGGAGAACCGGGTCGGCGTCGCTTTCCTGACCGGTGGCCCGATGCCGTGAGGTAGCCCGATGCCCTGAGGTGGTGCGCGGAGTTACCCCAGGTAGGGGTAGCCGTAGGTGGTCGGCGGATCGAACGTCTCTTTGATGGCGCGGGTCGACGTCCACCGCATGAGATTCTGCATGGCGCCAGCCTTGTCATTCGTGCCCGAGGCCCGCCCGCCCCCGAACGGTTGCTGACCCACCACTGCGCCCGTGGGCTTGTCATTGATGTAGAAATTGCCAGCCGCGAAGCGCAGCAGTTCGGTTGCCTCGGCGATGACGCGCCGGTCGGTGGCGAGAATGGATCCGGTCAGGGCGTAGGGCGCAATGCTCTCCATCTGCGCCAGGATGGCGTGGTAATCGGCGTCCTCGTAGACGTGCACCGCCAGCACCGGGCCGAAGTACTCAGTTGTGAAGTACTCCCGGGATGGGTCGCCACCGAGCAGCACGGTGGGGCGGATGAAGTAGCCGACCGAGTCGTCGTAGGTGCCCCCGGCCACGATCTCGACGGTGTCGTCGGCTCGAGCCCGTTCGATCGCGGCTACGTTCTTGTCGAAGGACTTGCGGTCGATCACCGCTGACACATAGTTATGCAGGTCCGTCACCGGCCCTTGCGTGATGTCGTCCACCTGCTGGAGGAAGTCGTCGGCGATCACCTTCCACAGGCTGCGCGGAATGTAGGCCCGCGATGCGGCGGAGCACTTCTGGCCCTGGAACTCGAATGCACCGCGGATCATCGCCGTGGTGAGCACATCCGGGTCGGCGCTGGGGTGGGCGAGAATGAAGTCCTTGCCGCCGGTCTCACCGACGAGGCGGGGGTAGGTGCGGTAGTCAGCGATGCGCTCGCCGACCGTGCGCCACAGGGTCTGGAACACCGGCGTCGAACCGGTGAAGTGAATGCCCGCCAAATCCGGCGAGTTCAAGGCCACTTCACTCACGGCGAGGCCGTCACCGGTCACCATGTTGATGACGCCGGGCGGCAGACCGGCCGCTGTGAGAATCTGCATCAAGTAATTGGCGGCGAACTGCTGCGTGGGGGCGGGCTTCCACACCACGGTGTTGCCCATCAGGGCCGGAGCGGTGGGCAAGTTGCCCGCGATAGCCGTGAAGTTGAACGGCGTAATCGCGTAGACGAAGCCTTCAAGGGGCCGGTGATCCAACCGGTTCCACACGCCGCGCGACGAGATGGGCTGCTCGGCGAGGATCCGCCGAGCGAACTCGACGTTGAATCGCCAGAAGTCGATCAGTTCGCAGGCGGAGTCGATCTCCGCCTGGTGGGCAGTCTTGGACTGCCCCAGCATGGTGGCACCGTTGAGGGTGGCACGCCAGGGCCCAGCCAGCAGGTCAGCCGCCTTGAGCAGCACAGCCGCGCGGTCGTCGAACGACAAAGCGCGCCAGCCGGGGGCGGCCTGCGAGGCAGCCTCGAGAGCCGCCTGGGCGTCGCCCGTGGTGGCATTGCGAGTGACACCGAGCACCCGGGCGTGAGCGTGCGGCTGCACCACGTCAATGTCTGCGCCGCCTGCCATGCGCCACTCGCCATTGATCATGCACGGCAGGTCGATGGTCCCCTGGGAGTCCAGTTCGGCAACCCGGCGCTCCAGCCGGGCACGTTCGGGGCTACCCGGGGCGTACTCCAGGATGGGTTCGTTGATGGCCTCGGGCGGAGTCGTGACGGCATCCATGCTGGCTATCCTGGCACTGCACGTGGCGCCGCTGCTAGTTCAGCGACCAACCTCGCGGGGGATCCGTCGGAGGCTCAGACCACGTCGGCGAGATGATCCGGGCCGAGACGGTCCGGGTCGCGCAGTGCCTCGACCGACGTGCGCAAACTGGTCTCGAGCGCAGGCAACCGTCGGCTGACGTCCATCAGGTTGCCGCCCATCGCTTCGAGATCCTCCGGCCCCGGAGCAAGCAGCGTCACCTCGGCACCGCCCTCGCGGACCTTCTCTGCCTCGTGGATGAGCCGCTTGGTAATCGCCACTCGCCAGCGCCGCTCGAGCCGCGCGAGCATGCTGCTGGGACGATCCAGCGCGAATGACGCCATCGGCGCCAGCACGTACACCTCATCGAGGCCCATGTCGGCCACGAGATCTGCGCTGGTCGCGGAGCACGCGCCGCCGTCGACGTACTTGTGCCCGTCGATCTCCACAGGTTGGAACCAGGACGGGATGGCGCAGGACGCCCGCACCGCGTCGGCCAGCGGGGCCGCGGGCGAGCCCGCACGGCCGAAAGCCACCCGCTTGCTCTCGTCGAGATCCATGGCCACGATCCACAAGTTGGGATGCGGCGACCACTCGTCCATCGGTGTGATCGCCTCGATGAGGTGCTGCACGCGTTCGAGCGAGCCCTTTCCCTCGGGCATGAAGCCGGCGAGCACCGCGGTGGGAGGCAGCTGCCTGATCTTGCGAGCACTCGACGTGAAGGCGCGAGCTGTTGCCGGTACCAGCCGCGGGATCTTGGGTCGACCCTGACCGGTGGCGCGTTCATAATCCCAGGAGTAGCCAGCGAGTGGGCCGTCAGTAATGGGGTGGCCGCGCTGGTGGTCGCGCAACTGAACAGGGGTGACCCCCGCCGCGAGCAGGGACGCGAGTACCGAACCCGCGGACGTACCAACGATCACATCGGCCTTGGGCAGGTCGACGCCGTGCACCTCCTCCAGCGCGCAAAGGGCCCCCACCATCCAGGCCGCACCCAGCATCCCCCCTCCGCCGAGCACGACACCACGCTTGGGGCGTCGCCGTGCCATCGCTTCTCCCATCACCGGTGATGTCGGTAGGAATCGGGCAAGCACCGATTCCGACCACCATACGCGCGGGGGAAGCCGAATGTAACGGTTCGGTCAGGAATGTTCCATGCCGTCTGCCGCAGGTTTCCTGCCGTTCGTCGTGGGCTCCCGGTGGCGGAAACCGCCGAACGTCAGCGGCGCCGGCGACCCTTGACGGTGTCCTTGAGCTCCTCGAGCGCCTCACGCAGACACTCCGCCAAGTCGTCCACGTCGGGGATGCCGTCGCGGTCGGCGTTGAGGCCGAAGAAGACCCCGCCGTTGTAGGAGGTGAGTCCCAGGCTCAGACCATGTCCGCGGGTCAGGGCAACCACCGGGTAGGCAGCGACCATCTGCGCGCCACCCACATAGAGGGGCGTCTGCGGGCCGGGCACGTTGGTGACGACGAGGTTGTAGACGCGCTGCGTGATGTCGGCACCCACCCGGGCACCGAGCGCATGCAGCGTGGGTGGGGCGAATCCGGCGATGGTGGCGAGCGTCTCCGCCCCGACCAGTCGGGAACTCTCACGGTGGCGATACATCTCGAAACTGATGCGGCTGAGTCGGACCACCGGGTCCGATTCACCGACCGGCAGCGGCACCAGGAACGGCTGCACATCACCGGGGCTCTCAGCGTCGAAGGAGGGTTCCACGCTCACGGGTACCAAGGCGATGACTTCCGAGCGCACGTTCACCCGCTCCCCACGAGCCAGCAGCCATGCGCGCAGGGCTCCGGTGACGACGGCAAGAATGACGTCGTTGACGGTGCCGCCATGGGCGTTGCGGATAGCCTTGAAGTCGCTCAGTTTCATGGCCGCCATGGCGAACCGGCGCTGCTCCGAGATCTCGAAGTTCAGCGGCCCGGTCGCCGGGGCTCGAGCCACTGAGACTGCCGCCGACACTAGCCCGAGCATGGACTTGCCGACGTCGGCCACGGCGGAGGTCACATCTCCGACACCCTTGCGCACCGTTTCCACCGCCACGGCGGGCGACTTGAACTGTTCGCCTGCCGCACCCATGAGCAACTCAGCCTTGCTTGGCTCGCGCGCCGGGCGCCACATCGGATCCGCGTCGAGGTCGGCCACCGGTGCATCGTCGAGGATCACCTGCCCGATGTCGACGCTCATGATGCCGTCGACGATGGTGTGGTGGGATTTCGTCAGAATCGCGAACCGTCGGCCCTTGAGCCCCTCAACGAGATACATCTCCCACATCGGACGGGTGAGGTCCAGGGGCCGGGCCATGATGCGCGCGGTGAGCTCACGCAGTTGTGCATCCGTACCAGGCCGCGGCAGCGCAGAGCGCCGCACGTGGAAGGTGACGTCGAAGTTGGAGTCGTCGACCCACACCGGGGCACCGATGTTCCCCGGTACGTGCTTGATCTTCTGCCGGTACCGCGGCGCCAGAGCGATCCGGTCCCGGATGAGCTTGACCAAGCGGTCGTAGTCGAACCCCGCCTCGGTCTCACGGAAGATCGCCACGCCCCCGACGTGCATGGGGGTGGTGGGATCCTCCAGATACAGGAATGAGGCATCCTCGGGACTCAGCCGATCGACCACAAGCGCTCCCTTCGAGATGGCTCCATCTTCGCACGGGGGTCCTGCCGCCCGTCGCCCGCCGAGGCTAGCGCCGCAGGTCCATTCGGAACAGCGCGCTCAGATCATCCGCGGTGGACCTGTAGCTCGTGTGATGGATCGCGAGGAAGCCCAGTCGGGCGGCCGCTCGAACGTTGTGGGCCAAGTCGTCGACGAACACGCACCTGCGCGGCGGGGTGCGCACGAGAGTGGCGGTGTACATGAAGATCTGCGGATCTGGCTTGCGCATGCCCACTTCGCCGGAGATCACCAATTCGTCGAACATGCCGTCGAACAAATGCATGGGGTAGAAATCGCCCCAGGAGTTGCTCAGGAGGGCGGTCCTAATTCCCGCCTCGCGGGCACGGCGGACCAACGCGGCCATGTCCGGCGCGTGGCGAAAGTGCTCGAAGAGCCGGCTCAGCAGGCCCTCGCTCACGATCTGCTTGCCCGATACCTCCGTGAGCGCCGCGGCTAGTTCCGCCTCGAAGTGCGGCACCTCGACTTCGCCGCGCTCCAGGGCGTGAACCGGATTCACGCGCGCCTCAGCCTCGCCGGACTCGCCGAACCACTGCCGCATCACCTCAGAGAAGTGGGCGGCCTCGATGTCCTCGGAGGACGACCACGCCGACATCGCGGTGGCCAGGTCGGTGGTCAGGACTCCGCCCCAGTCGACCAGCAGTGCCGTCGGGCGGGTGTCATCTTCGGTCATTGGGTGAGTTTCGCAGACCCGCGCCGAGCATGACAGCGCTGTACCATCGCTGGCCCAGATCTGCTCCTCATCCACAGCAGTCCAAGCCTGGCGTTGAGTTGACCTTGAACGCACGGTAAACCTATGCGCCGGGGGCGGGTGGCCGTCACCTCAGTATTGGCACTACGGGGGGATTTCATGGCGCTCGCCATCGTTCTACACACACCCACACCGGATGACCAGATCCGGGTGGCAGTGGACGTCTTCGATCCGCAGCCGACGCCGTCCGATGCGCTCGGTGATCCGGCCGACACGGTGCACCGGCTGGCGCAGGCCGTCGTCGACGTCTTCATCGGGCAACGTCCGGTGTCCCAGCTGCACCCCTGGGTCACACCGGAGGTCGCCGACCAACTGCGACTCATGGTCGGCCGCGCTGGGCCTACCCGGGCCGGACGGGCGTCGAAGGGAACGGGCCCGCAGGGGCGCAGACCGCGGGTGGTGTCGACCCGCATCACGAGTCCGGCCCCTGGCGTGGTGGAGGCCAGCGCGGTCGTCACCGGAGCGCCTCGCAGCAAAGCGCTGGCCATGCGGCTTGAGGGCCTCGACGGCCGCTGGCGCTGCACCGCGCTGCGTGCCGTCTGAGTCGACACCCATTCGGCACCGCCGGGTGCCTCAGCGGCGGGCGGTCCCGTGGCAGCGCTTGAACTTGCGTCCGGATCCGCACGGGCAGGGCGCGTTCTTCGCGGTTCCGGCGTAGTTCGGTTCGCCATCACCGGCGTTGGGATCGTCGACGTTCTCCACCGCCTCTGATCGGCTCTGGACGCCGCCTTCGGCGGTGGGCGCGGAGTACTGCAACTGTCCTGGTCGAGCCCGCTCGGTCAGTGCCTCAGGCAGCACCACCTCCGGCGCGGCTGGCTGCTGGGCAGGCGATTCAGCCTTGTCGAGGTCCAAGGCGCCCGCGGCGGTGCCACCCGCGGCGGCAAGCGCGGCCGTAACCGCGCCGCTGGCCACTCCGGAGATGCCGAACTCACCCGGCTGCTCCACCGCCACGGTCGGCCTGTGCACCTCCGGCTCGATTGTGAAGAGGTAGCGAACAGATTCCTCTCCGATGGCCGCCATCAGCACCACGAAGAGGTCGTATCCCTCGCGTTGGTACTCGATGAGCGGATCCTTCTGGGCCATGGCGCGCAGGCCGATGCCTTCCTTCAGGTAATCCATCTCGTAGAGGTGCTCGCGCCACCGCTTGTCGAGCACGCTCATGATGACGCGGCGCTCCATCTCCCGCATCACGTCCTCGCCGAAGTCTGATTCGCGCCGGTCGTAGGCCTCTTGGGCATCCTCGCTGAGTTCCTCGATGAGGAACTCTTGTGAAATGCCGTGCCTGCCGCCACCGGAGCGCGCTTCCAGGTCGGCCACACTGAGCGACACCGGATAGACCTGAGCGAGATCGCTCAGCAACTCATCGAGGTCCCAGTCCTCCGGGTACCCCTCCGCGGTGGTCGCCTGTACGTAGGTGCTCACGGTTTCGTCGATGAACCGGCGCACCTGGTTGCTCAGATCCTCACCGTTGAGCACGGCGCGCCGCTCGTCGTAGATGACGGTGCGCTGGCGGTTCATCACCTCGTCGTACTTCAGTACGTTGCGTCGAATCTCAGCGTTCTGGGACTCAACTTGGGACTGCGCGCTGGCGATTGCGCGGCTGACCATCTTCGCCTCGATCGGCACGTCATCGGGCACATTGAATCTGGTGAGGAAGGCGTCCACCATGCCTGCGTTGAACCGCAGCATGAGTTCGTCCTCGAGGGAGAGATAGAACCGCGTTTCGCCGGGGTCACCCTGGCGCCCAGAGCGGCCGCGCAACTGGTTGTCGATCCGGCGCGATTCGTGGCGCTCCGTCCCCAGCACATACAGACCCCCGAGTTCGGTCACCTCCTCGTGCTCGACCGCAACCGACTCCTCGGCCTTGGCCAAGGCGTCCGGCCACGCTGCCTCGTAGCCTTCGGGGTCGTCGGTCGGGGTCATCCCGCGGGTGGCGAGATCGGCGTTGGCCCGGTACTCCGGATTGCCGCCCAGCATGATGTCGGTACCGCGCCCAGCCATGTTGGTGGCCACCGTCACCGCACCGCGGCGGCCGGCCTCAGCCACGATCAACGCTTCCTGGGCATGGAACTTTGCGTTAAGCACCTGATGCTGCACGCCTGCCTTGCGCAGTTCCTGCGAGAGTCGCTCGCTCTTCTCGACGCTCACGGTGCCCACGAGCACGGGCTGGCCCGCCTCATAGCGCTCAGCGATGTCCTCCACAACTGCGGCGAACTTGGCATCCTCGGTGCGGTAGATGAGGTCGGCTTGGTCAGCACGCTGGCTCGGCTTGTTCGTTGGGATCGGCACCACGCCGAGCTGGTAGGTGGTGTTGAACTCCGCCGACTCAGTGGCGGCAGTGCCCGTCATGCCCGCCAGCTTGTTGTACATGCGGAAGTAGTTCTGCAGCGTGATGGTGGCCAGGGTCTGATTCTCAGCCTTGATCTCCACCCCTTCCTTGGCCTCGATCGCCTGGTGCAGGCCCTCGTTGTAGCGGCGCCCGCTGAGGATGCGACCCGTGTGCTCGTCGACGATCACAACGTCGCCGTTGAGGATCACATAGTCCTTGTCGCGCTTGAACAACTCCTTCGCTTTGATGGAGTTGTTGAGGAAACCCACAAGGGGGGTGTTCTCAGGCTGGTAGAGATTCTCGATGCCGAGCCAGTCCTCGGCCTTCTCTACCCCGGGTTCCATGATTCCGATGGTGCGCTTCTTCTCGTCCACCTCGTAGTCGTCGTCGCGCTTGAGGCGACGCGCGAGACGGGCGAAGTCGGAGTACCACTTGGGTTCGTGATCCGCCGGACCAGAAATGATCAACGGCGTCCGCGCCTCGTCGATGAGGATCGAGTCAACCTCATCCACGATGGCGAAGTTGTGGCCACGTTGCACCAGATCGTTGAGCGACCACGCCATGTTGTCGCGCAAGTAGTCGAATCCAAACTCGTTGTTGGTGCCGTAGGTGATGTCCGCACCGTAGGCGGCTCGTCGCTCGGCTGGCGTCATCTGGGCCAGGATCACGCCCACCTCCAGCCCCATGAACCGGTGGATCCGGCCCATCCACTCCGAGTCTCGCTTGGCCAGGTAGTCGTTCACCGTCACCACGTGCACACCTTCACCGGCGAGTGCGTTGAGGTAACTGGGCAGCGTCGCAACGAGCGTCTTGCCCTCACCGGTGCGCATTTCCGCGATGTTGCCGCGGTGCAAGGCGGCGCCGCCCATGATCTGCACGTCGTAGTGACGCTGCCCGAGGGTGCGCGTTGAGGCTTCGCGAACCGCCGCGAACGCCTCGGGCAGCAGCGTGTCGAGGGTGTCCTCCCCGTCGGCCAACCGTGCCCGGAATTCGTCTGTCTTGGCGCGCAACTCGGCATCCGTAAGGTCAGCGAAGTCGCTTTCCAGGGAATTGACGACGGCCGTGATCTTGGTCAACGCACGCAGCGTCTTGCCTTCACCGGCGCGCAGCACTTTGTCTAAGAGACCCACGGGGGCCATGGTACGCGTCACGTTCGTGATGGGATCTACCTATGGAACCCGCTGTGTCCGACGAACTCCTGCAATGCCTCGCCAGGGCTGTCCCGGCGGGCGTGCAGGTGGAGGACTCCGTGATCGCCGGGCTGCGTGCGCCCCGCATCGACGACGTCGACGCCATGGTGCGCGCCTGCAACGATCCCGACGCCCGCAACATGACCGAACTGCCCGCTCCATACGACCGCGAACACGCCCTCGAATTCATCACCGAAACTGCCTCAACCGGCCTTGCAGACGGCTCCCTGACGGCATTCGTGGTAGCGGGCCGTGACGACCAACTGCTCGGCGTAGTGAGCCTGCACGACATAGACGAGTCCGCGGTAGCCTCCGTCGGCTATTGGGTGGCTCCCTGGGAGCGCGGGCGCGGCGTGGCTTCCGCCGGTCTCGCGGCCTTGGTCGGCTGGGCGTTCGACGTCGTGGGTCTGCGTCGCCTCGTATGGCAGTCGCTGGTCGGCAACCTGCGCAGCCTGCATGTGGCGACGCAAGCCGGTTTCACCCCCGAGGGCAGTTGCCACGGATTGCTGCGCCACCGCGACCACTACACGGACTGCTGGCTGGCCTCGATCGGTCCGGATGACCCGCGCGAACCGATCGCCATCCGCAACGACGCCTGGGTGGAGATCGCCGCCGGCGCGTGGCAGTTGCAGCCGATCACCACACTCGAGGAGGGCATTGCGGCCGAAGCCGCCCTGCCCGTGTCGGCGTGCCTGCCGGTGGGGGTGTGGGCGGTCAAGGATGCGGTGACGGCTCAGACGGGCGCCTACGTGGCGCTACTGACCCGCGGCGGCCAGGGTTGGGTGCTTGCGGTGCCTGCGGACCACGAGGCAACCGACAACGCTTGCGACAGCGGGCAGCACGCGGTGACCCGCTACGCGCGCCTCGGGGCTGGGGCTCCAACTGCTCTGACCCACCACGACGATGCCGGCGCGCACCGCGATGACCAATGCCTCGGTCCGGGACTCCGCTCCGAGTTTCTCCAGAATCCGTCGGACGTGGTTCTTCACCGTGTGGTCGCTCAGGTGCAGCACCGCCGCGATGTCCCGGTTGCTGCGACCATCGGCGATCAGTTCGAGCACCTGCTGCTCACGCCTCGACAAGTCGACACCGGATGCTTCCCGCCGCCGACGCAGCAACCCGGCGAATTCGTAGAGCATGCGCTCGGCCATCCCGGCGGCCACCAACGTGCGCCCCTCGATCACCGCGGTCAACGCATCACCGAGCGCGGCGACCGTAGCGCTGCGCGGCAGGACCGCAGTCGCGTCGAGCTCTGCTGCCGCGGTCATCTCGAACTCGGACCGGCCGGGCAGGAGCAGCACGATCGGCGGCGGCTGCGGAGCCAGCGCCGTTCGCAAGTGGTCACAGGCCTCCCAGATGACCGTCACGTCGCCTTCGACGCCTGCCACCAGCACATCGACGGAGCCGGGATCCGTGAGCGAGCGCGGCGGATCGTCAGCGACGTTCACCCACAAGTCCGCACGGTCGCGCAGGGCCTCAGCCAGACCACGTGCGAACAGCGGATAGTCATCGCTGATGAGGATCCGTGCTGGCGTTCCCGGGGCCTCCTCCACGCTGGCGATCGCCGATCTAGTCGGAGTTGACCTGCTCGGAGCTGTCGATTCGAATCAAGCCGTAGTCGTAGCCGCGCCGGCGGTACACCACGCTCTGCAGCCCCGAATCGGAGTCCTGGAAGAGGTAGAAGTCGTGACCCACGAGTTCCATGTGGGTCACCGCCTCCTCCACGGTCATCGGTGCCGCGACGTGGGTCTTTTCGCGCACCACTACGGGACCCGACTCGAACACGGCGACGCCGTCGACGTCGTCGACGTCGTCATCCACCACATCGGTGACAACCTCGGTCTCGACCTCGGCGATCCCGATCTCCTGCCACGGCGCAGTCGACAGCGAGCCGCGATGGGAGTGGCGGCCGCCGCGGTGCGGGCGGTGGCGATCGGCGTACCGGCGCAGTCGCTCCGTCAAGCGGCCAAAGGCGATGTCGAAAGCGGAGTAGTGATCCGTCGAATAGGCTTCGGCACGGATCACCGGCCCGCGCGAGCGACATGTGAGTTCCACTTCGAACGCGCGATCCGCGAGCCGCGGATTGGTCTCCTTGGACACCTCGACGTCGACCCGAGCGATCGGCACGCCAAACTTCCCAACCTTTTCCAACTTCTCCGTCACGTGCTCCCGAAAACGGCTCGACAGGTCCACGTGACGCCCGTGCACGATGACCTCCGTGCTATCAGGCATTCCGTTGTACCCCATATCGACTCCTCTCGTTGGTCGCGGCAACAATGATCAGCATCCGTCCGGCCGACCTGGTCTTCGACCCCACACTCGCCTGCATCGGGATATCGTTCCCTCTGCCGCGCGCCACCTGTTGGCGGTAGCGCACAGTGCAGGTCTTACTTCTAAACCGCTCCGTGATCGGACGACCAAGAGTCGCCTTACGTGGACCGTTTCGCCTGCGGCTGGCATCGGTTTGCCCGCGACTATCTTCTGATGGAACGCGGGCGCAACCACGGACCCGGACGGATGCCATGCCCTAACGCTATCGCGCCGGGGAGTCAACGTCCCACCATGTGTGCACACGTCACTGCAATCGCGGCAACAGGCGCGCGTTCCACACTGGCCAGCACTCCCGTCGCGCTCGCCATCGAGGCACCGGTGGTCACGACGTCGTCGACCAACACCACCGAGCCTGCGCTCTTGAGCGATGATCTGCCGACTGCAAAGGCACCCGCGACATTCCGGGCACGGCCGGCTGCGTCCAGCCCCTTCTGCGGCGGTCGGGACCGCGCCGCCACCAATGCGGCGACGAGTCGCACCCCGGGGAGGCAGGCCGCCAGCGGTGCCAACAGTTCAACGACCGGCCGACGCCATGGTCGGCGTTGACTCGAGGGCATCGGGACCAGCGCCACCGGTGGGCACCAGGTGCCGCGGGCCCGCATCACCGCCGCGACCACCGCGAGGGTGCGACCGAGCAGCGCGACGAGCGACCGCACGACGGGTCGGTAGGTGCGCCGTTTGTGCAGTAGGAGCGTCGAACGCAACAGTCCGGCGTGCTCCCCACCGGCGGCGAAGAGCGGCGGCCCACCAGCGACGGGGAGCTGTAGCATCGGCCGCATCGATTCCATCAGGATCAGGCAGCTGCGGCAGGCGAGCGCCCCCGGACGGCCACAGTCGCAGCAGGAGCGAGGAAGGGCCAGATCCACCCAGGCTTCGAGGTTCACCGGGCAAGTGTGGATCCGCCAAGGTGGGAGTCAGTGCTGCGCGGCGCGACCTGTGGACAAGTCCGTGCCCTGGCGGGGCAGCCACACGCGGAAGGTGCTCCCCCCGGCAGAATTCGACACAGCCCGGAGCAGTCCGTGGTGCAGTGCCACGTCCTCAGCCGCAATGGCCAAACCGAGTCCGGCGCCCCCGGTGTCGCGGGCCCGCGATGGGTCGGCGCGCCAGAAGCGCTCGAACACCTGGGTGGGGTCTGCCGGCAGTCCGGGCCCGGAATCAACGACCTCCACGAGGACGCCAGGGCCAGAAGCCGGCTCACCGTCCGGGCCCACCCCGCTCTGGTCGATTTCGGTGCTCTCGGCGGGACGCAGGGCCACGCGAACCTGACCGCCGCCGCCGTGGGTGGCAGCATTCACGATCAGATTGCGCAGGACCCGTTCCAGCCGGACGCGGTCGGCCTCCACCACGATCTGACCGGCGGCGTCGACGACCACCTCGGTGGCGGCTGTCGCCGCAGTGGGGGTGAGGTCGGCGACTACTTTGGCGACCAGCTCCCCGAGGTCGATGTCCTCGACGTCCACCGGCGCGTCGCCAGCGTCGAAGCGCGACATCTCCAGCAGATCCGCGAGCAGCAGTTCGAATCGCTCCGCCTGCGCGTAGAGCAGTTCGGCCGCTCGTCGGGCGTCTGGACTGAACTCCTCGCGCGACTCATAGAGCACCTCAGCAGCCATCTGGATGGTGGTGAGGGGGGTGCGCAGTTCATGGGAGACGCTGGCGACGAACGCCGCGTCGGACTTAGCCACCGGCGCGATACCCCACGCCACGCACGGTGAGCACCAGCGATGGCGACTCCGGGTCCGGCTCCACTTTCGAACGCAACCGCTGGACGTGCACGTTCACCAGGCGCGTGTCGGTCGTATGTTGGTAGCCCCACACCTCGGTGAGGAGTTCCTCGCGGGTGAAGGCACGCCACGGCCGTTTGGCGAGTAGCGCGAGCAGATCGAACTCCAACGGGGTGAGCGCGATGGTGTCGCCGCCGCGGCTCACCTGGTGTGCCGACACGTCGATAGTGAGATCCCCGAGCGTCAAACGTTCGACCGCCTGCATCGTGCGCGGCCGCAGTTGGGCCCGCACCCTGGCCACCAGTTCAGCCACCTTGAACGGTTTGACGATGTAGTCGTCAGCGCCCATCTCCAAACCGTGGACTACGTCGGAAGTGTCGCCGCGGGCCGTGAGCATGATGATGGGCACAGCACTCTCGGCCCGAATCTGGGTGCACACGGTGATACCGCTCAGCCCGGGCAGCATCAAATCGAGCAACACGAGATCCGGCGACTCCCGGCGGAAGGCACCGTAGGCGGCATCCCCCCGCGAGCAGAGGGCGGTGATGTAGCCCCACCGCCGCAGCGAAAGGCCGAGCATCTCGGACAACGCCGTGTCGTCGTCGACGACCAGGATCTTTTCGCCTGCCATGACGACATGGTGCCACCTGAAGATGTCGGCGGCATGACACCATGGTGCCTTCAACCACGCGTGAGGGAGGACCATGAGCGACGATCCACACGCACCGCCGCCGGAATCGTCTGACGATCAGCCGTCCTCGGAGTGGTCGAAGGAGCAACCTCCGCCCTACCGAGCCAGCGGCCCGGAGGACACCGCAGGCTGGGGTCCTCAGTCAGAGTCCACCGGCCGCCAAGACGGCAGCGAATCGGCGTGGTCACCCCCGCCGCCGGCGCCGAAGCCCGGGGTGGTGCCGCTGCGACCGCTCGGCGTCGGCGAGATCATGGCCGGGGCCATCGACTACGTCAGGCGGGAACCCAAGACCGTTATCGCCGTGGCTGCCATGGTCGGCGTTGTTGCAGCGTTCGTGCAGTTGGCGCTCGTCGCCACGACTTCCTCTGAGATCGCCTCGTTGCCCACCGACGATCCAACGCAGTTGGATCCGGACCAATTGGTGAACGTGCTCGTAACTGTGGTGAGCATTGCGCTGATCACCAGCGCCGTGGCCGGGGTTCTGCAGATCTTCGGCACCGGCATGCTCACGCACGTGATGGGCCGCGCCGTCATCGGCCAACCGACCTCCGTCTCGCAGGCGTGGGAGTTGGTTCGGCCCCAATTGTGGCGGCTGATCGGAGCAACGATCTTGGTTGGGCTCGTCGTGGCACTGGCCATCGCAGTGCCGCTGGTGCCCGGAGTGCTGGCTCTCAGTGCCGGTTTGACCGAAATCGGCGCGGTGCTGGTGTTCCTGGGCGCGATCGCGGCCGTCATCCTCGGAGCCTGGGTGACGTTTCGACTCATCCTCACCACGCCCGCGCTCGCGCTGGAGGACAACCAGCCGATCATGGCGATGAAGCGGTCCTGGCGGCTCGTTCGGGGGGCCTTCTGGCGCACCTTCGGCATTGTGCTGCTCGGCTCCATCGTGGCCCAAGCAGTGGGAAGCATCGCGGCCTCACCCTTCACCCTCATCGGCGGGGCCACCGGCGAGATCACCACCTGGAGCGTGTTCGGGCTGGCGTTGGCCGGCATGGTCACCACGCTGGTGGCACTGCCGTTCGTGGCGGGTGTGACGGCGTTGGTCTACATCGACCGCCGCATCCGCACCGAGAACCTAGCGCCGGTACTCGAAGCGTCAGCCGCGCACGACGGCTGAGTCCGCGGGCGACGCCCTAGGGTCCCACAACTACCAGCACGATTGCGGCTGGCAGGTTGTTCACCATGTGCGCCACGATGGGCACCGTCGTACTGCGCCGATGCCACCTGGCGATGCCGAGGATGATGCCCGTGCTGAGCAGCAGCGGCACCCGAATCGGCTCGAAGTGGATCAAAGAGAAGGCCAGCGCGGAGATGCCAATCACCAACCATGTCGGCATGCCACGTTTGGCAAGAGCTCCGAAAAGCAGCCCCCTGAACGCCAACTCCTCGGCGATGGGAGCACCAAATCCCACCGCGAGGCCGAAGAGGATGAGCACCACCAAGGAGTCCAACGAATCGGCAAGTTCGCCCGCCGCGGAATCGAAGTCCCCCGCCAGCGAGGCGGTGATCGCAGCGATGACGGCAGCCGCGAATAGCGCGGCGACCCCGTAGACGAAGCCCCATAGAAGGTCGCTGGCACGCAACGTGAGGCCGAAATCGATGACCGGGCCGTTGCCTTTCCACCAGGCCACCAACAGCGGCCAGCCGGCGAAGCCCAGCCAGGG
Source organism: uncultured Actinomycetes bacterium (assembly GCA_963752505.1). Lineage (GTDB taxonomy): Bacteria > Actinomycetota > Actinomycetes > S36-B12 > UBA10799 > JACJWR01. The sequence goes on from CAVVYM010000002.1 coordinate 190,253, forward strand.
CAACGTCAGCGCAAGTATGATTCCCGGGCCATTGGTCAGCCCGTCTGCACCGAACAGCGACAGCGCGATCACGCCCGCGACGATGCTGAAGAAGAGCCACAGTGCGAAGGCGATGACGAAGTCGGGGATGCCCCAGCGGGCGGCTCGGACCGGTCGGCCGGCTGCTACCGCTTCCGACAGGGTGACCGGCGCATTTGGGTACAGCAGCGGGCCGCCGTCCGCCGGCGGTTGCGACTGGTAGCCCGGAGGTGGGTATCCGGTCGGCTGCTGCCAACCACCAGCGGGCGGCGGTTGAATCGGCGGCGGCGGCGGTGGCAGGGACGCACCCACCTGAGGTGGGGGCGGGGGAAGATAGGGGTTCGAGGGAGGCACAACGCCGCCCCCGTCCGAGGAGGGGGGCGGCGTTGTCATGGCTGTTTTCGCCTTCCACTCAGTAGCGGTAGTGCTCCGATTTGTAGGGGCCCTCAACCGGGATTCCAAGGTACTCGGCCTGGACCTTGGACAGCTCCGTGAGGCCGATTCCCAACGAATCGAGGTGCAACCGGGCAACCTCTTCATCGAGGTGCTTCGGCAACGTGTAGACCCCAACGGGGTACTCGTCGGGCTTGGTGAACAGCTCGATCTGGGCGAGCACCTGGTTGGTGAAGGAGTTGCTCATGACGAACGACGGGTGACCCGTGGCGTTGCCGAGGTTGAGCAACCGGCCCTCGCTGAGCACGATGATCGAGTGACCGTCGGCGAAGGTCCACTCGTCCACCTGAGGCTTGATGTTGTGCCGCGTCACACCTGGCAGTCGGGCGAGACCGGCCATGTCGATTTCGTTGTCGAAGTGACCGATGTTGCCCAGGATCGCCTTGTTCTTCATGCGCGACATCTGGTCGGCGGTGACAACATCGACGCAGCCAGTAGCGGTGATGACGATGTCTGCGTCACCAATCACGTCGTCGAGCGTCGCCACCTGATAGCCGTCCATGGCCGCCTGCAGCGCGCAGATCGGGTCGATCTCGGTCACGATGACGCGTGCGCCCTGACCGCGCAGAGATTCGGCCGAGCCCTTGCCGACGTCGCCGTAGCCGCATACGACTGCTGTCTTTCCGCCCATGAGCACGTCCGTGGCGCGGTTGATGCCGTCGATAAGCGAGTGGCGGCAGCCGAACTTGTTGTCGAACTTGCTCTTGGTCACCGAGTCGTTCACGTTGATGGCCGGGAAGATCAGGGTGCGGTCGCGCATCATCTCGTAGAGGCGGTGCACGCCGGTGGTGGTCTCCTCGGTCACGCCCATGAGGTGGGATGCGACGGTAGTCCAGCGCTGCGGGTCCTCGGCGATCGATTCGGCGAGCACCCCGAGCACGACGTCGAACTCCGAGCCGTCACCGGTTTGCGCGGGCACGAAACCCTCGCGCTCGAATTCGAATCCCTTGTGCACGAGCATGGTGGCGTCGCCACCGTCGTCGAGGATCATGTTGGCGAATGTGCCGTCGGGCCAGAGCAGCGCCTGCTGGGTGCACCACCAGTACTCCTCAAGCGTCTCGCCCTTCCAGGCGAACACCGGAACGCCCTTGGGATTCGACGGTGTGCCCTCGGGGCCCACCACAACGGCCGCCGCCGCTTCGTCCTGGGTAGAGAAGATGTTGCACGAGGCCCAGCGAACCCCGGCTCCGAGTGCCACCAGCGTCTCAATGAGGACGGCGGTCTGCACGGTCATGTGCAGCGAGCCGGTGATCAGCGCGCCGGCGAGGGGCTTGGACTCGCCGAATTTCTCGCGCATGGCCATAAGGCCAGGCATCTCGTGTTCTGCGAGGCGGATCTGGTCGCGGCCTGCGGGGGCAAGTGAAAGATCAGCGACTTTGAAGTCCACGTAGTTCTCCCGTTGGATTGGATGTGCGATGAATCCGCGGGCTGGAGGCTTCCGTGCCGGGAGACTCTATTTTCGCACGGTTCGCCGCTTCGACAACCCAGGGCCCCATCGGCGGCGTTGCGCCGCGCCCCATTCCCCCTCCGCGAGTGGGCGAGCACTGCGCCTCCGACAGCTTCAATGCCCGCCCTGGTGGGGGCCGTCCGACTGCTCGCCCGTCGGGCGGTTCGTCGGGTCTGCAGTCGGTTGAGAAGTCGACTCAGCCGCCCGATCGATGTCCGGTTCGATGAAGACCCAGCGGGCCGTGGGCACGGCCCTGCGGATCGCCACCTCCGCCTCGTCGATGCCGGCCGCGATCTCCTCCCCGGTGTCGGTCCGGGCGATAGCGATCTTGGCAGCCACCAGGAGCTCGTCCGGCCCGGTGTGCAGCGTCCGAAGGTGGATGACGCGCTGCACCAGCGGTGCGGCCGCGAGCGCGTCGTGGATAGCCTGCTGCTGCTCCGGCAGCGCCGACTCGCCCACCAGCATGGCCGACATCTCAAGGGCCAAGAAGACCGCGATGACCACGAGCAACGAGCCGACCGCCATGGCGCCGAGCGCGTCCCAGCGACTGTTGCCGGTGATGGCCGCCATGCTCACACCGAACAGGGCGAACATCAGCCCGATGAGGGCACCGAAGTCCTCCATCAGAACCACAGGAAGCTCGGGTTGCCGGACCCTTCGCACGAAAGCGAAAACCGACCGACTACCGCGGGATTTCTTCGACGCCCGCATAGCGGTGAGGAACGAACCACCCTCGAGCACGATCGCAAGCAGAAGGACACCGAGCGCAATGGGCAGGTTGGTCAGTTCCTCACCACCCCTGAGCTTCTTGACGCCCTCGTACAACGAGTAGAGGCCACCGACACTGAAGAGCACGATCGCGACCACGAAGGCATACACGTACCGCACGCGTGAGTAACCGAACTGGAAGTGTTTGCTCTCGCCCCGTTTGGCGCGCTGGCCCCCGATGAGCAGGAGGACCTGATTCCCCGAATCTGCGACGGAGTGGATACCCTCGCTCAGCATCGACGATGAACCCGTGAACGCGAAGGCCACGAACTTGGCCGCCGCAATCCCCAGGTTGGCGACCAGCGCGGCAAGGACCGCCTTCACTCCGCCCTCGGTGCTCACGCGCTCATCCTGCCTTGGACTCGACCATGATCGCCAAGCCATCGGTACCGATGTGGATCTCCGGTTCCTCGGCCAGGACCGCTACTGCCTGTCCTTGCCGCAGGGACGCCTCCTGGTCGCCGCAGCGCACCGTGGTGTCATCGCGCACCGCCACCACGCAGCGGTAGGCCCCAGCCGGTCCGGCGAGCTCCGAATCGTGCAGCGTGCTGACCCAGAACGGGGCGCGGTGGGGTCGGTACTCCGCCACCGTGGTGTGGCCGTGCTCGGTGTAGACCTCACCACCGAGAAAGTGCGGGTCCCCGCTGGCACTGACCGCAGCCAGCGCTTCGTCGACGGCGATCGGCTTTGGCGTCAGGCCGAGCCGCAGCACGTTGTCCGAGGCCGTCATCACTTCCACGCCGAAACCTTGGACGTAGGCGTGGACGCCACCCGCCGGGAGGAACACCGCGGCCCGATCGGCGAGGAGGTGGTGATCCATCAGCAGCAACACCAGCAGTCCTGGATCGCCGGGAAAGGACCGTGCAGCGAGTCCGAAGGAGTGGATCTGTTCATCCTCGGCGCCCAGTCGAGCCAACGCCGCCAACAGCGCCGGCGTGAGCCGTTCTACCTCAGCCGCATCGTGATCGAGCAGGAGCCTGACCGCCGCCGGAGTGTCGTTGAACTCGACTGCTTGCGCGGCCGACTCCAGCGTGGGCGAGGTAGCGCGCAGCAAGGCTGCTGCTGAACGCTCGTCGCGCCACCCCGCAAAGATGGCAAAGGGTTCCAGGGCCAGGAGCATCTCGACCTTCTCGCCGTCGTCGGCGACGAGGGGCGAGTTGGCAGCCCACATCTGACGCGCCAACTCCGCAGCCGGATGAATCTGAATCGACAACGGGCGCCCGGCGGCCAATAGCTTCACCAGCAGCGGGACCTGGCCCGGCGAGACGACGTCGGCGAGAGTGCCGGGCTGTCCCACCAGCGGCGACGGCCCGTTTGGGTGGGCCCCGAACCACAACTCTGCCTGCGGACCGGCCAGCGGCATGGGTAGCCAGGGGTTGAGGCCTCCATCGCGACCCCACGCGTACTGCTGCAGGTGTCCACTGATGACGTACACCGGCGCCTACCTTCCCGTTCCGAGCGTGGGGTGAAGACCAGCTGCTGTTCCCGCCGGATCGGCGTCGACCAACGCGGCGGCGTACACGCTCGCCAAATCCAATGGCTGGACGATTCGTGCCAGCCGAGCCAAGGGGTGGCCTGATCCGCCGTCGAGCCGATGCACAGACAATCCGGCCGACGTGGCCACCGCCTCGGTGGCCACTACCAGCTCGGCACTCAACTCATCGCACTCGTCGTCGGCGAGGAGCACCAGGTGGGGCCGCGCGGTCTGCTGCGGCTCCTCAACCCGGTCGCGGAAAATGTCCTCTGGGCCGTGACCCCAGGGACCCGCCAGAATCCTGGCGTGCGTGCGGGCTACCTCCGGAAATGCTCCGTTCGCCGACGGTAGCCCCGCGTTCTCCGCGAGTTGTCGGCTCGCCCGTCGGGCCGCAACCGCCGGAACTCCCGGAGTCCCCCATAGCATCGGATAGCCTTCGGCGGCGGCCAGAGCGAGGTCCTTTGCGGGGTTGTCGCCCAGATCGACGCCGGGTCCGCAGCGCAGCGAGACGACGTCGAATTCATCTGCTGCCGCCTCCAGTGCGCCTTCGCCGCCGTCCACGACGCCCAGCGCCTGACCGACCAGCAGCAGGGGCGCCGCTAGGCGCCACGTGAGTGTTCGTGCCCGTAGCGGAGGTGGAAGGCGTCCCACTGGCAGGAAGGTGCCGCGCGCTTGTGCAACTGCGGTCTCGAGCTCCTGCCCACCGCTTCCCGAGACTCCGATGACACTGCAGCCCCGACGCCCAGCCTCGGCGACCACGGCCAGCGTCTCCGGCGACGCTCCTGACGCCGACACAGCGACGACGAGGTCAAGTGGGCCGACCCAGCCAGGCAGGCCGGGACCGGTCGTCGTCACGACAGGAACTGAGGAGCCGCGCCCGGCGCAGGCCGCCAGAACCTCGCCGGCAGCGCTGGACCCCCCGGCTCCCATCACCACCAGAGCGCGCGGACGTCCCGCAGCAGCGATGGCCGCGACCGGGCCCGAGTCGGTTTCAGACAGACCGGCTCGCAACTGCGCTCCCGCCGAAGCAGTGGCGGCCAACACAGTTCCACCGTGGGCGACTAGCCGATCTGAATCGAGCAGGATCGCGTCATCGATCGCCACCTATGCGCCACCGAGATCGGCACCGATGCCCGCCGGCCCAGGCGTCGCCTCGTCCAGCAGCATCACCGGAATACCGTCGGTGATGGGAAAGGACGTCGCACATCGCTGGCACACCACTGCGTCGGCCTGTTCGGACACCGGGGCGTGATGTTGACAGGGACAAGCGAGGATCTCCAGCAAGCGCGGGTCAAGATTGGTCATGACCGAAGCCTAGGGGTTGTCAGCGCGGATCACCGAGAGCACGCGGTCGCGTAGTTCGGCCATTGCGGCCTCGTCGCGATGCTCGACATTGAGACGCAGCAGCGGCTCGGTGTTGCTGGGACGCACGTTGAACCACCACTCGTCGGCGCCCATGGTGAGGCCATCGAGCTCGTCCACCCTGGTGGCCTCCGATTCGAAGGCCCTGCGCACCGCTTCGGTAGCCGCCGCGCCATCGGTCACGGTCGAGTTGATCTCGCCGCTGGCCACGTAGCGGTTGTAGGGCTCGAGCAGGTCCCCGACGGTGGTGCCCGTCGGGGAATTGCCAAGCGCCGATATGAGGTGGAGCGCAGCGAGCATGCCGCTGTCTGCCCGCCAGAAGTCGCGGAAGTAGAAGTGGCCTGAGTGCTCGCCGCCGAAAACGGCGCCGGTTTCGGCCATCGTCGCCTTGATGAATGAGTGACCCACCCGAGTGCGCACGGGAGTTCCACCGTTCTCCACGATGATCTCCGGCACGGCAGCCGAGGTGATCAGGTTGTGGATGACCGGAGCACCGGGATTGCGCCGCAACTCCTGCACCGCGATCAGCGACGTCAGGCTGCTCGGCGAGACCAGTTCGCCGGTCTCATCTACGGCGAAACAGCGGTCGGCGTCGCCGTCGAATGCCAGGCCCAGATCGGCACCGACCTCGCGCACCCTGGCCTGCAGGTCCGCGAGATTGGCCGGATCGATCGGGTTTGCCTCGTGGTTGGGGAACGTGCCGTCGAGTTCGAAGTACATCTGAGTCACGTCCAGCGGAAGGGGGCCGAGCACCGCCGGCGCAGTCAGCCCCGCCATCCCGTTTCCGGCGTCCACCACCACGTCCAGCGCACGAATCGTGTCGAGGCCGGGCACCAGGGAGCGCAGAAAGGCGGCGTAGTCGTCGAGCAGGTTGACCTCGGCGACGGATCCGGGCGTCACATCTTCGGAGCCGTCAGGCGGAACCCCCGGCTGAGCCAGCGCAGCTGCGCAGAAGGCACTGATCTGGGCCAAGCCGGTGTCGCGCCCGACTGGCACAGCGCCGGCCGCACAGATCTTGATCCCGTTGTATTCGGCGGGATTGTGGCTCGCGGTGAACATGGCGCCGGCGTGGCCGAGGCTGCCACTGGCGAAGTAGAGCCCGTCGGTGCTGCACAAGCCGATATCGATGACGTCGACCCCGGACTCGGTGACACCCCGTGCGAAGGCCGCCACCAGCGCCGGCCCCGACGGACGCATATCTCGCCCCACGACCATGGTTCCCGTACCGCCGTCGGCCGCCCGCAGCTGGAGCACCTCGACGCAGGCCCGCCCGACCAGATAGGCGAGGTCCTCATCGAGTTGGTCGGGGTAGACCCCGCGAACGTCGTAGGCCTTGATGACCTCATCTAGTGCGCGCATCGCCGCCTTCTCGGTTAGAAGTCGTGTGAGGCAGCCGCGTGGTCAACATCGTCGGCAGCTCTGAGAACCCGCAGGTGACCCCGTCGGGTGCCCTCAACTGTGCCAGAAGGAACATCAGGAATCACCGCGGCCGGCGCGGACGTGCTGCGGGCCGCATCCCGCACCGCATCGGCGAGGGCTTCGAGGTCGTCAATCGTGGGGCCGAACTGGTCCGGATCGAAGTCGAGGCGCACAACGTCCCAGCCACGGGGCACCGTCATCCGCTCTGCGTGCACCTGGCACAGGTCGTAGCAGTGCGGATCCGCGTTGGTCGCCAGCGGGCCGAGCACCGCGGTGCACTCACTGTAGACATAGGTCAAGGTCGCCACAGCCCGTGAACCACAGGATGGTTTTGAACACGCTCGTTGCCGTCCCACGCCCGAACCCTAACCCGACGGGGACGCTTCCGACTTGACCGGCACGCGGCGAGCAGCTACCAACGCGGGTAGTGCGGATCGACGTCGCCGGGGTCGTGCGCCAGCCACTCGCCTACCAATTCAGCCAGCACGTCGCGCACCAGTGGGGTGCCGCCACCGGCTTGTTCGATCGGTCGCCGATGAAGCACCAACTGAGGCGGATTCAGTTGACTCATGATCCGTCCTAGCGGTGCGCGAGTGAGACGCCGACTGGCCAACGGGACGTCCTCGACGACCACATCGGCCTCAGCGATGTCCGGTGTGTGCTGGGCCAGGTGGATAACCGCGCGGGCCACCACGCGGTCGAACACCTCGCGCCGGGTGAGGGCACCCGGCATGGTGGCCGGAAGGAGAGGTCCGCGCAGCCCACGGCCGTGACGGTCACGGGCTGTGCGGTCTGGCACCTCAGGCGCTCTGCTTCTTCAGCCGCCGGCGCTCCCGCTCGCTGAGCCCACCCCAGATGCCGAACCGCTCATCGTTGGCGAGGGCGTACTCGAGGCAATCCATGCGGACATCGCAGGACTGGCAGACTCGCTTGGCTTCGCGCGTGGACCCGCCCTTCTCGGGGAAGAAGGCTTCTGGGTCGGTCTGAGCGCACAGGGCGCGCTCTTGCCACGCCATCTCTTCGGGGTAGTCGAGTGGAAAAAGTTCAACGTTGCTCATCTGGTTCCTTCCGGGGCGATCCCTTGGGCCTTGGGGGAAGGGCCCGGTGTGAATGACAGTGATGAAATTACACCCGTGTCGTACCAGACAAGTCAAGCCCTCGGTGGTATTAAAAGAATTCCTAACTAACGGGCGCTGCTGGTGCCACCACGCTGGTATACGTGGTATTGCGTTGCACCGCGGGTCGACCGGCGGCTGCGGCGACTGCCCGCAACTCCCTCGGGGTCATGCTCGAACCGAACTCCGAGCCCGCCATCCGCGAGATGGTCTCCTCCATGAGAGTGCCGCCGAGGTCGTTGGCACCGGCTCCCAGTAGTTCGGCACAGGCGGCAGGCCCGATCTTCACCCACGACACCTGAATGTTCGGGATCGATTCGTGCAGCAGAATCCGGGCGAGCGCGGTCACCGCCACGTCATCGCGGCGACTGGGGCCCGGTCGGGCGACACCGGCGAGGTAGATCGGCGAGTTCTCATGGACGAAGGGCAGGCCGACGAACTCGGTGAAGCCGCCGGTGCGCTCCTGTAACTCGCGCAGCGTGCGCAGGTGGGCCACCCAGTGGGTGGGGGCGTCGACGTGGCCGTACATCATGGTCGCCGACGACGGCAGTCCGAGTTCGTGCGCGGTACCCACCACCTCCAACCAGGTGGCAGTCGGCAGCTTCCCCTTGGTGAGGATCCAGCGGATGTCGTCGTCGAGGATTTCCGCCGCCGTCCCTGGGATGGAATCCAGGCCCACCGAGCGGGCCGTGGTCAGCCACTCGCGAATTGTCATGCCAGCTCTGGCGGCGCCGTTGACGATCTCCATCGGGCTGAATGCGTGCAGGTGCACCGAACGCCGTTTGACTTCGGCCGCCAACTCGAAGTAGGCCGTACCCGGCAGTTTCGGATGGATACCGCCCTGCATGCAGATCTCGGTGGCGCCCGCGGCAACGGCCTCGTCCACGCGCCGCCCTACCTCGGACAGCGGCAAGGTGAAGGCGTCGGCGTCGGTTTCCCGCTGCGCAAAGGCGCAGAAGCGGCAGCCGGTGTAGCAGACGTTGGTGAAGTTGATATTGCGGTTGATCACGTAGGTGACATCGTCTCCCACGGCCTCCCGCCGCAGTTGGTCGGCGAACGCGACCACCGCCTGCAGGTCGGCGCCGTCTGCCTCGGCGAGCGCTGTCGCACGGTCGTGGTGCGCCGGCTGCGTGAGCGTCGCCGGGTCGCGTTCGGCCAGGCGCAGTGCGTCCTTCACCTCCGACGACAACCTGGGTCCCGGGCCAACCGCCCGCCTCTTTGATCGCTCGGCGACCACCTCCCAGTCGCCGTAGACCTCGGCTTGATCCGCTCGCTGATCCGCGCGTCTTCCCTCGGTGTCAATCGTCCGCGCCAGATCCACCCGCCCGCTACCTGCCTGGGCCGCGAAAGCCGCGTAGTCGTCCGGCTCCTGCCAGGCGATTCCCGCCGGCGAAGCCCCGGGGCGGACCAGGCCGTCCGGCCCGGCCAGCGCCCGCACGTGCGGGTGCAATCGTGGGTCGATCCAGCGGTCCGCATCACCGAGCACGTATTGCGGCTGCACCGCCAGACGGGGGCGCAAGGTGAGACCGGCGGCCGTGCAGGCGGCGTCGAGCACGTCGATGTGCGGCCAAGGGCGCTCCGGGTTCACGTGGTCGATGGTCAGCGGGCTGACCCCGCCGAAATCGTCCACACCTGCGGCGAGCACGTCGGCCAGCTGCCCCGAGTCGCTGAGATTCGGCGGGGCCTGTATCCGCATGCCCGGGCCGAAGACCAGTCGGGCGGTCGCCAGCGCCGCCAGATAGGCCTGATGGTCCAAGTCGTCGGCATGGCGCATGGCGGTGTCCGGCTTCGCCCGGAAGTTCTGGATGATCACCTCCTGCACGTGCCGGTACTCGCGAGCCGCGGCGCGCAGAGCGAGCAGGGATTCGGCCAGTTCGGCCGTGGTCTCGCCGATGCCCACGAGCAGCCCAGAGGTGAACGGGATGTTGAGTCGGCCGGCATCGGCCAGCACGCGCAGTCGAACCTGGGGATCCTTGTCCGGTGAGCCGTAGTGCGCCGCCCCGGGGGTTTCGAAGAGCCTGCGGGAGGTGGTTTCAAGCATCATGCCCATGCTCGGCGCCACTGGGCGGAGCAACTGCATCTCCTCCCACGACATCACGCCGGGGTTGAGATGGGGCAACAGCCCGGTCTCTTCGAGGACACGCACGGCGGTGGCGCGCACGTAGGCGAGAGTGGAGTCGTAGCCGGCTTCGGACAGCCAATCCCGGGCGGCGTCCCACCGATCCTCGGGCCGGTCCCCCAAGGTGAACAGCGCCTCGGTGCACCCAGCCTGCGCCCCAGCACGGGCGATGTCGAGCACCTCCGACGGTGTTAGGTAGTAGCCCTCGCCGTGAGCGCGCACATTCGCCGGATCAGTCGCGAAAGTGCAATAGCCGCAGCGATCTCGACACAACCGGGTGAGGGGGATGAAGACTTTGGGCGAGTAGGTCACGACACCGGGGCGGCCCGCGTCTACCAGCCCGCGGTCACGCCGGTCCGCCGCCATTGCCATGGCGTCCTGGAGCAGGGCCCCCCGCAGTTCAAGCAGCGCCACGATCTCGTCCTGGTTCAACGTGGCTCCCCGGCCAGCCCGCGCCAGGACCCGACGTTCGGCCGTCCCGCGTTGCTCCGCTGCCACCGCACCAGCGTACGCATCACCGCACTTGGGACAATCACCCAATGGATCTCGCGACCTCAACGAACCCCAAACTCACAGTGTTGGCCGGAGGCATCGGCGGCGCCCGCTTCGTGCAGGGCCTGCGCCGTGCCCGTCCCGCGGCTGACATCACCGTGATCGGGAACATCGCCGATGACATTTGGCTGTTCGGACTCAAGGTGTCACCCGATCTGGACACCCTGATGTACACCCTCGGCGGTGGGGCGGACGAGGCGCGCGGCTGGGGGCGAGCCGACGAGACCTTCCACGCCGCGGCGGAACTGGCGGCGTACGGCGCGCAGCCAGATTGGTTCGGCCTGGGCGACCGTGACCTGGCCACCCACCTGATCCGGACCCAGATGCTCAATGCCGGCTATCCGCTGTCGGCGGTCACGGCCGCCCTCTGCGCACGCTGGCAACTCGACGTGACGCTGTTACCTGCCTCAGACGATCGGGTGGAGACCCACGTCGTGGTGGAGCGCGACGGCACCAAGCAGGCAATTCACTTCCAGGAGTGGTGGGTGCGGTACAAGGCCAAGTTGCCGGCTCAGGACTTCGTCATGGTTGGAGCCGACGATGCCACGCCGGGTCCCGGAGTGGTGGCGGCCATCGAACAGGCCGATGCGGTCCTCCTGCCGCCATCGAATCCAGTCGTGTCGATCGGCGCGATCCTGGCCGTGAACGGTGTCCGCGAGGCGCTGCGTACCACCGCCGCCCCAGTGGTGGGGATGTCCGGGATCGTCTCCGGCCGACCGGTGCGGGGGATGGCCGATGCCTGTCTCACAGCGATCGGAGTGCAGTCGTCAGCGGCAGGGGTGGCCGCCCACTACGGACCTCGACCCCTAGGCCTCCTCGACGCTTGGCTGGTCGATGCCGAGGACAGCGACCAGGTGGCCGAGATCGCCGCCAGCGGCATCCTGGCGCGCTCTGCGCCCACCCTCATGACGGATCCGGTGAGCGCCGGCGATGCTGCGGTGGCGCTGCTGAGCCTGGCAGCTGAGGTGGGTCGGCGTGACCGGTGACGCAGCTCTGACCATCGTCGGCGTGCCGGGAATCGGAGTGGTGCAACCAGGAGATGATCTCGCCGCCATGCTCTCGGCAGCGCTCGCCGCGTTGACGTTCCCGGACGGCGACCGAGGCCTGCGCGACGGCGACGTCGTGGCGGTGAGCAGCAAGGTCGTCGCCAAGGCGGAAGGACGCGTGCTTGATGCGCCGGACCGTGAATCCGCCATCGATAGCGAAACGGTGGCCGAGGTGGCCCGTCGCGACCATCCGCGCGGCACCACCCGAATCGTGCGCACCTCGCACGGCTTCGTCCTGGCCGCGGCTGGCGTCGACGCTTCGAACACCGATGACGGGACCGTCGTGCTGCTCCCCGAACGGCCCGACGACTCCGCAGCAGCATTGCGCGCAGAACTACTGCGACGCCACGACTTGACGAACATCGGGGTGCTCATCACCGATACCGCAGGGCGCCCTTGGCGCGAGGGTGTGGTCGACTTTGCGGTCGGCAGCGCAGGCATAGTTGCGTTGGACGATCTGCGCGGCCGCCCAGATGCCTACGGCGCGTCCCTCGACGCCACCATCGTCGCGATCGGGGATCAGTTGGCAGCCGCATCCGAGCTCGTCCGACCAAAAGCGGGCATGGTCGCCGCCGCGGTGATTCGCGGCGCCGATCGCTGGGTGCGCGCGACCTCGGACAACGCCTCGACCCTGATCCGGCCGCCCGCCGCCGACCTCTTCACGCTGGGCACCGCTGAGGCACGCGCCCTGGGCGCGCGAGAGGCGGTCCACGGCAGGCGGACTGTGCGTGACTTCGACACCAGTCGGGACGTGCCCGAGCGGCTGGTGACCGAGGCGGTCGCAGCCGCCGTGACCGCGCCGAGTCCGCACCACACGACGCCTTGGCGGTTTGCCATCCCACGCCGTCAGACCCGGACTCGCCTGCTCACCGCAATGCGTGAGGCGTGGCAGACCGACCTGCGTGACCTCGACGGCTACGACGACGCCGCCATCGAGCGTCGGGTGCGCCGCGGCGACATCCTGTGGCGAGCCCCCGCCATCGTGCTGCCCTTCTCCGATCTCTCGGTTTCCCACAGCTACCCTGACTCGCGTCGCAACGGCTACGAACGCGACCTATTCCTGGTGGCCGCTGGCGCCGCAGTTGAGAATCTGCTCGTCTCGCTGGCCGCCCACGGCCTGGGCGGTGCCTGGATCTCCTCGACCATGTTCTGCCCGAATGTGGTGCGGCAGGTCCTCGACCTCCCGCCGCTCTGGCAGCCGGTCGGCGCCATCGCAATCGGCTTTCCCGCAAGCACGCCACACATCCGCGCCCCGCGCGACCCCCGCGACTTCATCATTGAGGTGTGACTTTCTGCCACCCTAGGCAGATGGCGAGAACTGCAGTGGAACCCGTGGTCTGGCACCCCCCCGCCCCCGGCCCAGATACCGCCGAGCCCATTCCGGCACTCAACGTGTATCCGATGCCGGGCATCGGGGGTGAAGATGTCCTGGTCGACGACGACGGACGAGTCCTGACCGGGCTTGAGGATGGGCGCGTCATCCGCTTCGACCCCGAAACCGGCCGGATCCGCCAGCTCGTCGAGACCGGCGGTCGTCCGATGGGCTTGGAGTGGCTGCCCGACGGCCGCCTCCTCATCTGCGATGCCTACCGGGGACTGCTCGCGGCCGAGTTGTCCGAGAGCGGACCGCCTGCCACCCTCTCGGACGGCAAGCTCGCCGTGTTGGTCCGCACGGTTGACCACGCGACGGTTCGTATCTGCAACAACGCCGCCGTCGCGGCCGACGGCACCATCTGGTTCACCGACTCCTCGGCGCGCTTCGACCTGGCGGAGTGGAAGGCCGACATCATCGAGCATTCCGGCACCGGCCGGCTGATTCGACGCGATCCCGACGGCACCTGTGAGACCGTCGTCAGTCAATTGCAGTTCGCCAACGGTGTTGCGTTGACGAGTTCCGAGGACGCGCTGTACTTCGCCGAGACGGGTAGCTACGTCATCAACAAACTCCACTTGCAGGGTGTTCGGACGGGCCAGCGCGAACAACTCTCGCCGGCCATGCCTGGATTCCCCGACAACCTCTCCCGCGGTACCGACGGCCTGATCTGGGTGGCCATCGCCAGCCCGCGCAACAAGCTGCTCGATGCGCTGGCCCCTCGCTCGCCGAAGCTGCGCACACTCGTCTGGGCGCTGCCCGAGCGCGCCCAGCCCAAACCCGCGCACCTGACCCACGTGCTGGCAATCGATCCGCACACAGACGCGGTGACGCTCGCCTACGAAGCGGACGACCCGGTTTTCGGCGTCTCAACGGGTGTGCGCGAGCGTCACGGCACGGTGTGGCTGGGCAGCCTGACAGCGGGCGCGATCGCCAGTTTCCAGCTTCCCGGGTAGGTCAGGCGATTCCGTCTAGCCCAGGCCCAAGGCCCGCTTGACCATCCCAGCCAGCACAGCGCCGTCGCACCGGCCCGCAGTGGTGGGCTTCAGCGATTTCATGACCGCCCCCATCGCGCGACCGCCCTGCAGGCCCTGCTGCTCGGCATCCGCCACGGCATCGGCAACCAACTCGTGAAGTTCGTCCTCAGTGAGCGGCTGTGGAAGGTACCGAGAGATCACCGCGGCCTCTGCGAGTTCGGCGTCAGCCAACTCCTGACGGTCGGCGTCGGCAAATGCCTCAGCCGATTCGCGCCTGCGCTTGAGTTCCGTTGAGAGGATCGACACCTCATCGTCGTGGCTCAATTCATGCGCTTGTTTGCCGGATACCTCGGCCTGGGTGATGGCGGTCAGGATCATCCGGATCGTGCGCACGGACTCAGCATCGCCGGAACGCATGGCAGTGGTGAGATCGGCCTGCAAGGTGGCCTTCAACGAAGTCATGGCGCCATTGTGCCGCCTAGGGCAACAATTGGAGCGCTCCGACAGCGTGGCGCAGCGGACTGTATCGGGCGGCCGCGTACGTTTCGCTGATGGCGTTGCGCGCGGATCAGGCTGGCCAAGCGGAATCCCGGCCAAGGAACCAAGTGGGCTGGGCATTCGGCGTAGCTGGGTTGCCCCTGCTGGCGGGCATCGTCGGCGTCACCTTGGGACTGGGCTCGTCCCCGAGCAGCGACCTCCCACTCGAACCGGTGGCCGCCGTCGGCGAGCACTCGGCCGCCGACCAACCGGCACCCGAACAGGTGGGCCAAGGCGAGCCCATCACACTCTCGGCGACGGGCGACATCGTCCTGGGCGCAGTCCCCTCCATGTTGCCTGCCTATGGCGGTGTCGGATTCTTTGACCGCGTCACGGCCTCTTTGGACTCCGATCTCGTGATGGGCAATTTGGAGCAGGCACTTACCGAAGACACCGGGGTGTCGAAGTGCGGTGCCGTCAGCGACGCCTGCTTCCAGTTTCGGCTGCCGCCGAGTTATGCAAACACCCTCGCGGCGGGCGGCTTCGACCTCCTCACCCTGGCCAACAACCACACCGGCGACTTCGGCGCCCCCGGCTTCGAGAACACCCAGGCCAGTCTGGCCGCTGTGGGAATCGACCACACCGGTGACCGCAACCAGATCACCCTCACCGAGGTCAACGGCGTGACGGTCGCGACCATCGGGTTCTCCCCCTACCCCATGCACAATCAGGTCACCGAGATTCAGCGCGGCCAGGCGGTCATCCGGATGGCCGAAAGGGTGGCCGACGTGATCGTGGTCCAGGCGCAGATGGGTGCGGAGGGCGTGGAGGAGGTCAACACGCCCTATGGAAACGAGGTCTACTACGGCGAGGATCGCGGCGACGTGCGAGCCTTCTCGCACGCCATGATCGACGCCGGCGCGGACCTCATCGTGGGGCACAGCCCGCACGTTCTGCGCGGCATGGAGTTCTACCGAGGACGGCTGATCGCCTACAGCCTCGGCAATTTCGCCGGCGGCGGAGGAACCCTACTCGCGGATGGGCCGCTGGGCCTCGGCGGCATCCTGCGAGTTTCGTTACAGCCCGACGGCACCTTCGCGGGCGGCCAGTTCGTTTCCACCTATATGGACGCACTCGGTATCCCCACTCCGGATGAGGGCCAGAACTCGCTTGCGCTGCTGCGCTCGCTCAACGCCACGGACTTCCCCGAATCCGGTGTGCAGTATGACGATGTCGGCGGCATCGCGGCCCAGTCGCCCCAGGTGGCGACCTGGGGGTGAAAGTGTCAGCCTGACGGTATGGCCAGCGCTGACATAGAGGGTTCACCGCAACCCATCAACGATCCGGCCCTGATCCGGCACCTTCTGTCCGACACCGAGGTGTGGTGTGTCGTGGGCCTGCGCAACAACCCGCAACGAGCCGCCTACCGCGTCGCCCAGGTGCTCCTGGACCGCGGAAAAACGGTGGTGCCGATCCACCCAGCCGCCGAGCGGGTGCACGGCTGCACCGGCTACGCCACGATTTCCGAGGCCGCCGCGGCTGTCGGGACCCCGGACGTGGTCGACATCTTTCTCCGTCCCGAACGTGTCGACCCGATTGTCGACGAAGCCATCGAGATCGGAGCCGGGGCAGTGTGGCTGCAACTCGGGGTGATCGCCCCACGTGCCGTGACCCGTGCGGCGGGTGCTGGTCTCGATGTGGTGATGGATCGGTGCCCTGCCATCGAGTGGCCTCGCCTTCGCCACTAGTCGCCCTCATCCTCCGCCACGGCGGGCGTGGTCTGCTCAGGTGCAGAAGCGTGCGTAGGCTTCCTCCGGGTCAGGCGGAATGCGCAGCCGTGTGCGTTCGAAAGACCCCACGAAATTCGACCAGACGGCTCCGAGCGTGAGCGGCCGCCGGGGTGCCGCTATGAAGTCTGCGAGGGGCTCGCATTCGAGGGCAGCCCGTGCCAAATCGATCTCTTGCTGCAACTCCTCACCTGTGGTGACGGGAATCAACGGACCGTAGATTCCGCCGCCTTGCCGCTCCGATTGAAAGGTGTCGAACGCCGCAGCCGGGGTGCCGGGCGCGGTGAGGGCCGCCGCGAGCCACGGCGTGGGAATGCTCTTCTCGTGGCCTGGGTGTCCCCGCCGGGTGAGTTCCATGTGGGCCGCCAACGGGGTGGCTAGTCCATTGAGGTCGAAGAAGCGCAAGTTCGGCCCGAAGTAGTAGCCGTCCAAGCCAATTGCGCCTTGGGCCATAGTGGGCAGTTCCACGCCCTGCGCGACGTCGACATCAAGTTGCTGCACAGGATTGGCAAACACCGATCGCAGATACAGCGCGTCCGAGGTGAGCCACTCGGTCGCGGGAGTCCCGGGCGCGTAGCCGAACTCGGCCGCGGTGACAGTCCCGTCGCCGTTGACGTCGTCGAAAGGGAAAAGGGTGGATGGCGGACGCAACAAGAGCAGCGCAACGGCCGACCATGCCATGACGATCACACCGGCGGCGTAGCGGCGCTGCGCCGGGACAACCGCAGCCGGCAGGGCGAGGGCGAAGATCGCCGGAAGCAGCAACCGGGCATGGAGGTAGTCACCGCCCATGAGGACGACGAATGCGGCGTTGAGCAGGGCCGCGCCGACGAAGACCAGCAGGATCGGCACCCGACGATCAGCCGCGCGCCGCTGACCGCGCAGACTGAGTACTGCCGGCAGGTAGATGCCAACGACCAACCCGAGAATGGGAATCCAGAGCCAGTAGGTTCCCACGAAATCCATCAGGTACCGCACGCCGAGATCGGGTCGGGGCATGGTGCCTTCTTTGGCGATCGCCGGACTCGCCACGAGTTCCCCGAAGTAGCCCATTCGAAAGACTTGATAGGCCACGGGCAGGGCAACGCCCCAGGCTGGGATCCGCAGCCGACCCGGCCATGTGAGCGACGACCAGGACACCCACAGCACCACCAGCAGGAACAGCGCGCTTGAGACCACGAGTTCCGGGCGGACGAGTGGGCCGAGGCCGAGCACCACTAGCTGCCAAGCTGGCATGCGGGTGCGCTCCCGAGCGGTTGCCCAATGCGCCAAAATAGCCCAGGCCCCGCCGAGCCAGGCGAAGGTCAGGCCGGTCTCGAGACCCGTCGTGGCAAAGTTCCACATTGGCTGCAGGCTGGCGAGCGCGAGTGCTCCGACTGGCACCATGAAACGCGCGGAGCCATCGGCGAAGAATCGTCGACTACCCCACATCCCCAGGGCCACTCCAGCGAGGGTGAGCCCGAGGCCCAGACCTACCGCCACCCATTCGAGGGCGAAGGGGGCCAGCAATCCCACGGCAGCAAGCAGGAAGGTCCACAGCACCCCGGTGAAAACTTCGACTCGCTCCCCGGGGTTGTAGACGGGACCGTAGCCGTTGAGCAGATTGTCGACTATCCGCAGGTAGATGAAGCCATCATCGACGACGTAGCGATGCCGCCATCCCAGGATCCCCAGCACCACAAGCGGCAACAGGTAGGCGAGCCACTGGCCGACGGCACGAAACGCGAACCGCCCGGCACCGCGACCGGCTGTCTCCTCCGCCCCCGAGGCCGCCGAGTCCTGGTCGATTGCAGTCGGCATGCATCAGATGCTAACGACCCACGTGAGCGGCGGATCTCGGTCGGCCCGCATTTCCCACGCGAGCCCAACGGGAACGTACCAGTTGGCTACTTCTCGGCGTACTTCTTCAGTGCCTTGGTGGCCCCGTTGAGCGTGTCCTTGAGCACCTTCTTCTGCATGAATCCGGGCAGTGGGAGCGCACTGTCGATGGTCAGACTCATCGTGGCCTCCGTCGAACCACCCTTGTCTGCCAACTTCCACGACCCCTCCTGGCCCTTCTGCGCCTTGCTCGGCGCCACCAGTGCCCACGAAATGGAGTCGTCGGTGTTCGTGTAGTTCAACTCGAACTCGTCCTTGGCCACCTTGACGTCGTTGACGACGCGGGCCTTCACGGGCAAGCCGGCGTCGTCGGTCTCGAGGACTTCGGCTTCCAGGTTCCCCGGGAACCATGAGGGCTGGTCATCGATATCGCGAACAATCGCGAGCACGTCGGCAAGAGGAGCATTGATGACGATGGTTTCTGATCCAGATACGCTCATACCGCGGGACCATACGCCGATTCAGACGCTGATGCCCAACGATCACGCTAACCAGCGCGACTCACCGGCACGGCCACTTGCGGGTGCATGACGCCGGGGTGATCCGAGGGGAGAGACGCCTTGATGGTGGCCCAGGAGAGCGCGATCACTCCGAGCACCATCGGCCAACCGAGGAGCACGCGTGAGATGCCCAGACCTACCAGGTTGTCGGTGAGATACAGCGGCGTGTTGACCGCCGCCCGCACGAGGAACGACGCCGCCCAGATCCATGAGGCCCGCGAGTAGGCACGCACCAGGTCGGGGTCGCCACGCCAGCGGGTTCGCTGGCCCAAGGCGAATCCGACCACCACCCCGAGCATCGGCCAGCCAGCCACGATGGACGCCGCCCACACCAGCGCCGAGGCGACGTTTGCCAGCAGGCTGGGGAGGAAGTAGTCGGCGGCATTGCCAGTGCGGGCGGCTACGACCGCAGCCACCGCAACTGCCGCGAGTCCCCCACCACACGGACCGGCTTCTCACGACGCCACAACCGCGCGGCCGCCAGCACCCCGGCGGTCGCCAGGGCCGCGACGAGCGCTGGGCCCAACTGCGAACCGGAGACTAGGTAGGCCGTGACGAACACAACACTTGGAAGCCCAGACTCAAGCGCCCCCCGTTTGCCGCCCAACAGGCTGTGAAGGGGGTTGTGATAGCGCGACTGCTCCTCCGACACGCCCCCTAGCCTGCCCGAAGCGCGCCCGGGGCACACCTTTCGTGTGAACAATCGGCTCGACGACTCAGCGGCGGGGTCATTCACGACAGGGCGTTGCTCCCGCGCTCGCCGGTGCGCACCCGCCGCACGTCCTCCACTGGTGACACCCAGATCTTGCCGTCGCCGGTCTTGCCGGTCCGGATGGCGGCCGCCATGACGGTGAGGACCTCGTCGACGTCGGAGTCGTCGACCAGGACTTCGACTTTCAACTTCGGGATCAGCTCCACCCGGTACTCAGCCCCGCGGTAGACCTCTCGATGGCCGCCTTGGCGACCATGTCCGCTGGATTCAATGACCGTGAGGCCGCGGACTCCGGCCGCAGCCAGCGCATCCTTGAGCGGTTCGAGTCGAAAGGGCTTCACCATGATTGTGACGAGCTTCATCGTTCCCGCTCCTCAACTGGACGACCAGTGAAACGCCATCAGCCTAGGCGACGCCCTGGGCGGCTCACCTAGGTGGCCACCGGCAGCCCCATCACGGCAGCGCGCGACAACTCCGCTGGCAAACTCGCCTAGGTTGACGGGGAGGGGCTGTGAATAGACTCGGTCCATGTCTCGGGCGGTCGCAGGAGGGTCCGTCGCTGGCGATCAGGCGCTGGCGGCGGAGATTCACGACCGCAGGCGGCAGGGTTGGCTGGCCGCCCTGCTGTTGTGGGGGGCCTTCCTCTTGGGGTTCATGATGGTTGCGGCCATTGTCGGACTCTTCCCCGGTGATTGGCGCATCGCAGCGATCCTCACGTCAGCGCTTGTGGGCGGTGCACTGCTGGCTCGCAGAGGCCACTTCAATGCCGCGTTTTGGCTGACTTTCGCCGTCCTCTTCCTGGGACTAGTCATGCGGCCGATCACCACGGGCGACGCTTCCATCAATGCGATGTTCGTGTCGGCGGTGGTGTTCCTACTGATGCTGGTGTCCAACGCCAGACAGCGCATCGCAGTCGTTTTGGCCGGAGTCGTCAGCATCGTGCTCCTCGCCGTGTTCACCAACGACGTCGCCACCGAAAACGTCGAATGGACGACTCTGGCGATCAGCGGTTTCCTCAACTCGCTGATAACCATCGTGCCGGGCTACATCGCCTTGCGAGCCAGCCACCTCACCCTGACCGAGGCCTACGACGCGCGGAATCGCTCCAGTGATCTCGCTGATGAGTTGAATCGTGCCCGCGTCCGACTGGAAGAGAACGTACGCACGCAGACCGCCGACTTGCGCCGCGTCCTGGCCGAAACCGACGAACTAGTCGAGCAGTTGGCCGCCAGCGCGATGCGCGACTACCTCACCGGCCTGTACAACCGCCGCTACTTGGACGAGGAGCTTCCTCGACAGATCGCGATGGCACGGCGCAGTCATTCCCCCTTGGGTGTGGCCATGGTGGATCTTGTGAATTTCAAGGAGATCAACGACACCTACTCCCACGCCGTCGGCGATCAGGTCCTCGCCTGGCTGGCCACGGTCCTGCCTGGCGCCTTGGCGCCGACCGATGTCGTGTGCCGCTACGGCGGTGACGAGTTCATCATCCTGCTCCCAAATACCGACCCGTCCACGGTGGAGGTACGCCTGCAGGATCTCCAGGCGGCGGCCTCGAACGCGGAGTATCCACAAGGACCCCCGATCAGGGTCGGTCTGGTGTACGGCAGCACCATCTATCTGCCGTCACCGGACGGCGACCCGGACTCGTCCACCGAGGCGGCTGAACACGTCCTCGCCCTCGCCGGCGAAGACCTGCGCCAGCGCAGGATGCACGCACGCCTAGGCTCGCCATGACTCCCGATCGCACCGATGGCGAGCGCCCGTCCCTCGCAGAACTCGAGCAGTACGTCGATCGCCAGGGCAGCGAGCGCGTGATGGCGATCGTGACACCCCTGCTGGTTGTCTTGCTGGTGATCATGGCCGCAGCTTTCTGGTTCCTCCCCACCGGCCGCACGTCCAGCGCAATCGTGTTCGCCAGCGCAGGGGTGGTCGCGGGTATCGGCGCGCTGGCCCGCTGGGGTCGTCCCCGCCTGGCCGCGGCCCTGTTCGCGGTCGTGGCCATCGGGATTCCTGCGGTGGAGCCGGTGAGCACAGCGAACCTGTCGACCACTGCGTTTTTCGTGGGCATCGCGTGCGTCCTGGGGCTGTTGGTCATCGAACGCCGCCACCGATGGATCGTGATAGCAGCTTCCGCGGCATCGCTGGTGGTCATGGTGGTAGCCAGTTCGCCGGAAGCGACACCGCCGATTGGGCGGGATGGGATTCTCGTGAGCGGTGCGGCCCTGATCGCCCTGGTGCTGATGGCCGCATACTTCCTTCTCCGCACTTTCACGGAGATGGCTCAACGCGCAGCCGCGGCTCAACGGGTCGCCACGAGTCGGGCGCAAGCGCTGACCAGAGTCAACGAAGGCCTCGCCGCTGCCATCGAGCAGCGAGCCCTAGAACTGACCGATGCCATCGATGCACGCCGCCAGTTGGCGCAACGCCTACAGGACTCGGTAGTCAGGGACCCCCTGACCGGCCTGCTCAACCGCCGCTACCTCGACGAGAACATCGGTCGATTCGTCACGTCACCCGCCGCAGTGGCCATCCTGGATGTCGATTCCTTCAAACCGATCAACGATCGGCTGTCCTACAGCGTCGGCGACCAAGTTCTGGTGGCCATCGCATCCGTCCTGGCGCAACGGTCACGCGACGGCGACGTCGTGGTCCGCTACGGCGGGGAGGAGTTCGCCCTGCTGATGCCCTCCACCGACGCCGAAACGGCGTTCGCAGTGGTTGAGGACCTCCGCGCCGCCATCGACGAGTACAACTGGAACAACGTCCACGCCGGTCTCCGGGTCACAGTGAGTGCAGGCATCTGCACGGCGGACCCACAGGTCGCGACGCCCCACGCCGCGATGTCGCAAGACGAGCGCAGCGTCGTTTTGCTGCAGCGCGCCGACCAAGCGCTCCATCGGGCCAAGGAACTCGGGCGCAACCGATCGATACTGGTCCGCACGTAGGCTTCCCCATCGCCAGGGTTGAAAAAGTCGCCCGTCAAAACGCCCGTCACGCTAATCTGTGGGCGACTGCCTCATGCAGCAGCGCCGAAAGCCTCTCGCAGCAGATTGGAACTCACATGAGCACCACACCTCCACCTCCCCCACCGCCCCCCGGAGGCGGCGCTCCCCCACCGCCCCCCGGAGGCGGCGGAACACCGCCACTGCCCCCGCCGCCCGGAAGCGGCGGTACACCGCCACTGCCCCCGCCTCCCGGCGGGGACTACTCGGCCGGTGGCGCCATGCCCGCCGCACCGCAAAACGGACTGGGCACCGCCTCGCTGGTACTGGGGATCATCGGTCTCCTGTGCTGCAGCACCATCATCGTGCCCGCCATCGCGCTTGTGCTGGGCGTGATGGGGCGCAAGAAGGCCGCTCAAGGACTCGCGACCAATGGCGGTACGGCAACCGCCGGCATGATCCTGGGCATCATCGGCGTGGTCATCGGTGTCATCAGTTTCATCGTCTTTGCCGCCAACGGCTTCAACTATGAGGTCAACGTCGGCTGATACCTCAACGCCGGAACGTGTGAGGGCCCCCGCCATTGCGGCGGGGGCCCTCATGCATGCGCGGTCAGCTGCCGGCGAGGTCGGGTACTTCCGGCAAGGTGGCTAGTGCGTCAGCGAATCGCTCCTCGCTGACCTTCTCGTCCTCCATAGCCCCCGAGAGGAAGGCGTCGTAGGCCGCCAGATCGAAGTGACCGTGGCCGCACAGTGCGGTCAGGATCACTGTCTCCTCCCCGGTCTCCTTCGCCTTCTCCGCTTCCCTGATCGCCATGGCCAGTGCGTGAGTCGGCTCCGGGGCCGGCACGATGCCCTCGGTCCGGGCGAACTTCACAGCTGCTGAGAAGCACTCGGTCTGCGGTACGGCCTCGGCCTCCATGAGTCCGAGCTCGTAGATGTGCGAGATCAGCGGCGCCATCCCGTGGTAGCGCAGGCCCCCGGCGTGGATCGGGTCCGGAACGAAGTCGTGACCCAAGGTGTGCATTTTCATCAGTGGCGTCATCCCGGCGGTGTCGCCAAAGTCGTAGGCGTAGGTGCCGTGGGTGAGCGAGGGGCAGGATGCGGGCTCGACTGCGAGAATGCGCGGATCGATCTTTCCCGCCATCTTCTCGCGCAGGAAGG
This sequence comes from uncultured Actinomycetes bacterium, assembly GCA_963752505.1. Taxonomy (GTDB): domain Bacteria; phylum Actinomycetota; class Actinomycetes; order S36-B12; family UBA10799; genus JACJWR01. The sequence continues at coordinate 213,837 of CAVVYM010000002.1, forward strand.
GGAAGGAGAGCCCGGCGAAGTTCGATCCACCGCCGGTGCAGCCCACGATGAGCGTGGGGGTGTCGCCCGCCTGCTCCATCTGCAGCAGCGCCTCTTCGCCGATGATGGTCTGGTGCAGCAGCACATGGTTGAGTACCGATCCGAGCGCATACCGGACAGTTGGATCCGACACGGCAGCCTCCACCGCTTCGGAGATCGCGATCCCCAAGGATCCACTATGGTTGCGCGGATCGGCGGCGAGCCGCCGCCCGGCCTCCGTCAGATCCGACGGCGACCGGTGCACCTCACCGCCGAAAACCTCGATCATCAGCCGCCGGTAGGGCTTCGCGTCGTAGCTGGCACCCACCTGCCAGATCTCGCACTCAAGTCCATAGAGCGCGGTAGCGAAGGCCAGGGCGGTGCCCCATTGCCCGGCGCCGGTCTCGGTGGTGAGCTTCCGGACGCCTTCGATGGCGTTGTAGTAGGCCTGCGGGACGGCAGTATTCGGCTTGTGCGAGCCCGCGGGCGATACTCCCTCGTACTTGTAGTAGATCCGCGCCGGGGTGTCCAGGAGTTGTTCGAGTCGGTGAGCTCGGAAAAGCGGCGAGGGCCGCCATTGCCGGTAGACATCGAGCACTCCGCCCGGGATGTCCACGTAGCGTTCGGTGGTCACCTCCTGCTCAATGAGTCCCATGGGAAACAGTGGGGCCAGATCCTCGGGGCCCACCGGTTCCTTGGTTCCGGGGTGCAGCGGCGGCGGCGGGGGTTCGGGCAGATCGGGGATGATGTTGTACCAGGCAGTTGGCATCTGGTCCTCGGTCAGCGTGTACTTGTGCTGCCGGACAGTGTCGTCAATCGACATCGTGCCTCTCCTTCATTGCTGAGCTGGGATTTGGATTGCGGCTGTGTGCTGCCTGAAACCTACCGACTCCCGCCGGAATCGGCTCTGCGCCCGCGCAGCGCCGTCCAGACCAGGTAGAGCCCGAACAGCGTGAACACAGCGCCGACGGCCAGGAATGCATAGGGATACGGCGGCGAACCCTCTCCCACAACTACCGCAGTCGCTGGATCCGCCGGATCGTACGCGACGCGACCGACGTCGCCCACGACCCACTTGTCGGTGCTGTCCCCGAAGTTGCACCAGGTGGATCCGACTTCGCTGTAAGTGCCCCGCGGGGTCACGTAGTCGAACACCGGGGCCTGCACGAGGTCCGCGCGACATGCCCTGTCCTTGCTGCCGGGCACGATCACAGAGACCCGGGCGTCCACCACGGGCCAATCCGACTTCGCCTGCGGCGGCGCTGCTATCCAGGTCAGCACGAACGCGAACAAGCCCCCGAGCGCGATGAAAAGACCGATCAGAAAGCGGCCGCGACTGCTGGCCAACGTCACCTCGGGTCACCCACAATCGGCATCGTAGTCGGGTTATCGGTGTTGCCACCAAGCAAACGCCACCCAATCCTGATCCCAGAACCATTCAAGTGGCATCGTGTGGGGGTGCCAACTGCCCCCATCGCCTCGGCCGACGCCTCGGCCCCGCCGAAGGTCCGCCACAAGTGGGCATTCATCGAGATGCTCATCTCCAGCCTGGTGGGCTTGGTCGCGTCGCTCGTGCTCTCCATCGACGCCGTCGTCCTCGCGGCCAACCCCGACGCCGACCTGTCGTGCAACATCAGCGAGAAGATCTCCTGCGCCACCGTGGGGCTGACGTGGCAAGCCAACCTGCTGGGCTTCCCCAACGCCTTTCTCGGCCTGATCGCCGAACCCGTGGTCATCACCATCGCAGTGGCCGCACTCGGCGGTACGCGATTCCCGCGCTGGTTCCTCAACGGCGCACAGGTGGTCTACTCCATCGGTCTGGTCTTCGCATACTGGCTGTTCTTCCAGGCCTACTTCGTCATCGGCGCGCTGTGCCCCTGGTGCTTGCTCATCACCGTGACCACCACTGTGGTCTTCTTCTCGATGACGCGGGTGAATCTGAAGGAGGGCAACCTGGGTGCTTGGCTGCAACGCAAGACCGAGTATCCGCTGCGGGTGGGGGTTGACGTCGCGATCGCAGTCCTGCTGATCGCTGTCCTCAGTGCCATGGTCCTGTACCGCTACATCTGACGAGGTGGTTTCTGCCGCCGACCGGTGGGTGGCACAATCCGGTGGGTCTAGTCTGGAAGTCAGATGTCCAGCTGGCGCCGCCAGGTGCGCAGTTGACTTCCGAGTCGGCCAAACCTCGCAAGGAGGGCTGTGTTCCAGACCCGTATCCACGGCCGTGGCGGCCAGGGGGTGGTGACAGCCGCGGAGTTGCTGTCGGTGGCGGCATTCGACGCTGGCCGTCATGCCCAGGCGTTCCCGAGCTTCGGCTCCGAACGAACCGGAGCACCGGTGGTGGCCTACTGCCGCATTTCCAGCCGACCCATCCGCAATCGCGAGCCCATCCTCACCCCGGACGCCTTGATCGTGCAGGACGCGACGCTGCTCCACCAAGTTGACCTGCTTGCGGGGCTGCCCGAGGACGCATACGTCTTGGTCAACACGCGTCGTTCGTTCGACGAGCTTGGCCTGGGCGACTTCGCTGCAGACCGAGATCCGGCCAGGCTGGTTACCGTGGCGGCGACCCAGATCGCGCTGCGACACATCGGGAAACCCGTGCCCAATGCGGTCTTGCTCGGAGGGTTCGCGGCGCTGACCGGGATGGTCGCGCTCTCAGGCGTGCAACGGGCGCTCACCCACCGTTTCCCGGGCAGTCTGGGTGAGTCGAATGCTGCGGCCGCAGCAGAGGCCTATCGCGAGGTCCTTGCGCAGAAAGTAGCCGACCGACAGGAGGAGTCGCTCAGCGATGCGTCAGCAAATTGAAGGGTCCCAGGCGGTCGCCAAGGCAGTGGCGCTGGCCCGGCCGGAGGTCATCTGCGCCTACCCGATTTCGCCGCAGACCCACATCGTCGAGGCGTTGAGCCGGATGGTGAAGGCTGGGACCCTCGCCGATTGCGAATACTTGAACATGGACAGCGAGTTCTCGGCGATGAGCGCCGCGATTGGCGCATCGGCGGCTGGCGCCCGCGCCTACACCGCCACGGCCAGCCAGGGACTGCTCTACATGGTGGAGGCGGTCTACAACGCGTCCGGGCTTGGGCTGCCCATCGTCATGACGGTGGCCAACCGGGCCATCGGGGCTCCGATCAACATCTGGAACGACCACTCTGACGCGATGAGCCAACGGGATTCAGGCTGGATCCAGCTCTACGCGCGTGACAACCAGCATGCCGTCGACCTCCATCTGCAGGCATTCCGGCTCGCAGAGGAGGTCTCCCTGCCCGTCATGGTGTGCATGGACGGATTCATCCTCACCCACGCGGTGGAAGAAGTGGATCTTCCCGATCAGAGCACCGTCGACGACTACCTGCCGCCGTTCATTCCGCGGCAGGTGCTGGATCCGGCCGAGCCGGTGTCCATCGGTGCGATGGTCGGGCCGGAAGCGTTCACCGAGGTCCGCTACCTGGCGCATGTGCGCCAGATGCAGGCGCTCGACCTGATCCCGCAGATTGCCCACGCCCAGGGTGAGGCCGTGGGCCGACCGCACAACGGACTGATCTGGACCTACGAACTAGACGATGCCGAGACGGTGGTGGTGGCCCTCGGCTCAGTCCTGGGCACGCTCTCGGACGCCGTCGACGAGATGCGAGCCGCTGGCGTTCGCGTCGGGTTGCTCGGCATCACGTCGTTTCGACCCTTTCCGCTCGACGCCGTGCGGGAGGCGCTGGCCGGGGCGCGCCGTGTGGTGGTGCTCGAAAAGGCACTGGCCGCCGGCATCGGGGGCATCGTCAGCGACCACATCCGAACTGCGGTCGCACAGGCTGCCACCCCCACCGCCACCGTCATCGCCGGGCTGGGCGGGCGTCCGATACCGCTCGCATCATTGTGTTCCATGATTACCGCGGCACACGCCGACGAGCTCGATCCCTTGAGCTTCCTCGACCTGCGCCTAGACCTCATCGAACGTGAACTCGCCCGGGTCCGAGCCAGCAATCGCTCCGGACCCGCGGCCGAGAACATGCTGCGCGACCTGGGGGTGGTCGGCGATCCCCACGCGAGTTCACCCGTCGTCTCAAGTAGGTCACGATGAACGCACCGGTCAAGTTCTACCAAGTCGGATCATTCGCGGTTGGAAACCGACTGCTCGACGTATCGACGGTGCAGTCTGACCCGAACCGCAGCAACTCGATCAACTCCGGGCACCGCGCCTGCCAAGGCTGCGGCGAGGCGCTCGGCGCACGCTACGCCCTCGACGCTGCAATGCGGGAGGCGGGCGGCCAACTTGTGGCGGTGAATGCCACCGGCTGTCTGGAAGTGTTCTCCACGCCCTACCCCGAGACTTCGTGGCAGATTCCCTGGCTGCATTCGCTGTTCGGTAACGCCCCTGCCGTGGCCAGCGGCGTCGCCGCCGCCATGCGGGTGAAGGGTCGAGCCGACACCCGGGTCGTGGCCCAGGGCGGCGACGGCGGCACGGTCGACATCGGCATGGGGCCGCTGTCGGGCATGTTCGAGCGCAACGACGATGTGCTCTACATCTGTTACGACAATGAGGCCTACATGAACACCGGGGTGCAACGCTCCGGGGCGACTCCGCCAACCGCGCGCACTACCACCACTCAAGCTGTGGGCGCTCACCCTGGTCAGCGCTTCGGCCAGGGCAAGGATATGCCTCGGATCGCCATGGCCCATGACGTCGGCTACGTGGCCACCGCGACCGTAGCGGATCTGCGCGATCTCGAGCGGAAAGTCGAGACGGCGATGGCCATGCGGGGGGCACGCTATCTGCACATCCTGGTGCCGTGCCCGCTTGGTTGGGGATCGGCGAGCAACGACACCATTAACCTGGCGAGACTCGCGACGCAGTCCGGCCTCTTCCCTGTGTTCGAGGCCGTCGACGGCGAAGTCACCAGTGTGACCAAGATCCGCAAGCAGGTTCCAGTGACGGAGTACCTCCAGCGCCAGCGTCGGTTTGCCCACCTGTTCGGGGCCGACCCGGCCACCGCTGACCTCGCCCACCTGCAGGCGATCGCGGACCGCAACATCGAGCGCTACGACCTGCTGGACACAGAAGGAGACGAGTCCTGATGGACAAGCCCTTTGCGATCACTCTCAACGTTGGTTCCTCCTTGGCCAACAAGACTGGATCGTGGCGCACGGAACGGCCCGTCTACCTCAACTCGCTGCCCCCCTGCAACGACGCCTGCCCCGCCGGCGAAAACATCCAGGGTTGGCTCTATGACGCGGAGGAGGGCCGCTACGAGGATGCCTGGCGGACGTTGACCGACGACAACCCCTTTCCCGCGATCATGGGGCGAGTCTGCTACCACCCTTGCCAAACCGCGTGCAACCGAGCCCAGCTTGACCAACCTGTCGGCATCAACTCGGTCGAACGTTTTCTCGGCGACGCAGCGCTCGCCCACGGCTGGCAGTTCAACGCGCCGGCACAACTGTCCGGCAAGCGCGTCCTGGTGATCGGCGCGGGACCCTCGGGACTGTCGGCGGCCTACCACTTGCGCCGGTTCGGCCACGATGTGGCGCTGCGCGACGCAGGCCCCAGGCCCGGCGGCATGATGCGCTTCGGCATCCCCGCCTATCGGCTGCCCCGCGATGTGCTCGATGCCGAGATCAACCGGGTGCTGGATCTGGGCATCGAGTTGGAGCTCAACAGCCGAGTCGACGACGTGTTGGCGGCGAAGGAGGCGGGCAGTTTCGATGCCGTCTTCTTGGCGGTTGGCGCCCATATCGGCAAGCGGGCCTACATTCCGGCGGGCGAATCGGCCCGCATCCTCGATGCAGTGGGAATGCTGCGTGACATGGAGGGCGAGGAGAAGCCCCTCCTTGGCCGTCGGGTGGTGGTCTATGGAGGTGGCAACACCGCCATGGACGCCGCGCGCACTGCCAAGCGGCTCGGCGCGCAGGAAGCGATCGTCGTCTATCGACGCACCCGCGACCGGATGCCGGCCCACGACATTGAGGTGGCCGAGGCGCTGGAGGAGGGAGTGCTGATGCGGTGGCTCTCCACGATCAAGCACGTCGACTCCGACCACATCACGGTGGAGAAGATGGAACTCGACGAGACCGGGTTTCCCCAGCCCACCGGCGAGACCGAGGACTTGGCGGCAGACTCGGTGGTGCTCGCTTTGGGACAGGACGTGGACCTCTCGCTACTCGACGACGTGCCGGGGATCAACGTGACCGATGGTGTGGTGGCGGTGAACCAGCAGATGATGACCGGCAGCGAGGGCATCTTCGCAGGTGGCGATATGGTGCCGTCCGAACGCACCGTGACCGTGGCGATCGGCCATGGCAAGCAAGCAGCGCGCAATATCGACGCCTGGTTGCGGGATGCCGACTACGTTCATCCGCCGCGGCCACCGTTGGCCTCCTTCGACCGGCTGAACACCTGGTACTACTCGGATGCCGACAAGAGCGTCCGGCCGACCCTTGACCTTGCCCGCCGCCTCGACTCGTTCGACGAGGTGAAGGGCGGACTCGACGAGCACACTGCACTGTTCGAAGCTCGCCGGTGCCTCAGCTGCGGCAACTGCTTCAACTGCGACAACTGCTTCGGGGTGTGTCCGGACAATGCGGTGCACAAGTTCGAAGTCGGATCGGGCAGCGGCGATAACGGCCGAGATTACGCCTTCGACCTCGACTACTGCAAGGGGTGCGGCATGTGCGTCGCTGAGTGTCCCTCCGGCGCCATCGTGATGGAACCGGAAGAGTTCTAGCCCAAGCTGAGCTCGTAGGGCCTCAACTAGGCTGAGGGGTGTCGTACGATCAGTAACCTCGCTCCCACTCGCCGCCGTGAAGGAGTCTCACGACATGGCACCCCAACCGACCGACATGGTGCATTGGATCGACCAACAAGGGCGCCAACTCGAGCCCGAACCGTACGAGATCCTGCTGCAGCGGGTGGCCGCCGGCGCCGTGCCTCCCACCACGCTGGTGTGGTGGGACGGCGCTCCAGGCTGGGCACCGCTCAACCACGTAACGGGGGCGATCGGGCCAGACACGCACGGCTCGTCGGAGGCGCAAGAAGCCGTCGCGGCGGCGTCGGCGGCCTTGATGAGCGGGCTGACCGATCAAGAACTTGACGACGAGTTTATGGGCCTCATTACTCGCAGTCAGGACATGTATCGGGAGGCCGAACTCGACACGTCAATCGGCGAGGCGATGCTGGGCGGCGTCATCACCGCGCTGGTCGACTGCGGGTACGCGCTGATAGACCTCGACACGGCGAATACCTGGGTGCCCGGCGGCGTCAGCAGCGCGGAGGTCGCAGCCAGTGCCATCGGCGCCCACCATCACCTACGTTTCGAGCACCCTGTCGACCGCTCCCGCGTGACTGTCGCGTTCATGCTTCTGACGCCGGACCCGGCGGGGGCAACGGTCAGCGGGCACCGAGCCACCGCCACCATTGGCTACGGCCAGCGGGTGCCCAACTCCAACCAGGTCAGTCAGGCCGTTCGACAGGAGTTGCAGAGCACTTCCATATCGTCGGAACCCGGCACGGTGACCTTCGACGCCGACCTCTCGAGCGGCGACATCTTCGCCCAGGTGGATCTCCTACAGGAGTTGGAGCGCTACGTCGGCGAGGACCTCGCCGTCGACCACGAACTGCTGCGCAGGCACCTCGCCAGCGTCGTCTACACGATGAAGACCTTCGTCGAAGCCCGGTTCGGAGCCTGAGGAGCGCATCATGGGTCTATTCAATGCGATGTCCGACTTCTCCCCCAAGTCGGATCTGCGGGAGTCGAAGGACGAAATCGTCTGCGGGGAACTCATCCGCGGCCTCTCGCACGCGGGCTGGCACTGTCACCGAATCGTGGCTGACTCCGCAAGGCAGGTGGTGGGCTTCAAGGTGCCCCACGACGAGGTTCTCTCAGCGGTCTACATCGTGGTGGACGGTAGGAGCGGGGCGGGTTCGCCGACACCAGGGATGGGGGGTCGGACGGTCATGGGATTCACCGCCCAGATGCGCAACAGGGCGTCCGATCCCGCCGAGCTCGCCGCCAAGTGGAAGGCCGACATTGCGAATCTTTTCAACATGCCGGTTGCCGGCGAGGTGCGCATCGACCACCAACTCACCACCGTCAGCGCCCGCACCTACCACGTGGTCGACCTCGACCAGTACGTGAGCACCACCTCAGTGGAGGCCGAACCGCTGGTCGGATGGGTGATAGAGCAGGTGGACGCACTGCGCGAGCACCTACGTCCGCTGCAGGAGTAGCCGCTCAGGCACAGTTGACCCACTCCTCGCTGCCGTCGGCGAACCGTTGCAGCTTCCACACCGGCAACACCCGCTTGACCTCGTCGACCACATCGGCACACGTTGTGAAGGCCTCCGCCCGGTGTGGCGCCGACACCGCCACGGCGAAGGCGAGATCGCCCAGCCGGAGCGCCCCCGTGCGGTGGGCAACGGCCACCCGAACTTCTTCCTGACCGGCCACGGCCTGCTGCACCACGTCGACCAACACCCGGCTCGCGTCAGGATGTGCCGAGTAGGTCAACTCCACCACCTCCCGGCCGTGGTCGTGGTTGCGAACTCGGCCCTCGAAGGTGACCACCGCGCCCGCATCGTGCGCCGCGACTACCGCGGTCAACGCAGCCATGTCGATCGGCTCTTCGGCAACGTCGGCGCGCCATTGGCGCTCTGCGGCGGGGGTTTCGGTGGTCCCGTGACCGCCGTGGCCCGATCCGTCGATCATGGCGATCGCGTGGCCGAGCAGCCCGCCGACCGCCGCCAAGCCGTCGCGTACGCCACCACGGCTGCCGGGCAGGCATACCACCAGGGCTCGGCCCAACAGGTACCCACCGGAGCGCGAAAGATCCGTCCGAGGCATCTGCTGCCGGGCTGCGGCACGCATCGCCTCCCCAAGCCCCGGCACCTCCCGAGCCCCCAGACTCAGGAGTGCCTCAACCGTCACATCCCGCGGACCGAGCCCGGTCCCCCCGGTGGTCACCACGACGCGGGTCGTTGCTGCGGCGGCAGCTACTGCGGCGGCAATCGCATCAACTTCGTCCGAAACAACCTGCGGCGCGCCGGGGCGGAAGCCCAACTCGGCCAACAGCGACGCGGCGAGGGGACCCGAGCCGTCATCCGCGTCGCCGGCAGCCACCGAATCCGAACACGTAATCACGGCGGCCATCATTACCTCGTTCGGAGTAGCCACACGCCCAGTCTGCCACCTGACTACGGAGTCGGTGGAACGCTGAAGTTATGGCTAGGTCCCGGGGCACCTCTCCGCCGGTGCAAGAGAAGTTCCTGATGGCGATCTACGCACTATTCATCGGGAGCGCCGTCACTAGCCTCGCCGTGGTGGGTCTCTACACGTTCCGCCCAGACCTGGACGACCTCGCCTACACCGACACGGTTGGGCGGACAGAGTGGTATCGGACGTCGGGATTGATCATGATTGGCGTCGCAACCCTGTTGCTCGCGCTATCCCTGATCAGGTGGGATCAAACCCTTGTGATCAGCAACGGTCTGCTGCTCGGGGGTCTATTCACGATGATCTTCGGGATCGGCCTGTCGATGAACGCGGGCGATGATGTGGGGACTTTCCTGGTGCTCACCCTCGCTCTGGCCATCATGTTGGGGCTCGGGTATCTCCGCTTCGCCACTCGCAGCAAAGCCCCCGGGGCGTCACCCGCGCCGGATGGGAGTCCGTCCGCCAGGGGCTTGCCTGGGCAACCTGGCCCGACCGACGCTGAGCTCGCTGCACGTGTCGACTCGATCGAGGACCGGATGCGCAGGTTGGGCGAGGCCCTGGGCGACGAAACGCTGCCGCGGCGGCAATAGAGGTGGGGAATGTCCCCTCAAGGCCCGTTCACCCGCCCCCTGGCCGCCATCACAGGAGCCTCCAGCGGCTTCGGCCGCGTGTTCGCCCATCGACTCGCAGACCGCGGACATGACCTTGTGCTCGTGGCGAGGAATGGGGCGAGGCTGCAGGAAATGGCGTCGGAAGTCGCCGAGTTGTCTGAATCAGAGCAAGTCGGACAGATTCGCCTCAACATCGAAGCCTTGACAATCCTGTCGCGGGCGGCGGCGTTGGGGATGGTCGAACACGGTCGGGGCGCGGGCGTTCGGGTCCTCTGCGTCTGCCCGAGCTACACCGATACCGGCTTCGCCGACCGTGCCGGCGCCGCCTTCTCCCAGCTACCGTCCTTCATGGTGTCCAACCCAGAACATGTGGTGGACACTGCATTGCGCGATCTCGACCGCGGCCGTTCCATGAGCATCCCCGGCTACTTCAACGCGGCCCTCGCGGCCGGCTCCAAGGTTTCGCCGTCCTGGCTCACACGCAAGGTCTCCGGGGCGCTAACGAAACGTACGCTCTGACCGAGCGCGGCGTCGCCTCCGGGGACCTGCGGAGCGATCACCACAGCCGCTGTGACCGATTCGGCAGGCACCTAGCATCGGAGGGTCGAGGCCTTGGCTGCGGGACTCGCGACGACTGACACCCAGTCGCAGCGTTGATTCACCACATTGCGACGCCCGCGGGGGCACCACGTGGTGCCCCCGCGGGCGTCAAGGCAGACTGACGGCGCGAACCGACAGCTAGGTGGCGGCTACGCCGTACCGGGAACAGCCTTGGGATCAGGCCCGTACTTGTTCGGACCCGGTGTTCCAGACTGGATGTAGAACACGAAGAACAGGATGATCGGGCCGAGGAAGCACAGCACGTTCAGCCACCACCACCAGCCCGTGGCATCGCGGTCGTGAAGGCGCCGCACGGTCACCGAGATCCATGGCAGGACGAGCAACAAAGAGGCCAGACACTGGATCCAGCCGGGATTGTAGGCAAACGTTTCCCCGTCGGCGGTCGACACCACCTGCCACCCGATGGCTTGGTCGATCAGCGCCGCCACAAAACTCACCAACACAAGGAAGAGGTAGAACCACCAGAACTCGGACCGCCTAGCGCGGCCTGAGAAATCGATGTACTTGGAAAGACACGTCTTGACTGCTTCGCCGAACCCCATGGCTGCTCCTTGCTAGACGACCGCTGTGTGCTGATGCCTTGTGACACCGCAGGTATAACCATGGCAGAGCGCCTGAGGCCATGTGATCGAATTGGATAACTTGATTCCACTGGCAATATTGGGCGGTCGCAACACCCGGATCGAGGTCTGAGAATGATCGCACACATCTTCGACTTGCCCGAGTGGCTGCTGATCGGCTTTGTCGCCGCCGGCGCCCTCGGAATCGTGGTGCCGTTGACCGCGCGATCGATCCGCCGGTTCGAGAACGCCAACGACCACAACAGCATCAGCATCGCCGGCTGGGCGCTCGGATTCGTGGGAGGGTCGTTCGTGTTCGCCGGCACTTTCACCACCGTCACGGTGTGGGAAGTCGAGCAGACCCAAGCCGCCGCGATCATGTCTGAGTTCACGGCAGCCACCGAGTTCGTCCAGGGCCTGCGCACCGTAGATCCGGAGTTCTCGGCCGAAGCGCAGCGCATCCTGCTCTCCTACGCCGATCTTGCCGAAGACCGCGAACTCGACGAGTTGACCGGCCTGCCCAAGATTCGCTTCGCCAACGGGGACGATGACACCGCAGAGGCGCTCGACGACCTCTACTTCCTCATCGAATCGGCGCAGGATGACGGGACGCTGACCCAAAGTGAAACCACCGCCGTCCTACAGTCCTACGAGGCCATCGCTGCGGCTCGGTTGAGTCGGTTGGCGCTGCGTTCGCCTCTGCCCAAGGAAATCGCAAGCTTGCTCGCGGTTGTCTCAGTCGCGACCCTGGTGGCCCTCGGAACGTTCCCTTCCGGGAGGGACCGCAGCACCCGTTGGATCATGACGTTCACCGGGACGGCGATTGTGATTTCGGTGCTTGCCACAGTCATCGTCTTGGTGTCACCCGGGTCGGACATCGATTCCCGACTGGGGCCGGTGGAAGACTTCCGCACCTGGGTCGACGTCAACTAGCACCCGTCGCACAGCTGATACGCGCGAGTGCACAGGTTCATCACACAACTCCCCTCAATACCGTCTGCTAGCGCTACAAGGTGTGCATCGCGGGAGCCTCGGCGCCGGCCGCTGCAACTAGCGCAGGTGGGCGATCCAAACGGCGACCTCGCGGCCGGCCCGACGCAGCTTCTCCAACCGGGCGCCGACGAAAATCAGCACGACACCGCCAATGAGCAACGGAATCCAGGCCCCGAAGAGAAGCCCAGCTACCAAGACCGTAGGCGCCAACGCCGTCATCGCGGAAAGTAGACCCGGCCACAACAGACCAGCTAGTCGCGTCAGCGCGCCGACTATCACGCAGGCCGTGGCGGTCAGGATGACGACCGAAACCCGCAGCAGGTCATAGAAATCTGTCGACAGCCAAATGTCCCACGCGGCAAGCGCAGACGGCATGAGGGCGATAGTGATTGGCACGCCAAGCGTGACGAGGCTCGGCAATGGACGCCGAACGGCCCACCGCACCAACGCAACCACCCCACCCACCGCAACCGCCGACGGCAACGACCACCCCTCCGGCAACACCACACCCCACTGCTCCACCCCCACCACAACGTTCCACCACACCACCACCACCGCACCGATCCCAGCAGCACAACTCACCCACCGCCACGACCGCTCACCCCCCACAACACCCGCGAACCCCGCAACACCGGCAACCCCGACCAACACCACCACAACCCCCACCACACGAATCCCCGCAACAACCCAACCCCCCAACACCCACGGATCCACCAACGCCGCCACCACCGACGGCCCCACCCCCACCACCAGCACCGACCCCCACACCGGCCACAACCACACCCGCCAACCAGCCCCCCACCGCACCAGCGCAACCACCCCACCCACCGCAACCGCCGACGGCAACGACCACCCCTCCGGCAACACCACACCCCACTGCTCCACCCCCACCACAACGTTCCACCACACCACCACCACCGCACCGATCCCAGCAGCACAACTCACCCACCGCCACGACCGCTCACCCCCCACAACACCCGCGAACCCCGCAACACCGGCAACGCCGACCAACACCACCACAACCCCCACCACACGAATCCCCGCAACAACCCAACCCCCCAACACCCACGGATCCACCAACGCCGCCACCACCGACGGCCCCACCCCCACCACCAGCACCAACCCCCACACCGGCCACTGCCACACCCGCCAACCAGCCCCCCACCGCACCAGCGCAACCACCCCACCCAGCGCAACCGCCGACGGCAACGACCACCCCTCCGGCAACACCACACCCCACTGCTCCACCCCCACCACAACGTTCCACCACACCACCACCACCGCACCGATCCCAGCAGCACAACTCACCCACCGCCACGACCGCTCACCCCCCGCAACACCCGCGAACCCCGCAACACCGGCAACGCCGACCAACACCACCACAACCCCCACCACACGAATCCCCGCAACAACCCAACCCCCCAACACCCACGGATCCACCAACGCCGCCACCACCGACGGCCCCACCCCCACCACCAGCACCAACCCCCACACCGGCCACTGCCACACCCGCCAACCAGCCCCCCACCGCACCAGCGCAACCACCCCACCCAGCGCAACCGCCGACGGCAACGACCACCCCTCCGGCAACACCACACCCCACTGCTCCACCCCCACCACAACGTTCCACCACACCACCACCACCGCACCGATCCCAGCAGCACAACTCACCCACCGCCACGACCGCTCACCCCCCACAACACCCGCGAACCCCGCAACACCGGCAACCCCGACCAACACCACCACAACCCCCACCACACGAATCCCCGCAACAACCCAACCCCCCAACACCCACGGATCCACCAACGCCGCCACCACCGACGGCCCCACCCCCACCACCAGCACCGACCCCCACACCGGCCACAACCACACCCGCCAACCAGCCCCCCACCGCACCAGCGCAACCACCCCACCCACCGCAACCGCCGACGGCAACGACCACCCCTCCGGCAACACCACACCCCACTGCTCCACCCCCACCACAACGTTCCACCACACCACCACCACCGCACCGATGCCCAGCGATGAAGCAAAGACACGATCCCGCCGCGCCAGCAGCGCAACGACGACGCCGATGGCGACAACCAGCACCACACGCAGCCGCTGCGCGGTGTCGCCTGTCGCGAACGGCACCAAGACCGCCATCGCCGCGCCGAAGACCAAAACGGCAAAGAGGGGCCACTGGACCGACCGCCACCACTGGCTCGGAGTCCGCGGCTCCACGACCCAAACCGTCACAAGTGCCACCGCCACCGCGACCGGCACCACAAACACCTCGGGAAATCGCACAACCTCGCTTTGTGCCATGAACTGCAGGTAGGACACCAACGGGACCCCTAGCGCTGCAGCGAACGCGACCGTGTCTACCCACCGCGGTTGCTGTATCGGCCACGCCGCAACCAGGCCCAGAACTGCGACCATAGCGAGGCTGTGCCACCAATCTGCAGTCTCAACGAACTCCGGATTCCCCAGGAAAGCCACGTACGTGGGCGCCACAGTAGCCAGCACAATGCTGCCGATCGGGATCCCTCGCGCCACTCCGCGGCGGCGCGCCAGCAGGACAACGCCTACCGCGAGGGCACCGGCAGGAACCGTCACCGCTTCGAACCCACCCCAGCTGTCGAGACCGACGACCCACCCGAAGGTCCAGGATCCGACGGCAAGTAGCCAGCCGCTAACCGCCAACTCCGGGCGTCCCATGGTCGCCGGTGTCGCTGCACCCAAACCGATGCCGACCACCACGGCGCCCAGGCCGATGCCGATCAGCGTGGCGGTCAGCCAAGCCCACGGCAATTGCTGGCCGACGTCCAACTCGCCTGTCGCGACCGCCCACGGCGCCAAGGCCAAACTAGCGGCGCGCATGAGCGAGGCGACCGCGAGGCACCTGCCAAACACTGTCAACCACAGGCGCCCGGCGCTGCTCGATACGTGCCGAGCCCCCCACATGCTGCCGACCAGCACCCCGAGGACTGCAGCCGAAGTCAGCCCCGCTTCGACCACCGAGAGCGACTGGCCCACCAGCGTCGCGGTCACAGCCGTCCCGGCAAACAAAGCAGACACGATCAGCAGCTCCCCAGCCAAAGGCTTGGCCGCTCGAAGCGCCGCCCACCAAGCCGACAGGGCTAGGGCCGCGGCGCTGACGCAGATGATGCTCAACGAGGGCCTGCTCCCCCACTGCGTGATTGTGGGGAACACCACCAGCAGGGCCGCTCCAATCGCGGCACCGGCCACCAGCAAGCCACCTGCCGCCGCAGACCACCAAGCCGTGGCGGACGTGACCGGATCGGATTCCGCCTCGCGGCGGGACCACCCGAACATCACCACGACCAACGGCGTGAACGTCAAGGTGGCGAGGGCTAGTTCCCAATCCGACGTCAAGGCGATTTCGAGGGCGCCGAGCGCTACCAGCACAACCAACAGGGCCGCCCCCGGAGTAGAGGCAACCCCGATCAACCACCACAGGCGCACCTTTGCCAACCGTCCCGCCACCATGACGACGGCGCAGAACAGCACCGCCGCGAAGGCGGGATAACCGTCGCCGAACGGAACCTCCGAGAACGCAGGTATCGACGCCAAGACCACCAGAGCCGAAGCAGCCGTGAGAATTGCCAACACGGTGCTGGTTGTCGGCAACGTCCGCCGGACGAGAATGGTTGCAGCGCCGATGGTGGCCACCGCTGCTGTGAGCAGGATTACTTGGCCCCAGGCCGGCAAGACTCCCCATAGCACCGCCGAGATCGTGATCAAGGAAGCGAGCAGCAGGACCGCGCCCGTGCCCTGCAGCACAACCGCGACGGGCACGACTGGCGCGCTGCGGCCTCTCCTCGGCGACGCTGGAGCGGCGGATGAGGCGGATGAGGTGGTTGGCTCCGATGGTGCGGGATAGGCCACCGCCGAGGCACTCGACAGTGGCAACCCCGCTTCCACAGGCTTCGACGCCTGCACCCGGCCGTTGGGCCGAGCAGTCACGTCAAATCCCAGCTTCAACGGCGGTGTGGGGTCTGGCGTTGGAGTCGTCGCTGGCGGCCGACCGCTACGGGCCGCCGCGATTCGGCGCCAGGTCTCGTACTCCTTGCGCTCCGCCTTGTGCCTCTTGACGACTTCTGATCGCAGCGCCGTCAAGCGCACTATCTCGTTGTCGAGTTCTTCGATTTCGCTGTTCAGGGTGGTGACGGCGCTCCAGGACTGGCTGGCCCGCCGGGCGCTCTCGGAGTCGATGAGACACTCGCAGCCAGGGCACATCACGAGGCCGCCCACCGACGGCAACTGCCCGCTGCAAAACGGGCACCAGACGTAGTCGTTTTGCGGAATCACGCTCACTGCGCACCTCCCGCCTCCATCGGCGCGCAGCGACTCATTCGCATCGGCACCAACGGCCTCGTTTTCAAGTTTAGGGATGCGCGTCCCGGGTGTGTCCACTCGTCAGGTAGTTAGGCCATCCGCGCGACAGGAAGGCCCCCGGATACTGCGTCGTCGGGTACCCCTCGACCGCTAGGGACGCGGCGAAGTCGTCACCCCCACAAGACCGACCCGCTACTCGTTGGCGAACGCCCGGTCGAGGCCACGTTGGGCCTCCCGCCGCGCCACCGCCGTCATCTGTGGATTTGCTGTCACGAATTGCGCAACTTCATGCGGGAACCAACGAGTCGTGTCGCGCAGCGCCCAGCCGATCGCCTTGGCGATGAAGAATTCCCGGTCCTCCAAGTGGGGTGTGCACATCGCGAACAGCACATCGGTGTCGGTCGCCTGCTTGCGCCCGCGTTGATGCTGAATCGCTGCCCGAATCAACCACCTATCGGAACTCTCACACCATTGCCACATCAAGGATTCCAGCGTCGGGTAGTGAACCGTGAGGGGGCTGATCACCGCCGAACCCAGCGAATCCACGGTGTCCCACCATGGCTTGTCGGTCACCAGAGACTGCACTGGATCGACGAGGAATTCTGCGGGCAAGGTCCGCTGATAGCGGGTCAGCAAGTCGCAGGCCGCGTACTGAAACTCCCGGGCAGGTTCCTCCCAGAGCAACTCAACGATTTCGCGCAGCGTCTCGGCCGACGGCACCGGCTGGTCGGCCACAACCGTTCGGACTGCTGCGCGACGGGCGGGAGTCTTGATCCCGAGGAAGGGCGCCACGTCCTTCATGTACGCACGCACAGTAATTGCGTTGGTCGGACAGGCCAGGGGCTCGAGGGCCTCAGCGATCGCATCCACCCAGTCGGTCGGCGATTCGAGCAGCTGCACGCTCGCCATTCTGCCCGGGTTGAGTCACCGATGCGGCGAGGGGCACCTCGGTGAGCCCTGCATCTGAGCGCCGCCGCAGCGCGGCTTGAGCAGATCGGCAGGATCGAGAAGGTCGTCAGCGTCGCTGGCGGCCGCGAGATTGCGAGGGTGGGTAGGGCCGGCCCAAGGGAGACCTTGGTGCGATCGCACACCCTAGTTGTGTCGCCTGGCCAATCGGAAAGAATGGTCCGGTGACGTCACCCAGCACAACCCCCGCCACGCTGCAGAGGGCGGAGATGGCGGAACTCGCGGCCTTGGTGCGAGGCGGCGGCGTGGTGGTGCTCAGCGGCGCGGGACTCTCCACCGAGTCGGGGATCCCTGACTATCGAGGGCCGTCCGGCGCGTCGCTGCGCACCCACGCGCCAATGACGTATCAGGCCTTCACCCGGACGCCTCAAGCCCGACACCGCTACTGGGCGCGCAGTTTCATCGGTTGGTCGCGCATGAGCGAGACTCAACCGAACTCTGGGCACCTCGCCGTCGCCGCCCTCGAGCAGCGCGGTTTCATCAGTGGCGTGATCACCCAGAACGTCGACGGGCTGCATTCCAAAGCAGGCAGCCGAGAGGTGATCGACCTACACGGACGACTCAACAGGGTGACGTGTCTGAACTGTGCCTCGCTGTTTCCACGCAAGCGAATCCATGACGAACTCACCGCCCTCAACTCCACCTGGCGCCCCGAGGTGCGGCACCTGAATCCCGACGGCGATGTAGACGTGCCAGAGACAGACCTTGACACGTTCACCATGATCGACTGTCCAGCGTGTGCTGGCCCACTCAAGCCGGACGTCGTGTACTTCGGAGAATCGGTGCCCGCCGATCGCGTCACCGCGGCGATAGAGCTTGTCGCAGGTGCGCGGAGTCTGCTGGTGTTGGGGTCGTCGCTGACGGTGTATTCAGGGCGCCGATTCGTCCGCAAAGCCGCGGATCTGGGAATCCCGGTGGCGATCATTAACCAGGGTCCAACCCGCGGCGACGAGCACGCCAGCATCAAGATCGAGGCCCCGCTCGGAGAGGCACTCACCGAACTGGTCAGGGTGGTGACAGTGTCTTGAGGTGCGGGTAGGCCCTGCCAGAGTCAACGAGAGCGGATTCGGCGTCGACGCTCGCCGCCTCACGATCCCAGTCCATTGCAGCGGGCGACGTGATCGCCGCGGCGGAAAATACAGGTCAATGACAGTGCCCACGGCCACACCCGCAGACACAAGCACTACCGCTGTCATTCGATTCATCAATCTGAGTACCAGCCGCGTCCACCCAGCAGAAGCCCAGGTCCGGGGGAAATACCCCTGACCTGGGCGTTCGCGCCTACGTGGCGGGTGAAGGATTCGAACCTTCGAAGGCAAAGCCGACGGATTTACAGTCCGCTCCCATTGGCCGCTCGGGCAACCCGCCATGGCGCGCCTACGAGGATACACCCCGGCCTTGCGGTCACGTCGAGCGATCACCCACATCTCGGCCCAACTACCGCCAGCGCCCATGCCGCGCTCGATTCGGCACGCGAGTTCCGTATCCTCAAGTCCCGGCAACACCTCCGCAGGCAACTCACGAAGGATGCCTCGACATGGCAGACAGCAGTTTCGACATCGTGTCCAAGGTCGACCGGCAAGAGGTCGACAACGCGCTCAATCAGGCCGCCAAGGAACTCGCCCAGCGGTTCGACTTCAAGAACACCGGCACCACCATTGCGTGGCAGGGGGAGTTGAGCGTCGAGATCGTCTCCAGCACCGAGGAGCGAGCTGCCGCCGCGCTCGAAGTCTTTCGCAGCAAGCTGGTCAAACGGGGCATCTCGCTCAAGGCGTTCGACGCCGACGACCCGCGCCCGTCGGGCCGGGAGTACAAGATCGCCGGGACGTTCAGCAGCGGCCTCACCACCGAGCAGGCCAAGAAGATCGCCAAACTCGTCCGTGACGAAGGCCTCAAGGGCGTGAAAACCCAGGTGATGGGAGAGGAACTGCGCGTCTCGGCGAAATCTCGCGATTCCCTTCAAGAGGTGATCGCGCTGGTGAAGGCTGCCGACCTGGACTTCGCCACCCAGTTCGTCAACTACCGTTAGCTGCGATACCCGGCCTGCTGGGCACTAGCATCGCCAAGAAGCGGATCTGCTCGTTGGTCAAGGCCTTGCGGAGGTGACGGTCGGTGCGCGCGGAGGACATCGACCTGGCACGGATGCTGGCTTTTCGCCCAGAAGAGGGCAAGGTGCTGCTCAACGGTCGGCGCATGGTGATCTTTAGTCAGCAGGCGCTTCGAGCGCTCTATCAGTCAGTCACCACCCACCTCGGCCACGAACTCGCTGCTGCAATTCTGTCGCAGTTCGGCATGCGCAGTGGCCGGGAGGACTACCAGAGCATCGCCGAAGTCGGCGACTGGGACAGCGACTTGGACCGCATCGCCTCCGGCCCGGTGATGCACATGTGGGAGGGACTGGTCCACGTTTCTCCGCTCGAGTTCGGCTACGACCGGTCAGCTGGCGAGCTGTACATGATCGGTGAATGGCGCAACTCCTACGAAGCCGAGATCTACCTTGAGGCGTTCGGCATCTCGACCACTCCGGTCTGCTGGTCGCTCACCGGCTACGCCAGTGGCTGGGCCAGCGAATTCCTGGGCGCCGAAGTTGTGGCCATCGAAACCTCCTGCATCGGCGCCGGAGACGACATGTGCCGCTTTGAGTTGCGACCGGCGCAGCAGTGGGACAGCCGGGCCGAGCCCTGGCAGCGAGCCCTGCGCGCCACCACGGATTCGGTGACGTCGCTCATGGAGACAACCGTCGCCCAACGCACGGCCGAACTCACCGAGACCAACCGGCAACTCGAGGCCGCTCGGCAGGCCACCGACGAGGCCCTGCGGGTCAAGTCCGAATTCCTGGCGAAGGCGAGCCACGAGCTGCGCACTCCCCTCAACGGCATCATCGGCGTCGCGGAACTCCTCCGCAGCTCCGGCCTCAACCCCGAACAACGTCGGCTGGTGGACGTGATCATCGAGGCGGGTAGCCAGCAGGTGGGCGTCGTCAGCGACATCCTCGACTACGCCTCCCTTGAAGCAGGGAAACCGCAGGTCAACAAGGCCGAGATCGACGTGAATCACCTGCTCGACTCCGTCGTGCAGGTGTTCACCCCTATGGCCACCGCGCGCGGAGTGCAGCTGACAGTTCAGCCATCCGATGGCCCGATCGACGAGTTGGAGACCGATGCCCTTCGTCTACGCCAGATTCTGACGGCGTTGGTGTCCAACGCGATCAAGTTCACGGATCCAGGCGGCGTGGTGGACATCGCGTGCGCCAGCAGCGAGGGCACCGTGGCCATCAGCGTGGCCGACACTGGGATCGGAATGTCCACGGACTCGGTGGCCAGACTCTTCGAACCGTTCGAGCCGGCTGACAGCAGCAGCACCCGCTCCTTCGGCGGCACCGGACTGGGACTGGCCATCTGCCGGGAGTTGGCGGAACTCATCGGGGTCCGCATCGAGGTCACCTCGCGGGTGGGGCGTGGGACGACCTTCACCGTGCTCGTGCCTCGGTCAGCAACTGCCGAGACAACGGCCACCCCTCACCAACCCTTGGCTACGGCACCGCCGGATTCGAGCGAAGGAATCGCCCGAGACTGGGAGCCGCTGCGTGCACTGGTGGCGGAAGACAACCGCATCAACGCCGTCGTCATCACCAAGATGCTTGAATCCCTGGGCGTCGTCGTCACAACGGTCGCCGACGGTGCGGCCGCAGTGGAGGCCTCCGACGCCGAGGAGTTCGACCTCATAGCTCTCGATCTGCATCTGCCCGAAATGGATGGCGTCGAGGTCGTGGCGCACATCCGAGTCGCCGAACTCGAACGGGGCCAGGCAGCACACCTGGTGGCCGCCCTCACCGCAGACGGGCTCGAGGAGACTCGCCAGCGCTGTCTGGCTGCGGGATTCTCCGAGTTCATGACCAAGCCAGTGCGCAAGGACGAGATCGCCGGGCTGGTGGCACGGGCCGCCACGCTCCGGTCGGTCCGTCAGCGGTGAGTCGACGGGCGCGATTTGCAGCCTGCGGGGAACGCTCCTCGGCGACGTTTACCGGCGGCAGCGCCTTCCAGCGGCGTCCTACGACCAAGACAGGATCATGATCGAGTCTCGCCCGGTGCAATTCCAGTCGCCGAGGGCGGTGCGCTGGGCCACCACCCCTCGAGTTCGGCGCGCTGCACCTCCAACGCCGCACCCTGGTGAGCCTCTGCCGAGTGGGCAACTACCGCCTCGGGAGCCCAGGAGAGAGCGTCGAACGGGCACACCTGTACGCAGATGCCGCAGAACATGCAGAGGCCGAAATCGATGGTGAAGTCGTCCAACACCTTCACCTTGCGGGGTCGGCCCGGACCCTCGGTTCGGACCTCGGAGTGGGACGTGAGGTCGATGCACCAGACCGGACACTCCACAGCGCACAGATCACATGCGGTGCAGGCCTCGGCGTCCAGTGCGATGCGGCCATGCGCCGCCGCCGGACGCGCGCTCGGCTGAACCCCCGGCACCGCATCACCCGTCGACGTCATGGGGCGCCTCCTGCCAGATTCGGTTGTTGCCCGGCACCCGAGCGCGCCGCTGAGAGGATGGCGCACCGGGCCACGACTTCACCAGTCGCGCAACAAGTGGGAACGAACGGCGTAGCGGCAGATCAGCGTGCGCGGTCAGCAGCGGACGGTCGTCACCCCCGCTGAATCGCACGCCCACCATCTCCGTGGCCTCCCGTTCGTGCCACGCCGCCACCGGGAAGACGTCACGGACGCTCGCGATGTCACCCGCGCTCGTCACGGTGGTGCGGACCAGCACCGTGCCAGCGTCGTTTCGAACAAGGGCCACCACGGCGGACTCCGGCGCCGGGGAATCGTCAGGCATCGGGCGGCCATCGGACAGATCTATCGCTCCCAGCCAGTCAAGCCGGGCCCCGAGGTCGGCAACCGCCCGCATCACCACCCGCCAGGCATCTACGGCGACGTCGACGCACGGAACGCCCATCGCATCGGACAACGACTCCTCCTGCGACCCTGATGCCGAGCCCGCCACCATGATCACTCGAAGCAGGTCGCCGAGGGGTCCGCCAAGGGCAAGGTCGTCAGTTCGCATCGGCTAGGCGCTTTCGACCGCGAGTTTCACCGCGTCGAGCAGCGTGTCCGGCCGTGGCGGGCATCCGGGCACGGCAATAGCGCCGCCAAGGACGTCGAGCACGCCAGGAACCACGGCGTACGAATCCCAGTAGGGGCCGCCACTGATGGTGCAGGCCCCGAAGGCGATCGCCTTGCGGGGTGACGGAAGGGCATCCCAGGCTGCCTCCACCTCGGGAAGAAGGGGCTTGGTGACCGTGCCAGCGACGAGCAGCACGTGCACGTCGGGGCGGCTCCGCGCGGTCGGCGCCGCATGGTCGCCGGAGGTTCGGTAGTCGGCCAGCCAGCGGAGAGCCTCAGCGGCCTCCACCGCACAGCACGCCAGGCTCAACGGCCGCAGCAGGACCCGGCACCCCTCGATGGTGATGTCGACCACTTCAGAACCGCCGACGCCAGACTCTCCCACGGCACCCACCATAGTCTCGCCTTACACTCTTTCTAGGGTGCAGTGTCACCCCTCCCAGTTGTGCCCCCACGGGAAACCCAGGTCCGCAGCGGACGCCTGAGCCGAGAGGTCGCTTTGACAAAGAAGACAGTCCACAAAGTCGACAAGGTCATCATTCGTTTCGCAGGTGACAGTGGCGATGGCATGCAGCTGACGGGCGACCAGTTCACGTCCTCCGCCGCAGCATTCGGCAACGACCTCTCCACGCTCCCGGACTTCCCAGCCGAAATCAGGGCTCCGGCCGGCACACTGCCCGGGGTCAGCGCCTTCCAGGTGAACTTCGCCGACCACGACATCCTCACTCCGGGTGACCAGCCGGGTGTACTCGTGGCCATGAATCCGGCCGCGTTGAAGGCCAACCTGGCCGACCTGCCCCGCGGCGCCGAGATCATCGTGAACACCGACGAGTTCACCAAGCGCAACCTCACGAAGGTGGGCTACCTGGCGAGTCCGCTCGACGACGATTCGCTCTCCGCCTATCAGGTGCATCCAGTGCCGTTGACGTCGCTGACACTCGGCGCACTCGAGGGGTACGACATCTCCAAGAAGGACGCCGAGCGCGCGAAGAACATGTTCGCCCTTGGCCTACTGCTGTGGCTCTACAGCCGCAACCTCGACGGCCCCGAGGAGTTCATCCGGGAGAAGTTCGCCCGCAAGCCGGAGATCCTCAAGGCGAACCTGGCAGCCCTGCACGCGGGGCACAACTACGGCAACACGACTGAGGACTTCGCCGTCCAGTACGAGGTGGCACCAGCGGTGCTGCCAGCGGGCACCTACCGCAATATCACCGGAAACGTGGCGCTGAGTTATGGCCTGATCGCGGCTTCGCGAGCCACCGGACTGCCGCTCTTCCTCGGCTCCTATCCCATCACCCCGGCCAGCGACATCCTTCACGAACTGAGCAAACACAAGCGCTTCGGAGTGGAGACGTTCCAGGCGGAGGACGAGATCGCCGGTATCGGTGCAGCGCTCGGCGCCTCCTACGGTGGCGCACTCGGCGTCACCACGACTTCCGGGCCCGGCATGGCCCTCAAGGGCGAGACGATAGGCCTCGCGGTGTCGCTCGAACTGCCGCTCATCGTGGTGGATGTTCAGCGCGGCGGGCCCAGCACAGGCCTCCCCACGAAGACCGAGCAGTCCGACCTCTTGCAGGCCATGTTTGGCCGCAACGGTGAGTCGCCCGTGCCCGTGATAGCCCCGCGTTCGCCATCGGACTGCTTCGACGCCGCGATCGAGGCCGCTCGAATCTCGACCACCTACCGCACTCCCGTGATCCTGCTCTCCGACGGCTACCTCGCCAACGGCTCTGAACCGTGGCGGGTTCCCGATGTGACGCACCTGCCGGACCTCACGGTCGAGTTCGCTACGGCTCCCAACCACCAAACCGACGACGGGAAGGCCGATTTCTGGCCCTACCTGCGCGACGAAGAGACCCTCGCACGACCCTGGGCGGTGCCCGGCACCCCCGGCCTTGAGCACCGCATCGGCGGGCTCGAGAAGGCCGACGGAATCGGGACGGTCTCCTACGACGGCGCCAACCACGAGCTCATGGTGCAACTGCGTGCCGCCAAGGTTGCCGGCATCGATGTCCCTGATCTCGAGGTCGACGCCGACCCCGAAGCCGACGTTCTGGTGCTGGGCTGGGGGTCGACCTACGGCCCGATCCGCACCGCCGTGCGCCAGGTGCGCGCCAACGGCCGCCACGTGGCGCAGGCCCACTTTCGCCACCTGAACCCCTTCCCAGCCAACACCGAGCGGGTACTGCGGCGGTACCGGCGCATCCTGGTGCCAGAGATGAACACCGGTCAACTCGCCATGCTGCTGCGAGCGAAGTACCTGGTGAACGCCGAGAGCATTTCGAAGGTGCAAGGACAGCCCTTCAAAGCCGCGGGGCTCCAGCAACTCATCGAGGAGGCGATCGCACATGCCTGAGCCCATCGCGCTCAAAGCGAAGGACTTCAAGTCCGATCAAGAGGTCCGCTGGTGCCCCGGCTGTGGTGACTACGCGATTCTGGCCGCGGTGCAGGGCTTCCTACCAGAGTTGGGAAAACGCCGCGAGGAGATCGTCTTCATCTCCGGCATCGGCTGCTCGTCGCGGTTCCCCTACTACCTGACCACCTACGGCATGCACTCGATCCACGGCCGCGCCCCGACCCTGGCAACTGGCCTCTCGGTGTCCCGACCCGACCTGGACGTGTGGGTGGTCACGGGCGACGGCGACGCTCTGAGCATCGGCGGGAACCACCTCATCCACGCCCTGCGACGCAATGTCAACCTCACCATCCTGCTGTTCAACAACCGCATCTACGGATTGACCAAGGGCCAATACTCCCCTACCTCCGAGATCGGCAAGATCACCAAGTCCACACCTGTCGGATCCGTGGATGCGCCGTTCAATCCGTTGGCCCTGGCGCTAGGCGCTGGCGCCACCTTCGTGGCCCGCACGCTGGACTCGGATCGCAAGCACCTCACGTCTGTGCTGCGCGCCGCCGCGGCCCACAAGGGGACGTCGCTGGTGGAGATCTATCAGAACTGCAACATCTTCAACGACGGCGCCTTCGAACTGCTCAAGGACCCAAACACCCGCGACAACGCCCTCATCCGACTGGAGCCAGGCGAGCCCATCGTTTTCGGTGCGAACGGCGAGCACTGCGTGGTACGAGACACCGGATGTGGCTTGCGCGTGGCAGCCACCGCCGATGTACCGGCGAGCGAGATCGCGGTACACCGGCCCGACGCGGACTCACCGCTGGGCGCCTTCGCCTTGAGCCAGTTGGCGGATCCGATGACGAACGATCACACCGCCATCGGCATCTTCCGGGACGTCGACCGCCCCACCTACAACGAGCAGTTCCACGCCCAGTTGGCCGCAGCCGAGGATCCGGAAGCCGACCTGCAGGCCCTCCTCAACGGTAAAGACACCTGGACCGTGATCTGAACGAAGCTCCGCGGTCGCGGGTCGCGGGTCTGATCTTCGGCGTCCTCGCCTACGGCATCTGGGGTCTTTTTCCGCTCTACTGGCCACTGCTTGAGCCTGCGGATGCGCTCGAGATCGTCGCCCACCGCAGTTTGTGGTCCCTGGCGTTCTTGGTGATCGTCGTGACGCTCATGCGTGGTTGGCCGGTGGTGCGCCGCACCTTCACCACCGCCCGCACCCGCTGGCTCCTGGTGGGTGCCGCCGCCCTGGTGACCCTGAACTGGACCGCGTACATCTGGGCCGTGAACGCCGGCCACGTGGTGGAGGCCTCGCTTGGCTACTTCATCAATCCCCTGGTCAGCGTGCTCATTGGCGTCGTGGTGCTCAGTGAACGGCTACGCAACGCACAGTGGTTGGCAGTGGCACTTGGGGCAGCAGCCGTGCTGGTCCTGACCTTCACCAACGGCCGGCCGCCCTGGATCGCGCTGGTCCTCGCCTGCTCGTTCGCCCTCTACGGCCTGGCCAAGAAGCTCGCCGATGTGCCGGCCGTGCCGAGTCTGACCGTGGAGACCACGTTCATGGCGCCGGTGGCCCTGGCCGTGGTGCTCGGCTGGCACCTCGCCGGCTGGGGCCACTTCGGCGACGAGCCGATGCAGACGGCACTGTTCGCAGGTGCCGGCGTCGTCACTGCGCTGCCGCTCCTCGCATTCGGCGCCGCGGCGATCCGCATCCCGCTGTCGAGCCTCGGTCTGCTGCAGTACCTCACACCCATCCTGCAATTCATCCTCGGCGTTGTCGTCTTCGACGAGGTGCTGACCACGGCGGGCTGGGTGGGATTCATGCTGATCTGGTTGGCTCTCGTGATCTTCTCCCTCGATGCGGTTCGTGCGCAGCGCACGTCACACTGAGCGCGCGCCGTGGGGGGTCTAGAGTTGACGCATGGTCGAACTTGACATCAACGTCAACTCCGTGTGGGACACCTCCGAACGACGCGCGCTCACCGCCCTGGTCGGCGACTTCACCGTCACCGAGATAGCGCCCGCACTGGGTGGCTGGGAGGCTGCGGGTGAGCTCCCCCGCAGTCTCCACGCGAGGGCCGGCGAGCTGGGACTGCTGGGGCTCAGCTACCCGGCCGACCTCGGCGGTTCGGGCGGAGATCTGGTGGACGTGGTGCTGATGACCGAGTCGGTGCTGGCCAACGGCGGTTCCGGGGGCCTGATCGCCGGCCTCTTCACCCACGGCATCTCCATCCCCCACGTCATCGATGCCGCGCAGCATCGCCTGTCCTGTGGTGAGGCGGAGGCGGCGGCAGCCCTGGTAGACGCCATCATCGAGCCAACGCTGACCGGCGCGGCCATCACTGCCCTAGGCGTGACCGAACCCGATGGCGGCTCTGACGTCGGCGCTCTGCGCACCACGGCGACTCCCTTGGACGGTGCCCGCTGGCGTCTGGACGGCGCGAAGGCCTACATCACCTCGGGTGCCCGCGCGGACTTCGTGGTGGTGGCGGCCCGCGCCTTCGGACCGGGTGCTGACGGGGTGGCACTCTTCGCGGTACCAACCGACGCCCCCGGCTTCTCTGTGGTGCGGCGCATGGCCAAGATGGGCTGGCACTGCAGCGACACGGCCGAATTGGCACTCACCGGAGTCGAGGTGCCAGCATGGGCATTGCTCACGCCCGCTCCCGGCGACGGCTTCGCCTCGCTGGCGCGCCACTTCGCCGTTGAACGCATCTCCTTGGCCGTCACCGCCTACGCCACCGCCCAGCGGTGCCTGGACCTCACGGTTGAGTGGACGCGGGGCCGTGAGACCTTCGGGCGCCCTCTCGCCAGCCGACAGGTGGTGCGTCACGACTTGGTCGAGATGCACCGCCTCACCGACGTGGCGCGCACCTACACCCGGACCCTCGTCGCCGAACTCGTCGCCGACGATCACCGTGCCGGGGCGCAATCTGCGCTCGACCCCGCTGTGCTGCTGCGTGCCGCACTGGCCAAGAACACCGCTGTCGCTGCCTGCGACGAGGTGGTCGCCAAAGCCGTACAGCTCCACGGTGGCTACGGATTCCTGCGCGACGCCGAAGTGGAAATGCACTACCGGGACGCAAAGGTGCTCGGCATCGGCGGCGGCGCCACAGAAGTGATGACGGATCTCGCCGCCAAACTACTGGGCTACTGACCCGGCACCGTCACGCTACTCACAGCTGAAGGAGCCGGTCAGCGACGCACCCTCGAACGACGTTCCGGACACCGTTCCAGCCTTGCCGCCGTCGGTGATCACGATGGTGGCGTCGGCCGCCGAGGCAGTCAGGTCCTTGCCTTGGTCGTTCCCGGTGATGAGCCCCTCATAGGTGCCGTCGGGGATGGCGTCGCCAGTCCACTCACCACCATCGGGCGGGGGGACGGCGAACCCGATGTACTGGGTGGTGGCGGTGACTGCGGTGTCCTCCGGGTCGAGCACGATTGTGCCGGCATTGACTGCCCAGCCCATCGGTTCGACAGTGCATTCGGCAGTGTCCAACTCCAAGGTGGTCGTGCCGTCCGACAGCGTCGCGGTGCCGTCCCCGCAGAAGGTGCGTATCGTGACGCCGTCGATTTCACCCGCTCCGCAGTCGCTGCGCGACACCTCGGTGTCGTTCGAATCATTCTGAGCCGTCGCCGAGGCCTCAGCAGCGGCAGCGTCGGTGGGCCCTTCCGAACTGGACGATTCGCCACTGCCACAGGCGGCGAGCGCGGTGACTACTGCGATACCCAAGGCAAGTCCCAGTTGAGATCTCATGGGTGCAGGCTACTGAGCGCTGACGCGACGCTGTGCGACCCGCCCACGGGTTCGCCGAGTGTTCGACATCTACAGAACTTCGACCGCCTCGGTCCAGTCGAGCCGGGGCTGCCGGGGACGGAATCCCTCCGGCGTGGCATGGCCGATGTTCACCAGGAGCACGGAGGTGCGTCCGGAACCGGCGAAGAATTCCTCGTCCACGCCGGCGGAGTCGAAACCGCCCATGGGACCGGCGTCCAGTCCGACTGCCCGCACGGCCAGGATGAAGTACCCGGCCTGCAGCGTGGCGTTGAAGCGGGCCATCTTGGATCGCGCCGACGCATCCGCGAAGCGCTCCGGCACCCCAGTGAGGTGCGGCGCCAGGTTGGCCATGTGCTCGTGGAAATCGGTATCCGCCGCCAGAATGGCCACCACCGGCGCAGATTCAGACTTCGGGCGGTTGCCCGGTGCCACGTGGGTGAGGAGTCGGCGCTTCGCCGCCGGGCTGCGTACGAAGGTGATGCGCAGCGGCTGGCTGTTCATGGCCGTCGGGGCATGCCTCATCAGGTCGTAGATCTGCTCGAGTTCACCATCGGTGACTTCGGTGCCGTCGAATGCATACCCGGTATGGGCGGCCCGGAACAACGTGTCGGTGGTAATCATGCGGACTCCCCTAGGGTCAGATTGATTTACTGTTCAACTACAGGGGCGCTAACACCGATGGCGTCGATGACTATTCCGGTCAGCGCGCCGGAGTTCATCGTGGGGCGCCCACCGGTGCCATCATGGGTAGATGACACCGTCGGCAAGCGAACTGCTCTCACCACGGGCGCAGGCAGCTCTGCAGCGGGTGGATACCTCCGGCGTCGGACTCGAAATCGGGCCCTCCTACAACCCGATAGCGCCCAAGGCGGCCGGATTCGACGTCCGCATTCTCGACCACGCCCCGCGTGAGGCCCTGGTCGACAAGTACCGGGAAGCCGGGCTGAGCCAGGCTGAGCTCGATCGGATTGAGGAGGTCGACTACATCTGGACAGGTGGGCCAATCACCGATGCGATCCCACCGGATCAACAGTTCGATTACATCGTCGCCGCTCACGTGATTGAACACACCACCGACCTGGTGGGGTTCCTCAACTCGGCCAGCGCCCTGCTCACCGATCATGGGGTCCTCAGTTTGATCGTGCCCGACAAGCGCTACACCTTCGACCGGGCGCGTCCGCTGAGCACCACCGGCCAGGTGGTAGAGGCGCACCTCACACCGCAACTCTTCCACGGTCCGGCTGCCTTCGTGGACACGCACCTGTACTCGATGCGCGACCGAGGCGACGGCATGGTGTGGGATGCCGCGACAAAGATCGATCTCGGTTTGGCCAACTGCTCGTGGCAGGCAGTGCGCCACACCATCTCCCGCGTGACGACCGACCAGTTCTACCACGACATCCACCGGTGGGTGTTCACACCGGACTCACTGGAACTCATGCTGTCCGACGTCTACCAACTCGGCTTCACCGACATGGTCGCCGACGAAATCGCCAGCACGAACTCCTACGAGTTTTTCGCCACCCTGTCCAGATCGGGCAAGCCGGCGGACTTGGGCGCAGCTGTAGCGGACGATTGGCGGATGGCAAAGCTGACCCGCATCGAATCCGACGATCCGACGTTTCCCCGCTCGACTCCTTCGAACCGGATCAAAGCCCGGGCAGCGCAACTGTTGAACAAACTGGCACCGCGCCGCTGACCTCGCTGTGGGTGCACTCCGCCCCCGCATCTGAACTGCTCAGACGCTGCGGTCGACCACAAAATCGCAGAGCCGCTCAAGCGCGCGCCGGGCGGGGATGTCTGGCAACGGAGCCAGGGTCTCTCGGGCGGCATCGGCCCAGCGCAGCGCCTCCATGCGCGCCTGATCCACGGCCGGGTGGGCCAACAACAGACCGAGGGCTTCGGCGTGGTCGGTGTCGTCCGGCAGCGGGCCGGCCAGCAACTCCCGCAGCCGACCGTCGGCCGGATCCGGCGATGCCAGTGCCAGCAAGGCGGGGAGGGTCTGGACTCCCTCCTTCAGGTCGCGGCCCTGGGTCTTGCCGGATTCGCCATCCGAACTGGTGAGGTCCACGAGGTCGTCGGCCAACTGGAAGGCCACCCCGATGCGCTCGCCGAAGAGTGTGAGGGTCTCGACGATCGACTCGTCGCAGCCGGCAAACATGGCCCCGAATCGCCCGGAGGTGGCGATGAGTGAGCCTGTCTTGTCTTCGAGCACCTCGATGTGATGCGCCACCGGGTCGGCCTCCTTGGGGCCGACGGTCTCCTTGATCTGCCCGATCACCAGCCGCTCGTACGTCCGCGCCTGCAGCCGCACAGCCTCAGGGCCGAGGTCGGCCAGAATATTGGAGGCACGGGAGAACAGGAAGTCACCGCTGAGGATCGCGACCGCGTTGTCCCAGCGGGCATTGGCCGACTCCACCCCGCGGCGCAACGTGGCCTCGTCCATCACGTCGTCGTGATAGAGCGTCGCCAGGTGCGTCAACTCGATCACGACCGCGGCCTGGAGAACCTCCGTGGACTGCCAGTCGCCGAATTCGGCTGCCAAGAGCACCAACATCGGCCGGAACCGCTTCCCCCCGGCCAGCACAAGGTGGTGGGAGGTCTCGGTCACAAGTGGGTAATGACTCTTCACTGACTCGCGAAGCATCTGCTCCACGATGTCGAGGCGCTCCGTCAGACGGCCTTCGAGTTCGGCGTCGCCAACGGGGTACACAAATGTCACCCCACTTCCTCCTCTTCTTCAGTGCTCGACGCAATACTCCCTAGACGATAGGCCGTGCAGCGCCGTTCCGCACCCGATCGCTCCCGTCATCTGACGAAAGTACTGGCCTGCTCGGCGATGTCGATCAGGAACTGAGGGACGATTCCGAGAATCACCGTCACGGCGACGGAGACGCCGATGGCCACCGATGTGAGGCTCGACGGCACCACCACCGAGACATCGTCACCCGTGGGCTCGGTGAAGAACATGAGCACGATGATCCGGGCGTAGAAGAAGGCGCTGATGGCACTGGCGATCACCGCTGCAATTACCACGGGGGTCGCACCGCCGCCGACGCCGGCAGTGAAGATGTAGAACTTCGCGGTGAAACCGCTGGTGAGCGGAATACCTGCAAACGCCAACAGGAACAGGGCGAACGCTCCCGCCACAGCTGGCGAGCGCTTGCCCAGTCCCACCCAACTCGACAGCTTCGTCGCCTCCCCCGCCGAGTCGCGCACCAACGTCAGCACCGCGAACGCCCCGACGGTGCTGACGCCGTAGGCGAAAAGGTAGAACAGGGTGCTTGCCAACCCCAGTTGCGAGGTGGCGATGACGCCGATGAGGAGAAAACCCGCGTGCGCGACAGAGGAGTAGGCGAGCATGCGCTTCATGTCGGTCTGGGTGAGCGCCAGAATCACGCCGACGAACATGGTCAAGATCGCCACGATCCAGAAGATCGGTCGCCAATCCCATGCCGAGGCGCCGAACGCCACATAGAAGACTCGAATCAAGGCACCGAAGCCGGCCAGCTTGACCGCAGCCGCCATGAATCCGGTCAGCGGTGTTGGCGCGCCCTGGTACACGTCGGGCACCCACTCATGCCACGGAACGGCGCCGATCTTGAAGAACAGTCCAACTGCCAGCAGGGCGATACCCGCGATGAGCAGCCCGTTCGGCCCCGCCACGGCGGAGGCGGCTTCGGAGATTCCGCCGAAGTCCAGCACGCCGGCGAAACCGTAGACCAAGGCCGAGCCGTAGAGGAAGAAGGCCGAGCCGAAGGCGCCCAGCAGGAAGTACTTCAGCGCAGCTTCCTGACTCAGCAGTCGCCGGCGTCGGGCCATCCCAGTCATCAGATAGACGGGCAGTGAGAGGACCTCGAGGGCGATGAACATCGTCAGCAGATCGTTCGCGGTGACGAAGACGAGGATGCCGCCGACGCTGAAGAGGAACAGCGGCCAGATCTCGGTCTGCTGCCAGCCCCTGGCACCGAACGCCTTCTCGTCGTCGCTGCCGGGCAGTGCCGACGCCCTCGGGGTGAAGGCGTCGCCGGCCGGATCAGCCTTGCGTTCGAACATCACGAACGCGGCGAGAATGGCGATGAGCAGGGTCGCCCCCTGCATGAACAACCCGGGCGCGTCGATGGCCAGAGCACCATCAGCGGTGGTGATATTCGTCCCGGCGAGCAGGAAGACCGCGACCAGGGCCGCCGCCAGCGCGACGAAGACTACCGCCACCTGCGCCGACCTCCGCGCCTCGCGCGGCAGCAGCGCCTCAAGGACGATCGAAATCAGGGCCGCGCCAAACACGATGAAGATCGGGGCCAGGGCGCCGTAGTCGAAACCGGGACTGGCGATATCGGGTAGGTCGGTCATTGCTCCTCCCCTGTGGTCACGGGCTCAAGTGTTGATTCGGGGTCGGTCTGACCTATCGAAATCATGGTTTGGTCCACCGCCGGATTGATGTCGCGGAGAAGGACCTGAGGGAAGAATCCGATGGCCACGAGCAGCACGATCGCCGGCGCCACACCGACTGTTTCGCGCACCTTCAGATCCGACCAGCCCTTGATCGCCGGGTTGACGGCTCCGGTCATGGAGCGCTGGTACCACCAGAGTATGTAGATGGCGGCCAGCACCACACCGAACGTGCCCACCACCGCCAGCCACGGGTAGCGGGTGAAGGTACCCAGCAGCACCAGGAACTCGCTGACGAAGCTGCCCAGGCCGGGCAGGGACACCGACGCGAGCCCGGCGATGAGGAACAGTCCCGCGAGCACCGGCGCCACGGTCTGCACGCCGCCGTAGTCGGACAGGTACTTCGACCCGCGCCTTCTGATCATGTATCCGACGATCATGAGCAACGCAGCCGTGGTGAGCCCGTGAGTCACCATGTAGAGCGTGGCACCTGCCATGGACTGACTGGTGAACGCGAATATGCCCAGCACGATGAAGCCGAAGTGCGAGATGGAGGTGTAGGCCACCAGGCGCAGCATGTCGGTTTGGCCTATCGCGAGCAATGCCCCGTAGATGACGCTCACCACGGCGAGAACCATGATCACCGGCGCGTAGAAGGAACTCGCCTCGGGGAAGATCGGCAGCACGAGGCGCAGCATGCCGAAGGTTCCCACCTTGTCCATGAGTCCCACCATCAGCACGCTGGTGCCCGGCTTCGACTCGGACGCGGCATCCGGCAGCCAAGTGTGGAACGGCACCATCGGGGCCTTGACGGCGAAGGCGAAGAAGAACCCGAGGAACAGCATGCGCTGCGTCGTGTCATCCATGCTCAGGCCGGCTAGCGACAGGATGTCGAAGGAGGGGTCGCCGGTTTCCCGCGCCGAGGTGATGAACAGCCCGATCATCGAGGCCAGCATGAACAGGCCGCCCAGCAGGCTATAGATGAGGAACTTCATCGCGGCGTACTGCCGCTGTGGCCCCCCGTAGCGCCCGATGAGGTAGAACATCGGGATCAGCATGACTTCGAAGAACACGTAGAACATGAAGACGTCGGTGGTGGCGAAGACGAAGATGATCGCCGACTCCAAGGCCAGCACCAGGGCGAAGTAGCCCTTCGGCGATGCGCCGGTGGGCGACTCCTCGCTCTCGTGCCAGCCCGCGATCAGCACGATCGGGACCAGGACGACGGTCATGGCGAGCAATACCAGGGCGATGCCGTCAACACCGAGCGCGTAGTTGACCCCGAGTGAGGGGATCCACGAGATGCTCTCCGTGAATTGGAAGGGCTCAGCCGATTCGGGGTCGAACATCAACCCCATGGCCACGACGATCAGCACGGGGATGATCGCGAACGCGACGCCGAGTTTGCGCGCAGCGATGTCGCTGCGCTCGGGCATCAGGGCGAGGACGATGGCGCCGAGAAGAGGGACCAGTGCGAGGGTGGTCAACCACGGGAAGCTCTCCACGTCACAGCCTCACCAGGAACAGGGCGCCGACCACGAGGACAGCACCTCCCAACATTGAGAGTGCGTAGGTGCGGGCATATCCGGTTTGCCAGCGCCGCAGGCGGCCAGAAGCACCGCCGACTGCCGCAGCCGAGCCGTTGACGAAACCGTCCACGGCGGAATGGTCGAACCACACCAACGAGCGTGTGAGGTACTGACCGGGGCGCATGAATACCCCTTCGTTGAAGACGTCGCTGTAGAGGTTCACCCGCGCCGCCTTGGTGAATACCGAGACATGTTGCGGCGGCGTGCGCGGCACGTCGCGGGCGAATTGCTTGGCCGTTATGAACACCGTCAGCAGCACCAACGCCAACACCATGAGGGAGAACAGCCACTCGGGAATGGGCAGTTCGGTCTTCTCGTAGCCGAGCACCGGCGTCAGCCAGTCCACAATCGAGAACACGTTCGCGAGCACGATTCCGGCGAACGTCGATAGCACGCCGAGGATCCACAACGGGATCGTCATGCTCATGGGGGATTCGTGCGGGTGCTGACCAGAATCCCAACGGGACTTGCCCATGAACGTCATCACGATGATGCGCGTCATGTAGGCGGCCGTGAGGATGGCACCGATGAGGGTTACCAGCCCCACGAAGAAGTTGGTGCCGAAAGCGACCTCGATGATTTTGTCCTTGGAGAAGAAGCCGTCAAACGGCCAGATTCCCATGATCGAGAGGTAGGCGGCGAAGAAGGTGATGTAGGTGGCCAGCATCACCTTGCGCAGCGCCCCGAGTCGGCGCATGTCCTCTTCGTTGTTCATCCCGTGCATCACGGAGCCGGCTCCGAGGAACAGCGTGGCCTTGAAGAAGCCGTGCATGAGCAGGTGGAAGATTCCGTACACGTACCCGACCGGTCCGAGCCCCACCGCCACGATCATGTAGCCGATCTGACTCATCGTGGAACCTGCGAGGGCCTTCTTGATCTCATCGCGCGCCATGGCGATCACGGCACCGCCGATCAAACTGATGGAACCGACGATGACCACCACCGTGGCCGCGGTCGACGCCGCGTTGAAGATCGGGTTGGCACGCGCGATGAGGTAAACACCGGCTGTCACCATGGTTGCCGCGTGGATCAGGGCCGAGACCGGAGTGGGGCCCTCCATGGCATCGAACAACCATGCGTGCAGCGGGAATTGCGCGGATTTCGCGACCGCGCCCACGAGCAGCAGCAGTCCGACGATGTTGAGCGTCCAGGTGGTCGCCTCCGGCGCCGCGGCGAATACCTCTGGGTAGGCCACCGTTCCGAACGTCGCGAAGATAAGGAAGACGCCCAGCGCGAGGCCGAAGTCGCCCACCCGGTTCATGACGAAGGCCTTCTTGGCGGCGGCAGCGGCCGTGGGCTTGTACTGCCAGAATCCGACCAGCAGGTAGGAAGCGAGACCCACTCCCTCCCAACCGAAGTAGAGCAGCACGAAGTTGTCGGCCAGCACCAGCAACAGCATGGCGGCCACAAAGAGGTTGAGGAACGCGAAGAAGCGGCGCCGCTCGGGATCCTCGGCCATGTAGCCGATCGAGTAGATGTGAATCAAGCCGCCCACGCCGGTGATCAGCAGCACGAAGATCATCGACAGCTGGTCCAGCTGGAACCCGACATCGGCGGTGAAGTCGCCGACTTGGAACCAGGTGAACAGCGTCTGCTGCACACCGCGCTCGGCCGCCGGTTCGCCCAGCATGGAGGCGAACATCGCGACGCCAAGCGCGAAGGCCGAGAACACCATGGCGATCGCGAACCAGTGGCCCCACTTGTTGGAGCGCTTGCCTGCCAGCAACAGGACCGTGGCGCCCAGCAGGGGCAGTCCGACGAGCAGCCAGATGAGCGAGAAGACACCGCTCGCCGCCGACAGGGTCTGCAATTCGGCGGGCCCGCCAACGTCACCGCTGAGCGGGAGAGCCGCCAACGTCGATGTCACGTCGACCTCCCCGAGAAGGTTGTTGAACATCCGAATCAATACCTCAGCAGACTGGGTTCATCGACGGAGGCGGATCTTCGGGTGCGGAAGATCGTGACGATGATTGCCAAGCCGACCACCACCTCGGCCGCAGCCACGACCATGACGAAGAAGGCCACTGCCTGGCCGTCGAGGTTCGCATTGGCCTTGGCGAAGGTCACGAATGCCAGGTTGGAGGCGTTGAGCATCATCTCGATGCACATGAACACCACGATTGCGTTGCGCCGAACCAGCACACCGAGGGCACCCAAACTGAACAGGATCGCCGAGAGGATGAGGTAGTAGGTGGGATCCATCAGGCGTCCCCTCCCTCATCCTCACCAGGAATCGCAGGTCGACCGGCCATGCCTTCGGATACTTCGTTCATGTCGTCCGAGTCCACCATGCGCACCGACCCGCGGGCGCGCAGCGGACCCGGAACGGAGTCGGGGGCGGTGGTGCCGTCGGGCAGCAGCGCCGGGGTGTCCACCGCGTTGTGCCGCGCATAGACGCCAGGCGGTGGCTTGGGGCCGACGTAGTCGCCCTCGGCGAACAGCGCAACCGACAACTCGCGTTGCGTCTTGCGCTCGTTCACCCGGTCCCGGTGAGCGAGCAGCATCGCCCCGAGTGCCGCAGTGATGAGCAACGCCGAGGTGAGCTCGAAGGCGAACACGTACTTGGAGAAGATGAGCGCGCCGATGCCCTGGACGTTGCCGCCGTAGGCGGCGTTTGCCTCGTCGAGCGAGCCGGCCGGCAGCACTTCGGCGCCCTTGGCTATGGCGCCGATGAGCAGTGCCGCGAAACCGACCGCGAACAGACCGCCCGCCAGCCGCTGGCCCTTGATGGTTTCGACCAGGCTGTCCGAGGAATCGACGCCAACGATCATGAGCACGAAGAGGAACAGCATCATCACGGCACCGGTGTAGACGATGATCTGCACCATGCCGAGGAAGGGCGCCTGCAGCGAGACGTACAGAATCGCCAGATTGATCATGGAGAGCGCCACGAACAGCGCGCTGTGCACCGCCTTGCGGGACAGGATCATGCCGAGTGCTCCGATGACGGCAAGTCCGCCGCAGATCCAGAAGACGGCAGCGGCGCCGGCACTTGCGGCGGATAGCAGCGCAGTCGGATTCATGCGATGCTCTCCTCCTGTCTGGCCTTGGCAGCGGCGATCTGGTCCGCGGTTGCGCCCGTCACTTTACCGCTGTAGTAATCCTTCTCGTTGGTGCCTTCCACCATTGCGTGTGGCGGCGACACCATGCCCGGCAGCAACGGGGACAGCAGTTCGTGCTTCTCGAAGATCAGATCGACGCGGTTGTCGTCGGCCAGTTCGTATTCGTGGGTCATCGTGAGTGCCCGCGTCGGGCACGCCTCGATGCACAGACCGCAAAAGATGCAGCGCAGGTAGTTGATCTGGTACACGCGGCCGTAGCGCTCCCCCGGCGAGAACCGCTCCTCGTCGGTGTTGGCCGCGCCCTCGACGTAGATGGCGTCCGCCGGGCAGGCCCAGGCGCAGAGTTCGCACCCGACGCACTTCTCCAGCCCATCCGGGTGTCGATTGAGCTGGTGGCGGCCGTGGAAACGCGGAGCGACCGGCTTTTTCTTCTCCGGATACTCCTCGGTCACGACCTTGCTGAACATCGCTTTGAAGGTGACGGAGAATCCCTTCACTGCTGGGGGGACACTAGCCATTCTCGATCTCCTCCTTCGTGCTCTCACCGGTGGCAGATCCGACCGTGACCGGTCTGCGCGGCGCCGAGCTCTCGGATAGTCGTTGCCCAGGCAGCGGTGGCACTGGGAAGCCACCGGCGAACGGGTCGACGACCTTTGGCACTTCGGGCGCGGGCGGTTTGCGACGGCCGGTGAAGTACGACACCACGGCGATGAAGATGCCCAGCAGCACGGCGAAGATGACCACCAGCACGGTGAGGTCCCAGCCCTGCTCAACGGCGAGGTAGCGCACGATGGCCACCACGACGATCCAGAGGACCGCCGACGGAATCAGGAACTTCCAGCCGAAGCTCATGAACTGGTCGTAACGCATTCGGGGCAGGGTGCCGCGCAGCCAGATGAACACGAAGATGAAGGTGAACACCTTGAGCAGGAACCACAGCAGCGGCCACCACCCCTCGTTCGCACCTTCCCACAGCGAAATCGGCCAGGGGGCGCGCCAGCCGCCGAGGAAGAGCGTCGTCGCGAGGGCCGAGACCGTGACCATGTTGATGTACTCGCCGAGGAAGAACATCGCGAACTTCAGCGAGGAGTACTCGGTGTGGAAGCCACCCGTCAACTCGGACTCCGCCTCGGGGAGGTCAAACGGCGCCCGGTTGGTCTCGCCGACCATCGACACCGCATAGATCATGAAGGACGGCAGCAGCAGGATGATGAACCAGAGTTTGGTCTGGGCGTTGACGATTGCCGAGGTACTCATAGCGCCCGCGAACAGGAACACCGCCACGAACGACAGCGACATCGCCACCTCGTAGGAGATCACCTGGGCGCTCGAACGCAACGAGCCGAGCAGCGAATAGGTGGATCCGGACGACCAACCGGCCAGCACGATCCCGTACACGCCGATGCTCGCGATGGCCACGATGTAGAGCACGGCCACCGGGAAGTCCGCCAGTTGCAGCGGCGTGACATAGCCGAACATGGATACTTCCGGTCCCAGCGGGATCACGGCGAACGCCATGAACGCGGTGATCGCCGAGATCACCGGTGCGAGGTAGTAGACGACTTTGTCGGCCGACTTGGGCCAGATTTCCTCCTTGAAGGCCAGCTTGAAACCGTCCATCAGGGT
Organism: uncultured Actinomycetes bacterium; assembly: GCA_963752505.1. Taxonomy (GTDB): domain Bacteria; phylum Actinomycetota; class Actinomycetes; order S36-B12; family UBA10799; genus JACJWR01. Next base: position 253,076 of record CAVVYM010000002.1, read on the forward strand.
CTGCAACAGGCCGAACGGCCCAGCCCGGTTGGGTCCGATCCGCAGTTGCATGCGCGCCACCACGCGGCGCTCGAACCAAATCGTGAACAGCACGATGAGCACCAACAACACGAATAGGCCCAGCACCTTGATGAGCACCAGCCATACCGGGATCGGCCCAAACACTTCGGGCATCGCAGGTTCGGTCACTTGGCACCTCCGGCCGCGAGGCGCACGGTGGCCCCTGCGGTCACCCGCAGCGACTCGTGCACGTGGGATCCAGGCGAATAGGTGGGTATCCACACCACTCGATCGGGCATGTCGGTGGCCACCCAGGGGAGCGTCACGGCGCCGGCGTCAGTGGCGACCGTCACCAGTTCAGCTTCGGTCAGGCCGATTTCGGCGGCGGTCGCGGCCGAGAGCCGGGCCACCACCGGGCGGCGGGTAGCCGCCAGATGCGGCTCGCCGGCCTGCGAGGCGCCGTCGTCGAGCAAGTGACGCCAGGTGGCCAGCACGGCTTCCCCCACACCTGGCGCGGCAGCCGCTGCCGGTGCGGTGGAGTCGAAGTTGGCGCGCTCTTCGTTCCAATTGCCTAGCTTGGCGAGTTCGGAATCCGCCGCGACGTCGTCGCCGACGCCGATCGGGCTGCCCATCTCGCGGGCCAGCAACGCCAGCACTTGGGCATCGGTGAACCCTGCAGCGTGGCGGAAGACGGTGCCGAACGAGCGCTCCCTGCCCTCCCAGTCGGTGAACGAACCCGATTTCTCGGTCACCACCTTGACGGGCAGGACCACGTCGGCAGCCGGGTCCATGGCACCCCGCCAGGACGTCAGCTGCACCACGAACTGCGCACTGCCCACCGCTGAGCGAGTACGTTCGGGGTCCTCGAAATCGTCGTAGTCGATCGTCCCCAGCAGGAGCGCGTCGACAGTGTCGAGTTCGGCCGCCTCGTCGGCCTGGCGGCCGTCGTCAAGTTCGGCCGCCTCGGCTTCCCGGGCGGCGGCCGCAGCGAGCACTGCCGCCACAACTTCGTCAACTGTGCGTCCGACGTGCTTCGGCAGCGCATCCGAGGGCAATCCCCAGGCTGCCGCAACCTCGGCCCGCGCCCCCGGGTCTGCCAGCGGGCGACCGCCCGGCAGCACTCCTGCCAACGCGCCGGCGTCCAGCGAGCCACGTTCGCCCGCTCGACGCGGAACCCACGCCAATGCTGCCCCCGTCGCGTTGGCGAGTTCCGCGGCCGCGGTGAGGCCACCGGGCACCGTGGCCAGGCGTTCGCCCACCAGGATCACCGCACCCTCAGCCGTGAGGTCCACCGGTGCGTCGTCGCCGGTGAGGGCTCGCAGCGCGGCGGGTTCGTCGCCGGGCACGGTAGGCACGACGGTGGCGTGCAGCTTGGCGAAGCCAGGGCTGGCCCAGGGCGCGATGGCGAGGACCGCACCCGCGCCTCGCTGCGCGACCGCCTTGCGGAGTCGGAGGAAGACGATCGGCGACTCCTCTTCGGGCTCCAATCCCACCAGCACCACGGCTGGCGCCTGCTCGAGGTCTTCGTACGTCACCCCGAGTCCGGTGCCGGCCACTCGGGCAGCCAAGAACGAAGCCTCCTCAATCGAGGTGGGGCGTGCGCGGAAGTCGATGTCGTCCGAACGCAGCGCCACCCTCGTGAACTTCGCGAAGGCATAGGCGTCCTGCGTGGTGAGCCGCCCGCCGAGCAGAGTGGCTGCGTGGCCGCGCGCCGCTTCCAGCCCTCGGGCTGCCACCGAGATCGCCTCTGGCCAGGAGGCCGCTCGTAGTTCGCCGGTGTCGGCGTCGCGCACCATCGGGTGCGTGAGTCGGTCGGCTGCGAGGTACGGGAACGCGAAGCGTCCCTTGTCGCAGTTCCACTCCTCGTTGACCGCGGGATCCTCGCCGGCGAGCCGGCGCATCACGGTGTCGCGTCGGGTGTCGGTGCGCATGGCGCAACCTGCCGCGCACTGTTCGCAGATCGTGGGGGTGCTGACGAGGTCGAACGGACGCGAGCGGAACCGGTAGTCGGCGCTGGTGAGGGCCCCCACCGGGCAGATCTGCACCGTGTTGCCGGAGAAATACGAGTCGAAGGGGTGGTTCTCGGCAATGCCAACTTGCTGCTTGGCACCGCGCTCCAGCAGTTCAATGAAGGCGTCGCCTGCGATCTGGTCGGCGAAGCGGGTACACCGAGCGCACGAAACACACCGCTCGCGGTCCAGCAGAATCTGCGCGGACACGTTGATGGGCTTGGGGAAAGTCCGTTTCGAGCCGTCGAACCGAGAGGTTCCCCGGCCGGTGGACATGGCTTGGTTCTGCAGCGGACACTCACCGCCCTTGTCGCACACCGGACAGTCGAGGGGGTGGTTGATGAGCAGGAACTCCATCACACCCTTTTGGGCGATCTGGGCAACCGAAGACGTCAGTTGCGTCCGGACCACCATGCCGTCGTTCAGCGGAATCGCGCAGGCCGGCTGCGGCTTGGGCATCCCCTCGATCTCGATCAGGCACTGCCGACAGGCCGCGACCGGGTCGAGCAGCGGGTGATCGCAGAACCTCGGAATCTCGATTCCGATCTGCTCAGCGGCCCGGATGATGAGCGTGCCCTTGGGCACGTGAACCTCGATGTCATCGATTGTTGCCGAGATCAGGTCGCTGGGTACGACCTCGGATTCAGCGGACGAGGTGACGGTCATCGAACCTCCGCAGGTGTGAAGACAGTGGTGCGCACCGGGTCGAACAGAACGTCGGCCGGCGTGTGCGTACCCGCAGCGAACTCGTCGGCGAAGTACTTCATCGCAGCCGGGTACGGGGTGGCCGCGGCATCGCCGAGCGCGCAGAAGGATCGACCGAGGATCTGCGCGCACAACTCCTGCAGCAATTCCATGTCGTCGGTCTTTCCCGTTCCGGCCGAGAAGCGGTGCAGCACTTGGTCGATCCAGTAGGTGCCCTCGCGACACGGGGTGCACTTGCCGCAGGATTCATGCTTGTAGAAGTCCAGCCAACCGGTGATCGCGCGCACCACCGACGTGGTGTCGTCGAAGAGCATCGGTGTGCCGGTGCCCAGCATCGAACCGGCTGCCGCGATGTCTTCGTAGGTCAGCGGGGTATCGAGGTGATCGGCTGTGAGCATCGGCACGCTGGATCCTCCGGGGAGCCAGAACTTCAACTCGTGGCCCTCCCTGATGCCACCGGCGTACTCGAGCAGTTCGCGCATCGTGATGCCCAGGGGCGCCTCATAGATGCCGGGGTTGGTGACGTGGCCGGACACGGCAAAGAGCTTGAATCCCGGCGACTTCTCGGTGCCGAACTCCCGGAACCAGTCGACACCGTTCTTCACGATGTAGGGGACGTTCGAGATCGTCTCGACGTTGTTCACCACGGTGGGCGACGCGTAGAGGCCAGCGACGGCGGGGAACGGCGGCTTGAGTCGGGGCTGGCCGCGCAGGCCTTCCAGCGAGTCGAGCAGCGCAGTTTCCTCGCCGCAGATATAGGCACCGGCACCGGCGTGCACGACGACGTCGACATCGAAGCCGGAGCCGAGGACGTCCTTGCCCAGGTAGCCGGCGTCGTAGGCCTGCCGCACCGCCGCGAACATCCGCCGGATCACATGCGGTACTTCACCGCGGATGTAGATGAAGGCGTGGCTGGCGCGGATCGCGTAGCAGGTGATCGCGATGCCCTCGATCAGTGCTTGCGGGTTGGCGAGCATGAGGGGGATGTCCTTGCAGGCGCCCGGCTCGGACTCGTCGGCATTGACCACCAAGTAGTGCGGTTTGCCGTCGCCTTGGGGCACGAAGGACCATTTCAAGCCGGTGGGGAACCCGGCACCGCCGCGGCCGCGCAACCCGGAGTCCTTCATCACGCCGATGATCTCGTCGGGGGCCATGCCAAGGGCCTTCGGCAACGCCTGATAGCCACCGTGGTCCTTGTAGACGTCGACGTTCCACAGGCCGTCGACGTCCCAGAATTCGGTGAGCACCGGAGTGAGATTCATGTCAGGCTCCTCCGTCCGGATTCGGCGCTGGCGCCGTCATGCCGCGCTCGTGCGCCACTCTCAATCCGGCCAGCATCTTGTCGTCCACCGCGGGTGCGGCGGCGAGTCCGTCGTCGAATCCGGCCAATGTCCGCTCGGTGTCCTCGAACGTGCGGATCATCGGCCCCCTGGTGGCGATGACTTCGCCGCCGTCGGCCAGCGTGTCGAGCACGTCGCGCAGGGATTCGGGGGTTTGATCATCGAGGAATTCCCAGTTAACCGTCACCACCGGTGCGTGGGTGCAGGCCGCCTGGCACTCGATCCGCTCGAGGGAGAAGGTGCCGTCCTCGGTCACCTCGTGGTCACCGATGCCGAGCTTGTCGCACGTGAGCTTCCACAGTTCGTCGCCGCCGAGCAGGCCGCAGCCCGGGTTGACGCAGATTCCGACGTGGTACTCACCCACATCGTGCCGCTTGTACATCGTGTAGAACGTGGCAACCGCCGCGACCTCCGCCGGGGTGACACCCACTTCCTCGGCGCACATCGCGATTCCCTCGGGGGTCACGAAACCTTCCTCCGCCTGCACGAGGTGCAGCAAGGGCAGCAGCGCAGATCGCGCGTGTGGATAACGCGCGATGATCTCTTGCATCTCTACCCGCGTGGCGTCGGTGAGGGGCATTGGTGTCCTTTCTCCTGGCTGGGCCGCGCTAGCGGTCCACTCCGCCCATGACTGGATCAATACCGGCGACTGAGGCGATGATGTCGCTGAGCATGCCGCCCTCGGCCATGGCCGGGACCGCCTGCAGATTGTTGAAGGATGGTTCGCGGAAGTGCACGCGGTAGGGCCGGGTGCCACCGTCGGATACGACGTGCGCGCCGAGTTCCCCGCGCGGCGATTCCACCGCCTGGTAGACCTGGCCGACAGGCACCTCGAATCCCTCGGTGACGATCTTGAAGTGATGGATGAGCGCCTCCATCGAGGTGCCCATGATCTCCTTGATGTGCTCCAGCGAATTGCCGATCCCATCCCCGCCGAGCGCGAGTTGGGCCGGCCAGGCGATCTTCTTGTCGGCCACCATGACCGGACCCGGCTTGAGCCGGTCGAGGCACTGTTCGATGATGTTGAGGCTCTGGGCGATCTCGTTCACCCGGATCAGCCAACGCCCGTAGGAATCGCAGGTGTCGGCGGTCATGACGTCGAACTCGTAGGTCTCGTAGCCGCAGTAGGGAGCGGTCTTACGCAGATCCCACGGCAATCCGGTGGATCGCAGCACCGGCCCGGTCATGCCCAACGCCGCGCATCCGGTGAGGTCGAGGTAGCCGATTCCCTGGGTGCGCGCTTTCCAGATGCCGTTGTCGGTAAGCATGTCGGTGGTCTGCTTGGCCACCCGGCGGAGTTCCTTCACCGAATCGGCGATCTTGGATTCGATGCCCTCCGGCAGGTCGGCGGCGACGCCGCCCGGCCGGACGTAGGCGTGGTTCATGCGCAGGCCAGTGACGTCCTCGAGCAGGTCGAGCACGATGTTGCGGTCGCGGAACCCCCAGATCATGGGGGTCAGGGCACCCAACTCGAGCGCGCCGGTTGCCAGCGCCACCCCGTGCGAGGAGATGCGGTTGAGTTCCATCATGAGCACCCGGATAACCGTGGCCCGCTCAGGCACCTGGTCAGTGATGCCGAGGAGCCGCTCCACCGCGAGGCAGTAGGCGGTCTCATTGAATATGGGTGCCAGGTAGTCCATCCGGGTGACGAATGTGGTGCCCTGCGTCCAGGTGCGGAACTCGAGGTTCTTCTCGATGCCGGTGTGCAGGTAGCCGATGCCCGCCCGGGCCTCGGTGACCGTTTCGCCGTCAAGTTCCAGGATGAGGCGCAGCACGCCGTGCGTGCTTGGATGCTGTGGCCCCATGTTGACCACGAGGCGTTCCTGCTCGCCCTCCGGCGGCGCGGAAATGGAGTCCCAGTCCTCACCCGTGACGGTGAAGACTCGGCCCTCGGTGGTCTCGTAGGAACCGGCGGACTGCGAGGTGGTGGACATCAGGAGTACTCCCTGCGCTCATCGGGCGGCGGCGTCGTGGAGCCCTTGTGCTCGACCGGGATCCCGCCCAATGGATAGTCCTTGCGCTGCGGGTGGCCCACCCAGTCATCGGGCATCAGGATTCGGGTCAGCGCGGGGTGACCATCGAAGATGATTCCGAACATGTCGTAGGTCTCGCGCTCATGCCAGTTGTTGGCCGGGAAGATGTCGGTGATGGTGGGCACGTGCGGGTCGCTGTCCGGACACGTGACCTCCACGCGTAGGTAGCGGCCACCGTGGGTCATCGACCGGAGGTGGTAGACGGCGTGCAGTTCGTTGTCGGTGTCGTGCGGCCAGTGCACCCCGGACACACCCAGACAGGTCTCGAATCGCAGGCTGGGATCGTCGCGCAGCGCCCGCGCCACGGCCGGCAGCGAGTCGCGGTTGACTTCGAACGTCAGCTCATCGCGATCCACCACCACCTTGGTGATCGCCTGTTGGTATCCCTCCGGGGTCAGCGCCGCCTCCAGCGCATCCGCGGCGGCATCGAACCAGCTTCCGTAGGGCCGCTGGCTGGGGGCGGGCAATTCGATGCGTTCAACGAGTCCGCCGAAACCCGAGACGTCGGGCGAACCGTGCACCCCAAAGGACCCGTGCCGGGTCTCAACCACCTCAAGTTCGATGACCTCGTCGGTCACCTCCCCGTCGGCGCCGGTGGTGACGATCGTCTCTGGCACCTCGTTCACCGAAGCAGCCCCTTCATCTCGCTCGTGGGCGTGGCAAGCAGGGCCTGGGTCTCGCGCTGCTCCACCTCGGCCTCACGGTTTGCTCCGAACTTGATGTCTTGGACCTTCGTGTGGAGTTTGAGGATCGCATCGAGCAGCTGTTCGGGGCGCGGCGGGCAACCTGGCAGGTAGATGTCGACGGGCACGATGTGGTCGACACCCTGGACGATCGCGTAGTTGTTGAACATGCCGCCGGAGGAGGCGCAGGCCCCCATCGAGATGACCCACTTGGGGTTGGGCATCTGGTCGTACACCTGCCGGAGGATGGGCGCCATTTTCTGGCTCACCCGCCCAGCCACGATCATGAGGTCGGCCTGCCGCGGCGAGGGCCGGAACACCTCCATGCCGAACCGGCCCATGTCGTAGTTGGCTCCGCCCGTGGACATCATCTCGATCGCGCAGCAGGCGAGTCCGAACGTGACGGTCCACATCGAATTCTTGCGGGCGTAACCGGCCACCCCCTCGACGGTGGTGAGTAGAAATCCGCTGGGGAGTTTCTCTTCGAGTCCCATGCCGTCTCTCCTAGTCCCATTCCAGACCGCGGCGGCGCCAGACGAACAGGTACACAACCATCAGGGCGCCGATGAAAAGAATCATCTCAATCAGGCCGAACAGCCCCAACATGTCGAATGTGAGGGCCCACGGGTAGAGAAAGACGATCTCAATGTCGAAGATGATGAAGAGCATCGCCACCAGGTAGTACTTGATGGGGAAGCGTCCGCCACCCATCGGCTGCGGCGTGGGTTCGATGCCGCACTCGTACTCGGAGACCTTCGCCCGGTTGTAGCGCTTGGGCCCGGTGAAGGACGCAACCGTGACGCTCAGTACGGCGAATAATCCCGCCAGAATGCCCAGGAAGAGGATCCCGAGCGAGACGTTGTCCACGATCCATGCCCTTTCGCACCCGGTTGTGTCATGGCGATCTTAGGCGGATCTTCACCGACGATGTGCCGCCGACGAGAATCTGCGTGTTTTGCAGTCTAGCCACCTCGCCTCCGAACGCATTGCCACCGTCATCGCCGCCAGCGCGAGGCCGGCGCTACCCTAGGCGACTGCCCGGTGCAGCGCGACGATGCCGCCGGTCAGGTTCCGCCACTGCACCGACGACCACCCGGCCGCCCCCAGCATGTCGGCCAGTCCCTGCTGATCGGGCCACGCCCGAATCGACTCCGCCAGGTAGACGTAGGCTGCGGGATTGCTCGAGACCTTCTTGGCCACTGTCGGGAGCGCCTTCATGAGGTACTCCAGGTAGGCCACCCGCATCGGCTCGGATGTCGGCGTGCTGAACTCGCACACGACGATGCGCCCACCCGGCTTCGTGACCCGCCGCATCTCGACCAGGCCGGCCAGCGGGTCGGTGAGGTTGCGCAGGCCAAACGAAATCGTCACCGCGTCGAAAGTCGCGTCGGCGAAAGGCAACCGGAGTCCATCGCCGGCGACGAAAGGCAGGGCGGGAAGGCGCTGCGCCCCCACCGCCAGCATCCCGAGGGAAAAGTCGCACGGCACGGCGAACGCCCCGAGAGCAGCGATCGGGGCGGTGCTCGTGCCGGTCCCGGCCGCCAGATCAAGCACCCTCATGCCCGGAATCGGATCAATCGCGGCCACCACGGCAGCGCGCCAGGCCCGCGTCCGACCCGCCGAGAGCACGTCGTTGGTCAGGTCGTAGCGGGCCGCCACCTCGTCGAACATGGCAGCGACGTCAGCCGGGTTCTTACCCAAAGTTGCGCGAGTCACGCTGATGCTCTCCTTTGTGGTCCGGTGCTGGCGTTGCGGCGCGCCTCAGGGCGAGCACCAGCAGTGCCGCACCGCCGGTACCCGCGACGATACCGGCGACCGCCAGACGGTATCCGCCACCGGCTCGGGAATCGACGATCCGAACCGAGCCAGCCGGGTCTTCGGCAAGATAGGCGACCTTGATCCGAGTGCCGTGCGGCGGCGTCCACTCCGGGGACTCGGCGACGGTGACGACCGCGGAGTCGCCCACCAGGAACCGTACGTAGATCTGCGTCGCACCAGCCGCCATGGTGGTGCCCAACGCTGTGGCCTCGGTGGCAATCCCCTGGGTGCGCACGGTGCGTTCGGCCACCAGGGACGCCACTCCGACAACGATGGCAGCCAGGCAAAGGACGCCGATCAGCACGGCCAGGGCCCGCCGGAACGGCCGCGGCCAGTCAGCCCCATCAGGAGTCACGACGTGATTGTGCCTCCCCGGGCGTCGCTCCGCACAATCTGCCATCGCCACCTTCCGGGCGCGCCGATTCGAGGCAGTAGCCGTACTCTCGTATTCGTGCGCGACCACTTCCCGCCCCGCTTAGCCGTCTCCACCGAAGCGCTGGCCGAGCCAATCGACCTGCTCGAGGTCGTTCCCGACGGCCCGGCGTTGGCCTGGGTGAGAGAGGGCGATGGTCTGGTGGCCTGGGGGGAGGCCGCGCGAATCGAAGTGACCGGCCAGGAGCGATTCAGCCGGGCCCACCGTTGGTGGTCGCAGTTGGTCGACGCCGCGCACATCACCGATGACGTCGCCACACCGGGATCGGGCCCGGTCGCCTTCGGTTCGTTCACCTTCGCCGACGGGCCGGGCAGCTCGGTGTTGATCGTTCCCTCGGTTGTCGTCGGGCGTCGGCATGGTAAGTCCTGGCTCACCACAATCGGTGCTCAGACTCGGCCCCAGCCCGAGCGCCAACCCCCGCCGACGGGCCATGGTTGGGCGCGGGAGGAAGGCAACCCCGGGGCGGCCGAGGTCTGGCAAGAGGCGGTCTCGGAAGCCGTGCGCCGAGTCACCGACGGCGGCCTGGACAAGGTGGTCCTGGCGCGCGAGACGGTCATTCGCACCGAACGTCGCATCGACCCCCGATTTGTCCTGAATCGCCTGGCCGATGACTACCCTGAGTGCTGGGGATTCAGCGTCGACGGTCTGATCGGCGCGACACCGGAGCTTCTCGTCCGCCGGACCGGCGACACCGTGGTGTCTCGGGTGCTAGCTGGCACCGTTGGTCGCAACGGCGACTCCTCCACCGACGGCCAACTGGCGCGCGCCCTCATGCGCTCCGACAAGGACCTCGTGGAGCATCTCTATGCCGTCGAGTCGGTGGCGGCGGCGCTCGCCCGCCACTGCACGGACCTGCAGGTGCCCACCTCCCCCAGCCTGCTCCAACTGGCCAACGTCCAACACTTGGCGACCGATGTGTCCGGTCTGCTCGCCGACGATTCGTCTGCCATCGCGCTCGCCGCCGCGCTGCACCCCACCGCCGCGGTGTGCGGCACCCCCACGGAACGCGCGGCCGCGGTGATCGCCGAACTCGAGGGAATCGATCGCGCTCGCTACGCCGGTCCGGTCGGCTGGGTCGACGCCAACGGGGACGGCGAATTCGGCATCGCCCTGCGGTGCGGCGAGGTGAGCCCGGACGCGCACAGCATCCGACTGCTCGCAGGCTGCGGCATCGTCGCCGGTTCCACGCCCGCGGGCGAGTGGGAGGAGTCGGAAGCCAAACTGGGGGCCATGCGCGCAGCGTTGGGCACGTCGGACTGAGTAGCCGTCACAACTGCGCCGAGGACCAGTTAACCGGCGGCCAGCCTTCGACCCACCACCGCGGCGATGCCCTCGATCACCGCGGCTTCGGTGGCTCGGCTGCCAACGTCGCACACGATCATCCGCGGACCCGCCGCCAACGCCGCAGGTCGCAGTTGCTCAGTGAGCGCTGCGAGGTCGCTCACCCGCCGCGCCGGGATTCCAGCCGCCGCGGCATATGCCGTGAGGTCGCGATCCATCGGCGTACCGAACACCCGCTCAAAGTGGTCAGCGTAGGACGGAAGCCCCGCTTCGACGCTGGAGAAGATCCCACCGCCGTTGTTGTCGATCACGACAAATGTGATGTTCGGACGCAATTCCTGCGCTGGCACCAGCAGCCCGTTGATGTCGTGGAGGGTGGCCAGGTCACCCAGCAGGGCAACACCCGGGCCACCGGCGACGGGCAGCTCCGCCTCAGCCAGCGCTGCGGCGGCCTCCGCCCACGGGCTCGGGGGTTGCTGATGCGCCAACGCTGCACCCCAGGCCGACGACACCAGCCCATCAATGCCGGAAACACCCCGGTTGCCGTACACCCACGGCGGATCCGACCGGATCGCGGCGTAGGTGTCGAGAAATCGCACGGGCCATGATGCGCCCGCCCAGATGAATCCCGACTCCGGTGTGCTCTCCCATACCGCACGAACCACGGCGGGACCGCAGAAGCCGTTCTGTTCGACTACCTCGGCGACCACTTCCTCGGCGAGGTCGTCTGCGCGGAGCCAAGACTGCACCCACTCGTCGTCAGCCCGGCAGGACTCCGCCGGCGCCGGCACCGCTGAAACCACCACGGCGGCTGTACGGAGCGGATCCAACGGTGTGCTCGCTGGCCGCGGGTCCACCGTCACATGTAGCGGGGCGGCGCCGATCAGGCGGTTGACGGAGCGGCTCAGGCCCACTCGCCCCACTGTCACCACCACGTCGGGGATGTGATGGTCGAGGAACTCCGGGACCCCACACAGCAAGGCGCCGTGCGCCACCACCGTGCCTCCGTCCGACGCGTTGCCCGTCGGTTCGCTCAGCAGTGGCCAGTTGTGGCCCTCGGCCAACAGCGTCGCCTCGGACGGATACGGCTCGCCGGCCGGGAGATCCCCCACCACCACGACGCCGCGCAGCGGACGAGGCCGATCATCGAGTTGCTCCAGCAGCGAGTCGAAGGCCAGGCTCGCCACCGAGACCAGTCGCGCATCCAAGGTCCACGGCAGTCCGGCGGGCCGGCCCCGGACACCGGCCTCGTCTGCGTCGAGGCCCGCCAGGTCGGCTTCTGGATCACCCGCGAGCAACGGTTCTCGCAGGGCTACGTTGAGGTGGACCGGGCCCGGGGCGACGCCGTCGGTGGCCGCGTTGATGGCCTGGCTCACCGTCGACCGCCAATACCGTGCCACCCCCGTCCGCCAGGCGGGCGCCTCCAGCGACGTCGTGAGGCGAACGCGGACGCCAAATATGTCACCTTGGTCGATCGTCTGGTTGGCCCCCACCCCCAGCAGTTCGGCCGGGCGGTCGGCAGTGATCACGACCAACGGCACGTCGGAAGCATCGGCCTCGGTCACGGCAGGCGCGAGATTGGCCGCTGCGGTGCCCGAGGTGCACATCACGACCGTCGGTGCACCCGAGGCCCGCGCGAGTCCCAGCGCTAGGAACCCGGCCGAGCGTTCGTCCAACCGAACGTGCACCCGACACGCCCCGTCGGCAGCAGCGGCAGCAGCGGCCACTGCCAGGGGTGCCGAACGCTGCCCCGGCGCGATCACGATGTCGGTGACTCCGCCCCGAAGCGCCTCATCGATGATTACCGCGGCGGCGGCTTCGGCGGGGTTCATACCTTGGAGTCTGCCAGCAGCGCTGGCAATCGGCTCGCGCTGCCCGCATGCCAGGCCGCCCTCAACCGCACCTGCCAGGCGCGCCTCTCATCGGGGCCCACCCGGCCTTGTGCGCGAGCCAAGGCCGCAGGATCCGGCGATGGCGCCCGCATCAGTCCATCGGTCCCGATGGCGACCCTCAAGACGCCGTCGATGGCCGCCATCGGCTCGGCCGTGACGTCGTCGGCCAGGAGGGCCGACGTTCCCAACCCGCAGTCGTAGTCCAGCTGTGGAAGCGCTGCGGCCAAGGCCACACCTGCCGCCAGCCCGACGCTCGTGTCCATCGCGCCGGACACCACCACCGGGACGTCGGCGTCGCGGACGATTCGCAGCGCCGAGCGCACGCCACCGAGCGGCGCAGCCTTGAGGACGAGGAGGTCGGCGGCACCCGCCCGTACCGCCCGGGCGGGATCGTCGGCTCGGCGGATGGATTCATCGGCAGCCACCGCAACGGCCACTCGGGCGCGCACCCGGGCAAGGTCAGCGAGATCGGCGCAGGGTTGCTCGACGTACTGCAGACCACCGGCCACCCGATTCAGCCGGCCGATCGCCGCCACGGCCTCATCGACGGTCCACGCGCCGTTGGCGTCGATTCGGATGTCGCCCGCGCCGAAGGCGTCCCGGACCGCTGCCAGCCGATTCGCGTCCTGCGCCAACGAACCGCCCGCCTCGGCCACCTTCACCTTGACCGTGCGGCTGCCGCGCGCTCGGGCGTCGGCGGCGAGTTCCGCGGCCCGCTCGGGTGGTAGAGCGGGGACGATGGCGTTGACACCGACGTCGGCACGCACCGGAGCCGGCCAGCCCAGCAGCGCGGCTTCCAGCGCGGAGTCGAGCCAGTGCGACGCCTCCGAGGGTCCGTACTCGGCGAAGGGGGCGAATTCGCCCCAACCGGCCGGGCCGCGCAGCAGCATCCCGCTGCGCTCGCTCACGCCGCGGAACGGCACACGCAGCGGCACCCGCACCACGACAGCCGAATCGAGCACCGCCGCGACGTCACTGCCGAGCTCGGTGTCCATGCCGGCAGCGTCAGGGCCGGCGGGGGAACTTGCCGAAGTCGGGTCGACGACGCTCCTTGTAGGCGTCGCGACCCTCCTGTGCTTCCTCGGTCATGTAGAACAGCAGAGTCGAGTCGCCGGCGAGTTGCTGCACTCCTGCCAGCCCGTCGTCGGCGGCGTTGTGCGATGCCTTCAGCATGCGCAGCGCCAGCGGCGAGAGGTCGAGCATCTCCTGCGCCCACGCAACAGTTTCGAGTTCGAGGTCGGCCAGCGGCACAACCTGATTGACCAACCCCCAGTCGTATGCCTGCGCGGCGCCGTACTGCCGGGAGAGGAACCAGACTTCGCGCGCCCGCTTCTGACCCACGATGCGCGCCAGCAACCCTGAGCCGTAGCCACCGTCGAAGGAGCCCACCCTGGGCCCGGTCTGGCCGAATCGGGCGTTGTCCGCGGCGATCGTCAAGTCGCAGACCACGTGGAGGACGTGCCCGCCCCCGATGGCGTATCCCGCCACCATCGCAACCACCGGCTTCGGCAGGCGTCGGATCTGAATCTGCAGATCGAGCACATTGAGTCGCCCAATGCCCTTGCTGGCCACCTCGTCGTCGCCGATGTAGCCGTCATCGCCACGGATCACCTGGTCGCCGCCCGAGCAGAACGCCCAATCACCCTGGCCGGTGAGGATGATGACGCCGACGGTGTCGTCATCGCGGGCCATGGCGAACGCGCGCTCCAACTCGAACAGGGTCTGCGGCCGGAATGCGTTGCGTTTCTGTGGCCGGTTGATGGTGAGTTTTGCGACACCATCGGCGACTTCATACTTGATGTCGCGCCACTCGCCCTGCGGCTGCCAATCCAGCGCCGGCGTGATTGATGAATAGCCGGGGTCGTCAAAGGCTGGGCTGTCCTCGGCAACGACGGGCGGCAACGGATAGCGATCGCGCGTGTCCACGTGGAGGTTCTCCTTGGCTGAAGGTGTCGGCTGCGCCGCTGGCGCTGTGCTCATAGGCTAGCCACGATGCCTCCCAGTGCCAGATCTCGCACCTTCGAGATCGTCGAGATCCCCCCTGGTTGCGAGGGTGTTCGCCTGCTGAGTTCACACGTCCAGTCGGTGTTGGATGGTGGTCCGCGGGTGGCGCTCGTCCCCGCCTACCCGCCGGCGATGTTCGCTCGCCGCCTGCGCGACCGTCTACACGTTGCCGAGCGCCGCGACTGGCCCGCGAATCGGGATCATCCCGCTGAATCCGCTCTGGTGCTGCCGACCAGCGGGTCGACCGCTGACCCGAAACTGGTGATTCTCAACCGACGTGCGCTGCTGGCTGCCGCCGAGGCCCGCGATGCGGCCCAGGGCGGACCGTCGCCGTGGTTTGTGGCCCTGCCGCCGGTGACTGCCGCCGCCGTCGCCGCCGTCACCCGCGCTGTCGCGAGCCGTACCGCACTGGGCTGCTGGACCGGCATCGGTGGCGGGGCCCGATTCGACGCAGTCGCTGTGGCAGCCGAACTCGAACGCTTCACGGCATCCGCAGACTACGACGGTCGCGGCCCGCGGATTTCGCTCGTGGCCAGCCAGCTCGACCGGCTGTGCGATGTGCCCGCCGCGGCGGGTGCCCTGGCGCGATTCGACCGGGTGCTCATCGGCGGCGGCCCGTTGGCCGACCGCACCCGCCAACGGGCCGCCGACCTCGGGATAGCCGTGACGGCCACCTACGGCATGACTGAAACTGCCGGTGGATGCTTCTACGACGGCCACCCGACGGCCGGCGTCCGGGTGGCGCTCTCGGATGAGTCCGAGATCCTGCTGGCCGGCTCCCAACTGACCAGCGGCTACCTCGACTCGGCGTTTCCGGTCACGGCCGACGGCTTCTTCCGCACCGGTGACCGGGGCAGCCTCGAGGCCGACGGAACGCTCCTTGTGCGCGGCCGTTTCGATGAGGTGGTCACAGTGCGCGGCGCCAACGTCGACCTGGCCGCCGTCGCTAGGGTGGTCCGGATGATTGAAGGTGTGCGCGACAGTGCGGTGGTGGCCAATTCGGACGCCAGCGGCGGACATCGGATTCGGGCCTACGTCGTCGGCGATGTAGCCGGACCGCGAATCCGTTCGCTCGTCGCCGACGCATTGGGAGCAGCTGCCGTGCCCGAAGTCGTGGTCGTTACGCACCTTCCCCGCCTCCCCGGTGGCAAGGTGGATGTCCAGCGGTTGCGGAGGGGTGAGTGGTGACGTCGGCGGCACTGTGGTGGCAAGGTGCACGCCCGCGCACCCTGCCGGCGTCAGTGGCGCCGGTGGCGGTGGGGGCCGGAGCGGCCGCCTTCACCTCGACGCAGGGGTACTCGGCGATCGACCTGCTTATCGCAGCCCTCTGCGTCACGGTGGCGCTGGCACTGCAAGTGGGCGTGAACTACGCCAACGACTACAGCGACGGCATCCGCGGCACCGACAGCGACCGGGTGGGTCCGGTGCGTCTGGTCGGCCAAGGCCTGGCCCCGGCGAGGGACGTCAAGACGGCGGCCTTCGCGGCCTTCGGCGTCGCGGCCGTGGCGGGCCTTGCGCTGGTGCTTATCACCGGGTTGTGGTGGCTGCTGCTGGTGGGGGCTGCGGCCATCGCAGCCGCCTGGTTCTACACCGGCGGCCCTCGGCCCTACGGCTACGCCGGCCTAGGCGAGGTTTTCGTCTTCGTGTTCTTCGGGATTGTGGCCGTGGCGGGAACCGCCGCCTGCTTCACCGGCAGCATCAGCCTCTTGAGCCTGGTGCTGGCCGTTCCGGTGGGCTGCCTGGCGGTGGCGATCCTGGTGGCCAACAACCTGCGCGACGTGCGCACCGATCGGTTGGCCGGCAAGCACACCCTGGCCGCGCGGCTGGGCGATGCCCGCACCCGGGTGCTCTTCGTCTCGCTCATTTGGCTGCCGTTCCTCGTGGTGCTCGGCGTTGCGCTGCTGGGCCTGTTCGCCTCGGACTCGTGGCCCTCGTTGGCTGCCCTCGCGCTGGTCGCGATTCCGTTGGGAGCCGGCGCGGCCCGACAGGTGCGCCGGGGAGCGACCGGGCCCGACCTAGTGGTGGTGTTGGGCGAAACGGCGCGTTTGGAACTCGTCTTCAGTCTGCTGTTGGCCATCGGCACGGCGCTGAGCGCGGGCTAGTCGTCACACAGGTCGCAGTTTGGCGGCGAAGGCCGCCAACTCCTCGTAGGGCACTGTGCCGGTGACAACGGTGGTGACATCGGGATTGGCCAGCACGAGGGAACGTTCCGAACTTGTGGTCGAGTAGTAGCGTTGCCAGGTATCGCCCGCGATCAGCTCGCTTCCCTCCAGCGTGCCTGCATCGGTCTGATCGGCAAGGAAACCCTCGAGGTCGAAGTCCTGCTGGACGACGGCGACGAATTCGCCGTTCGGATCCACGTATCCGTTGAACCAGGTCCCGGTACCCTCGTCCGGTCCAGGTGTGAGCCGGGCGCTCGTGGCCCGCCAGCCCTCGGGAAGGCCGACCGGCACCACCACGTTGAACAACTCGCTGGAGGCCGCGACGCTAGCTGCCGAGGCGACGTCGACCTCCCGCACCGGGTCCGGGGTGGGCCGCAGGACGATCACGTAGAGAAAGGCGACGAACAACCCGACCACGAACATCGAGATCACGAGGTCACGGACGGTTTGATTCGCCCTACTCTTGGTACCAGCGGCCATGACCCCATCATCGCCGTAAGTGCGACTACGCTCAACTCCATGTCCGATGGCGCATCGCTTGCGATCCCCTATGACCTCCGGGCCGGCTATGGCTCCGGTCACCGTCAGGTGCTGGTGCTCGGCGGCGGCGGAGTCTTCTTCGTCGCATGGCAGGTTTCCTACCTCCACCAACTCGCCAAACACGGCATCGACCTCGGGACGGCAACCAGGGTGGTGGGAACCTCGGCCGGATCCGTGGTCGCGGCACTTGTCACGGCAGGCCGGATCGACCTGGCCCGAGCGGAACTCGGGCTGCTGGCCAAACTGCCGAACGTCGTCGCCGCAATGGCTCCCGCCGCATCTCTCCAGCCGAGCCAGCTCAGGGCACTCGACCTCTTCCAGCAGGCAACCGACTCCCGGCCCGAGACCATCCAGGCGATCGGCCGTGCGGCGCTGGCGGCGGATGCCGACCCTGCGGAGAAGTTCCGGCGCTCGATCTCAGCGGTCGTGGTCAAGCGGGAGTGGCCATCGAATGCGCTCGCCATCAGCACCGTCGACACCTACACCGGCGAACGCCTGGTCATCACGGCGAGCGCCGGCTGTTCCCCTGCACGCGCCGCCGCCGCCAGCAGTTCGGTGCCGGGGCTGTTCACCCCGCAGTTGGTCGCGGATCGCAAGTGCATGGATGGGGGCGTGAGCGGCACCGGCACGCACGCCGACCTCGCGGTCGGCGCCGAACGAGTCGTCATCCTGTCACTATCGGCGGAGGTCGGCGCCACCGAAGCGACAATGACGATCCACCCGAAGTCGCTGGAGACCGAAGTGCAGGCAATCCGTGCCGCTGGCGGCCAGGTGTTCACGCGCGGCCCCCTGAAAGCGGATCTCGCCACCCTGATGTCGCCGAACTCGATACCGGAGGCAGTCGCCATGGGTGCGAGTCAGGCGGATTCCGATGCCGGTGCACTCGCGGACTTCTGGCACTGACGCCGCAGCAGGTTTGTCAGTGTGAAGGGCCGCTCACGTCGGCGACGATGGCATCGATCCTGCCGGCCAACTCGACGTCGAGGTCGGTGATGGCGCCGGCGCTGTGAGTGACGCAACGAAACGTGACTTCACGCCAGCGGATGTCGATGTCCGGATGGTGGTTCACCTCTTCGGCCGCCACCGCCACACGGTCAACGGCTTCGATTCCGGTGAGGAAGTCGTCGAAGGTCACCACCCGAACCATGGCGCCATCGGCGGCTGACCAATCGGTGAGGTGCTCCAGTTGCTCGGCGATAGACTCGGGTTCCAGCGGTGTCGGCATCTGCACTCCAGGTATCGAGGTGACGTTCGACCACCCTAGGCACGAGGCCAGCCAAGCACCACTTCGAAGGGACTCTCATGCATGTCGAGGTGTGGTCAGACCTGGTGTGCCCGTGGTGCTACCTCGGCAACCGAAACCTTCGAACGGCAATTGCCGACCTGGGCGACCCATCGGACATCGATGTGGTCCACCGGGCTTTTCAGTTACACCCCGAGGCACCCACTGTGGGACCCCGCCTCATTGAGGTCATCGCCGCCGAGGAGGACATCACCCTCGAGCAGGCGACGGATGCCGTGTCGGACGTTGCGGACGATGCGGCTGCGGTCGGCCTGGATTATCAGATGGCGGACATCGTCACAGGCAACACTTTCGACGCCCATCGAGCGGTTCTGTGGGCCCGGGAGCAGGGCCTTGGCGAGGAACTCCTCGAGGTCCTCTTCTCGTCGTATTTCGTTCTGGCGCAACCCATCTTCACCCCCGAGCAACTCCTCCCATTCCTTGCGCAGGCTGGGTGTGACCCTCAGGCCGGGGCTTCGATGCTCGCTTCGAACGCCTATGCCGCCCAGGTGGCCGACGACCAGCGCATGGCCACAGAACTCGGCGCCCCCGGGGTTCCGTTCTTCGCGTTCGGCAGTGGGCTCCGGTTGTTCGGCGCGCAGAGCGTCGAAGTGCTGCGGGATGCGCTAGTGGCCGAGTCAGCCGGGCAGTAGTCCGAGGCTCCGGGTCAGCCGCACTCCCACGGGCCCCAGCCGGCAACCTGGTAGTAGTTGTAGGCGACTTGGTCCTGCGCCCAGGCCGGGGCGAGGTGGGGGTACTCGGCGTAGGCGCCGCCACCGTTGGCGTGCCAGGACGGGTAGTCGAACTGCCAGGCACCGTAGTAGCCGTTGCCGGTGTTGATGGCGTAGTTGTGGGTGGACTCGCAGAACTTGACGTCCATGGACTTCGGGCTGCTGGCCCAGGCGGCAACCTCCGCCGACACCGGGGACGCGGCTTGCGCGGCGGCCTCGGCAGCTGCGGCGTCAGCCTGCCACTGCGCAACAACGGCCTCCCGCATCTCGGCCTCAGCGATCATCTTCTCGGATACCGCCGCGCGGATTGCCTCCTCCGAGGCCGTCCCGGCGGTCGCTGGCTGTTCTGCGGCGACGCTCGCAGCCGGCTCCGAGGCCGCGGGTGCGGGCTGGGCGTTGGCCGCGATGGCGGCGGTCATTCCAAGACCGGCCACTACCGTTCCGGTGAGGGCGATTGCAGTGTTTCGGGTCAACATGTCTGATTCACTTCCTAGTCGGCTGGTGGGAACTCCGTTGCTCTGGTCATTCCCCATCCACCTCGCGACCGATCTCGCTTCGTTGTGGCCCTGCCCACGGCGACATTCAAGAAACGGTAAAGATGACTATCGCGGTGCTCCGTTCAGCACGCCGGCGAGCCGGCGCCAACTCCGACATCGCCGAAAGGATCCGAGTCATCTCCGATACGCTCACTGAGATCGCGTCACCCGACCTGAGCAGCCGCTACCGCACTCCTGAGTAGGACGGACACCGCAGTGACCAAGCACCGGGCACCGTTGCCGCCTTTGGACCGCAACGTCGCGGCGCTGCTCGTGCGCACCGGCGAACCGAGGTGGGACTACGGCGCGCTCGCCACGCTTCGCAGCCTCGCGTTGTGCGGTGTCACGGTGCACCTGTTGGCCAACCCAAACGAGACCGAACTGTTGCGGTCTCGCTACGCCACCTCCGTGCTCGCCGGGCCGCTTGACCCCGAGGCCAGTCCGGCGGAGTCGGCGACTCGGGTCAACCAGATCGCCGCGCGCATCGGCGGCCCGGTGTTCGCCATCGCCGGCGACGATGAGTCGGCCGTCCTGCTCGCCGAGCAGCGCAACGCCCTGGCCCCCTCGTTGCTCACCTTCGACGTGCCGGGCGACCTTCCGCGTCGGCTGTCAAGCAAGACCTCGCTCGCCGCGATCTGCTCGGCGAACGGCATCAACTACCCCGCATCGTTGGCTGGCACGGACCCCGACGACATCCTCGCGTTCGCCGACAGCGTGGGCTTCCCGGTGGTTGTCAAAGCTCCCGAGCCGTACGCCAGGCTGCACGAATCCGACGTGGTGCGCACGCAAATCCTCGGAACGCATCGCGCGCTCGCCGACGTGCTGGCTCAGTGGCCGACTGATCGTCCGATCCTCGTGCAGCAATACCTGGCCGGTGACGGATTCGACTTCTGGTACGCCGCGGGCCTCGCCGTCGATTCCGGCCCCCGTTGGCACGGCTTCACCGGCCGGAAGGAGGTCGCCTACCCCACCCGCACCGGTGTCGGCACCTACTCGGTGGCAGCCACGCAGGCTTCCTTGGCCTCTGCAATGCAGCAGTTGTGCCGACGAATCGGTTTCCGGGGCCCGTTCGACTCCGACTGGGCCGTCGACCGGGCCACTGGCGAGGCTTGGTTGATCGACTTCAACCCCCGCCGCGGTGCCCAGTTCCGACTCTTCACCACCACCACCGGCCTCGACATCGTGCGGGCCGCCCATCTGGCGATCAGCGGTCGACCGATCGATTGGGGTCAGCCGGTGATCCCTCGGAGCCACTCGGTGGGTAACCTCAACCTCCTCGTTGCACGGCAATGGTGGGCCGCTCGGAAAGCGGCCGGCAAACCGCCCAACGAAGGCGCCTGGTGGTGCCGCCAGGACCCGGCGCCGGCAGTCGCGATCGGCGCGAGCTTCGTCGGCACGGCCGCCCGCAAGGTCGGCCGCGTCGTGGCACAACGAACGTGGGCCCCGGCCGCGACGGCCGGGACCCACGAGGATCTCTCCTATGAAGTTGATGGCTAGGCGTTTAGCTGAGTGATCAGCCGCAGGACCAGGGGCCCCAGCCGGCAACCTGGTAGTAGTTGTAGGCGACCTGGTCTTGTGCCCAGGCGGGGGCTTGATCCGGGGTGGCCGCGTAGGCGCCGCCACCATTGGCCAGCCAGGACGGGATGTCAAACTGCCAGGCTCCGTAGTAGCCGTTGCCGGTGTTGGTCGAGTAGTTGTTACCGGACTCGCACATCTTCACCGACATCGCCTTGGCGCTCGAGGCCCACGCGGCGACATCGCCACTCGCGGACCCACCGGACGGTGCCGACTCGACGACGGGGGCCGGCGCGGCAACGGCGGCCGCCTCGGCTTCCGCCTGCGCCCGCATGCTCGCGGCGATGGCGTTGTAGTACTCGGCCTCGGCAGCAGCGGCGGCGGCCGCCTCGGCAGCGGCGGCCGCTTCGGCTTCCGCCTGCGCCCGCATGCTCGCGGCGACGGCGTCGGTCATCGCGGCCTCGGACTCCCACTTGGCGACCACAGCTGCGCGCATGGCGGCCTCGTCGGCCTGGCTCTGGGTGGTCACCGGGGCCGAGGCGACCTCCTCGGTGACGGGGGCGGCGTTGGCGGTGATTGCGGCAGCGAGGCCGGCGCCCGCGGCAAGGGTGCCACCGATGATCAGTGCGTTGCGTCGATTGCTCATGTTCTCGAATCGCTCCTTGATTGCGGTTTGGGTTCGTTCGACACGTCCGTTCTTCCCGCCCAGAGAGGCTTCCTACGAGCCCCACCGGTGACCTCCACCACGACGAGAGTCAAGAAACAGTAAAGGCGCTAGGGTGAGCCCATGGCGGAGTTCATCTACGAAGACCTGCTTCCTCTGGGAGCCGACACCACGGACTACCGGCTCCTCACGACCGACGGCGTGCAGCGGGTGGAAGCGGCGGGGCGGACCTTCCTGCAGGTCGAGCCAGAGGCCCTCAGGTTGCTTGCATTCGAGGCAATTCACGACATCCAGCACCTGCTTCGACCGGGCCACCTCGCGCAACTGCGCAGGATTCTGGATGACCCGGAAGCCTCCCCAAACGACCGCTTCGTGGCCCTCGACCTGCTGAAAAACGCCAACATCGCCGCCGGTGGGGTGCTCCCGATGTGCCAGGACACGGGCACGGCCATCGTCATGGGCAAGAAGGGCAACCATGTCCTGACTGGCGGCAGGGACGAGGAGCACCTATCGCGCGGGATCTACGACGCCTACGCGCAGTTCAATCTGCGCTATTCCCAGATGGCGCCGCTCACCATGTGGGAAGAAGTCAATACCGGCACGAACCTGCCCGCGCAGATTGAGCTGTACGCCGATACCGACCCGGAGCACGACTTGGCCTACAAGTTCCTGGTGATGGCCAAGGGCGGCGGTTCGGCGAACAAGTCCTTCCTGTTCCAGGAGACAAAAGCAGTGCTCAACCCGGCGTCGATGATGCAGTTCCTCGACGAGAGCCTGCGCAAGCTGGGCACAGCCGCCTGCCCGCCCTACCACTTGGCGGTGGTCGTGGGGGGCACCAGCGCGGAGTACGCGCTCAAGACCGCGAAGTACGCGTCAGCCCGCTACTACGATTCGCTGCCCACGCACGGCAGTCGATCGGGCCACGGGTTCCGCGATCCCGAACTCGAACAGCAGATCCTCGAACTGACTCAGAATTTTGGCATCGGGGCGCAATTCGGTGGCAAGTACTTCTGCCACGACGTGCGGGTCATTCGACTGCCCCGGCACGGGGCGAGCGCACCCATCGCCGTCGCCGTGTCGTGCTCGGCCGACCGTCAGGCCCTCGCGAAGATCACCCCCGAGGGAGTCTTTCTCGAGCAACTCGAGACCGAACCGGCGAAGTACCTGCCAGAGGTCACCGACGAGCACCTCGACGACGACGTCGTGAAGATCGATCTGGATCAACCGATGTCAGTGATCCTGGAGCAGTTGAGCAAGTGCCCGGTGAAGACGCGGGTCTCGCTCACCGGAACCCTGGTGGTGGCCCGCGACATCGCCCACGCGCGCATCAAGGAGATGCTCGACCGCGGGGAGCCCATGCCCGACTACCTGCGTGACCACCCCGTCTACTACGCCGGTCCGGCGAAGACCCCGCAAGGCCTCCCCTCGGGATCCTTCGGACCCACCACCGCTGGTCGGATGGACGCCTACGTCGATCAGTTCCAGGCCCACGGTGGGTCGCTGGTGATGCTGGCCAAGGGAAACCGCTCTAAGGCAGTGGTGGACGCCTGCCGCAAGCACGGCGGCTTCTACCTGGGCTCTATCGGCGGCCCCGCCGCCCGGCTGGCCCAAGACTGCATCCGCAAAGTGGAGGTGCTGGACTTCGCGGACGCGGGGATGGAAGCGGTGTGGCGCATCGAGGTGGAGGACTTTCCGGCATTCGTCGTGATGGACGACAAGGGAAACGACTTCTTCGCCGAGACTTCGCGACCGATAGCGAACCGAATCCCGGTCGGCCCACCGCAAGGTTCGTGAGCTTTCCACTGTATTCAGGTGACAGGGTGTGGTTTTCACGTGCAAATGCCCGATTTGCCCGGACTCGATGGGTAAGGAAAGAGTCAATGTCGCGCGTCGTGCGGGCGACATCAACTTAAGTGGGCTCCAACAAACCGAGAAGGCTTGTGCCACACACCCAAGGACCCGAGTTGATGCCGCAGAAATCCGCACGTAGTCCCCGTCGTTCTCGTCGGATCGTCACTGCAGTTGCCCTCGCCATGCCCCTCGTGACCCTGGCCGCCACTCCGGCTCTCGCGGAGGCCGCCCCGAGCCCGTCTACCGCCGCCGAAACCACCACCACACCGGCGGCGACATCGTCCGCCGCACCTGATCCCTTTGCAGCCCCCAGCTCGGCAGACCCTCAACCGGTCGACGAAGCGACGCCCTCGGCCACACCCACGGCAGCTGAATCCGCCACGACCGACCCGAGCCCCACGCTAACTCCGACGCCTCCGGCGACGACCACCGCTCCACCCGCTCCCAGCGCGACGCCAACCGCGCCCCCCGAGGCGTCCCAGACGCCCGAGGCGAGGGCCCGAGGCGTTGGATCCATCGGCATCGCCGGAGGAGGTGGCGCCGATGAACAGTGCCATGGCCGAAGCCATTGAGCGGCGCATCATCGACGACCCGGCTTTCCGGCTTCGAGTTCATCGAGATCATCAAACAGCGCATCGCCACGGAGCCAGCCGTTCGCCGAATCGTTCCGGGCCGAAGTTCAGCGCCGGATCGCCACCGAGCCCTTCTTCGCATCTGGTCTGGCGAGGAGGCACTGCGGGCGGAGTCCAACGCGAACCTCGGGGTCGGCGCGACCACGTGGACCGGGGGCCCAATTCGGCACCCGCGCGGCGTCAGCTACTACTGGCAGGTGACGAGGTGGGGCGAACTCGTGCTCGGCGTCATGGCCGAACTCAACATCGACCCCTACTACTTCCCAGGCATTATGGCTCAGATCCAACAGGAGTCCGCGGGCTACTCGGACGCGGTGAACGGCTGGGACTCCAACTGGAGAATCGGCTACGCCTCGTACGGCCTGCTGCAGACAATCGCCCCCACCTACCGCACCTACGCCAAACCGGGCTATGCCGGCACCCTCACCTACAAAACCGTGAACGGCCGCCGCCAGCAGTTCCAAGAACCCGTGGCAGACGTACCCCTACACGAACCTCTACGCGGCATTGAACTACGTCATCTCACGCTACGGCTACTCAAAGTTCAAGTCCTGGAACGCCGGTTACAATCAGGGCTACTGAGCCCCGAGTACGTCGGTGACGAGCGCGGCGATCGCCGACCGCTCGGACCGGGTGAGGGTGACGTGGGCGAACAGCGGGTGCCCCTTCAGTTTCTCCACCACCGCCACGACGCCGTCGTGACGGCCCACGCGTAGATTGTCACGCTGGGCAACGTCGTGCGTGAGCACGACGCGCGAGCCGCGCCCGATGCGCGAGAGCACGGTCAGCAGCACGTTGCGCTCCAACGACTGGGCCTCGTCGACGATCACGAATGAATCGTGCAGGCTGCGCCCCCGGATGTGGGTCAATGGCAGCACCTCGACCATGTCGCGATCGATGAGTTCGTCCACCACGTCCGGCGAGGTGACCGCGCCCAGCGTGTCGTAGACCGCCTGCGCCCAAGGCGCCATCTTGTCGCCTTCGGATCCGGGCAGGTACCCCAACTCCTGGCCGCCGACAGCATAGAGCGGCCGGAACACCACAACCTTGCGGTGCAACTGCCGCTCCATCACCAACTCCAGGCCGGCACACAACGCGAGGGCCGACTTTCCGGTGCCGGCGTTGCCCCCCAGCGACACGATGCCCACGTCGGGATCCATCAACAATTCCAGCGCAATGCGCTGCTCGGCAGAACGTCCGCGGAGGCCGAAGGTCTCCCGATCGCCACGCACCAACCGGACCTGCTTGCCGGCAGTGACCACCCCCAAAGCGCTACCCCGGTGCGAATGCAGCACCACTCCGGTGTGGCACGGGAGGTCCCGAGCCTCGTCGATGTCCACCAGATCGTGGTGGTAGATGTCCTCCACCACCTGATCCGGCACGTCCAGTTCGGACATCCCGGTCCAACCGCTGGAGACCGCCAACTCCGCGCGGTACTCTTCCGCGGCCAACCCAGCCACCGACGCTTTGACCCGCATCGGCAAGTCCTTGCTCACCACCACCACGTCGTGACCCTCTGCGGCCAGATTTGCTGCCACCGCCAAAATCCTGGTGTCGTTATCGCCGAGGCGAAGGCCCGCCGGCAACACGGTGGGGTCGGTGTGGTTGAGTTCCACGCTCAGCCGGCCACCGTCGGCCAGTGGCACCGGAGTGTGCAACGCGCCATGGCTGAGCCGTAGATCGTCGAGCAGCCGCAGGGCGGTGCGGGCGAAGTAGCCCAACTCCGGGTGGGTGCGCTTGGCCTCCAACTCGGTGATCACCACCACTGGCAACACCACGTTGTGTTCGTCGAAGCGCAGCATCGCGTGTGGATCCGAGAGCAGCACGGAGGTGTCGAGCACGTAGGTCCGCACGCTGGTGGCCAGTTGGATCGGATCCTCGTGCGTCATGCGGACCTCCGCTGCTCGGGTCACTCCCCGGGCGCCCCGTCGGCGACCGGCGGATGCTGCGAACCTAACCCGCACCCGCGCCACGGCGGCGTGTGACACGCCGCCGCTCGGGTGCCAGGTGAATTCCGATGGCCCTGGCGCCGGAGCACCCCAACTGCATAGCATCACCACTATCCGCTGACCCTGCCCGAACCCGCTGGCTCGCCCTTGCGGCCGACCACGAAAGGCCCTTCACATGACGAACGATGCGCTCGAGAATCTGATGAACGAAGAGCGATCATTCCCCTCGTCCGAGCAATTCGCCGCCCAAGCCAACGCAGGCGCCGAACTCTATGCCGACGCGGCAGCAGATCGGCTTGGTTTCTGGGCCGAACAGGCCACCGAGCTCGTCGACTGGGACACCGACTTCACCGAGGTGCTCGACTGGTCGAATCCACCGTTCGCCAAGTGGTTCGGCGACGGCGAGCTGAACCTCGCCTACAACTGCGTCGATCGGCACGTGGAATCCGGCCACGGCGACCAGGTGGCCATCCACTGGGTCGGTGAGCCCGAGGGCGACACACGCGACATCACCTACTCGGACCTGCAGGCAGACGTCAACCGCCTTGCGAACGCCCTCGAATCACTCGGTGTGGGCAAGGGCGACGTGGTCGCGATCTACCTGCCGATGATCCCCGAGGCGGTCACATCGATGCTCGCCTGCGCCCGCATCGGCGCGCCGCACTCGGTGGTCTTCGGCGGCTTCTCCGCCGAGGCACTACGCTCACGCATCGAGGATGCCCAGGCGAAGGTCGTCATCACCGCCGACGGCGGCTACCGACGAGGTAAGCCCAGCGGCCTCAAGCCCATCGTGGACGAGGCCCTGACGTCCGGCGCCGACTCCGTCACCGACGTGATCGTCGCCCAACGCACCGCGCAGGAGATCGGCTGGGTGCAGGGCCGCGACCACTGGTGGCACGAGCTGGTGGACTCCCAGAGCGATGAGCACGCCTACACCCCGCAGAACGCCGAGGACACGCTCTTCATCCTCTACACCTCCGGTACCACCGGAAAGCCCAAGGGCATCAAGCACACCTCGGGTGGCTACCTCACGCAGGTTGCGTACACCTTCAAGAATGTCTTTGACATCAAGCCCGACACCGACGTCTACTGGTGCACCGCCGACGTCGGTTGGGTCACCGGCCACTCCTACATCGTCTACGGACCGTTGGCGAACAGGGCGACCCAGGTGATGTACGAGGGCACCCCCGACACGCCGCACAAGGGCCGCCTGTGGGAGATCGTCGAGCAGTACGGCGTCAGCATCCTCTACACGGCACCAACGCTGATCCGCACCATGATGAAGTGGGGCGAGGACATTCCGGCCGGCTTCGACCTTTCGTCGCTGCGCCTGCTCGGCTCGGTTGGCGAGCCCATCAACCCCGAGGCCTGGATGTGGTACCGCCGCGTCATCGGCGGCGACGTCTGCCCGATAGTCGACACCTGGTGGCAGACCGAGACCGGCGCCATCATGATCTCCCCACTGCCAGGCGTCACGGTCACCAAGCCGGGGTCGGCGCAGGTGCCCCTGCCCGGCATCGTCATCGACGTCGTCGACGACCAGGGCAACGTGGTGCCGGACGGTCACGGCGGTTACCTCGTGATCATTGAGCCGTGGCCGGCCATGCTGCGCACCATCTGGGGTGACGACCAGCGATTCGTCGACACCTACTGGTCGCGCTTCCCCGGGATGTACTTCGCCGGTGACGGCGCGAAGAAGGACGACGACGGCGATCTCTGGTTGCTCGGCCGGGTGGACGACGTGATGAACGTCTCCGGCCACCGGATCTCCACCACCGAGGTCGAATCCGCGCTGGTCTCGCACGCCTCGGTCGCCGAGGCCGCAGTGGTTGGCGCCACCGACGAGATGACCGGACAGGGCATCGTGGCCTTCGTGATCCTGCGCGGAGACGCCGTGGACGACCCGGACACCGTGAACGTGCTGCGCAACCACGTGGCGCACGAAATCGGCCCGATCGCCAAGCCCCGCCAGATCATGGTGGTTGCCGAGTTGCCCAAGACCCGTTCGGGCAAGATCATGCGGCGCCTGCTGCGCGACGTAGCGGAGAATCGGGAAGTGGGAGATGTGACAACCTTGGCCGACTCCTCCGTGATGGAAATGATCAAGACCGGCCTGTCCGGCACGGACTAGGGACGTGGCCGCTCACTGCGGATTCCGGTCGAGTCTCGTCGACGTCGCATTGCGACTCACCGAAACCGAACCGGCCATCGCGGTCGCAGCCGCCATGTCCGACGCCGCGGATCGACGAACCGACGAACTGATCTGCGACTTCATCGATACGGCCGGGCCACCACCCGCCGACTTCGCTTGGCTGGCCCTGGGCTCACACGCCAGACGCGAGTTGCACTGCGCGAGCGACCAAGACCACGCGCTCGTGTGGGCCACCGGCAGCGCCGCCGCGAGTGCCTACGCCATCGATCTGGCAACGCACGTGATCGTCGGCCTGCAGCGGTTCGGCATGCGGCCCTGCAGCGACGCCTACATGGCTGATCACTGGTCGCACTCGTTGGACGACTGGCCCGACATCATCGCTGAGCGCCTCAGTGCTCCTGCGCCGGACGCCGTGCTCGACGCCGATATCTTCCTCGACCTACGGCGGGTGACGGGACCGCTGAACGTCGACCCGCTGGCCGTGGCGCTGCGCCGCGGCGCCGAGTCTGGGCGCATGCTGCACGGGCTGGCCCAGGCGGCCAACTCCTCCGGAGTCCCGCTCACGGCGCTGGGTCGGCTGCCGCGCGGAGCGATCGACGTCAAGGAGTCCGGCCTAGCGCCGATCGTGCTGCTGGCCCGGCTTTACGGCTTGGTGTCGGAGTCGCCGCAGGTCGGCACGCGCGAACGGTTGACCGACGCCGCTGCCGGTGGGGCCCTGAGCCCGAAGCTCTCCGGGCAACTCGACTTCGCCTACACCTTCCTCACTCGCGTCCGGCTGCACTCCCAACTCCGCCAGCTCGCGACCGGCACCGACCTGACCGACACCCTCACAATCGCGGACATCCCGTGGCAGGATCGGGGACTGCTGCGCACGGCCTTGCGCAGCGTGAGATCGGCCCAGGGAACCACTGCGATGAGCTATCGGACCGACCTCTAGCCGACACCGCTACCCGCGAGGAGGACTATGACCCCGCGGGCTTCCTTCGTGGACACCCCGCTGCGCGAGGTGGTGTTCACGGTGGTGGACTGCGAAACCACCGGATTGCACGCCAGCGCCGGCGACCGCCTGGTGGCAGTGGCTGCGGTGCGCGTGGATGCCGGGCAGGTGCGTGCTGAGGACACGTTCGACGAGTTGGTGAACCCGCGGCGCGCCATTCCAACCTCCTCGATCGCGATCCACGGCATTACCGAACACATGGTTGCCGACGCCCGGCTGGCCACCGACGTCGTCGCGGATTTCGCCGCCTACGCCGAGTCGTCCGTCCTGGTGGGCCACCATCTGGGCTTTGACTTGGGCTTCCTGGCACCGGCCGCGGCCAAGGCCGGTGCCGAGTTGGAGCCCTTCCGGCTCGACACCATGCTGCTCTCGGCCGCGCTTTTCACCGAGCCCGGTGCCCGCCACGGCCTGGACTCGCTGTGCCGGCGGCTGGGGGTGGACATCGTCGGTCGTCACACCGCGCTCGGCGATGCGCTCGCCACCGCTGAGGTGCTGGTGCGGATGATTCCGATGTTGGCGGCCAAGGGCGTGCACACCCTCGAACAAGCACAGGCCGCGGCCCGCGACACCGATCTTGCCCGCCGAATCGCCGAGGGTGCCTAGCGTGCGACCGCTACCTAGTTGCCGAACCGCCGATGCCGCATCGTGTAGGCACGCAGCGCACGGAGGAAATCCACCTTGCGGAAGTCCGGCCAGTAGGCCTCGCAGAAGTAGAACTCCGAGTGCGCCGACTGCCACAGCAGGAACCCGGAGAGCCGCTGCTCGCCCGACGTGCGGATGACGAGGTCGGGATCGGGCTGGCCTCGGGTGTAGAGATGCGCCGCGATATCCGCCGAATCAAGCATCCCTGCCAATTCGTCGAGGCTGGTTCCGCGCTGGTGGTGCTCGATGAGCAGCGATCGCACAGCATCGACCACCTCCTGGCGCCCGCCGTAGCCGATGGCCACGTTCACCAGCAGCCCCCGCGAGTCCTTGGTGGCGGATTCGGCCTCTTTGAGTACCCGGGCGGTGTGGCTCGGCAGCAGATCCAGCGCCCCCACCGGGTGCACGCGCCACTTGCCGGTGGCGGCGAGGCCAGACACCGTGTCCTCGATGATTCCGAACAGGGCCGCCAGTTCGTCCTCGGGCCGTTCGAGGTTGTCGGTCGAGAGCAGCCACAGCGTCACCACCTCGACATGGGCCTCCTCACACCAGTCCAGGAAGTCTGCGATCTTCGCCGCGCCGGCCCGGTGGCCTGCCTCGGAACCAGCGCCCTGCAACGACGCCCAACGTCGGTTGCCGTCGAGGATCACGCCCACGTGGCGGGGGAAATCCGCCGCCGGGATCTTGGCAAGGTCCTCCACGAGACGTCGCGCGTACAAGTCGTACACGACATCGCGGAGCAACATCGAAACCGCCTTAACTCATGCGGGCACGCCACGTTGGCAGCACGAGCCAACTCTGCCACACGCACCCCGTGCATTGCGCCGGAGGCGCGGCAGGGCGCGGCCGCTTCCTGCCACTGGGTCCGTGGAGCTAGCCGACCGGCCGCTGCAACTCGATCGGGCCGGTATCGCCGTAGGCGATGCCAATGGCGTCGGCCTGGGCCAGCAGAACGCGTAGGAAAGAGAGCAGTTCCGGCGCGGCGAGCATCGCCCGCACCCCTTGACCGCCATCCCCCCAGGCGTCCAATACAGCGCGCTCGCGCAGCACCCAGCGACCAAGGCCCCGCTCGTCGGTGGTCAGCCATTGCTTGGAGGTGCGCAGTGAGCACCTGAGCTCGGCCAACCGGGCGGGATCATCCGGATCCCGATGGCGGAAGGAGAACAACGATCGTTCCCTGGGGAGGTAGCGAGTCAGCGTGGCCCAGGCGGCACCCTCGGGCTGCCCATGGTCGGCGGCCCAGGCGCGCACGCCGGCTTCCATGGAACTGGGGGGAAAACGATCCTCCGGCGCGACACTGGCCTCCCCAACCCCGCCGTCGGCAACCGGGCCCACCTCGTTGATCGCACCCTCCACCCGAGTGGCCAGCGTGGCCAGGAAGAATCCGCAGCGCTCGCCGACCACTCCGAACGGCTGGCCGTCGCGCAACAACCGCAGCGTCATCTCGTAGGGCACGTCGTCTCGGTCGAGCACCGGATCGGGCAGCACGGAGAGTGTGGTTCCATCCACGCAGGTCACGTCCGCCACGTGCGACACAGTACGCGATCAGCGGACCGGTCAGCGCCGATTCAGGGCTTCTCGCAACTCGGCGGGGTCGACGGTGGGCGCCTGGCAGACGAATCCGCGGCAGACGTAGGCGGCCGGGCGACCGGCCACCGGACCGCGATGGGCCAGCAACGCCGGTGAGTCCACCGGTGACTGCGTCACAGCGATCACCCGGCCGGGCGCTGGCGTGCGCCAAGCAGTTCCGACCAACAGGGCCAACTCCTCCTGCCCGCGGGCATCGGCACTCGGGCCGGCACCGACGATGGCGACCTCCGCGGGTCCGGCGAGCAAGGCCTCGGCGGTCGCTAGCCACATGCCCGCGAATCTTGGGTGGGTCGCCATCAGCGGCTGCGCACTGCCCACCAGCCCCACCACCAACTCGCGAGTGGCAGCGTTGTCGGCCGTCGCCGATCCGCCCAGGGCGGCCAACGTCAGCAGCGCAGCCGCAGCCGCCGAGGTGCCGCTCGGACTGGCGTTGTCGGTCGGGTCGGTGGCGGCCGGCAGCAGCACCGACGGTTCGGCGTCGTAGAGGCCGCCATCGGGATCGGAAAACCGTTCAACCATCGTGGTGAGCAGCCGTTGTGCCCGCTCAAACCAAAGCAGCTCCGACGTCGCCTGGTACAGCGTGAGGTAGCCGAGGCCAAGCTCGGCGTAGTCCTCCAGCACCGCTGCGGCCGCGCCGACCTCACCATCTCTGGAGACCCGGCGCAGACTTCCGTCGGCCTGGACGTGCACCTCGGTGATCAGCACGGCGGCATCGACCGCGGCCGAAAGCCAATCCGGCGCATCGAAGACCATCGCCGCTTCCGCCAATGCAGCGATCATCATGCCGTTCCAGCCCGCCACGACCTTGTCGTCGCGGGCCGGCGCGGGGCGATCGTGGCGCGCCGCCAGCAACCGTGCGCGCACCCGGACGAAACGTTCGGCATCGTCGGGATCCTGCGGCAGTTGCAGCGTGGATGCGCCATCGCCGAAAGTGCCGGCAGCGGTGACGTCGCAAAGTTCGGCCCACCAAAGCGCGTCTTGCTCACCCAGTTCCGCCACGAGTTCGTCCCGACGCCACACGTAGTAGGCACCTTCGACCGGCGACTCCGCGTCCGGGGTGGGCAGCGAGTCGGCATCCAACGACGAGGCGAACCCGCCTTCCGGCGTGCGCAGGTCGCCGACGACGAAAGCGGCCACCTCCTCGGCTACCCGGCGCGCCAAGGCATCGCCGGTCACCCGCCACCAGGTCGTGTAGGCGGTCAGCAGGCCGGCGTTGTCGTAGAGCATCTTCTCGAAGTGGGGGACCACCCAGCCGTCGTCCACCGAGTAACGCGCGAAGCCGCCGGCGAGCTGGTCGTAGATGCCGCCCCTGGCCATGGCCGTCAGGGTGGCTGCGGCCATCTCCAGCGCGGAGTCATCGCCGGTGGCCGCGTGGTGGCGCAGGAGGAACTCGGCCACCATCGTGGGCGGGAACTTCGGCGCCCCGCCGAATCCACCCGCAGCGGCGTCGAAGTCGCCCCGCAGCGCAGCCACCGCGGTGGTCGTGTCGCGGCGCAGGTCGGTCAATTCCATCTGCTCCGCGTCGCCCTTGCGAATTCGCGGACGGGCAGTTCTGGCCAACGCTTCTGAGATGCTCACCGCTGCGTTGTCCACCTCAGCGCGGCGCTCCGTCCAGGCTCGACTCACGGCCTCAAGCACACCCGCGAAACTCGGCATGCCCATGCGCGGGGTCGGCGGGAAATAGGTGCCCGCGTAGAAGGCGCGGCCCTGGTGATCGAGCCACACTGACATCGGCCAGCCACCGCGGCCGGTCAGTGCCGTCGTGGCGCGCATGTAGGCAGCATCCACGTCCGGATGCTCCTCGCGGTCCACTTTGATGCTGACGAATCCGGTGTTGAGCAGTGCTGCCGTGGCCGGGTCGGAGAACGATTCGTGGGCCATCACGTGGCACCAGTGGCACGCGGCGTAGCCGACCGACAAGAAGATGGGAACATCTCGGCGGCGCGCCTCGTCGAAGGCCGACTCCCCCCAGGGCCACCAGTCGACCGGGTTGTCCGCGTGCTGGCGAAGGTAGGGCGAGAGCGCATCGCTCAGCCGATTCGTCACAGAATCATTCTGACGCCTGACCTACCCGAGCGCACAATTTGATCAAGACCGCCGTAGTGGAGGGGGTCAGGTGTCGTCCGCTCCCGAGACGTGCCAAACTTGACCCGACGCCTCCGCGGTTGAGCCACCCCCCCCGGCTCCCGCGGGGGCGTCACTTCTCGTTGCGGCTGTCTGCTTGGCCCGCTGCCTCCGACTGCGGCGCCGAGAAGCGATGGGACACGTCGATGGGCACGGCGGTCGAGGTCACGAAGGCGCTCGCCAGCGACCCGGCAGCGGGCTTGGGCTGCAGACCCTCGGCGAACAGCGCGGGCAACTCCTCCTCGGTGACGCTGCGACCAAGCCAGGCACTGGCCAGGTCGAGGACCTTGCGCTTCTTCGCGGCCTGCTTCTCCTCGGGTGCGGCCTCGGCGGCCTTCCACTTCCGATAGACGTTCCACGCCAACTCACGTAGCCGCAGCGCCCACACGATGCGATCCATCTGCTCTTCGGTGGCCGGCAGATCCCAGAATTCCCGCATCGCGAAGGGCAGCACCAGGCGGTAGTCGTGCCCGCCCTCGGTGAAGATTCCGGGCACCGGGGTGAGGGCGTTGAGCATGTCGATGAAAGTGGCCAGGAAGGTGGTCACGGGCATCCAGGTGGTGCCCTGCGGTGAGTTCGGCGGCCGGTTCGCGTCCGCGCCGAGCCAGGCCGGTTTGCCGAGCAGCAGGTCGACACCGAACTTCGGGATGGGGTCGTCGCCGTTCTGCAGCAACAGGTAGCGAACCTTGGATCGTTCCGACTCCGGCAGCGCGAACAGGTCGGGCAGGGCCCGCGGCAGGTAGATCGTGTCCGGCCCCACAGCCGGCGCGTCGGCCAACGATCGTGGGCCCCAAACCTCACGGCGCCACTCGGTGGCGAACGGCGTGCCGATCCAGATTGCGCGGTCGATGCCGGACAGCTCCAAACCAAGCGTGCCCGTGTTCCGCAGCGTCTCCTGGCTCACCTGCGAACCCAACGACTCACCAAACAGGTAGAAAAGCGGACGCCGTTCGGCGGGCATGGCGTCGATCCGGGACTTGATCGCCTGGATGAGCATGCGTGTCTGCTCGACGCCCGTCCCCACCTTGCCCAACGACAACGACGACGGCAGCACGGAGTATTGGATGGCCACGCTGGCGCAGTCGCCGCCGGTGAGGTACTCCAACGTCTCGCACGCGGCGTAGTTGACATAGCCGGTTCCGGTGGGGCTGAACAGAGCGAACACCGGCCGCTCCAGCGCCTTGGTCCGATCGATTTCCGCGAGCAGTTTGCGGACACGATCGTCAGGACTGTCAGCGGCCTCCAGCGACGAGTAGAGCCGGATCGGCTGCACCGCGTCCTCGGTGCCCATCACCGCGTCGATTCCCGCCGGTGTGAGCGTCATGCCCAACCACCGGCGGCCTGCGCGACTCAGCGCAGACCAGGCGATCGTCGAGTCCGGGCCGCCCGTGACTGTGGAACTTTCCGGCGGTTCGGCGTGGGCCGGTTCCATGCCTTCGCCGCCCTGCGTGAGTCGCCCGGAAACCGCCGACAGCGCACTGAGTCCGACTGCCGTGGTGGCGGCCGCCGCTCCCAGTCGGCCGATCATTGAATAGTTGCTGGGGTGGCCGCCGAGGACCTTCGCCGAACCCCGCGCAAGCGTGCGCGTCAGTACCGATTCCCCACGTGCCAGCAGGAAACTGGCGGCGAGGACACCCACCCCGATGACTCCCGCTTTGACGCTGGAGACTTCCTTGTTCCGGTCCTCTAAGAACTTGCCTGGAGAGTAGTTGGAGGCGGGTTTCTGCCGCCGTGGCCGGGTGGCCAGCCAGGCACCCACGCCAACCGCTGACGTGGTGCCCAGCACGACCGCCGTCTCCTGCTCGCCGCGTGCCACCGCCCCGACGCCGCTCGCGACCAGGCCAGCAGCGCCGGTGGCGGCCACGGTGCCCGCGAGGAGTCGGATGCCGGCCCGGGTTCGCGACTGGTCCTCCTGCCAGGGCACAGCCGCCAACAGCGCCGAGCCCGTCGCCACCGCCGCGGCGTCTACTCCCACCTCTACGCCAGCCCGTTCCGTGCCGCCGGCCAGCATGCGCGCCTTCCATGAGAGCAGCGACTGCACCACCGTCGCGGCACCGTAACCGCTGGCTGCACTCACCCCGGTGAGCACCGCTTGGTCCACCGTTCCGCGGGTGAGCAGATTCGGTTGGTAACTGCGGCCGGCGAATACCGCCGCCAGCAACAACGCAGTCCTTGAGGTGTGGTCGAAATCCGGATGCACTGGAATCTTGGCCATGGTTCGATCATGCCACGGCTTTCCGCCCGGGTTTCCGTCGTTTCGGCCCTACGTCACGGCCGCGTCGTCCATGGCCCGTAGGGAGGGGAGGAAAATGGTGACGATCGCGACGACCAGCACCCCGAACCCGACCATGAGGAACATCGGCTCCACTCCCAGCGCCTGCACCCCCGGGCCAATCAGCACGTAGCCGATGGGGCCTGCGATGTAGGCCGCCGATGTCAGCAGCGCAACCACGCGTCCGCGCAGGCGATACGGCGTCCGGTTCTGCATGACCAGGTTGATGATCGGCCCCACCGGCCCGTAACACACCCCGGCGGCGAACCCGAAGAACACGAACAGCGGGAACGGTGGGAATAGCGCCATGCCGATCACGGTGCAGCCCGTCAGGAGGTAGGCGCCGACGAACGTCCGCCGCGGCCGCCAGCCGTGCCCTCGCGAGGAGTAGACCAACGCGCCAAGGACGCCACCGACGGACATGGCCATGATCGTGAATCCCAGCCGCTCGGGCTGATCGGTGCCGGTGAAGTAGACGGGCAGGATGACTCCCTCGACGGGCAGCCAAATACCTACGATGATCATGCTCACGAGGGCCATGGAGCGCAAGGTGCGGTCCCGCCACACGAATCCAATACCCTCCTTGGCGCCGCTGAACACCCCTGTCGGCCGCTCGTGGGCCTCTGGTCGGCCGGCCCCCGGGACACGTAGGAAGGAGATCACCACGCTGCTCACAAGAAACATGCCGGCGGTGAACCAATAGGTGGGTGCGGCCCCGAACAGGCCCAGCGCGAGGCCACCGATCCCCGGGCCAACGAGGAAGCCGACGCCCCACACCGCTTCGTGGATGCCGTTCACGCGTTCCCGGCTCAACCCACTGGCGGTGGCCACCTCCGGTAGCACCGTCTCGCGAGCGCTCACCCCCGCCGGGTCGAACACGGCACCCATCACAGCCAGCGCCGCCAGCAGCCAGAACGACAACCCGGTCGTCAGGGCCAGAATCGGCACCAGGGCCGCTGAGATCATCGACAGGACATCCGCGGTGACTGCCACCCGGCGACGCCCGACGATATCCACCACGACGCCGGCGAAGAGGAAGGACACCGCCAGCGGAAGAGCTGTGATGGCTCCGATCAGACCCGCCGCCGCGGCACTGCCTGTGAGCTCCAGGACCAGCCACGGGAAGGCGATCATGGTGATGCCGTTGGCGACGGCACTGAGCAGCGTCGACGACTCGAGCACCGCGAGCGGGGCCCAACGCACCGATCTGGCCATTGCTAGGGCGCCACTGATGCCATCTTCTGCCGAACGTCGGTGACCACTTTGTGTTCAGCGAGGAACGACAGGAAGGGCACGGTGCCGGCCAGGCAAATCAGGAGGGTCTTCACCACAGAGAACTTCGCCTTGAACGACAGGTCAATCACGGCGATGAGGTACAGCACGTAGAGGAAGCCGTGGATCGGCGCGATGCCCTCGGACAGATGCGGGTTGCCGAAGCCGTAGCGCAGCACGATGCCGACGGTGAACACGATCAGCACCACACCGACGATGTACGCCATGATTCGGAACCGCGTAAGTGCACCTGACACGGCACAGACGTTACCTGTGCTGCTGGTTGTCTCCCGCAGGCGGCTCGGGCTCGGCGAAGGGGTCGAATCGTTGGCCGTCACTCGGTCGGCCCGGCTGCGCCTCAACGGCCGGACGTGGCGCCTCTGGCTCAGCGTCCTGCGCCGCAGCCAACTCGGTGGCGCGCTGGTCGCGCATGAAGCGCCACCAGAACCACAGGGCGACGCCGGCGAACACCAGCCAGTTGAGCGAGTACGCGAAATTGCGCCACACCTGGGTGTCAGCTCCGGCAGGTCGGGGCGCCACGGCGGCCTCGAACTGCCAGACGCCCAGCCAGATACAGCCCGCAACAGCGACCAGCCACAGCAGATGCCAGGGCAGCCAGCGCCGCTGCAGGATGTACCTGATCACGACTCGGGGGCCTCCGGCGCGCTCGCGGTTTGCTGCTTG
The DNA here is from genome assembly GCA_963752505.1 of uncultured Actinomycetes bacterium. GTDB lineage: Bacteria > Actinomycetota > Actinomycetes > S36-B12 > UBA10799 > JACJWR01. Next base: position 290,869 of record CAVVYM010000002.1, read on the forward strand.
CGGGCCTGCGCTTCGGTGGCGGCGGTCGCAACGGCGGCGTCGTAGGCAGCCGCGGACTTCCGACGCTCATCGCGGGTCGCGTATTTGGGCAGCGGACGCACGCCGGCAGGCAGCGCATCCTCTTCGAACTTGATGCGCGAGAGCTGCTTGCGCATGGAGAAGTACAGCACCACGACCACGACGATGAGCAGGATGAAGAACAGGAAGCCCAACATGCCCGGCGTCACCCGGTTGGGGTCGATCGCTAGGTCGATGGGCGTGGGCAGCGGTGAAGGTGTCATGTTGCGTCCGATCGTCGGGGCGCCAGCCAATCCACCGGGCCCGGGGTCATGCCATCGGTAATTCCGGCGAAGAGGTCGTCCTCGGGCACGTGCGCCGGAATTCGGGTAGCGGCCAACTCGAAGTCCTCGGTGGGCCACACCTGCGCGTGCACCTCCCGGGGCACGGCGAACCACATGCCGTTCGGATCAACCTGCGTGGCATGCGCCTTCAGGGCGGTCTCACGCAGTTCGAAGAAGTCAGCGCACGGCACTCTAGTGGTCACCCGATCGCTCTTCGGGGGTCGATCGCCCCAAGATTCGATCCACTCGCCGTAGGGAGAATCGCCACCCGATTCGACCATGGCCGTGTGCAGCCTGACGAGCCGCTCGAGGTGGAAGGTGATGTCGTAGTAGAGCTTGAGCGCCGCCCACGGCTCACCCTCCCCCAAGCCCGGGTCGGCCGCCGCTTCGAATGCGTAGGCGGTGATCTCGTGGGTGCGCACGTGGTCCGGGTGCGGGTAGCCGCCGATCTCGTCGTAGGTGGTGATCACGTGCGGCCGGAACGTTCGGATCTGTTCGACCAGGGGAGCCGCGGCGACCGCCAACGGCAAGTCGGCGAATGAACCCGCCGGCAGCGGCTCGTCGACTCCGGGGTCGGGAAAGCCGGAATCCTCGAAGCCCAACCAGACGTGCTCGACGCCGAGGATCTGGGCCGCACGCGCCATCTCGTCGCGGCGCACCGTTCTGATATCTCGACCCGCCAGCGAGAACGACGGGTTGAGCAAATCGCCGCGCTCGCCACCGGTGCACGTCACCACCCGAACCTTCGAACCGGCGCGCACATATTTGGCCATCATCGCCGCGCCCTTGCTCGATTCGTCGTCCGGGTGGGCATGGACGGCCATCAGCCGCAATGCCTCAGTCACCGACTCTTCCTCCTCGCTCGAGACACCTCAGATGCGCAGGCTGGGCCATCTGACACGCTTAGTCTCGCAGCCCGGAGGAGACCAAGCGAAAGGAGCCTGCGCGGTGATCGACGTTCGCACCCTGCCACCGGACCTCCAGCAACGCTACGGCGTGAAGAAGAAGTCGCCAGTGGCCATGGTCCTCATCGGCCTCCTCGTCGCGGTATTCGTGGTGACCTCCGCGGCGACCGCGTGGCAGTTGGCGAATCCACCGGTGACCTCCAAACTGCTCACTTGGTCGGCCAACCCCGAGTACACCAGCGTCACCTGGGAGATTCGACGTGCGCCGGAGGCCGAGGTAGTGTGCGTGATTCGGGTCGCTGACGCCAATCGCCACGATGTCGGCTACGCGACAGTTACCATTCCCCCAGGGGCTGCCTATGAGCAGCCCAACTACAACGTCAACACCACTGCGCCTGGCCGAGTGGTGGAACTCCTCGGGTGCGCCGCGGGCGAGACGCCGGCAGTGCCCGCACCGGAGTTCCCACCAGGCACGCAGAACCCGCCCCAACCGTGGACCCCGGAGGAACAGCCATCATGACTGAGACCACCTACCTGAGCCAAGAGGCGTACGACCGTCTGCAAGAGGAACTCGCCGACCGGGAGGGGCCGAAGCGTCGCGAGATCTCGGACAAGATCGAGGCGGCCCGGGAAGAAGGCGATCTCAAGGAGAACGGCGGCTACCACGCGGCGAAGGAAGACCAGGGCCACAACGAGGCGCGCATCCGCCACCTCAAGCACCTGCTCGACACGGCCAAGATCGGTCGTCCGGAGGGCGCCAGCGAGGGTGAGGCCACCCACGGCACCATCGTGACCATCCGCTTCGCGGGGGAATCGGATACCGAACGCTACCTCCTGGGTTCCCGGGAGGAGGCGGCCCACGTCACCGAGGTTGAGGTGATTTCGCCGTCGTCGCCGCTCGGGGCCGCCCTGCTCGGGGCGTCCAAGGGCAGTTCCGCGAGTTACGAACTGCCCAACGGCCGATCTGCCGACGTTGAGATCGTCGACGTCGAAGAGTGGTGAGACTGCGGGGCTGTGGATAACCCGCAGCCCCCTGGCACCGATTGGGACTAGCCTCAATGTTGTGCTTGCGCCGCGGGGGGCGGCGAGGCGTCATCTTGGGGGGATCGCGTGGCCGTTTCTGCAAGTTCTACCTGCCATTCCGACCGTTCGCGCGGCCGTGCCCGCTATCTCGTCGGCGTTCCGGGTCTGATCCTGGCGCTGATCGTCGGGTTCATCACCGGTCTCACCCCAGCCAGAGCCGACGCGGTTCCTGCCGGTGACCCGATCGATCTGACCATCGCTCCGTCTGCAGCGGCACCGGGCACCCCCGTCGATGTGACCGTCGGGCTCACTTCGCCACTACCGGACGCTGCCGGCGCCACCGCCAGCCTCGCGCTGCCCGATGGGGTGCGGGCCGACTCCGCCGCAGGTCCCGCTGGCTGGACGCTCGAGTACTCACAGGACGGCGGCGCATCCTGGTCGTCGGCGGCACCGAGTGACTTCGCCGCGGTCACCAACGTGCGCACCGCCGGCCAGATCGAGCCCGGAGGCGCCGGCTCAGGCGTTCCCATGGCGCCACTGGCACCGGTGGGGGTGCTGGAGGTGACCGGCGGCGGCGACGGTTTCGGGGCCCTGTTCCACGAGGACAAACTCTGGCTGGTGAACCATCACGGCCGCGCGGTGGAGAAGGTCGAGCCTGGGATCGTGACCCCGGGCGGTGTGTGGCTCAAATGCTTCAACCGGATGGACGGCAGTCCCTGCCCGGCGCCGTACCCGGGGCCCACCGGCACGTTCATTTCGCAGGTGGCCGGGACGCCCTTTGGGCAAGGCACCTCGACTCTGGTGACGCCGAATGCCTCGGTGGCAGCGATTGACCAAGCCACCGGTCGGCTCTACGCCGCGGTCCAGGTCCACGCTGAATCGGGACGCAGCCAGGTCGGCTGGGTATGCGGCGAGTTAGCCACGCTCACCTCCTGCGGGTTCACCCTCGCCGGGGAGGAGGAGGCGCCGCAGGATCTCGGTGGCGAGTCCATCTTCACCCGCTTCAATCCCGCGCAGGCCTGGGCACCTGCGGGGACAACCGGGCTGTTGTACGCGGTGGGCGGCTCGGGCAGGATCTACTGCTTCGACGTCGCTGCCGGTGCCCTCTGCCCGAATGGCGCAGCGGCATCGCTACCGGATCAACTCTCCGCGACCACGCTTCGCTTCGTCTTCACCTCGGTGGCAGGTGAGTCGCTGACCTCACCCACCGCCCGCTACGTCTACGCAGTCTCGATGCCCGATGAGAACACTGGGCTGCTGCAGTGTCGGGATCTGACCACCGGCGCCGCCTGCGGTGCGGTGTCCGCCACCGTGACGCTGACCGGGCCAGGAGGGCCCGGTACGCAGGCGACGTTCGGGCAGCCGTTGCCCATGTACTCAAGCACCGGCGCGTTCGAGGGTGTGTGCGTATTCGGACAGGGCCTCTTCCTCGCCGGAAGCTGGAGTTGCTTCGGGCCGGACGGTTCGCCGATGCCCACCCTCCAAACGGCCTTGGCCGCGATCACCCCGGCATCATCGCCGCACTTCGGCGGACGCATCCAGCCCTACGGCACCCAAGGCCCCTTCTTTGACCAGTCGCTGATGGTCTACGCCAAGGTTCTCGGCAACCGTCTCTATGTGCCGTGGGCGGTCTACCCGGATCCGACCGCATCGCAAGACTCCTTGAATACGATCACATGCTTCGACTATGCAACCGGCGGCGCCTGTCGTGGGTTCGTGCCCCCTACCGCCCCCTACATCACGAACGTGGTGTACACCGTCGATGAGGCACATGACAGCCCCGGTTGTCTGTGGTGGTCGGGCAACGAGGGGCGCCTGCAGGCCTTCTCCGCAACCACGGGCGCGCTGGGTTGCGACCCCACCTCACTGACGACCTTGGAGGTGGCGCCGCAATCGTGTGCGTCCCTGGATGGGGCTACCTATGGTGCCCTGTCACTACCGGGCCTACCGGTCGGCGCCACCGGACGGGTGAGCATCTACGACACGAAGGGCGCGCTGCTCGACGTGGGGCAGGGGCAATCGCTGGCAGCTGGCGAGACCCTGGATCTCTCGACTATTCCGATCGCCGACACCACGTCCTCGCTGCGCGTGTTGGTCGCCGTCACCGCGCCAGCGTCGACCGATCTGTCCACGGCAGGTGTCCGCGTCACCTGGAACGCACCCGCAGCTGCCCTGTGCGTGACGGTCCAACCCGTCGCCGATTGCGCACCAGGGCCAGAGCTCACGTTTGTGGCTGATGCGGCGTTTCGCGGTGCCACCGGGCCGGACTCTGAGCACAGCGCTAGCGCTCAACTCGCCGTGACCCGAGCCGAGGGTGACTGCACAGTCGAGTTGACCAAGCGCATCAACGGCGAGCTGGCCCCCGAACCGCCCGGCGTCACGATTCCCACCGGCGGCGAGATCAGCTACACGTTCGCGGTCTCGACACCGGGCGCATTCTCGCTGGGCGCACCCAAAGTCGTCGATGACGCCACCACCGGCTCAGACACCGGCGACGACTTCGAGCCAGACTACGTCGACGGTGACACCAACAAGAACAACGCGCTCGATCCAGGCGAGACCTGGAACTTCCGGCACACCACCCAGGCCACGGTCGAGGGGACATTCACGAACGTGGCCACGGCTACCGCGGTAGGCGCCACGAACACTCCGGTTCAGGCCAAAGCCGTGCACACTGCCCGGCCACCATCGATAGCCGTGGTGAAGAGGACCAACGCTGTCGCGGCCACCGCGCCGGGTCTCGAACTCGCAGCCGGCGGCGACGTCACGTGGACTTATGACATCACCAATACCGGGCCCACCCAGTTGGAGGGCATCAGCGCCCTCGACGAACCTGCAGGCACTCCAACGTGCCCGCAGGACACCTTGGCACCGGGCGAATCGATGCAGTGCTCCCTGGCGGGCACGGCGGTGAACGGCGACTACCGCAACACCGTGACCGTCACCGGCACGGTGCCCGGCACCGCCGAGCGGGTCACGGCCACCGACAACAACCAATACCTCGGACTCACCCCACAAGTCACCCTGCTCAAGACCATCAACGGCGGCGGCACGGCGAGTGCCGACGGCACGCCGCAACGCATCGAGCTCGCCGCAGCACAGACCACCGAGGTGGCCTTCGAGGTGACGAACAGCGGAAATGCGAACCTGGTGGACGTCACGGTCGTCGACGAGCCGCTCACGGCAGGGGATCCGGTGCTCGCGGCGCAATGTCCGGCGACGACGCTGGCTGTCGGCGAGTCCATGGTGTGCACGGCGACCGGCACCGCGCTCCTCGGTGAACACGATGACCGCGCCACCGTCACCGCGACCGGGACCTTTCGGGATGGCTCCCGGCTTCGATACCCGGACGGCCGCGAGCTGGCGCCAGTGACGGCAACGTCCGAAGCCGGCTACACCGCCCAACCGCAGCCGACCCCCAGCCCCACGCCGAGCCCCACGCCGACGCCGACGCCGACAGATCCGCCGCCACCCTCTCCCGCCCCAGCTGCTGGCCCGGGCCAGCCGGGCACTCCCGGTCAGCCAGGCCAACCCGGCGCGCCCGGCAGCCCCGCCACACCGGCGAGCACGAGCGGCAAACTGGCACAGACAGGTGCCAACCTGCTCGGTCTGTTGCTCGTCGGGGCCCTCGCCGTGGCGTCGGGTGTGGGTCTGTACCGACTCGCCAATGCCAAGCGGTAGTGCTACTTGCTGGTGGTGCGTCGGTACTTGCGCACCGACAACGGAACGAAAATCGCGAGCAGCACAAGGGTGCTGCCCACCGCATAGAGTTCGGGATGGGTCATGGGAAAGGAGTCCCCGGGCAAGCCGGTCGGGTTCCCGAACAGTCGGCGAGCGGAGAGCACCACCGCCGAAATCGGATTCCATTCCGCAACCACCTGCAGCCACCCCGGCATCCCCGCGATCGGCACGAACGCGTTGGAGAGGAAGGTCAGCGGAAACAGCCACACCAACCCGGCCGTGTTCGCCACCTCAGGGCTGGGCATGTGCAATCCGACCCAGGCACCGACCCAAATCATGGCGTAGCCGAAGAGCAGCAAGATTCCGTAGCCGGCCAGGGCCTCCCCGACCGAGGAGTTGATGCTCCAACCGACGAGCAATCCGGTGATGCTCAACACGATGAGCACCAGGACGGTGCGCACCACATCGGCGAGGCTGCGCCCGAGCAGTACGCCGGAACTGGCCATCGGCAGGGACCGGAAACGGTCGATGATGCCCTTGTTCATGTCCTCGCTGAGGCCCACGGTCACCGCCGCCGAAGCGAAGGCGACGGTCTGGCCGAAGACACCGGGAATCAGGTACTCCCGGTACGAGCCACCGCCGGGCACCGGGATCGCGCCGCCGAAGACGTAGGCGAAGAGCAACACGAAGATCACCGGTTGGATCAGCGAGAAGAAGAGCAACTCGGGAACCCGCGGAATCTGCAGCAGGTGCCGTTTGGCCACCACAAGCCCGTCGTGGATCGCCCAGCCGTAGAACGGTCGCGGGGCCAGTTCGGCCGTACGGATGTCGCTGCCCGCGGCGGGTTGGGTGGTCATGACGATTCCTCCGAAGGTGTGCCCGCGTCATCGCTCTCGGCGGTGTGGCCGGTGAGCGACATGAAGACGTCGTCGAGGGTCGGCCGACGCAGGGCGATGTCGATCACGTGGACGTCCACGCCGTCGAGCGCACGCACCGCCTCCACGAGAACCCGCGACCCACCTGACACGGGGACTTCGACTCGTGACTCGGCGTCGTCCACCCGGGTCTCGCCATCCCCCAGCGGCGCCAGCGCGGCTCGGGCGGTCTCAATCTCCTCGCGCGCCACCACCACCTCGAGGCGATCCCCGCCCACGTCGGATTTGAGTTGCTCGGCCGTCCCGCGGGCGATCACAAGTCCGTGGTCGATCACAACGATCGAGTCGGCCAACTGGTCGGCCTCCTCCAAGTACTGCGTTGTGAGCAGCACGGTCGTGCCATCGCGCACGAGCGCCGCGATCACGTCCCACAACTCCAGCCGCGACCTCGGATCCAGCCCGGTTGTGGGCTCGTCGAGGAACAGGATCTCCGGATGGGCGACGAGACTGGCAGCCAGGTCCAATCGCCTGCGCATACCTCCGGAGTAGGTCTTCACCGGCCGGTCGGCCGCGTCGGTGAGGCGGAAGCGCTCCAGCAGCTCCTCTGCCCGTGCGGTCACGAAGGCCTTGCGAAGGTGGTAGAGGCCGCCAACCATGGCGATGTTTTCGCGACCGGTGAGGTACTCGTCGACCGCCGCGTACTGCCCGGTGAGCCCGATGGCCCGACGCACGTCGTTGGGCTTGTGCAGGACGTCGTAGCCGGCCACGGTTGCGCTTCCCGCGTCGGGCTTGAGCAGCGTTGCCAGGATGCGCACAGTTGTCGTCTTGCCGGCCCCGTTGGGCCCGAGAAGGCCCAGCACGGTTCCCCGCGGAACCTCCAAGTCGATGCCATCGAGTGCCTTGACGTCCCCGTAGTGCTTCACCAAACCCTCGGCGCGCACAGCGATATCGGCCACTGCCAGCACCTCCTCTCTGCGACGCGACGAACCCGCCGAGTCTAGCTCCGCGGCCTGACACAACCTTGACGCACGGCTATCGCCAACTTCGTGCCGACGACCTACCTTGGGAGTACGACCACAGTTGAGAGGTAGCGATGTCGACGATTCAGGATCCGCAACCGGCCAAGGTCTATGACACCGAGGCGCGTCGCCAGTTGGCGCGCGAGTCGGTGAAGGCCCTCGACGTCAAACAACCCCGCGGTATCCCGCGGCCCGATGGACCCCACGGCGCCGGGGTGGTACTGCGGCAATTTCTGACGTCCAGCATGGGCCCAGACTTCTTCGCCGACCTGGCCTCGGAGTACCCGACCCTCGCCCACTGGTCGATTCTGGGCCGCCACCTGTACGTGATCAACGACGCGGAGGTGATCGACCATATCCACCGGGTGCACGCCCGTGAGCTGGTCAAGAGCCGGGCGCTGATGGAGGCGAAGATCCTGCTCGGAAACGGACTCCTCACCAATGAGGGCGCTGACCACCTGCGCCAGCGGCGCATGGTGCAGCCCGCGTTCCACCGCGATCGCATCCGCGAATACGCCACCCGCATGGTGGCCGCCACCGTCGAACACGAGAAGACCTGGCAGGAGGGCGCCCGCGTCGACATGGCCACCGACATGAGCGCGCTCACCCTCGACATCGTCGGCCGCACCCTTTTCAGCGCCGACTTGCGCGGCGATGCCGCCGAGGTGGGCGACTCACTCAACGTCCTGTTGGAGGCCTTCCCCAAGCTGATGCTGCCCGGCGGCCAGTTGATTGCGCGCATCCCGGGCACGGCGCTACACAACCTCCCCACCGAACTCGACGGCCTCGACGAGGTGGTGCAGCGGATGATCGACGAGCACCGCGCGCTCGGTGACACCGGTGACCTGCTCAGCATGCTCATCAGCGCTCAGGAGGACGGCCAGGGCATGACCGACGCGCAACTGCGCGACGAGGTGATGACCCTCGTTCTGGCCGGTCATGAGACGACCGCCATGACGTTGACGTGGACCTGGTACCTGTTGTCGTGCTACCCAGCCGAGTACGCGAAGGTGCGCGAGGAACTGCAACGCGTGCTCCCCGACGGCCGCACCCCGAACTTCGACGATCTGGCCCAGCTGCCGCGTACACGCGCTGTGGTCCTGGAATCGATGCGACTGTTCCCTCCGGCCTGGATCATCGGCCGATCCACTACCACCGATCTGGAGGTCGCCGGGTGGCAAGTGCCGCGCGGTTCGATCGTGCTCACCTCGCAGTACGCGATGCACCGCAGTCCCCGGTACTGGGAGAGCGCGCTCACCTTCCGGCCCGACCGCTGGCTGGACGACGAGGGACACTGCGATGAGCGGAATCCCGGCCAACCGAAGGGTTCCTGGTTCCCGTTCGGCTACGGCAAGCGCAAGTGCATAGGCGACCAATTCGCCCTCACCGAAGCCGGTCTGGTGCTAGCCACGCTCGCGTCGCGCTGGCACCCGCAACTCGAGCCGGGCACGCCCATCGAACCGCTCGGTGCCGTGACCCTGCGGCCCAAGAACGGCATGCCGATGGTGCTGCGGCAGGCTGCTCACTGATTCGCCGTCCAGTAGCGCTCACCCTGCGCCACGAGCCCGGCAGCCCCCACCAACCCGGCTTCCTGGCCGGTGGTGGCCGGAACGATCCGCAGTCGCCGCACGAAGCCAAAACCGGCGTGACGCTGGAATCCGTCGTTGATCGGACCGAGCAGGATTTCCCCGGCGTGCATCAAGCCCCCACCGATGGCGACGGCATCAAGGTCGAGCAGCGCGGTCGCCGAGGCCAGCGCCTGTCCGACGGCCTCCCCGCTGCGCCGGAAGGCGGCGAGGGCCACTGGGTCGCCCTCGGTGGCCGACATGAGCAAGTTGACCCCGCTCGGCGGCTGCCCGTCGGTGGGCGTCCACCCCTGCTCAGCCGCCCACTGCACGATCGCCGGCCCACGGGCGACGGCCTCCAAGCAGCCGCTGCCGCCGCAGGCACACTCGGGTCCGTCGGCTTCGACCACCAGGTGACCGATGTGCCCGGCATTGCCAAGGCCACCGTTGACCACCCTGTTCGCGCTGATGACTCCGCCGCCCACCCCGGTGGACACCACCATCCCAAGCGCGTTGGCGGCTCCTCGTAGGGCTCCTATCCAATGTTCGGCGATCGCCACGCACACCGCGTCGTTGTGCACCCGGACAGGTCCGAGCGGCCATTTCTCGTGGATTCGGGCCGCCAACGGGAACTCCCGCCACTGCGGCAGGTTCAACGGCGACACCACCCCCTCTGGCCACAGCATCGGCCCGGCGCAACCACAACCGATACCCGCGATCTCGGGGAAGTTGGCCGCCGCGAGCGCCTCGTCCCCCACCGACACCAGGGCTTGCCACAGCGACTCGGCGGTGTCGTTGCCGGCTGTCGGGGTGCGAGCCACGCTGCGCACGAGTCCACTCCCGTCCACAACGGCAGCAGCGATCTTCGTCCCGCCCACGTCGATCCCCAGGTACATGGGTAGTTGCTGTTCTGCGCTGGCCGAACTCGGCCCGTTCTGGATCACCCTCGCATCGTTGCAGAATCGGCAATCCCAAGCCCGCTAGTGAACGCTAGTGACGCTCTGCTGCCAGGCCGCCTCGAATTCCTCGATGGGCATCGGCTTGGCCAGGAGGTAGCCCTGCGCCGCATCGCAACCGACGGACTTCAGGAATTCGAGGTCGCGCTCGTTCTCCACCCCCTCAGCGATCACACTCAGCCCCAAGGCGTGTGCCATGGACACAATGGCGCCGAGTAGCTTCCTGCGCCGCGGCAGCGCAAACGCTCCGTCGACGAAACCACGGTCGATCTTCAGGGTGTCGATGTTCATGCGGCTCACCACCGCCAAACCCGACGTTCCGGTGCCGAAGTCGTCGATCGCGACGCCCAAGCCGAGCGCCTTGATGGCCGCGAGGTCGCTGTTCACCCCCTCGTCGAGGGAGTCGAGCCCGCTCTCGGTGACTTCGACGAGCACCTCGGTGGCGTCGATCTGCAGGCCCTTGAGCACCTCGGCGAATTGGCGTGCCACGTGTGGCAGTTGCTGCGGCGAAACGTTGATGCTCAACATGGGGTTGTGAGCACCGAAAGTCTCTTTGAACTGCGCCATCGCGTGCAGGCTGCGCTCCACCACCCAACGTCCGATACGAATGATCGTGCCGTTGCTCTCCGCGATCGGGATGAACTCGGCAGGCCCGATAGGCCCGATCGGCGACTGCCAGCGCAGGAGCACCTCCGCCCCGATGAACTCGTCGATGCTCAGCGACACGATCGGTTGGAAGTTCAACAGCAACTGGGCTTCGAGCATCGGATCGCGCAGCAGACCATCGATCGTATGCCGTCGTTCCGCGAGCCGCTGCTGATTGGGTTCGTAGAAGCGCCAGCCACCGCGCGCCGTGGTCTTCGCGTCGTACATCGCCGCTTCGGCTTGGGTGAGCAACTCCTCCGCGGAGTTCTCGGCCGTATCGCCGGCCACCCCAAGGGTGCCCGATACTGCGATCGCATGGCCGGCGAATTCGACCTCTCTGTTGGTCGCGGCCGCGACGTCGGCGACGGCCTTGGCTCGCGATTCGGCAGTGGTAGGGACCTCTACGAAGAGGGCGAAACGGTCGTCGGAGATGCGCGCCACAACGCTGCCGGACACCGCTCGGCTCAACCGTCGGGCCACCTCCACCAGAACGGCGTCGCCGGCGCCGGAGCCGAACCGGCGATTCACGGTGTCAAGACCGTCGATGTCAACCGAGGCCAGCAGCACATGTCGGCCATCGACGCGGCCGCGCCTTAGCGCGCTGTCGAGTCGGACGAGGAACAACGCTCGATTCATCAATCCGGTGAGCGGATCGTGGGTGATGAGGCGGTGTCGGCGCTGGCGGGCCTGCACCACGTCCCTGATGTCGGTCAGCGACGCCACCATGATGTCCTGGCCGTCCACGGAGTGCTTGCCGACTGTTGCGGCGATGTCGAAGTAGGTGCCGTCCTTGCGATAACCGGAGAGACCGGACCGCCGCGCCAGCACCCGCTCGCTCTGATCGGATCGCACGAAGTCCTCAAACAGGTGCACAAACCCACGACGCAGGTGCGGGGGCACCAGTGAACGCGCCGTGGTGCCCACGAGTTCCTCGGCGGAGTATCCGAACATCGCGGCGGCTGACCGATTGGCGGCCTTGATGACACCGTCGAAGTCCACGATCAGCACGGCCCCGGACGCCCTGCCGGAGTCGCCCGAGTCGTCTTCGGTCAAGTCGGGGGCAATCGAATCAAGGCCCGCCAAGAATCTCTCCGGCACCCGCGCCGCCGCCAGGCCAGCGCGCGCGACCACCGTGAACTCACCGGAGGCCTTGGTTTCGGCCACGTAGCAGTTCACGGCGGCATGATGGGTGGCCGGATCCATCACCACGGTGCCCTGCGGAGCCCACAAAGTCACTGTCTCCAGGGCGCTGGCCAGGGACTCTGGTGTGAGATCCGGGGCAGCGCGGGCGGCCTCGGCGAACGCTTCCACGCACTCCCATGCGGCTTCCCCGAAGTTGGTGATCACGCCGTTGCCATCGGGCCACAGACCCGTGACCCCGGGCCACTGGCGAAGTTGCGCCAGAACCTTCTCGTTCATGTCGGTTTGCACCGACATGAAGTAGGTGTTCGCCACGATGAGTCCGTCCCGCTCGGCGGGCGTCAGCATGCTGGCCAGCACCGGATCGAAATGCACCAGGCCGACGCCCACCATGTCGCCTAAGCCGGCGGCGTGGGCCGCACGCAACACACCCACCTGGTCCAAGCCGGCGAAGTAGGGCACGAACACCTGCGCGCCGCTGCTGAGCACGTCGTCGATGAGTTCCGCCACCTGTTCCGCACTCGGCGCGAAGGGGAGATACTCCTCCCCCACCACTTCGCCGCCGCGCGCTGTGACTGTCCGCTTGGCAGCGTCAATGCTGCCCCGGGGCCACTCGTAGTTGTTACCGGCGAAGTAGAAACGGCCCCCGAACCGACTCATGAGGTAGGGGATGAGTGATTCGATCTGCTGGTTCGGCACCGCTGCGAAATTGAAGAACCAGGGATCAGCGATGCCGCCTTCGTAGAAGGAGAAGTTCAGCAGCGGCACGCGGTGGGGCGCGGCAACTTGCTCAGCGACCGCCAGCCTGCTGTGACTCAGCAAGGTGCCCATCAGCGCCAGACACCCTTGCTGATTCACCATCGCCGCGGCCGCGGCGACCGCGGAATCCGGTTGGCCGCCATCATCAGCCACAACGAGTTCGAGTTGTCGGCCGCCGACGCCGCCGCCGGCATTCACGGACTGCACGGCCAATTGCGCAGCCCGGTGGATCTCTTCGCCGTACATCGACACCACACCCGAGAAGGGCGCGAGCAGACCGATTCGTAGCGGCGCGTCGTCCGGCAGTGCGAGGCGGTCGTCGATCGCGTTGAGGACTGTCCGATTGCGACCCTCCCGCTTGGCGGCGGCGACGGCCTCCTCGGCGGCCCCAATGAGCAGATCCAGCGATCGGCCGTCGATTGCCGGCGATGCCGAGACGCCGATGCTGACGGTCACCCGCTCGGACACTTCAGAGGTTGGATGCGGTAGCGCCTCAGCACGCAGCAGCGAATGGATACGCCCGGCGCAGCGCAGCGCGGCCTGCTCGTGGGCACCGGGCATCACCACGAGAAATTTGTCGCCGCCGTAGCGCACCAGCTGGTCGCGTTCGGACGAAGCCGCCATCCGCAGCACCTTGGCCACCGCGCGCAGGCAGTCATCACCGATGTCGTTGCCGCGAAATTCGTTGAATGCCCGGAACTCGTCGATGTCCACCAACAGCACCGCAACCGAACCTTCGAGCGCCGCCTGGCGGCGCCAGAGGAGGTCAGCGCTCTCGTCCAACTGCCTGCGGTTGCCGATTTCGGTCAAGGAGTCGGACTTCGCCGCCGCCTCGAGTTCGGCGCGGGCCTGGATGAGGCTCAGTTCCTGCTCGGTGCGTAGTTGGTTGGCATTTCGCCGCTCGGCCTCCAGCTCGGCGACCGCATGCCGCCGACGCCGCTGGGATAGAAAAACTGCCACCCCCGCTGCACCCAACGCGATCCCCTTGGCCACATTGCGGGCCGTATCGCGTCCTTGCACTTCGTCATGCTAGGCGGAGAGCCCCCGCCGTGCACCTCAACGAACTACTTCTGTGGCTTTCGATCGCGGTGCAACGTCTCCGGCATCAGCAGGGAGGCGATGAGACCGATACCCATGATCGCGCCACCCACCGCAAAGGCGGCGCCGAACCCGGCCCGGTCGAGCACCAGGCCGGCCGCCAGCGGGCCGATGATCGCGCCGAAATCGCTGATCATCTGGAAGGTCGCGACCACTGTTCCGCCAGGCCGGCCGTGGGTCACATCGCCGACCACCGCCGCCGGCGCCGGGCCGAGGAAGGCCCCCGATACGCCGAACACTGCCATGGCCAGCATGAACAACCACACTTGCGTGCCCGCGGCGAGCGCCACCATGGCTGCCACGCTGGTCACGGCACCGATGATCATGGCTGGGCGGCGGCCGGTGTTGTCGGCCATGCGCCCGGCGGGGAGGAGCAGCACCGCCTGCACCAAGGCGGCCACGAGGAATCCGATACCGGCCAGCGTCGGACCCTGGCGCATCCCCTCCACCACGAACAGCGGCACCAACGCCGAACGAAGTCCGAAGATGGAGAACCCGTTGCCCAGGTTGGTTGCCAAGGCGGCCAGGTAGGCGCGGTTCTTCAGCGCCGTCAGCAGGGGCAGCGGCTTGGCGGCGACCCCAGCTTCAGTCTCCTCGGCGTCATCGGGTTCCGGATCGAGGTGGGGCGGGGGATCCTTCAACCACACCAAACACACCACCGTGGCTGCGGCCAAAGTGACCGCGTAGAGCAGGAAGGGTGCCCGGATCGAAATCCCGATGACGATGCCACCGACGGCCGGCCCGGCGACTCCCCCGAAGAGGAAACCCGCCTGATAGGCGCCGGTGGCCCGCCCGCGCTGTTCGGGGGCCACGGTGCGTAGGAGTAGAGCCATGGCCGACACCGTGAACATGCTCGAGCCAAACCCACCCAGCGCCCGCAGCACGATCAGTTGCGTGTAGTCCTGGGCGAAGGCGGCCGCGAAACTCGATGCCGCGACGATGCCCAGCCCGGTGGCCAACACCCGACGTTCACCAATGCGATTCACCAGGGCGCCAGCACCGGGGGCGGCGATCAAACGCACGAACGCGAAGGCACTCACCACGGCGCCCGCGAGGAAGGCGGAGACGCCGAAAGTGCGGGCGAAAATGGGGATGGCAGGTGCGACGATGCCAAAACCGAGGGCAACGCAGAAGGCGATGGCGGCGAGGACCCCGACCTCGCCGGGCAGACCTGCGAACAGCGGAGTGCGTTTGGCCCTTCGCTTCACCGCACCACTGATCGACCGTCGGGATGGGTGCGTCACGAAGTGGAACCTAACCCACGGTGCTCTGCGTCACACCAGCCAAGGTAGGCGTAGCCGGAATACCGCGCGACAAGCCAGGCGTTGCGCACTCGCGGGTGATGGTTGCGCCCGCTCCGCCACGTCGTGAGTGAGGACCCATGAAGCAGGCACGCACGGCCGCCTTGACGGCTGCCACTGTGAGCACGATGAACTCCTACGGTCACAACGGATTCTTCGCCCGACTCGGCGCCGCTCCGCGAATGATTCGCGAGACGCTCTCCGGCGACTACGACGGCCTCGGCAAAGGGCGCCTCTTCGCCATGACGATGGCGCTCGCCTACCTGATCTCACCGATCGACCTCATCCCCGAAGCGCTCTTGACGGTTCCCGGGCTGGTGGACGACACCGCCATCGCCGTGTGGCTCCTCGCCGCGGTGACCATGGCCGCCGATCGCTACCTCAACGAAACCTCACCGGCGCCGATCCACGCCACCGCAACGGTGCTCCCTCAGTCCGTGCAGTAACCCCCCATGAGCCCGGGCGCAGTGCCAGACTTGCGACATGCGCCCCAATGCTCTGGTGATCCTGCTGGCCGCGCTGCTGGCCCTGTCCGCAACGCTGGCCACACCAGCGGCGGCCGCCCCCATCCCCGGTCTGCCGGAGGAGTCGGCCCGGCTACCGTTCACGCTGAGTCTGCAGGGCGCGAACGGCAGGTCCGAGGTGCTCGCCCCTGTTCCGGAAGGCGCCAACCCGGTGCGACTCACCGGCGTGATCAAAAGCAACTACAACTACCCGGGCACGGTGACGATCGACGTTGCGGGCCGGCGCGGCGCCGTAGTCGACGCAACCACGGGCGGCCCGGTCGATATCGCACTTGAGCCGTCCGACGTCCTAGACGGCACCATCGCGATCGTGATGTATGTGCGCTTAACCTCCGAGGAGGACTGTTTCGCCGATGACAACGCCACCGCCACGCTGACCGACGCCAGGCTCGTCTACCAGTACCAGCCGGATCCAGCGACCACCATCGGCACGTTCCTGTCACCTGGCATTGCGCAGTACACAGTGGTGGTTGCCCCGGATGCCACGGCGGGCGCTCAGAGTGCGGCCCTCAACGCCGTCGCCGCGCTCACGTACCGCTATCCAGATCCCACCGAGGTGGAACTTCTGGTCACGAACGATCCGCCGGCCGCCACCTTCCAAGAGCGGGTGGTGGTGATCGAGGAGTCGCCGTCGGCTGCCGCCACGGCGAACACACTGACCGTTGCCGGCGGGGCACTGACGATCGCCGGCGGTGAGCAGGGTCTCAACAGCGCCGCGATCGCCCTGGGCAGCGACAGCATCGCCCTCATTGACCAGGCAACGGTGAGCGACGTGTCGGCCGATGCGCAGTTCACTGTCCGAAGCGACCAGGTCTCCCTGGCCGAGCTCGGAATCGCCACCTGGCAGACCGAGGGCATCGGGCGGAACACTGCCGACGTGAGCATCAACCAGCCCGCCTTCGGCCAGGAGTTGGAATCGCTGACGATTGAGCTGGTGGGTAGCCTCACGCCGGTGGCGGACGGCGGGCAGGGACGCGTGGATCTGCTGTGGAATGGGCAGTTGCTCAACTCGGTGGAGATGGCCGAAGCCACGGCCCTTAAGCGCACGCTCACGATTCCACCCAATCTGTTGCGCCGCGATAACACCCTCTCGCTCGAGATGTCCTTCATCCCACCGGGGGGCAAGTGCTTCCCGCGGGGTATCGAGGGACGGGTCGACATCGACACCGAGAACAGCACCGTCACGCCGGTGACGGGCACCTCGGTCGCGCCGGGATTCGAACGCTTTCCGCAAGTCCTGGCCCCCGATGCGCCGGTGGCGCTGGGCACCTCGGGCGACCCGGCCGACGCCTTGAGCCAGGCGGGCCTGCTGGTGGCGGCTGTGCAATCGGCCGGCAGCCAGCAGTACACCTTCCAAGCGGTGGACACCGAAGCTATGGCCGCCGCATCGACAGCCGGCCTCCTCGTGGGCGGCGATCCGAACACTGCCGCGACCTTCAAAGCACCGTTGCAGGAGTCCACCCTGACCTCCCTGGGTGAGCCCGATCCCGTTTTCGCGGCGGCGCTCTCCGCACCGTTCGCCAGCTTGCAGGCCTACGCCGACGGTGACCGGGACTTGGTGCTCCTCGCCGACTTCGGCGACCAGCCGACTGCCCCCACCCTCGCTACTGCGCTGGCGGCGTACGCCAACGAATCCCCACAGCGGTGGACCAAGCTCGAACACCAGGTAGTGGTGATGGGCGGCGACGAAAAGGCGGTGGCCAGCACCTTCGCGCAGCCGGTGGAGCCTGACAAGTCGCGCACCCTGCTGATCGCCACGCTCGTCGGTTTCGGACTCGTCGCCCTCATCGTGCTGCTGTGGCTGTGGCGGCGACCGCGCGGTCCGGCCCACCCGGCGCCCGGGACCGCGGGCTCATGACCTGGACCGATTGGCTGCTCTGGGCCGGATACTTCCTCGCGCTGCTGGCCATCGTGGTGGGCTGGGCTTGGACCATCGTCTTGTACTTCGCCGGTAGCAGGTATCTCAAGCACTGGCGAAACCAGGCTGAAGGCGAAGAATCGAACTACCTCTGGGTGTTCATGGTGCCAGCGCTCAATGAGGGCGTGACCATCGCCGACAGCGTTAGTCGGTTGCGGGCCGTCAAGGCCACCCACAAAGTGATGCTGGTCATCAACGACGGTTCGGAGGACAACACCGGCGAAGTGCTCGAATCGCTCGCGGGGCCCGATCTTGAGGTGTTCACGCGGGTGCCGCCCAACGCTCGCACGGGCAAGGCCGCCGCACTCGAATGCCGCGTTTACGCACGTGAAGAGCCAGCTGTCCACCCTGGAGTCGCTGCGGGGTTGGGCTCCCGAGCGCATCATCGTCGCGATCGTCGATGCGGACGGTCGGTTGGATCCGCGAGCTCCGCTTCTGGTCTCACGACACTTCGACGATCCCCGGGTCGGCGGCATCCAGGTGAATGTCCGCATCTACAACGAAACCAGCTGGCTCACTCGCATGCAGGGCATGGAGTTCCGCGTTTTCGGTGGGCTCTTCCAGGTGGGGCGTGCCCAGTGGGGCGCGAGCTTCATGGGCGGCAACGGCCAGTTCAATCGAATGAGTGCGCTCGATTCGGTGGCCACCCCGAACGGTCCGTGGTCCGACTTCCTCACGGAGGACCAGGAACTCGGGCTACGCCTCCTCGAGCACGGTTGGCGGGGTGAGCACGAACCTTTCACCCATGTCTCCCAGCAGGGGCTCAACTCGCTGCGGCGGCTGTATCGCCAACGAACCCGCTGGTTCCAGGGCAACCTGCAGGTCCTCAACAACGTTCGACGGCTGCATGCCCACCATCTGTTCGGCAAACGCAGATTCGACGCGCTGTTCACTCTGCTGCAGCCGGTGTTCCTCATCGTCGTGGGGACGGCAGTGATAGTAGCCATCGTGCTCGCGGTGTTCTTCGGAATCCCCTTCCTGCCGCTGGATCGGCCGGTGCTGCTGGTCCTATTCCTGCTGCTCGCCTTCGGCCCCACCGCCATGGGCGTGCTCGTGCAGGCGCGCGGCCGGGGGTGGCGGGGATTGCTCGCCGCGCTTGCAGTGACACCCAGCTATCTCGCCTATACGTGGCTCTTGTGGCCGGTGGTGTTCATCGGTCTCTACAAGCAGTTGCGGGGGAACAACGTCTGGGCAAAGACCGCCCGCGAGAGCCTTGCGACCCAGCAGGGGACCTAGCGCAGGTATCACCCATGTGGGCTAAAGCCGGCCCTAGCCGGGGCCGATACCCGGGCCATGAGAAAGTCACGCGGCCTCAAGGCACTCCTGGCGCTCATCGCCGCAGTCATCGGACTGTCCCTCCTGGGGGCCGGGACGGCGGCGGCTGCTTCGACCTTGGCCCTGCGGTCGGTTCCGGTGGGCGCGTGGAGCGACGGCAGCACGTTCGGCGCCTGGCGCGTCGTATTCGCCGGCTACGGATCGGTGACCTCCACCAAGAGCACCATCGCCCTGGCGCCCATGGCATCCACCTCACCCGGTGAGACCCACGCCAGCCTCGTTGTGAGCCAGCAGAGTTTCACCGCCGCCAAACTCTCGCTGACCGCGAAGATGACCACCACCACCCAGTTGCGCACCGGCTCGGATCCCAACGCCTGGGAAGTGGGTTGGCTGGTCTGGGACTACGTCGACAACGAGCACTTCAGCTACGCAATCGCCAAGCCCAACGGTTGGGAGTTGGGCAAGCGCGACCCGGCCTACCCTGGTGGCCAGCGCTTCCTGGCGACCGGATCCAACGTGACGGTGCCGGTCGGGACGCAGGCGACCTACAACGTGACGCGCACGGTGCAGGCCAACGGCAGCACGCTGACCGTGCTCAAGATCCAAGGCGTGACGGTTGCGAGGTTCACTGACACCGAGCGCCCCTACACCGGCGGCGCGGTGGGCGTCTACACCGAAGACGCCGCAATCGTGGTCAAAGCCCTCAGCGCCAACGGCTGACTCGCGTCATCGGCGACCGGCTCCATTGAGAACGGCAGCAACCTCCGCGCGGCTGTAGCCGGCCTCGGTCAGCACCTGCAATCTGTCGAAGGGGGATCCGAAAGCGCTCGGAGGGGTGCCGCCGAACACCAGGTACTCCATGGCGGTGACGATGCGCTCTGACGCACGACCATCCCCGAACGGGTTGGCCTTCGCAGTCATCTCAGCCAAGGCCGCCGGGTCGTCCAGCAGGCGCAGTGCGACCGCCGCGATTCGCTCGGGATCGGTGCCCACGAGTTCCAGTACCCCCGCATGCACACCTTCCATCCGTTCGGATGATTCGCGCGTCACTGAGCACGGGGGTGTCCAGGCTCGGGGCCTCTTCCTGCACTCCGCCGGAGTCGGAGATGGCCAGGTCGGCGCGTTTGAGGAGCTTGGCGAACGCCGGGTAATCCAGCGGATCGACCAGCAGCACGTTGTCGTAGTTGCGCAGGACCGGTTCGATTCCGTCCCGTACGAGGGGGTTGGGATGCATCGGCAGGACGATGAGCGCATCCGGTCTGGCTGTGGCGATGGTCGCAAGACCCTCGACGATGCGGGTGATGCCGCCGCCCCAATTCTCACGTCGGTGCATGGTTGCGGCTATCACCGGACCGGTGTGGGTGTCCAGCCGATTCAACTGGGCATCGGGCCACTCGACGTTCAAACTGGCCGCCCAGAGAATCGCATCCACCCCGGTGTTGCCGGTGACGACCATCTGCCGAACGTCGTAGCCCTCGCGCACCAGCGCCTGCGCGCTCATCCACGTGGGCGGCAGGTGCAGGCTGGCAAAGTCACCGATCACGAGGCGGTTCAGTTCCTCTGGAAAGGGATTCCATCGGTCGCCGGTGCGCAGGCCTGCCTCCACGTGCACCACGGGAAGCCGATTCATGGCGGCCACCTGGGCGCCCATCAGCGCGGAAACAGTGTCGCCTTGGACCACGACCATCGCTGGGTATCGCCCGGCGTTGGTGCCCACGCCGGAGAAAAGTCGCGGGGCGGAACGGCGCTCAGGGCCCCCACGAAGGGTGTCGAGCACGTTCTCCAAGCCCGACATGAGCTTCTGGCTGATTCGGACGATGCTGGCGCCGGGGCTGGCAACGTTCAGCCGGAAGTCCGGTGCGACCCCAGCAAGCTCAAGCACCTTGGGCACCATGTCGGGGTGCTGACCGGTGTCGACGATGATGGGCCGGATGCGTGAGGCTTCCATCGCCTGCACCAGCGGAACCATCTTGATGGCCTCCGGCCTGGTGCCTAGCACGAAGAGGCAGTGGCACTCTTTTTCTGCCATCGGCCTCCCCTTTCATCTCGGAGGGAGTTACGACACCCCGAACCTAGCCGTCGCGAGTTGTTGATGCCGACGGAGCAGGTAGCGCAATTCCGGTATTCGCATGACAGTCATACCCGTTTGGCACCTTGTGCAGGTATTGCTGGTGGTACTCCTCCGCCGGGTAGAAGGTCTGACTGTCAGCGGGGCCGATTTCGGTGGTGACGGCATCGAATCCGAGGTCGGTGAGCACGTCGTTGTAGGTCTGCGCCGTAGCCCGCACCTGGGCTTCTTGCTCAGGATCGGTCCAGTAGGCCGCGCTGCGGTACTGGGTGCCGACGTCGTTGCCCTGTCGGAACCCCTGCGTCGGGTCGTGGTTCTCCCAGAACACCTTGAGTACGTCGTAGGTGCTCACGAGAGCCGGATCGTAGGCGACCATCACGATCTCGGTGTGCCCCGTGCGACCCGTGCACACTTCTTCGTAGGTGGGGTTCGGGGTGCTGCCCCCCATGTAGCCAACGGCGGTTCCCACCACCCCGGGCAGATTCCACAGCTTCTTCTCCGCACCCCAGAAGCAGCCCATTGCCAAGTACAGGACCTTCACCTCGTCGCCCCAAGGGCCAAGCAGAGGACCACCGAGCACGACGTTGCGTGGGGGTGGCCGAAAGGACGGGACCGACCGGCCTGGAAGTGCCTGATCCGGATCGACCATGGTTGGTTTGCCGCCGAGAAGCCGCCAGATGCTCATGCTCCATGGTCACCGGACGGCGGCGTTTGCGCAACGCGTCACCCGCGCGAGCTCCCGGTCCGTCATCGAATCAAACGTCGGCGTCCTAGGGTTGGGCCGTGGCACCCGTCCTCGGCCCTTCGGTCGCATCGCGGCTCTACCCCGCCATGCCGAGGGGCGGTTGGCGCGGTTGGTGGGGTCCGCTGGTGGCGTTGGCGCTGGCCGCATTGCTGCGGGTGCCGAACCTGGGTCGGCCCAATGATTTCGCCTTCGACGAGACTTACTACGCCAAAGATGCGCTCAGTCTGCTGCGATTCGGGGCCGAGCAGAAGATGGTTGAGGACGCCAACGGCATCATCCTGTCCTCCGATGGCAACCCCTGGACGGTCAATCCGTTCGGCGACGGTCCCGCCTACGTGGTGCATCCGCCGTTCGGCAAGTGGGTGATCGCTGCGGGTGAGGCCACCCTCGGGATGACGCCCACCGGCTGGCGCATCGGCGTGCTTCTCTGCGGGCTCATCGCCGTGGTGCTGATCGCGCGCATCGTGCGGCGACTCATGCGATCGAACTTCTGGGGCACCTTCGCCGGTCTGTTGCTCGCCCTCGACGGCCTGGCGATCGTGATGAGTCGCACGGCCATCCTCGACAACATCCTCATGGTGTGTGTGCTCGGGGCCTTCGGCGCGCTGTTGCTGGATCGAGACTGGACTCGACGAAGACTCGCCCGCAGTGAGGACTCGTGGGGCGACAAGGCGGTGGCTCTTGGCGTACTGAATCGACCGTGGCGCTGGGTCGCGGTGGTGCTGCTCGGGCTCGCGTGCAGCGTCAAGTGGAGCGGCGTGTGGTTCGTCGTGGCGTTCGGCCTGCTCACTGTGCTGTGGGACCTCGGTACGCGGCGGTTGGTTGGATCGCCGCGACCATGGTCGACGACGTTGCTGCGCGATGCCGTCCCCACCGCCATCGTGTGGTGCGCGATCGCCGCAGGCGTGTACCTCGTGACGTGGACGGGGTGGTTCCTCGCGGAGCCTGGCACGGCCTACTACCGGGAATGGGCTGCCACGTCGGCCGGCAGCAACGCCCTGGTTCCCGACGCGTTGCGCTCGCTCTGGCACTACCACTCAGAAGCGTTCAAGTTCCACACCAGCCTCTCGTCGCCGCACTCCTACGCCGCGAATGCGTGGGGCTGGCCGATCCAGGCAAGGCCCACGTCGTTCTTCTACTCGGACGCAGCCGAGTGCGGATCCGACAAGTGCGCGCAGGAGGTGCTCGCGCTGGGCAACCCCATCATCTGGTGGGCGGCTGTCGTGGCGCTGTTCCACCAAGCGTGGCGATGGGCCGGGCGTCGCGATTGGCGGTCCGGCGCGGTGCTGGCGGGATTCCTCGCGGGTTGGGCCCCCTGGCTCATGTATCAGGACCGCACGGTCTTCGGGTTCTACGCCATCGCCTTCCTCCCCTTCATGATCATGGCGCTGGTGCTGTCGCTGTCGGTGGTGCGCGGCTCGCCTGATGCCGCAGCGCTGCCTGCAGGTGGGACCCCGCAGCTGACCAACCGCAATCTGGTGGGAATCGTCCTGGTGGCGATCTTCGCCATCGCCGTGGTAGCCGCCAGCTGGTGGTTCTATCCGATCTGGGTGGCCGAACCGCTGCCCTACAACGAATGGTTCTGGCGGATGTGGTTCCCGAGTTGGGTCTAGGCCCGCGCTGCGTCAGGCTAGACGCGGGCGCGACAGGCGCCGATGTGAGCATCGGATAGCGACAGGAGACGACCGTGACCGCAGAGGACCCCGGCATCGACGAACAGGATGCCCGCAAGCAGTGGGCTGAAGAGGCGGCGAAGCTCGGCCGCTTCAACCTGCTGGTGCTGGGCAAGACTGGGGTGGGCAAGAGCACCCTCATCAACGCGATCTTCGGCGAATCGGTGGCGCGCACCGGCATCGGCCAGCCGGTGACGAGCGGCAGTCGGCTGTACGTCACGAAGTCGGGCAACCTGGGGCTCTACGACACTCGGGGATTCGAATTGGGCGCCACGTCGGCGGAGATTCTCGCGGAGGTACGGGGGCTCATCGAGGCCAAGCGCACGACCGACGCCTCCGAGCACATTCACGTCGCCTACTACTGCGTTCGCGCGGGCGATCATCGCTTTGAACCGGCCGAGGCCGAGTTTGTCCGCTCGTTGCACGACCTGGGCCTACCGGTGTTCCTGGTGCTCACGCAGGTGCACGCCAAGAACGGGCAGTACCGACCCGAGCACGTGGAGTTCGCACAGTATCTATACGAGCAGGGATTGCCCGTGTATCTCGGTCGGCCGTTCCTCACCGCGGCCCTGCCGGATGCGGCGCTCGGCTACGACGCGCACGGGGTGCGTGAGTTGGTGGACGCCACCTACCAGGCTGCGCCGGAGGCGTCGCAGATGGCGCTGGCGGCCGCGCAGGTGGTGGACCGCGGGTTGAAGCTCAAAGCGGCCAAGGTGCGCATCAAGATGGCAGCCGGGTTGGCGGCCTCGGTGGGTGCGGCACCGATCCCGTTCTCGGATGCAGCGCTGATCGTGCCGATTCAGACCGGAATGATGGCTTCGATCTCGCAGATCTACCAAGTGCCGATGGATGCCTCGCTGGCCGCCGGGCTGGCAGCTTCCACGGCGGCCACCAACCTGGGCCGTTCCCTGGCTGCCAACGCCTTGAAGATGATTCCGGGCGCCGGTTCGGTGGCGGGTTCGGCGGTGTCGGCCTCAGTCGCCTCGTCCTTCACGCTCGCGATGGGCGAGGCGTGGGCGCGCGTGTGCGGAATGATGCTGGACGGCAAGTTCGGCCCGCTTGAGCACCTTGACAACGGCAGCATTCGGATCGCGTTCCTGGAGGAGTTCAAAGGACTGTTCTCGAGTTCACTCGACAGTCTGCGCCGCAAGTCCGGGGGTGGTTCGGTGTGACCGAGGAGGGCGCTTCGGGGTTGCTCTCCCCCGCCGCAATCGATGCGGGCTACCGCGCGGCCGAGCGGGAGATCGGGCAGTTCAACCTGGGGCTATTCGGCTTGACCGGTGCGGGTAAGAGCACCCTGCTCAACGCGGTGTTCGGGGTGAATCTAGCGGCAACGGGCATCGGCGCCCCCGTCACTCAGACCTCCACCCTGCATCGCCGGACGACCAACAGTCTGGGGATCTTCGACACGAAGGGGCTCGAACTCGGAACGCGGATGGACGACACGCTCGCGGAACTGCGGACGTTCGTCGACGCCAACCGGCTTGGCCCGGAATCTGATCAACTCCACGTCATCTGGTATTGCATCCGGGCCGGTGATCGACGTATTCAGCCGGCCGAGCAGGCCTTCATCCGAGGCGTGGCGGGCATCGGGATTCCGGTGGTCCTGGTGATGACGCAAGTGCCGTTGACTCCGGCCGGGCAGCTCCACCCCGAGGCGGTGGAATTGGCGACGGCTATTCGAGGACTCCGGCTTCCCACCCGCGGCGACATCTTCTTCGTCAACGCCCTCGGCGACGACTTCGGGGGCATTCCGGTGCACGGCCTGGACGCGTTGCTGCAGTGGACCGAGCAGATTGCCCCTGAGGGCGTGCGCAACGCACTGGCCGCGGCGCAGCAGGTGAACACCCGATTCAAGGCAGCACGAGCGGCGAGTGTGGTGACCCGCGCAGCCAACGTGGTGCGATCGAAGGCTCTGAAGCGCAATGTGACCGGTGAGGCTTGGGTGGCGATGTTCGCCGAGATCGCCACCATCTATGGACTCAGCGAGGCGCAATCGCGTCAGGTGCTGGAAAACTCCGACATCATCGCCCGGCTACGGCGATTGGTGATGGCCGCCAATGCGGGAGTCTTCCTGATGCCTGCCGTGGCCTTGGTGGGCATGACGGCGACGGCGGTGGCCGATTCGGGACGCCGGGCGGGCAGCAAGTGGAAGGCCCGCCGACAGGCCAAGCGCGACGACGGGTCGGGCGGCAAGGCGGTTGAGGCTCAGGGGGATCCCAGCAGTTTGCCGGAGAAGAAGTCGGTGGGGGTGGGCTGGGTCGCCGCCCGCATCACACGCGACCTGGGCGCAGCCTGGACGACCACCTGCGAGCACTACTGGTCGCAGGCCTACCCCGAGCCGCCGACCGCACTGGATACCAGTGAAGTTGCCGGCAGATTCAACGCTGAGCTGCAGCACAGACTGCCGAGACCACTGCGGAGGGGCGATCGGCGAGGCTAGCTCTTGACCCGAAATCACTCTGGACCGGATAAATGTCGAATGGGCAGGGGCGGATCGGGTCGATCGGTGTGGGTGAGTCCGGAGGGGAAGGACCATTTCCAACCGGGTTGTGCGGTGGTGGTGAGTTGGTAGTGGTGGTGGGTCTTGAGGTTGTGGTGGGTTCGGCATAGGGGGCCGAGGTTGTCTGCGGTGGTCGGGCCCTGGGGGTAGGCGGTGGTGTGGTCAAGGTCGCAGTGCATCGCGTGGCGGGGGCAGCCGGGCATGCGGCAGCGGGGCTCACGAGCGCGGATCAGCCGGGCCAGGGAGGCGCTAGGGGTGTAGGTGCGTGACCCGGTGATGGCGACCTGGCCGGTGGCGGGGTCGGTGATCCATAGTCGCCAACGTCCGTCGCCAGCGAGATCGCGAGCGATGTCGGCTGGGATGGGACCAATCCCGGGAACCTCGGCTGGGGCGTTGGTCAGGCCCAGCAGTGTGTCCAGTGTCGCGATGACGCAGATCTCGGGTCGAGGATCACCGGGTGCGGTGACGGTGTCCGGTGCGCTGCCGCGGCTCGGTGCGCTGTCACTGTCCGGTGCGCTGACGCTGCTCGGCTCGGGGTCCGCTGGATGAGGGGTGGGATGAGCAAGGAGGAGGGCGATGAGAGTGTCGGCGCGGTGTTGGTCCATGGTACGCGGGTCGTCGGGGCTGTCGGCCTTGCGAGCGGCCGCGGTGGCAGTGAGGCGGGAATAGACGCGGTGGGCGTCGACGTCGCGTATGCAAGCGCTGATCCAGGCCATGCCATCGCCATCCGGGCTGATCGCAACTCGGCGGCCCTCGTAGGCCTGTTCGCGGGCCTGGTCGACGTCGTCGGCGGCAAGGGAGTGGATCGCACGTTTGACTGCCCGACGGACCTCGCCGGGGGTCCAGGGCCGCCGGCCGCCACGATGACGGGTTTGGACGACATCGACGACGTGGTCGATGACGCGGGCGCGGGATTCGGCGGGCAGGTTCGCCGTTTCCTGCAGCACCGCGCGCCAGGCCGGCGTGAATAACAAGCCGTCCGCGGCTGCAGCAGCCAGCGTGGGGTGCGCGTGTAGGTCCCGGGCTAGGCACAGCCGCGCTGGTACCGAGGTGGTGGCCACGTGCAGCATCGGGGCCAACTCGACACGTGCGGGGTCGGTGGTTTGGGCACGCGCGAATCCAGCGGGGGACGCCACCACCGGCTGCGCGCCGGCAGCATCGACGAGAGCCACCGCGCTGCGCGTCTGCACCCAACTGTCCACCGCCTGCCACGCTGCGGTGGTGACCAACTGGCACGCGCAGGGATACCCCGGAGCGCTTCCCGGTGCCGGGATGGGATCGGCGGCCTCAACTGCGGGATCGGGATGGCGGTGGTCGGCCGGGCACACAGTTTGAGCCCCCAACTCGGCCAAGGCCGCGACCAGCCCCGGGCCAGGGGCCATCACCATGAGCGCCCGCACCTGCTCCCGGATCGGAGCATCCCACCATTCCGCGCGCACCCACGACGCCAGTTCCACAGGGATCGGCCCGGGCGGAGCCAGCGCAGCGCATGCTTGGGCGTGGGCGGACGCAAGGTCACCACGAGAGCCACAGTCGCTTTGGGCGTCCGCGGCGTCGTCGAAGTTGGCGGCGTGAGTGGCTTCCCACAGCTGTTCGACGGTCGGTTCGAGCAACTGATCGAGCCAGGCACCCGGATCGGCACCCACCCAACCGTCGCCAGCGTCCACCCACGCCGCACACTCATCGATGCTCAGTTCCGCGGGAGACTCGGCGGGCACCCGGAACTGCCTGGCATCGGCAGACCCTCGAGGTGGCGCAACACTGAACATGACCCCATTTTAGAACACATGTACGAACGCGTCAACACCCAACCTGAATGCAAGTTTCCGGCAGGCGCCTGAAGGTTCCCAAATAGAGTCCGAAGGTTCCCGAATGGAGTTTGGTAGCGCGCACAACGATCGCAGCAGCAACTCAGGAGGTTTCGG
The DNA here is from genome assembly GCA_963752505.1 of uncultured Actinomycetes bacterium. GTDB lineage: Bacteria > Actinomycetota > Actinomycetes > S36-B12 > UBA10799 > JACJWR01. The sequence goes on from CAVVYM010000002.1 coordinate 318,808, forward strand.
ACAATCTGGTCAACGCTGATCGCCGGCCAGAGCGGCATCCCCACGGATCCAAGGACGATAAGCGGCCCGATACGCCGACGGGCACTCTCTGGTGGAGCTGAGGGGATTCGAACCCCTGACCCCCTCGATGCGAACGAGGTGCGCTACCAACTGCGCTACAGCCCCTGGCCTGCAAAAGGATAGCGCCCCTGCCCTCGCGAGCGCGGGTGCGGCCTGGATAGCGCCGTGAGCTACTCGTTCACAGCCCGCAGTCGCGGCAGCTCGTCAACGTCCGCGTGTGTGCTGCCGCCGACGTAGTCGTCGAGGCCCAACTCGTCCTCGGTGTCGACGTAGGTGGCCGACAGGGCTCGATACTGCTCGGCGAGCCGGGCTTGGGCCGGCGTCATGCCTCGGCGTTGACCCCGCAGGCCGATGGGATGCACGGATCCCAGCACCCCTCCGCCAGATTCCTCCACCCGACGTCGGACCGCCACCACCGGCGCCATCGGAACCACGTCCACCTCGCTACGCTGCCGGCGCTGCTCAGCCCGCAGGCGCAGGTCCTGGCGCCACTGCTCCATCTGCCGCGCATGACGTCGCGAGACCGCGACCATCACTGTGAGCATCAGCGTGGGTGCCATCGGCGCCCACATGGGCAGCACACCGAGCACCCCGAGCAACGCGAGCACCGCAGCGCCACCGAACAACCCGACCATCACCCGCCGGCGGCGAGCAACGGCCGTGCGCGAAGCCCGTCGGCGGGCCGCCAACCGCTGCTCCCGGGCATCGTCGCCCTCCGTCGATTCGGCGAGGAACGGGTCCACGCCGTGGTCAAGGTGCAGATCCACCGCGGAGTCAAGCAGCACCCCGACGGTTGCCCTGCGCACGGGCGCAACGCGGCGCACCATCATCACGTCCACGGGCCGCTGGGTGCGGCGCGAGCCCCCCAAACTCGACATCGCGTGCCGGAAACGACGCGTCGTCCGTTGGGTGGCGTGCTGGTCGTACATGCGCACCATCCGCGGCACCAGGATCACCGCCCAGATCGTCAAGATGACGATGAAGAGAAGTCCCGACGGCATGCGCCAAGGCTAGACGTGACGAAGAACACACCATCGCCGCTGTGCGGCGTGTCGCTGGATACCCGTTCCACTTCGTCGTACTCCGGTCGATTCAGCCAAGACGGCTTGACTGTTGGCGCAGCCGATCCACCAAACCGGACCCGACCTCATCGACGCACAAAGCGAAGGAGTGGTGATCCCGCCAGTCGTTGTCGATGTGCAGGTAGCGCCGACGCAGACCCTCGTATCGGAATCCCAGCTTCTCCACGACCCGCAGACTTGCGGCGTTCTCGGGGCGAATGTTGATCTCGATGCGGTGCAACCGCATGCTGAAGAATCCGTAGTCGCACAAGAGTGCAACGGCCCGCGGCATGTAGCCCCGACCGGCGTAGGCGCGGTCGATCCAGTAGCCCACGTAGGCCGATCGCAACGAGCCCAGCGTGATGCCCCCGAGTGTCACCTGGCCGACGAATCGACGATTGACGGTGAGTGCCAGCGCAATGGAGCGGCCCGCTTTGGCGTCGGCGCGCAGCCGCCGCACCATGCCGCGGAACGTCGGCGCGACGTCGAGGGATTCCGGTGGGTTCGTGGCATCCCAGCGGGTGAGCCACTCGGCGTTGCGGCGCCGCACCTCGGCCCACGCGGAGGCGTCGGCCACCGCGAGCGGCCGCAGCCCCACTTCGCCGTCGGTCAGCTGCAGCTTCATCAGTCGCGCCGCCAAGAGCCCGTGACACCACCGGACTTGGCGTCCACCTGGATATCGGTCAACACAGCGCCGGGGTCGAGGGCCTTCACCATGTCGATCACCGTCAGCCCTGCAACTGCCACCGCGGTGAGAGCCTCCATCTCCACCCCGGTGCGATCAGCGACCCGGGTTGCCGCCCGCAACCGCACCGAGTCACCCTCCAGCGTCACCTCGACATCGATGCCGGTGAGGCCGATGGGGTGGCACAGTGGAATCAACTCCGAGGTGCGTTTCGCCGCCTGGATCCCCGCGATGCGGGCAATCGTCAGCGCGTCGCCCTTCTTGAGCGTGCCGGCACGCACCGCGGCAGCGGCCGCGGCACTGAGCCGCACCTGCCCGCTGGCTTCGGCAGCACGTGACGTGACCGGTTTGGCGCCGACATCCACCATCGCCGCGCTGCCGTCCGCGCGCAGGTGGGTCAGCGAACCATCCCCCTCAGAGGACACCGGCGGCACATTCACGCGCACGATTCAACCGCATCAGTGCGTCCCAAAGGGCATCACAGGTACCCGAGCGCCCGCAACCACGTGTTGAACCGACTCCGGCACCACCGCTAGTCCGGTGGCGTGGGCGAGTACCGCCACCTGATGGGACTGCTGGGCCGCCGCCGGGTGGAAGAGGTAGCCCTCGGCGGTGTGCACCAGCTGACCGCGGGCGTACTGCCGCTTCCCGAGGGGTGAATCGAAGTCCTGCGTGACGGTGGCCTCGACCACTGATCGCGCGAGTTCGGAGAAGCCGAGCATTCGGCGCAGCACGGGCCGCACGAACACCTCGAATGACACCATCGCGCTCACCGGATTGCCCGGCAGGTTGAAGATCGGCACCCCAGCGATGTGGCCGTGCCCCTGCGGCATGCCCGGCTGCATGGCAACCTTGACGAACTCCACTGTGCCGAGGCTGCTGAGCACGTTTTTCACCGTGTCGTACGCACCGACGCTCACGCCGCCGGTGGTGATCACCAGGTCCGCGCGCACCAGTTGATCCTCGAGGGCATTGCGGAACAGATCCGCCTCGTCTGCCACCGGGCCCACCCAGAACGCTTCGGCGCCCAACTCCGCTGCGGCAACCGCCAGCGCCGATCCGTTCACGTCGTTGATCATGCCGGGGCCCAGCTGGCGGCCGGGCTCCACCAATTCGCTGCCGGTGGTGAGCACCACGACGCGCGGGCGCGGATGGATCACCACTCGGGCGCGCCCGACCGCGGCTGCCAACGCGGCCTGCCGGGCATCCATCACGGTGCCCGCCGTGAGCACCATTGCTCCGGAGTGCACATCGTCACCGGCGCGACGCACGTTCTGCCCCGCCCGTACGCCGCCGAACAACGTGACCACCGGCATGCCCCCGTCGGTGTACTCCACCGGGATCACGGCATCGGCGCCATAGGGCATGGGCGCCCCCGTCATGATGCGCGCCGCGGTGCCGGGACCGATGGTGGCCCGTGGTCGCGTGCCGGCCGGAATATCGTCGATCACCTTCAGTCGCACCGGGGCGCTGGAAGTCGGCTGGCCGATCTGCCCCGACACCACCGCGTAGCCATCCATGGCCGAGTTGTCGAACGGCGGCAGTGGCCAGGGTGCCCGCACGTCCTCAGCGAGGATGCAGCCCCGAGCGTCGGTGAGTCCCATGTCGATCGGGTTGAGCGGACGAACGCCATCCAGCACTCGCGCCACCTGATCGTCAACGCTCCGCATTTCTGAGTTCACCCCACGATTACACCCCACCAGGTGCGGCTAGCCGATCTGCGACTCCAGCCAGTTGCGCAACTCCGGTCCGAGGTCGTCGCGCGCTAGGGCCAGTTCCACGACCGCCTTGAGGTAGCCGAGCTTGTCGCCGGTGTCGTATCGGCGACCGGTGAAGATCACCGCGTGCATGCCACCGCCTGGCAGCGACGGGTCGATCAGGGTGCTCAAGGCGTCGGTGAGTTGGATCTCCCCGCCTCGACCCGGAGGAGTGTTCTCGAGCACCTCGAACACCGCCGGATTCAACACGTAGCGGCCGATCACGGCGTAGTTGCTGGGAGCCTCCTCCTGCGGGGGCTTCTCGATGAGTCCCGTGACCGTGACGACGTCGGATTCGTCGGTGGCCACCACCGCAGCGCAACCGTAGGCGGAGATGTTCTCAGCCGGCACCTCCATGAGCAGCAACACCGAGCCGCCGTAGCGCTGCTGCACCTCGATCATGCGCGGCAGCACGGGTGTTGCGGCGTCCACCAAGTCGTCGCCGAGGAGCACCGCGAATGGCTCGTCGCCGACGTGCCGCGCAGCCTGCAACACCGCGTGGCCCAGGCCCAGTGCCTCACCCTGGCGCACGTAGTGCACGGCGCCCAGTTCGGAAGGCTCGCGCACCAACTCCAGGCGGGCTTCGTCACCCTTCTCCGCGAGCGTCCGTTCGAGGTAGGGCCGGCGGTCGAAATGATCCTCCAGCGCGGTCTTCGCCCGACCGGTGATCATGAGCAGATCCGTGAGGCCGGCAGCCACCGCCTCCTCCACCACGTACTGGATCGCAGGTTTGTCCACCACCGGGAGCATCTCCTTGGGCAGCGCCTTGGTGGCTGGCAGGAATCGGGTGCCCAAGCCCGCGACCGGAAGCACGGCTTTGGTGATCGGAGTAGTCATGTTCCGAGCCTAGCCATCACCGCGCGTGGGCTTCGCGACCGTTCGGCACATGCCCGCCACCCCCGACACGCATCCACCACCGCGGCGACGCCGACTGAGCCGTGGTGCACCATGAGGGGCGTGACTCCCTCCACCGAGACCGCCATCAGCGACGGGGACTCAGCCGCAACCGCACCGCAGCGCTTCTTCTTCGTGCACATGCTCAAGACCGGCGGCACCGCGATGTTCCTGCGCCTACGCCAGCAGTACGGCGACGAGGGCGTCTACCCCAACGACTCCGACGGCGACGTGATGGGCGTGGCCCCGCAAATCGTCACCAAGACGCTGGCCGAGCGCTGGCGGGTGCGCGGCGACGACATCCGGGTGATCATCGGCCACCTACCGCTGTGCACCACCGAATTGCTCGGCGTGCCCTTCACCACCCTGACCATGCTGCGCGAACCCGTGGCCCGCACGCTGTCGTTCCTGCAGTTCCATCAGCGGATCTTCCCCCAGGATGCGGAACTTCCCCTCGAAGCCCTCTATGAGGACCCCACTCGCTTCTCCCAGTTGATCCACAACCACATGACCAAGATGCTCTCGTTGACACCGGACGAGATGACCGCCGACATGCTCACTCCGGTCGACTTCACCCCAGCGCGGCTGGCGCGCGCCAAGTCGAATCTCGAGCGGATCGATGCCGTGGGCACCCAGGATCACCTTGAGGAGTTCTGCGAGGCGATCGACGCCGCGTACGGCTGGAACACCGCGCTGCACGTCAAACACAAGGGGGCGGGGAAGCCGAAGGTCTCGCGATCGTTCCGCCGGCGGATCGCCCGGGATAACGCCGACGACATCGAGTTGTACGCCCACGCCGTTGAACTGGTGGCGAATCGAGGCTTCATCCGGGCTTAGCTCGCGCACTCCCGGACGCCTCGGACTCGACCGTTCCTGCACGCCGCCCACACCTCCCGGCATAGAGTCGGGTAGAGGGAGCGGAACGGACGGTCACGAGATGGCGTGGAAGTTGAGCGGATTCTTCAGGGCTATGGGTGCCCTGGTGGTTGCCGCCGTGCTCCTCCATCTCGCGAGTCCCGCCGCCTGGGCGGTGACGCCACCGCACCCAGCCGTTGCCGAGGAATCGCTGACCTGCCGCCTGACGTCGGGGATGGCGGAATTCACCGGCGGCGAGCTCACGCGCAAGTACCGAATTCAGTTGCCCGACGCCGTCGGTCCAGCCACCCCGATGGTGATCTCGCTGCACGGGGCGGGCGGCACGGCCCTCGGCCAGCAAACGGTGACCGGATTCACCGAAGGCAGTTCCGGACCCGAAGCCGACAGTCGCGAAGGGGGCAGTCCCCTCGCGGGCGCCAGCGTTGCGACCGAGGTCGCGGCGATGTCCAGCCTCGGCGTGCAGGAGGGCTTCATCGCGGTCTTTCCCGAGGCACGCGAGGACGCGACCTACCTCTGGGACGCGGCACCGGACTCCGAAGACGTGCGATTCGTCGAGGAACTCACCGAGCACCTGCACGCGCAGGGCTGCTCGACGCCGTCGCTCACCAGCATCAACGGCTTCAGCATGGGCGCCATGATCACGTCGCGGTTGATGTGCCTGCGTCCAGACCTGTACTCCGGTGCGGCGATGGTGGGCGGTGTGCTCAACCCGACGCCGCAGTGCGTTGTACCGCCGGAGAAGGAAATCCTAGTGATTCACGGTGCGGCGGACGATGTGGTTCCCCTCGACGGATCCCTCAACCCGTTCTTGGAGGCGGCAGCGGGGCCACATTCCGTGTCGAGCGTGGATCGGGTCGGCATCGCGACGAACTGGGCTCGGGCCAAAGACTGCCCGTCTCCCGGCTGGACCACGCCGGGGTTCAACCGGGTCACGGATCTGAGTTGCCCCCGATCCGACACCCTGGCAGTGGTGGGTCTCATCATGGCCCACACCTGGGACTCCCCTGGCATCAACACCTCGCGCCTCATCTGGGCAGCGCTGCGCCCAGCCCCGCAGTGCACCGTGACTGCACCGAGTCCGCCCAACCCGGCTTTGGCCGCGGCGCTGAATCGAGCATCCGCCACCGACATCGCGTTCCGCGTGCACTTCGGCAACCTGATCAAAGCGCAGATGACCTGCAATCCGCACATCCACGCGGCCGTGGCAAACGCGATTCGAATGACCATCGCCGCGGATCCCTACGGGGCGGTGGCCCAGCAGCTTGCCTTCGCCATCCGGGAGAACGCTCGGATTGCAGCCGGCTAGTGCCAGCGTTTGTCCAAGCCGTGGCGTGAGAACGCCCAGCGATCCGGCGCCGCGTTGAACCGGCGATCCTGCCGGGTGAACGCCTCCCGCCAGGAGGTATCGGTGGCGGTGACCAGCGCCAACCCGGGCGGCGGCGGCTGCTGATTCGGGACCCCGACGAGCGCCACCCGTGGATCCGGCGCTGCGGTGGGGTCGGCGGGGCTGCCGGCGCTCCCGGCGCTCCCGGGGCTGCCGGCGCTGAAGAACCAGAACCACGTGTAGCCGTGCGCTGACGCCCACTCCCGCAGCGCACCCAGCGCCACCTGTGCAGCATTGGCCATGAACAACACCGGCCCGGCCGCCAGCGCGGCGTCGGTCACGATGACCAGGGCCGCCACGCCGCCGTCGCCCATCCGAATCAAAGTCGGAGGCCGGTCTGCGGTGCTCCCGGCGTCGTCCGACGCGGCCCTCTTTCGCCTGCGCCACCGAACGGTGCGCGGGCGCTCGGCGGAACCAGAGCCAGCCATCCCGGCCGCCCCTGCGGCCCTGGCCGCGGATTCGACCAGCCTCACGTTGCGCACGCCGTTGAGGGTGAGATTCGCCGCCACATCCTGCCGACGGCCGGGATCCTCCTCCGCGGCCACGACCATCCCGGACGCGCCGACGCGCCGTGCGAGCGCCACCGTCTGATAGCCGATGCCAGCACCCAGATCCCACACAACGTCCCCGCCGACCACCACGTCGCAGCAGAAGTCGATCTCGGCGGCCGCCCAGTCCGCGTCCGTTCGCAGCGCGCGCGCTTGCTCGACCGGGGTCGCGGGCGTCACGGCCACGAGGCCACGCTGCGTTTTCAGCACCTCGACCGCATCGGTTTGCACCGCCACTCGGCGCAGGTTGCGGAAGTGAGCATCCGCGAACGCGAGCGCCTCGGCGGTGAAGGTACCTGTCGCCGATCCTGGGGTGGCGCGGAGTTCCGCCACCGACGTCGCGACGGGGGCCTCGATGAGTTCGAAGTCGGCGCGCGCTGCCCGCGGCAACCGCTCGGAGGCGGCGTAGTTATAGGCCAGATCCGCCAACTCATCGCCGGCGAGCACGTCACCTGCGATCACCCGGTCCTTGAGCTCCTCCCAGTGCGACGCCTCCTGCCGATCACGCGTGGCGCGCGAACTGACCGCCCAGGCCCCCACCACCGCCTTCTTCGCCACCTGCTCGTGCGAACGAATCGGGAAGTGTGCCAGGCGCGGGGCCGCCACGATGGGGTGCGGCAGAACCACGCCGTTGGCCTGAGACAGGAAGTGGTTGCCAGCCCGCACCCGCAACTCCGGGTGTCCCAGAAAGCGCTTGGGCACCACGACCTTCGTGAGCATCCCGTCGGTGGTGGCGTCGGCACGCCGATGCCGGATGCGCGTGATCGGATTCGCGTCTCCCGGATCGTCAGCCGGGGTGGGCACGAAGAAGTCCCACCACAGCGTGACGCACTCAGCCGTGGGCCACGACGCGACTGCGGCATCGAAGGCAGGTCTCGACTCGGCGCTGATGAACTCGTCGGCATCCAGGCAGAACACCCAGTCCGGATGGGGCTCGGGCCAGCGCGCGAGCAGCGCGCTCATGAGGTGCTCTTGCGGATGGTCGGTACGGAAGTCCTGGCTGACTACCAGCTGCGGCGATTCGGCAGCCAACGTCTGCAGGATCTCCCAGGTGCCGTCGGTGCTGCCGTTGTCCACCACGTGAAGGTGGTCGAGGTAGTCCAAGTTGTGGCGCACGAACGCCTCGATGATGTCGCCCTCGTTCTTCACCACCGCGGCTCCGCCGGTGCGCATCAGCGGGCCTTAGCGGCGCAGGCGGGCAGCGAGCACCGAGGCATCCTGCTTGGCTCGCTTCGCCGCCCGTTTGGCGGCTGACTTGGATTCGTCGACGCGGCCAGGGCGTCGGCCGAAGCCCCATACCTGCAGTGGCACGTCGAGCTCGTTGGTGAGGCTGTGCACCTCGGGGTCGTAGTCCACCCACTCCTCAAGGTTGGCCACCAAACACTCGCGGTTGCCCCACGAATCGGTATGCACGTCCACGAAGCCGTTCTCCTCCAGGAACAGCACCATGCCCTCTTTGGTCCAGCGCGAGTAGTCGTGCGGACACGGGTGAAACTTGATGAGGAAGGGGGTCGTGATCACGAACATGCCGCCGGGCCGCAGCATCCGGCGGATGTTCTGGGCCGCGGCCCGCGGCGACGACAAGTGCTCGAACACCTGCTCGGCGATGATGAGGTCAAACGTCTCCGGCAGCCGGTCACGGCAGATGTCGAACTCCGGGTACTCCACGGTGCGGTACGTCTTGAATCCGAATTCCGCCCAGTCAGTGCCAGAAACTTCGAGGGCGTCGATGTCGGCCGGGCCGGCCATGGTGACGATCTCTGCGACTTTCTCGTTCATCACGTGGCGTACCCAGTGATCCAACGGTGCCATGGTGCTCCTACCTGCAATCGCCGATGCTCTGCCCAATATAGGTGCGACGGCGCCGCCCAAATGTGAGTGCGGGCCTGAGTCGGGATTTTCGGCCGATTTCGGCTCAGAAACCCAACCCAGACCCGCAGTCAGCCGGAACGGGTGACGAGCTAGACCAGGATCCCGTGGTAGTCCTTCGGGAAGTGGGAGGGCGCAAAGAACCACGTCTCGAGCGCGTAGCGATCCTTGGTCAAACCCTCCTTCACCCCGGTGCGGTGCAGCGCGAACTGGTCGAAGATGAAGGCGTCCCCGGGCTTGAACACCGGCGTGAGGACCTCGCGGTCGCCGCGAATCTCCTCCACCACGTCTTTGCCCACGTCCCAGTGGAAGTAGGCACCGCCGGTGCCGGTCTCCACGATCTCGTCGAGGTGCATCGGGATGATGTCCAACCCGGACGCATCCACACCGCAGTCACTCAGCGCGATCCACACGTTCACGGTGCGGGTCTCGGTGCCGAGGAAGGCGCCGTCCTGGTGCCACGAGGTGTTGGTGGTGGGCGGCACGCAGCGCAGCGTCCACTTCTCAAGAGACACGGCAGGCTGCTCGCCGAGGTAGTTCTCGATCATCTGGGTGAGGCCGATCTCGCGGTACATCGCGACGAGCTTCTCCGCGATGTGGGGCGAATCGCCCGCCGAGCACTCCCCGCCGAACATGGCGTTGTCCGCGCGCCACTGCGGCCCCACCAGTTCACCGGTGTCGGGGTCGCGCAGTTCGTGGCGCCAGGCTGCCTGCCCACCCGCGTCGCCATCGATCGGCTTGCCGGCACGCTGGTCTTCCAGCAGGCCCAGGGCCTTGTCGACGTAGCCGCGCACCTCGTCGGCCTTGGTCGGTGAGATCAGTCCGCGCACCACGACACCGCCCTTGACGCGCAGCGCGGCAGCCAGCGCGGCGTCGTTGAGTTCGGCGGCCGGAATGTCTGGCACCTCTACGGCCTCGCCGAATACGTCATCGGCTGCCGGCGGCCAATCGGGTCGGCCCTCGGGGTTCAGTTCGCGCCAGGCGACGTAGCGCGCCTGCAACGCGGCGGCCTCGGCGTCGGCAGCCGTGCTCCGCGTGACGGTGGGCTTGCTGGCACTGCGGCGACGCAGTCTGTCGAGCAACATCAGATGTTGGATCCTCTTCTGTGAGCAGGGACTAGTTGAATGTGGGGGCAGGGTTTGGGGTGCGTTCCAGGGGCGCGGCGGGCACTCCGACCACAACAGCATCCGCTGCGACGTCGGAGATCACAACAGCATTAGCTCCGACGTACGCCCCATTGCCTAGGGCCAAAGGTCCCAAGATTCGCGATCCGGTGCCCACGTGCACGCCGTCGCCCACGTTCGGACCGTTGAAATTGCCTGCGCGCAGCCCAATCGTGATCCAGGGGAAGAGGATCACGTCCGAGCCGACCTGGGTGAGTCCGTCGACCACCACCTGACCGTGCGGGATGTAGACGCCAGGCTTCATGATCACCGGATCGCCGATCACCACGTCGGACAGCGCCATCGACATCCGGTGCGCAACGGCGGGCAGCAGCGGCACACCGCGGCGACGTAGGGCTACCTTGCCCCGATAGCAGACCTGCGCCAGGAAGGCGTCCGACGTCCACGCCAACCGCACCCCGTTGAACAGCACATCCCACTTGTCAGTCAGTTCGAAGCGCTCGCCGCGGAACTTGCACGTCACCGCGACGTCGGCCGAGACGGCTTCGACGAATCCTGGATTGCGGGCCGCCAACTCCTTGCCCTGCCGCCGGCGGGCGCGCACTTCCGCGAGGTTGCGTCGAACGGTCTGAGCCAGGCCCATGTGCAACTCCAGTGCTCGGTGGCGAAATTTGTCCGTGAACTGCGGGCACACCTGGTGTGTGTCTCACGCTCGCCTCACCACTGCTGACAGTTAGGGTAACTGCGTTACTCACTGGAGGGCCGCAACCTTGATTCGCCTGTCGCCGCGCCCACGCCTGAGCGTGGTGGTCGTGGTTTTCCGCATGCGCGCGCAGGCCATGAACACCCTCTCCACGCTCTCGGTGGCCCACCAGCGCGCCGTGGCCGCCAGCGACTACGAAGTCATCGTCGTGGAGAACTCCTCCGAGGAGATGCTCGATCCCCAGGCCGTCGCGGCTCTTGGGTCGAACTTCACCTACCTCAGACGCTCGGAACCCGGCGTCTCACCCGCACCGGCCATCAACGCCGGGGCACGCATCGCCCGCGGCGCCCACATCGCGGTGGTCATCGACGGCGCGCGCATGCTCACACCCGGCGTCGTGCGGGGCCTGCTCGATGCCCAACGCCTCGCGCGCTCCCCGGTTGTGTCGGTGCCCGGCTATCACCTTGGCGATCAGTTGCACACCGCAGCGGCCGAGCAGGGCTACTCAGCGGCCGAGGAGCAGGAGTGGCTGGCGAAACTGGGGTGGAACGCAGATGGCTACCAACTCTTCACCCGCGCCGTGCTCAGCGCATCGTGCAGCAACGGCTTCCTCATGCCTATGGCTGAGAGCAACTGCGTGGCGGTGTCGCGTGGGCTGTTCGCCCGACTTGGCGGATTCGACGAGGCCTTCACCACCTCCGGTGGCGGGTTTGTGAACCTCGACTTCTATCGTCGGGCTGTGCTGGCCCGCGGTTCCGTGCTCGTCGTGCTCCCCGGCGAAGGCGCCTTCCACCAGTTCCACGGCGGCGCCACCACGGCCACCGACCACGACGCCGTCGTCGACGCCATGCGCGCCGAGTACCGTCGGCTGCGGGGGGTGGACTACTCACCACCGGAGGTGCCTGGGGTGTTGCTCGGCGAAGTACACAAACCCGCGGCCCGATTCGTCGAGCATTCCGCCCAGGTGCTGGCGGTGAGTGCATGACCGCGACCCAGGCCGAACTCCTCGACATCGCAGCGCAGATGCGCGCCGAAGGTGCCGCTGCGAAGGCGGCGGCGACCTACCCGGCGGCACCCAAACTCTCGATCGTCGTGATCGTCTACAAGATGTCGCGGCAGGCCGAGAACACCCTCTATTCGCTCTCCCCGGACTACCAGCAGGGCGTCACCGCGGACGACTACGAAGTGATCGTCATCGAGAACTCCTCTGCCGATCCGCTCGGCGAGGAGCGCGCCTTGGCCCAGGGGCCGAACTTCCGCTACTACGCGCGGCCCAACATCGGTGCATCGCCGGTCCCCGGCATCATCTTCGGCGTCGAAGCCACCCGGGCACCCATCCTCGGCCTGGTGATCGACGGCGCCCGGATGGTCACCCCGCGGGTCGTGCGCTACGCGCTGGACGCATTCCGCATCACCGACCACGCCGTGGTCAACGTGCCCGGCTACCACCTCGGCACCGACGAGCAGCATTCGAATCCGGCGCACGACGAGGACTCCGAGCAGGCCATGCTCGACGCGGTGCGGTGGAAGGAGGACGGCTACCGACTGTTCGTGGTGTCGTCGTACTTCCGCGGCCGCCACCAGCACGGCTACCTCATGCCAGTCATGGAGTCCAACTGCCTGTTCTGTTCGCGGGCGGACTACGAATCCATCGGCGGCGCCGACATCCGATTCGACCTGCCCGGCGGCGGCATGGTGAACCTGGATCTCTACCGCCAATTGGCCATGCTGCCGCACGTCGAGTTGTTCGCACTGCCCGGCGAGGGCACGTTCCACCAGTACCACGGCGGCGTCACCACCACCGCGGACGAGGGCAGGGAGGACATGCTGCACGCGTTCCGCGAGCAATACCGTGAACTGCGCGGGACCAACTACCGCATGGTCGAGCGCGAGCCGCGGCTGCTGGGCGCGGTCACCGGATGGGCGACGCCGATGCTGAAGTTCTCCGCGCTCGAACGCATCCGAATCTACGAATTGCTGGGGTGGGATTCGTGGACGTGACCGACGACAACGAGAACCCAATGGACCGGGTGCGTCGCAAGGCCGGCGCGGCGAAGCGCAAAGCCGGCGCCGAAGCGCAAGGCTGGCGCGGCGAAGCAGCAAGCGGCGGCAGCCCGCGGAAAGGTGGCCGACAAGGCGGGCAACGCAACGGCGATGGCCAAGGAATCCGGGCCCAAGGCCACCGCCCGCGCGGTCGCGAAGCGGCTTGAGATCGAACCCGGATTCGAAGAAGCCGTCACCCGGGCCTACCACCGCAAGGCGCAGCGCCAGGACGCCTACCTGCCGCGACGGTCCCGCGACGCCAAAGTGGGCGACCGGCCCAAGGTGAGCGTGGTGGTGATCGTCTACCAGATGAGCGCCCAGGCCGCGCGCACGCTGTTCACCCTCTCCACGTCCTACCAGCGCGACGTCAGCCCGTACGAGTACGAAGTGATCGTGGTGGAGAACGCTAGCGACGACAACCTCAACCCTCGCGTGGTCGAGCGGATGGGTCCGCAGTTCCGCTACTACCGCCGAACCGAATCGGGCGTCTCACCCACGCCCGCCATCAACGTGGGCCTGTCGCTGGCGCGCGGCGAGTACGTGGCGCTCATGGTCGACGGGGCCCGCATGGTCTCGCCAGGGGTGCTGCGCAACGCCATGGACGCGTTCCGGATTCAGCACGACGCGGTGGTGGCGGTGCCGGGGTACCACGTCGGCTACGACGACCACATGTTCCGCGAGGATGCCGCACACAGCCTGCGCCAGGATCGCAAGCTGCTGGCGGGCATCCCCTGGCGCTCCGACGGCTACCGCCTGTTCGACATTTCGATCCAAAGCGGGGCCAACCCGTTCGGCTTCCTGCATCCGCTGGGCGAATCCAACTGCATGTTCGCCCCGCGTGAGGCCTACGAGGCGATCGGCGGGGCGGATGCTCGATTCGACTTGCCCGGCGGCGGCATGGTGAATCTCGACATGTACTGCGAGTTGCTGCGCCCCGAATCCACCCGGCTGTTCATCACCGCCGGCGAGGGCACGTTCCACCAGTTCCACGGCGGTGTCACCACGCAGGCGGATTCGGATCGAGCCGGCCTGATGGCCAAGTTCAACCGCAACTACTTCGAGATCCGCGGCACCACCTACTTCGCGCCTGAGAAGGAGCCCTACTTCATCGGGGAGGTGCCCAACGGTGCGCTGCCGATGCTCGCCTTCTCGGCGGAGGAGGGCCGCTCCCACTTCGAGTTCCGCCTGCGACGCACCCCACCCGCGACCCCGTGGCGCGACGACGCTGTCGTGCCTGCCCCAGATATCCTCAACAACCCGCCCACCACCGGCGGCCTGACAGGAGTTGACGACGTGTCGATTTATCTCCCCTCTTCCGTTCGCAAGTTCGAGCCCAAGCACCTCACCTTCTCCACCTGGGCCGACCACATCCAGTTCGGCTACGACCTCGTCGAGGCGATTCGCCCCGAGTTGCTCGTCGAGCTCGGCACGCAGGCCGGCATGAGCTACTTCACGTTCTGCCAGTCGATGAAGGAGAACGACGTCGAGGGCCTGTGCTACGCGGTCGACACCTGGGAGGGGGAGGAGCACACGGGCAAGTACGACGACGCCACGTGGGAGCTGGTCAGCAACCACAACCGGGAGAACTACCCCGGCTTCTCCTACCTGATGCGCATGTTCTTCGAGGATGCCGTGAGCCACTTCGAGGACGATTCAATCGACCTGCTCCACATCGACGGCCTGCACACGTACGACGCGGTGAAGGCCGACTTCGAGACCTGGTACGAGAAGGTGAAGCCCGGCGGCGTGATTCTGTTCCACGACATCAAGGCGCGCATCAAGGACTTCGGCGTCTGGCGCTTCTGGGACGAGATCGAGGGGCAGTACCCCACTTTCTACTTCAAGCACGGATTCGGCCTCGGGGTGCTGCGCAAGCCCGGTGGGGAGGAGAACGAGGCGGAGTTGATGCGCCTGATGTTCGATTCAACGCCGGGCGAGCAGGCCCAACTGCGCCGCTTCTACGAGCACGCGGCCTACTTCCACCACGTGAAGCGCCGCTCCGACAAGGCCATGGAGATGGGGCTGCTCTAGCGGCGGTTGGGTGGCGCGGGCCGCGGGGGGAGGCTGGATCCGGCTGGGCGCGTTTGGGCCGGTTGAACGAGGACCTGTGCTCGCGCTGTGTGGTCTCGATTCTCCCCAAAAGGTGCGCCACCCCCTCAGATGTCGGCGTGTCGAGGCCATTTGGGGAAGATTGGGGAGGATTCAGACCGTCGGAGGGAGATACCTCTCGGACGGAGCCGAACCTGCCAGGCCCTGGTCTTGTTGCCAAATGCGCTGACCGACGTCGCTGTGGGGGGTGCCTCTGACAGACTCGTGCCCGAGACCAAGGAGGCTGGGTATGTGGATGGTGACTGGCGGGGCCGGATACATCGGCTCGCACGTCGTGCGGGCGCTGCTCGCCGACGGTCAACAGGTCGTGATCGTCGATGATCTGAGCACCGGATTGACCTCGCGAGTACCCACTCCGGCACATCTGGAGGTATTCAGCATCCTTGACACCAAACAGTTGGTGACGGTGATGCGCGACCTCAAGGTCACCGGCGTCGTGCACCTGGCGGCGAAGAAGGCCGCTGGCGAATCGGTGGACGAGCCCATCTACTACCACTACGAGAACACCGGCGGCATGATCAGCCTGCTGCGCGCCATGGAGGCGGCCGGGGTGAAGCGTCTCGTGTACTCCTCGTCGGCGGCGGTGTACGGCGAGCCGGTGGACGACAATCCGCTCACCGAATCCTCGCCCACGGATCCGACGAATCCCTACGGATCGAGCAAGCTGATCGGCGAACGCATGGTGCGTGATGCCGCGCCCGCGATCGGGTTGAACTGGGCGGCTCTGCGCTACTTCAACGTGGCCGGCTGCGGCGCTGACGACCTGGCCGACACCTCGGCGGCGAACCTGATCCCAATGCTGCTGCGGGCCCACGCGGCGGGACAGCCGGCGAAGATCTTCGGCACCGACTACCCCACCCCGGACGGAACGTGCATCCGCGACTACATCCACGTTGTCGATCTCGCCGAGGCCCACGTCGCGGCCTGCCAGCTGGTGTCGGGTGACCTTGCGGCCGCCGGTCCAGCTGCGGAGGCTCTGGCGGCGGCCGGCGACGGATCTGGTCGAATTGAGGCCGTCCTCAACATCGGCACCGGGCGCGGCTCCAGCGTGCGGGAGGTCATCGACTCGGTGAGTCGGGCGTTGGGCGAGCCGCTCGTGGCCGAGGAAGCGCCGAGGCGCGCGGGGGATCCCTCGATCGTGCAGGCCGATGCCTCGCGGGCCGCAGAGGTGCTGGGGTGGCGGTCGCGCAAGGTGCTCGACGACATGACCGACTCGGCCGTTTCGGGAGTGAGCTGGCTCAAGGAGCACGGTTACCTGTAGGCGTTCCGGTGCGGTAGTCGGTAGGGCGCGGCTCGGGGCCGTGGGCCAGCGGGGGCGGCGTCGGGGTCCGGGCGGGGTCGGCATGATCAACACGGGGCGGGGTCGGGAAATCCGGCCGAATCGGGGGCGAAAACCCGACTGCGCACCGCGTTGATCACCAGCACCCAGCCCGATCCGAGCCGGATCGGCGACCCCACCCCCACCGCTACCCGTGGGCGCGACCCATACCCCGGAACGACCACCCGGCCGCCTGCCACTCGTCGGCGGCCAGCACATTCCGGCCATCCAGGATCCGCGGCACCGCGACCACCGACGCCACCGCCGCGGGCTCGAGATCCCGGTACTCCCGCCACTCGGTGAGCACCAGCACCGCCTCGGCCCCCGCGAGCGCCGCCGCGAGATCCTGCTCGTAGCGCAAGGCCGGGAAGCGAGCCTCCGCGTTGGCGAGGGCCTTGGGGTCGTGCACCACCACGTCGCCACCCTCGTTGTGGATCCGGGCAGCGATGTCGAGGGCGGGCGAATCGCGCACGTCGTCCGAATCGGGTTTGAAGGCGGCACCCAACACGCACACGCGACGCTCCCGGAACGATCCACCCACCAACTCCCGGGCCGTCTCGACCGCCCGATCCCGCCGCCGGGAGTTGATGTCGTCAACCTGCCGCAGGAAGGTCAGCGCTTGATCCACACCGAGCTCACCGGCCCGAGCCGAGAAAGCCCGGATGTCCTTCGGCAGGCAGCCCCCGCCGAATCCGACCCCCGCGCCGAGGAACTTGCGGCCGATTCGGGCGTCGTGGCCGATGGCGTCGGCGAGCGTCACCACGTCCGCGCCGGTCGCCTCGCACACCTCAGCCATAGCGTTGATGAACGAAATCTTCGTCGCGAGGAACGCATTGGCGGCGACTTTCACCAGCTCAGCGGTCGGCCGATCGGTGACCAGGAACGGAATGCCCTCGGCGACCTGCGCGGCATAGACCTCGCGCATCACCTCCTCAGCGCGCTGCCCAGCCACTCCCTCCGGCACGCCGACCACGATTCGATCGGGATGCAGGGTGTCGGCGACCGCGAATCCCTCCGCAAGAACTCCGGATTCCACACCACGGCCGGACCCACCGATTCGCCTCCGGCGGCGGCCCCACCACTGGCACCACCCGCCACACCTGCCGACCGAATCCGCTGGTCGATCTCGGCCGCCGTCCCCACCGGGACGGTCGACTTGCCAGCCACCACGCTGCCCGCTCGCAGATGCGGAATCATCGATTCGACAGCCGCCCACACGTGCCGAAGATCCGCGGAGTGCGCACCAGCTTTCTGTGGCGTACCGACACACACGAAGTGCACGTCAGCGTCGTCGATGGCGGCGAAGTCGTCAGTCCAGGTGAGCCGGCCCGTGGGCATCACCTGCGCGAGCAATTCGTCGAATCCGGGCTCGTAGAACGGCGCCTTGCCAGCCCGCAGCGCGTCCAGTTTGGCGAGGTCAACGTCCACCCCGACCACCTCGAAGCCAAGGGACGCCATAGCTGCGGCGTGCACCGCACCCAAGTAGCCGACACCGATGACGGACAGTTTCACGAGCGACTCCTGTGGCATGAGGGAACAGGGGGCACAACAGAACCCCGCAACACGATAACCGCGGACCCACCGCAACCCCGGCATGGCGCGAGCGGGACCGCGCCGAAAGCCCCGCGGGCAGACCGCCGCGGCGAATGATGGCAGCCGGGCTTGCCACCCTGGGGTTGATCTCTGCAGTGGTCGCCGCGGTGACTAGTGGGTGGCCCCCGCGAACCATCCCCGTGCATTGATCACGCATGGCTCTGCTGGGATTCGTGGAGCTGCACCGCGCTGGCCGTATCGGTGTTGCCGGGTGAGGCGTGATGCGCCAACGGTTTGCCGTGGGGTCTACTCGCGGCGCTAAGCATCATCGCATTCAGCTTCGCCAGCGCGCAATAGAGCATCGCGAGGTGGTAGTCCTCGTCGGGAGAGGCCCCCACCGGCGAGGCCACTGCCCATGCCGCCAGCGCCACCACAGGAGCACGGCCACCGACGCCAGCAGAATGGCCGGTCGTCGGCGGCCATGCGTGCCGTGCGATGCGTCCTCCCTGGGCATGGGTTCAGCGTACGGCGCGCCGGGTAGCATCGGCCGCTCACCCGCTGTGGATCACTTCCTGATTCTGGGGCATGCGCGGCGGTCCCGCGCCAGGGCCGCCGCCGACAGCAGCCCGATCAAACTGAACAGCATGGGGAGTGGAAGCGTACGGAACACCGCCCAGGGAAAGGACTTCAGTACCCCAAAGGAGTGCGGTGTAGTTCACGATCGCCACCCCGATCTTGCCGTCACCAGGGCGCCGCGCGTATTGCGGGCAGCAGCGCCAACGAGGTCGATATGCGCGACCGACACCAGCACCCCGAGTACCCCGGCGTGCAGCCAGGTCTCCAGGATTTGGTTGTGGGCATGCTGCTCGCCGTTGATGTTGCCGAAACCGCGCCCCAGCAGCGGATTCTCGCCGATTTCCGCTAATACAATCGTCCACAGATTTCGACGGCCATTGAGTTGAAAGCCGAGGCCCAGGGTGGCGACGATCGGGACAGCCACCACGGCGCTGCAACCCGCCACGAAGACGGCAACCGGGCGCCACCCTCGCCAGCGCTGCCAAGGCAGCAGCAGGGCGACCCCGAGAGCCGCAAACACCGCCGCTATCGCTGTCCTTGACGACGAAGCCCACACCAGCACAAGCGAGGTCAGCGGACCCACGATGGCGAGGATCCGCCGGCGTCGGACGGAGAAGTCGGTGCCAGGCGTCTTTGAGATACGCAGCCTGCAGCACCAAGGCGCCGCCCATGATCATCCCAAGGATGTTGATGTTCATGTAGATGCCTTGGGCAGGTAGCGTGCCCAGGCGCAGCCTTATCGGATCCTGTGCCTCTGAGGGTACGATGCTCTATTGCGCGGCTGACGAAGCTGAACGCAGTCGCGAAGGCGACCGGGTCGGCCCGTGTTACACCATGCGACCCGATGTTCCGGCCTCGTGCGCCAACTACTCGGACCTCACGGCCCCGACCACCGAGGGAATCATCCGCGGGCACTACCCGCCGTTGTACTACGCCGTGATGTCCAACTTCATCGGACCCACCCTGGGCGCGACAGTGCTGACGATTCGGCTGCTCAACGTCGCCCTGGCCGTACTGATCGCCGGAGTCGGAGCGGTAGCCCTCAGTTCCCAACGACTGCGCCCGGCGGTGGCGGTGGGTTGGCTGGTAGCCATCGTGCCCGTGGGTATGTACTTCCTCGCCAGCCTGAATCCAACGGCCTGGGCATTGATCGGAATCGGTGCCCTGTGGGGTCCGCTGGCGTCGTTCCTCACTGATCCGGATGCCACCGGGCGGCGAAGCGCGGCGCGGATGGTTTTCGTTTCCGCCGCAGCGATCATGGCTCTGGGGAGTCGATCCGAAAGCGCCCTGTGGTTGCCGCTGGTCGCGACGGCAGTCGCGATGCTGGCGATCCCGTGGCCGCTGACCTCAGCTCAGGCGTGGCGGGCCAACGGAATCGGCGCCCGGCTGCTACTACCCGCGGGTCTGGTGGTGGCCGCGCTCGCGGCGGTGCTGGTGTTTGGTCAAGCCAAGGCCGACCGATTGACCTCAACCGCATCCTCGCCGCTCGGATCCGGCCAGCCCTACCGCGGTTGGCGAGTGATCGAGCAGACGTTCAACTCCTTCGCCGGCACCCTGGGAATGCCGGGCGTTCCTGGTAGCGGCCTGGGCACCTACGACGTGCCCATTCCTGCGATGGGAGCATTCGCCTCGGCGCTGGCCCTCGGCGCGGTGATCACGCTCGGGGTGGGGGTGCTTTACCCACGCAAGGTGGCAAGCCTGGTCTTTCTCCTTGGCGCCGCGTTCACGCTCACTGCCTTCCTTTGGTCTCGACGCGACTGGGAGTACTACCAGCCGCGCTACTTCCTGCCCCTGACCGCGGTGATGATCGGGCTGCTTCTGGTGCCCAGGCTGCGCACTGAGCGCCACGATTCCGCACTTGGCACACGGTTTTCAGTTCGCCTTGGTGCTGACCGCGGTCGCCTTCGCCAACGCCGTGGCGTTGGCCTCGACGCTGCTGCGGTTCCTGCGCGGGGTGGAGTTCGCGACCAGCCGCGATCCCCTCACCCAGAACGCCCCCGTTGTCGGGCCCGGCGAACTGCTGCGGGTAGAAGTGCCTGAGTGGTGGCTGATCGGTGGGCTCACCCCCGGCGATGTGTGGATACTCGGCAGTGTCAGTTTTGGGCTTGCGCTGGTGGTGTCTTGGGTCGCCTTAGACGGTCTTCGCGGCAGCGTGGCCACGCGGCCTGTCAGACAAACCGCATGAGGATTCTCGTCACCGGCGGCGCTGACACGCTCATGGTGTGCCAGGCGGCGCAGCGCGAGGGCGCACACTTGACTGCGGCGTCGTCGAGTTCGGTCTACGCCGCCGTGATCCCGGGTGTTGATCGACGCCGCCCTGCGCGGCAAGCCGCTGCCCCTGCACGGCGACGGCCTGCAGTCGCGTGACTTCACCTACGTCGACACCGTCACCTGGGTACTCGCCGCCGCGGCTCGGCGCAAAGCCACCTCGGATCGGCCCGTGAACCTGCCCATCGAGGAGCAACCACTCGGGTGGGCGACGTTCGCGCGAGCCAGTCAGATTCCGCACTCCTGCGCAGCCTGTTCCCGGACGTACCAGAGGTTCCGTTCGTCACCGGACTGCAGACCACCCTCGACTGGTTCACCACGCTGCCGGGATACCAAGACGCCCACGCCCAGGCAGCGCCGGAGCATGCCGCAAACAATCGGTGGGGCTTACTTGTAGTAGCCGAACACGTCGATGATGGCATGGGTTCCGGCGGTCGAGCCATTGTACTAGCTTCAGCCTGGCGCTCGCTAGACACCCCGACGACTGAAGAGTTGGCCCGCGAGACCGCTGGCGTAGCGGCCGGCCAATTGATCGCCGAAGCTCCGGTGCGGCTGCGGTCAGCTGGATAGATGCGCAGGTGTCCTCCGCCCACCCCTTCGGCCACTGTGAGGTTGTAGGCGACTGCCGTGGCACCCGGTGGTACCAGATCGGCTTCCGTCACGACACCGATCAGATTCCGGGAATCCCTGACCGCCACTGGGCGATCCGTTTGGGCGAGGCCCCCAGTCGGCAACAGTCCGGGATTCGGCAGCGCCGCTCGCGAGTTGTAGACCCTGGCCGGATCCAGCGGGAAGAAAACACTGCCGTTGGCTGAGTAGAAACCAGTGACGTCAACGAGGAAGCGCACCGGTTCGCCAGAAGAGTTGCGTACGTTGATGGTCCGGTCCGACCGCGAGACGCACCACCAACCCGTTGGCCGAAGTGTAGCCGGGAACGCCCCAATTCAGGGTCGATGACTCCGATGAGGGCAGATCGCCGGGGAACACGCGGAGGTGACCGGCACCCTGCGGCCTCACGACGGTGACGTTGTACGCCACCGCAGAGGCCCCTTGAGGCACCACATCTTTTGCGCCGCCTTCGGCTATGAGTTGATCGGCGACAGACAAGAGTCGAGTCTCACCGGATCCCACCATTCCCTGCGGATCGGCGTCGGAGTCATAGACCCGCACCGGCGAGATGGCGGTGAATCGTCCCGGGGGTGAAGATTCCGTGGTGACTGATTCAGGTACGAAGTAGCCAAGCACGTCAACAACGGCATCCGCCGGGGCACTTGAGCGATTCGCGATACGCAACCATCTGGAATCGCCACCGGGTTCGGTCGGTCCAAGCTGAACCACCAGTCCGTTGGCGATCGACTGACCAGCGACAAAGTTGATGACCGAAGCGGTCGAGTCTGTGGCCGATCCCGGCATCACACGCAGGTGGCCCGCGCCGGAGCCTCCGGGCACCGTGAGGTTGTAGAGAATCGCCACCGCCTCAGTCGGCACTACATCCTCCACACTGCCGGCTGCGGCGAACTCATCGCCGATGAAGACCGGCCGGTATTCTCCGGCGGCCAGGGACCCCGCGCCACCCTGGGCCGGGCGGGTGTCCAGCACCCGCACCGGATCGATCGGCACGAACACCGCGCCTTGCGGGTCGGTCGGTGGATCGACCGGCGGATGGGCTCCACCGGCGGGTCGGTCGGTGGATCGACCGGCGGATCGGGCTCCACCGGCGGCTCGGTCGGTGGATCGACCGGCGGATCGGGTGTCGGAGGCGTCACCGTCGCCGAGGGTCCGAAGTTCTGGGTGTAGTAGCGGAAGTAGGTAGATCCCACGACCTCGGCGTAGCCGACGCCAAGGTCCTCATAATCCGCGCCCATCAGGTTGCGGCAATGCCCGGGACTGTTCAGCCAACCTTCCATCACAGCGGCCGCATCGGCGTAGCCAGCAGCAATGTTCTCGCCGGTGGCGATCCAGTCGTAGCCAGCTCCCTCCACCGGCTGCGAGGGGTCCACGCCATCCGGACTCACGTGATCGAAGTAGTTCCTGGTTCCCATATCCGCACTGTGCTGTCGGGCCGCGGTGCCCAGTCTGGAATCCCACTTCAACGGCCCCACGGCAGGCATCCACGTGTCACCGCAGAATCGCCCAGTCGATCGAGCGTCGTTGGTGAGGGTGAGGATTTGCTGCTCAACAACCGGGGCGGCCGCTGCCGTCGCCGGTCCGGCAGTTGCGGCCAACGACGCTCCCGCCACTGTGACAGCAACGGCTATCGCCGCTTCGCGCACCCTCACGATGCCCCCATGTCGCCGAACCGCCCGTGTGACTTAAGGCTACCCGTAGTAGCCCAGCACATCAACGATGACGTGATCTGGGGCCGACGATCCGTTGTAGACCCGCACCCAACGTTGATCAGAAATGCCCACCAGCAGGCCACTGGCCCGGGTATTGGCACCGCCCACCGGCCAGTTGATCACCGATGCGTTGGGTTTGGGCGTGCCGTCCGGCCAGAACCGCAGGTGGCCGCCCGGACTGGGCGCCGACAACGGTACGGTGATGTTGTTGGCGATGGCGTCGGCTCCGGGAGGAACCACGTCGGGCGCGGTGACGGTGCCTACCCCTTCGCGACCGTCACCAACGTAGATCGTGCGCTCGCCGCCCTGTCGCAACTATCCCGACCGTCGCCGACGCAAACAGCGCGTGCAGTGCCCGCCGGGATGGGTCGTGAGTACGGCGCCGAAGCCTGGAACGTATCCCGCCGGACCCTCGTCGTCGGCCGTGCTGGTGAGCCGCTCAACCACCCCGACGCCGGGCGCCCGTGGACTGCTGACCCTAGCCTTCGTGGCCAGCGCGAGGTTGATCACCGTAGCCCCGTTGTCGACGGCCCAGGTGATTCCTGCGGCGACGTCGGTGCTCCAGCGAATCCGTCCTTGTTGAGCACCTGCCCCAGCAGGGTCTTCGATTCGGGTGCTGCCTCGGCGCTCGGGGTCGCCTGTGGCAACCCGACGGCCACGGTGGTCGGCTGGGCGGCGGATTCACGCACTACCTGGAGTACGTCCTGCGGACCCACTGCAGCAACCGTCTCGACCTTGAAGGCGCCGGTTGCCGGATCCACCGCCGCATTTCGACTT
Source organism: uncultured Actinomycetes bacterium (assembly GCA_963752505.1). Lineage (GTDB taxonomy): Bacteria > Actinomycetota > Actinomycetes > S36-B12 > UBA10799 > JACJWR01. Next base: position 342,732 of record CAVVYM010000002.1, read on the forward strand.
CTCTCCCTGCGCTATCGGCGGATCTCTTTCAGTAAACCTTTACGTTTGCCTCCTCCATCTTCGAAGGCAACCCCACCGGACTTGAGGCGGGGGTGGATTGCGGGACGGCAGGCCGACGGGACCGCTGCAGACGATGTCTAGGCTGGCGGCGTGACATCCACTTCTGCCCGCGCCCGAAGGCGTTGGCAGGCGGCGGCCGTGGTCGGTGTGGGGCTGCTCCTATGGGTGGCGCTAGCGGCATGGGCGTCGATAACCTCACACAACATCCGCCTCGCCAACGTCAGGTATCTCGACGGCCTCGACAGCAGCCCCATTTCCGCTGCCCGCCTGCTCGACGCGCCAACACCGCAGTGGTGGCTGACGTCGCCGTTGGATCCCGGTGCGACCTGGGTCGTCGGATCGGCCGCCTTCTTGCTGGCGGCAGTCGGTGGGTTATTCGTGACGCTTTGGGCCTCCGACGAGGGGAGCGGCGACCTTGAACTGTCGCCTCGAACCGGGCAGTCCCCGGCAGCGGATTGGCCGTCCCCGACCACCCCGCCCGCCATGCTTGGCAATGGGCCGCGTACTTCCGCAGGAGGCCACTGAATGCGACTGCTCGCGCTCACCCGCGGACCGGACACGCCTTCGGCGCGTTTCCGCTTCCGGCAGTACCGGCCAACCCTCGCCTCGGCGGGGATAGATTCGGTCGAGAGGTACGCGCCGCACGGCGCCACGGCACCTCCCGGCAGCCGGGCGTCCAGGTTGCGTTGGTTGGCGCGCACCTTGCCGCCCACGGCCGCAGCGCCGATTGTGGCCCGTCGATTCGACGCTGTGTTGCTGCAGAAGCCGCTGCTCACGAATCGTCGGACGTTCGAGCCACTGCTGCCCGGCGGCTACGCATTCGACGTGGACGACGCGACCTGGCTACGTTCACCCAAGGGCGTCGATGCGATCGCCCGGCGCGCCGGTGTCGTGATCGCCGGCAATGACTTCATCGCCGAGCACTTCTCGCCACTGGCGACGACCGTCGTGATCCCGACCGGAGTCGACCTCGATCGTTGGACGCCGGATCCGGAGGGGTCGTCCGGGGACACGCGAATTGGGCCACCGACCATCGTGTGGTCCGGGGGTCACACCGGCTTCGTCGACTTGGCGATCGCCGCACCCGCGCTGCGGGAGGTTCTCGCGCGCCACCCCGATATTCGACTTCGTATGATGGCGGATCTCCCTCCGCCCCCCTCTCTTGGCTTACCCGCCGCCTCCGTGGAATACGTGCCGTGGTCGCGGGAGGTGGAGGTGGAGACTTTGCGTACCGCCACGGTTGGCATCATGCCGCTGCCGTGATTCGGACTGGGCCCGCGGCAAATGTGCCTACAAGATGCTGCTTTATCTGGCCTGCGGGGTGCCCGCGATCGCCTCTGGGGTGGGGATGAACATCGAGGTCGCAGGTGTCGCGCCACAGGCGGTGTAGCTGGCCGCCTCCGAGCACGATTGGATCGATGCCCTGGAAGCCCGCCTCGCCCATCCATCCGGCAGCGCCCGCGACGGCGTGGCCGGCCGCGAATCGATCCGCCCGCACTATGGCGCCGAGGCCACCGGCCACCTGCAGGCGAGTGTGCTGCTGTCGCTTTCGGAGGGGCGCCTACCCATGAGCGACGTGACGGCAGACGACATCTGGGCGCGGATTGACGATCCGGCCGGGTTGCTTCGGGGAGCCTCGGCGGCGAATCCGGTGGCACTCGACCTCGGTTGCGGCACGCTGCGCGAGCACACGGATGCGATCGGGGTGGACCTCATCGGCGGCCCGACGGTGGACGTGGTGGCGGATGCCTTCGACGTCGTCGCCGCCCTCCCCGACGCCAGCGTGTCTGCCGTGTATTCCCGGCACTTCTTCGAGCACCTCGACGATCCGGTGTCGTTGATCTTGGCTCTGGGTCGCGTGGTGCGACCCGGCGGTCGGATGCACGTGATCGTGCCGCACTTCTCGAACCCTTACTACTACTCGGACCCCACCCACAAGACGTTCTTCGGCCTCTACACGTTCTCCTACCTGGCCGACGACCGTCGCTTCCGACGGCGCGTGTCCGACTACTTCGGTACCCCGGATTTCGCGATCGAGGACACCACCATGGTGTTCAAAGCCAAGCGACCCTTCTACCTCAGTCATGCGGCGAACAAGGTGATCGAAAGGTTGGTGAACGCCCGGCCGGGGAACCAGGAGGCCTACGAATACCGCTGGTCCAACCTCTGGCCGTGCTACGAGATCCACTGGGAACTGCGCAGCCGGTGACGGCGGGATGTGCGATAGGTGCCTGGGGTGCCGGCGCCATCTCGACTCAGTTGCGGCGGGCACGTCCGGCAGTGCGGGAACGGAGGCGGGCCGCCGCGGCCGGCCGCGCCCGGGCCAGGCCGCTGCGTCGTCGCATGTACGCCACCACTTCCGCAACCTCGTCGGGGTCAGCTTCGGCCATCGGATCGCGCACGTCGAACTCCGGTGGCCACGTGCCAGCCGCCAGCAGCTTGGCCAGTTCACCGGCGGCGGTGTCTACCGCTGCCGAGCGTGCTGCTGCCGGCGGCGCGAAAGCGGGCGTCCCACTGCTGCTCGCTCCCTCCGGATCCCAGCCCAAGGCCACGTCTATCAGTTCTGCTAGCGCCGGGCTGAGCGCCGGGGGGCGCACCGGCGCGGGTTGCAAGATGCGGCGCTGCCCAGCCCATCAACGCATGCAAAGCCATTCGGTCCAGGCTCGGATCCTCCCGGATCACAATCTGCAAGGCCGCCAGCAGCGCATCGTTTCGGCGGGCGTTCAGCCGTGGAATATCGGTTATGATCCCTGGCACACCCACGATCGCATCCGCGGCGACCTGCATTTCCATTGCTGAATCTGCACCGGGGAGTTCGACCGTAACCACCTCACTGGCCGCCGAACGCCCGGCGGACCAGAATCCCTCCAGCGGACCGGGCGGCAGCCACGACGATCGAGTCGCTACGTCGCTGGAGTAACTCTCCAAGCACGTCGCGCAGCCACATCGGCAGCGGGGGCATAGGCCCGAGTCGCAGCAACTGGTAGTAGGTGGAGATCACAACCGCGGCAGGTCGGCGTCGGGTGACCACCACTCGGAGGGGGCGATCTCCACACCAACGCAGCACCTCATCGCGCAGCACAACACCGGCCTGGCTGAGGTTCTCCGCGCTGATGATGAGCGAGGTGTCGTCCGCGGCCATGGCAGCGCGCAAACGTCGCACGTGCGATCCGGGGCGGATAGATCGCCACAACCACGCCAGGTGGCGCCGCTGCTCGAGGGTGGCGCGAGCCCAATAGGCGGCATCAGCGCGGGCGGCATCAGCGACAGCGGTACCCGCATTCAGCTCGCCGCCGAGAGCGCAGTAGCGCACGCCGTGCCGGGCCAGGGATTCTGGGGCCGCTCGGATCGCCTGCTGCAGTGACGTGGTGCCGCTCTTGGGGGTACCTACGTGCAGGGTCACCGTCCCAGGCGAGGTTGCAATGTTCACGGTTGCTCCCGTTTCGATTCATCTCCATGCTCCAGTCGTCGAGCCAAAATCACGGCTGGGACTGCCATCAGAACACTCGCCACACTGCTCACCACGGCCATGCCGACCACGCCCAGAGACGACAGCGCCCATCCACTCGCCGCAAGCATGAGTGCCGGCCCGAGGGCGGAATATGCCACCGTCGGCCAGGGGCGTCCGTAGACCCTGGTGAACTGATAACTCACCTGCACCAGCGCCCCCGCGATGACGGAGACGGTGAGCACCAGATACACCGGCAGCCCTTCGGCGAAGTCCGAGCCATAGAGCACATTCACCACGAACGGTGCCACAGCAGCCACGGCGGCGGCCGCCAGCGTGGTTCCAAGCAAGGTCTTGCGCAAGTCACGATCCACGTTGTGGTCGTCCGCGACGGTAGCGCGATGGTAGACATCGACGGCGATCTGCCCGCCTACCAGACGCGGAACAATCGTCAGAGAAAACCCGACCACATAGATGCCCGCGGCGGCATCGCCCAGATACTTGGCAACCAGAATCGTGTCGATCAGCATGACGCTCCACTGCAGCGAACGCCCAAGTTGCCAGGGGTATCCTCCGCCCACTGCCCTCGCAACGTCAGTCGCGAGGACTTTCGCGTTGGCTGTCGCCCCGACAGGGTGCGCCTCTGTTGCGGTGATCACCTGCTGGCGCAGCGCCGTTCGATCGGGGACCCGGATCGCGGTTCGCCTTCACCAACGCCCAGAAAAAGGGCACCGGGGTGAGGAAGGACGCAATCACCACCACCTTCACCGTTGACTCGTCGAGGATTCCGGCTCCCGCGGCCGCGAGAACACCAAGGAGTAACACGAACTGCTGTGCCAGCGACGCCCACGCGCTCGACACGGGTCCGCGCATCGCGCCCAGCACAAGACTTGCCTGGCTCCCCATCAGGTAGGCAATACCACCTATCGCGAGCCACGAGACATTCGAATCGAGCGTGAGGAACACCGCGGCCACCAGCAGCGCGGCGGCGCCGTAGAGCAGCCATGCGGTTCGCATGAGCGGGCGCACAGGCGCGAAATCGTCGCGTGCCCGGCACATCGCCACCACCTGCTGACCCATGTCGAAACTCGCTGCGAGGTAGATCAACGAACTCGCCGACACGAACACTGCGACGACGCCACGCAACTCGGGTCCACCTAGGCGGGCCACCACGATTGACTGGAGCAATCCGACGGCCACCGCCACCACCCTGATGACGATCGCCCGGGATGACCGGCTGGCGCGCAGGCGGGATGCGAGGATGCGCAGGTCCGGCATCCGGTCAGCCTAGTGCTGGCAGGGCCAGGTGGGGCTGCCGTTGGCGGTTGAGTTCGCCACGATCAACTCCGTCGTCGGGTTCGACATCAACACTAGGCGGGTGGGCGAGCAGGGCGAGGGCCACGACCGCGCCCAGCACCGTGAAACGCGGCGGCAAGTTCGAGGCGGTCAGCTGGCCGAAGAGTGACATCACCGATGCGGCGATGCAACCTGCCGCGAGGGCCCTTTTAGCCCCCCCAAGGATCGTCCGGGAGGCCCACGGCGTGGCAGGCCAACACCACCATGGCCGACTACACCGCGATCCAGCCGAATTGCCCATTTGAGTCCAGTTGATAGCGCGGCTCCGCCACGAGGTGTGCATATGCCCACGAGAGCAGCAGCACAATCGCCGGCGACCCCACGAACATGAGCAGCGCGGTCGTACGCGAGCGCTGCTTGACCTCGCGGCGGGAGTTGCCGATTGCGGACACCTTCGGGGGTACCGAGGATCGGCGGCGGCCGACCGGGGAATTGGGGTGCGAACGTCGAGTCCGTCCGCTGAAGGGTCACGGCACCCGTCGCATCTGCAGAACGAAGAAACTCGTCGACAGGTAGGAAGCCAGCTTGTTGCGCAGCAAGGTAGTCCCGAGCACGCCTGCCTCGCGCCGGGTGAGCCACGTAATGCGCTCATTCACGAAGCCATGGGACGCGAGCATGCCAGACCACTGCTCGGGAGGCTGATGCATCTTGAAATCGACCGTGGGCAGCAGCGGACTGCGTCGACCGAAGTCGCCGAAGAAATTGCGATTCGACGAGTCCATCACGATCAGCGCGCCACCCGGCGCGGTGCGTTCGGCGAGGACGTCGAAGAAGGCGTGGTAGTGCTGCTGGCCCGCCAGCGAGTACGGCAGGTCGGCGACGTAGGCCTCACCGATGTGGTTGATCGACTGGTGCAGCAGCACGACGTCGAAGGCACCGAGGCCAGGGTCGAGGTCCTCCAGCACCGACTGACTGCAGTTGGACCCGGTCGCCGGTTCCCGCAGCCGCGGCCATGTCGTCGAACTTGCGGTGCACGTCAGTCGGGCTGCCGTCCATCGAGGGTTCGAGGACCAGCGCCGAGGCTGCCCCACCCGCGAGCACCGCCCAGAAACTGCCAATTCCGGTGCCCCCGCCGACGTCCAGCACCCGCTTGCCCACCAGTGGGACGCCATCGAAGATCAGGTCGGCGAAATACCGGTCATAACCGGACACCCGAGACAAGCCGCTCAGCGGCGCAACCTCGGCAAACGTCACCATGGGGCAAGGCTAGCCGAGCACCTCGCGAAACAGCTCCAAGTGTGCGGCCACGGCTGCGTCGCGATCCAGGCTTCGGGCGCGTCGGCGGGCGGTCGCGCCCAGGGCGGCGGCGCGGTCCGGCGTTTCGAGCAGGTCGGCCACCGCAGCAGCCAGCGCCTTGGGATCCTCGGGAGGCACCACGATGCCGCCTGGGGCAAGTGCGAGTTCCGGCCGCATAGCGACGCCATGGGCCGGCCCGAGCAGCACCTCCGCGGTACCACCGACGTCGGTGGCTACGCATCGAGCCGACCGGCCGCCATTGCCTCAAGCAGTGAATTGGAGAGTCCCTCGGCCACCGAGGCCTGCACCACTACATCCGCGGCGGCCAAGTAAGGTCGCGGATCGGGCACATCGCCGAGTAACCGTACGTCCACTCCGGCCTTCGCGATCAACTCATGTACTTCGGCCGCGGCGTCGGGCCAGCGGATATCGTCGCCGAGGCACATCACCGTCACGGGCCTTCCCTGGCCGGCCAGCAACTGTGCGGCCGCCGCCAGATGGGCGTGGCCTTCTGCGGCCGCAGCGATCGCGACGTTGACGATCACTGGAAGATTCGTTTCGATTCGCGCCGGCTCGGCCCGTTCGAAAGCGGACGTGTCCACGATGTTGCCTATCACCGTGTAGCGCTCTCAACGGCAAACCTTCGGTTGCCGCAGAGTCCTCTGCGGCAAGCCGGGAGTTGGCGATGATCGCCGCGGCTCGGCGCAGCGACGCGGCGGCAGCGGCGGCACGCGGCGCCGAATCCTGCCTAGATGACGCGAGGTGTCGGTGCGCGACATCACTAGCGGCGGTGCCCCCGGCTTCAGCGAATAGCCCGCGGCCAGCAGGCTACGTGCGCAGCATCAGCGACCTGCACGATGTCAGGCTGGAAGCGGTGCAGCCAGGCCGGGTAGGCACGGAAACCCCCGCCGATGGCCCTCACCCCAGCTGCCGCTAGACACTGGAGCTGCTGTCGTCCGCCTCGACTACCGGTTTGAGCACGAATACCTCGACGTGCAACCCAGCCTCCGCCAAAGCGCAGCGCCGGCAGCGTGAACTGCCGTTCGGTTCCGCCGCGGGCGAGTTCATCGACAACGAGTCCTACCTCGCATACGCTCCACCCTAGACACAGCGACGGACTCTGGGGTGCGGGTTTGGCCCTCGGCAACAAGTTCGGCTCCTCCGATCACATCGGTCGAGAGCTGGCTGGCCTTCACGTGATTCCGGTTCACCGCTCGTCACCCCCAGGGAGTCGCATAGTCCCGCCGACAGTCGTCCTGATCGCGGCCTTGGCCTCCGGCGATGCGTCAACCTGGTGGTGTTTGTCGGTGACGTTGCGTTGTTCGGTTCGAGGCTATCCGCGACCCGGCTTCCTACCACCGCAATCATCGCCCTCGGATCAGTTGGATTGAGAGATCTCGTGCGCGTCGACGCGACCGTCGACCTCTAGGAAGTCAACTTGCGACCGGAGGACCTCGTCGAGCTTGCTAACAGACCCCGCTCCGCCGGCCAGGAGAGGACGAAGGGTATCGAAGCTAGCGAGCTCTGGGGTCCAGTCTTGCTCAGGGTTGGCAACCCTCCGTTTCTTGGTTCGCCCTTGCTGTGGTGGACTGGTAGGCAGACATGGCGCGCTCCAGCGCAGCACGCAGGATTGCGAACGAGTGGATGGGCCAGAGCAACTGCGATGGCAGCGAGGGACTGCCCCTGCGCTTTCAGAGGTGCCACGGGTCGCGTTGCTTTGCCAACTGTCGCGGTCATACTCGGTGCGCATTCACCGTCGTGGCCCTCCCTCCCAGCTGCAGCGGGCTTTGTGCCGACAAGGGCTCCTGCTGCGCGCTTGGCTCAACTCTACGTCCGTCGAGCGCCATGTAGCGCAAGACGAGCCGACCAACCCTAGAAAGCGCATCGTGCAAACCTCAGCACCACCTGTTGTTCGGCTTCACTTCACCCACAGCCGAGGCAGGAGGGTGGCGTCTACGGCGTGTTGCGGTAGTTGCCCTCTTCTTTGGAATATTTCGGGACCATAGACTCGGGGAAACGACGCAGCGGACCGCGCCCCGAGCTGCCGGCCGCGACCGGTGGGCTGTGCGGGCAACATGCGACAGTCGGACGCTTCGGCGACGACTAGCGCCACAGCCAGTGACTTCCTGGCCCCGGCACGGCTCAATTCCTGAGCCGTTTCCCACTCGTCGGGGCTCAGGCGGACGGCCAGTTCCGCGAAGTCCAGAATGTGCCGAAAACTGCGCCACTCCTCACGTGTGCCATGCAGTGATGCGACCAGCAACGCGTCGGGACGGCTCAACGTCCACAGTCGCAGCCCCGAGTCGTCGATGCGGTGCCGACGCGACCACAGGTCGTAAAAGGGAATCCCGAGGTAGCCGGGGAACTCCACCTCCCAGTGCAGGTCAATTCCTACGGGCAGACCGGCGTAGGAGGTTTCGATCGCACGGGTGACGAAGAACCTGTCGGGGGCCTCAGATGCCCCAACTCGGTGCAGCCCAGCAGCGATCAAGGCATCGTGGGCACGCGCCACATCTGCACGGTCAGTCAGGACGTCGAGATCCGCGCTCTGGCGCCCAGGCCAGTGACTGTTGGTCATCCAGCAAGTGCCGCACCCTTGAAGTCGCGGACCTGCGCACCCGCGTCAGCGAGGGTCCGTGCCACGCGCGTCACTGCCCCAGCCCGAGCGCGACTCCTCATGTCATTCGACTTGACCGCACCCTCCCACAACCCACGGGCGTTGGAGCCAAACTGGAGGCAGTCAGAGGGAACCAAAGGGACCGGCAACTAGTACGCACCAGATCCCGTGAAGACTGCCTTGATGGTCCGCAACAGGATGATGACGTCAAAGGACAACGACCAGTTCTCCGCGTAGTAGAGGTCCATCATGACGTTGTCTTCCCAGGAGGTGTCCAGACCTCCCCGACACCTGCCAAAGACCCGTGATTCCCGGTTTCGCCAACAGGCGCCGATGGTCGTCGCCCGAGTACCGCTAGACATCAGCCAACTGGTGTGGCCTCGGGCCCACCAGACTCATCTCATTCCGAAGGACATTCCATAGCTGGGGCAACTCATCAAGCGAGGATCGCCGGAGAAACCGACCTACGGGCGTCACCCGCGGATCATGGCTCAACTTGAATGTGGCACCGCCATCCCCCGACTGATCTCGTAGTGCCTCCAACCCCTCGTCGGCACCCACCTGCATCGTTCGAAACTTCAAGCAAGTAAACGTCTCGCCGCGACAACCCATGCGCTCCTGCTTCGAACAAGACCGGTCCCCTCGAACTGAGCTTGACCGCCAGCGCGATCAAGACCATGGGCACCGCCAACACAAGAAGTCCGAGCACCGACCCCGAGTAGGTCCAGTGAGCGCTTGACGACTTTGGCTGGCCCACTGAACTGAGGGTTTTCCACCGAGAGGAGGGCCAGCCCCTCAACTTGCTGCACGCGCAGTCGTGGACCAGCGATTTCCACAACTGCGGGGCTCACCATCAGGTGCAAATCGGTGTCCTCCAACGCCCAACCGAGTCGACGGGTCCAGGACGGGTCGCCTTCAGCGAAGGGCATATAGAGAATCGTGTCCGCGCGAGCGGCAAGCGCCCGCTGAACTACCTGCTTCGGGTCTTTGACGATGCCGTGATCAGTCACAGACCCCACTTCCGCATACCGGTTCTCGGACTTGCTGAGGTCACTGCGAATCGCCTCGAGTTGTGTCGGCGAGGCAACTACGAAGACTCGGTGGATCGGATGACCTTTGCGAAGAGTGCGTCGTAGGGAGCGCCGCATGACCCAGCGTCCACCCAGAAGAAGCACCGTGCCAAGAACAGCAGTTCCTACGAGGAACACGCGCGCGCGTGTAGTGTCGGTGAAGTAGGCGAACGACGCCGCCAACATGACCATCCAGGCACTCGCCACGAGCACACGACGGTATTCCTCCACTCCGGCGCCGAGCACGCTCGTGACCCGCGTCTGGCGCTGCCAAAGAACGAGTGGCCAGGCGATCAGGACTGCGATTGCCAACGTCTGCCTTGACGGGTCTTGAGAAAGCGGGCCTCCGGCACCCCAACCGGCGACCAACGCCACAACGACCGCGATGACAACCATCACCAGATCCGTGGTCGCGATTGCCCTGACAATGTCTCCTGGCTCGGATTCCCCTGATGCGACACCGGTGGCCCTGCTTGCCGACACTGCCGATTCGCCTTGCATGCAGGCCAAGCCCCTCACATTGAAGTCTGCTGGAACGTAGGATAGCCAGGCAGTCCGTTGTTCTGTTTCCAGTTCCTGCGACAGGCCCGATGGTACGCGATGAGTCGCCCAAAAAGGGTTGCAGCACCCTGGCCCTGAGAACGAAGATGCGGTTGCGCCTCCAGAACAGGTGCCGGGCAATTCGACCACGCGTCGGTATTCACGACAAGAGTAGGAACGGGCGGTGCGGTCGGACGGCCCTTACGTGCCGGATTGAGAATCGAGCAGTCGCAGTCTCCAGCACTCCCGGGTCGGTCTTGGTCGGCTGGTAGAGCGGGCGGGTAGCCGCCAGCTGGGCCCGTCAATGCCGCGCGGGCCCTAGGGCCAGATGATCGGTACGAGCGCCACGGTCGCAATCACGACGGTGATGGCTAGCGGCAGGCCGAGCCGCCAACAGTCGGAGAAACGGTAGCCGCCGGGACCGTAGACCATGGTGTTGGTCTGGTAGCCGATCGGCGTAAGGAAGGACGCGGACGCTGCAACGGCGATCAGATCACCGCCTCGAAGTAGCGCACCGAAGGGTCATCGAGGGCCTCGACGTGCTCGCTCTCGGCCGACTCCAGCCCTTTGCGGCCTTGGAGGTCCAGCACCTTCGAGGCCTGCCCGGCGAACCGGAGGCGATTGCCGCCGCGCAGGCAGCACCCAGGCGGAGATGACGACCATGAGCGTGATGCCCAGAATCGCCACCGGCAGGCCGATCTTGCCGATCTCGAAGAAGCCCATCGCGCCTAGGCCGGCGTCCTCCATCAACCCGGAAACCACCAGGTTGGTCGACGTGCCGATGACACTGAGCAGACCGCCGAGAATGACGGCGAACGAAATCGGCATGAGCAGCTTCGACACCGGGACACGATGCTTGTCGGCTCAGGTCTGGATCTCCGGGATCGCCATCGCGACGATCGGGGTGTTGTTCAGAAAGCGGAGGCGCCAGCAGCCGGGGTGGAGAGTCGCAGGATGGGTAAACGGGGTTTGCGGCCGTCGCCGTTGCCCAGCGCGCCGTGCAGCAGCGGAGTGAGGGCGCCGGTCTTCTGCACCCCTGCGGCGAGGACATACAGGGCGGCGTCGGCTTCCGCCACACCAACGTCGCCTGCGGCCTCGACTAATGCGACCAGCCAGAGTCGTCAAATCCGGACTCGTAGAACGGCGCCTTGCCAGCCCGCAGGGCGTCCAGTTTGGCGAGGTCAACGTCCACCCCGACCACCTCGAAGCCAAGGGACGCCATCGATGCAGCGGGACCGCACCGAAAGCCCCGCAGGCAGACCGCCGCGGCGAAGCGGCGCAGCCGCCCCAGCCCCTGACCTCAGCGCCCCAAACGCTGCCGCACCGTCGACACCATCAGCGCCCGCGTGTCCCTCGGCAACACCAACCACGCAACGACCCCGGCCACCACTACCGCAACCACGGCAGCCACCAACGCCCCGATCCGCGACGCCGGATCCACCCGATCCACCGCCACCGCGCCCACCAGCCCCAGCGCAACCATGGCCGGGCCGACCCGGGCCAGCGCTGGCCAGATGATGCGCGAGTACCCGCCATCGAGCATCGACAACAGCACAGCAGCCACGCAGGCACCCACGAACGACGCCGCGATCACCCCGATCAGCCCGCCGAGCGGCGCCCCGATGGCCATGCCGACCAGGGCCACTCCGGTGCCGGTGGCCAACCTCACCGTCACCGCCCGGGTATTGCCGTGGCCGAGCAGGGTTTGGGTGAACAGCCACACCGTGATGGTCATGATCGCCACCACCGAGAGTCCCCGAATGGCCACTCCGACGCCCGGCACCGAGATCCCCAACCAGGCTTCGGCCATATACGGCCCGGTCGCCAGCATCACCGTGGCCAACACGGCCACCAGCGCCAGCGAGGCGAAGGAGGCATTCCGCACCAACCCGGCGATGCGCTCGGGCTGCGAATCGCGCCACTCCGCGACCCCCACCAGGATCGCCGCAGTCGGCGCCATCGCAGCGATCAGCGCCATCCGGGTGACCGTGAATCCCAACTGCATGGCGGCAGCCGACTCGGAGCCATCGAACGCCGAGAGCAGGGCCTTCGCCGCCGCTGGCTCGACCAGCAGGGACGCCTGCATCGATGCCAGCGCCAGGCCCCCCACCAGCAACTTCCGCGAATCAGCCGGCCGCAGCGGTCGCCACACCGCCCGCGTACCGGTGAGTCGCAGCGCGTTGCGCAGGTGGCCGATGAGCGTCACCGCGCCGAGCACCCACATGCCCAGCAACATCCCGAACAGTCCCAGCCCAGCCAGCACCGCGATCACCGTGGCGACGGCCCCCACCAACGCGCCAACGGCGTTCACGGCATTGGCCAGGTCGCCTCGCTGCAGGCCGGTGGCCACCGCAGACTGCACCGAGTAGTACCACCCAACGGTCTGGTAGACCACCACGCCCAGCCAGATCCACCGGCCCAGCGTCACATCGGCGGGCGCGGCGATGATGCTCATGAGGGGCCACCCGACCAGGGCGGTGATCGGCATCACGAAGATGGCGAGTCGGGCCAGCACCGAGACGCTCTGCCGGGTGGCGACCACCACGGCGTCGGCGTCGTCGACCCCGCGAGCCTCGGCCACACGCCGAGTGGTCATCGTTGCCATCCCCGCGTCGACGGCGGCGAGCACCGCGATGAGGCCGGTGATCGTGGCCCACAGACCGTACTGCTCAAGTGAAATGCGGCCCAGGATGATGGGCAGCGTCACCACGGCCACCAGCGGCGGAAGCGCCGCACGAAGCAACGACGTCACCATCGTGCGGGCGACGTTCGCGCGCGTGGTTCCCGTGTCGTCGCTGGCCATGCCTCATTGAACCCCACGGCCACCCGGCATCGGCTCAGGCGTCACCCTCCGGCGAGCGCGGCCAACACGCTAGAGGCTCGGCTTGCGCCCCACCGCGAGCACGGACTGCCCGAACGGCATGCGTACATGCGATTCGACGCCGCGCGCCACCGGCACCACCGCCGCATCCCAGAGCCGCAGAATCGGCCCGTCACCCGGCGTCATCTTGAGCACGCGCATCCCCGCGAACCAGGCGAACATGCCCGGCGCATTGACGTAGCGACAGTCGACGACCTCGAATCCGGCGCCGCGGTACTTGGCCGCGATGTTCTCGCGCGTGTAGCGCCGCACGTGCCCAATCGCCCGGTCGAATTCGCTCATCAACGCCGGAAACGCCGGGGCGAGCGTCACGAAGTAGCCACCCGGGCGCAGCAGGTGAAAAGCCGCCGAGAATGCCGAGACATCGTCTGGGATGTGCTCCATGACGTTGAAGGAGACCACGGCCGAGTGGTCGCCCGGATCGGTGCCGTCGAGATCCACCGTGGCGAACCGCACTCGCGAGTCGTCGCTGAACTTCTCCTGCAGCACGGCCCAGCGGCTGGGATCGGCCTCGGTGAGGGTGATTCGACGCAGCCCGCCGGCGAGCCACGTCTGGGCATAGTCGCCCATGCCGCTGCCGATCTCCAACGGATCGTCGCCCAGGTACGGCTGAGCCATGGAGCACAGCCACTCGTGGTAGCGCCTGGCATTCGCGTTCGATTCGAGCACCTCGCTCTGCAGGCCAGTGTCGCCGAGCACCTGCTTGTTGGCCTGCGGCATCGGGCTCCCTTCCGGCGTATTCCGGCGTCGAATCCAACGTCGTCTCCGACGCACTCTAGGCGAGGATTCGTCAGCAGCACGGGTGCCGCACCCTAGACTGAGCGAGCCATCTGTGCACCCGTGTTCGCGGGGCGAGAGGGCGGCACAGAGGCGAGCGCACGCTTGGAGGCGGAACAACCTATGTCTGAAGCCACGACCGGGAACAAGGTCGCGTTGATCACCGGCATCACCGGGCAGGACGGTTCGTACCTGGCGGAGTTGCTGCTGGACAAGGGCTACGAGGTCCACGGTCTGATTCGACGGGCGTCCACCTTCAACACCGCGCGGATCGACCACCTGTACCGCGACCCGCACGACCCCGAAGCCCGGCTGTTCCTGCACTACGGCGACCTCACCGACGGCTCGCGGTTGGTCACGCTGATGGAGCGCATCGGGCCCGCGGAGGTCTACCACCTGGCCGCGCAGTCGCACGTGCGGGTGTCGTTCGACGAGCCCGAATACACCGGCGACGTCACCGGGTTGGGCACGACCCGACTGCTGGAGGCGATCCGCATGTCCGAGGTACCGGCGCGGTTCTACCAGGCCTCGAGTTCGGAGATGTTCGGGGCCACGCCGCCGCCGCAGAACGAGGACACCCCGTTCTACCCCCGCTCCCCCTACGGCGCGGCCAAGGTCTACGGCTACTGGATGGCGCGCAACTACCGCGAGGCGTACGGCCTGTTCGCCGTCAACGGCATCCTGTTCAACCACGAGTCACCGCGCCGTGGCGAGACGTTCGTGACCCGCAAGATCACCATGGCGGTGGCCGCGATCGCAGCCGGCCTGCAGGACGACCTGTGGCTGGGCAACCTCGACGCGGCCCGCGACTGGGGCTACGCCAAGGAGTACGTCGAGGCGATGTGGCTGATGCTGCAGGCCGACACCCCCCGCGACTACGTCGTGGCCACGGGCACCATCTACACGGTGCGCGACTTCGTCGATCGCCTTCGCCCATGTCGGACTGGATTGGGAGGACGCACGTTCGATTCGACCCCCGCTACCTGCGCCCCACCGAGGTCGACGACCTCATCGGCGATCCCACCCGGGCAGCCGACAATGCTCGGCTGGAAGGCCACCACCCACACCCCCGAACTCGCCGCGCCTGATGGTCGACGCCGACATCGCGCGGCTGGCCGAGCGCTAGGCCCGCAGCCAGCCTCGCGGCACCCCCGACGCTCCGCCTGCCAGACTCACCCCATGCGGATTCTCGTCACCGGCGGCGCCGGCTTCATCGGATCGAACCTCGTGCGTCGGCTGCTGGACGACGGCGATTCGGTGGCGGTGATCGACGATCTCTCCACCGGCTACCGTGCCAACCTCGACGGCCTGCGACATCGACTTCTTCGAGGCGTCGATCCTGGACGGGCAGCCCTGGCGCACGCCGCCGACGGCGCCGAGGCGATCATCCACCTCGGGCGCGCTCGGATCGGTGCCACGCTCGGTGAAGGACCCGATGACATCGCATCACGCCAACGCCACCGGCACCCTGATGGTGTGCCAGGCCGCCCAGCGTGAGGGGGCGCACCTGGCCGCAGCGTCATCGAGTTCGGTCTACGGATCGACGCCGGATCTGCCCCCGGCGCGAGAACCTGCCCACCCGACCGATGTCGCCCTACGCGGTGACGAAACTGGCCACCGAGTCGTATCTGCTGGCCTTCGCCGCCGTCCTACGGCCTGCCCACCTTGCCGTTCCGCTTCTTCAACGTCTACGGCCCACGGCAGGCGGCCGGGCACGTCTACGCGGCGGTGATCCCGGTGTTCATCGATGCTGCCCTGCGCGGTGAGCCGCTGCCGCTCAACGGCGACGGGCTGCAGTCGCGCGACTTCACCTTCGTCGACACCGTCACATGGGTGCTGGCCGACGCCGCGCACCGCAAGGTCACCTCGGACCGGCCGGTGAACCTGGCGATCGGCGCCAATGTGACGCTGCGCGACCTGATCGCCGAATTGGAGGGAATGCTGGGCCGGCGAGTTGCCGATCGAGCCGCGACCGCCGCGGGTGGGCGACGTGCGAGCGAGCCAGTCGGATCCGGCGCTGCTGCGCAGCCTGTTCCCCGACGTGCCGGAGGTGCCGTTCGTGGCGGGGTTGCAGGCCACGCTGGACTGGTTCACGACGCTGCCGAGTACCCGGCCAACTGAGGCCGGGTTGCCCGCCCGGCCCGACCTGGCGCTACTTGTAGTAGCCGAGGGCGTCCACGATCACGTGCCTGGGTGCGCCGGAGCCGTTGTAGACCCTCACGTTGCGCTGGTCGGACAGGCCCACGACCAGCCCGTTGGCACGGGTGCTCGACACCCCCGCCGCCCAGTTGATCACTGAGGCATTGGGCCGCGCGATACCGTCCGGCCACAGCCGCAGGTGCCCGCCAGGTGTGACGCCGGAGAGCGGCACGGTCACGTTGTAGGCCATGGCCGTGGCTGCCAGGCGGGACGACGTCGGGGGCGATGACGTTGCCGAGGGGCGTCGCGGCCGTCGCCGGCGTAGACCACCCGCTCGCCACCGGCCGGCAGGGGTCCGGGATTCGGCAGCGGCGAGCGGGAGTCGTAGACGCGCGCGGGCGAGATGGGGAAGAAACGCGCCCCGGCGTCGCCGTAGTAGCCCACCACGTCGACGAGGATGCGCACCGACGACGTCGCCGCGTTATACACCCGAATCTCCGCGATCGGGTGACACTTTCACCACGAGACCGTTGGCGATCTTGTCGCTGGGATTCGCAACCAGTTGATGGCCGAGGATGATGTCTCCAAGACGTCGCCGGGCATCACCCGCAGGTGCCCGACGGAACCGGGCTCCACGACCGTGATGTTGTAGGCGATGGCGCTGGCGCCCACGGGTACCACGTTCTGCTGGCCCTCCAGGCCGGTGTGAACGGCGATGGTGCGGGTCTCGCCCGGCACGATGCGACCGCCGGAGAGGTCCGAATCGTGCACGCGGGTGGGTGCAATCGGGGTGAAGAAGCTGCCGCCGTCGTCGCCACTCAGGAAGTAGCCCATCACATCCACAACCGCATGGACGGGCGTGCCCAGGGCGTTGTAGACCCGGATCTCCTTGTACTGGTCGATCTTCACGACCAGGCCGTTGGCGATGGTCTGATTCGACGCGACGTTGATGGCTGAGGCCATCGAGTAGGCGGTGTCGCCGGGCATCACGCGCAGGTGGCCGCTGGCGACGGGGGTCGGGATGGTGAGGTTGTAGGCGATCGCCACCGCCCCGTCGGGCACGATCGGATCGCCGCGTGCCAGCCTCCTCGCCGACGTAGACCTCGCGGGCCTCGCGGGAGGCGATCGGGCCGTCCGGATCGGTGCGGGTGTCGAGCACGCGGGCCGGTTCGATGGGGTAGAAGGTCGACCCGACAGTCGACCGGCGCGCCATCCGCCGTAGGGTTCCTGCAGGGCTGCCACCGGCCGGATCAACCCATGGCCGTAGGTACTGTCCCAACCGGCTCCGCCCAGATCCTGAGCCGTGGAATACAGCAAGTTGGCCAATCTCTCGGGTGAGTCGGTCGGCCGTTGGTGCGCCGAGCAGCGCCATGGCGGCGGCCACGTGGGGGGTGGCCATCGAGGTGCCCGAGTACCAGCCATAAGGGCCCCAGATGTCGGACGTGTGGACGGTCGAGAGCACCCCCGTCCCAGGGGCCACGACGTCGACCCAACTGCCCCGCGTTGAAGCTGGAGGCAATCGCCTTCGCCGAGTCGACGTTGCCGACGCCGACCACATCCGGGTAGGCCGCCGGATAAGCTGATCCGGTTGGAGTCCGGCCCATCGTTGCCAACCGCAGCCACCAGGGCCACCTGCAGGTAGTGGGCGTGGGCGACTGCTACTTCGAGTACCGGATCGCTCGGCCCACCCCTGGTGCCCAACGACATGTTGATCACGTTGGCACCGTTGTCAACCGCCCAGTCGATACCTTCAGCAAGCCAGGTGGTCATGCCAACCCCGGTGGGGCCGATCACTTCCACCGGCATGATTTGGGCACTCGGTGCCATACCCGCGACACCGATCCCGTTGTTCGTCGTCGCCGCGATAATTCCAGCGACGTGGGTGCCGTGATCGGCACGGTGGTCGGGTGCGGTCTCAACGACGGCGGTGCAACCATCCTCGAGGCACGAGGCTCCGGGCACGATCGCCGCGGCGAGGTCGGGATGCGAGGTATCGACGCCCTGATCGAGCACCGCGACCACCTGCCCGGCGCCGGTCGAGTACTGCCAGGCGTAGGCGCTGCAGCCATAACGGCTCGAGGCCCCGGCGATCGAATCCGTGCACAGCATGTCCGGTGGGTACTGATTCCACGGGAAAGGGAAGACTGTGTCCTCGGGGCGGTAGGGGTCCACCGCTGCCGGCGTGGTGACCTCCGCGAGTGGTGCCGCGGCAGGTGTCCCCTGGGTGTAGATCGGCTGGGGAAGGCCCACGGCCAACGTGTCGGGTTCGGCGGCCAACTCGTCGACCAGCGCCAGCGCCTCATCGGGTCCCACGGCCGTGACGGTCGAAATGGTGAGGCCAGCTGGTCCGTCGCTGGACGCAACCCCGATCTCGGTCACCTCGCCGGGAGCGACCTGAGCTCGCACGTCAGCTTCGGCAGGCAGCAGCGGATCGCCGTCGGGCAGGAGGATGTCCGGCGTCGGCTCCGGCGCCTCCGTCTGCGTACCTATGGGGGCTTCCAGAGCACCGGGGGTGTGGGCAGCAGAGAAGCCCGGCAATGCGAAGACGAGCGCCGCAGTGGCTACGGCGGCGGCGACCGCGCGCGTGCGAATCACGACGGTCCATCTCCTCTCCAGTAAGCCATTGCGCCGCGGGCACGATCGCTCTCGGGTGACTGATGCGGAACGCGCCCCAATCTCTCGGGGGCGTGGCGGCTGTTTGTGGAATCGACTTCTGCCCGGTTGATCTTGATGTTCACTCCACCATACGTCGCTTCGAGTTGTCCGCAGTTTGCGGATAGCCCGGCGTGGCCTTTGCGGGATAGCCTGGCGCAGCCCCGCGTCGATGGGGTCTGAACGGGGCACGGCGAGGCGATGCGGCGGCGTTTGGCCCGCCGCATAGGCTTACCGCATGGCCGGGGCAGTGCAGGAGCATCGCGGATTCCGCAGGTGGTTCACACGCCCCTGGCGCGTGGTTGCGGTCCTCGCCATCGGCGTGCTGCTGTGGGGGGCGTTAGCCGCCTGGGCCGCCAGTTCACCCTGGGGTTCGGCCCCCGACGACGACTACCACACCTCGATGATCTACTGCGCGGCCGACGAATTGACCTGCGTCGAAGAGGGACAACGGCAGTCAGTCTGCTACGCCCTTCGCATGGAGCGGCCCGGCAGTTGCGACCTCATCGGATCACGGGCACAGCCGTTCGGCACCGGCATCATCGAGGGCTGGTACCCCCCGATGTACTACGCGATCGCTGGAGTGTTCATCGACGACACGGTGGCCCAGACCGCGCGCAACATCCGCCTCGCCAACGCAGCCCTGGCTGTGCTGCTGGTGATCGGTTCGGTGGCCTTGAGCCGACCGAGCATCCGGCTCGCGGTCGCTTTGAGTTGGTTGGTCGCCAGCGTGCCGATGGGCGTCTTCCTGTTCAGCAGTACGAGTCCCAGCGGGTGGGCCGTGCTGGGCGTGGCGGCGCTGTGGGGGCCGCTGCTGTCACTGCTCACCCAGGAGAGATTCAGCGGCGGGCGTCACGTTGCACTGCTCCTAGGAAGGATTGCCTTCATCGAGATTGCCGTGCTACTGAGCCTCGGCAGTCGCAGCGAACCCCCGATCTACATCGGAATCCTCACCGTGGCCGTAGTCATCGTGGCGTTCCCCTGGCGGCCCAGCACGTGGCGTCAGACGCGCAACTGGATCTTCGCGGTTCCGGTTGCCATCGGCATTCAGGCACTGGCGTTTCTGCTCTTCTTCACCTCGGGGAAGATCTCCGAAAGGCAAGGCGGGTCTGAGGACCCGTTGGGGCCGTGGGACGTCGTCATGCGGGCCTTCACCCTCCCGGTCGACAACCTCATCGAACCGACCCTGGGGTGGCTCGACACGCCAGTGCCGTCTTTCGGGCGGGCGTTGGTCACCGGCGCCTACGGCGCAGCGCTGATCATCGGACTCGGCGTGGCCTATCGGCGCAAGTTGGCCGGTGTCGCCTTCTACCTGATCGCCAGTTGGGGCTTCCTGGCGGTGGTGCTGACCACGGCCAAGGCGCCGGGGCAGCTCCAACCGCGCTACTTCCTGCCGCTGCTCTTCGGCCTTGTGGGTCTGGCACTGCTTCCCGTGCTGGGGCGCCGGCCGAAGTCCCCACGCGGTTCCAGGCGGTGATCATCGCCATCGCCATCGCGGCAGCGAATCTGCTGGCGCTGCTGTGGCAGAACGTTCGCTACCTCACTGGAATCGACGGCACGCCCATCTCGGCTGCCGACGTCCTCGATGCTGCCACCCCGCAGTGGTGGCACACCTCGCCGTTCGACCCAGGCGCCACCTGGCTGCTCGGATCGCTGGCCTTCGCCATCGCTGCGGTGTGGGGCGTACTGCTGACGATGGCGTCGACCGACGAGGGCACCCCATCAGGTGAACTGCCGAGCGCGGCCGCCCCGGGCTCGGCGCCACAGCCGAGTATCGATTCGATGCAGTGGCCGCAGCCCAC
>CAVVYM010000003.1:0-289188 GCA_963752505.1 uncultured Actinomycetes bacterium
TGTCGCGTGTCTGAAGTTGATTGGCGGTTGGCTTTCTTGAGGATTTCGTCGGGAGTTTTGGTCCAGACGAAGGGGTGTTTGCGGTTGTTCCAGCCGGTGATGAATTGGCGGATCTTGGCGTTGAGGTCTTTGACGGAGGTGAACACGCCGCGGCGGATGGCTTGCCGGTCGATGATGCCGAACCACACTTCGACGAGGTTCAGCCAGGACCCGGAAGTGGGGGTGAAGTGCACATGGAACCGGGGGTGCTTGGCCAGCCAGTCTTTGACGTCGGGGGTTTTGTGGGTGGCGTAGTTGTCCATCACCAGGTGCAGGTCCTGATCGGGGTAGGCGCGGTCGAGTTGGCGTAAGAACGACAGGAACTCCTGGCGGCGATGTTTCGGTTTCACCGCGGCAGTGACATGGCCGGTGGCGATCTCCAACGCGGCGAACAGAGTCGTGGTGCCGTGCCTCTTGTAGTCGTGGGTGCGCTTCTCGACATCACCGCGGCGCATCGGCAGCATCGGCGCCGTCCGGTCCAGCGCCTGGATCTGGCTCTTCTCATCCACGCACAACACGATCGCGTTCTCCGGCGGCGCGAGGTACAAACCGACGACATCGGTGACTTTCCCCACGAGTTCGGGATCGGTGGAGAACTTGAACGTCTCACTACGCCACGGCTGCACACCATAGGTGCGCCACGCCCGGGCGACCGTCGCGTTACCGATCCCCAGATGCTCGGCCAAAAGGCGTGAGGACCAATGCGTGACGCCGTACTTCTTCGGCGGCGGGCGCAACGTCGCCGCGATGATCCGCTCGTCATCGACCTGCTTGGGCCGACCCGACCGAGGGGCATCATCTAATCC
Organism: uncultured Actinomycetes bacterium; assembly: GCA_963752505.1. Classification (GTDB taxonomy): domain Bacteria; phylum Actinomycetota; class Actinomycetes; order S36-B12; family UBA10799; genus JACJWR01. Next base: position 846 of record CAVVYM010000003.1, read on the forward strand.
GGCCAACCCGGCTTGGGCATACCGTTTGCGCCACTTCCACACCGACGTCGTTGTTGTCCCAACCTCGGCGGCGATCCGCGCGTTCGCCAGACCCTGCGAGGCCAGCAGCACTATCCGGGCCCGCTGGACCAGCCCTGCCCGAAGAGACGTCGAGCGCACCCATGACCCCAACACCTCCCCATCACCGTCGCGGAGCACCAACGCAGGAGCAGGGGAATTCGCCACACCCCATTCTCCCAAACACCAACCATTTAGGAACTAACGACACGCAACACTAGTTGTATTGGTGGCTACCGGAGCACCTCGAGAACGTCGGTATGCTCGAATGGTGAAGGACATCATCCACACCTATGAGGAAACTCCGGCAGCGGTGGAGTTGGACAACTATCCCACCGGTTTCGAGATGATCGCCGACAACAACGCCAGCCATGCTGGCAACCACGTTCTCACGTTGCCGCGACGGAACGCCCATCACTCCGGGGTGGTGGCCTGGCTGGTCAACTTCTCGGCCGTGCCGCACCTAGACCACGGGGTCGCCCTCCCCCTGTTCGGCGTTGTGCTGCTGCGCCGCGGCTGCTGATAGCCAAATGTTCGTCGGATGGTTTGCGCGGCGCAAGCGTGAGGCTTGGGATCACGGAGAGAAGGCCTTGGCGCTGCTGGATCGTCAGTCCGGTCGCCCGTCTGGGTCAGCGCACCGGACCTTCGAGGCAGGGCCTCTGGTGATGGCGCAGACTATTGATAGCGTGTTGGAGGCCGATAGATCCGCCGACTCGGGCGGACCAACGGTGTGCACGCTCACGGGAAATGTCCTGGTGGCTTGGCTGCGGATTGATGCCCGGGAATCGTTTGGCAAATCAGCCGGATTGAACCCAGAAGAAGTGAAGCAGCGGTCCGATGCGGCTTTGGTTCTCGAGGCTTACCGAACATGCGGCGTCGAGTTCCTCAAGCATCTCACCGGCGACTTCGCGTTGGCTCTATGGGACCGTTCTGCCCGCAAGTTGATCCTTGCGCGTGACCCACTTGGAGTCCGCCCGCTGTTCTACTCGCAATCTTGCGAGCAAGTGGCCTTTGCTAGCAGTGCTGCCCTGTTCAGGGGACTCAGGGGTGTCGACTGCACCCCCGATCCAGGTTGGCTCACGCTCTACCTATCCGGTCGGTCGAAGTCTCTGCGAAAGACCGGTCTTACAGGAGTGCTCAAACTGCCTCCCGGGCACTACCTCGAAGTCGCAGATGATTCCATCAACTTGCTTCGCTATCACCATTTCCACAACAACCCCCCGTGGCACGTCACCCGCACCGATACGGCTGTGGATCGCTATCGGACATCCCTGTTCGAAGCCGTTCGAAGGAGGGCACAAGGGTCATTGCCCTTCGCAGCGGAGACCTCCGGGGGGCTCGACTCCACTTCGGTCATCGCGGCGCTTGCAAACGTGTCCCCCGCTTCGACTGGCGATTCTCACCTTTTCGGCTTCGCACACCTGGCTGAGGAAGCCAAGATGATCCTCGCAGTAGGGCAGTTCTGCGGTTTTCATTGGAATCACATACACACTTCACCAAGTCTTGATTACAACCAATGGTTGCAAGACGAGTTGCTGGGCGCGCGACTGGTGGGCTACCCGATTGAAGTTGCGTTGGCGGTTAGGCACATCCCCTTCTACTCTCTCGCCCGGGATTTCTCCATCGGCACCCTCTTTTCTGGCTTCGGCGGTGACGAGTGTGTCTCCAATCAGGCCCACCAACTTCGCGAAGAATTGGTAGCGCACGGCGAACTTCTCGCGGCGTTTCGCGAAAGCACGGGATTCCGCTCTGCGTTATCGACCCTCTGCAACCGCCATACCTCGGTTCGTTCCGGTCACATTCAGTCCATTGCCGCGTCCGTTGAAGCAAGCGTGAGGGATAGCATCGTCACCCGAGAAGCCGCCCATGCCGTTCGGTTGCGTGAGGTCTCGCTTGAGCAATCGCTCGTGTTTGCTGGGTCCTCAACCATCAACGCCAGTGTCCTCAAACTTCTTGAAGGTCCGTCATTGTCAGTCCGAATGGAACAATGCGCGCTCGTGGCAAAATCCTTTGGCCTGGAGTACCAGTGGCCGCTTGTGGACGCGGACTTGGTTCAGACGTACCTATCAAGCCCCGCAATTGAAAAGCGTCGTCGCAACGTAGGCCGCTACCTACATCGCCGAGCGATGGCGCCCTACACTCCTGAACAGGTCATCTGGAAGCGACGGAAAGAGATGGGTCCAATCGTCATTCGCAACCACTCGAAGGAGGCATGGCGGAAACAAATAAGCGCTTCCTTGCGTGAAGTATCGACTGCGCGACCGATTGCGCTGAAGGGGATCGTGGACTTCGGTGCGCTTGAGCGAGTCGCGAATGCCATGGACGGAGGACTCAGGCCCCAGGTGTCGGGACTCACCCGCCGAAACGCGACGAGGACTCTCGTAGTCTTGGATTGGCTGGAATCCTTGTAGGCGAGCGCAAGCGTGTCTCAGGTGATTCGCTGATTGATCGACTGCCGACACTGGCACTTCGATCAACCCAAAAGGAAATGCTTAACCCCCGATCCCGCAACCAGCAGGCTAGTGTCGCGCGTCTGACCTGAGTTTGCTCATTTGCTTAGTGCGTGATCTCGGGGTTGGCGAGGGCGTCGAGGATGGCTTGTCGGTCGTCGTCGATGAGGGGTGGGAAGGTCTGTTCGGCGCCGTTGATTGCGAGGGTGGCCGAGCGCAGCGGGCGCAGTTCGCGCACGGCTTTGCGGATGGCCAGTCCGGTGCGCTGCTGGATCGTGCGGGCCACGGCGAGGGCGGCGAACACGATGGTGAGGTGGGCCTCGATCGCGTCGCGGCGGCGGGCGAATATCGGCCGGGCGCGCAGGTCGGTCTTGGACATGCGGAAGGAGCGCTCGACCTGCCACAGGTCGTGGTAGGAGGAGATGACTTCGCTGGGGTCCATGATCGCGGCTTCGATGTTGGTGACATACCCCTTCAGCCCTGCCATCGCCCGCGCCCGGGCGATGCCGGCCTCATCAAGCACCTTCCGCTCACCTGCGGATTTGACGAACCGCGGGGTGCGGGCTGTCTTCTCGCCGTCGACGACGGCGCGGGCGCGGTTCTCCTGCGCGGTGAGGGTCTTGTCGTCCCGAACCGACCGGGCCCGGGAGTACGCCCACACCGCCCGCCACGACCCTGGATGAAGATCGGGCTCCCAGATGGGTTCGCCGCGGACGGACGGGTCGTTGTCGGTGTTGCCGCCTCGGCGCGTCTTGGGGGTGAGGGTGTCGATGATCTGCCCATCGGCGAACGCGTCACCGTGCCAGCGGAAGTGCGACGCCAAATCGATGGGCGCCTTGGTCATCCGGGAGCCGACGATGAACCGCAGCCCGGCATCGTCGAGGGCGGCGAGGTTGGCCGCGGACAGCATCCCGGCATCGGCGACGATCACCATGTCCGCCAGCCCGTGACGTGCCTGGAACTCCCGAACTATGGGTATCAGCGTGGTGGTCTCGGCCCGATTGCCCTCGAAGCAGCCGATCTCCAGCGGGAAGCCTTGCCGGTCCACGAGCAGGCCGACGACGATCTGCGGGTCCACCCTTCGTTCCTTCGAATACCCGACTTTGCGCAGGCCGTCCTCCTTCTCGGCCTCGAAATACAGTGTCGTGACGTCATACAAAATCAGACTGATGTCGCCTTCCGAGCTGGCGTGGGCGAAGCACTTCTCGGCGATGACCGCGCGGTAGTCGTGCTTCCGGGCGCGGGCGGTGCAGCGGCGCATCGTGATGTAGGTCGCCGTATCCCGGCCCAGGTCGACCAGCACCCGTCTGGTGTCCGACAGCGACGTCGGCTCCACCACCCGCGCCACCACCAGATCCGCCGAACACCGCATCACCCAGGGTGTCGAAGCCGAGGCCGTCGTAGACACCTGCGACCGCGTCGAACAACACCTCCGAGGCGGTGCCCACCACACGGCCCGCGCCGTCACGGCGGGAAGGACGAGCAGGCGTCGGCTCGGCGAACAGCGGCTGCTCCGCCACAGATGCGTCGACCAGGGACTCCACCGGCGTGGCCGGCTCGGCGTCGATGTCCAGCACCCCCTGCGCGGGATCGGACAACATCGCCCGCGCCCTCTCCACGAGCACACCGAGCTCCGCCGGCGTATGCGCAGACCCGACATGGGCCACGATCCGCTGCCGCCGACCCCCGGAATACTCAGCGATCTGCACCGCCGTGGCACCCGAAGCGGTGCGCACCTTCCTCACGAACGCCACCACACGAGCCTAGAACGACCACACTTAGTGCGTGAAAATACTCCCAGACACGACCATCACCGCAGGTCAGGGACCTTTCCATCTCAAACGCAGCGGAAAGTGAGCAAACTCAGGTCGTAGTCTTGGATTGGCTGGAATCCTTGTAGGCGAGCGCAAGCGTGTCTCAGGTGATTCGCTGATTGATCGACTGCCGACACTGGCACTTCGATCAACCCAAAAGGAAATGCTTAACCCCCGATCCCGCAACCAGCAGGCTAGTGTCGCGCGTCTGAAGTTGGTTGATGGTTTGCTTTCTTGAGGGTTTCGTCGGGGGTTTTGGGGCTCTTCACAAACGAGGGTGTAGGGGTGTTCGGCGCGTCGGTGGGCGGTTAGGGGTCGAGGTCTTCCGAAGATGAAGGTTCCTACACACCTCATCGGGAAGACCTCGACATGTCTGACGTTACCTTCACTGCTGCTGATCTGACTACCTTCATCGGCCTCGATGAACTCGGGTTGGAGGTCACGGGGCAGCGGCTAGAATCGGGCCGGGCGGTGTTGGCCTGCCGGGTGCTCGCCGAGGACCGTTGGTGTCGGGGTTGTGGGTGTTGGGGGGCGCCTCGGGACACTGTCGTCAGGCGGTTGGCGCACGAACCGTTCGGTTGGCGCCCGACGACCCTGGAGGTCACGGTCCGCCGCTACAAGTGTGAGGGCTGCGGGCGTGTGTGGCGCCAGGACACCTCTGCTGCGGCCCAGCCGCGGTCGAAGTTGTCCCGGCGGGCGTTGCGTTGGGCGTTGGTCGGGATCGTGCGTCAGCATCTGACGGTGGCCCGGGTCGCTGAGGCGCTGGGGGTGGCGTGGAACACCGCCAACGACGCCGTGCTGGCCGAGGGAAAGCGGATGCTGATCGATGACCCCGAACGTTTCGACGCCGGTGACGGTGATCGGGGTGGATGAGCACGTGTTGGCGGCACACCCGCCGCTTCTGACAAGTTCGTCAGGCGTGATCATCGATTTGACACCGATCCGTGATGGTACCGGACCATCACGGCTGCTGGACATGGTCGAGGGGCGTTCCAAACAGGTGTTCAAGACCTGGCTCGAAGCATGTCCACAAGCCTGGCGTGATCGGGTGGAGGTCGTTGCGATGGATGGTTTCACTGGGTTTAAGTCCGCCGCCAGCGAGGAGCTGCCTGAGGCTACCGCGGTGCTGGATCCGTTCCACGTGGTGCGGTTGAATGCCGAGTCTCTCGATGGGTGTCGGCGCCGCGTCCAACAGAGGGTGCATGGCCATCGGGGTCGGGCCGGTGACCCGCTGTATTCGCCCGCGGCGGACCCTGCAGACCGGCCGTGATTTGCTCACCGACGGCCAGCACGACCGGCTCGAGGCCTTGTTCGCCAACGATGACTACGTTGAGGTCCAGGTCACCTGGGCGGTTTACCAGCAGATGATCTCCGCTTACCGTCACCCCGACCGCAGCAGTGGACGAAAGATCCTGGTCAAACTGATCGACTCCCTGAGCCGGGGCGTGCCCGCGGAGTTGATCGAACTGCGACGCCTCGGACGGACCCTGAAACGCCGGGCCGGCGACATCTTGGCTTACTTCGACAGGCCAGGTACTTCCAACGGCCCCACCGAGGCGATCAACGGCCGCCTGGAACATCTGCGCGGCTCCGCCCTGGGCTTCCGCAACCTGGCCCATTACATAGCCCGATCCCTGCTCGAGTGCGGAGGATTCAGACCCCAACTACACCCTGCTTTGTGATGAGCCGGTTTTGGTCCAGACGAAGGGGTGTTTGCGGTTGTTCCAGCCGGTGATGAATTGGCGGATCTTGGCGTTGAGGTCTTTCACGGAGGTGAATACGCCGCGGCGGATGGTTTGCCGGTCGATGATGCCGAACCACACCTCGACGAGGTTCAGCCAGGATCCGGAGGTGGGGGTGATGTGCACGTGGAACCGGGGTTGTGTGGTTCAGCCAGTCTTTGACTTCGGGTGTTTTGTGGGTGGCGTAGTTGTCCAGCACCAAGTGCAGGTCCTGGTCGGGGTGGGACGGTCGAGTTGGCGGAGGTGTCCCGTGTCAAGTAGTTGGCAGGATTTTCTTGGTTTGAAATGAGGGGATTCGGGGGTCGGCTAGGCCTAGGTGCACCTCCTTGGGCCGGTTGAACGCGATGGCTTCGTGGGGGCGGACGGTGTTGTATTCCAGGCGGTAGGACTCCAGGTGGTGTTGCAGGTTGAGGTGTATCTGAGTCTTTGACGAATTTCTTGTTGGAAACTCCCAGCATTTGGGGGTGGTGGTTCATGGTGTTTCCGCCTTCTGGTTTCGACGGTATTCGATGCGGGTGCGGCGTGCCTGCTCAAGACCGAGTCGGCGGGCTTGGCGGAGTCCTTCGCCGCGGCCTTCGTGCTCATCGTCAGGGGTGACGTAGCCGATCCCGGCGTGCAGCCTCACGGTGTTGTAGTCGCCACGAATCCGCTCGAGTTCGGCTTCGAGCTCTGCGGGGTCCTTGATGAGTTCCAGGTGTGGGTTCTCACCCTTGACATGCCCGAAGAGGCTTTCCACCCAGGCCTGGTCGGTCGGTGTGCCGGGGCGGCCGAACTGTTGGGCGATCGCGACCCCGGCCAAGAACTCTCGAGTCGACACCGACCGCATCTGTGGACCATTGTCCGAGATCGCCAGCAGCAGGGGCATGTCCCCGCCAGCGGCGAGCCGGTCGATGGTCTCGCGGTCCCCGTCAGCCAACGCGACCCGCAGGTCGGCGCTGCCGTGCGCCCAGCTGGCGTTGAGCAGGTCCTCGGCCTCCAGAGCGTCGCAGAACACGGCCTCGACCTGGGTGGAGGTCTCCTCGGCCGACACCAAAGTTGATATCCATTTGCGGGACACGATGTCGATGACCGCCACCGCGGCCCGGCGGGCGCGGGTGAAGTGGGTGTAGTCATAACCCCAGATCCGGTTGGGTTTCCATTCCAGCCAGTCCGGGAAGCCGGTGCGCGGTGCTGGATTGCGTCTGGGCGCGCCCGGAAGGGTCAGTCCGGCCTGGGTCAGAACCCGCAGGACCGTGGATTCGCTGACATGCACCACACCCAGACGCGATCCCCGGTGGGCCAGTTTTCGGTGCGACCGGTCGACCTCACCCCACGCCTCATGAACCGTGATGATCGCCTCCCTTTCGCCAGGCAGCAGACCGTGCAACGGGTTCCCGCCGGGAGCAGCATCGTTCAGGTCGCCACCGCCGCGGCGGATCTGATCCCAGCGTCGCTGCCGGGACTCGTCTAGCCCCAGACGACCGGCTGCTCGCGAACGCGACCAGCCGTGCTGTTCGGCGTGGTCGATCAACGCCAGCAGACCGGCCTTGACGTCGCCGTCTACGCGGGCAGGGACTGGGCCGGTGGTCAGTCCCAACGCGATTTTCCCTCGATCAAATGCAACTGCACTGCCTGCTCGGTGACCGTGGCACGCAACCGTTCGATCTCGGCCTTGGCGTCCTCGAGTTCGACCTGCTCGGCGGTCTTGCCCGGACGCCCCGGCCGAGCCGACGCCAACGCATCCAAGCTGCCCTGCTTCGCGGTACGAACGATCGTCTTGACCGTCGACCGATCGATGCCCCACTTCGCCGCCACCTGCGCCTGCGTCAGATCGCTGGTGGTCACCTCCAAGAACACCTCGTACTTCTGCGACGGGCTCAACACACGCCGGCGCCGCCCACCCTTTCCCGATACATTCGTGCCCATCAGCGGGCTCCTCTCCACAGTGTGATCCTTCCCGGACCACCCCGCAGATGCTGGGATTTTCTCCCCAAGAAACCGTCACGAAATCAGACGCACACCAAGGTCGAGGGCGTCGTCGATCTGTTCGCAGTACAACTTTTCGTATTTCAGCGTGCCGAAGCCGCGTTCACTCCGAGCCGTTCTGGCCCGGGACTGCGCACCCGCGTGCGGACATGTGTGAGCTCGGGGTGGGTGGCGATGAAGGCCTGAAACCGGAACGAGCGGAACTCGTCCGCCGTTGTCGGTGACGATGGTCAGGATCGGTGTGATCTCACCGGTGACAGGATCGGTGGCCAACTCCAGCAGCGTTGTTCCGAGCATGGCCTCAGCCTCAGCGATCGCAGCTTCCAGCGCCGCGATCGCGTCGTGCTGATTCGCCGTCGGGGACAGGTGATAGGCGAACTCGTACTTGGACCAGTAGTCGCGGCAGCCGGCGATCTGCCAGGTGCCCCCGGCGACGGTCTCATACTGGGAAAAGTCCAGCTGCCACACCTGGTTGGGCCCACTCGGGGCGGCGGCGAACGCTTTCTTGCGCTGCCCTGCAAGGTCACGGCGTTCCTTGGTGTAGTTCGCCGCGAGCCCCATGCCCTCGTCCTGCAGCACCCGCATCACCGTCGACGGCGACGCCGTATGCCCCTCGTAGGCGCACATCGCCCAAATCTTGCGATGCCCCCACGACGGATGCTTCCCGGCATGATGGAGCACCGCTTCACGGACCTGGTCACGGACCGGCTGCCGCCACGGCCCTTTCGGTGCGCGCCCGTCGCGGGCGTGGGCCTGCCAGCGACGCCAGGTGCGCGCAGGTCTTGTCGAGAAGTTGGCAGAACCTCGAAGTCGACATGCCCGCCTCGATGCGGATCACCTCGCAGTCGGCGAAGGGCCCAGCCGGCCCTCCGCCGATTTCTTCGGCACCCGGATCTCGACTGCGGCCTCACCGAGGGCCTGGGTCAGATCGGCGACCTCAGCCTCCAGTTGTTCCTCCCGTGTGGACGGTCCGGTCTTGCCCGCGGCCAGCGCTGTCTTGCCCGCTTCGCGGAACTCGGCCTTCCACCGTGAGATGGACTGCTCTTCACACCTTCTCCTTGCGTGCGGCCTGCACGATCGTGACCTCACCGGCCAGCACACTGAGCACGATCCTGGCCTTCTTCTCCGCCGGGATCACCGGTGGTCGTCCCATCGGACTCACTCTCCAATCAGGGGTAACGATGTCTCTACTAACTACCCCTGCCAACAATTATGAAGCGCGACACCAAATACAACCCGACGACGTCGATGACTTTCCCGACCAGTTCGGGGTCGGTGGAAAACTTGAACGCCTCACTGCGCCACGGCTGCACACCGTCCGCGCGCCACGCCCGGGCGACCGTCGCGTTGCCGATCCCCAGATGCGTGGCTAGCAGCCGTGAGGACCAATGTGTCACGCCGTACTTCTTCGGCGGCGGTCGCAATGCCACGGTGATGATCCGCTCGTCATCGACCTGCTTGGGCCGCCCCGACCGCGGGGAATCATCCAAGCCGGCCAACCCGGCTTCGGCATACCGTTTGCGCCACTTCCGCACCGACGTCGTGGTGCCCACCTCCGCGGCGATCCGCGCATTGGCCACCGCCTGCGAGGCCAGCAACACAATCCGGGCCCGCTGAACCAACCCCGCCCGCATCGACGTCGAGCGCACCCAGGACTTCAACACCTCCCGGTCCCCATCACGAAGTACCAACACCGGAGCAAGAGAATTCGCCACACCCCATTGCGCCAAAACCCAACCATTTAGGAACTAACGACACGCAACACGTGCGGCGCCGACTCAGATGCACTTGGCAAGTGCGCGGCCAAAACCACAACGACCGAGACCCCTACCCGCTCTGGCCGATTCAGTCAACCGGAAAGGCGGGAGGAGGACAGCAACTAAATCAATAGAAGGGCTGACATGCGATCAAGCGGCAGTGAGCCGAGAGTGGCAATTTTGACCCAAGGTGCGGTTGGCCTAAGGAAACGCCTAACTCGTAGCCTGACCCCAGGCAACGGGAGCAACGGTCGGATCAAGGAGGCTCTCGGCGGTGGGATTAGTGTTCTTCTCGCTGTCGTTGGCCGCACTCAAGCACTCCAGGGCGGGACTCTCCCAAGTTGACTTCATATTCCTCCTCTTTTCAAGGTAATTGGCGCTTCACAGCGTAGCGCAGAAAGAAGATGTTGGCCGCAGCGGCAGCCTCGTCAAACCGCTATCCGCAGGGTCCGACCGCATATTTGAACGCTTCGATGGGTCTCAAGCACCAAACCCCTGGACTCAACGAGTGCTCGCGAAACACCCTCGGTGCCCGGCAACAGAGTGAGTGCCACACTGCAATGTCCGCCAAGTGTCGGAGTGGACGCCACGGGTGTCTGGTGGTGGAGCGTCTCAGGGTGCGTACAGGTGCACGGCGATGGCATCTGTCGTGACCTTCCAACTCAACCGATCGACGAGACTCACGACAAGTGCCCGCGAAACACTGTTGGTGCCTCAGGTGGACATGCCCGCGTAACGGTCAGCGTGGCAGGTATGAGGAGTGGGTTATCGATGAAGTCTCGGGCAGAGATCACCAGCAGGTGCGCGAAGGCGTACGTGACCGCGGGGACGAAGGACAAGGGCAAGGTGCTCGACGAGGTGGTGGCGGTGACCGGCTGGTCTCGGGAAAACGCCCGGCGGCGCCTGATCGCGGCGGCGCGGCCCCCGCAACGGTTCTCCCAGCCACCACAACCACCAGCCCTACCCGAAACCGCCTGGATCAAGCAACCCCAACCAGAAGGAGCCGACCAGAAAAACTAGACACAATAGGAGCATCAGGTTCCGGGTTGGGCAGGTTCTCCTTTGGCGCGGTGAAGGTCCTGCAGCGGGAGTGGGCGGCTTCGGACGGGCAGTGCGGCAAGTACTTCTCGCTGTCGATGCGCACCCAGCTCGACGGGTTGGAACGCCACGGTGAGCTGGTGTTCGCTCAGGACCGTTACAGCCCGGCGGTGCGCGCGGAGTTGTTGTCGATGAGTGCCGCATCGATCGACCGCTACCTCGCCCCGGCGAAGGCAAGCGACTTGATCCGCGGGGCGTCCGCCACTAAGGCCTCGCCGCTGCTGCGCTCGGCGATCAAGATTCGCAAGACAGCGCCGAGACTCGCGTCAAGTGCTCGCGAATCGCTGTCCGTGCGTGCGGCAACGGGGAGGAACACTTCCATTGGTACCTGTGGTACCCTTTGAACTTGGGAGGTACCACTATGGCACTCAATCTCAAGAATCCCAAGGCGCTCGCCGCAGTTGACGAACTCTCCGAACTCACCGGTGAGGGAAAGTCGGAGGCGGTTGCAACCGCCGTGGAGGAGCGGTTGGCCCGACTTCTGGCGGAGCGGGAGGCGACCCGCGAGACACCGGCCGTGCGGCTAGCTCGAGTTCGTGCACTGGTTGAGGATTGCGCGCCTAGGTTTTCTGCGGCTGGGGCTGGTGGGGACTCGGCCGGGCGCTTCCCCCACCTCACGGCGGTGCTCTATGACGAGTCCGGAATGCCCGCGTGATCGTCGATACGTCTGCGGTCATCGCAATCCTGCGCGGGGAGCCGGAAGGTGACGACTTCATTCAGGCGCTGGTCCACGCTGAAGACGTTCGCATGTCGGCGGTCGCCTACGTGGAGGCCGCAGCGGTGATCGATCGGCTGGGTGATCCAGTCCTGAGCCGTCGATTCGATGAGTTGCTCGAATTGATCGGGGCGACCATCACCCCATTCGACGCCCACCAAGCCGCCCTCGCGCGGGCTGCTTCTGCGGATTTCGGCCGAGGCAGCGGACACCGGGCTAGCCTGGACTTCGGCGACTGCTGCACCTATGCTCTCGCGGCTTCGCGGGGTGAGCCGCTGCTGTTCAAGGGAGATGATTTCATCCACACGGACGTTCACCGGGTCTAGCGTGACCTAGGCAGGTCCCTCAGGCCCCACTACACGCTCATGGATCACGCCCCCACCACCCCAACAACCCGGCCAGCCTTCAGCCGCACCACATGGTGCGCTGCATCCACGGTCGACCGCCGGTGCGCGATCACCAGCACAGTAATCGCCGGCACCAGCGACGTCATGAGGTCCAGTACCCGCGCCTCGGTTGCATCATCCAGCGACGACGTCGCTTCATCCAAGACCAACAAAGTCGGATTCCGCAGCAGCGCCCGGGCAATAGCCACCCGCTGGCGTTCCCCACCCGACAGCCGCACCCCGCGGTCGCCCAGCATGGTGTCGAGGCCGTCTGGCAAGGCTTGAGCGAAGTCAGCTGCGGCTCGGTCAAGCGCCTCCCAGCATCGCTCGTCGGCGGGAGGGTCCGCTGTGGACCACGAGAGGTTCTCCCGCAACGTCCCTGGAATCAGCACCGTCTCCTGGGGGACGTAGGCCACATGGCCCCGCCACCAGCGCAAATCCGTGGCAGTCAGCACTTCGCCATCAACCAAGATCTTCCCCTGTGCGGGCTCCAGCAGCCCCAACGCGAGGTCGGCCGTGGTCGACTTACCCGAGCCGGAATGCCCGGTTAGAACCGTGATTTGGCCACGCGCAACATCAAACGAGATCCCGTGCACCCCGTTCGAACTTTCCGGGTAGCAGAAGGTCACGTCCCGAAACTCCACCAGCGGATCCGGCGACGCCGGATCAATCGCGTCGCGGGCCGTTGCGCCAGCCGGTGGGATCTCCACCGCCGCGCGCGCCTGCGTGGTCAGCACCGTCAGGTCACGCACCGCCGGCAGCGCATTGGCCAACATCGCGCCATTTGTCGCAATCGACTGTGCCGTTCGGGCCATGCGGGCCACTAACAGCAGAATCACCACGATCGCCGCCGGTGACATGCCCACCCACACCGACACCAGCACCAACGCGGACGCCGACACGGCCAAGCCCACCGACGTGCCGGCATTGACAGTGGAGGTTCGACGAGTGTTGGCGACCTGAATCGCCCTGGTGCTGCTGAACGATTCGGCCAGCCGTTGGGCCCAGACTGCATCGGCGCCATGGGCACGCACTAGCCGCAGCGAATCCATCGAATCCATCATCACCGCCTGCAGCCCCCGATTGCGGGTGCCGAACTCCCGGCCCATCCGGTAGGCCGGGCGGATCGCGGTGCTCTGCGCCACCGCAACCAGGATCACGCCCACCAGCGCAACGGCTCCCACCAGGGGCGACACGATGAGCGCCACGACCGACGTCACCACGAACAGCACCACCGACACCGACAGCTGCAGCAGCTGGTAGAACGCCAAACCGGATCGCGAAGCCCCCGACGTCACCACCTCAATGATGTCGCTCTTGCGGCGCCCCAGCACAAAGGTCCACTTGGCTGCCAAGATCGCCTCGAATGCGTCCTGGCGCAGGTCGTCGACGATCGTCTGCTGCAGCGCGGTCGAATTGATCGACGACGCCCGGGTGATCAGCGCCGACACCGCCGTGAGCCCGACGAACGTCGCCAGCAGCACGGCCAACGGGATGCTGCTGAGGTTGACCTCGCCCAACAGCGGCACGTTCAGGCTCGACTCTGGATTCGCGATCGAGTTCACGATCGGTACCAGCAGCAGCAGGCTCACTCCGCCCACCACACCATTAGTGAGCAGGAAGATGATCTGCAGAATCAGCCGCCGGCGGTTGAGGTGCCAGGCGACGCCGATGAGGATGCGGGCATCCGACACCAGCGAGTGCCTTGATTCCTGCGGAGCCGTCACCGTCACAGGATAGGTGGTGTATCAGCGATCCGGCAGCGAGTCAGCGGCGAGGCGAGGGACGGGCCAGCGACGAGCCGGCAGCGACTTAACGGCGAGGCGGCAGCGACTCAACGGCGAGGCGCAGCCCAACCGCCAGCGCCTACTCCCCGCGTCGGGAAGCGGCCTCGTTCATCGCCTTCAGCCGCTCGTTGTACGCGGCCATCTCGGCCCCGCCATCGCGTTCGGATTGACGGTCGAATCGACGAGCCTCGCGCTCCGAACTGCGCGCCCACTGCACACCGAGAACCACCATCAACAGCAGCGCGGGAACCTCCGCGATACCCCAGGCGATGCCACCGGCCAGCCGAGTGTCGCCCACCAGGTCGTCCACCCACGGCGGCTGCACCAGGGTGTACCACTCCCCAGCGAAGACGATGTCGCTCATCATGATCGGCACCGCAAAAAACGCATGCAGGCCCATCGCCACCAGCAGCATCAGCAGCCGCAGCCACGGCGCAAGCACGCGCGGCGCTGGATCGAGTCCGAGGATCACGTAGGCGAACAGGTAGCCGGCGAACAGGAAGTGCAACTGCATGGCCAGGTGCCCCATGTGCGATCCCATGAGCCAACCGAATAGCGGCGTGTAATAGAGCCCATACAAGCCGACGGTGAACACAAGCAGCACCCAGATTGGGTGGGTGATGAACTTCGCAAGTGGGGAGTTGATGCCCCACACGATCCACTCGCGCGGGCCTCGCCGCCCGTCGGGCGCGGGCCGCAACGCCCGCAGCGCCAAGGTGATCGGGGTGCCCATGACCAGCAGGATCGGCGCGATCATCGACAGCAGCATGTGGCCAAACATGTGGGCGCTGAACGTCACCTCGGAGTAGATGGCGACCCCAGAGTTGGTGGCCCAGATGATGGCGCTCACCCCCAGCAGCCACGAGATTGTGCGGCCCGGATGCCACGAGTCCCCTCGGGCCCGCAGGCGCATCACCCCAGCGATGTACAGCGCGGCGGCGATCACCCCGCCGATCAGGAACAGTGGCTCGAACTGCCAGCCAAGAATCAGCGACGACCACGTGGGAGCATCCGGCATCTCGCGGCCCAGCAACTGCTCGGCAACCGTCAGCGGCGAACTCTCCACGCTCGGATACGGCGTCTGGGTCAGTGCCACCGCCAGGCCGCCGGCCACCGCCAGCAGGGCCAACTCCATGGCCACCAGCCCCGCCACCAACCGCCGTTGCTCACCCAGCCGCGGCGCCAACCGTCGCCGCACCACTGCGGCAAGAGCCATGAGCACCAGCAGGATCACGGTCTTGATGAACACCAGCCGGCCATAGCCGGAGTTCCACAAATCCGACACCGTGTCCATCCGGGTGTAGGCATTGCCGACCCCAGTCAGGGCCAGAAAACCCACCGCGATCAGGGCGATATTGCTGTAGCGCCCGGCCGCCTGGGTGACTCCCGGATCATGCCGCCAGGCATGCACGGCCAGCGCCAACAGCCCGCCGGCCCACACCGCTGCGGCCCAGGTGTGCGCGACCCCGGAGGTTAACGCCAGGTCGTGGTTGCCGTAGCCGGCCGAGTGCCCGGCTAGGGGCGCGAAGGCCAGCGCGGCGGCCGCCAACACGAACCAGCCTGCGGCCGCCGCCAGCGACCTGGCATAGCGGACACCGACCCAAATGCCCCCCGCGAACAGCGCCGCCATCAGGTAGGCCCGGGTGGTGGGGATCGCCCAGGATTGAACGGCGTACTTGGGCACCGCGGCTCGGACGTAGCGGAGTCGGCCGGTGGCGTTGACCAGCGGAAGCCAATCGTCCAGCAGGGTGCGCTGGACCGTAGTCAACCCCTCAAGGCCTCCGCTTGGTTCCAGCAACTCGTCCGAATCGGCCCATTGCAGGTGCCACATGGGCACCTGCAGTTCGGTCGGGTAGGAGACCAGCAAGCGATCGGGTTCGCCGATGCGTTCGGCGATGGCGCACGAGAACTGCCCCGACCGTTCCCGCACGGTGAAGTCGTCCGCAACGAATCCGCCGTTGGCGCGCAGGGTACGTGCGAGGCCATGGAGGTGGTCAGCAAGTTCGGGCTGCTCGGTCTCGACTCGCATAGGGCAACCCTATGCATCCGGCATCGGGCACCGAGTCAGTCGGCGCTCAACTCGCCAAGCCGTGCGTTGATAGTGGTGAGCAGATGCAGCTGGTGCGCGCTGACGCCAGCGAAGAGCGCACGCTGGTGGGGGTCGGCGGAGTGGTCCGGCGTGGAGTCGACCTCGAAGGGTGGAGTGCAGGCCGCCAGCAGCTCCTCGTAGTAGGCGATATTTGCGTGCACTGCCGCGGCAAGGAACTCGTCGACCACGCCTAGATTCGCCGCCGTCCCACGATCTGGCTGCACAGACATCAGCGGCATCAGCAGCAGCGCACGCAGGTTGGCCAGGTGCTCCACATCGAGCACCAAGCCCTGCATCCGCCAGCCCTCTTCGGTCCGAGCGAGGCGGGGAGCTGGCACGCGCCGACGTTGGCTGCCGACTCCGAGCACCTCGATCGTGCCCAGCCCCGGCACCGCAACGCTGCATTCGACGGAGGACACGAATCTGGTTGCGACTTCCAGATAGCCCAATCCCAACGCCACGCCAAGCGAGTCGGCGAGGTTATAGCGAACGAACACCTGGTCGGTGGGTTCAGGATGGTGGATGTCGATTCGCCAAGCTCCGGTTTCGGTGCGGCGGTAGCGCGAGCCGTAGGGGTGGTGGTTGAGCATGTCGATCATGGGCATGAAGAACCCGATGGGGCCCTCATCCGCCTCACCCATCTCGGTGCGCAGCCTGGAGTTCACCATCGAGACCGACGGCGACGGGTCACTGGGGATCTGCCCGCGGCTCGTGTCCAAGCCGAACCTTGGCCGCGCCCGGCGGATCAGCGCGAGTAGTTCCGGATCGACCTCGAGCGCGTGCGACGCGTACGCCTGACCGATCACCCGCACCTTGTCCACCGCGTTGAATAGGTCCACCATCGCGTCCACGATCGTGCGCTGGGCTGCTGTGAGGTGCTCGGGCTGTGCCCGATACCGCAGTCGGGTGTCGTGCGGTTCCCAGTCGAGATCGCTCACCGGGATGTGCAACTCGTTCGGGATCACCAGCAGCGCAGCCGCGTCGGGGTGCGGTTTGTCCAGCGCCTTGCCGTCGTCGCCCGACAGATGCGGATTCGCGGCTCTCGGTAGTTCCAGCCACAGCGACGCTCCGTCGTGACGAACGACGAGCTCCGGGTGGACGTAGCCACCGTTGGCCGTGACTGTGGCGGCGATGGTCGTCACCAGACGCTGCACGTTCACGTCCTCCGAGGCCACCCTCATGCGTCCGAATCCCCGTCAGGCCGTCGGTTGGCCGGACTCGATCGCGTCGAGCACGGTATCCAGCGTCCACTCGTCGGCGGGCCGCGACAGCACGTGAACCGGTGTGGAGTTGGCCAGTTTCGCCAGCAGGTTGAAGTACTTGTCCTGGCCGAGCACCAGTGGTGCGATGCCGTCGCGGCGGGTATGCGCTATCAGACTCGCCAGCCGGGCACTCCCGCGTCTTTCGGTAAGGAGCACCTCGGTGGTGTTGCGCCCGGGCGCCAGCACCACGATGCGGTCGATCCGGTGAGGATCCTCGGGTGGGTCCTCGGCCCGAAAGCCCACCTTCGCCCGGCCTCCGGAGAGCAGGCGCATCGCGTCGAAGTCCAATCCGATCGCTTCGGCTGCGTCGGGCAGCAGGTGCACGTTGCGGGAGTAGGGCGTGGTCCACGCTTCCGTACCACGGAACTCGATGAGCGTGACGTCGTCCACCAGCAGTCGGTGACCCCGCTTGCGCAGGGCCATAGAGGTGGTGGACTTCCCGGCGCCACGGTTGCCCGCGATCGCGACGACTTCGCCGTTGATTTCCACGGTGGCCGCGTGCAGGCTGAGGTCGCCCCGCTGCAGCATGGCCAGCGTCACCGCCCAGCCCTGAACGATCCACGAAGGGTCGTCATCGGGGCGCTCCGGATCGGGTTTCCATTGAACAACCGCTTCCTTGCCGCCGCGCACCAGGACGGCGGAGCCCGCCTCGAAGCGCACCAGCGCCTCGTCCGGGGTCACCTGAATCCACTTGCGCGGTCGGGTGGCGTTAGGCAACTCCTCGGGTACGGTCCCTAGGCTGACGTCGATCCCCATGCGTTCGGGCAGCCGCCACCACTCGGAGGCCTCTTGACGCCGACGCGATTCGCGGACGTCGAAGAGCGTTGCCCGTTCCGCCGAATCGGTGGTCAATTCGTAGCCCAACTCCAGCATCCGCTCGGCGTGGTCGGCTTCGATCGCGGCCACCTGGTTGGCGGTCAACTCGTCGCGCCACCCGCCGCTTGCGCCGCGGCGAAAGAATGCTTCGGTCTTGCGCGAGGTCTCCCGGAACCCGACGTTCTGCTCCGATTCCCGCAGTCGATCGAACCGGGCCTGTTCGATCGCGGCGGCCAGTTCGGTCTCCGTGCACTCCAGTCCGATGGCCTCAAAGATTGGCGCCAGCGCGGCCACGGCGTCGGACTTGAGATCCTCGTAACGCACCAGATGCACGGGGAACGGAACCGACTCGGCCAGCCAGGAATCCGCATGGCTCGACCACGAGCCCCACGGTTGGGTAGTCGACGAATTCGCCGGGGAGGCTTTGCCCTCGGGCAGGTCGCGGCCGAGCGCGTCCACCGCGCCGTCGATTTCCACCCCGAAGAACGGGGCATAGGAGCACGCCACGTCGCGTGGGTCGCGCACAACGAGGATGGCCGCCCGCGTGGCACTGATCGGGAACGGCTCGCGGTCAGCCTCCCCACCTCGGAACACCTCGTGGGTCTTTCGCAGGAGGGGCCTTCCCGATGGTTCGTCCTCGGTCGGCTCGCCCCACCTGCGAACCAGCACGTCGCGGGCCAGATCGATCTCGTCCCTCGAGAGCCATCGCGGATCGATGCCGAACATGGGCAGCATCGCGCCCACATACATCGGCTGCGAACCGGAGCCCAACTGATTCACCGCAAACAGGTGTCTGTGGGTGCCGAGCGCGGTGACGATGGCCCGCATCCAGGTGTTGCCGGATTTTGGGTACGAGGCCAGCCACACTGTTCGGCCCGGTCCGTTGGGGCGTGCGGCTGCGAGCCGGGCGCGTTCCGCGGGCTCGTGGTGCGAGGGGGCGGCTGGCGTTCTCGTCGGGTTGGTCACTGGACCGTCGCCTCCGAGTTGGCCAGCCACTGGATGAGGGCGTCGACGTCTTCGGAGATGGTCCCGGATTCGATGCGCAGATTGCTGTAGCGCAGGCTCGCCAGGCGCAGATGGTCGGCCATCGCCTCGCCAGCCTCGAGGTCGGCGCTGGAGGGGTCGCGCAACACCCCACCGAGCATGAGGCCGGCGGCCGATTCGAATCGCTTCTGGCCGGTGGACTCGGCAAGCGGGACCTCGTTTGGTCGACGCATGGACACCTGTGCCACCGCCGTCACCTCGCGGGGCAGTGCGCAACGTGGCAGATCCACATCCAGCGCATCGGTGTGGGCGCGGACCTTCTGGCCCTCGCGCTGCAACTTCTTTGCACGGCGCGACGCCATGAGCACCGGGGCCTCCCGGGGGTAGGCCGTCAGCCGTCCCTGCTGCCATTGCACCGGGGTGAATCGGTCGGACATCACGCTCCAGCCTCGATCGACCAGTTCGGCGATCACGATCACCACATCATGGGGATCGCCGGTCAGGATCAGCACGCCGTGGGTGGCTGCCACGCCCGGATTCTGTTCGCCCGAATCATCCGGTGGGCACACGGCCGCGCCCCCCGCCAAAATGAACCCTCGCCGCACCAGCGACAGCCCCTCCGCCCAGCCGAATCGCAAGGCTCGTTCGCGGAGGGTGGCATCTTCTTCCTGGTTGGCCTCCGCGACGATTTCCACCGAACCGTCCTGTGCCACGGCGATGCTCCCAAGGCCAGGGAATGTGCCCAGCCAGGGCTCGACCGTGCGGTCGAGTGTTGGGCTGGCAGGGTTCGACATGGGGTTCATGTTAGGCGTGCCTGTTTGCTCGTAGGTGCCAGGCTTGCCGCGAATCAGGAGTCTGCGGTGTGCGTCGCGTTGCGGCGCCGCAGAGCTCGCGCAATGCTGGCACCGATCGCAACGCCGACGATCACGACGACCACCGGGAGCCACAACGGGAAGCCGCCCTCAGTTTCGTTCACATTGGCATCCGTGGTCTCGGATAGTGGAACTGGAACGGCGGCCGCCGACGAATCGGCTGCGCTTGCGGCCGCCGGGTCGTCGGCCTCGCCGGCCTCGCCGGGGTAGGAGAATCGAATCGTGCCGTCGATCGGGTGTCCATCGGCGCTCACCACGCGGTAGGAAACCTGGTACTCGCCTCCCGATTCGGTCTGCGGCCACTCGGTGGTGACGGTGGTTCCGTTCACCGTCGGGGCCGGCAGCGCGACTGAGCCCGACGGCCCTTGGGCCACCACTTGCAGCCCAGCATCCGAGATGATCTCGTTGAACGTCAGCACCACTTGGGCTGGGGGAGCGGATTGGGCCGATCCGTCGGCGGGAGCCGACGACACCAGCTCGGAGTGGGCGGCGGCCGGGGAGGCTCCTAGTACTGCGGCGATCATCACCGTCACGATCGCAAGCAGCGCTCGGATCTTGGAGCTGTTCACGGCCTCATGCTAAACCGGGACTCCTGTGTGCCCCAGTCGGGCGTGGGGCTGCGCCCGGTCCGGCGCAACGCTTACGCCCCCGCAATACTTGAGTTCCACCGGCCGCAATCGAAAGGGGCCAGCCGATGTCACGCTCGGCGAACCGCCGTTCGGCGGCGCGAGCCCGTGGGCTGCGCACCTCAGCGGAGTTCAAGGTTCACCGTCGAGTGTGGCTCGGAGGCGGCTCGTGGCCTCCGATGGGCTGCAGCGGTGGCCGGAGTACGTCTACAGCACTGAGGAGCGTTGGAACGCCGCCGCAAGTGGGGCGCGCGGCGAACGCCAGGTGGCGGCACTGGGGGACAAGGTAGGCACGGCCGAGCGGCTCGCCGCGGCTGGCGTCCCGACGGTCCCTTCGCTGATCGTCCCGCCGCTGGCTCCGTCGACCGATTGGGAGGCCATGGCCCGTCGGTGGCTGAGCCGGTGGCCGTGGGTGCACGTCAAGCGCCGCCGTGGCTCAAGAGGGACCGGGGCGTTCGAACTACGCTCGAGGGATGACGGCTCGATGAGCTTGCGGCAATTCCAGCACGACGCGGATGAAGCCGATCCTGCTGCCTGGTTGGCGGTCAGCGTGGCGGGCCATGAACTCCTGGTGCAGCCGCGACTGCGGAGCCACGCGTTGTTCGAAGATGTCGCCGACCCCACGGATGTCGTGACGATCCGCGCGGTGACCCGCGACCTCGGTCGTGGCCCGGCGGGCTTCTGCGCGGCATCGGCTGAGGAACTCTGCGCTAGCCCCTTGTGCCATTCGAACGTGTGTACTATTATGGGGATATGTGCATGACGGGGGCGGACGGGGGGTCCGTGGCAGATTCAGGTGGCTGGGGTGAACCCGATGCCGCCGATGCCGCTGCGCCTGGTGGGGCTTGGGTGCGTGCGGTTGCGGTCGAGGAGGCGGTGACCGAGGCGCAGGTGGGCCCGGTGTGGCTTGATGATCTGTTGGAGCCGACGATCGAGCAGCTACTTGAGGTTTCTGAGGCGATTCGGTTTGACTCAGTCAGCAGTCGGGGCGGGTTCGCCGATGTTGGCCGGAGCGCCGGTTCGGAGCCGAGTGGCGGTACTGATTCGGGTGCCTGTGTGGAGCCGCTTGTCGTGGCGGGTTCGGTGCCCGGTCGGTTGGCTCGCTGGGTGCGCCGGGAGTGGTGGGATGCGCCGGTGCGTGCGGTGGTGCGCAGGTTGATGGTGCTTGATCCGGGTCCGGGGCTGCTTGCCGCGTTGGGCGATGTGGGGCGCCAGAAGGTGTGTCCGGGCGACCATCGCGATCCTGATCCGCGGGTGGAGGCTGCGGATCCGATCCCGGCACCCGGGTCGTCGCCGGGGTGGCCATGTGCCTGCCAACTCGTCGTTGCCGCGGCGTGGCAGGCGATGACGAGTTGGATCGAGGTGGCCGCGGCCGCGGCAGTGGTCGACGCCGGTGGCGCCGAGACTGTGGTGGCCACCCCGGCGGGGATGGCGGCGGCGAGGGTCACCGACCCGGCCCGGGCCGAACTGGCCGCGGTGTTGCGGCTGTCGGTGTCCGCGGCGACCTCACGGCTGTACGCGGCGCGGGACCTGTTCGCCCATCCGCCGCTGGTCGCGTTGGCGGCTGACGCCACGTTGCTGCCCGCGGCGTGGCGGGCGGTGCTCGGGGAAACCTCGAACCTCCCCGATGAGCCCCGTCGGGCGGTGATCGACGATGTCGTGGCCAAAGTCGACGCGCGCCTACGGGCCGGACGCCGGCCCTGGACCCCAGGGGAGGTTCGCCGGGCAACGAAACTGGCCGTGCTGCGCCTGGCCCCGCAGGTGGTCGCGGAGGCGCGCGACGCGGCACGGTCGCGGCGCCGGGTGAGTGTCTCGCCGGAGAGCGACGGAATGGCGTGGTTGAACGCCTACCTGCCCGATGTCGACGCCGCCCGCATCTTCCACCGACTCACCGCCGCGGCCGCCGCACACAAGTCCGACCACCCCGACGATCCACGCTGCGCTGACGAGCGTCGCGCCGACCTACTCATCGCAGCCCTCCTCGGGCAGACCACGCCTGGGGCCGTCGTCGTCCCGTCCGATGTCCCTGAACCCACCGGCACCGGTCCCGACTCATCCCCTGAACCCTCCGGCACCGGTCCCGACTCATCCCCTGAACCCTCCGGCACCGGTCCGGTTCCCCTACCTGCCCGGCCAGAGATCGCGGTGGTCATCGACGCTGCCACGCTGCTGGGCCTGGCTGAGGTGCCCGCCCGAGTGCCCGGCGTCGGGGCCGTGCCGGCGGAGGTCGCCCGCCAGCTCGCAGCGGATGGTCGCTGGCGGCTATGGATCACCGACCCGACCACCAGCGTGGTCACCTCCGTCGGATCGCGCACGTATGCACCAAGCGCTGCGCTGGCACGACTCATCAGGGCCCGCGAACCGCACTGCCGGATGCCCGGCTGTTCCCGCCAGGCGGTCAACTGCGATCTCGACCACACCGAGCCATACCCCCACGGTCCCACCGCCGCTTCGAATCTCGGTCCACTTTGCCGGACCCATCACAACCTCAAAACCCACCACGGCTACCAACTAGCCAACCTTCCACCACCGACCACCACCCCTGGCCAAACCTGGGCCTGGACCTTCCCCTCCGGCCTCACCCACACAGACCAGCCCGAACCACCCCTCCGGGGTCCGTAGGGGACTGCGTATTGGTGCTCGAGGATTACCAGGTGCGTGGGGAGTCACGGCTTGACTCGAGCACGCGAATTTCGTCCCACGCAACGGTCACGCCCCCACGACCCCGACCACCCGACCAGCCTCTAACCGCACCACGTGATGCGCCGCGTCTACCGTCGAGCGTCGGTGTGCAATCACCAGCACCGTGATGGCCGGCACCAACGAGGTCATCAGGTCGAGCACCCGTGCCTCGGTTGCATCGTCGAGCGACGACGTGGCCTCGTCGAGCACCAACAAGGTCGGGTTGCGCAAGAGCGCTCGAGCAATCGCCACCCGTTGACGTTCGCCACCGGACAGCCGCACGCCCCGGTCCCCAAGCAGCGTGTCGAGGCCGTCGGGCAGAGACTTTGCGAAGTCGGCGGCAGCCCTATCCAGCGCCTCCCAACAACGGTCGTCGGTCGGTTGCGCCGCAGTGGACCACGACAAGTTCTCCCGCAACGTGCCCGGAATCAGCACGGTCTCCTGCGGGACGTAGGCGACATGGTCACGCCACCACCGCAGATCCGCGCGGGTCAGCACCTCCCCATCCACGCGAATTCGACCCTGCTCCGGTTCCAGCAACCCCAACGCCAAGTCTGCCGTGGTCGACTTTCCCGAGCCCGAATGGCCGGTGAGTACCGTGATCGCGCCGCGCACCACCGAGAAAGTGATCCCGTGCACGCCGTTGCTGCTCTCCGGGTATCGGAAGGTCACGTCGTCGTACTCGAGCAGCGGTCGAGCGGAGCTGGGATCGATCGCGTCGCGCGTGGACACGGCCGATGGTGGAATCTCCACGTCCGCCCGTGCCTGCGAAGTCAACACCGTCAGGTCGCGCACCGCCGGCAGGGCATTGGCCAGCATCGCGGTGTTCGCGGCGATCGACTGGGCCGTGCGGGCCATTCGGGCCACCAGCAGCAGGATCACCACGATCGCCGCCGGCGACATCCCGATCCACACCGACACCAACACCAATGCTGAGGCCGACACCGCCAACCCCACTGAAGTACCGGCGTTCACAGTCGAGGTGCGTCTGGTGTTAGCCACCTGGATCGCTCGGGTGCTGGTGAACGCGTCACCGATGCGCTGCGCCCACACCGCGTCGGCGCCGTGCGCACGCACCAGGCGCAGCGAATCCATCGAATCCATCATCGTTGCCTGCAGACCCCGGTTGCGGGTGCCGAATTCGCGCCCCATGCGGTATGCAGGTCGGATCGCGGTGCTCTGGGCAATGGCTACCAGGATCACCCCCACCAGTGCCACCGCACCCACGGTCGGCGAGACGATGAGCGCCACAAGCGTGGTGACCACAAATATCACCACCGAGACCGACAGTTGCAGCAACTGGAAGAAGGCCATTCCGGAGCGCGAGGCCCCGGAGGTCACGACCTCGATGATGTCGCTCTTGCGTCGGCCGATGACGAACGTCCACTTGGCGGCCAGAATCGCCTCGAAGGCGCCTTGCCGTAGGTCATCCACAATTGTCTGCTGCAGCGAGGTGGAGTTGATCGATGAGGCCCGGGTGATCAGCGCAGTCACCACCGACAGCGACACGAATGCCGCCAGCAACACCGCAAGCGGAACCGAGGCCAGGTTCACCTGGCCGAACACCGGCAGGGTCATGGCCGATTCGGGGTTGGCGATTGAGTTGACGATCGGCACCAGCAGCAGCAAGCTCACGCCGCCGACGACACCGTTGCTGAGCAGGAAAAGGATCTGCTGAATGAATCGGCGGCGATTGAGGTGCCAGGCGACGCCAATCAGGATCCGCGCGTCTGAAACGAGCGAATGAGTGCTCTGGGCGGCCACCGGGCTAGTCTCCCCGCCGCGTCGCGGCTTCGTTCATCGCCTGCAGCCGTTCGTTGTAGGCGGCCAACTCGGCCCCTCCGTCGCGGTTGGCCTGCCGGTCGTAGCGCCGGGCCTCGCGATCGGAACTCCGGGCCCACTGCACACCCAGCACGACCATCAGCATCAGGGCGGGCACCTCGGCGATACCCCAGGCGATGCCGCCCGCGGTTCTGGTTTCGCCCACCAAGCTCTCCACCCAGGGCGGTTGCACGAGGGAATACCACTCGCCGGCGAACACGATGTCGCTCATCATGATCGGTACCGCGAAGAAGGAGTGCAGCGCCATCGCCACCAGCAACATGAGCAAACGAATCCAGGGCGCCAGCACTCGCGGAGCTGGATCCAGCCCCAGGATCACGTAGGCGAAGAGATAGCCGGCAAGCAGGAAGTGGATCTGCATGGCGAGGTGGCCCATGTGGGATCCCATGAGCCAACCGAACAAGGACGTGTAGTAGAGCCCGTAGAGGCCGAAGGTGAAGATGAACAGCACCCAGATCGGATGGGTGACGAACTTGGCAACCGGTGAATTGATGCCCCACACGATCCACTCGCGCGGCCCGCGGCGTCCGGCTGGGGCCGGATTGATCGCCCGTAGCGCGAGCGTGACGGGGGTACCCATCACCAGCAGAATCGGCGCGATCATGGACAGCAGCATGTGCTGGAACATATGGACGCTGAATGCCACCTGCGAGTACACGGCCATGCCGGAGTTGGTGACCCAGATGATCGCCGCAACTCCTAGCAGCCATGAGACTGTCCGACCGGGGTGCCAGGAGTCACCGCGGGCGCGCAGCCGCATCACGCCGGCGACGTAGAGCGCAGCCGCGATCACACCGCCGATCAGGAACAGCGGTTCGAACTCCCACCCCAGGATCAGCGTTCCCCAGGTGGGGGCGTCGGGCATCTCACGGCCCAGCAGCTGTTCGGCCACGGTCAGCGGCGAGTTCTCCGCACGCGGGTAGGGGGTCTGAGCCAGCGCGACCGCGAGTCCACCCGCGACCGCCAGCAGCAGCAGTTCCATGCCCACGAACCCGGCCACCACCCGGCGCTGCTCGCCCAGCTTGGGTGCGAGGTTGCGCCGCACCACCGCGGCCAACCCGATGAGTACGGCCAGGATGATGGTCTTGGTGAAGACCAGACGGCCGTATCCGGAGTTCCACAGGTCGGAAACCGTGTCCATCCGGGTGTAGGCGTTGCCGATGCCGGTGAGCGCCAGGAAGGCCACCGAGACCAACGCGATGTTGCTGTAGCGCCCGGCCGCCTGCGTCACTCCCGGATCGTGCCGCCAGGCGTGCAGCGCCAGGGCGAGCAGGCCACCGGCCCAGGCGGCAGCCGCCCAGGTGTGCGCGACACCGGAGGTCAGGGCTAGATCGTGATCTCCATAGCCCGCGGCGTGCCCGGCAAGTGGGGCGAACGACAATGCAGCCAGCGCCAGCACGAACCATCCCGCGGCCGCGGCCAGCGAGCGGGCGTAGCGGGCGCCCACCCAGATCAAACCTGCGAACAGTGCCGCCATGAGATAGGCGCGCACGCCCGGGATCGCCCAGGCGTATTGCCCGATTACCGAAGGCCGGGTGGCCTCGCTCAGCGGCGTTCCCAGAACGTTGGCGAGGCTGAACAGCGCAGCCGCAAGCGCCGCCACGGCCCACATGCCGGCCGCGGTTCCCGCCCGCTTCACGTCCGCGAGTGCCCCGGTGCCCAACAGCCCCCCGCGCTGTTGCGGGCCGATGAATGCCGCGTACCCCAACCAACCGAATGTTGCGATCCCGGTGGCCAACGCCGAGGCGCGAAGCATCGGAAGCGCCCAACCCACGAATGGGCCCGAATCGACGATGCCCGGAGCCGGAGGTGTATAGGCCCCGCCGCCGATCAGCAATCCGATGGCGGTGGCCACCAGCAACACCACTCCCAGGGCGCCGAAGGCGGCGGCAACGGGCTTGGGTTTGGTCCCGGTCTGCTGTTCCGGGAGCGAAACGTCCAAACTCATGGCACGAGTCTCGCACCCTGAGGTCAAGTCTTGGAAGCGAGTACGGCCCGGTCCCCGCCCAATGCCTTCGCCTGATACAGCGCGCTGTCGGCTTCGGTGACCATAGTTGCCAAATCTGTAGAGGAGTGGCGGGCGGCGACTCCGGCGCTGATAGTCACTTGATGGCCGGCATCGTCGATCCGCCGCGCCGCTCGGATCTCCCGCTGTAGTTTCTTCACAGCCGCGAGTGCCTCTTCCCCGGTGGCCTCCGGGAGGACGAGGGCGAACTCATCACCACCGACTCGGGCGGCGAATCCGCGGTCGCCGCTGACTCCGAGCAGAGCAAGGCCGAGGTTGGCTAAGACCCGATCCCCGACCGGATGGCCAGCGGCGTCGTTGACGTGCTTGAACCGATCGACGTCGAACATCACCACCGCGCCTACCGGCGACTCGGACGAATTCCACACCCGGCCGACCACGTTGTCGAAGCCACGGCGGTTGAGCAGGCCGGTGAGAGGATCCTGCATGGCTTCGCGCCGCAACTCCAACTCGGCCAACGTGCGGGAAGTGATATCGCGTTCGATCGCGGCGAAGTGGGTTACCCGGCCGTCCGAGTCGCGCAGTGGGAAGATCTTCATGTCGAGCCAATACGGGGTGTCGTCCTTGGCGAAATTGAGGATCGCCCCGTGGAAATCCCCGGACATGCGCAGGAGCTGGCCGATCACCTCTTCGGCGGTGTAGCCGGTGAGCGCGGTGAATGCCGCATTCACGTAGACGATGCGCGGACCGGGCGGTTCCAGGGGGCGGGAACCGAATTCAACTAGCCATTGTCCGGCGAAGATTCAGTTGACTTGCGCCGCAGTGACGGTCGCCAAGCACTGACGATCTTCGCGACCACCGCGGCGAGGAAGAACTGGCCGATCAGGGCCTCCCACACCGCCAGGGTCTGCCCGGCCTCGCCAGCGGGCACGAGGTCGCCGTACCCCGTGGTGGTGATCGTGACGAACGAGAAGAAGAGGAAACCTGCCATCGGATTGTCGGGTTCGGAGGTGAAGAACGGCGTACCCGTACCCAGTTCCACCGCTGAGAAGAGGAAGGCGAACATCATGCCGATCATGAAGTAGGCGCAGATAGCACCCAGAAACGTCTGTCCGTCCACGACGTTGCGCCGGAAAATGTGCCGGATGATGAGCACGGGCGCCAAGGCGTACAGCGCGATGTTCACCACAAAGAGCCCGCGAAGAATGCTGCCGCCGTCAGCGACGGCGCCGGACGAAAACATCAGCGCCAGGAGGACGCCGCCAGCCACGAGGAATGCGAGGCCAGCCACCTTGCGCACTCGAGTCGACTCCGAGACGCTCAGCACCAAGTAGACCGTGAGCAATTGCACCAGGATCACACTTGCTGAGCCGATTTCGTCCCGCTTCACCATGAGGGCCTGAATGTAGGTGATCGCGAGGAGCGAGAGGGCGACTCCGTACCGATTTCGCGCTGAGAAGCGGTGGAGTCGGTCACGGCTTTGGGAGGCCTCGACGGAATCAGCGGACGCCATGGTGGCAGCCTAGGACGCGTCACGTCGCCGTGTGAGCGGTTTGTCGGCCCGCACGGACTGTTAGCGTCAGTTCATGGCTGTCGGTGAGCAGTTGCGTGAAGTGGATCTGCTGCGTTATCGCTGGGTGGACTTGGCCAATGTCGTGCGGGCGAAGGGCCTGTTTCTGCCCACCGTGCGGCGACGGCTTCTGTCGGGCGGAGTGGGCCACGAGCACCACCTCGAGGAGATTCTCGCTACGTCGGTGTCCATCTCGCAGGCGCAATTCAGCCTCCCCGTCGTTGCCGACGCCGTGATCACGGAGGCGGGCCTGCTGCCGGTCAGAGATCTGGTCCTCAAACCTGACCTCGACAGCTTGGTGGTGCTGCCCTATGCCAGTGGTCAGGCTGCTGTGGCGTGCGACGTTGTTGACCGCGGCGAACCCTCCTGGTTGTGCCCGCGCACCTTCCTGCGCCGCGTGAACGCCGATGCACAGCAGCACGGCTGGACGGTACGCGTCGGCATCGAACTCGAGTTCGTCCTTCTACGGGCCCCGGGCCCCGCCGAAACGGAGCAGGTAGTGCCCGCCGACGCGTCGCCATACGCCGCGGAATTCGCCCTCGACCTGCACGAGGCGTTCATCAACGAGGTCTCTCACGCGCTGCAGTCGCAGGGCGTCATGATTGCCCAGATCCATCCGGAATCCGCTCCCGGCCAACTCGAGATCTCGTTGTGGCACCAGGACCCAGTAGCTGCTGCCGACGCCATCGTGACCGCCCGCCAGACGATTCATGCCGTGGCGCGCAAGCACGCCCTGATCGCCAGTTTCCTGCCGGTCGTCGATCCGGCCGAAGGCGGCTCGGGGATGCACCTGCACTTCTCCCTGACCGGAGACGCCGAAGATGGCCTGGGTTCGGACGGGCCCGCCTTCGTCGCCGGCGTGCTGGAGACCCTCCCGGCGCTGCTCGCGGTGACCGCACCCACGCCGATGTCCTACGCCCGGTTCCGCCCGCACTTCTGGGCCGGGGCTTTCCATGGCTGGGGCTACGAGAACAAGGAAGTGCCGTTGCGGGTTGCCCGCAACGCCGACGGCACGTCGAGAGACGTGGAATACAAGGCCATCGACGCCACCGCCAACCCCTACCTCGCGATTGGCGCCATCATCGCCGCCGGCCTGGCCGGAGCCCGCAGCCTCGCCCAACCGCCCGCACCGGTAGACGGCGACCCGGGGCTGCTCGGAGCTGCCGAGCGCGAGGCCCTGGGCGCGTCGCCACTTCCCGCCGGCCTTGACGAGCCGCATGCGGCATTTGCTGCGAGCGCGGTGCTGCGCGAGGCGTTCGGTGAGCGGCTACACGACGTGTTTCGGGTGGTCAAGGGGGAAGAGGCCGCCCAACTCGAGGCGATAGATCCCGTGGCCCGACGCGCTCTGCTGTTGGAGCGCTACTAGGGGACTGCGCCTAGGTGCGCTGCAACGTTCCCTGGCCGGCCCCGTCGAACGTCGACACGGTGATGGCATTCGCTTCCGGACCGTCGCCGAAGTCAAACTCCACGGTGGCGGGAAAATCGGGCAACTCCGGTGCGTCGGTGAAGAGGAACACGTCGCCGTTCCAGTGTGCAAGGGCGAACACGCGGTTCTCGGGGCCGACCACAAGCTCTAGGCCGTCCTGACCCTCCCGAATCGTGACCTCGCCGACGTAGGCGTTGGCGTACGTGCCCACGTAGGCGCTATCGGCCTTGGCCGGATCGGGGCTGTTCGGCGGCTGGCTCAGATCCACGGCCGGTTCGCCGTACAAGCCGGCGAAGCGTTCGCCCCACATTTCGACATTGCCGTCGATGTTCGCGGCACCGGTCTGCAGATACTCGAGGTATGAGTCCGCGATCGCCTCGGGCACACCAATGGGGGCGCCGTTGCTGAGCACAACGATTCCCACGTTGTCGCTCGGAATCAGTGACACTGCTGTCGCCGCGCCCGTGGAGAAGGCGCCGGAGTGCGTCCAGCGGATGGTCCCGGTGTCGTCGGTGAGGACGTTCCAGCCGAGTCCGTAGAAATCGGCCGCAGAGGCCACGGTCGGGCTCGGTGGCCGACTCATCACCTGAGGCGTGTGCGTCGCATCGAGCGTGTCGGGATCGATGATCTGGTTGCCGTCAAGGTTCCCTTCTGCCAGCGACAGACGCATCCATTGAGCGAGATCCACCACGTTCGAACTCATCCCACCCGCTGGCGCCTGAGCATCAGGCATCCGCTCGACGGCCGCCACCCACTCGCCGTCGCGCTGGATGTGCAGGGCGGCCTTGTTGTCGCGGGCCACGAAATCCGCGTGCGACATGCTGCTCGACGTCATGCCGGCCGGCTCGAAAAGGACCTCTTGGGCGGCCTGCTCCCACGTCGTACCCGCCGCGCGCGCCGCTGCCTCGCCCGCCATGGTCATGCCGAAGTTTGAGTAGCTGTAGGTGATGCGGAACGGGTCGAGCGGCAGGTAGCGCATCCGCTCCAGAATCGTCGTCCGGTCGAAGCCCACCGCCTCGAGATCGTTGCCGGCCGCACCGCCGGGAATGCCGCTGCGGTGGGCGAACAGATCCGCGAACGACACGTTCTGTGTGACGTAGGCGTTGCTCAACTCGAATTCCGGGGCATATTCAACAATGGGATCGTCCCAGGCGAAGACGCCGTCGCCGGCCATGCCAGCCATCACCGTCGACGACACCGGCTTGGAGAGCGAGGCGATCTGGAACACCGTCTCCGGTTCTACCGGCTCGTCGCCGTCGCTGCGCCGAACACCGAAACCCTTCTGGTACACCGTCTCGTCGTCGTACACGACCGCCACGGCGACCCCGGGCACTCCCGTCGTGGCCATCACGGATTCGGTGATCTCGTCGAGGGTGTCGAAAGACGACTCGACCGCTGCGCCGACGGAAGACCCGGTTGAACACGAAGTAGCACTCAGCGTGAGCAGCCCGACAGCGGCTGCGGTCAGAAATCTGGCTCCCATGCGGTGGCTCCCTGCGGGTGTCCGCCTATCCGGTGACCGGCTGCTTGAGAGCGGGTGACGGGAATCGAACCCGCACTGTCAGCTTGGGAAGCTGATGTTCTGCCATTGAACTACACCCGCAGGGGGCTGATCCTGACTCCGACGAGCAGACCTGCCCAACCAATGTCTCGTGATTATGCCCTCCACCGGTTGGCGGATTGTCTGGTACCCCCAGGAACGGCCGCCGCGGGTTCGCAGTCGACCACAGGTGCGCAGTGCTGCGTTCCCCAGTGGCACCTCAGCGCCAGCGCGGTCGCTGTCATGGCGCAAGGATCTGCTCCCAGGCCTGCTGAAGCGCTGCGGAATAGTTGTGGCCCACCCCGCTGGGGTAACTCACCGCCTGCGGCAAATCCATCGCCACTTGCAGGAAGAACAACAGGGGGGTCCAGCGCGTGGCATCGGCCACTCCAGGGCCGCGGGGATCGCTCAACCATGGGGGATCCGACCAGATCAGTCGAGGGCTGAACCACACCACCGGATCGGTGGGGTTCTGCAGCACCAAGATCCTGGGTTCACGCCAGGGGCTCGCCTCCGGTGGAGGATCCTGGGTGGATCCTTCGGTTGCGGCGTATCGGGCGATCAGTCCACCGGCCACGATTGGCTGCCAGACCGGCGGTTCGCCCTGATAGGTCCAATTGGTGATCGGGTCGGTCGCCGCCGGTGGGCCGACCCAGAGTGCGCCGTCGATGTTCTCGGCGACCTCACTGGGTTCCAGGCCGGCAAACGGTGCGGGCGAACCGTAGGCCCCCAAACTCTCGCCGTAGAGCACCAAGCGGGGGCGTTGCTCGGCGGGCAGAGCCTCCCGCGCGGCTACTAGCGACTCGTACAGCGCGACACCAGCATCTTTGGCGGCTGGTTGGTCGACCAGGAAGGCCAACCAGCTCGGCAACGTCGAGTATTGGATGGCCACCAAGGCGGTGTCCCCATCGGCGACCTTCTCGGCCATGGCGGCAGCCACCGGATCCACGAATCCGTTGCCGGTGGTGGTGATTCCGATCCATGCTTTGGAGGCGGCTCCACCCGCGCGCAGCATGTCTTGGACCGCGAGGTCGGCTCGGGCGTTCGGGCTGTCGGCGGAGTTCAGACCTGCGAAGGTCCGAATCGTGTCGTGGTCATCGCCCCCGGCGACGAACTCACGCCCCTGGCGTCCCAAGGTGGACCACTCTATGGCGGACGCGGGCGAGCCGGAGCGGGTCGACGAATTCGGCTGGGTTTGGCCGGCTTCACTGGCGTCGATCGAGTCGAAGGCAGCGGAGGTGGCGAGCATCCCCGCCGCTCCCAAGCCAACAGCTGCCACGACCACCAATCCCGCCGCCAGCAGGTTGGTGGCCGGAGTGGCCCTTGCCTCAGGGTTGGTCCGGTTGCGTCTGCGGGCGATACGACGGGAAAGCGCTCGGGTAAGCGATCGAACGCTGCGGGCGAGAAACACCAAAGTGGCTGTGACGGCGAGCCCGATGAGCGTGGAGAGGAACCACCCCGCGGTGAAGGCCGGTGCGCCGATGCTCGCTGCCTGAGCGGACTCCCAGCGGCTGAATCGAAGCCCGCTCAGCAGCGCCAGTACGGCGGCAGCCGTCGCGAGCACGGCATACCAGCGGGGTGGCGCCGGGCGCAGCGTGCCGAGTCGTGCCAGGGCCGAGAGTGCTGCCCCGATGGCGTAGCCAGTGGACGCGAGTATGCCCAGAGTGATGCCCTGGAACATCGAGCCGGTAGGCAACAGTGAGGGCATCCAGCCCACCACCCAGGCGGCGGAAGCGAGCAGTACCCCCGTCGCCGACGGTCGCCGCACGTCAGTCCATGAGGCCAATTTCGCTCATGAATAGCAGGATGGCCGACATCGCGGCTTCACGGGCGAACGGGTCCTTGAGCTTGGTGGAGCCCAGAGTCGTGTACCAGGGGAAGGTGTCATACGACAGATCCCAGTGGTTCGCGTGGAACATCGACAGCAGTGGTGCGTTAGGCGCCGGCAGGTGGGCCTGTTCCTGGGTCAGTTGCATGTCGTTGTACTTGTCGTACTTGAGAAGTTCCAGTGTTCCCTGCCGCTGGTAATACGGCACCTCCATGAGGTGGGTGGACCCAGTGAAGTTGAACATCGGGATACCGAGTTCGGCAATCGCGGCACCGTTCTCTTCCAGGAACTGCTCCCGGTATTCCGTTGTGAGGCTCTGCAACGCACCCTTGATGTCGTACTCCTCGAGTCGCCGGTTGACGTTGTTGATCTGAATCACCGGAGCCAGGCGGAGCATGAGCTTGCCGATGTCGCCGGAGAGTGCCTGCACCGTGTCGAAGGCCGGAATGTCCTTGACTTGGTTGTAGATGTCGTTGGCCAGGTAGGAGCCGCCAACGGCGCCCGCCCAGCCGATGACCGCCTTGATCCGAGGCGCCAGATCGGGTCGCCGGGCGAGCAGGGTCAGGATGTCCGGGGCGCCCTTTGAGTAGCCCATGAGGATCACGTCACCGGGGGCGCTGGGGTCCTGGTCCTCGGTGATGAACGAGGCGTCAATGGGTGAGACCCCAATCCCCCGTTCGATGACGTTCTCAAGATCCGCGACGTTGGCTTCCGAACTGCGCATCGGGTGAGAGTCGGAGATCGCGATCTTCACGCGGAACCGGTTCATCACGCGAGGCCACACGGATTGGAAGGCAAGATTTGGCAGCAGCCCGGTCAGCAGGCCTGGAGCGAAAACCAGAGTGGTGTCGGCAAAACCGCTGGGTTCCGCGAGCGGGAGCTCCTCGGTGATCTCCTGCTCGGAGACGTTGGAGATCATGCGCTTGGCGACCTTTTCACGGTCGCTGCGTGGGTCCACGAGGTTGATGGGGAACGGTGCTTGGGAGTTCTTCAACGCATCGGTATTCGCTAGCGCCTCGGTGATGAAGATGTTGCGGTACCGCCGGCCCATCCACTCGTGGATGACCGGGTCGTTGAGGGCCGCCTGCGGATCATCGCGCACAGCCTCGCGCACCAACTTGATCACTTCGGGGTAGTCCTTACGCGCCATCGCGTAGGTGATGTCACCTGTTTGTTCGACGTTGTCCGCACCAGTGTCGTCGTCAGCCATGGGGCAACGGTAGTGCGTGTCGGGTCTGGATGTGGCTCACTCCAACAACTCTGGGTGGACCTGCCATCGAGGCTCGCCCAGTTGCACTACCCTGGCGGCGTGACCCCGGAGGCGTTGAAGATCACTGACGACATGACTCCCACACCCGTAGTCGGGTCGGTTGAAGCTGAAGTGGATGGCGATCTCATCCTGCTCAGTCCACAAGACTTCTCCTACTTCGGCGCTGCGGGAACAGGCGATGCAGTCTGGAAGCTGATCGACGGCGAGCGCACCGTGGGCGCCATAATTGCGGATCTCGAATCCAACTATGACGCTCCCGAGGGGGTCATCCGGTCGGAGACGTTGGAGTTCATCGAAGCGCTCGTAGTGTCCGGATTGATCGAGCCCCTCAACTAGGTCGCTAGGCGCTCGCGAGTTCGTCCTCGAGCGCGACCGGGGCATTGTCGGTTTCCACTGCTGCGACGTCCTGACCCAGCGCGGCCGAGATCGCGCCCAGACGACGCGAGGCCCTTTCACCCGCGTAGGTGACGAAGTCGGCGACGTCGAGTCCCAGCGGCCTGTCGTAGTTCGAGAGAAAGTCGATCGCGTCCAAGGCCTTCGGCAGCAGATCCGCCATCGTCTCCTCGACGACCTGCCATAGCGATTCGTCCGCTGCCACGTGACGCCGGCAGGTGAACGTGCCCCAGGCCATGTGGCGCCGCTCATCCTGACCGATGTGGCGCACGATCGACTGCATGCCCGGCAGGATCCCGCGTTCCTGGCACACCGTGTTCCAGGCGTGGTAGCCCGTGAGCGCGAGGACGCCTTCGACGATGTGGTTGTAGGTCACTGAAGCGCGAATCTGGTTGGCCGGGGAGGGATCGTCGTGCAACGCCCCCAACGCCGATGGAAGAGCGTCGTAGAAGATGGCGCGGTAGCCCGGGTTGTCGTCCACGAGCGGGTTCAGATCGGTCGTGATTCCCACCGCGTCGAACCACCTTCGGAACGCCTCGGTGTGGCGAGCCTCCTCGAAGCAGAATTGCGCCAGGTACATCTCGTCGCCCAAGCGGCCTTCGGCGGACATTGCAGCCATGAAGGGCTGGATGTCGTGAGTGACGGCTTCCTCACCGGCCAGGAACATGGCGCTGAGCCGAGCGGCGGCCTCAAGGTCATCGCCTTCCAGCGTCGCCCAACCGGCTGCCTCAGCTGTCAGGTCGATGTCCTCGGCGTTCCAGAACATCCTGTTTCCCTTGCGCCACAGGCGTAGCGGTAGCGAATCCCAATCGAGCCCGCCAGCGTCAAGTGCGGCGAATCCTTCCCGTGTCATGGCTCGATCCTAGGCAGCACCGCGCTGAATACACACTGCTGCGCGCACTATTTGCTCAACCTGGGCTTGTGCTCCAGGCCGGAGAGTCCGTTCCATGCCAGGTTCACCAAGTGAGCCGCGAGTTCATCCCGTTTGGGCTTGCGCACGTCGACCCACCAGATGCCGGTGCTGGTCACCATGCCCACCAGCATCTGGGCGTACATGTCGGCCTGCTTCGGGTTGTAGCCCCGCTTGTCGAACTCCGTCGCGAGTTCACCGGCCACCCGCGCCGCGACGTCGCGCAGCAGCGAAGCGAACGATCCCTCCGCTATTCCCGGCGCTGAATCGCGCACCAGCAGGCGAAAACCCTCGGTTTCATCGGAGATGTAGTCCAGCCAGGCGAGCACGACAGAGGTGATCATTGCTTTGGGTCGGTCGGTGGTCAATGCCGCCTGGACCCGCGTGAGCAAGTCGCTCATCTCGCGGTCGACCACGACGGCGTAGAGGCCCTCTTTACCCCCGAAGTGTTCGTAGACCACGGGTTTGGAGACTGCTGCCTCGGCGGCAACCTCTTCGACCGTCACCGCTTCGAAGCCCTTCTCGGCGAACAGCGAACGTCCGACTCGAATCAACTGCTCGCGGCGTTCGGTGCCCGACATGCGCACACGAGGGGGTGTCGTCACCCTGCCTAGTCTGCCGTAGACCAGAGGAGAGGGCCCTGCAAGCGGTAGCCTCGCTGGCGTGATCTTGTCCGACGGCACCATCCGCAGCCTGCTGGCGAGCGGCACCCTCATCATCGAACCCCTCCTGCCCGAGCAGGTGCAGCCGGCGAGCGTCGACGTGCGCCTGGGCGACGAGTTCCTAGTTTTCCGGAACCACAGCGCCGAGGTCATCGACCCGTTCGAGCGCCCGACGGACCTGATGGAAACGATTGGCGTCGCCGATGGTCATGCGTTCGTGCTGCACCCGGGCGAATTCGTGCTCGGCACCACGCTGGAGATGATCGGGCTGCCGGACGACCTCGTGGCCCGGGTTGAGGGCAAGTCCAGTCTTGGCCGGCTGGGGCTGTTGATCCATGCCACGGCCGGTTTCGTCGACCCCGGGTGGTCCCGCGGCCAGATCACCCTGGAACTGTCGAACGTCGCGACGTTGCCGATCAAGCTCTGGCCGGGCATGAAGATCGGCCAACTCTCCTTCCACACCCTCGACGCGCCCGCTGAAAGGCCGTACGGGCACCCGGAACTGAACTCCAAGTACGTCGGGCAAGTGGGTCCAGTGGCCTCGGCCTATCAGCGCAACAGCCACTAGCGCAGACGAGGCAGATTCGCGGACATGGCCACTGTCGACCCCCACCCCTATCGCAGGGCGACGTCCTGGTTCACCGACCGCAACTGGGTGGAACTGCTCAGCGTCACGCGGCTGCAGCGCTCCCGGGCCGTGGGACGCGGCGTTCGCGTGGCGCTGATACTGCCGCTGGTGATGGGATCTTTCACCCTCGCGAAACTTCCCCAGGCGGCGTTCCTCAGCGCTTTCGCCGTGATCCTCCTGCTCGTCATCTCGGATTTTTCCGGGCCGAGGAAGGAACGCGCCGCGTCGATGGCCACCATCGCCACCGCTGGCGCCGCCACCTTGGTGCTGGGGGCGTTGCTCGCCGGTCACCTTTGGCTGCTGATCCCTGCCGCCCTGCTGCTCGGCGCAGTTGTGGTGCTGGTCGGAGCACTGCGGGGGTTCCTGTCACAGGGCACCGTGCCGATTCTGCTGCCGTTCTTCGTCGCTGCGACAAGCGGACCCAACGTCCATGATGCCCTGCAGATGCTCGCCGGCTGGTGCATCGGCTCCGCGGTTGCCATCGTCGCGGCCGTGACTCTCTGGCCCTACTTCCCACGTCGTGCCCTCATCCAATCGGTAACGGCCTCAATGCGGTCAGAAGCCGACCTCATGGAAGACCTCTGGCAACCCGGTGCCACGCCGGCATCGGTGAGCGACACCTACGACGCGGTCACCGAGCACGTGGATCGGACGTTGGATTTGTACTCCGGACGCCTGCGAAGGCCTGGCAGTGCGTATCGCCGGGAGCGCTTCCTAGTGCGGTTGGTGGAGGAGACCCGACGATTGCGCATCGCGTTGCGCATGGCCTACCGGCGATTGCCGCTGACACCTGCGCCGGGCGATCGCGAGGTGATCCAGGTGTCAGCCGACGCGTTGCGCGAGGCCGCCGACCAAGTCGTTGCAGAGGAGTCGAATCTCTCGGCGTTTGAGCGACTCGATGCAGCCCGGAACGCCCATCGCGCCGCCGTTGGGGAGGCGCTTCGAACCGACCTGGCCAACGGGGACGCTGCCCGTGCGCAGGAGCAGGCGACCTCCTCGTTTCGACCCCGGGTTGTGAGCTTGTTGGCCGAGACGGCTGTGCGCGATGCCGGCGTGATGCACGGCAACCAGCGGGTGCCGCATCTGACATTCCGAGGTCTGCGGTTGCCCACGGTTGTGCAGCAGGTGGAACCGGGGCCGCGGCTACGCGCGGAGCTCTCTTGGCGTGCTCCGTGGATGCGCAATGCGCTGCGGCTCGGGATTGCCGTGGCGCTGGCACTTTCGGTCGTCGCCTACACCGGCGTCGACCGGGGGTACTGGGTGGTGCTGGGCACCATCAGCGTTCTGCGCATGGATTTGCGGGGCACCGGACGCTCGAGTTGGCAGGTGATTCAGGGGCAACTGCTCGGTTTCGCGCTCGGCCTGGGCCTGATCGAGGTGGTCGACGGTAGGGCCTGGCTCGGCTGGTTGCTGCTCCCGCTGCTGGCTGGCCTCCAGGGCTACATGGCGAACAACGTCGCCGTGGTGTGGCAGCAGGCGGGCTTCACCGTCCTGCTCGTCGACCTTGTCAGTCTGTCGACGTCGTCGAGGGGCATCGTCTTCCTGCGGTTGGAAGACGTCGCGCTGGGCATGACCGTGGCTGTGATCGTGAGTTTGCTGGTCTTCCCGCGGGGCTTGGTGCCGCGCGTGCGTGAATCGCTGATGCTCTCCTCGCAGCGGACCTCGGAGTTCTTGGTGGCTGCCGTGGGGCTGGTCGCCGCCCGCGCCGACGGCAACCCGAACGCGGTGCCGCCGGACGGCTACGCCGCGCGGAAAGCCGTGGAGCGCGCGGCCGAAACCATCGACCTCGCTTTGGCCCAAGGCATCTCTCAGGGCGCGCGTACGCTGCTCTGGCAACGCCTGTTGGCCATGATTGAGTACATCACGTACATGGCCGAGGTGATCTCGACGGTGGGAAAGGTGTACCCCGCCGATCTGCCGGTCGCCAAGGTCGCCCCGAGGCTGCGCGAGTGCGCGGCGGAGCTACAGCCGCGACTGGTGGCCGACACCGAGCGTGTGCTTGATGCGGCCGACGCCGCGGAGCGCCTCGAAGCCCTGCCGGACTATCCCACCACCGGTGAGTTCTCACCCGCGGTTGTGAAGACCTTGGAACAAATCGATGCCGCGGTGGCGGTTTGGGCGCGTGATCGTTGCGCGGACATGGCCGAGCCCACGATCGAGCTCTACTGGACCCTCGGCTGGGTGTCAGAGGTCGACCTCATGATCTCCAACAACGAGGCGCTCCTCAACGTCCTCGCAGCGTTGACGGAGCCAGCCGCGCCGGCCAGGGCTACTACTTCTTGACTGAGTCGAGCAGGAGCGCTGCCACGTCGAGCACCTCGATGCTCTCGGCAGCGGTGCCTTCCTGCTTGCGCTGCGTGACGCCGTCGTTGAGCATCACGTTGCAGAATGGGCAGCCGACCGCGATCTTCTGCGCGCCGGTGCCGAGGGCCTCGTCGGAACGGTTGACGTTCACCCGCTCGCCGAGCTTCTCCTCCATCCACATGCGCGCGCCACCTGCCCCGCAGCAGAACGACTTACTGCCCGAGCGTTCCATCTCCACGTAGTTGACACCGGGCACGCTCTGCACCAACTCGCGCGGCGGCACGTACACCTTGTTGTGCCTGCCGAGGTAGCAGGGGTCGTGGTAGGTGATGGTCTGGTCGACGGCTTCAACCGGGGTGAGCTTGCCGGCCTTCACCAACTGCGCCAGCAGTTGGGTGTGGTGGACCACTTCGTAGTCACCGCCGATCTGCGGGTACTCACGCCCGATGGTGTTGAGGCAGTGCGGGCAGGTCACGACGATCTTCTTCGCTTTGACCTCGTTGAGCATCTCGACGTTCTGCATGGCCTGCATCTGGTAGACGAATTCGTTGCCGGCGCGGCGCACCGGGTCGCCGGTGCAGGTCTCGCCCTCGCCGAGCACCATGAAGTTGACGCCCGCCATGGTGAGCAACTCGGCGACGGACTTGGTCGTTGCCTTGGCGCGGTCCTCGTAGGCTCCGGCGCAACCAACCCAGAACAGGTACTCGACGTCGTCGGGGATGACGTCCTCGCCGTCCATGCCGAACACCCGGACCTCGAAGTCGACCTCCTCGATCCAGGCATTGCGCATCGAGGCGTTCATGCCCCACGGGTTGCCCTTCTGCTCAACATTCTTGAACAGGCCGTTCAGTTCGGCTGGGAACTCGGATTCGATCATCACCTGGTTGCGGCGCATGTCGATGAAGTGGTCGATGTGCTCGATGTCGACCGGGCACTGCTCAACGCAGGCGCCGCAGGTGGTGCACGACCAGAGGGCGTCGGTGTCGATGACCGGTCCCTCGTGGCTGCGGTGCCCAGCGGCGTCGTATCCGTCGTCGGCGCGCCTCGGGTCGTCGTCGCGCGGGCCCACCAGCGGGCGCTGGATCTCATCGGCCACGGCGGTCCCGACGGCTGCCAAGACTTCCTCGTTGCGCTCGCCCATCTCGTCGCGCTTGCCGTCACCTGCGGTGGCGAGCAGGTACGGCGCCGCGGCGAACAGGTGGTCGCGCAGGTCCATGATCATCAACTTGGGCGACAGTGGCTTCTCGGTGTTCCACGCTGGACACTGCGATTGGCAGCGGCCGCACTCGGTGCAGGTCGCGAGGTCCAGCATGTCCTTCCAGGTGAAGTCCTCGATGCGGCCGGCGCCGAAGGTTGCGTCCTCGGCGGGATCCTCGAAGTCGATCTTCTCGCCGTTCGAGGTCATCGGGAGTAGCGGGCCGAGGGCGTTGGGCCGGCGGGAGAAGTACACGTTGATGGGGGCGGTGAAGATGTGGAGGTGCTTGCTGTGGAGCACGATCAGCAGGAAGACCAGCACCACGCCGAGGTGCAGCCAGATGCCCACAGTTTCGAGCCACTGCAGGCTCGTCTCGCTCAGTGAGGTGAATAGTCCGCCCACCCAGCTGGAGGCGAAGGCGCCACCCGACTCGTAGAACGGGAAGTACAGCTTGTCCGCGCCTTCTTCGAAGCTCACGTAGGAGGCGGCCCACTGGGCGCCCCGGTAGAGGAACAGGGTCCACACCACGTTGAAGATCATGAAGAGCACGAGCCAGGCGGCCCCGGTGTGGGAGCCGAAGAACCGGCTCTTGCGTCCGTCGTTGGCGGGGTTGTGGACCAGCCGGATGATCGCGAAGATCACGATGCCGACGAGCACGAGGACTGCGAAGAGGTCCTGCAGGAAGCCCAGAATCGCCCACCGACCGACGATGGGGATGGCGAAGGTCGGTACGAAGAGGGCGCCGGTCGCTTCGATCAGGGCGGTGCCCAGCACCAGGAAGCCCCAGAACGCGAATACGTGCGCGACACCGGGGATGGTCCACTTCAACAGCTTCTTCTGCCCGAGGACCTCGGTGGCTTCGGCGCCAACGGCCTTGTCGACCTTCTGCGGTCGGTCCACGGCGGGCTGCCCGGTGCGGATCAACCGGTAGAGGACCAATGCGCGACGGGCGGCGAATGCCAGCAGCACGATGAAGAGGAGGAGTCCTCCCACCATCCGGATGAGCATCATGGTGCTCTCGTCCACTTCCGACCTCCCGTAAGTCCAAGGACAATGCGGCACGGGCAGCGCGAAACTGCCCTGCAGCGATACTACTCGTGAGTAACATCGAGCCTCCGGGAGGGCACGCGTTGGAGTTTGCCCCCGGCGCTGCCGGAGAGTCTCTGGCCGCACGCCTAAACTCCTCGCATGGCACTGACACACGCACAGATCGACGAGGGCCGTGCGCTGGCCGACCTCGAGGCTGAGGCCATCTGGGTGATGCGCGAGACTGCCGCGGCATTCGCGCGCCCGGTGCTGCTCTACAGCATCGGAAAGGACTCCACGGTGCTGCTGCACCTGGCTCGGAAGGCCTTCCACCCCGGCCCCATTCCCTTCCCCGTGATGCACATCGACACCGGCTGGAAGTTCCGGGAGATGATTGAGTTCCGGGACGCGACGGCGGCTCGGCTCGGGCTCGACCTGCGCATCGCCACGAATCAGCAGGGGCGCGACGAAGGTGTCACGCCGTTCACCCACGGCACCCAGGAATACACCCGAATCATGAAGACGGTGGCGCTGCGCGAGGGCCTCGACACCGGCGGTTTCGACGTCGCCATCGGTGGTTCGCGACGTGACGAAGAGAAGTCGCGTGCCAAGGAGCGCATCTTCTCGCTGCGAGAAGCGGGGCACCGCTGGGAGCCCCGCAAGCAGCGCCCGGAGTTCTGGCACACGGTCAACTCGTCGCTGGTGGCTGGGCAGACCATGCGCGCCTTTCCAATCTCGAACTGGACCGAGCTTGATGTCTGGCGCTACGTCGCCGCCGAGGAGCTTGACGTCGTCCCGCTGTACTACTCGGCCCCGCGACCCGTGGTGGAGCGCGAAGGTGTGCTGGTGATGGTCGACGACGAGCGGCTGCCGTTGGAGCCGGGCGAGGAACCGCAGTTGCGCGAGGTGAGATTCCGCACCCTGGGCTGCTATCCGCTGACGGGAGGGGTGACGACACCGGCCTACACGGTGGACGAGTTGATCGCCGAACTACGGGTCAACAACATGTCGGAAAGGGCGGGCCGCCTCATCGACGGTGAGGGTTCCGGTTCCATGGAGCGCAAGAAGGTTGAGGGGTACTTCTGATGGTTGCCACGGAACTGGACAAGTCGCTGATCCGCGTCGTGACCTGCGGTTCGGTGGACGACGGCAAGTCCACCCTGCTGGGTCGGATGCTGGCGGAGACCGATTCGCTGCCCACCGACATCGTTGAAGCTGCCCGCTTCACCAGACGAACCGGTTCCGCCGTTCCGGTGGGCGAGATCGACTACTCGCTCGTGACCGACGGCTTGGAAGCGGAACGCGATCAAGGCATCACCATCGACGTGGCCTACCGGCACCTCTACCTGCCGTCCGGACGCCGGGCGGTGCTCGCGGATGCGCCGGGCCACGAGCAGTACACCCGCAACATGGCAGTTGCTGCCTCCACCGCCGATGTGGCGATCCTGCTCGCGGATGCCATGCGCGGCACCCGTACCCAGACCCATCGGCATCTTGCGGTGTGCGCCCTCATGGGAGTGCGCCACATCGTGCTCGCGGTGAACAAGATGGACGGGGTGGAGTGGGACCAGGCCATCTTCGACGCCATCACCGCCGAGGTGCGCGAATCCGCCGCTCGGCATGAGGTGCACGACGTGATCTCCGTGCCGGTGAGTGCCCTCACCGGAGTGAACGTGACGAGTCGCGCACCGGAGATCGGCTGGTACGACGGCCCCTGCATGCTGGAGGCGCTTGACGGCCTGAACATACCGGCGCCGGTGTCGGAGGCCTTCCGCATGCCGGTGCAGGTCATTCTTCGGTCGACGGACTTCCGCGGCTACGGGGGGCTCGTCGCGGCCGGCACCGTCCGGGTAGGCAGCAAAATCAAAGTTGCCGACTCGGGGCAGACGGCCGTGGTGACCCGATTGGTCGCGATGCACGGCGAAGCATCCATGGATCTCGAGTCCGTGCCTGCCGGCAAGAGTGCCGCGATCGAACTCGACCGTGACCTCGACATCACCCGCGGCGACTTGCTCGCCGACGCCGACGCGGCTCCCGTCCCGGCCGATCGGTTCTCGGCGGACATGGTGTGGTTGGGCGAGGAACCGTTGGCGCACGGTCGGTCCTACACGTTGCGCTGCGGCCCCATCGATGCACCGGCCACCGTCACGGCGGTGCGCCACCGACTCGACGTCACCACCGGCTCGGAGTTGGCCGCGCGCACGTTGGGGATGAACGACGTTGGGCGGGTGGAGTTCGCCACCGGGCGCACAGTGCCGCTGGAAACCTACAAGGAGTGTCACGACACTGGCGGCTTCTTGCTGTGCGACCGCGTGACTGGTGACACGGTGGCCGCCGGGCTGACCCGATTCGCGCTGCGCCGGTCGGCCAACGTGGTGGAGCACGACTTCACCATCGACCGCGCCGCGCGGGAGGTGTTGAACGGCCACGCGGGCAAGGTCCTGTGGTTCACCGGGCTATCCGGCTCGGGCAAGTCCACGGTGGCCAACGAGGTGGCGCGCACGTTGCACGGCCTCGGCATCCGAACCTTCATCCTCGACGGCGACGCGGTGCGCCACGGGCTGACCAAGGACCTCGGCTTCACCCCGTCGGACCGTGCCGAGAACGTGCGTCGGGTGGCGGAAGTGGCCAAGTTGATGGTGGACGCCGGCATCGTTGTGCTGGTGTCGCTTGTGTCGCCCTTCCGGGCTGACCGTAGGGCGGCGCGGGCGCTGTTCGACGAGGGGGACTTCACCGAGGTGTTCGTGGATACTCCGCTGGAAGTCTGCATCGAACGAGACCCCAAGGGGCTCTACGCCAAGGCCGAGCAGGGGGCTCTGCCCAATATGTCCGGCGTGGGTCAGGAGTACGAGGCACCCACTCACCCCGACGTGGCTCTCGACGGTCAGCGCACCCCGGCACAGAACGCGGCGGACGTACTGGCTGCGGTCGGACTCGCGTAGGAGCACTGTGC
Source organism: uncultured Actinomycetes bacterium (assembly GCA_963752505.1). GTDB lineage: Bacteria > Actinomycetota > Actinomycetes > S36-B12 > UBA10799 > JACJWR01. The sequence continues at coordinate 45,461 of CAVVYM010000003.1, forward strand.
GGCGTGCCCTCGCACGACTGGCTATCGCGCTGGTCGCTGCATTGGTAGCGGGAGTTCTCGTGGTTCACGCAACCGGTCTGGCCGGTGGCGAGGTGCGAGGGGCGGGCGACAACGGCGATGGCTCGCGCCTGTACTGCGGGGCGGGTTTGGTGCCCGCGACCCCGAATGGTCAGTCGGCGTGGCAGGGTGGCGTCGTTCTCGACTACACCGTCGGCCCCGTCTGCCCTGATCCGATCCCTTCGTCCGCCTTGGTGATCTTGCAGGCTGCGGCGGGGAACACCCCGGTAGGTGCCGGGTTTTCGCTCACGACTCTCGGGTGGTTCTACGTGGGGGCAGTCACTGCTGCGACGGCCCTTGCTGCCTGGCTCACCACCACGCGTTCCCGCTGGCGGGTTCTCTACCTCGTTCCGGCCCTGCTCCCGCTGGCCAGCCCGGACTTCTCCCGGTTCTTCATCTCCACCTACGGCGAACCGGCCGGCCTGCTGGGCACCTACCTACTACTCGCCGGGCTTGCGGCCATCGTCTCGACACATCGAACGAACCGCGCCGCTCGCGCACTCGCACTGCTGCTCGTGGCCGGGGGAGGACTGGTGGCTATCACTGCGAAGGTTGCCTACGCGCCGGTGTTGCTCGCGGCGGTGGGAATCCTGCTGTTCACACCGCTGACTCTCAGCGAGCGGGCCAAACCCTGGACCGCGCGGGTGATTGGACCGGTGCTGGCGCTGGCTGTGGTGATTGCCGGGGTGCCGGCTGTGCAATCGGCCGTCGACTGGCAGGCCCGTAACTACCCCGATGGCAACGTACACAACTTGATCTTCACAGCCGTGCTGCCGGAAATCCCAGGGGCGGCAGAGGAACTGGGGTTGCCAGCGGCTGCAGAGCAGTTCGCGGGCGTGCCGATTCAGATTTCGTCGCTCGACAAACCGGGCCGGGACGAGATCCTGGCCGATCCCGAGGGTTTTCGCAGCGCTGCCGTTGGTTTGCTCCTCAGCACCCCGGACGCATTGGTGCGTGGCCTCGGGCTGGCGCTGCAGGCCACGCAGGGCAGTGACCTGTCCTACATCACCGATCAAGCGTGGCCAGCGCAAGCCTCGGAGCAGCCGCAACCCGCCGACGCGAAGGCCCTGAGCGACGGTCAGCAATCGGCCTCAACGGAATCACTGCGGTACTGGCTGGAACAGATGAGGCTGCCGTGGCTGCCGAGCGTGTTAATCGTGCTGGGCCTGCTCGCTCTGGTGGGGGGCCTGATCCGTCGTCGTGGGGCCGCGGCACACTTCGGGATCATCGCCGGCGTATCGAGCGCGACCGCGCTGGGATTGGCCGCACTAGCGCTGGCGGATGGCTACTTCGAACTCGCCAAACACGTCTGGCTCGCCAGCTACTTGGTGGAGGTGACCGTGTGGTCGCTCCTCGGCGGCGTGCTTGGGCTGCTGGTGCTCAGCGTGCGCCGCGGGGGCCGGCAGACCCGCGCGGCGCACGCCGCTTGATCAGATGAACAGCATCTGGGCGCCGTCGGTCATTTCGATGAAGTCGGTGGCATTGATGATGCCGTCGATGTCATCGCGCAGATCCGTCTCGTCGAGGTTGTTCATGTCGGCCGACATCCGGCAGGCCCAGAGATGACCGCCGGAGGCGACGACCTGATCGAGGAAGTCGGGCACGTCGGGGATACCAAGGTCGGCAATCTGCTTCTTCATCATCTTGGTGGCCACCTGGGTGACGCCGGGAAGCGGCGCGAGTGCCTGCGGCACCTTGGTGTCCCGGCCCGGCAGGTGCATCGCCGTGTTCCCTACCGGCGAGAACTGCAGGTCGTTCATGCGGGACTTCGTGATCATGTCGAAGCCCCAGAAAGTGAAGAACAAGTGGGTCTCGATGCCCTCACCCAGGGCTGCGTTGGCAAGCACAAGAGCCGGGTATGCCATGTCGAGGTTGCCCTTCGAGCAGATGAGAACGAATTTGCGGTCGCTCTCGTCGTCGTCGCCGAAGTCAGGAATGATTGTCATGTAGTGATTCTCCCTCGTGATTCGCGGGCTCAGACGCAGCCGTGTGGCTTGGGTAGACCGGCGACATAGGCCATCTTTCGCGCTGGCTTCTTGGGGAACAGCTGGAACTGCTGCTTGGTGGGGAAGCCGCCGACAGTCTGCACCCGACGGGTGGTGGCGGTTTCACCCTTGTCCTTGTAGTCCTCGCGCAGCCAGTTGATGAGCTTCCAGTGCTCATCCGTCATGTCGATGCCGATGTTCTTCGCCAATTCGGCCCCGATGTCGTCGTTCCACTCGTCGTACTCGGTGAGGAATCCTTCGTCATTGATCTGGACCTCGTGGCCCGCGATTGTTGCGGTGGGCATTGGTTGCCTTTCAGTTGTGGGTGGTTGTGGGGTGTGGACTGTGAACGCAGATCGATTGTGGACTATTGCAGCGGCAGAGTCCGCGTTCGCCAGAAGTTAGCGGGTGCTCCTGGTTGTGCTCCCGCTTGCCGAAGCTCCTTCGATCATCGCCGGCTCCTCGCCGACGGTGTGAAGCATCGCCATGACGCGGGCCAGACCACGGCGGGTCTGCGGATCCCGTATGGACTTCACTAGGGCGAACAGCGATGGCGCTTCGGCATCGGACTCTTCGGCCTGCATCGTCACGGCGGTACGGCGTACCAGCCCCATGACCTCCGGCTGCGTCATCTCCTTGACCGCATTGAGGATGGTCACCACGTTGTCGCCGAGCGCCTGGACGTCCTCTTCGGTGAACTCGGTGACAATCTTGTCGGCGATGGCTGCACCCTGCTGGGCGAACATGAAGTAGCCCTTGTCCTCTGCCGTCTGCAAGACCTCGGTGAGTTTGGCGACGCCGGCACCGCTGAGCGAACTCGCAGTTTGCAGCAACTCGGTGAGTGAATCCAACTGCGAGAGCATCGCCTCGAGCTGGGGCAGCGACCGCACCAGGGTGCGGGCGAATCGGGTGACATCCTCGATCGAGACGTCCTCCCCGAGTTCGGTGAGTTCGCGGGTGGCCACGTCCATGAATCCGCGGGTGACGGGCACCATGGTCTCGACCAACTCCGACCACTGCTCACGGGCAGCAGCCTGCTGCTGCATCTGGCCGATCATCCAGTCCATCTGGGCACTGAGTCGGTCCAACTGTGCTTGCAGGGCAACTGGATCAGGGGCGGGAGTGGTCGCCGAGTCGACCACCTCTGCTACCTCTACGACGTCGGTCATGAGAGGTCCGCCGTCTCCTTGCCAGCCATCGACATCAGCGCCGGCAGTGGCAATTCCTTGCCCGGCAGCAGGATGTTCCAGTACATCCACCGGAACATCACCTTGCCCCAGTGGTTCATCTCCGTCTCCTTCAGCAGGGAGAACGGCCCGATGCCCGGCAGCGGATACTTGCCTGGCAACGGCTCAGTCTCGTAGTTGAAGTCGATCAATAGACCCTTGCCGTTCCCGGTCTCGATGAAGCAGTTCGCGTGACCGTCGAACGGCGCCGTCATCTTGAGGCCGTTGATGTGACGCATGAAGTTCTCGGGGAACAGGTCCATGGCGAAGTGCGCCACGGAGCCCGCCTTAGACGCGGGGATGTTTGATGCGTCCCCGATCGCGAAGATGTTGTCGTACTGCGTGCTCAGCAGAGTTTCTTTGTCCACCGGGACGTAGTTGAGGTCGTCGCCGAGACCCGATCGCGCAACGAAGTCCGCACCCATGTTGAGCGGGATCGTGACGAGCAGGTCGAAGGGCACCTCCCGCTCGTCGTAAGAGACGATCTTCTTCGCTTCGTCGTCGACGCTTTCGATCATGAAGTCCGGCTCGAGCTTGATGTGGCGTGTTTCCAGCATGTCGCCCAGGTACTTTGAGGCCACCGGCTTGGTGAAGGCCCCTTCCAGCGGCGTCACGTAGGTGATGTCCACCTTGTCGCGCATGCCCTGCTCCGAGAAGAAGGCATCCGCCAGGAAAGTGAACTCCAATGGCGCCACGGGGCACTTGATGGGCATGTCGGTGATGTGGATGACGAGCTTGCCGCCCTCCCAGTCCCGCAATTTCTCACCCAGTGCCACAGCGCCCTCATAGGTGTAGAACTCATGGACGGACTTGCGGAACTCCTCGCCGTCCATGCCCGGGGTTTCCTCAGGGCGCGGCGTGGTGCCGGACGCGATGATCAAGTAGTCGTAGGGAAGCTCGGTGCCGTCGGCGAGGAGCACTCTGTTCTCCTCGGGCTCCACCTTGTCGACTTCGGCATTGACGAATTCGACCCCGGTGGGGATGAACCGCTCCTTGGGCTTGACGATTTCGTCCGGCCGGTAGATGCCGAACGGCACGAATAGGTAACCCGGCTGGTAGTAGTGGGTCGTGTCGTGGTCGACGACGGTGATGTTCCATTCGTCGCGCGGCAGGAGCGGGCGCAGTTTGTTTACAGCCATGGTGCCGGCGGTCCCGGCCCCAAGTACGAGCAACCTCTTCACGGTTCTCCTTAGTATTCAGGCCCCGACGGATGCGGGACGTGGGTTAGGTCGTGATGCAGGATTCGGGGGCGTCTCAGGGGTTCTGGCTGCGGCGATCGCCCGGGCCACCACTGGCAGCGTATCCAGCGCATGGCGGCGCTGCACGTCGTTGAGGTGGGTCAGGTTTGGCTGGCTCAGCGTCGATGCATTCGGGTGCGCCTCGCCTGCCGGAGCGATACCGCCGATGAGGACCATGCCGATCAACTCGGACCCATCGCGTACGAACGCACGAGCGCACTCGAACCCCAATGGCCCGAGGCGGAACTTCGGGGCGAGGTCGGTGTCGGAAGCCAACTCCTCCCAGTCGGTGAGGCACGTGGCCAGTGCCCCCTCATGGTCGGCGCCGAGCAGGAGCCCAGGGCAGGGATTCACGATGGGAGTCACCGGTTGGCCCGACATATCGGTGACGACCATCATGACGTCCAGCAGCCTGGCGGCGACTTCGATGGCAGCGGTGGCGGCCACCGGATCGAGTGTGGGTACGGGCCCGTGTTCGACGTCGCCGGCTGCGGAGTCAGGGGCACCGGCGGGATCCACTGGTGAAACGAAGTCACGGATTTCGTCGGCCGGGAAGCGCAACTGGCGCCCAACCCTGATCGCCGGGAGGCGACCGTCAGCGGCCATCCGGTAGATGGTGGAGCGATCGATGTGCAGGAGTTCCTGCACTTGTCGCACAGTGAGCAGCGGCGGGCTAACGTCGGCCGTTGACTGCATACATCGCATCGTATGCCTACTTATGCATCAAATGCAGGGCCGAAAGTCCCACTGAGCGGGAGTCGAATGGCCGAAAGATGGTGGGACTAGATACCCCCGGGGGTAGCAGGTAGGCTTCCGCTATGTGCTTCTTGTCTGCCTTGCTGGCGTGGCGCCCCCGGCGTTGGATCGCGGCCCTGGTTGGCGGTCTACTGAGTTTCGCAGTGTTGGGCCTCAGCACCGCGGTGATCCCGAATCCGGTGTTCGGCCGATCCATCGCCCCCACCGAGTGGGCATTGGAGGTACTCGTCATCACGAGCGTGCTCAGCGGCCTGTTGTTCGCCAGCTACGTGCGCAACGAGGCGCCGGTGCGGCAAGTGAGCGGCGCGGGGTCGGCGGGAGCGTTGGCGAAGTCTGACCGCGACAGCCGGCTCGGGGTCGCTGGCGGTGTGCTGGCCTACTTGGCGATCGGCTGCCCAGTGTGCAACAAGGTTGTCCTCATCGCCCTCGGTTCCACCGGGGCGGTGCAGTTCTTCGCGCCCATTCAGCCCTACATGGGAGCCCTGGGCATCGGTCTCCTGGCGTTCGCCCTGGTGTTCCGGTTGTCCCGCGAGGCGGCGTGTGCCCTTCCGAAGTCGAAGTCCAAGCCGTCGGCGCCCGCGCCCGATTCACCGGTGGCGGCTATTCAAATGGCGCCGGATCTCCTGCCCCCACCCGAACCACGTCCGGAAAACCCAACGACCAATCGATGACAGTGGTCGGTTCCGTGCCGCATTCGCCGGAATCGACCACGGCATCTACGACAGCGTCGAGTTCCTCCTTGACTATCCAGCCCTCCACCATAGGCACCTGCTCACCCGGCAGTAGCAGCGTGGACGACACCAAAGGCTCGCCGAGTTCGGCGACGAGGGCCTGCACCACGGGGTGATCCGGGATCCGAATGCCGACCGTCTTCTTCTTCGAGTGGGCAGTACGCCGAGGCACCTCCTTGGTGGCCGGCAGCACGAAGGTGTAGGGCCCGGGAGTGGAGGCTTTGACCGCGCGGAACATGGCGTTGTCCATGCGCACGAACCGCCCGACTTGCTCGAGATTCGCACACACCAAGGTGTAGTGGTGTGAGTCGTCGAGCTTGCGGATCGCGCGGATGCGCTCGATGGCCCCGTGGTTGCCCAGCCGCGCACCGAGCGCGTAGCAGGAGTCGGTCGGGTAGGCAATCAGCGCCTCGTTGCGCAACAGGGCCACGATCTGGGCGATGAGGCGCGGCTGCGGATTGACCGGGTGCACATCGAAATAGCGGGCCATGGGGTAAGCCTAGGCGCGGTGCGCCGTTGCGCTTCGCGGCGATCAGGATTCGGGCGCAGTCACGAAGTCGATCAGCTGCTCCACGCGGCCGAGCAGCGCTGGTTCGAGGTCGGCGTAGGTGTTCACCCGCGCGAGAATGCGCCGCCAGGCGTCACGTTCCTCACCGGTCCAACCAAGCGCCGCCATCACGCCGCGTTTCCACGGCTGGCCGCGCGGAATCACCGGCCAGGCGTCGATGCCCACCGTGGCAGGCTTCACCGCCGCCCAGATATCGACGTAGGGGTGTCCGGTGACCTCCACGTGCTCGGCAAACTGCGCTGCAATGCGGTCCGCGATGAGGCTCTCCTTCGAGCCGTCGACGAGATGATCCAGCAACACTCCCACCCGGCGGCCCGGGCCGGGTGCGAACTGCTCCAGCCGGGCCAGCAGATCATCGGCACCGTGCAATGGTTCGACCACGACCCCTTCCACGCGCAGGTCATGCCCCCACACGCGCTCCACCAGTTCGGCATCGTGAATTCCCTCGACCCAAATCCGGCTACCGCGGGCGACCTGGGCACGGTGTCCGGTCACACGGACCGAACCGGATGCCGAACGCGCTGCCCCCGGTGTCTCGGTCAGGCCCGCGTTCGGCCTGACCAGTGTGACCACCTCGCCCTCTCGCCGAAAGGCCTCCGGGTCCAGTGGGAACAGCCGTCGGGAACCGTGGCGGTCCTCGAGCACAGCGGCCCAACCGGCAGGCGTCTTCTCCAATCCGACGACGGCGCCGCAGTAGCCGGTGCTCGCGCACTCGACGACGAGCCCGGTGGTGGCCGCAACTTCCGGCACGGTGGAGCGCGGCGTCGGCGCTGCCAGCACATCTCGGCCGTATCGATCGAACACGGCGTCAGCCTGCCATACGGCTAGGGGCCTGACGAACACCCCGGGATGTGGTGCAGATCACGCAAACTCAGCGAAATCTTCCTCATCTGGCGGAATCATCGGCGGATCGGTAGAGTTGCACTCACAGACCTTGCGTCGTGACGACTCAACCTTATGGCTTGGTGAGCGTGTCACGGCCCAACGGCTCCGAATCTAAGGCAACAAAGAACTCACACACATCGGCTGAACAGTCAGTCGACCATCACAGGAGGAAGTCACACATGGCACGAGCAGTCGGCATCGACCTCGGAACCACCAACTCCGTCGTCGCCGTCCTGGAAGGCGGAGACCCGACGGTCATCCCCAACGCCGAAGGTGCGCGCACCACTCCGAGCATCGTGGCGTTCGCGAAGAACGGCGAAGTCCTCGTTGGCGAGGTAGCCAAGCGGCAAGCCGTCACCAACGTGGACCGCACGATCCGGTCGGTCAAGCGCCACATCGGCACAGACTGGACCGTCGACATCGACGGCAAGAAGTACACCCCGCAGGAGATCAGCGCCCGCATCCTGGGCAAGTTGAAGTCGGACGCGGAGTCCTACCTCGGCGACAAGGTGACCGACGCGGTCATCACCGTCCCCGCCTACTTCAGCGACGCGCAACGTCAGGCGACCAAGGAGGCCGGCGAGATTGCGGGCCTCAACGTGCTCCGCATCATCAACGAGCCCACCGCGGCAGCCCTGGCCTACGGCCTCGACCGTGGCGACAAGGAGGAGACCATCCTGGTGTTCGACCTCGGCGGCGGCACGTTCGACGTCTCGCTGCTTGAGATCGGCGGCGGCGTGGTCGAAGTCAAAGCCACCAGCGGTGACAACCACCTCGGTGGTGACGACTGGGATCAGCGCATCGTCGACACCTTGGTGAAGAACTTCAAGAACGCTCACGGCGTGGACCTGAGCAAGGACAAGATGGCGATGCAGCGCCTGCGCGAGGCGGCGGAGAAAGCCAAAATCGAACTGTCCTCGTCCGCTGCGACGACCATCAACCTCCCCTACATCACGGCGAGCGCTGAGGGCCCGCTGCACTTGGACTTCGACCTCTCGCGGGCGCAGTTCGAGCAGATGACCTCTGACCTGCTCGACCGCACGAAGGCACCTTTCCACTCGGTCATTTCCGACGCCGGCATCGACGTGGCAGACATCGACCACGTGGTGCTCGTAGGTGGCTCCACCCGGATGCCTGCAGTGAGCAACCTGGTCAAGGAGCTCACTGGCGGTAAGGAGCCGAACAAGGGCGTCAACCCCGACGAGGTTGTGGCCATCGGTGCCAGCCTGCAGGGTGGCGTACTCAAGGGCGAGGTCAAGGACGTGCTGCTCCTCGACGTCACCCCGCTCAGCTTGGGAATTGAGACCAAAGGCGGCGTCATGACCAAGCTCATCGACCGCAACACGACGATCCCCACCAAGCGCAGCGAGACGTTCACCACCGCGGAGGACAACCAGCCCAGCGTGCAGATTCAGGTGTACCAGGGCGAGCGCGAGATGGCCGTCTACAACAAGAAGCTCGGCACCTTCGAGCTCACGGGCCTGCTTCCCGCCCCCCGCGGCGTGCCGCAGATCGAGGTCACTTTCGACATTGACGCCAACGGCATCGTGCACGTGTCGGCCAAGGACCTCGGCACCGGCAAGGAGCAGTCGATGACCATCTCCGGTGGTTCCTCGCTGCCCAAGGATGACATCGAGCGCATGATGCGCGAGGCGGAGGAGCACGCCGAGGAGGACCGCGTCCGCCGTGAAGAGGTGGACGTTCGCAACGCCGCCGAGAGTGCGGTCTACGGCACCGAGAAGTTCCTCGCCGAAAACGGCGACAAACTTCCCGAGTCCAACCGGGCCGAGGTGTCCGACGTACTCGAAGAACTGAAGTCCGCGCTTGGTGGCAGCGATGTCGCAGCGATCAAGTCCGCTTCCGAGCGGCTCGCGCAGGTGAGCCAGGCAGCTGGCGCGGCGGTCTACGCAGCCGCCCAGCAGGCCGCTGACTCCTCCGCTGGAGCGGGCGAGCCCGGCGGCGCAGGCGAGGGCGGCTCGTCGTCCTCCTCCTCCGACGATGACGACGTCGTTGACGCCGAGATCGTGGACGAGGACGAGCAGAAGTGACCTCCGACCAGCACCCCGAGCACGGGGCATACCCCGAAGACGAAGGCGTGCGGGTCACCGATCGGCGCCGGATCGACCCCCAGACGGGGGCGGTCCGGCAGCCGCCGGTCGGCTCACCGGACCCGGTATCGGCAGATCCAGCCGACACCGCGGCGGCCACCACGGCTGACGAATCGGCTGAGCAGGTCGCGGAACTCACACAGGACCTCCAGCGTCTCGCCGCCGAGTACAAGAACTACCGCGATCGTGTGCAACGAGAACTGGCCGAAGCCCAGTTGCGTGGCCGCGCTGACGTGGTCAACGAGTTGATCGCCACGTTGGACGATCTCGACCGTGCCGCTGAGCACGGTGAGCTGCAAGGCCCGGTGAAGGCGCTGTCGGACAACCTCTTCGCGATGCTGGATCGTCTTGGAGTGGAGCGCTATGGCGCCGAGGGCGAACCTTTCGACCCCACCGTCCACGAAGCCATGACCCACGCCGCCGGCGAGGACCTCGCTGGCCCCACCGTCACTGCGGTCTATCAACCCGGCTACCGGATGGGCGAGCGGATCATCAGGGCCGCTCGTGTGGCTGTTGCCGAATGACGAATGAGATGACTCAGTAAGGAGGGACGCGATGTCGCAGGCGGATTGGCTCGACAAGGACTTCTACAAGATCCTGGGCGTCTCCAAGAGTGCAGATGCGGCCGAAATCAAGAAGGCCTACCGCAAGTTGGCGCGAGAGCTCCACCCGGACACCAACCCGGACCCCAAAGCTGAGGACCGCTTTAAAGCGGTCAGCGAGGCGTACGACGTGGTCGGTGACGCCGAGAAGCGCAAGGAGTACGACGAGTTCCGCAAACTCGGTGCCTCCGGCCGATTCGGCTTTCCGGGGGGCGGCGGGGGTGCCCCGGGCGGCGGTGGTGGAGGAGGGTTCAACACCTCTGATCTCGGTGACATATTCGGTCGCGCGGGATCGGCGGCAGGTGGGTTCTCCGACGTCTTCTCGGGCCTGTTCAACCGCGGGGGCGGCGCGCAGGGCGGGACGCAGCGCACCCGAGCCCGTCGGGGTCAGGACATCGAGTCGGAGGTGAACATCTCGTTCACCGAGGCGCTCGACGGCGTGACGCTACCTTTGCGGTTGGCTACCGAAGGCGCTTGTGGCACCTGCCACGGCACCGGGGCGCGGGCGGGTAGCACTCCGCGTGTGTGCCCCACGTGTGAAGGAACCGGACAGCGCGCCCAGAACCTCGGTGGATTCGCATTCGCGGAGCCGTGCGACGAGTGCCTCGGCCGCGGCCTGGTCGTCGACGACCCGTGCCCCACGTGCTACGGATCGGGGCGCGCTCAGAGCTCTCGGACGGTCAACGCCCGCGTGCCGGCCGGAGTCAAGGACGGCCAACGGATCAAGTTGAAAGGCAAAGGCGGCCCGGGCGAATCCGGGGGACCCGACGGTGATCTCTACATCGTGGTGCACGTGGACTCCCACCCCGTTTTCGTGCGCAACGGCGACAACCTCGAGATCACCGTGCCGGTGACCTTCGACGAAGCTGCACTTGGTGCCAATGTGAAGGTGCCGGTCCTCGGCGGCGGGGCGGTGACCCTGAAACTGCCCCCCGGCACCGCCAACGGCCGCACCTTCCGGGTGCGCGGCAAGGGCGCCTCCCGTCGGGACGGCACCAAGGGCGACATGCTCGTGAGCGTCAAGGTGTCGGTGCCGGAGGAAGCTCAACTCAACGACGCCGCTCGTGAGGCGCTGCGCGCCTATCGGGAGGCGACCAACGCGCACGACCCCCGTGCGAACTTGATGGCTAGGGCTGGAGGTGGATGATGAGTCAACCGCAGAGCGACATGATCCCGGAGGATGCGCCGGTCTACGTCATTTCAGTGGCCGCTGACCTGGCGGGCCTGCATCCCCAGACGTTGCGCCAGTACGACCGATTGGGAATCGTGCGGCCCAGCCGCGCCGGCGGCAAGTATCGACTGTATTCAATGCGCGACGTGCGTCGACTGAGGCAGGTCCAGGACTTGGCTGGTGAGGGCATGAACCTCATCGGTATCAAGCGGGTGTTGGACCTCCAGGAGCGCGTCGCCGAACTCGAATCGCGACTATCGCACTTCGAAGCCCGAGAATCCTCGACGGCGCTCGTGGTGTGGCACCCCCAGCGGCGCCGCTAGGGTCGCAATAAGGATCGACGACTTTCTGTAAGGATCACGATGGACATCGAATTCACCACCAAAGCCCAAGACGCGCTCGGCGCAGCCGTGCGGCGGGCCGCGGCCAACGGCAACGCCGAGGTGGCCCCCATCCACCTGCTCGACGCGCTGCTCGGGCAGGGCGAGGGAATCGCCACTGCACTGCTCGACCAAGTGGGCGTCGACCGCCGCGTGCTGGCCGCCGCAGTGGAGGCGGAAATGGCCCAACTGCCGTCGGCGGCCGGCAGCACGGTGGGCACTCCACAACTATCCCGCGCCATGTACGCGGTGCTGCAGGCGGCGCAGGATCTAGCGAAGTCCCGCGGCGATGACTACGTCTCCACCGAGCACCTGCTGGTGGGGCTGTCATCGTCCGGCGGCACTGGGGTATCGGATCTGCTCGCAACCGCCGGTGCCACCACCGAGGCGCTCATGGCCGCGCTGTCCGACCTCAAAGGAGCTGACCGGGTGACGACTAAGGATCCGGAGGACACCTTCCAAGCGCTTGAGAAGTTTGGGGTGGACCTGACCAAACGTGCCGCCGAAGGAAAGATCGACCCCGTCATCGGACGTGACTCCGAGATTCGCCGGGTGATCCAGGTGCTCTCCCGGCGCACCAAGAACAACCCGGTGCTCATCGGCGAACCGGGTGTGGGCAAGACGGCGGTGGTCGAGGGGCTGGCCCGACGCATCGTGGAGGGCGATGTGCCCGAGTCGTTGCGCGGCAAGAAGTTGATCGCCCTCGACCTCGGCGGAATGGTCGCCGGGGCTAAGTACCGTGGCGAGTTCGAGGAGCGCCTCAAGTCCGTGCTGGAGGAGATCGCGGCCAGCGATGGCCAGGTAATCACCTTCATCGACGAACTGCACACCGTCGTCGGGGCTGGGGCGTCCGGTGAGGGCGCCATGGACGCCGGCAACATGCTCAAGCCGATGCTCGCCCGCGGCGAACTGCGCCTCATCGGCGCGACCACCCTCGACGAGTACCGCGAGTACGTCGAGAAGGACCCCGCGCTGGAACGAAGGTTCCAACAGGTGTTCGTCGGTGAACCCAGTGTCGAGGACACGATCGGCATCCTGCGCGGGCTGAAGGAGAAGTACGAGGCCCACCACAAAGTGGCGATCTCTGACGCGGCGGTGGTGGCCGCGGCGACCCTGTCGGATCGCTACATCACCTCGCGCTTCCTCCCCGACAAGGCAATCGACCTGGTGGATGAGGCGTCGAGCCGGCTGCGCATGGCCATTGACTCCTCGCCCGAGGAGATCGACACTCTCCAACGCCAGGTCGACCGGATGCGCATGGAAGAGATGGCGCTGTCGAACGAGTCCGATGAGGCCTCGAAGGAGCGGTTGAAGAAGCTGCAGTCCGACATCGCCGACAAGGAGGAGGCGCTGCGCGGGCTCAAGGCGCGTTGGGAGCAGGAGAAGGGTGCCCTCGATCGCATCGGTGACCTGAAGATCGAAATCGACGAGCTCCGCGTGCGAGCCGACCGCGCGCAGCGCGACGGTGACTTCGAGGCCGCCTCGAGGCTCGTCTACGCCGACATCCCCGCGAAGGAGGCGGAACTCGAAGCTGCCGCCGAGGCCGCAAACGAACGCGAGGGCATGGTCGGCGAGGAGGTCGGGGCCGACGACGTGGCCGAGGTCGTTTCCGCCTGGACGGGTATTCCGGCGGGTCGGTTGCTGCAAGGCGAAACCGAGAAGCTGCTGCACATGGAGGACTACCTCTCGGCCCGCGTGATCGGCCAGGACGAGGCGGTGCGCACGGTCTCGGACGCGGTGCGCCGCAGCCGCGCCGGCATCTCCGATCCCAACCGGCCTACTGGTTCGTTCCTCTTCCTGGGCCCCACGGGCGTCGGCAAGACCGAACTGGCCAAGGCGCTCGCCGAGTTCCTCTTCGACGATGAGCGCGCGATGATTCGCATCGACATGAGCGAGTATGGCGAGAAGCACTCGGTGGCGCGCCTCGTCGGGGCACCGCCTGGCTATGTCGGCTACGAGGAGGGCGGCCAGCTCACCGAAGCGGTCCGACGTCGCCCCTACTCCGTCGTGCTTCTCGACGAAGTCGAGAAGGCGCATCCGGAGGTCTTTAACATCCTGCTGCAAGTGTTCGATGACGGTCGGCTCACGGACGGTCAGGGACGCACGGTCGACTTCCGCAACGTGATTCTGATCCTCACCTCCAACCTCGGCTCGCAATTCCTCATCGACACCTCCAAGCCCTTCGACGAACGTTCGGACGAAGTCATGGAGGTGGTGCGGGCGGCCTTCAAACCGGAGTTCCTCAACCGGCTCGACGACATCGTCATGTTCCACCCGCTCAGCGAGGCGAACCTCGAGCACATAGTCGGCCTGCAACTCGAAGCCATGCAGGCACGCCTCGCCGATCGTCGCATCACCCTCGAGGTGACAGACGCGGCCAAGGCATGGTTGGCCAAGCGCGGGTTCGATCCGATCTATGGCGCACGGCCGTTGCGGCGACTGGTGCAGACCGCGGTGGGCGACCAACTGGCTCGGCAGATTCTGGCGGGCTCCATTCGAGACGGAGCTGCCGTCGTGGTGGATGCCCCGGAGGGCGCCGATGCCGGGGAGCTGACAGTCAGTCCCGCCTAACTGCCGGTCATCTCCTTGATCTTCGGGCGCACGTCTGCGAAATAGACGCCCATGGCGACCACCCCGGCGAGGCCGAGGATCGAAACCGGTGCCAGGAAGACAAATGCGGTGGCGATGGCGAGGATGCCGAGCCAGAGGGGCTTGCTCAGTCGTCCGATGTAGGTGAAGGCCTCGCTGGGGCGACGGACGCAGTCGACCAGCGCCACGAGTGTGGCGATTGTGAGACCGATGCGAAGGGCGTTGACCACGAGGTCGACGAGATCAGGCATGTCTCAAGGGTAAGCGTTGGCAGCGAACACGCAAAGACGGCTGGTGCCGGGGGCTATCCCATCCGGCACCAGCCGTCGCTTTGGTCAAGCACGATGCGGCACCGCGCTTGGGTTGTGGTGGCTGGAATCAGCGACCGATGCGCTCGCGCACCGACTTCACGGTCGAGTCGGTCCGCTCGCGGAGATCGTGGGCCCGTGAGTCCACGTGACCGCGCAGGTCCAGGAACAGGTCGTTGAGCTTGCCGGGGGCGGTCTCGAAGAACTCAATGATGTCGGCGCGCACGTCGTCAACCTTGGACAGGTCGAGCTTGGGCAGTTCGAGCTTGGGCAGTTCCACCTTGGGCAGTTCCACCTTCGGCAGTTCGACCTTCGGGAGTTCGACCTTGGGCAGTTCGAAGTCCTTGAGGCCGTCGAGGAAACTCTTGTCCGATGCCATCTCATGTGCTGCGTCAGCAACCGAATCGGCAGCCTCGGCGGTCTTCGCGGCGGCCGTCTCCTTGACGGCGGTCGCCTTCTTCGCCGCGGTCTTCTTCGCGGCGGTGGTCTTCTTCGCCGCGGTCTTCTTGGCGGTCGTGGTCTTCTTCGCCGCCGTGCTCTTGGCGGCGGTGGCCTTCTTAGTCACGGTCTTCTTGACCGCGGTCGCCTTGTCGCCAGCGGTGTCAACCGCTTCGTTGACCTTCTCGGACACAGTCTCGGGCTGGTTTTCCATTGTGATCCTCTTTCATTCAGTGGGTCGTCTGGGGGAGTCGTTCGTCGGTGCAGACGCCGGTTCAGCGGCGGTGTTCTCCGCCACGAATGCTGAGTAGATCTCCAACATCGCGCGACGTTGACGTTCCGTCAGCGATGAGTCGCGGGCTATGGCAGTCCGCACTCCGCTGGCGTCGTTTGCCTCAAGCAACCCCGCTCGCACGTACAGCGTCTCGGCTGAGATGCGCAGTGCCGCCGCGATCTGAGTCAGGATTTCCGCACTGGGATTGCGCAGCCCACGCTCGACCTGGCTCAAGTAGGGGTTGGAGACGCCGGCGCTCTTGGCAAGTTGGCGCAGGGACATCTGCGCTGCGTTGCGCTGTTCCCTGATGTACTCGCCGAGGGTACCGACATCTAACTTGGACACGTCTCAATAGTGCCCCGAGTGCTTGCAATTGCAAACACCGAATCGGGCAAAAGTGCCGTGATGTCAATCACTTTCGTGTCAGGCGATCAACCTGCTGCATCACTGAGGCAAGCGGTTCCAGCGGCTAGTCGTGGGATGTCAGCTTCACAACCGGACGGAATTCACCGGCTGGTTGCCCGCCACCCAGCACCTTCTCCCAGGCCGCGATGGGCGCGAGCAGGTCGGCGTCGAGGCCCAGCTCTGCAAGCGTGCCGGCGATCGCGGCCGGACGGGCTCGGGCACCGCCGTCGGTGATCTTCAAGGCCAGCGCGCGGCCGTCGGGTAGCGCCGCCGCGTACATGCCGTCAGCACCGTCCTTGGCGATCATGCCGGGGAAGGAGCGCATGAGCGCGGTGGCCTCGCGGCGCTCGCCGGCCACGAAGTGCGGCGCGGCACGCATCCCATCGGCGACCACTGCGCCGGGGCTGCCAGGGTCGGCGGAGCCCAAGCCTGCGAAGGCCTGGGCGAGACCCACCAGTGGCACCGCCCAGATCGCGGCTCCGCAGCCGTCGACCGCCACATCCGCCGGATCTGTGCCGGTGCTGCTTGCGACGAATTCGCCCAGCGCGATGGGCAGCGGGTGGTCGGGTTCCAGGTAGCCCTCGGTGGGCCAGCCGTTGGCGACGCACGTCGCCAGCATCGCCGCGTGCTTGCCCGAGCAGTTGGCATGCAGGCGCGACCTGCTCGCACCGGAGGCGATCACGGCCACCCGTTCGGATTCGTCGAAGGGCCAATCGGGGGTGTTGGAGAGGTCGGCAGCCGATAGGCCGACGTCGGCCAGCATCGCTTGAACTCCGGCCACGTGCAGTGGTTCACCGGAGTGCGAGGAAGCTGCCAACGCCGCGTGGGTCGGGCCCGCCGGTGTGAAGCCCAGAGCCACCATTGCCTGGGCCAGGACGGGTTTCAGTGCGGAGCGCGCGAACGCGCGAGTGCCGGGGTCCCCCGCCGATGCGATCAGCCTGCCGTCGGGGGAGACAACTGCGATGTGGGCTCGGTGCACGGCCTCCACGATGCCGCCGCGCACAACCTCGACCGCCACCGGAGCGGCCGCCCCCTCGCCAACATAGGCCATGCTCTCCTCGTTCCGCCGCGACGCTTTGTTGATCTTCCGCCGCGACCATAGCGCGCCGTTCAGGCGAACATGTCAGCATTGGGCACGTGACCTCGGCAGCTGGCTTCCACCATGGCCAACAGGCGGCAGAGGACGTCCTGCGGGCTGCGGCCGCCGCCTCATTCTGGGGTCGGATCGACCTCACCTCCACCGGCGGCGAGGTGGCGCGCGTCTGGTGCCGCGACTCGACGCTGCTGGCCGCGTCCGTGCCCGGCCCGCGACCACGGATAGGAGTGCGGCTGCTGTCCGCCGGGCTCGTGCAGCCAGAGGACCTCGATGCCGCATTGAAAGAACAATCGGAATCGGCCGAACCGGAACCGCTCGGGACCATCCTGCAACACCACGGCGCCATCGATCGCTCAGAGTTGGAGCACGTGGCACGAGAGCAACTCGTCGATCAGCTCGCCGACTTGTTGGGCTGGCCGCTCATCGGAGCGGCGCAGTTCTCCGGCGACCTGCCGGCTGCCGCATTGGATTCGGGCCTGCCGGTGGCCGAGGCTATCCGGCTGGCCCGCGAGCGGTTGTGGGTGTGGGACGGACTTGTCAGCCGACTGGGCGGCCCGCAAGGAGTGCCGTCACCGTCGATGCTCGCCGCCCCGCGCGCCAACCTCCTGCTCGGACCCTACGACTGGGCGGTTCTCACCAAGACCGATGGCATCCGATCGCTGGAGGTGCTGGCTGCCGACTGCGGATTGAGCATCTACGAGTGTGCCCAGATCGTCGACGCGTTGGCCAAGTTTGGGCTGCTCGTCCTGCCACACGGCCCGGGGTCACTCGGGTTGAGCACCGCTGGCGGCCTTCGTTCGGTGTCGGCGGCCACCGGCATCAGTCCGCCGACACCCGAGCGAGCAGATGACACTGCAACCAGTGGCGAGTCGACCTCCGGAGCCGAGTCTGACTCGCCGCGGCGTTCCGGCACCGATGTTGCTGCCCTGCTGCGGGAGTTGGCCGCGCTGAACAAGAGCAGCAAACCCGAGCAGTAGCGACGACTCGGCTCACACGTCGACGAGCAGTGTCACCGGCCCGTCATTGGTCAGGGAAACCCTCATGTCTGCCCCGAACCGACCCTCGGCAACGACCGCTCCCAGCGTGCGCAAGGCCACTATGAATTCCGCCACCAGCGGCTCGGCCTGCGGTCCGGGGGCGGCGGCTTCCCAGGTGGGTCGCCGTCCCTTCGACGTTGCGCCGTAGAGCGTGAATTGACTGATGACCAGCACGGGCAACTGCAGGTCCTCGGCGGAGACTTCCGTGCTGCCGCTCGGCAGTTGGCAGTGCGCGAAGCGCGCGGCGTCGAAGATCCGCAGCCGGTAGACCTTCTGCGCCAGCCGCAGGGCCTTCGCCGCGGTGTCGTCGTGGGTCACCCCAACGAGCACCACGAGTCCGGGACCGGTGAAGCTCCCGACGATGTCACCGTCGACCGCCACCGATGCGGAATCGGCGCGTTGGACTAGCGCGCGCACGGGCGGCCCTGAATCATCCGGCCACGATGGGCTCGATGGTGGCAGGGGCACCCGCTACCGTGACCACCGCATCGTCGGCAGTGCTGCGCTTGACCACGGCGGTGGCGATGGGGCCCAGTTCGAAGTGGCGGGCTGGGGTCGCAACGGCTCCGATGACGCGACCGTTGAGCTCCACCGGATCACCGTGCTCGGGGAATGCGCCGGTCGATCCGTCTATGTGGAGCAGCACCAGGCGACGCGGCGGGCGCCCCATGTTGTGCACCCGAGCGACAGTCTCCTGCCCCCGGTAGCAGCCTTTGGCCAGATGCACCGCAGGGCCAATCCAACCCACTTCATGCGGGATCGTCTTGTAGTCGGTCTCCATGCCGGCCCGAGGCACGCCGGCCGCTGCGCGGAGCGCTTCGAGCGCCCAGGTGCCGGCCGGATCACCGCGGGCGTCGAGATAGTCGTCGAGTGCGGCACGCGGCACCAGCACCTGCCCCCCGACCAGCCGATCGGGTCGCACGGGCACGTACTTGGAGGCATCGCCGCCGCGGTCGCGCCCCGATTCGGTGGTGCCCGTACCCGCGTACTCCGGCGGCACCAGCCAGGTGGGGTGCGTTGGATCCGGGTGGCGCACCGGTACCCACACGACGGCACGTTCGGCGGTGGCATCGGCCACCGCTACGTCGAGGGTGAATCGCATCCGATTGAGGAAATCCGCGAGCGGTCCCGCCGAGGCGGGCTCTGTCACGAGCCAGGTCGTAGTGCCGTCGTCGGTGACGTGGACCTCGTGTTCGACGTGTCCATTCGGATCGAGGAAGAGCGTCACGGCGGATTCGCCCGGCGTCAGGGACAGCAGGTCGGCCGACGACATCGAATGCAGCCACGAGAGTCGATCCGCACCCGTCACCGCGAGCACCCCGAGGTGGGACAGGTCCACTGCCCCGCGACCTGCAACCAACCGCCGCTGTTCGGTGTGGGGATCGCCGTAGTGCCAGGGGACGCCCTGATCGGGGGCTTCCGGTGGTGGCGGCACCGCGCCTGGCACAGCGAGCCGTGGTGATAAGTAGGTCATTGGTGCCCTTCTGGGTCGCAGTCGGAGCAACGGCCGTAGATGCCGGTGTGGCTGACGTCGGCGGTGAAACCGATTCGATCGAGTACATCGCGTGCGAACTGCTCCGCAACCTCTGCGGGGAGGCTCTGGACCCGCCCGCACGAGGTACAGCGAAAGTGCAGGTGGGCCGGGCTGTCGGCGACGTGGTAGGTGGGTGAGCCGGTGCCGATGTGGGCGTGGCTGACGAGGCCGACGGATTCCAGCACCTCGAGGACTCGATACACGGTGGAGAGATTCACCGCGGGCGATGCTTGGTGGACCTGCGTGAGGATCTGCTCAGGGGTGGCGTGGCGGAGGGTGCCGATCGCAGCCAGCACCAGCAGCCGCTGGGGCGTGGCGCGGTAGCCGTGCTCGTGGAGGACCTCGGCGCCGTCGGCGGTCACGGTTGGTGTGGTTGCAGGCGCGCAGACAGGTGATTCTGCAGCGGCTCGCCCACCGCCGCCATGTCGTAGGTCCACAGGAGTTCACCGTCGACGAGGCCGTAGAGGCGCTGCCCCGAGTTGACCTCCTTGGCGGTTGGAGCGCGCATGATGCCGTCGGTGGTCAGTTCCATCCGGGCCCCGGTGATCACTGCGTTCTCCAGGCCCGTGACTTCGACTCGGCCGAACCACAGTTCGGAAATCCCCGTGGGATGCTGCAGCAGCAGTTCGAACTCGTTGTCGGCAAGTGGCCGGAAGTAGCCCGACTCGGTGCCGCTCGGGCGCACTTTCTCGCCCGCGTCGTCGATGATCCAGGAGCGGCTGTGGTACGAGATGAAGGGTCGGCCGTCGTTGCTGAAGGTGGCCTGCTGGTAGAAGCGGAAGTCGTCGATCGTCGGATACTGACCAAGCCCCACGCCAGCCCAGGACCCGAGCAGCCAGCTGAGATGGCTGAGTTCACGCGGGAGCGATGGCGCGGCATCATCGTCAGGCACTGGCTACTCCTTGAAGAGGCGGTACACAACGTAGCCAGAAAACCAAACGATGAGGACGCTGGCCAGTACGAGGAGCGCTGTGAAGAAGTGTTCGACCACGTGATGCATAGTAGCGCGCGTTCGTCGAGGCGGTCAGATGTCGTCGAGCCGCAGGCTTGATCAATAGACGAGGGCTGTTGCGTCCGCGGGCAGAACTTCCTCCACAAACGTCGCGGAGCCAGCTAGCCGAACCGCCGGGAGCAGGTCGGCGGCCGAGAGGTCGCGACGTGCCGCGCATTGCGAGCAGACAGTCAGTCTGCCCATGGCGACAATGGCATCGCGCAATTCGCTGAGCTCCGGCGCGGCCGGCAGTCGTACCTTCTCCAGGGCACCAGCGGTGCCAAACCAGACGGCATCGCCGGTGAGCCACATCGACACCTCGACGCCGGCTGCGGCCGCAGTTGAGGCGACGGACAGGGCCTGCGAGACGCGCTCGGGCGAGTCGGCTCCCCACGTGAGTTTGACTACTAGCCGCCTGGGCACGGCTAGCCGATGGTGACGTCGCGGTGGTCGGGCTCGGGGGTTGACGCAGTCTTCGGCTCGGTGAGATCAGCCGTGGTGGCGATGCCACCCACGATGCGGTTGTAGAGCTCGCAGCTGACGCAGTAGTTGAACAGTGCCTGTGCCAGGGCCGTCACCAGCAGGATGCCGGTGATCACGTAGTAGACGGTGCCGACTCCGATGGTGCCAGCGAGCAGCGCGACCACGGCGAACAGCACGGCAATGCCCTGCCCGAACCGCAGCGGGCGTTCGGCCACCTGCGTCGACGTCGGCTTCAAGCGAGTGCTCAGGGCCACGCGGTAGAGCAGTGCGTAGGGGTGCACGTGCATTCCCAGCACCGCCCCGAACGCAAAGGCCATCATCTGGATCGCGAGCAGATACAGGCCGCCGGGTGATCCGAGTGCGAGGGCACCGGCCAGCACAACGGCAGTCACTGAGGCGATGAATCGGGACTCGCGGGGGTCGAGCGTGGCGACACTCCGGGCAGACATGCCGCCAACTGTAGGGTCAGACACCCGTTTGGCCTGGGATCTTTGCCTTTGCCGTGTCGTGTGTCTGGGAACGCCCTAGTGTGGGAAACGGTGCGGGGGTTCGGGGCGCTGGAGGTGTTACCGACGTGTGGGTTGTCCGCCGAAGCTGGGTATCCCGGGCACTTCTGGTCACCGTGGTGGTGATCGGCGCCCTTCTTGGCCAACCGGCCGCCGCGCAGGCAGCTTCCCAGGCTCCTCGACTGCCTGCCGGTGATGTCATGCGCATGAGCACCGGTGCCGCCCCCGGGGCGACGGCCTGGGGCAACCTGACCGTGACCGATTCGACCGCACCGGGTTGGTTGGTGGCCTTTCCCTGCGACCAACCCCGGCCGTTGGCCTCAAACCTCAACTTCGCGGCTGGGCAGACAGTGGCCAACTTTGTGGGCGTGCGCACTGATGGTGCAGGCGCCATCTGCGTCTACTCGACGGCCACCGCCCACCTCATTTTCGACCTCGTCGCCACCTCGGACGTGGTGCCCACTGCAACGCCGGAACGCGTCATAGACACGCGCGTCGAAGCCCACGGTGCCGCTCCGATTGCGGCCTTCAATGCGGTTGTGGTGCCCACCGGGGCACCGGCGGGAAGCACGGTGTGGGGGAACCTGACGATCGTGACGCCGAGCGCGAGCGGTTGGGCGCTGGCCTACCCATGTGACCAGGCACCACCGACGTCTTCGAGCATCAACTTCGGTGCCGGCATCACCCGGGCGGGATTCGTGGGCGTTCGCACCGATGCTCAAGGCAACTTCTGCGTCCTCTCCGCTGCCACCGCCCACGTGCTCTTCGACCTGGTCGCGGCGTCTGATGCGGTGGCCGCCGAGGCACCGCAGCGCATCATCGACACCCGTCTGCCTCAATTTGGTGCCGCACCCCTGGCATCCCAGGGCACCGTCAAGGTGATCGCCAACGCCGCGCCGCACGCCACGGTCTGGGGAACGCTGACTGTGCCGGGCGGACCCACTGCCGGATGGGCGGTCGCGTATCCGTGCGATGAGGCCCGGCCGGAGGCCTCGAACGTCAACTTCTCGCCCGGTCAATCGGTGGCCAACCTGGTGGCCGTTCGCACCGACGCGGCGGGCAACTTCTGCGTGTACACGTCGAGCACCGCCCACGTGGTGTTCGACCTGATCGCGGCCTCCGATCGCCTCCCCGTGAGTGCCGCGGTGCGCAAGGCCGACACCCGCGCGGACTGGTCAGGTCCCGGGCAAGTGGTCACCGTGCGCGCAGACTCCGCGTCGTCGACGCGGGCCACAGTCGCGCTGTGGCAGCGGCAGGACGACGGGAGGTATGCACCGGTGCGTGGTCCGGTGCTTGGTTGGGTTGGCGAGTTGGGCACCGGAGAGGGCGCCTACGGCGTGCCCCGCAGTCCCGCGGGTTTCTACTCGCTCACGGAAGCATTTGGCATCCTCGGCGACCCCGGCACTGCCATGCCCTATTTCCAGGTCGACCGCTACGACTGGTGGGACGGAGACCCGAACAGCCCCACCTTCAACACCCACGTCCGCAAGGTGTGGGTGCCCGGTGCTGGCAGCGAGCGGCTGATCGACTACGGCTACGCCTACAACTACGGTGTCGCCTTCGACTACAACCCGGAGCAGAATCCGGCGAAGGGGTCGGCGTTCTTCCTGCATGTCTCGACGAACGAGCCGACTGGTGGTTGTGTCTCAGTGCCGATCCAAGACCTTGAGGCCATGCTGCGGATGCTCGACCCGGCACGCTCACCTGCCATCACCATCGGCGTCGGTGGCTGGGGCACTGCCATCGTCGACCGCGCGAATCGCTCCTGATCGACCAAGTTGACGGCCTGGGCTACTGCTCGGCGAGCAGCTCGTACTCCTGTGGTGAGACGAAGCGGTAGCCCACGTTTCGCACCGTACCGATGAGGTGCTCGAACTCCGGGCCGAGTTTGGCGCGGAGGCGGCGCACGTGAACGTCCACCGTCCTGGTGCCGCCGTAGAAGTCATAGCCCCACACCTCCTGCAGCAACTGCGCCCGGGTGAAGACCCGTCCCGGGTGCTGGGCGAGGAACTTCAACAGTTCGAACTCCTTGAAGGTCAGGTCGAGGGGGCGGTTGCGCAGCCGAGCGGTGTAGGACGATTCGTCCACCACCAATTCGCCGGTGCGAATCAGGTCGGGCTCGTCGTCGCCGTCACCGGCGCCACGTGCAAGTGCGAGGCGCAGTCGCGCATCGAGTTCCGCCGGGCCGGCGGTATCAAGCAGGAGGTCGTCGATTCCCCACTCGGAGTTGACCCCGGCGAGGCCGCCCTCGGTGGTGATGAGTAGCACCGGTACCGCGACCCCGGTCGAGCGGATGACGCGACACAGTCCCTTCACCGCCACCAACTCACTGCGGCCATCAACCAGCAGGGCATCGACTGGAGGGGCGTCGAGCAATGCACTGGGTTCAGCCTGGACAACTTTGACGTGATGCGAGAGCAAGCCCAACGCGGGGAGGACCTCCACGCTGGCTTGGCTGGAATTGGTCAGCAGAAGGAGTTGGCCCATGAGTCGGGAACTCCTCCCAATCAGACGGTGATGAGATAAGAGAATACCTGCCGACCAACATTCGGCCTAGTCGCGAGGGTCACATGGGGGCGCGCGAACAGACGATCGGCACGCCTACGCTGGTCCATGTGACCTGGCAACTAAGTGCCACCGCCGGTCCGATCGGCCACCGTCTCACAGCCGACCTTCGCGGCCTCCTGGCACGGTGCGTGGCGACCGACGGCGTAGCGCCGATGTCGGATGCGACGCTGCTCGCGCCGTCCTCCGGCGCCACCTACCTGTTCCTGCGGTCTGGTGCATCTGAGGAGTTGGCGGGTTGCGCAGTGCTGGACGGTGAGAGCGTTGAGCTAGCCGTGCGCCCGGAACGCCGCGGAGCTGGTGCGGGTGGCGTACTGGTGACGGCTGCTCTGGCCCGCGGTGCGCGGCAAGCCTGGGCCCACGGAAACCTCCCCGGCGCCCAACGCCTCGCGGCCGAACACGATGCCCACGCCACGAGGCGCCTGCTGGTGTTGGACATCGACAGCGCCGCGATCGACTCTGCCCCGCTGGTGTGGCCCCCCGGCTTCGGGCTGCGCAGCTACTCCGGGCCTGACGACGATGCCCAGGTGCTGGCGGTGAATCGGGCCGCCTTCACGGACCTGCCGGATCAAGGATCCTGGTCGATGGCCGACCTCGCCGCGCGTACCGGGGCGGACTGGTTCCGCCCGGACGGCCTGTTGTTGTTGCTCGACCAGGAGGCACAGCGGCTGGCTGGCTTCCACTGGACCAAGATTCACCCGACGGGAGAATGCGAGGTCTACGTGGTTGCTCTTGACCCCGCCTACCAGGGCCACGGCTTGGGAACGCGGTTGATCCAGGCCGGGCTGAACCACCTTCGCGACGGGGCCTGCCCACGCGTGATGCTGTACGTCGACGCTGCCAACACCAAGGCATTGCGGGTCTACCGCCAACTGGGCTTCCGACAGGCGCGGGAAGACATCTTGTATGCGGCCCGGTCGGTGCCGGCGTCGGACCCCGGCGTCTGGCAGGGTTGAGCCATGATTGAGGCGGCTGTGGGGGAAGAAACTCCGGCGATTGAAGAAGACCTGCCAACTGGCAGATTCATCGACCGCGAACTCTCCTGGCTGGCCTTCAACCAACGGGTTCTGGAGTTAGCCGAGGACGACCGGCTGCCGCTCCTGGAGCGAGCAAAGTTTCTCGCGATCTTCGGCTCGAACCTCGACGAGTTCTACATGGTCCGGGTGGCTGGCCTCAAACGCCGCATCGCCACCGGAATCGCGGTTCGCGCCGCCAGTGGGCTGTTGCCGCGGGAAGTGCACGACGCCGTGCTGGCGGCTAGCCAGGAACTGATGCATCGCCAGGCGTGCTGCTTCCGTGATGCGGTGGCACCCGGCCTCGCCGCGCAGGGCATCGAGGTGGTGCGCTGGGGCGATCTCAACGAGGACGAACGCCAACAACTCTCGGTGTTCTTCTCCGACAAGGTCTACCCGGTTCTCACCCCGCTAGCGGTGGACCCCGCGCACCCGTTCCCCTATATCTCCGGGCTGTCGCTCAACCTGGCTGTCGTTGTTCGCAACCCCAACACCGAGAACGAGTTGTTCGCCCGGGTGAAGGTGCCGCCGTCCCTGCCCCGGTTCGTGCACGTCGGTCGCTCCCGCTTCGTGACGCTGGAAGACATCATCGCGGCCCACCTCGAAGCGCTCTTCCCAGGTATGGATGTCCTGGAGCATCACACCTTCCGGGTGACGCGCAACGAGGACGTGGAGGTCGAGGAGGACGACGCCGAAAACCTTCTCAAAGCACTCGAGCGAGAGTTGATGCGTCGCCGTTTCGGCCCGCCGGTACGACTGGAGGTGGAGGAGACCATCTCGTCGCACGTCTACGACCTGCTGGTGCGCGAACTGGGTGTGACCACCACCGAGGTGTTCCAACTGCCGTGGCCGCTGGACCTTCGAGGCCTGTGGACCCTCTTCGCATTGGACCGCGAGGACCTCAAGGACCCGCCATTCGTGCCCAAGACGAGTCGTGAGTTGGCCGAGGTCGAATCGGCCAAGGCGCCGGACGTGCTGGAGGCGATGCGCACGAAGGAGGTGCTGCTCCACCACCCCTACGAGTCCTTCTCGACGTCGGTGCAGCGGTTCCTCGAGCAGGCCGCGGCCGACCCGAAGGTCCTGGCCATCAAACAGACCCTCTACCGCACGTCGGGCGATTCACCGATCGTCGATGCCCTGATCGACGCTGCGCAGTCGGGCAAGCAGGTGCTCGCCCTGGTCGAGATCAAGGCGCGTTTCGACGAGGAGGCCAACATCACCTGGGCGCGCAAACTCGAGCGCGCCGGGGTTCACGTTGTTTACGGCCTCGTGGGCCTCAAGACGCACTGCAAACTCAGCATGGTGGTGCGCGACGAGGGGGAGCGCCTCGTGCGTTACTGCCACATCGGTACGGGCAACTACCACCCCAAGACGGCTCGGCTCTACGAGGACATGGGAATCCTCACCACGGACGCCACGGTGGGCATCGACGTGGCGAACGTGTTCAACCAACTGTCGGGCTATTCCATGAACACCTCCTACGAGCGGTTGCTGGTGGCCCCCCACAGCATTCGGAGCGGATTGCTGGAACGCATCGACCGCGAGGTCGCCAACCACCGCGCGGGCGCACCGGCCCGCATCAGGTTCAAGTGCAACTCGATCGTCGACGAGCGCGTGATCGACGGTCTCTACCGGGCCTCGCAGCAGGGCGTCCCGGTGGACGTGTGGGTGCGCGGGATCTGCGCCATCCGACCGGGGGTGCAGGGGATGAGCGAGACCATCAGGGTCCGCAGCATCCTCGGCCGATTCCTGGAGCACTCGAGAGTGTACGAGTTCGCCAACGGCGGTGAACCCGAGGTTTGGATCGGGTCGGCCGACCTCATGCACCGCAACCTAGACCGCCGGGTGGAGACCCTCGTTTCGCTCTCCGACCCCGGGCACGTCGCCACCGCGAATGCGCTGTTCGACATGGCCTTCGCGGAGAACACCGCGGCCTGGGATCTGGACTCCGACGGGATGTGGCACCGTCGCTCCGCTGCCGGTCTCTCGGAGCCCCTCGTGGACATGCAGAGCCAGCTGATCTTCAACGTGACTCATCGTGGAGGGACAGTGATATGACAACGTCCGACGCTGAGGACCCGACGCCGCCGGATGTTCGCCGTGACGTGGTGCCCGAAGAGACGACACCTGCGCCGCATCCGGAGGAACTCCGCGAGGTCGAACGAAAGTTCCGGGTCCACGGGCTGTTCCGGCTGCCCAACCTCGATGAGGTGCCCGGCGTTGCGCAGGTCGTACCACAGAGCACCCGTGAGTTGGCCGCCGTGTACCACGACACCGACGACCTCAAGTTGTTTCGCTGGGGGGTGACGCTACGACGGCGGGAGGGTGGCGACGATGCCGGCTGGCACATGAAGTTGCCCGTCGACGGCGAGCAGGAGGGCGTGCGCGACGAATTGCGGATGCCGCTTGCCGACGGCGCCGTGGGCCACGTGCCGGCGGCCCTGCACGACGTTGTGACTGCCTACGT
Organism: uncultured Actinomycetes bacterium; assembly: GCA_963752505.1. Classification (GTDB taxonomy): domain Bacteria; phylum Actinomycetota; class Actinomycetes; order S36-B12; family UBA10799; genus JACJWR01. The sequence continues at coordinate 72,874 of CAVVYM010000003.1, forward strand.
TCGCGAGTCTCAGTTGGTTCCGGTGGTGGAGTTGCGCACCGAGCGCACGCCGTACCTGCTCTACGACGACGCCGGCGTCGCTTTCGCCGAGCTGGTCGACGACCGGGTATCGATCTTGGATGGCGACCGCGTCGTGTCGATGTTCCGGGAACTCGAGGTTGAGGGATTGACCGAGGACGCGGACTTGGGGCCCATCGTCGCGGTGCTGGTGGATCAAGGCGCCGAGCCGAATGACCTATCCAAGGCGGCAAGTGCCCTGGGGCCGGCTGCCGTGGTGCCACCCGATATCCCGCAGCAAGAGTCCGTGGGCCCGGCTGATGCTGCCGGTGATGCGGTGACTGCTTACCTGCGCAAACACGCGCGTGCCTTCCTTACCCAGGACGTCAGGGTGCGGCGGGATCTGCCCGATGCAGTGCATCAGATGCGGGTGGCGGCCCGTCGGCTGCGCAGCGGGTTGAAGACGTTCGCGCCGCTGGTGGAGGAGGAATGGGCGCAGGAGCTCCGCGCGGAACTGAAGTGGGCGGCCGGTGAACTAGGCCACGCCCGGGATACGGAAGTTCTCCTGGATCGCCTTGACCATCACGCAGATGACCTCAGCGAACGCGAAGCCATGCTGATTCGTGCGGTGATGGATCCGATGCTGCGCGACCGATTGGCCGGCGCACGGGCGCACGCGCTGGCTGCCATGCGCAGCGAACGCCATGCCGCATTGCTGGAGATGCTCGTCGATGCGGCAGCGAATCCACGGCTCACACCGGCCGCCAATGGTGACTGTGGCGACGTCCTGCCACCGTTGGTCGACAAGGCTTGGCGCAAGCTGCGCCGCTCGGTACGGGGATTGCAGCTCGAAGGGCCCTCAGAGACCTGGCATCAGGCGCGCATCGCGGCAAAACGAGCCCGGTATGCCGCTGGCGCCGTTATCCCGGTATTCGGCCATCCGGCAAAGGAACTCGAGGGTGCGTTGAGCGAGGTCACCGAGGTGCTGGGGGAGCACCAGGACGCCTGCGTTGCCCAAGACGTGATCCGGGAGATCGCAGCGTCGCGGGATGTCGATGGCGAGACCGGATTCGCGTTGGGACTGCTGCACGAGCACGAGTTTGAGGAAGAAATCCACAATCGGGTTCAGTTCCGCGCGGTTTGGGCGCAGGCCAAGAAAGTTCAGCGGCATACCCGGATGGTGTGAGTCGTGGCCAGCACGATCGTTGCAGCAGGTGTGGTGCTCGTGCGCCGTGCCAAGAGTGGCATCGAGATCTGCCTGGTGCATCGGCCCAGGCAGGACGACTGGTCGCTGCCCAAGGGGAAGGCCGACCCTGGCGAGTTGATGCCCACCACCGCGCGTCGTGAGGCACTGGAGGAGACCGGGTCAGACGTCGTGCTCGGCGCTCCGCTCGAGCAGCAGCGCTACAAAGTGGATGGTCGGCCCAAGACGGTGGACTACTGGGTGGCGCACATGAGACCGGGCGGTCCGGGATTCTCGCCCAATCGTGAAGTGGACCGACTGCAGTGGATGTCGGTGCAGAAGGCTCGGGCCAAGTTGACCTATCCGCGGGATCGGCAACTCGTCCTGCAGGCGATTGCCACGTCACACACCACACCCCTGGTGGTGCTGCGGCACACCGAAGCAGTGAAGCGGTCGGACTTCAAGGGCAGCAAAGACTCCCGCCGTCCGCTCACCAGTCGCGGTCGGGGCCAGGCCCGGGACATCGTGGATCCCATCGCCGCTTTCGGGGCGGTGCGCGTGCTCAGTTCTGGCTCGCGCCGCTGCGTGCAAACCGTCGAACCACTGGCAGCGCAACTCGGCCGCAGCATCGACGAGGAGCCCTTGTTCAGCGAGGAGGGCTTCAACAAGCGACCCAAAGCGGCGCTGAGGCGCCTCGGCGATCTGGCCCAGAAGCCTGGCCCGTTGGTGCTGTGCACCCATCGGCCGGTGCTGCCTGCGGTGTTTTCAGCGCTGGCCGCGGAATTCGGGCTTAAGTCGAAATCGGCGGCAATCAAGCCCGATCTCGACCCCGGTGGATTCGTGGTTTTCCACCGTGAACTCGACGCCCGGAATCGGCTCACCGGCAGAGTTGTTGCGGCGGAGCGGTTCAACGAGTTCTAACCTCCCTGAATCTGTCTCAAAAGCACTGTTTTCCAGGTGTTTTCGGCTCAGTGGCTCGCCACGACTTGATGCGCGGCAGATCATTGCGGCAGCGGCAGTCGTTCGCGGATAGTTCACCTTCTCGTTCACTTCGTGTTCGCCATTGGTAACCGCTCCCCAATACTTTTCAACTGACCGAATTCGCATACATCTTGGAGGACCAGGGTGAACGTCACCCGTACATCGCGTCTCGTGGCCGTTGGCTTCGCTGGCGCTCTCGCACTTGCCGCCTGTGGCGGCTCGTCATCCGACAGCGCATCTGGCGATTCGACTGCCGGCGGTTCCGGCGACATCCGCTGCGTGTCCGGTTCTATCAAGGCCTCCGGCTCCTCGGCCCAGAAGAACGCCATCACCGAGTGGATCAACGAGTACCAGACCGCGTGCCCGGACGCCACCATCGAATACACCCCCTCCGGATCGAGCGCGGGAATTCAGGACTTCATCAACAGCCAGACCTCGTTCGCAGGTTCGGATGCCGCACTCAACGAGGAGCAGGCCACCCAGGCTGCCACCCGCTGCGAGAGCAACCCGGCCTGGAACCTGCCCATGGTTGGCGGTGCCATCGCCGTCGCCTACAACGTCGAGGGCGTCGACGAACTGACCCTCACCCCAGAGGTGACGGCCAAGATCTTCGCCAACGAGATCACCAACTGGAACGACCCGGCGATCGCCGAACTCAACTCGGGGGCGAGCCTGCCCGACGCGACCATCGCGCAGTACCACCGCTCGGACGGTTCGGGGACCACCCAGAACTTCACCGCCTGGCTTGACCAGGCATCCGACGGGACCTGGACCTTCGGAGACAACAAGGAGTGGAAGGCCCCCGGTGGCCAGGGCTCCAAGGGCAACGACGGCATCGCCTCGTCGCTGAAGTCCACGCCGAATTCCATCGGCTACATCGAGGAATCCTTCCTCGAGCAGGCCGGTGCGCAAGCTGCCAAGATTGACAACGGCGGTGGTGCGGTCGAACTGAACAGCGAGAACGCCAGCAACGGCCTCGCCACTGCGAAGATTGTCGGCACCGGAAACGACCTGGCTCTCGAGCTGGACTACACGACGACGGACCCGACCGCCTACCCCGTGGTGCTCATCACCTACGAGATCACCTGCTCGGTGGGGCTCCCGGCCGACCAGCTCGACCTCACGCAGGCGTTCTTTGAGTATGCCGTCTCACCGGCGGCGCAGGAGATCCTGCCCGAAATCGGTTACGTTCCGCTGCCTGAGGAACTGCAAACCAAGGTGTCGACTGCGGTTCAGGCACTCAGCTAGCGGCATTGCCGATGCCAGCGTCGAAGGTCAGGTATCCGCGACGTGCGGGTGCCTGACCTTCACGCCGCTCGGCACCAACGAAAGGGCATGGAATGGCGACTCTTACGAGACCGCCGGAGGACGATGCGCCGCCGTCGGAGATCAAGGGTTCGGCAGTCCGCAAGGGCGACCGAATCTTCCGCGGCGCTGCACTGTACGCCGGCACTGGAGTCCTCGTCGTCCTAGGCGCCATTGCGGTGTTCCTGGTGTGGCGGTCGATTCCTTCGCTCACCACCGACTCGGTGAACTTCTTCACCTACCAGGAGTGGTTCCCCGACGACAACCCGCCGACGTTTGGCATCGCGGCACTGGCCTTCGGAACCTTCATGACGGCTGGCATCGCGATGCTGATCGCGATGCCAGTAGGTATCGGGGCGGCGCTCTTCATCGCCTTCTACGCGCCGCGCAGGCTTGCGAACGCCATGGCTTTCATCATGGACGTGCTCGCCGCCGTGCCGTCAATCATCTTCGGCCTCTGGGGCCTGCAGTTCTTGATGCCCAACATGTTCGGCCTCACCAAGTGGCTGAACGACTACCTCGGTTTCATTCCGATCTTCGAGAACACGCAGGGCATCTACACCAAATCGATCTTCATCGCTTCCGTGGTGCTGGCCATCATGATTCTGCCGACCATGTCGGCAATCACGCGTGAGGTCTTCATGCAGGTGCCGCAGGCACACCGCGAAGCCGCATTGGCGCTCGGCGCAACGCGTTGGGAGATGATCCGCGTGGCCGTCTTCCCGTTCGCGCGGCCGGGCATGATCTCCGGCGCCATGCTGGCACTGGGCCGCGCGCTCGGTGAGACCATCGCGGTCGCGCTGATCCTCTCGGCGCTCTTCACCATCAACTGGCATATCACCGAACCTGGCGGCAATACCTTCGCGGCCAATATCGCGCTGAAGTGGAATGAGGCCGGACCCAACGGACTGAGCGCCCTGGTGGCGTCTGGCCTTGTGCTCTTCGTCATCACGATGGTCGTGAACATGACCGCGCGGTGGATCATCGCCCGGCGGGCCGAATTCTCAGGAGCCAACTCATGAGTGCGACGCTGACCAAGCCCCCGGCCGACCCAGAGTCGCGCGGCGTGGAACTCACGGGAAAGACCCTGCCCCGCCTCGCTCCGCTGTACTCGGGTGTGGCTGCCATCCTGCTGGCATTGCTCCTCAATATCACCACGTCGGTTCAGGGTGTGGCCGGCACCGTGGTGGTGGCAGTGCTGCTGTTCGTCGTCGCGCAGACCGGCTGGTCGTTCGCCGTTGAGGGCAAGCGCCACGCGGCCGATCGGCTGGCCACGACGCTCATCTACGCCACGTTCGTGGCGGCGTTCGCAGCCCTGGTTGCCATTCTCAGCGTCACAATCGCCAAGGGCGTGGTGGCGCTGAGCCCTGACTTCTTCACCGACACGATGCGCAACGTAAGCCCCCGACGCGAAGGTGGTGGAATCGCGCACGCGTTAGTCGGCACGCTCGAGCAGGTCCTGATCGCGGCCGCCATCTCGGTGCCGGTGGGCATCATGACCGCGGTCTACCTCGTCGAGTACGGGGCAGGCAAGCGCTTGAGCAAGGTGATCAGCTTCTTCGTCGATGTCATGACGGGTATTCCCTCCATCATCGCCGGCCTGTTCATCTACACCTTCTGGGTGTTGACCCTCGGCTTCGAACGGTCCGGGTTCGCCGCCTCGCTGGCCCTGACGATCCTGATGATCCCTACGGTCGTACGCGCCACTGAGGAGATGCTGCGGATCGTTCCGAACGATCTGCGCGAAGCGTCGCTGGCGCTGGGTATTCCGAAGTGGAAGACGATCCTCAAGATCGTCATCCCCACCGCGCTCGGGGGCATCATCACCGGGGTCATGCTCGCGGTAGCGCGCGTTGCTGGCGAGACGGCACCGCTGCTCTTGACGACGTTCCTCTCGCAGAACATGAACTGGAACCCGTTCTCCGGCCCGCAGGCCTCGCTGCCGACATTCGTGTGGGATCAGATCGCCAGCGGGACCAATGCTTCGCTCGATCGTGCGTGGGCGGGTGCATTAGTACTTATTCTTCTCGTGATGATCCTGTATCTAGGCGCCCGGATCGTCGCCCGCTTCTTTGCGCCGAAGACGTCCTAGGATATTGGAGTAAAAGATGGGTTCAGAAGGACAGGCGCCAGTTAGACTCAGCGTCCAGTCGGCAGTGGGGGCTTCAGCGGAGGGCAAAGTGACGGCGCAGAAGGTACACGAGGTGTCGGCGCCGTCGCGCGCAAAGCGCATGGACCTCAACGATGTCAACATCTACTACGGCAAGTTCCTTGCCGTGGAGGGCGTCAACCTGCCCATCGAACCGCGGGCTGTGACAGCGTTCATCGGGCCCTCGGGCTGTGGCAAGTCGACGGTGTTGCGGGCGCTGAACCGGCTGCACGAGGTGATTCCCGGGGCATACGTCACCGGCGAGGTGCTGCTCGACGGTCAGGACATCTATGCGTCCAACGTCGACCCGGTGAACGTGCGGCGCACCGTGGGCATGGTGTTCCAGCGCCCCAACCCGTTCCCCACCATGAGCATCTACGACAACGTCATCGCCGGGCTCAAGCTTGAAAAGGGCCGGCGGATCCGAAAGTCCGAGACCGACGTCGTGGTGGAAAGGTCGCTGCGCGGCGCCAACCTGTGGAACGAGGTCAAGGATCGTCTGAAGGCGCCGGGGGCCGGGCTGTCCGGTGGTCAGCAGCAGCGGCTGTGCATCGCCCGTGCGATCGCCGTGGAGCCGGAGGTGCTGCTCATGGACGAGCCGGCGTCGGCGTTGGACCCGATCTCCACCCTGGCGATCGAGGACCTCGTACACGAACTGAAGACCGAGTTCACCATTGTGATCGTCACGCACAACATGCAGCAGGCCGCGCGCGTTTCAGACACCACGGCCTTCTACAACCTCGCCGGCATCGGCCAGCCGGGCAAACTCATTGAGTACGGGCCCACGCAGGAGATCTTCTCCAGCCCGCAGGAGAAGCAGACCGAGGACTACATCTCGGGACGCTTCGGCTGAGCCGTCAGTGTCACTTGGCGGAGGACGGGAAAGGCCCCGCCTTGGGGAGCAGACTCGGCACTGGCCGGTCCAGGACGCCGGCAAGCCACTCTGAGGCTCGGCACAACTCGTCGAGGTCCAGTCCGGTGTCGACCCCGGACCGCTCGAGGGCGAACACGAGGTCCTCGGTAGCGATATTGCCGGTGGCGTTCGGCGCGAAGGGGCAACCGCCGATGCCGCCCAGCGACGAATCGAGCACCCCGACGCCGGCCTCGTAGGCTGCCAGGGCGCTCGCGTAGCCGGTGTTGCGGGTGTTGTGCACGTGCACGCGCAGCCCCACGGGCTGCGTGGCGACGGCCCCTTGAACCGCCGCGACCCGGGTCAGCACATCCCGGGGCACCGCGACGCCGATGGTGTCGGCAATGGCGATCTCGTCGACACCGGTCGCCGCCAGTTGCCCGGCGATGTCGGCGACGAGGGACACCGGTACTTCTCCGGTGTAGGGGCAGCCGAAACTGGCCGACATGGTCACTGACGTCTTCAATCCGGCGGCGTGTGCGGCCGGGGTCACGGCAGCGACCGTGGCAATGGCATCGTGGGTGCTCATCCCCTGATTCCGCTGCGAGAACTCGTCGGTGACCATGACCACCAAGTTGATCTCCTGCAACGCGGTCTGCGCGGCGCGCGTAAATCCGCGCTCGTTGAGCACGAGACCGATGTAGGACGCGCGCTGATCCCGCTCAAGGCCGGCAATGACCGCCTCCGCATCCGCCATCTGGGGAACCCGCTTTGGGTTCACGAAACTGGCCACCTCGATGCGTTGCACACCGGCGGCGATGCACCGGTTGATGAGGTCGATCTTCTGAGCGGTGGAAAGCAGGGCGGGATCATTTTGCAGGCCGTCCCGGGGGGCGACCTCGACGATGGTGACCGATTCGGGATGGGTGGTGCTCATCCCGTGATCCTAGTCCGAGGGCGTTCCAACGCCCGACTTCTCCTCGGTGGTCGATGACCAGGTGGGCAGCGGCCGCGGGGTCCGTCCGGTGGCCATCGTGCGCCACTTCAGCGCCGGGCGCATACCCCAGCGGCGTACCAGGAGGAAGATGGCGATGCCGAAGGCGGTAGCCAGGAAATGGCCGAGGTCCCACAGCGTGGGCACGACTATCAGCGGCACCACGACCGTGAGGAGCAGGGCGCTGGCGAACCACCATCGCCACGCCTTGCCCACCACGAAGAGGTAGGCACCGGAGCAGCCCACCATGACGTAACTGACGCCTACGTCCTGGGTCACCACGGTGGCGGGCGCCAGCAACTGGGAACGAATCAGCACGCTCTCGAGGGCGACGATCACCAACGACCCCGCGACGTGCGCGCCAGCGCCGACCAGGACCACCCGTGCTGATCCGATGCGCTGCTCCAGCCGGCTGATGATCAGCACGTAGACGGCGACGTAGCCGAGGTAGAAGAAGCCGTAGTCGGCCACTATGAACGCACTGCTGAACAGCACCCGCACCGGTTCGGTGACGATACCCATGATGTTCGTGCTGTTGAACCGGTTGAGCACCCCCGCGACGGTCGTTGGCGTCCCCTGGAAGATCACCGTGGTTACGGTCCAGGTGGCGATGTAGACGAAGGTGACCGGAGCCAGGGCGAGCCAGCTGCGCAACGCCTGGACCCATGGATCGCACCTGTTGTACAGCCGCACGGCCGGTGAGTCTGAGCCCCACCGGGCGCCCGCGCGCCATTTCACGAGGAACCACACAAGCGCGAGAAACGCGACGACGAGGCAAGTCCACAAGGCCGAATTCGGCCCCTCGTTCGTTGCCTCGAGAACCACCGACGGCTCCGCCTGGATCGGGAACGCGCCTTCCGCGAGCGCGACCCCCACGATCATTGCTGGGTGACCGCGACGCCCTTACCGATCACCACGATGCCACCGGGCGAGACGGTGTAGCGGTGTCGATCGCCCTCGATGTCCACACCTAACTGGGCGTGATCACCAACGGTCACGTATCTGTCCAACACGGCGTTGCGAATCACGGCGCCTTCCCCGATGCGGACGCCGGGCATCACCACGCAGCCCTCCAAGTAGGCGCCCTGGGCGATGCGCACATCCTGGGCGATAACCGAGTTGCGCACGTGTGCGCCGGACACGATGGTGCCGGCACCCACCATGGACTCGTGGGCGTTGCCGCCGTAGACGAACTTGGCGGGCGGTAGTGGTGGAAGGTTGGTGAGGATCGGCCACTGCCGGTTGTACAGGTTGAACACCGGATGCACGCTGACGAGATCCATATGTGCATCGTGGTAGGCGTCGAGCGTTCCAACGTCGCGCCAGTAGCCGTGGTCTCGTTCCGTCTCGCCTGGCACAACGTTCGCGTCGAAGTCGTAGACCGCAGCGCGGCCCTCCTCGGTCAGCATGGGGATGATGTTGCCGCCCATGTCGTGGACCGAACCCTCGTCGCCTGCGTCGATCTTCAGCGACTCGATAAGGACATCGGCCGAGAAGATGTAGTTGCCCATCGAGACGTAGGACATGCTCGGATCGTCCGGGATGCCCGGCGGGTCCGACGGCTTCTCAAGGAAGGCTTCAATCGCCACCCCGTCGGGTGCGGTCTGAATGACCCCGAACTGGTCGGCGGTCTCGCGCGGCATCCGGATGCCGGCCACGGTCACACCGGCACCCGTGGCGATGTGATGGTCGAGCATCTGGCGGGGGTCCATGCGGTAGACGTTGTCTGCGCCGAACACAACCACGTAGTCCGGGCGCTCGTCGTAGACCAGGTTGAGGCTCTGGAAGATGGCGTCGGCCGAGCCCGTGTACCACCGGGGTCCGAGCCGCTGCTGGGCGGGCACCGGGGTGATGTAGTCGCCCAACAGCGTCGACATGCGCCAGGTGGTGGTGATGTGCCGGTCGAGCGAATGCGACTTGTACTGGGTCAGTACGGCGATCCGTAAGAAGCCAGCGTTGACCATGTTGGACAGCACGAAATCGACCAGGCGATACGAACCGCCGAACGGAACGGCTGGCTTGGCACGGTCGGCCGTCAGGGGCATCAGGCGCTTGCCTTCGCCGCCGGCAAGGACGATTCCTAGGACTCTCGGACTCTTGCGCACACACCCAACCTATCGGGTTTGATGCCTAGTTCGCAGCGCCAAAAGCACCCGCCAAACCTTACCCTTGCAGGCGTGAGAGCAGCCGTGATTACCAAGGAATGGCCACCGGACAACTACGGTGGCGCTGGCGTGCACGTCGAGTATCTGGTGCGTGAACTGCGCACCCTGATCGAAGTCGACGTGCACTGCTTCGGCGCCCCGCGCCCCGACGCCACTGCCCACGAGGTGCCGGCCAACCTTCGCGGGGCGAATCCAGCGCTGGAGACCCTCGGAGTCGACCTCGACATCGTGGCGGGCCTGGCCGAGGTGGACGTGACCCATAGCCACACCTGGTACGCCAACCTGGCCGGTCACATCGGGGGCCTCATGGAGGGCGTCCCGCATGTGATCACAGCCCACTCATTGGAGCCGCGCCGGCCATGGAAAGAAGAGCAGCTCGGCGGTGGCTACCGCGTTTCCTCATGGGTCGAGCGAACGGCCTACGAGAATGCCGCCGCCATCATCGCGGTGAGCCACGGGATGCGTGCCGACGTCCTCGACTGCTACCCGAATGTCGACCCGGCCAAGGTGTACGTGGTGCACAACGGAATCGATACCGAGCAGTATCGACCGATGAGTTCCACGGCGGCACTGGAACGACTCGGGGTGCCCACCGACGAACCGTACGTGCTGTTTGTCGGCCGCATCACGCGGCAGAAGGGCATCAACCACCTGCTCGCCGCCGCCCGCGAGTTCGCGCCGGGCATTCCACTGGTGCTGGCGGCCTCGTCGCCGGATACCCCCGAGATGGGGCAAGAGGTGGCCGATGCTGTTGACCAACTGAACGCCACCCGCGGCGGGGTCTACTGGTTGGACACCCAACTAGATCGCAGCGACGTGATCGAGCTCCTCAGCCACGCGCTGTTGTTCGCCTGCCCCTCGGTCTACGAACCGCTCGGCATCGTCAACCTCGAGGCCATGGCTTGCGAGACACCCGTGGTTGCCAGTGCAGTCGGCGGCATCCCCGAGGTGGTGGTGGACGGTGAAACCGGGCTGCTGGTCGAGTACACGCCGGACGACACCGCCGGATTCGAATCGCGCATCGCCGCTGCCGTCAATGAAGTGGCGGCCGATCGGGATCGGGCGTCGGCAATGGGCAAGGCCGGTCGAGAGCGTGCGGTGACCCAGTTCGGTTGGCACGCCATCGCGGAGCGCACGGTGGAGGTCTACCGGGCCGCGGGGGCGAAGGGCTGAGCTTCACGCCGCCGCCCGAAAGTCATTGCGCTGCGGGCTCGCCCTGCGGTCGTGCGACGCCCTAGTGTTGGGTGCGTTACGCACACAGGAGGCAGTCATGGTCGTGGGACCGGTCGAGGTCGTTGTAGTCAAGTTCCCTGGAAGCAAATTCAACGGGGAGATCGGCCCGGCACTTGCCGACACTGTCGAGAACGGTGACGTCCGGATCCTCGATCTCGTGTTCGTCATTCGAGAATCTGAGGATGAGTACGAGGTCATCGAACTCGACGACATCGGCGACGACGGTATCGACGACCTGAACGATGGCGCGGGATCGCCGGGGAGTCTGCTCTCCGACGAGGATCTCGACAACATCAGCGACCAGCTCGAGGTCGGCTCGTCCGCCGTGGCAATCGTGTTCGAACATGCCTGGGCGACTCGTTTGGCTTCCGCCGTGCGTGACTCGAAGGGGGAGATCGTGCTCCAGCAGCGCATCCCCGCAGAAGTGGTGGAGGCGGTGCTGCTCCTCGCCCGTGAGGAGGACTGACCGACGGACAACTGTCCGGTCGCGTCGGAACCGACCGCCACCCCAGTGGACAACAAGGAGTGAAGCGACATGTACGGACGTCGAAGGGGCCGACCCGGTCTGCTCGGCACTATGGCGCGCACCGCTGTGGTGGCCGGCACGGCCACGGCCACAGCCGGAGCGGTCAGCAGCCGGCAGGCGAACAAGCAGGCTCAGAAGCAGGCCGCAGCCGATCAGCAGGCGCAGCAGCAGGCAGCCGCCGCACCGCCAACGGAGGCTCCCGCGACTGGACTCAGTGAGGACACGATCGCGAAACTGAAGCAACTCGGTGACCTCAAGGCCTCCGGCGTGCTCTCCGACGAGGAGTTCGCTGCCGCCAAGGCCAAGTTGTTGGGCGTCTAGAGGCCAGCGGTGGGTACCAACGACCCGCGCGACCCACAGCGTGGGGTCGCATTCCCGCTGGACGCGGAGGGAAACGCCAGCACCACGGCCGTCGGTCGGCGGGCATGTGCGGTGGCCGGCGGCGCCGTCGACAAGAAGCTTGCGGCCAGAATCGCCGCGGTCTCGAACTGGCGCTCTGGCTACCTCAAGCCGTTTCGTGAACTGACGGAAGCGGCGGCCGTGTCCTACGACAACGCGGTGTCGCTGAGCCAGGCCGGTTTGGACTACCTCCGCGACACTATGCAGTTCACCCGCGATGGCGAGTCGGTGCCGCTGCGGTCGATGCCTGCGGCGCAGGGCGCGTCCCTGCGCACGGTGACGGTGAGCGGTTCGAAGGAACCCGTCACCGAACTCGTCGTCCCCTTCGAAGGCAAACGCTTGGCGGGCGACGACCTGCGCCGTACGCTCGATAAGTGGGTGGCCGACGGGGTGGTCGAACCTGGATTCGCAGCCGCGGTGGACCTCGTGGCTCAGAACCCCGACTGGCTCGACACCTCGGATGTGTCCGTTGTGGTGCTAGGAGTCGGCGCCGAGATGGGCCCCGCCTTCTCGCTGCTTCGATGGGGCGGTCGAGTGGTCGGCGTGGATCTGCCGAATCCCGCGATCTGGAAGCGATTGATAAATTCCGCACGTGATTCGGCGGGCACGCTGGAGATACCGGTGCCGGTTGAGTTGGACGACCAAGCGACCGAGACCGAGATCATCGATTCGGCCGGTACGGACCTGATCGCCCGGACCCCCGAGGTGCTTGAACTCCTGCGCGGGATCGATGGGCCGATGGTGTTGGGCAACTATCTGTACGCCGACGGCGGCCTGCATGTGCGGGTGTCCATGGCGGCCGACGCTTTGGCCATGGGGCTGGCCGATCGTGCCGACGAACTCATGTTGGCGTATCTGGCCACCCCCACGGACGCGTTCGCGGTGCCGTGGCGCGATGTGGAGATCGCCAGAGGGCGTTGGACGCACCGGCGCACGAAGTTGCTTCAGCCGCCGCTGCACCTGTTCGGCGCCTTCGCCAAGAACTATGCGCATACCGTGACCGCGGTGGATGGCACCCAATACGGCATCGCCGACTGCCTCGTGCCCCAGCAGGGACCCAACTACGCGCTGGCCAAACGATTGCAGCGGTGGCGCTCGGTGGTGGCCCGCGATGCTGGCGTGCGGGTTTCGCTGAACGTTGCACCCGCAACGCGGACTCGGTCGGTGGTGAAGAACCGCGCGCTGGCCGCGGCCTACGCGGGAGCGCATCGCTTTGGCATCCGGGTCTTCGACCCGAGCACGGCGAACACGCTAATGGCGGCGATGTTGGTGCACGACCTGCGCAACCCCGGCGCGGCCGCGAATCCGGCCGTCGAGCTGGCGAATCCGATGAACCTCTTCTCCGCTGCGGCCAACCACGGAGGTTTGTGGACCACTGGCTACGAGCCCCGCTCCGTGCTCGGATTCGCGGCTGCGCTTGGCATGTTCGAGTCGCGGGCGTAGCCGAAAGGCCAGCCTCGGGAATATCAGGTGGCGGTGTTTCGTTTTGGGGCTAGAATAGTTTAAGTCTCAACCAATGGAGGACCAATGCCAGCCGTTACCGTCGACGACATCCTGGTGCTACCCCGGGTGCACCGCCCCGACCCGGCCGCCTCGAAGGCTCGTAGGGCCACCGCGGTGGTAACTGCCATGTCCACCTACGAAGGAGAGGGTTTCCCGGTTCGCCGACCATTCCCCGGAAAACTGTCCCTGGTTGACACCGATCCGTTCCTGCTCCTCGACCAGATGGGCGCGGTGGAGTACGCCCCTGGTGAGCCGAAGGGGACGCCGTGGCACCCGCATCGCGGGTTCGAAACGGTCACCTACATCATGGACGGCGCCTTCGCCCACCGTGACTCAACTGGTGGGGGCGGCCTCATCAGCGATGGGGACACGCAGTGGATGACCGCCGGTTCCGGACTCCTGCACATCGAGACGCCACCGGAGGACTTGGTCATCTCCGGCGGGCTGTTCCACGGCGTGCAACTGTGGGTCAACCTCCCACGAGATGTGAAAATGGCTGCGCCGCGCTATCAGGATTTGTCGCGGTCCGACACCGTGCTGCTCGCCTCCGACGATGGCGGTGCCCTGATCCGTCTCATCGCGGGCGACCTCGACGGCCACTCCGGCCCAGGCATCACGTACACGCCGATCACCTATGCGCACGCAACTATCGAGCCTGGCGCGCAGATGTCAATTCCGTGGCGAGCCGACTACAACTCGATGGTCTACGTGCTCAGCGGTTCGGGTTCGGTGGGGCCCGACGCGCGCCCCATCCGTGAGGGTCAGATGGCGGTGTTGGGCGCGGGCGATCATCTCGTGGTCGCGGCCGACGCGGCACAGACGGCCCGTGCGCCCAAACTCGACGTACTGCTCCTCGGCGGCCAGCCTATTCGCGAGCCGATCTTCCACTACGGTCCGTTCGTGATGAACACCAAGGACGAGGTGGTGCAGGCGGTCAACGATTTCCAGGCAGGTCGCATGGGCGTCATCCCGCCGGAACCCGAACTCGGCCGACGCAGCTAGGGCGCGCGGCGCAGGGCGCGCAGCGGGAGTCCCATGAGCAGGGCGGCCGCGATCGGCGAGCCAAGCCCGGTGGCTGTGCGCACCGCCACCCCATCGGCCTCCTCCGCTGGGCTGTCGCCCAGCACTTTCTCGAGGCCCGCCGGCACCAACAGGTAGTGGCGAATGGAGGGGGCGGCGCGGCCCCAGGCCCGGGAGAGTCCGCCGGGTTCGAGGGCGACGGGTGGGTTGATGCTGGCGGCGGTGGCATTCGCTTCGCGCAACCAGCCGCTGGCGGCTCGGCGACGATGCTCGAGCCCCTCCGCTGCCCTCCGGGCGTCGGCGTCGGCTACCGCGCCGGACAACTGGGACGCCAGGGTGCGCGCCATCTCGTTTCGTCCGAGTGCAGCTGCCCGATCCGCATAGAGTTCGGCCCACACCTCGGCCGCCGCGGTGCGCTGCGCCACCGCCGCGGCGAGCCGCTTCCGGCGACCGATCTTGGCCGTGAAGCCAGTGCGCGCTTGCTCGAGGTGGACGGCGGTGTCGGCCTGCACCAAGCCCAGTTCCGCCTGCGAGAGGCTACCGCCATCAGGCAGCGCATCCGGCTCGGAAACGATGGCGGCGCAGGCGTCTTGAGCTGCACGTAGCCCCGGCAGGTCGTGCTTGCCAATGGCGGCGACCACGGCGTCGGCGTCGGCGGTGGTGACGGCTGGGGGTTGCGGGGCCAACGATGCGGCGGTCAGGGGCTCGTCACTGGCGCTGCTCACGGTCGTGGCCCGTTCCCGCGCCGCGGCGCGGGCTGTCGCCGCGCTGGCATCGAGCGCCCTGCCCACGTGGAGCAAGGCATGTTCACCGGCAGTTGCCGACAGGCTCGGGGCCGTGGCGCTCGGTGGCGAGGAGGGTGAAACGGCCGCGATCGCAGCGAATCGGCAGGCGCCGCCAGCGTCACGCAGGTCGGCGAATGCCCCCGACGGTGCATCATGGCGCAACCACAACCACGCCTGCAATGCGACCGCCACAGCGTTGGAATCGGCATTGGGAACCAGCACGACCGAATCAACGCTAGGTGCCACGGCCGAATCCAGGAGGGTGTCGAGCTGCTCAAGGATGTCGTGGCCCACCCCAGCTTCGAAGACCACCCACACACGGGTGCGGCGGGGCAGATCGCGTTCGCGGAGCGAATCGAGCATGGTGCGGAGCTCGTCGAAGGCGGTGCCGGGCGAGGCGAGCACAAGAACAACCATGGCCGCGGTGGGCGCGGCCGGGGCATCGGCCACCGTCAATCGGCCGCCCAGCGCGGCGGCGACTGCCGACATCTCTTCGCCGAGCGGCAGCAGTAGACAGGGCGGTGGCGCGACTAGCGCGGATTCATCGGTCATGGCGGTCCCAGGCTAGTGGGCGCAGGCCCGCTGTCGATCGTCCACTGCGTCATCCGCCGGCACACCGAAGGGGATGAACCGGTCTACCATTGCGGCGGGAGGTGACCATGAGGCATCAGGCGGCGCGGAGCGGGCGACCGCGCGTGCTCGCCCCTGCCCTGCTGGTCGTCTCGGTGCTGGGATTGTGGGGCATCGCCGCAGTAGTGGTGGCAGTCGCGATGCCCGATGGTCAGAGTGGGGCGGGTTCCTCGTCGTCGGCGGCGCCGTTCGCGCTGATCGACAATCCGAGTGCGGCCGAACTCGCCCAGCCCGGTGAACTCGGCGCGGATGCTGCGCCGCAATCAGCGCTTCCAGATGAGCCAGCCACGCGGGATGACTCCGGCCAGGGAGGCGCCACGAAGCGTCTGACCGACGTGATGTCCGGTGCCACCGTGCTACGCGTGGGCGACACTGGACTACCCGTCAAGTTCGTACAGCAGCGCTTGAACATGGCAGGAATCCAGACCCCCGAGAACTCGACCTACGACGCCGCGACGGAGGCGTCGATAGCCCGACTCCAGGAGAAGTTCGACCTCCACCAATCCGGCCGCGTCAACCGATACACGCTCAGCACTCTGCTGCAGGTCACCGAGCGCGGCCCCGGACTCCCCGCGGAGTGCCTGTCGGGAACGGTCCTGTGCATCGACAAGACCCAGAAGGTGGTCCGCCTCGTGATTGACGGTGCCCCGGAGGTCACCCTCGACGCTCGGTTCGGCTCTTTCGGCACCGCCACCGACGAGGGGATGTTCACGGTCTACGACAAGCGGGCCGACGATTGGTCCGAGGAGTTCGGTGTGCCGATGAAGTACTCGCTGTACTTCTCGGGCGGCCAGGCGGTCCACTATTCCGACTTCTTCGCGACCGAGGGCTACACGGGTGCTTCCCGCGGCTGTGTGAACACCCGAGATCTGGCGGCGACTGCTGCCATGTACGAGATGGCGCCCAAGGGCACCTCGGTGTTCGTCTACGACTGATGCCTGTGACCCCCTTGGCCCAGCTGGCATCCGCCGATGAAGCCGCGCGGCTGCTTGCTGCCGGCGGCCTCGTCGGTCTACCCACGGAGACCGTCTACGGGTTGGCCGCAGACGCCGCCAACCTCGATGCGGTTCGCCGGGTCTTTCGGGTCAAGGGCCGACCCGCGGACCACCCGCTGATCGTTCACCTGGCCGACTCGACCGACCTCGACCGCTGGGCTCGGGAAGTTCCGCCCCCACTGCGCGGACTCACCGATGAATACTGGCCAGGACCCCTCACGGTGATCGTGCCCAAACAGCCGTGGGTCCCGCTGGAGATCACCGGCGGCCTCGACACCGTGGCGCTGCGCGTTCCCGGCCAGCCGCTGGCACTGGCCGTGATCAACAGGCTGGCGGTCGTCACCGGCAGGCCATCGGCGGTGGTGGCGCCGAGCGCCAACCGCTTCGGGGCGGTGAGCCCCACCACCGCGGAGCACGTGCGCGCCGGCCTCGCGGGACGGCTGGGTCCAGGCGACGGGGTGCTCGATGGTGGTCCGTGCGCCGTGGGCGTGGAATCAACCATCGTTGCCTGGCTGGACCAGCGGTTGCAGGTGCTGCGCCCGGGGGCCGTGGTGGTAGATGAGGCCGACCAGGCGCCCGCGCCGCCATCGGGCCTACGTGCCCCGGGCACCCTGGCGGCACACTATGCCCCGCGCGCCCGAGTGGTGCTGGCGGATGATCCGGTGCGTGTCGACCCCAACGTCGCATCGCCGGTTGGGCTCCTCGCTCCGGCGGAGTTTCCGACCCCGCCCGGCTGGCTGCGGCTAGCGGCACCGACCGACGCCGCCGGGTACGCCGAAGTGCTCTACGCGGCGTTGCGGCAGGCAGACGAGGCCGAGTTGGCGACCGTGGTCGCAGTCCCGCCCGCAGGCGGTTCGCTGCGGGGTGCGGTCGTGGATCGACTCAGCCGGGCTGCGGTGGGCTCGGATCCCCGCTGGGATCCTGATCGGCCACGATGAAGCCGATCGGCTCGTTGACGTTCTCGGCCGCTGTCAGCAGCGACTCCAGTTGCTCGTCGCTGGGCAGCGAATCGAGCGTGGTGCCCTTGAGACCCCACTTGCCCAGGGTGGCGTTGATGGAGTCGCGGGCGATCGCGAACTTGCGCGCCACGAGTCGCCTGCGGGCCCAATCGACTTCACGGCTGCGCAGCGCCTTCTCGATCCGAGCTTTCTCGGCCACCGAGCAGGGCAGCCGATAGGCGATGATCACCGCGTTGAGGGTGTCGATGCGGTAGTCGTGGCCGCGGCGTTCGAATCGTCCGGGCCGGAAGTTCATGCCGTTCTTGAGGTCTATCAGGGTGAGGACGAATGTGCTGATGGGCCGCCACATCACCTCGCGGGGCACGGTCGGCGGACGGGTATCCGGCTTGCCCATCCACCACGGTGGGCGCACGACGATGCGGTAGCCGAACTTGTTCACCGGGTCGTCGTGATGCACGACCATCAGGTGGCGCATGCGATTGCGGACCTCGGCCGGTTCGTCGTCGAAGTAGTCAGGCTCGGACACCGCGAGCATCGTGCCATCCGGGTCGAATCGATCACGGGCGTGAATCCACGAGTTCCAGGTCAACGTGCGGAAGGGGACACCGAGGTACAGCCCGGCTTCCACGCCAAGTTCATCGAACACGTACGAGCCGCTCGGGTAGGCGATGTCAAGCGCCACCTGCGCACCGAGACTCTCGCCGAATTGCACCACTCTCGGCTTGCGGGCACCGGGCGGCAGGTCGGCGATCCGGTCGCGGATCCCGGCGAGTACCAGCCGCTGGAGTTTGGCGCCGTCACCGGTGTCAGCGAGCGCGAGGGCTGAGGGCACAAGCGCGTACTGCGGCATGACGATCGCGCAGTCGCCGCGAGTGAGGTATTCCAGTGCCTCGGCGAACACGTAGGACACGTAGCCGACGCCGGTGGGTGACGCGACGCAGATGATTTCACGCTCGAACGCGCCGAGCCGGTCCATCTCGGCCAGGCAGAGTTCAGCGCGCTCCTCGGTGCTGGGTGAAGCTTCAAAGCCAGCCACGATACGGATGGGAGCTTGTGCTCGCGGTGCCCCCGTCACATTTTTGATCTCCGCCGGGGTCAGCGCCATCAGTACGAACCGGCGGCCTTCCTTGCCGATGGCGTCGAACGGGATCTGCGAGCGTGGTCCGGCCGTGACATGTGGGTCCGTAGGGGGCTCAGGGTATGCGGCTTCCACGACGTCCCCGTGCACCTCGATGCGCCGCTTGACCCGGACGAGCGCCAGTAGACCGAGACCGGAGTAGAGGGTGAGCGCCACAGCGTGGCCCAGCCAGGGACTGCCGACTTCGACCCGGCCCACGCGCCCGTGCAGCAGGGCCGCGGTGCGCTTGGCAACCAGTTGCTCCGAGCCGATGACGGCAAGAAGCCCGACCCCGGCAGCCGTTCCCATGGCCACCGCCTTCACCGTGCCGATCGCTGGGGCGTGCTCCACGGCGACCCGATCCGGATCCACGAGGCCGTAGCGAATCGCCCGGCGCCGTCGGCCGATCACCGCGACTGTCGCGAGGCCGAAACCGAGCGCCATGTCTGCGATCAAGGTGCGATTCAGCAGCCGGCTGCTCCAACGCGTCTTGGCGAGCAACGAGTCGGTGGCAGTGACCAGGATGTTGGTGGCGCCGCCCATCATCGCGAAATGGCCGGCGAACCGTACGAGCGAACGATGCATCGGCTCGTCGGGATTCGGCGGAATGGCCTGCTCGATTGCCAGGCCGGTGCTGATGAAGGCCAGGTCGGCGAATAGTTGGGCGTTTACGGGGGCCCGGCGATTGTGCACGCTGTGGTCGCCGGAGGCGTACAGCGCAACGGTCTCCGCCGCGGCCGATGAGGTGGCGGTCAGGAAGTAGTGAATGGACGCCACCACGCCGGTGGCCAAGGCCTGGTCGGTGGCGCTGCGCGGGAGCAGCCCCCGCGGGTAGGAACCGGAAACCGAAACGGCAGCTCCGATGATCCCGGCACGCACCGACGGCAGCGACGGCGCAGCGCGCAATTTCGGCAGCAATCTGGCGATGGACTTGGAAACCGAGAAACGAACCACGCCGTCAAGGTACTGCAATATGGAATCGGTGTGGTCGGTGAAGCCATTAGAGCGGCGTCTCCGAGTCACCCGGAGGGTGCCCATCGTCGGTGTATAAATGGGCCCGTGGGCATCAAGCGGGTCATCAGTAGTGACGAGGACAAACCACTGCTGTTGACCGGTGTAGCGGTGAGTCTGCTCTGCGGCGCGCTGGCCGCGGGACTCGGCGCTGCCATCGACACCCGCACAGCTGCGTTCAGCCTGCTCGTGGGCGCACTGCTGGGATTCATCGCTGCGCTTGTTCCAGTGTTCCTGGCCTTGCGGCTCATCGCGCTGGTCGGCCTGCTCATGGTGGGCGCGGCGGCGGTCGCGCTTGCGGTCAAGGATCAGCCGGTGTTGGCCGGGCTAGCTATGGCGGCGCTTGCCTTCGCGGCGGCCATCTGGGCCGGTCTGCCCATCGTGGGGATGCTGATGTCCGCGCTTCCAGTCTTGGTGTTCGTGCTGATCGTGGCGAAGAGCCAGGAGATCACGTCGGGGGCACCGGTGGCATCTGTGGTTCTCGCTGGACTACTCGGGGCGGTGCCCCCCACGCTGGTGGCCTTGGCCCTTTCGAGTCGCGACTTCCACAAGGCCGACCGCGGCATGGCGGCGGCGATTTGGCAGTCCAAAGAGCCGTCGGACGACGATCGCCTCTATGCGCGACTGCTCATCCTCAACGGTGCGCCGTCCCCCCTGCTCGACTTGGTGGGCTACGGATTCGTGAGCCGACTGGCCCGAGCTTGGTTGGTGGCGCGATCCACTTCGGGAGATTCCGCAGCCCTCGACCCCGCCGCGCTTGATCAAGGGGACAGCAACGCTTCTGCGGTGGCTGCTGCGCTGGTCCCCAAGGGGAAACTGTTTCCACGGAAGGTGACGCTGAGCACTGACGCGATGGCCGCCCAAGTCTCGGCGCAATCGGGGCAAACTAGTGGTGCGGCGTGGGAGATCTGGTTGACGGCTGAACGCCAAGGCGCGGCCGTGCTCGAGGGCAATCAACCACGCCGGCTGACGCTCCATCCGCTATTGCTCATGATGCGGGCGTTGGTGGGCTCACTGTTGCGGCCCGACGCCTCAGTCTTCCGCTACGGGGTGCAGCGCGCGTTAGCCCTGGGTGTGGGCATCGCCGCACTGGTTGCCTCGAAAGGCAACCAGGACGTTTTTTGGGTGGTGATCACCCTGGTGGCGGTGCTGCAGTCCAACGCCCCGTCCACTCTTGCGAAGGTGGCGCGCCGCACCGCGGGCACCTTTGGCGGAGTCCTCGTCGCGCTGTTGGTCTCCTACGTGGTACCCGCTTCCGTACTGGTGCCCTGGGTCGCGATCCTCGTGCTGCTGGCCGGCCTGGCGTGGATGAGCCGCAACTACTTCGTCACCGCCATGGCGTCCGCGTTCGGCGTCGTACTGCTCTATGGAGCTCCGAAGGATGACGTGGTCGGCTTTGCAGCGGCGCGAGCGATCGACGTCGTGATCGGCGGCATCATCGCGGCACTCGTGGCGCGGCTCGTCCTGCCAGTTCGCCCCAGACTTGAGCAGCGGCGGGCCGACATAGTCGCGGCACTTCAGACGTTCTCGTCGTTGGTGAGGCGCGGCATCAGCGACCCGCAGCAGGTGTCCACCGCGGAATTGGCTCGCGCGCAGGCAGATGTAGCCCGTAGCACTTCGAACCTTCGCACTGACCTCAAACTCGTGTCCGATGACTCCTTGGGCGCGGCCTACAAGGATGACCTCCGCTCGCTGGAATCAGTGGAGGGTCAGTTGTTCGTGCTCGTGGTCACCCAGTTCAACATGCAGGATGAGCAGGGACTGTCCGACCTCTCCGGCCTCGACGCGCAGGCCTGGATCGATCAGCGGCTTGCGGAGCTCGCTGCGGCCCCACCGGAGTCAGCAGCGACCAAGTGAGACGGCCATGGCGTGGATGTGCTCGGGGGTCACTCGACAGCAGCCACCCACGAGTTGGGCGCCGCGGGCAGCCCAATCGATCACATCCGCGGGCGCGCTGGCGGTGCCCGACCATTCGCTCCCGTCCCACGACTCGCCGCTGTTGGGGTAGATGACGGCCGGTTTGCGGCCGAGCGCAGCGGCCAACGAGGCCAGGTTGGCGGCGTCGGCCGGGTCGATGCAGTTGGCGCCCACCGCAACGACGTTGGGCGAGTCGGCTGCCATGGCGAAGGCCTCCGCCGCCGATTCGCCCGAGCGCAGACGGGTGCCTGCCGCGGACACGCTGAGCCACACCGGGACGGGTATCGAATCGAGCAGCGAGAGCACAGCCTCCACCTCACGTAGTGCCGGGAGCGTCTCAAACGCCAGCAGGTCACACTCGGCGGCCAGCACTTCCAGCCGTCGGGCGTGGAAGTCGCGCAAGGCCGCCGACGAAACGTCGTAGTCGCCGCGATACTCCGAGCCGTCGGCCAGCATGGCGCCGTAGGGGCCGATGGAGCCCACCACCAGGATGTCCCGGCGCAGGGTGGACGGCTGGTCTGCCTGCCAAGCCTGTGCCACGGCCCGTGCGCGTCTGGCGTCGACGCGTAGCAGTTCATCGACCTCGAGGGCGGACATGCCGAGTTGGGCGAATCCGCGGTGGGAGGCCTGATAGCTGGTGGTTGTGACCACGTCGGCGCCGGCGTCGAGGAAGTCGCGCTGCGCGGCGGCGATGGCCGCCGGATCCGACAGCATGATCCGGGCCGACCACAGGTGCCCGCTCAGGTCGGTACCGGCGTCTTCGAGGCGGGTGGCGAGGCCGCCGTCGAGCAGGATCACCTCGCCCTGCTGGAGGCGATCGGCCAGCGGGCGAGTCACGGTCGGCTGAGAATCGATCTTGACTCGAGGCGACCTAGGCGAGGTCGCGCTGCTTCTCGTAGTGGATGCCGGAGCCTTCGCCCGATTCGTAGACCACCTCGGGCGGTCCGACGATGAGGGGGTCAGGAGTGCCCACGATGGCCTCGTCCTTGCCTGGGTACTCAAGGTTGTGCAGCACCCAGCGCATGGCAGCGAGTCGGCCGCGCTTCTTGTCGTTGCTGCGCACGACAGTCCAGGGCGCCCACTCAGTGTCGGTGTTCTCGATCATCGCTTCTTTGGCTGCGGAATAGTCATCCCACTTGTCGAGCGACGCGAGGTCCATGGGGGAGAGCTTCCACTGCCGGACCGGGTCGATGCGTCTGATGGTGAAGCGGGTCAGTTGCTCCTTGCGCGATACCGAGAACCAGAACTTGAACAGGATCACGCCGTCGCGCACGAGCATCCGCTCAAACTCAGGGCACTGGCGCATGAATTCGTCATACTCGGCGTCGGTGCAGAATCCCATCACTCGCTCGACCCCCGCCCGGTTGTACCAGGAGCGGTCGAACATCACGATCTCGCCCGCTGTGGGCAGGTGCTTGATGTAGCGCTGGAAGTACCACTGGCCGCGTTCCTCGTCGGTGGGCTTGGTGAGCGCTACCACGCGGGCGCCGCGGGGGTTCAGGTGCTCCATGAATCGCTTGATGGTGCCACCCTTGCCTGCCGCATCTCGGCCTTCGAACACCATCACTATGCGCTGACCGGTCTCCTTCACCCACGACTGCACCTTCAGCAGTTCGATCTGCAACAGTCGCTTGGTCAACTCGTACTCACGGCGCGACATGCGCTCGGTGTAGGGGTAGCCCTGCATCCAGGTGTCGATGGGGGTGCCATCAGGCCCCAGCAGAATGGGGTCGTCAACCTCGTCCAGGGTGCCCTCGACCGACAGTCCGCTGAGCCGCAACTCCTCGTCGTCGAGATCCTGGAGGCTAGCGATGAGGTCGTCCATCTCCAGGACGGCTTCGGCCTCAGGGTGGCTCTTCGACATGATTTCTCCTTGCGCGAGGGATGCTGATGCCAATCGTGCCCTGCCGGTGGTGAAATTGCCTGGCAGTAGGCACAAAGTTCATGTGCGGGCAGATGCGCCGGCGAAAAAAGTGAAGAGTTGAGCGACCGGCATGCGTGATCAATAGGGTCGGAAGCATGAGTACAACCATGGCGACGCCCGCGGGTGCCCCCGCTTCGGGACCGATTGATTCCGGCCGAAGCCGCTGGCTGGCGCTGACTGCGCTGCTGATCGGCCTGTCGATGATCGTGATCGACGGCAGCGTGGTGAACATCCTGCTGCCCGACATGGTCGACGACATCGGCCTGAACTCCACCGATGTGCTGTGGGTCAACTCGATCTACTCGCTCATCTTCGCCTCGCTGCTCATTACGGTCGGCTTGGTTGCGGATCGCTTCGGCCGCAAGCGGCTATTCATGATCGGCACCGTGATCTTCCTGCTCGGATCTTTCGCCAGCGGTGCATCCCAGGGTCCGGGCATGCTCATCTCCTTCCGGGCGGTGCAGGCGTTCGGCGCGGCCATGATGTTGCCGAGCAGCATCGCGGTGATCAACGTGATGTTTACGGGCAGGTCGCGGGCGATGGCGTTCGGGTTCTGGGGAGCGGTGTTCGGCGGTGCGGCCGCTCTGGGGCCGCTGCTCGGTGGCTGGCTCACACAGGAGTTCTCCTGGCGCTGGGCGTTCTACATCAACGTTCCAGTGGCCATCATTTCGCTGATCATGGTGTGGAAGTACGTGGTGGAGAGCCACGTCCGCGATGTGCGAGGCTTCGACCCGGTCGGCGTGCTGCTGAGCATCTTGGGTCTGGGTTTGATCGTCTTCGGCCTCATTGAGGGCAACGACTATGGCTGGTGGCTGCAACTCAAGCCGTTCGTGCTCGGGCCGATAACGATCGATCAACGAATTTCGATTGTGCCGTTCGCCATCGTGATCGGCATCGCGTCGCTGATTCTGCTCGTACTGTGGTCGCACTGGCAAACGCAGCGTGGCAAGACGGCGTTGGTGGATCTACCGCTCTTCAAGATTCGTCGCTACGGGTACGGCAATCTGGTCGCTTTGGTCGTGAGCCTCGGTGAGTTCGGCATCCTCTTCGTGATGCCGCTGTGGATTCAATCTGTGGCCGGCTTTGACCCGCTCAGCACCGGTGTCATTCTGACGGCGCTGGCACTGGGCGCGTTCGCCTCCGGCGGTATGGCGCGGCACCTGTCTGCGGCAATGGGTCCGACGCGGGTGGTGCGGGTGGGCATGCTGCTCGAGATCATCGGCATCATCGGGGTGGCGCTGATCCTCAGCCCGACGGTCTCGCCGTGGTGGCTGGCCATCCCGCTGTTCATCTATGGCATCGGGTTGGGACTGGATTCGGCGCAGTTGACGTCGGTGGTGCTAGAGGATGTGCCCGCCGATGCCTCTGGGCGCGCATCCGCGATGACGTCCACCTTCCGACAGATGGGGTCCGCCTTGGGCAGCGCAATCCTTGGGGCCACTCTTTTCGCCGGCCTCGGCTACTTCACCACCCAGGACATCGACAGCGTGTCGAAGTTGCCATCGGAGCAGCAGGCGCAAATCGTCGATGCCGTCCGCGGCTCGGCTGGGCAGGCGATACCGAAGATCGAGAAGGTACCTGGTTTGGAGGCGGAGGCCACAGCTGCGAAGGACGGCTACACGCAGGCGGCCCGCGATACCGCCTACCTCGCCGCTGTGTTCGTGACGTTTGGTCTGCTCGTCTCGCTGGGCCTGCCGCGCGACCGGCGGGGCCCGGACGGCCAGTACGGCTCGGCCAGCCCGGAGGACGCGTCTGATGCCGAGACCGACGCTCCCGTCAACGCGGGGGGCTAGCTGCCTGCCGGAGCATTCAGGAGTTCCTCGATGAGGGGGAACTGGCCCGGGTAGAGCGTGGTGATGGCCGAGTAGGCGACCTCCTCGGGTGCGGTGTTCACCGGTGCGCCGCCAGTGGCGACCGCCACCAGCACGGCCCCCGACTTCGGCTCGCGCAGCATCATGGTGCTGTAGCCGGCCACGGAGCCGTTGTGCCCCAGCCAGCCCCCGTAGTCTGCCAGACCCATGCCGTAGGTCGGCGCGTCAACCGCGGCGGGGGGTTGTTGCAGGGCGAAGGACTCGTCGCTGAGCAGGTCGCCGGAGGTCACTTGAGAGGCCCAACTGCGCAGGTCGGCGGTCGTTGAGATGGCGAAGCCCGCCGTATAGGTGATCGCGGGGTTCTGCAGATCGACATTGCGTTCTTCGCCGTCGAGCGTCATCACGCCGGGAACGGCGGGATCGGGCAGGTCGGGGTCGATCGGCAGCGCGGTTCTCTTCAGCCGGGCCGGCATCACCACCTGCTCGGCCATCACCTGCGTCACCGGAATGCCGGTCGCCACGGTGACGACTTCGCCGAGCACGATGTAGTCGCTGTTGTTGTACTGCTGCGACTCGCCGGGGGCCCCGGCTGCGGGCATGGCGCGGATCGCCGCCAGGGAATCCTCGACGCTCCAGGGTCTGTTGGGATCGTCATAGTAGGCACTGAGGAAGTCGGGTGCCTCGTTGAGGTTCGGCAGCCCGGAGGTCATGTTCAGCAGCATTTCGATGGTGATCTGATCGCCGTTGGGCAGATCCGACACATACTGGCTGACGGTGTCACCGAGGCCGAGCGTGCCCTGTTCGATGAGCCGCAGCACGGTCACCGCGGTCATGGATTTCGTCACGCTGCCGATACGGAAGAACCCTGCCGGATCCATGTTGGGTTCAGCGGCCTCGATGTCGCCTCGTAGCGGATCCCAGACGCCGATGAACCAACCCGCCGAGCCGTTCGACTCGTTGATCGCCGCCGTGGCGTCCGTAACCTTTGCGATGTCGGCATCGGTGAAATCGACACTGAACTCCTGCGCCGTAGGAGTGGGCGCGGAGGTCGCGCTGACAGAGGTGGTTGCGGGCGACGATTCGACGTTCACCGCGTCGAAGGCAGTCGAGCAACTCGTCAATGCGATGCTCAGCGCGGTCGCCGTCGCTGCGGCAGCGAACCACGATCGTGAAGTTCCCACACTGGCCAGCCTAGTGTTGCTCCGGCTGGCCCTTCGGCCCCCTCACCGTTTGTGTGCAATCTGGGGTGTCGGCTCGGCGAACGACCGGAGGACTATGCTGGCGGGCGTCCCGTGGCGGTGGCTGCGCGGGGCTGAGCGGGGCCTCTAGCTCAACGGCAGAGCTGCGGACTTTTAATCCGTAGGTTCCGGGTTCGAATCCCGGGGGGCCCACTCTTGGGTGAGTGCACACCTTCGTCGCACTACGAGGGCCGGATCGACCACCTAGCGTCACAAAGGTGGGCACTCACGGACGCCGCGCATGGCGGGCGCACATGCTCGGCACACTAGCCCCATCGGTGGGTGCGGACGCAGTCCGCGAACTCGTCTGCTGGCAGTGGTTGAGTGAAGTAGTAGCCCTGGGCCAGGTCGCAGCCGATGCGCCGGAGCAACTCGAGGTCGGCCGCAGATTCCACGCCTTCCACGACTACTTCGGCCCCGATCGCTCCGGCGAGGTGCACAGCGGCGGTCAGCGAGGTCTCCCGAGCGACCGGATCGGTGGCTGAGATGAAGCCCCGATCCACCTTCACCTCGTCCACCGCCATGTTCATGAGTTGGGCCAACGAGCTGTAGCCGACGCCGAAGTCGTCGATGGCGACGCGCACACCCAACTGTCGCAACTCCTTGACGGTTCGCCAGGTGCGGTCTGGATCGGCCCCGATGGCGGTCTCGGTGATCTCCATGACGAGACGATCGGGGTCGATCCCGGTGTCGCGCAGCACGTGCGCGACTGTCGCCGGAAGGCTGTCGTCAACGAGGTCGATTCCGGAGACGTTCACGCTCATCGTCAAGTCGTGGCCATCGTCAAGCCAGCCACGCAGCACCCGGCACGACTCGACCAACGAGTTGAGCGTCAACCGACCGATAAGGCCCGCCTGCTCGGCCGCAGTGACAAATTCGTCGGGCTGCAGTTCACCGAGAGTGGGGTGCTGCCAGCGCACCAGGGCCTCGGCCCCCACAACGAGCCCGTCGCTGACCCGCACCAGAGGCTGGAACACCATGAACAGTTCGCCTCGGTCGAGGCCGCTGTGGAGATCCGCCATCAAGTCGACTCTGCGGCCCACAGTGGGGTCGTGCTCGGGGTCGAACTCGACGATCAACTGACCACTCTTGGTGGCCTGCGTGAGCGCCACATCCGCCGAGCGGAGCAGCGAATCACGGGTGCTTACCTCGCTGCCCACACGTGCAATACCGACGTTCGCCCTCACCCGGATCGCAAGCTCGTCGAGCCGCAGGGGTGAATCCAGCGCGTTGACGACCGACGCCGCCACCAAGTCGACCTTGTCACCGTCGGTGACGAGCACCGCGAAGTCGCCGCCATCGACCCGAGCCACAGCGAACGAACCCGTGGCACCGGACAACCGTGACCCGATCGCGCGGAGGAGGTCGTCGCCGACGGCGTGGCCAAGGGTATCGACCACGCTCTTGACGCCCGTCACCCCGATCTTGACCAGGCCACCAGCCGAACGGGGCGATTGGTCGTCCTCGGTTCGCAGCGTGTGCACCCACGAATCGATGAGTTCGGACAGTCCCCGCACGTTCAACAGTCCCGTGAGGTAGTCATGCCGTGCCTCTTCGTAGCCCTGCCCCGCACGGCGCAGGTCAATCATTGTGAGCACCAGGCGCAGCGACGCGAGGGTGAGCGCGCCAAGGGCCAGCGCAACCACGATCTTCGGGCTCTCGACGAACAACGACAGCGCGATCAGTGCCAAGGCCACGAGTGAGGCCAGCGTCGGGGTGAAGATCGTCCAACGCCGGTCGATCCCGGGCTGATAGTTGTAGGGATTCGGCAGCAGAGCGGCGGCGATGATGAGCGCACTGCCAGCGGCCCACGAGATCTCCAACGGGGTGCCCTGTTGGAATTGCCCGACCACGATCTGCTCGGCATAGATGAAGTCCCCGAACGCCATCACAAGGACGGCCAGCAGGATCGCCGCGATCGCCGGGGTCGGTCGGAATCGAAGGGGAACCAGTCCGGCGATCACGATGGTGGCGAACATGACATCCAGGATTGGGTAAATCAGGTCGATTCCCGCCACGCGGAGTTGCCCATCGTGGGTGCTGTTCGGAAGGTAGGCGGCGAAGATCACTGCGGCCACGGTGAGCCCCACAATGAGGCCATCGATTCTTGCCACCGGACTCACGCTGTGTCCTCGCCGAGATAGAATGATCAGGCCGGCGCCGAGGCAGATGTAGGCCGACATGAATAGGGCATCAGCCACCAGCAGTTGTCGCTCAATGGGTAACTCCGAGACGAACCGAAATGCCAGTTCGGCTGCCAGGGTCAGACCGAGGTAGGCCGTCATGAATTGCCATCCGCGGCGCAGGATCTTGGCCTGGGTGGCTCGCCAACTGACGATCACCATCCCGAGCAGCATCCAGATCGAGTAGGCGGCGATGTCCCAGATGAGCGCCGGGGATCCGCCGGGTCGGTCCACGAACGGCAACGAAACGGCGTAGGCGACGAAGAACACCCCGGCGATGATCGCGACAACAATGATCCAGCGCGGTGGTCCCAGTCGCGCCTCGGCAGGCGTGGCCGAAGAAGCCCCGTCTGCCATGTAGATCTCCCGCTTCCACCTCGGTCACGCGCCCGATGCCAAATGTGATGCTAGTTGCTCATCGCCGCACCGATGACCCCCTTGCGCCAATTGCTCAGCCGGCCCCACTTCGGGCCGCAGCCCCGTGCGCCAGCATTCCGGTCAGATCCGCTCGGGTGGCGAGCCCGTCGCTTCCCGAGATGTGCGAGGTCCAACGGGCCAGGCATTGGCCGTACCCGAGTGCCTCGGTCAGGTCGGAACGAGTCAGCGAATCCAAATCCGCAGCACGCGCTTGGCGGTTGAGCAGCCAGTCGAGCACACCCGTCGCGAGGCCGTCACCGGCACCATTCGTGTCTACCACCGGCAAGTCAAGCCGCGGCGGTGGCACTGCGACGATGGCCCTTCGGGTGACCGCCATCGCCCCGCGTGCGCCCATACCGAAAACCACCAGGCGAGGGCCGATTCCCCTCGTCTCGTCCCGTTTGCCGAACCACAGGCGCGCGGCAGTCGGGGGGTCGTCGAGATGAGCGGTGGACGCGAACAGCACGTCGGATCCGGCCACGAAGTCGGCGCGGTAGGCGTCGTCGGGATCGTGCACGTCCTGGAGATCTGACGCCACCAGCAAACCGTCGAGGCGCTCCCGCGGCAGCAAATGCCGGCACCAGTCCGAGAGGTGGAACATCGCCAGTCGGGGGCCATTCGCCCACGCAGCCGCAGCCGACGGTGGGACCGGTGCCGCCATGTGACCGCGGCCGTCGTAGAAGGCTCGGCGGCGACCATCCGGGGACATCAAGTTGACGCTCCTCGCAGTCCCCCGCGGATCCAGCGATTCGGCAACGATGCCGACGCCGTCGCGGTCGAACGCCGATCGCACCGCCTCGCCAGCCCAGTCGTCGCCGAATACCCCGATGAATCCCGTTCGCCACCCGAGTCGGGCGAATCCACGAGCGGTGAAGGCGCCGGCCTGGCCGACTGCGTCGACGGTGTGCACCATGGTCGAGTCCTGATTCGGATCCCAATCGCCCTCGGGGAGATACACCAGGGTGTCCACGCCAGCCGCGCCGACAACAACGACATCGAGTTCCATGAACTGCAAGTCTGCCTTGTACCCGGGAGCCACCCGGCACCTCCGTGGTGCTGATGGCCGACCGGGACTAGCCCGGGTGGCCCGCCTGCCACAGCAGCGCAGAGTTCGACCATCACGCTCACCCCGACGCCGATGGCGCGCTCGTCGACGTCGAAGGTGGAGGCGTGCAGGTCCAGGCGTGGCCCCGTCCAGGTCGGGTTGTGTGTGCCCAAGCGAGCGTAGGCGCCCGGCACTTCCTCGAGATACCAGGCGAATGAATCGCCTCCCCATGACTGTTCGGTGGCGAACACCGCCTCGTCGCCGAAGGAGGCTCGCGTCGCATCTTCCATAATCAACATGGCGTCGGCGTCGTTGATTACCGGTGGAATGCCGCGACCGTAGTCCACCTCCCAGGTGGCGCCGGTTGCTCCGATCACGTCGGCGATGGCCGTGCGCAGCAGTTGCGGTGCGGCGTCCCACAATTCACGGGAGGGCGTGCGCATGGTGCCGCGCATCCGGGCAAGACCCGGGATCACGTTCGGTGCTTCGCCGGTATGCAGCGCGCCGAATACCAGTCGAGTGGCGCCCACGGGGGCGGCTTGTTCGGCGAATCGGGCAGGAAGTTCAGTGGCCAGGGCCCCGGCCACCTGCACCAGGTTCACGGTGCGCTCAGGGCGTGCGGTGTGGCCGCCCGGGCCTCGGAGCGTGATCTCAATCGTGTCCGATGCCGAGGTGATGGGTCCCACGCGCCCGCCCACTGTGCCGACCTCGGCCTTCGGGTCGCAGTGCATGCCGAAGATCACCGCCACGTCGTCGAGGAAGCCTTCCTTGATGACATCGATCGCGCCGCCGGGAACCGACTCCTCCCCAGGTTCGAAGATGAGGCGGACCCTGCCGGGCAGTCGGCCCATCTCGTCGAGGGTGTGCAGGGCGATGCCGGCGCCGAGCACCAGCGAGGTGTGCACATCGTGGCCGCAGGCGTGCGCCACCCCCGGCCGTCGAGAGGTGTAGTCCGAATTGGTCAGGTCGTCCATCGCGAGGGCATCGATGTCGGCACGCAGGGCTACGGCGGGGCCGTCGCCGAATCCGATGTCGCACACCACTCCGGTGCCGCGGGAGAGCACCTGCGGGTCGAGGCCGTTGGCGCGCAGCCAGTTGCAGATCTTGTCGGTGGTGGCGTGCTCGGCGTAGCTCGGTTCCGGATGGCGGTGCAGATCCCGGCGGAAGTCGATCAGCGATGGTCCGTGGCGTCGCAGGAAGTTCGTGAGGTCCACGTGGCCAGGCGTTGCCGGGGTACCCGGGGTGGGTGCGTTGGCCGGCGTACCGCTGGCGTTGCTCATGCCGTTGGCCCCTCCTTGAGCTCGGCGGCCAGAGTAGCTACGACGTCTTGCAGGCTACCTCCGTTTGCGACGACATCAAGTTGGCGGCGGTAGGAGCCGCCCTGCGCGACCATCACCGGTACGAGGTCCAGCTCGGCCCGGCAGCCGAGTCGGTCGGCAATGGGTTGGAGGTGCTCAACGAGGTCGAGGAGGTGCTCAGCGAGCGGCTGGTGGTTGCCGTGGTCGTCAGTGATGATCTGAGCATCCAGGCCGTAGCGGGCAGCGCGCCACTTGTTTTCCCGCACCACCCAGGTGTGACGCAGTGGAACAGGTGCCCCCGCGTCGAGCAACTCGTCGAACCAGGCCACGATGCACTGGGCCAGGGCCGCGATGGCCGAGACCTCCATGAGGGACGGGATGCCGTCGCACATGCGCAACTCGACCGTGCCGAAGCCGGGGTGCGGGCGGATGTCCCACCACACCTCGCGGACGGTAGAGATACTGCCCGCCCGGATGAGGGCGTCGAGGAACAACTCGAACTCAGCCCAGTCCGCCATGCGCGGCGGCAGGCCGGCCGTGGGCATGATCTCGAAGACCTTCGTCCGTGCGCTGGCCAGGCCGGTGTCCTCGCCCTCCCAGTAGGGGCTTGAGCAACTGAGCGCCAGCAGGTGTGGCAGGTAGGTCGTGAGCCCGTTCACGGTTTGGATTGCCTTCTCTTTGGACCGAACGCCCACGTGCACGTGAACGCCGTGGATCATGAGGCGGCGGGCGGGCCACTGGATGGTCTCGACGAGTTGGTGGTAGCGCGGATTGGGGCTGATGGTGAGGTCGGTCCAGTGCACGAACGGGTGCGTGCCCGCCGACATCATCGAGACACCGCGCGCGTCAAGTTCTGGTTGGAGTTCGTCGAGTGTGGCCTGGATGTCGGCCCGGGCTTCCGCGGGTGTCTCACAGATGCCGGTGATCACCTCGATGCTGGACTCGAATAGCTCGTGTTTGGCCTTTGGGTGCTCGCCGCCGTAGGGGGCGCTGACCGCATCCAGGATGTCCACGGAGTTCGGCACGGGCCGCCCCGTTTCGTTGTCCACGATCCAGTACTCAACCTCAACGCCCAGCGTGCTCCGCTCGGAGGAATTGAACTCCATAGGTGAAAAGTAGCCCTCTGACGTCCGGGATGGGGCGTGTGAACGACATGGCATACCCCCGCTGACGGTCACCGTCGGTATCCCCTATGCTGGTCTGGCTCTCACCGGCACATCGCATGCCCAAGGCCCCCATCGTCTAGCGGCCTAGGACGCCGCCCTTTCACGGCGGTAACACGGGTTCGAACCCCGTTGGGGGTACGGTTCTATGGCTTGTTCGCTAACTTGGCCCCGTAGCGCAGTTGGTTAGCGCGCCGCCCTGTCACGGCGGAGGTCGCGGGTTCGAGTCCCGTCGGGGTCGCTATGGGTCGGGAAACCGGCCCGTTGTACTTGTGCAATGCCGGGATCACCGGTACGTGGACCAGGCACGGCCAGGTAGCTCAGTTGGTACGAGCGTCCGACTGAAAATCGGAAGGTCGACGGTTCGACCCCGTCCCTGGCCACTTCCACGACGCCACTCCGCCGGGGTATTGCGCAAGCCCGGTTCCATCGCGGATCTGAGCTGGCTTCGGCCCCGGCGTTCCAGTTCCGCCCCTCGGATGGCCAGCACAATCGTCACCACCATCGGGACAAGGCCGAACAGCAGCGGGTGCGGCTTGTCGAGCAAACCGACGCTGTGGCAGAAGGCACCTGAGACGAATCCCAAGGTCATCAACGCACCGGCCTTCGCGAGGCGCGTCCGGGCTGGGCGCCAGTAGCCATCAAGCCCCTTCGATAGGTAGGCCACCGAACTGAGGAAACTGCCAGTGTTGGCGGTGAGCCAACCGCGCATCGCCGGTGTCTCGAAGACCCCCACCGCCACGCAGGTCATGCCGAGTGATACCAGCGGGACTGACACCCAATTGACATCGCGGGACAGCAGGCTCAGGACCGCGACGCCGGTCAGAACCACCGCGCCGGCGCCGATGGGCATCACCACCCGCATGCCCAGGGGACCACGGAACCGGCCTCGCAACACCAGGCCGAGGACGACCCCGCCAACGGCGCCGAGCAGGGAGTAGACCGCCAGGCTCGAGCGCGACCAGTCCTGCCAAGGCTCGCTGGCCAGCACCACGAGATTGCCCGCCTGGTTCGTGGTGAAAACGCCGTACTTTTCGTACCCGTAGGTATCCACCACCCCGACGCTCCACGACAACAGGAAGGTCACCAACACAGGGTGATGGAAGAAGCGCGTCTCATCCTCTTGTGGCGCTGCCATGACGTGAATCTAGCGGCTCGCGCGGCGCTCGTGCGACGGTCTCGAATCCTTGGGCCCGCGCTGGGCGAACTGGTGAGCAAAGCGCGACGCCTACCGCACTCATGGCGCTTAGTTGCTTGGGTCAGGCCGGGTCGGAAGTCTTCAGTTTCGTGATCCTGCTGGCTGGTCTGACCGCAGCCGTGCCGTACCTGTTCAGCGCTTGCGTTGGCGAAGTGGTCGTTCGCGCCCGACCAACGCAGTCCCGGCGCTTCGAGGCCGTAGGGCGAGCCGGATGGCTACCATTCCAAGCATGGACATGTTCGCGACGATCGCTGCTGAACGGCGGATCACCGCTGACTTCTGCGAATCCCTCACCGACGATCAGTGGGGTACGCCGAGTCTCTGTGCAGGCTGGACGGTGCACGATGTCGCGGCGCACCTGCTGATGCCGCTGGTGACCTCGACCTGGGCCTTCGCGGCGGCCATGCTGCGCCACCGAATGAACTTCGACCGCGCCAATGCCGACCTCACCGCTGCCGTGGCGAAACGGAGCAACGCGGACATCATCGCCGGCTTGCGTGAGCGCGCCGACAGTCGTTTCACACCGCCAGGATTGGGCCCACAAGCCCCGCTGACGGATCTGCTGATCCATGGCCAGGACATGCGTCGTCCGCTGGGCCTGACTCGGACGTTCGAGCCGGACACGCTCGTTGTTGCGCTGGACTTCCTCACCTCGGGTTCGAGGCTGGGATTCGTGCCTCCTTCGCGCCTGATGGGGCTCTACTTTTCGGCGACCGACCTTCCGTGGGACTTTGGCGACGGGGTCGAAGTGAGAGGTCCGGCGGAGTCGCTGATGCTGGCAATCGCGGGGCGGACCGTCGCACTGGCGGAGTTGAGCGGCACCGGTGTCGAGGAACTCGCCGGCCGGGTCGGCGACGGGAACTAGGCCGAGGTGGGAGCCCTGCCTTCTCACCGTGGTGCGGACGTCCGTCGCCTGCCCTCACAATGGGTCCATGGCCCCACCCCGCAAACTGCCCGCTGACGAGGTACTGCGCGCCTGGCGCGACGAGGGCCTGACCTACCGCCAGATCCACCAACGCCTTGCGGAGCAGGGCATCGAGGTCTCGTTCTCCTCGGTGAGCGTGGCGCTCAGCCGCATGGGATCAACCGAACGGGTGCGCTACGACGACTGGCTACCGTGGTCGCCGATCCGTGCCGAGCACAACGACGCCTGGGAGGCGACGATGCTGCGGGTCGGGGCCCGACTGGCCCGCGGACAAGAAGTGCCCGAGCGGCACCGCACCTCATTCCAGCACTGGCTTGCTGGCCTCCGCGAAGGGAATCAAGTCGTGGCCTACACCGGCGAGCGCGGCTTCTTCCTGGTGGCGGCCCGGGAAGGCATCGACGGTTCGGGGGGCATTCCGATCCGCAGCCCCGACCCTGCTGCGGGGTGAGCTCTACCCACCGGCGGGGTTCACGCCTCGTCTGGCTGCGGTTGCGGCGGGTCGGATTCACGCTGCCGAAGCCAGAGCGTTCGCTGCGGGAAGGGGATCTCGATGCCTTCCGCGTCGAAGGCATACTTGATTCGCTCCTGCAGTTCCCGCGAGGTGGCCCACTGCTCACCTGGTTTGGTCTTGGCCACCATGCGCAGCACGACGGCGTCGTTGCCCAACTGCTGGACGCCCCACACCTCCGGCGTCTCCAGAATGCGCGTGGCGAACTCTTCGTCCTCGAACAACTCCAGTCCGCACCGGTTCATGATCTCGCGAGCTTTGCGAATGTCCGAACCGTACGCGATTCCGACGTCGACCAGAGTGCGCGACCAGTCCTGGCTCATGTTGCCGACGCGCAGCACCTCCCCGTTGCGAACGAACCACAACGTGCCGTCGATCCCGCGAACTTGGGTGACCCGGAGCGAGACGTGTTCCACCGTTCCGACCGCGTCGCCGAAGTCAACCACGTCGCCCACGCCAAACTGGTCCTCGAGCATCATGAAGATCCCGGAGAAGAAGTCCGCCACCAACGACTGCGCTCCGAATGCCAGCGCCACGCCGGCGATGCCCGCACCGGCGATCAGCGGACCCAGATTGAAGCCCATCTCCGTGAGGACGAGCAACCCCATGATGGTGACCGTCGCGATGGTGATGACGTTTTGCATCAACTTGCCGAGCGTGTCTGCCCGCTGGATGTCCCGTTCGGCCTCGATCAGCGCCTGGGTGTCATCGGACCACTTCGAGTCCATCTTCGTGCGACGACCATCGATCATGGTGCGCACCGTGCGGTCCTTCAAACGAATCAGCAGCCACCGCAGCAGCATCATGACGACGACTATCAGCGCGATCCGCAACGCTGCCGGAAGGAACGTGTGCAGCCACCAGTTGCTGCTGCTGACCGCGTCTTCCACCGTCGTGGTGATCTTCTCGGCATCGGGGACCGATGCCGAAGGATCCGGGGTCGGGTCCGCGACCGCCGGCATGGCCGCCGCCGAGATGGCCGCGTGCGCGTGGGCAAGGGCAGAAAGCACGGGTGTGGTGAGGGTTTCGAGCACCATGGTGACCATTGTCGGGCAGTGCAGGTGATCACTCGGCTGCCGGGGCAACCGGGCCGGGGCCGGCCGGTGCGAGCACCGCTACTCGCGGACGTCACCGTGCTTGCGCAGGTAGCGTTCCTCATCGTTGACGTAGGCGTAGTAGAGCCCGATCAGCAGCCCCCCGCCGACGAAATTGCCCAGCAGCGCCACGAGGACGTTGATCACCGCGGCCACCGGGTCGATGCCGTGGTTGAATCCGTGCACCATGAACAGCACGGTGTTGGCCACGGAGTGCTCAAACGCGAGGAAGGCGAACACGAAGACTGAAGTAATCATGACAAGCGCCTTGAGCATGTCCTCGCGGATATTCCCGTTGTAGACCATCAACATCGCAAGGTTGATCATGAAATTGCAGAACACCGCGCGGAGGAACAGATCCGTCAGGCCCACCGCGCCGTCGGAGACGTAGCCGAGTTTGGCGTCGACGGCTTCGGTCATCGCCACGGTCGTATCGCCGTTGAGCAGGGTCGTCAGCGACACCAGAACCGCCACCAGCAGGCCGCCCACGAAGTTGCCGAAAAGGCACATCCCGAGCAAGACGAAAGACTTGCGGATCGTGGTGCGGCGGTAGTAGACCCCGATCGTCGTGATCATCATGTTCGACGTCAGCAGTTCGGACTTCGAGTAGTAGATGAACACCAACGCCCAGCCGAAGATGAAGGCCCCGATCAGTTTTCCCACCAGATGCAGGCTGGTCTCGCCAACCATGATCTGGTCGAACCCTGCGCCCACCGTGTAGTAGGTGGTGTAGAAGACTCCGATGATGATCCCGGCCATTGCCGCCCGCATCAGGTAGCGCTTGGCAATCTGACCGGTCATCGCGTTCTTCGTGTCCAGGATGTCGAGGACGGTCGAGATGAACTGCTTGCCGGGAAACATGCGATCTGTCGTGGCGGCCACGCAGAGAGGCTATCCGCGCCGGTGAGCCGATGCGCCCGCGTGAGCAGAGTCGGTGAGGAGAAGAACTGGTCGCAGGCGTCACGCGAATGCCACCTTTTGTGTACCTTCGGCCGCCTCATTCCCCTAGCCTGGGCGCATGTTGGCGGATGGTCGAGATCTGGTCGCGAGGGTCGTCCGCGACCCTGATGGGGCTCTGTCGTCGCTGACCGAGAAGTTCGGACAGATGGTGTACGACTATTGCGCGGCTGTACTGGTCGACCCTGACCTGGCGGGTGATGCTGCGGCCGGGACCCTGCTGGGTGCCACGCGCAGGATCAACGAACTCTCGGATCCGCACGAACTCGATGCCTGGCTGTGTTCGATGGCCAGGGGCGAGTGTCTGCTGTTGCTGCAAACCGCGACGTCTGGGTCAGTCTCGGTGAGTTCGCCGCCGGTAGATGCCCCGACCGCCGATGTCCTGCTCGTATGGCGCGCCGTGGGAACGTTGAACGCCGGCGACCGGGGAGTGCTCACTTTGGCTCGTGGCAGTGGCTTCGCAGTTGAGGAGGTCGCCGCGATCATGGGCGTGACACAGGCCAATGCGAGGTCGCGGCTCGCTCGGGCGAGTGAGAACCTGCACCAGGCCGTCGAGACGCAGTTGCTGTTGGACGACCCTCCCGGATCCTGTGCCGGCCTCGACGCCCTGGTGGCTGACGCCATCGAAGCAACGCCAGCCGGACTGCGGAGGTTGGTCACCACGCACCTCGCGGACTGTCCGGCGTGCGAGCAGCGGGTGGCGGACGTCCGCTGGCTCTACGCGGAGGCGCAGGCGGGGCCTGCCGCTTTCGGATCCGGCGTCGATGCGACCGCTGTCATCGAGGTCCGATTGAAGCAGGCCCTCGCGCCGAGCGGCCAACGCCAGCGCCGCCAGGCCTAGCCGCCCGGGACGGCGCAAGGTACCTACGCCGGCGAGATCTCGGAGATCAACTGTTCGATGTTGGCTCGGATCTTGTCTCGGATCGGCCTGACCGACTCGACGCCCTGGCCCGCCGGATCTTCCAGCACCCAGTCCTCGTAGCGCTTGCCCGGAAATACTGGACAGACGTCACCGCAGCCCATGGTGATCACCACGTCGGATTCCTTGACGGCGTCGGTGGTGAGGACCTTCGGGATCTCCGCCGAGATATCGATTCCCTCCTCCAGCATCGCCGCCACCACGGCCGGATTGACCGTGTCGGCCGGGGCGGATCCGGCCGAACGCACCTCAACCCGGTCGCCAGCCAGGTGCGTCAACCACGCGGCTGCCATTTGGGAGCGGCCGGCATTGTGGACGCAGACGAACAACACTGATGGCTTGTCGGGCACTTGTGCCCCTTCCTCGGTTGGTGGCCCAGCGGTCACTGGGGCAGGAGTTCGTTGAGCAGGCCGCGCACCCGACGTTCGATGTCGTCGCGGATCGGCCGGACTTCGGCGATGGGAAGCCCTGCTGGGTCGGCGAGGTCCCAGTCGAGGTAGCGCTTGCCAGGGTACACGGGGCAGGCGTCACCACAGCCCATGGTGACGATGACGTCGGCTGCCCGCACCACGTCGTTCGTCAGTGGTTTCGGGAACGCTTCCGTGAGGGTGATGCCGACCTCGGCCATCGCCTCCGC
Organism: uncultured Actinomycetes bacterium; assembly: GCA_963752505.1. Classification (GTDB taxonomy): domain Bacteria; phylum Actinomycetota; class Actinomycetes; order S36-B12; family UBA10799; genus JACJWR01. The sequence goes on from CAVVYM010000003.1 coordinate 111,910, forward strand.
TGCAATCGGATTGATCTGGTGCCCAGGAAGCGAACCGGCCGACCGCACGTGCACGCGGTCCTCCGACAGGTGGCTCAGGAATCCCGCCGCCATCTGCGACCGGCCAGCGTTCTGCACGCAGATGAACAGCACCTCCGGGGTCGGCTTGGCCACCTTGCCCTCGGCCTGCGCCACTGCGAGTAGCCGCTCCTTGGCGAATCGCTCTGTGAGCATCGGAAGGAAAGTCGTCACCTTGGCGGTGGGGGCGAGCATGTCGTAGCTTTCGTCGACTAAGGCGCGCACAGTCTCTGTGTTGAACACGCCGTCGTAGCGGTAGGCCAAGTCAGCGGTGATTTGGCGCAGGGCGAGCGACGTCTCAAGATCGCGCTCGGGGGCCGTGGGTGACTCCGGTGAACTCAAAGTTCCCCTCCGAGGGTAGACCGGCCATGGCCGGGCAACTACATTGATGGTTGTCGAACTAAGTTACTCCCAAAATATCGATGACTGTCAATGAATCGGGTGAGTATGAGTGATGAACAAGTGGTGAAGACCGCGCCGCGCGGTGTTGTCGCCGGTCAGGTCCCCACTGGCCCGCAGTGTTGCCCTGCCGGGCTGGATCAACCGATGAGTCGAGCTGCCGCGACGGATCTGGCGCGGTTGTTCAAGGCCATCGCGGTGCCGGCGAGGCTGCAGATACTGGCGCTGATCCGCTGCAGTCCCGGTGGCGAACTGTGCGCGTGCGACTTCACCGACGCCCTCGGCCTCTCGCAGCCCACGATCAGCCACCACCTCAAAGTGCTCACCGACTCTGGACTGCTAGTGCGGCGCCAACACGGCACCTGGGCCCACTTCAGCATCGACGCCCGCCGACTCGCCGAACTCGCTGCGGTGTTCGATCTGGGCCACGAACGATCGGAGGTGTTCGGGTGACTCGCTCGGCCGAACGTGACGCCACCGAAGAGGCTGTGGTCTCGCGGTTGTCGCTGCTGGATCGGTTCCTGCCGGTGTGGATTCTGGCCGCGATGGCGGTTGGGCTGCTGCTCGGGCGGCTGGTTCCCGGCATCTCCGACGCCCTGGATGCAGTGAAGGTCGACCAGACCTCACTGCCCATCGCGATCGGTTTGCTGTTGATGATGTACCCGGTGCTGGCCAAGGTGCGCTATGAGGACATGAGCCATGTCACCGGTGACCGCCGCATGCTGGGCTTGTCGCTGCTGCTCAACTGGCTGATCGGCCCCGCACTGATGTTCGCACTGGCGTGGATCTTCCTCGCGGATCAGCCCGCCTTCCGCACCGGGCTGATCGTGATCGGCTTGGCCCGGTGCATCGCCATGGTGTTGATCTGGAACGACCTCGCGTGCGGTGACCGTGAGGCGGCCGCCTTGCTGGTGGCGATCAACTCGGTGTTCCAGATCCTCGCCTACGCGCTACTGGGGACGTTCTACCTGAAGATCCTCCCCGGTTGGCTGGGACTCGACACCCAGGACGTCGCGTTCTCCACCTGGGACATCACCAAGGCAGTACTGATCTTCCTCGGCATCCCGTTGCTGCTCGCCTACCTCACCAGACGAGTGGGGCTAGCGACCAAGGGCCAGCAGTGGTACGACACCAAGTTCATCCCCCGCATCGGTCCATGGGCGCTCTACGGCCTGCTGTTCACCATCGTGGTGATGTTCGCCCTGCAGGGTGACGCAATCGTCTCGGACCCCATCTCGGTGGTGCAGATAGCGATTCCATTGCTGGTCTACTTCGCCTTGATGTGGGGAATCTCCTTCGCGATCGGCTGGCGGTCCCGGCTCGGCTACGGCAAGACCGCCACGCTGGCGTTCACCGCGGCCGGCAACAACTTCGAGTTGGCGATCGCGGTGTCGATCGGGGTGTGGGGTGTGACGTCGGGGCAGGCGCTCACCGGGGTGATCGGTCCGCTGATCGAGGTGCCGGCGTTGGTCGGCCTGGTGTATGTGTCGCTGTGGTTGCGGCGCAAGCTGAAGTTCGCCAACCGGCAATCGGAGTCTCAACCCGTGCCGTAGGGCCGACATGCTAGGAATAGGCATGGCCCGGGGTCTACGCCGGGTGCGTCGACGGAGGTTCACATGGGACTGCGCGAGACGAATCTGGGCAAGCTGGACGGTGGGCACTTCGATGTGTTGATCGTGGGCGGTGGGATCAATGGGGCGGTGGCGGCGGCGGCCCTGGCCGGTCGCGGTGCCTCGGTGGCCGTGATCGACCGGGGCGACTTCGCGAGTTTCACCTCCATGGAGTCCTCGAACCTCGTGTGGGGCGGGTTCAAGTACCTGGAGAACTACGAACTCGGGCTCGTCCGCAACCTGTGCATGTCCCGAAATCACCTCATGCGCGCCTACCCGTCGAATTTGAAGGAGATTCGCTTTCTTGCCACTCTCGACGAGCACTCGCCCTACAAGCCGTGGTTCGCGGCGTTGGGTGCCACGGCCTACTGGCTGATCGGCAATGGATTCACCAAGCCGCCGTTGCTGCTGGGCAACAAGGGCATTCTCAAGCGCGAGCCCAAGGTCAACACGGACACCGCGCTCGGGGCGATTGTCTACTCCGATGCCTACATCGTCGACAACGACTCCCGGTTCGTCTTCGGCTTCGTCCGGTCCGCCCTCAATTCCGGGGCGGTATGCGCCAACTACGTGGAGTTCCTCGGGGCGCATCGCGAGGGCGAACTGTGGAAGGCGCAGCTGCGCGACACCGACACCGGCGGCGACACCGGGGGCGCCGAGGGGCGCACATTCGAGGTGAGCGCGCGAGTGCTGATAAACGCGGCCGGGCCGTTCGTGGACGCGCTCAACTCCGAACTCGGCATCGTCACCAAGCACAAGATCGTGTTTTCCAAGGGCATCCACCTGCTGGTGCCCAGGATCGCCGGTAACGAGCAGGTCCTCGCCTTCTACGACGACACCGGCCGGTTGTTCTACGTGATTCCGATGGGGCCGCGGTCGGTGATCGGCACCACCGACGAGCGGGTCGACCACCCGGTGACTCACGTCGAGGACGACGACCGCGACTTTCTGCTCGAGCAGATCAACGCCAGGCTCAAACTCGACACCCCGCTCACTCCCGACGACATCATCGCGTCCCGCTGCGGGGTCCGACCGTTGGTCGTAGAGGGCTCGGGCAAGGGCTCCGAGAACAAGGACTGGACCTCGTTGTCGCGCAAGCACGCGATGGAGGTCGACCGGCGGGAGAATTTCATCTCGATTTTCGGCGGAAAGTTGACCGACTGCGTCAACATCGGCAACGAGGTGTCGCGGGCCGTGGCCAAACTGGGGGTCAAACTCGAGCGCGACCGGCACCACTGGTACGGGGAACCGCCCCGCCCGACGCGCGACGAATTCTTCCGCCAGGCGCGGCTGATGCACCTGGACAAACTGCGCCAACGCGAGAGTTTCGAGACCCTCTCCACCAGGTTGTGGCGCCGCTACGGACTGCGCGCCTTCGCGATGCTCGAGGCGATTCGAGATGATCCGACGATGGCCCACGACATCATCGCCGGGGCCGAGTACGTGCGGGTCGAGCTCTACTACGCAGCCCAGACCGAGATGGTCACAACGCTGGAGGATTTCCTGCGACGCCGGTCGAAGATCGCCCTGGTGCTGAGTTACGAGGAGATTCGTGACGCCGACGGCATCCGGGAAGCGTGCCAGTTGCTGTTCGGGGACGAGGCCGACCGGCGCTACGACGAGTACTTCACCGCCGAGCGGGAGGCCGAAGCTGCGAAACTCCGTGAGGCAGACGTGAACTTCCCCGCCGTGCCGGTGGGCGTGGGCGCCTGACTATCGAGACCGGGTAGGAGAGTTCAGCGCGGCGCGGACCATCGGTACCTGCAGCGGCACCCGCAGCCAGGACGCGGCAATCAACGCCGGCCTGCGGCGTTTGGCCCGCGTGGCTGCGATCGCCATCCACCAGTTGCCTACCCACACGCCCGCCAACAGCCCGGCACTGGCCTTGGGCGCCCAGGGGGCCCTCGTGGCCAGCCCCGCCGCGCACGCCAATTCGGCCAAACCCGAGGCGTAGGTCCAGGCTCGGGGCGACCCGAGCGCCGGTGGGATCAATGGGTCGAACACTTCCGGCCTGATCATGTGGACGGCTCCGCTGACCGCGAAGGCTCCGATCAGGGCCTGCGTGCTCAGCGGCAGGCTGGTCGAGTCGTCGGCTGGGACAGGTTCAGTGCTGGTGTGCGTCACACCCCAATCATGGCGCTTTTGTGCCGAGGTCGGCGAAGTGCTCCGGCCGCAGCCTGCGTTTGATCCGGATCCCGACGTCATCTCTCCCCTATCGTGAGGACGAGGAAGGGTACTCGGCGAACACCCGCATCGCGTGGCGCAGTTCCTTCAGGGAGTTCGTGAGCAGCTTGAGGTCGCCGGTGTTCCGCTCGTCCGTGGACAGCTTGAGGCCGGTGGTCAGCAGGTCGCGTGAACTCTTGCTGGCCTCGCCACTAGTTCAGTGTCGAGCCATACGTGTTGGCGGCCACGATGCCGTCCAGAATCATTGCCGGGGTCAACTCGAAGGGTTCGTTGTGGGCGGTCTCGCCTGGCGCCAGGGTCCGTTCGGCGACCACTTCCAGCGCTGCGCGATCCGTGACGTCCACCCCGATCTCGGCCAGGGTGGTGGGCAATCCCACCGTGCGACTGAAGGCCGCCACCTCGGCGAGTTCAGTGGCCGGGCGACCCTCGACGATCAGTTGGACAAGCAGGCCGAAAGCCACCTTCTCGCCGTGCAGATAGCTGTGCGTGCCGGGTGCGGTGGTGAGGCCGTTGTGGACCGAGTGGGCGATGGCCAGACCCCCGGACTCGAAGCCCAGCCCAGAGAGCAAGGTGTTCGCCTCGACCACGTGATCGAGTGCGGGTGTGACCACCCCGGAGTCCACCGCCTGGGCCGCGAGAGGCCCTTCGGCCAACAGCGTCCGGTAGCACAATTCGGCCAGGGCACGGCCGGTGAGCGTGGTTCCGCCGTGGACCTGATTTGCCTTGTGGGCCTCGATCACGGTTCGGGCCTCAAACCAAGTCGCGAGCGCGTCGCCCATACCGGACACCAGATAGCGTCTCGGCGCCTGCGCCACCAAGGAGGTGTCCACCAGCACGAGTTCGGGGTTGCGCGGGTAGAACCGCAGAGTGTCGAATTCGCCATCCGCGGTGTACAGCACGGAGAGCGCACTGCAAGGGGCATCGCTGGACGCCAGGGTTGGGCAATTCACCACCGGTAGGTCGAGGTTGGCGGCGATGGCGCGGGCGGTATCGAGGGCTTTCCCGCCGCCAGCTCCGACGATCACGCCGGCGCCGGCTTCCCGTGCGTCGGCGGTTCCCTGATCGATCGCGGCCGCCGAGCACTCCCCGCCGAATCCACCGACGAGGTAGTCAAAACCGGTGTCGCCCAACCCCGTGCGCCACGCGGCCCCCAAGAGCTCGTGAATGCGCTCGGACGCCACGATGTAGGCGGGGCCCTGCAGCCCGACGTGCGACATTTGGGCCCCAAGCTCGGCCGTGGCATCGCGGCCCTGCACGTACCGCGAGGGCGAACAGAAGATGTTGAGCATCCCCGAACCTCCTTGGTTGGCTATCCCCACTGTGGCAGCCCTGGGGCCTCGGCGGTAGGACTACCGGCGAAGCCGGACTACTGTGGTGAGAGTCCAAGTGCAGAAACGCACCTCAACAGTGGGAGACAGCATGAGTACGGCACCCGAATCCGGCGACAACCAACCCGACCTCGCATCGCAGGCTGACGCCGCGCCGCAGCCCGACGTGGCTCAGCAGTCTGCGGCCGTCGCGCCAGAGGCCACCTCGGCCGGTTCGCAACTACCCCCGCCGGCTGCTGGCTACGGGTACGCGCCGTCCGGTGCGGAGATTCCGGTGTTCGCCAATGGCAAGCCGCGCGTCGACGCGTTCGGCAACCCGGTGAGCGACAAGTCACGACTCGCGGCGGCCCTGCTCTGTTGGTTCCTCGGGGTCTTCGGAATCCACCGCTTCTACGTGGGCAAGGTGGGCACCGGCATCCTCATGATCTTCACGCTCGGCGGACTGGGCATCTGGACGCTCATCGACTTCATCATGATTCTGGTGGGATCGTTCAAGGACAAGCAGGACCAGCCCCTCATCAACTGGTGATTGCGTCGGGGGAGCGTGCGCGGCGAACGTAGGGTCGTCCACCGTGCGGTTCGCTGTGACCGGCGGATACTTTTCCCATGAGCGCACCGCACGCCCCCACGCGATACATAGGGGTCTACCACGCCGACGGCGGTCTCGTCGGCGAGACGAAGTACGTGATCGGCTCGATGCTGGGCACGGCCCACTGCTCGTTGTGCGACATCACCCACTCGCCGATTCGACGCAAGCGTGAGTGGGACCGAATGGTGGCCCGGCTGGGCCTACCGTTCGATCTGCACCACCTGAACGAGCTGACACCAGATGTCGCAGCCGCAGTGCGCCGATGGGGCTCGCCGGTGGTGCTGGCCCGGCTCGGTGATGGGTCAGTGGTGCCGATGCTCTCGGGTGCGGACCTGGAAGCAATGGACGGCTCCGTCGCGGAGTTCGAAACGGCGCTGCGACTAGCGACGACCGGGGCGGGGCCGCAGGCGGGCGTGAGGTAGGGCAGGAGCGGGGAGGGGCGCGGCGGGATCGTCTGCTACTACGCCGAAGCGCTCGGAACCGGACATCCAGTCGGCGCGGGCTGACTCGATGTCGTCGTGAGTGCGCCCGACAAAGTTCCACCACATGACCAACTCTTCGGCCAGTGGTTCGCCACCCAGCAGCAGGAACGTTGTCGGGCCCGCCGCAGTGACGGCAACAGACTCCTCGCGCCAGCCGAGGTAGCGCATTGCGCCGGGCGGTACGTCCTCGGCGCCGACCGTGACGGGCTCGTCGAGGGCGAGGATCGCGTACTCGAAGTCGGCGCGCAGGGGCAGCAGCCACCGCCCGGCCGACTGCGTGGTCAACTCCACGCCCACCAGTGGGCTGAAAATCTTCGCAGGTGACGCGGCCCCCGCGAAGGTGCCGACGATCACCGTGGCCCGCAGCGCGGCACCGACCTCGTCGACGAGGTCGACGGTAGGCAGATCCGGATGGTGCGCGAACCCCGCTGCGGTGTGCTGGTCGGCGGCAGGGAGTGCAACCCACAGTTGGAGGCCACGCAGCGGAGCCGACGCAGGTTCGGCTGAGTACTCCGAATGCGCGATACCCCAGCCGGAGGTCATGATGTTGAGTTCCCCAGGTGCGACCGTGCTGCTGGCGCCAGTGCTGTCGCGATGGGTCACCTGACCGTCGAGCAGCCAGGTGACGGTCTGCAGCCCGGTGTGGGGGTGCGGTGGCACCGCCATCGGCGGATCGTCCGGGCCGGTGGGTCCGTAGTCGTCCACGAAGCACCACGCTCCGACGGTACGGATGTCACGATGCGGCAGCGTCCGGCGCACGGTCATGGCACGCGGACCACCCAGGGGCACCTCGCGAGGCTGCAGGGTGATGGGCACCGGTGTCGTTTCCCTGGTGCTCATGCCTGCACGCTACCTCCTGGTTGGTGCGTGCGCTCCTCGCGTGAGGTGCTACTTCTGCCGCCTTGGAATGATCCGCGCGGCAACCAAGGCAGCCACAGTCAGCGCCAGCCCGGCGGCTACGGCGGTGATGGCGATTCCGGCGGTGAAAGCTTCCTGGGCCGCAGCCAGGATGGCAGACGCCTGATCCGCGGGCAGGTCAGCGGTGGCCGAGGCGACTTCCGAGATCGACTCCGCCGCCGCACTCGACACCTCCGGGTCCGTATCGGGCGGCAGCGCGAGCAGGCTCTGGTAGGCCACAGTGAGCAAGCTGCCCATAAGGGCGATCCCCAGCGCCGCGCCTAATTCGAAGGAAGTCTCAGAGACCCCCGTGGCGGCCCCGACCCGCGGCGTTGGGGCGACTTCGAGCACCAGGTCCGCTGCGGTGGTCAGCACGGTGGCAAATCCGAAACCAAGCATGGCCAGCGGGATCACCAACGTCCAGTAAGGGGCTTGGACCAGCAGTCCCACGGCCAGGAGCCCGATCGAACTCGATGACATGCCCGAGAGCATGACCCGCCGGGCTCCGAACCGGTGAAGCAGCCGACCGGTCTGCGGGGCGACAACCATCGACACCAGGGACACCGGCAGCAGCGACAAGCCCGCCTGCAGCGGGCTGAATCCGAGCACTCCTTGGAAGTAGATGGGCATGAAGAACAGCGCACCGGTGGCGGCGAAAACCACGCTGAATTCGGCCAGCACAGCGGCGGAGAACGCCGGGATGCGGAACAGCCCGAAGTCCAGCAGCGGCACGGGCAGTCTGAATTGGCGGCGGGCGAAGATCAGCAGCAGCGGTACCGCTATGGCCAGCCCCAGATAGCCCTGCCACTGGGCGAAACCGCGGTGGGCCAGCTCGGTGATGCCGTAGACGGCTCCCAGGATGCCGAGGGTGGACAGCGCGATAGATATGACGTCGATGGGTTGCCTGGCGTCGCCGCGGGACTCCGGCAGAGCCCACGCGCCGACCACGACGATGAAGATCACCACCGGGACGTTGATGAGTAGCACCGAACCCCAGTAGAAGTGCTCCAACAGCAGACCGGCCAGCGACGGCCCCACCGAGGCGCCGGCGGAGCCGGCGGCACTCCAGATGCCGATGGCTTTGGTGCGCTGCCGGGTGTCGGTGAAAACCGTCCGGATGAGGGCCAGAGTGGGGGGCATGAGTCCTGCGCCGGCCATTCCCTGCAAGGCGCGGGTGGCGATGAGTACGTTCGGATCCGTTGCCAGCGCGGCCGCGACGCTGATGATCCCGAATCCCACGGCTGAGAAGAGCAGCAGGCGTTTACGGCCGATGCGATCGCCGATGTTGCCCATGGTCACCAGCAGGCCTGCCAGCATGAACGAGTAGATGTCCCCGATCCAGAGCACCTGGGTGTAGGTGGGGTCCAACTCCTCGGTGATCTGCGGTATGGCGATCGACAGCACAGTGCCGTCAACAGCCACCAGAAACACCGCGGACGACAGCGCCGCGAGCGAGGCGAGCTGCCGCCGAGTCATCCGATGCACAGTGGGCACGGCTGAGAGTGCCACAGGAGCGCGCTACTCGGCCTGTCGGGTGCCCTGCTTGGCCGGGTCGGCCTCGGCCACCTCATCCACCTCGCGCACCTTGAGGAGTTTGGCCACCGGTGCCGCGATGACGCTGTAGAAGACCACGGTGCCGGCGACGACGAGAAACGTGATGGGCAGCAAGAGCTCACCGCTGGGGATCTGCTCCCTGATCAACGCGGCGCTGAAACTGGCGGCAGTGGCGGCGGCCACGATTCCGCGCGGTGCCATCCAGCCGATGAATAGACGTTCTCTGGTGTCGAGCCGGGTACTTCGCAGCGTGAGCAGCCACACCATCGCCGGCCGAACGACGAGAACCAGGATCGCGATCAAACCAAGTGCCGGCAGCAGCAGCCCATCCAGGGACGACGGCAACACGGAGGCGGAGATGGCCACGAACAGGACGCCGATGGAAATGCTCACGAGGGTGTCGAAGAACGGTCGGATTCGATCGAGCCCGGTGTGCGCCAACTTCGGAGTGGCCATGCCCATGAGCAGCGCGGTGAGCAGCCCCGAATCCTCGGCCACGGCGTTGGCCAGCCCGGCCATGAGTATCACCGCTCCGAACAGCACTTGGGTCCCCAGGATGTCGCTGCCCCGCGCGAGGATGAGGCCACCCCAGATCAGCAAGACGCCAACGACGGCCATGGCTACACCCACGAGCAGACTTTCGAAGAAGGCCGTCAGGCCTTTGCCGACGCTGCCGACGTCCGATGCCTGCACGCCGGAGAAGATGATGACCGCAATGAGCGCGCCCACGGGATCAACGAGGGTGCCTTCCCAGGCCAGGATGCGCCGCACCCGACGTTTGGGTTGGACGAATTCGAGCAACGGCCCCACCACCGTGGGGCCGGAGACGATGAGGATGGCTCCCAGCAGAACTGCGATGTTCCACGTGACGTCGAAGAGCCAGTAGGTCGCTACTGTGGCGGCCGCCCACGTGAGGGGCCCACCGATCCAGACCAGGCGACGGACCACCCGGTGATCGGTCTTGACCATGGGCTGGTCGAACAACTCCAGGCCACCGTGGAACAGAATAAGGGCCACCGTGATGCCGACGATTGGTGAGAAGAGGTCGTCGAACATCGCTGCCGGATTGAGGAAGCTAATCGCGGCACCGGAGAAGAATCCGGCGGGCAGCAGAAGGAGTAGGGCGGGAAGCTTGAGGAGACGCGCGAAGAGTTGGCTGACGGTGGCCAGGCCCACAATGATCGCGATGCTCGCGAAGATCTCCGATGCCTCCACTCAGGCACCATACTGGGAAAGGTGGAGGCGGGTCGGCAATGATCGAGATTGACGAGGCGACGTTTGCCGATTTCGTCGCCGAGGCGATAGCCGGCATTCCGGTCGCGTTGGCGGCGGCCATCAGCAACGTCGAGGTGATCGTGGTCGACAGACACGAGACGGAGGAGGATCTGCTCGGCCTCTATGAGGGCATCCCGTTGACCGAACGGGGTGACTCCTACGCCGGGGTGCTACCCGACCGGATCACGATCTACCGGTTGCCGATCCTGGCGATGTGCGACACCGTCTTCGACGTCATCGACGAAGTGCGGATCACGGTGGTACACGAAGTTGCCCACCACTTCGGCATCGATGACGACGCCCTGCACGAGTGGGGGTGGAGTTAGCGCGCGGGCGCGGTGGGGCGTCTCACACCCACTTGGCGAGCCAGAGCGCCTCGCCGAGGATCTCCAAGTTGGCCAGTTCCGACTGAGCCTCGTCGACGTGGTGCTCCTCCTCCTTGAGAAGCTCCTCCATCATCACCCGGGTGCCGGCGTCGTTGGCCTCGTTACAGATGTTGACCGCGCGCTGGTAGCGGTCGACGGCGCCGAGTTCCATTTCGTAGTTCAACGAGAACTGTTCCACGGCGGATTCGCCTACCCCGACCGGGAACAGCCGCTGCATGTTGGGCACGCCGTCGAGGAAGAGGATGCGCTCGATGAGCACTTCAGCGTGCTTCATCTCGCCGATCGACTCGTCGTAGTACTCCTTCGCCAGCTTCGCCAAGCCCCAATCGGCCGCCATCTTTGAGGCGATGAAGTATTGGTTGACAGCGGTCATCTCCGCGGTCAGGGCTTCGTTGAGGATCTCGATGACGCGGGGGTCTCCTTGCATGGGCACTCCTCGGCTCAGGTGCTGGTTGCGGCGAAAGGTTCTTGGCACGACAGTAGCGCACGAAATGCACAACCGTCGGCGCCGCAGGAACCCTCATGGCCGGCGCCGAGCAGGCGGCAGATTGTGGGGCGGCAGCCTCCGCATCCGCCGCCCGCGCCCGACTCCCGGGTCACGTCCTCGATCGTGCGCGCGCCGTCGGAAATCGCTGCACGCACAGCGGCATCGTTCACCGCAGCGCAATGGCAGACGAGCATGACCCTCCTCGGAGTTAGGTAAGGTAAGCCTAACCTAGCCGATCGCCTTCGTCGCATCCGAGGTCCCCGCTGATCTACGGTAGCGAGATGGACTCATCGGCGGGCGACGATCAGCTCAGCACCTGGCAGTTGTTTCTACGCTCCGTCGAGGGAATCTCGCTGATCAACGTTTGGTGGCTGCTCGGGGCGGTACTCGTGACGGTGATCCTGATCGGCGTCTGCGTCGCGGTGATCCGGCGTCACCATCGATGGTGGCTCGTGCTGCTGCTGCCGGCCACTCTGGCCGCCACGGTGGCGTCGGCGGCTTTCGCGGTCAACTACGAACTCGGGTGGGTCTCGACCGTTGGCAAGCTATTCGGAGTGCCGCCCTTCGATGTGGGAACGCCCGCCCAATTGGCCAATCCGACCGGGAAATGGCCGCGTGGCCAAGTCATCGAGACCACGATTCCGGGCACCACGAGCGGGGTAGGCGATCACTTCGCGATGGTGTACCTCCCGCCCCAGTACTTCGACGACCCGACTGCCACGTTCCCCGTCGTGTACGCGCTGCACGGGACGCCGGGTGTGGAGGATCCACGCGGTGAGGACGCCGGTCCCTACGACATCTTTGTCAATGCCGAAGCGGACAACCCGGCGCAGGCGGCTGCAGCAGCGGGTCAACCGGTGGTGGTGATCGCCCCGGTGGTCTCGCCGATGAGCAAGGACACCGAATGTGTTGACGGGCCGATGGGCAACTGGCAGACCTATCTCTCGGTGGACGTGCCGGCCTGGGCGGGGCAGTACCCGCGGCTGCGCACCGGCAGTCAGGACACCGCCATCGGCGGATTCTCCATGGGCGGCACCTGCGCACAGGTGACTGCCCTGCGCCTCCCGGATCAGTTCTCGAGCGCAGGAAATCTATCGGGCTTCACCAAGGCGTCGAATGAGGCCGGCGATGCTGCACTATTCGGCAGCGGTTCGCCCGCCGCCTACGATTCGAGCGCGATCATCGCCAACGACCCGGCGGCAAAATCGGTGGCGCTGTGGCTCGGAGTCGGAGCCGATGATGATCCGGAGTTGGTCGCGGACATGAGTAGTTTCGCCAAGGCAGCACAGGCAGATGGCATGACGGTGGAGTACACGACCTATGCCGGCGGACATACCTTCGACGTCTGGCGGTTGGCAATCGCCGATTGGATCAAATGGACAGCGCAGCGCTTCTACTCGGCGGGGAACTAGCCCCGCCCCAGGCGATTGCTACCGCGGCGGTGAAACGCTGTCGGCGTCGTCCTCGTCGTCGGACTCTTCCTTGTCGTCGTACACGTCGGCGTACGGGTCCTCATACTCCTCGTGCTCGAAGTCGTCGTCTTCGCGGGTGGTTCCGTGGTGCTGCTCACCGCCGGCACTCGACAACTCCTCACGCAGGGCATCAAGGTCCATCGACGGTGTGGAGTACTTCAACCGCCGTGCGACTTTGGTCTGCTTCGCCTTCGCTCGGCCGCGCCCCATGGCTCGACCCCCTCGTAGGTGATGGACTAGGCAACGTGGCACGAGCCTACCTGTTCGTTTGCGATGACGACACACGGGTCAGGCACTTATCTGCCATTGGGTTGCGGGGTCCTCGACTGGCTGGGAGACTGCTGAACAAGCCGACGGGGAAGCGACTCCAGTCGCCGTGGGCCCATTCCGCGCCGCGCATCGAAGTGGCCGACAGGAGGTGTCATGAGTACGGAAGCAGTTCCCTCCGCCACCGACGCCGACCTGCCGGCGGAGTCCGATGACTTGGGCCCGCTGCTCACCCCCGGCGAGGTCGCGAAGCTGTTCCACGTCAACCCTCGCACCGTGACTCGCTGGGCACGGTCGGGCAAGATCACGAGTGTGCGAACCCTCGGTGGGCATCGACGCTACTTGCAGCGCGAGATCGAGTCGCTGTTGCACCCCGGCGGGCAGCACCCTACGAGTACGAGTTGAATAACCGGGCCGCTCCGCCGCTACCGCCCTTGGCCTGAGCGTCGCCGGTCTCGCCGGACTCCCGTCGGCGCACCGTTCCAATAACCGCGGCCGCGACGCCATTCTCGGCCAGCAGGGTCACGGCCCGGTCGGCGGCCGGCGCGGCGACAACTGCCACCATCCCCAACCCCATGTTGAACGTCAGTTCAAGGTCCGCCACCGAGAGATCACCCACCTCGCCCAGCAATCCGAACACGGCCGGCGGCGTCCACCTTGAACGGTCCACCTCGGCGATTCGATCGGCAGGGAGCACCCGAGCCAGGTTCGCGGCGATACCGCCGCCGGTGATGTGGCTCAGGGCGTGCAGTTCGTGGCCGAGTTCCGCGTGCAGGGCGAGACAGACCTTGGCGTAGATGCGCGTCGGCTCCAGCAGTTCCTCGCCGAGCGTCCGTCCGAGTTCATCGATGTGGCGATCCAGGCGCCAGTTGGCATCGGCGAGAAACACCTTCCTCGCCAGTGAGTATCCGTTGGAGTGCAGGCCCGATGAAGCCATGGATACCAGGACGTCCCCAGCGGCCACCCGTTCCGGGCCCAGCACCTCGGCAGCTTCCACCACACCGGTGCCGGCTCCGGCCACGTCGTATTCCTGCGGTCCGAGCAGGCCGGGATGCTCGGCGGTCTCGCCCCCGAGCAGCGCGCAGCCGGCGAGTTGGCAGCCTTCGGCGATGCCCCGGACGATGTCGGCGATTCGTTCCGGAACCACCGATCCACAGGCGATGTAGTCGGTCATGAAGAGCGGCTCGGCGCCGCAGACGACGAGATCGTCGACGACCATCGCCACCAGGTCGTGGCCGATGGTGTGATGCACGTCCATCGCCTGCGCGATGGCCACCTTGGTGCCGACCCCGTCCGTTGCGGTGGCGAGCAGCGGCTGGTCGTAGCCGTGCAGCAGTGAGGCATCAAACAGGCCGGAGAAGCCACCGAATCCGCCCACCACCTCCGGGCGCATCGTGCGTGTGACGGACGCGCGCATGAGGTCGACCGCGCGTTCGCCCGCCGTGGTGTCCACCCCAGCGGCGGCGTAGGCGTCACTCATCGTCCGGATCCGTCAAGGAAGGTCCAAGGCGGTGAGACCGGCTGCGCCCGAAGGCACCCCGAGCGACGGTTGGGACGCCTCGAGCAGGTACTTGTCGCGGTGTTCGAGGGAGGGCAGCCCGATGGGGTAGGTGCCGTCGAAGCAGGCTCGGCACAGGTCGTCCTTGGCCACCCTGGTCGCTTCGATCAGACCGTCGAGTGAGATGTAGCCAAGTGAGTCGGCGCCGATGGAATCGCGGATCTCCTCGGTGGACATCCCGTTCGCGATCAGTTCGGCGCGGCTGGCGAAGTCGATGCCGTAGAAGCAGGGCCATTGCACCGGGGGCGATGAGATACGCACGTGCACCTCGGTTGCGCCCGCCTCACGCAGCATCTTGACGATTGCCCGCTGGGTGTTGCCGCGCACGATCGAGTCGTCCACCACCACGAGGCGCTTGCCGCGGATCACTTCGCGCAGCGGGTTGAGCTTGAGGCGGATGCCGAGTTGGCGCAGTGTCTGGGAGGGAGAGATGAACGTTCGACCGACGTAGGCGTTCTTCACCAGCCCTTGGGCAAAGGGAATACCCGCGCCTTGGGCATAGCCGACGGCGCCGGGGGTGCCGCTGTCGGGCACCGGTATGACGATGTCGGCCTCCGCGGGATGCTCGACAGCGAGTTTGCGTCCCACCCCGACCCGCACCGCGTGCACGCTCTGCCCGGTGAGCATCGAGTCGGGCCGGGCCAGGTAGACGTACTCGAAGAGGCAGTGCTTAGGTTCGGCATTGGCAAAGATCGTGGAACGGACGCCGTCGGCATCGATGGCCACGAGTTCCCCGGGCTCGATGTCGCGCACGAAAGTGGCGCCGACGATGTCGAGCGCCGCAGTCTCGCTGGCCACCACCCAGCCGCTGGCCAGCCGACCCAACACCAACGGGCGTATGCCCTGCGGATCACGGGCGGCATAGAGCGTGGATTCGTCCATGAACACCAGCGAGAAGGCGCCGGCGACGCGGCGCAGTTCCGCACCCGCGGACTGCTCGAGACTCTGCTGCGGATGAGCGGCGAGAATCGCGGTGAGCAACTCGGTGTCGCTGGTGGCCACCTCGAGGTCGCCGAGGGGGAGTTCGGCGCCGGTGGACCTGAGTTCGGCGACGATGTCGGCGAGTTCGATGGTATTCGTGAGGTTTCCGTTGTGGGCCAGGGCGAGGTGCCCGGTAGCCGTGGCCCGGAAAGTGGGCTGGGCGTTCGCCCAGGTGCTGGATCCGGTGGTGGAGTAGCGAGAGTGGCCCACTGCGACGTAGCCGGGCATGGATTCCAGCGCGGACTCGTTGAACACCTGGCTCACCAGGCCCATGTCCTTGTAGACGAGGATGCGCGAGCCGTCGGACACGGCGATGCCAGCGGATTCCTGCCCACGGTGCTGCAACGCATACAGGCCGAAGTAGGTCAGTTTCGCGACTTCTTCCCCGGGAGCCCACACACCGAACACACCACATGCGTCCTGCGGACCCTTTTCGCCCGGTAGGAGATCGTGCGATAGTCGACCGTCGCCACGCGCCACTCGGCCAGTGTACGCACCGCCGCTACGCGTTGACAGGTGAGTGGTGGTCGTCACGTGGGCAAACACACGTCGACCGGGGAGTTACACGCCGATGATGCCGAGTTCGACCTCGTCGCCCGGTGCTGGGGTGTCGGCCCCGGCGAGCATGCGCGACTTGACCCGCGAGCCGTTGTCGAGCGCGATGTCGAGTAGCACGTCATGGCCGTGATACGCCAGTTCCGCCACCATCGCGGCGGCGCCCGGCCGGCTGCGGGCATGGATGTGTTCGGGTCGAAGCATGGCGACGCCGGCTTTGGCGTCGAAGGGCACCCCGGGAGGGAGTTCGCCCAGCACACAGGCCAGCGTGCCAGCTGTTGTGCGGTCAGCAGGCAGCAGATTGCAGTCGCCCAGGAATACCGCGAGCTCCTGATCGGCCGGGTTCTCGTAGATGCTGCGCGGTGCCGCGACCTGCACGATTGTGCCGTCGCGCAGCACCGCCACCTCGTCGGCCGCAGACAACGCCTCGTCCTGGTCGTGGGTGACCAGCACGGCGGTGGCATCGCAGGCCTTGAGCGCATCGATGACTTCGGAGCGCACGGTTGCCCGCAGCGACACGTCGAGGGCCGAGAACGGTTCGTCGAGGAGCACCACGTCCGGCGCTGGTGCCAACGCGCGGGCCAGGGCTACTCGCTGCTGCATTCCGCCAGAGAGCTCATGCGGTCGGGCTCGGCCCATGCCTGGCATCCCGATGAGGTCCAGGAGTTCCGCTACCCGAGCAGCGCGCCCCCGGCGTGGCAGCCCGAACGCGATGTTTCCCGCCACGTCGAGGTGGGGGAACAGTGCCCCCTCCTGCGGCACGATGCCCACCTTGCGCCGCTCGGGTGGCACCCAGGTGCGTCCGTCGGCCACCGGGCGACCCGCTACCAGCACCTCGCCTGCGGTGGGCCGCAGAAAACCCGCCACCACGCGAAGCAGCGTCGACTTGCCGCAGCCGCTGGCACCCAGGACCGCCGTGAGGGTGCCAGCGGGCACGGTCAGGTTCACCCCGTGGAGCACCTCCACCCCGTCGTATCCGGCGTGCACGTTGCGCAGTTGAACACCTGAGGTCGTCACCGTGCCTCCAATTCCACGGCCACGCGGGCTGCCTCCGGTTCGTGTGCGGCGTCGCGGCCCGCCAGGGGACTTCCGGGACCGGACACGACTCGCGAGAGCCAGAATGCCGGGATCGACGCCAGCAACAGAAGGGTCGCCGCGTAGGGGGCGGCGCCGGCGTAGTTGGCCACTTCGGTATTGCGCCAGATCTGCGTGGCCAGGGTCTCCATTCCGGTCGGTCGCAGCATCAAGGTGGCGGGCAGTTCCTTCATCGCAGTGAGCATGGCAAGGACACCCCCGGCAAGAACTCCGGTCCAGATCAACGGCACGGTGACCCGGGCGAACGTGGCAACCGGGCCGAGTCCCAAGCTGCGGCCCTGCTGCTCGAGTGCAGGAGGTACGGCGGCCATCGACGTTCGCACGCTGCCCAAGGCCTTGGGCAGGAACAGGACGCCGTACGCGAAACCAACCACGACAACAGTCTGATACACGGCCGGTACGACCGCCAAGGTGAAGAAGACCAATGAGAGCCCCACCACAACGCCGGGGAGCACGTGGCTTACGAAGGCGCCGGTCTCGGTGGCCCGCGTGGCCGCGCCGCGGTAGCGCGCGGCGAGGATGCCGACGGGTAGTGCGAGCACCACGGCAATGACCGCGCCGATCGCCGAGACGCTGATGGTGGCGGTCGCCGCCGACACCAGGTTGGGCACGTCGATGCTGTTGGACGAGGCCGATGCGAGCAGCATGCGCGCCAAGGAGTAGGTGGGCACTCCCAACGCCACGAAGGTGAGGCCTCCGAGGCCTGCGAGAGCAGGAATCCGCCATCGCCCCAGTGGTACCGGCGAGCCCTCCCGGGCCGATCCCGCGCCGGTCCGCCACCGCTGGGCGGAGCCGCGGGAGGCCTGCTCGCCGAGCACGAAGATGAGCGCGAGCACGACGAGCAGCAGGGCGAGCACGGCGGCGCTCGTGCGGTCGAAGCTGGCTCGGTAGGAGGCGTAGATGGCGCGGGTGAAGGCGTCATAGCGCATGATGGCAACCGTGCCGAAATCACTGAGGGTGTAGATGGCCGCGAGCAGGGTGCCGGCCGCCGCCGCGGGCAACACCTGCGGAAGCCCGGCCCGCCGGAAGGCGCGCCAGGGACTCGCCCCGAGCGACCGAGCGACCTCCTCCGCGCCGGCATCCGATGCCCGAAACGCCGCGGCCACCGGCAGCACGACGTAGGGGGTGCTCACCAACGTGAGTACGAGCCAGGCCCCGCCGAACCCGCTCATACCCGGGAAGAGGGCCAGCCAGGCATAGGCGGCCACGTAGGAGGGCACTGCCAACGGGAGAGCGAGCAGAACCAGCCACAGCCCCCGCATGGGAAGCGACGATCGTGCCACTAGCCAGGCGCTCGGAATCCCGATGACGACACAACTCGCAGCCACGGCGATCGTCAGGGTCACGCTGTTGAAGGCCACCTGCCAGGTGCGCGGCCTGCTCAACACCGACCACACCGTCTCCCCACCCGCGTCGACCGTCCGGACGATGAGGTAGCCGAGGGGTATGAGTGCGATCGCCGCGCTGGCCGCTGCAACAAGCAGCAGCCAGCGCGGCGGTCGTCGACTCATGGTGTCACTTCTTTCGGGGGCGGCTAGATGAGGCCGACGTCCTGCAGCATCTGTTGGGTGGCCGGCAACTCCGAGAGTTTCTCAAGGGGCACCGGTGGGCCCTCCAGCGACTCCAGTGCGGGGAGGCCCTCCGCGGCGTCGACCCCCGCCACGAGGGGGTACTCGAAGGTTTCGGTCGCGAAGTACTGCTGGGCTGGGGTGCTCAACAGATAGGCCACGAAGGCATCGGCTTGAGCGCCCGTGCCGGATTCCAGGATTCCGACGCCGGAGACGTTGACCAGCGCACCCGGATCCTCCGGCCGGGAGAAGGAGATCTGGGCCCGCATCGCGTCCGCACCGACCTCGGCCGCCTTCTCGTACCAGTAGTAGTGGTTGATGAGTCCGAGCTGCACCTGGCCGCTGTTGACAGCGTCGAGGATGAGCCCGTTCTTCTCGTAGGTTTGCACGTTGTTCGCGACTAGGCCCGTGAGCCAGGCCTCGGTCTCGTCGTCACCGATGGTCAAGCGCATGGCAGTGACGAAGGATTGAAATGACGCATTGGTGGGGGCGATGGCCACTTGGCCGTTCCACTTGGGATCCACCAAGTCCAGCACGGAGGTCGGCACGTCGGCCTCGGGCACCTGCTCGGAGTCGTAGGCGATCACGCGGGAACGGCCGGTGACGCCCACCCAGGTGCCATCCTCGCTGGAGTACTGCGGTGGCACGAGAGCCAGGCTGTCCGCTGGAATCTGCGCCAGGAGGCTCTGCTGACTCACCGCACCCAGGGCACCGGCGTCTTGGGCGAGGAACACGTCTGCCGGCGATCGATCGCCCTCCTCCACCAACTGCGCCGCGAGTTCGGCGCTGTCGCCGTAGCGCACCTCGGTTTCGATCCCGGTGTCGTCGCTGAACTGCTCCAACAACGGTCCGACCAGGCTCTCGCTGCGACCGGAGTACACGACCAGCGACTCCTCGGCCACGGCAGAAGTGGTTTCGCTGGCCGGTGACGATGTCGAGTCCCCGCTCGAGCAACTGGCGAGGGCGAGGGCGCCGATCAGTGCGCCGCTCACAGCGAGCAGCAGGGGACGGGGTGCGCGGCGACGGCGCGAGCGGATCATTGGCTTCCTTTGCAGTGGATTACTTAGGTAAGCCTAACCTACATCGTCATCGCCCTGCCGATGCTCTGGGGTGCCGGTCGCTGGGGTCGATTCGAACAGGGCGAGCGGAAAGAATTCGCCGAGATCGCTGCGCTCACCGGACGCTCGTACGGCGGCGCTGGACACTGCATCGCTCCAACTCGTCGTGCCGACGGCGAGCTCCACCAACGTGCGGGCCCCCAGTTGCACCAATGCCGGCGGCGTGCCGCGTCGATGTCGGACGCCAGGCACCACCTGCACTGCGGCGTAGGGAGGCACTCGCACCTCCACGCTGCGACCGGGCGCGATCCGGCCGAGCTCGGCGAGCACAGCCTTCACGGCTGCCTTTTCCACCTTCCGGGGCGGTGCCTCACCGGAGTTGTAGTAGGCGTGGCAGGCTGCGACGGCGTCGTGTGCCGCAGCAGCCTCCAGCGCCTTGCCCGCGGGCATCAGTCACCACTGCCGAGGGACTGTGACAGCGGCTCCAACACAGCAGCCCCAGACAGTGCCGGCTGACCGGCCGGGCAGGTTGCATCTACCCAGTCCAGCACGGTGGCCAGGGCGGTTGCCCACGCCCCGTCGAGCATCATGTCGTGGCCGCCCGGCACCGCAGCGACGGTGGTGGCGAGTTCATCGGCGGCGCGTTCAAGGTCGGTGCGTGCGAGGAGGCGGTCGTCGTCCGCCCCGACCACCAGCACCGGTGCCCTCATGGGCTCCAGGCGTGAGGGGGTCGCCATCGAGTACTGCACCCAAGGGGATTCACGGCCCAGCCGACTCACGTAGGTGGCGGCGAGCTCAGGCTCGAGATCGGCGAAGAGATCGGTCGCGGTGAAGGGGCAGGTCCCGCCGAGCAAGGTGCGGATCGTGGCGCGCGGCCTCGCCACTGCGCCGGCAAGCAACGACCGTCGCAGGCCCGCGG
Source organism: uncultured Actinomycetes bacterium (assembly GCA_963752505.1). GTDB lineage: Bacteria > Actinomycetota > Actinomycetes > S36-B12 > UBA10799 > JACJWR01. Next base: position 132,631 of record CAVVYM010000003.1, read on the forward strand.
CGGGGATGGGGGCGAGCAGCACGCCAGCCGGTGCCGGATATCGGGCCAATGCCTGACGGGCGGGCAAGGCTGCCAGGGAATGGGCGATGAGGACCGGGGGAGCAGGCAACGAGGCGACCACCTGAAGCAGATCGTGCAGGTAGTCCCGCCCCGTCGTTCGGCCCAGCCGGGTGTGTCCGCCGGAGCCGCCGTGGCCACGAAACGACATCGAATACGCGGGGTAGCCGCGTTCCGCAGCGGCCGGCAGCCAGTGCTCCGCGTAGCACCAGGCACCATGGCCAAGGCCGGGGAGGAACAGCAGCGGCGGGCGTCCGATCTGCTCGTCGGGAAGAGCCGACAGCACCTCCAGGTGTTCACCCCGCGGCGGAAACGACCACTCCCAAGCCCGCATGACCCGCGGGCCTCGCACGGCTGTCATGCCCCGACTCCCGCCAGGTCGGCCGCCCGGATCCGCGCGAGTACCTCCTCCAGCGCTGCCAGGTAGTCCTGGTGGGCTATCTCGTAGAAGTGGCGGGTGGAGTCCTTGTAATCGGCGCCACCGCTGAAGCGGCGGTTGGCCTCGTTGATCAAAGTCCGATGCAGCGCACTGGCACCGGCCGGGTCACGTTGTGCCAGGTGCAGGTACTCCGCTATCAGTTCCCCCTGCCAATGGGCGATCGCCCACTGCCCGGAGTCGGGTTGGATGAGGCCGGACAGCCATACGTTGGGTGCGGTCGGCGAGGCCAGCTGCAGGCCGAGGTGGGGTCGGCCGTCGCGGATGCCGAGCACGGCCGGATCCGTCAGGAAGTCGAAGCGAGCCAGGTAGCCGGTGGCGAGCACGACCACGTCGACGTCGACACGGCTGCCGTCGCTGAAGCTCGCGCCCTCGGCATCGAACGAGGCAATATCGCCGCGGGGTGATATGTCGCCGTGGCCGATGGAGTAGATCAGGTTCTGGTTGACCACCGGGTGGGTCTCGTAGAAGGCGTGATCGGGCTCCCGGAGGCCGTAGCGGGTGTAGTCACCAACGATCACCTTGTGCATCATGCTGTACAGGCCGCGCCGCACCCGGATGGGCAACTTGAGCGCCAACAGTCGATCGGCCACCTGATCCGACGGCCGTCCGAGCGCGTACTTCGGGTTGTACCAGTAGGCCCGCCGGGTCGAGTGGTAGGTGACAGCGGCGTTCTGCGCCGATTCGACCGCGATGTCGCAGCCGGTGTTGCCCGCCCCCACCACCAGCACGCGGCGGCCGCGCAACTGGTCGGCGCTCTTGTAGTCGGCGGAATGCAGGACCGTGCCGGCGAAGGTGGCCAGTCCTGGGTAGTCCGGGATCTTGGGGTGCCAGTTGTGACCGTTGGCAATCACCACGGCGTCGTAGCGGAGGGTGCGTTTGGGGCCGTCGCCGGGGCGAATGGTCACGTCCCAGCGGGGACCGCCGAACACACCCGGCGTCGTGTCGTCTGCCTCGGCCAGCTCCACCACCTCGGTGTCGAAAAGGTATCTCTCGGTGACACCGAAGTGGGCCGCATAGCGCTCGAAGTACGCCAGCACCTGCCGATGATTCGGGTAGTCCGGGTAGGCGTCGGGCATGGGGAAGTCGGGAAACTGGGTGAAGGGCTTGGACGAGATCAGATGGGTGGACTCGTAGACCCGCGACGTGGGCGCGCCGAACCGCCAATTGCCGCCGACGCCGTCGGCCCGGTCGAATCCATCGGCCGCGATACCGTGTGCGAGTAGTGCCTTGACCGCCGAAATGCCGTGCGGCCCGGCCCCGATCACGGCGACGCCGCCAGCGCGATCCACCACCTCGGGGACTGATTCAGCGGTCATGGCATTCACGTTAGGGCGTATCGCACCGTCGTGCCCTCCGACGGCGCTAGGCCAGAGCGGCGGGCAGTGTGGCGGCGTGCGCTGCCGCTACCTCATTGAGGCCGAGCACGATGTCGGCGCCGTACACATTGCCAATCACGAGCACCTGGTCGTCTGCCCGGCCGATGTCGGCGCCAAGCCCGGAGTCCACCACACCGATCCGCTCGCACGGGAAGTTCCGTGCCCGGCACATCTCGGTGAAGCGCAACTCCTCCGACCGGGGCACCACCACCAGAGCCCGGGCCGTGGACTCCGAGAGCAGGAAGACGAACGGGTCGATACCGTCGGGAATCCAGAGCCGAGCGCCGGTGCCTGAACGCAACGCCATCTCCACCAGGGCGATCGCGACGCCGCCGTCGGAGAGGTCGTGGGCCGCGGTCAGCATGCCATCGCGGGAACCGGCTACCAGGATCTGGCCGAGTTGCCGCTCGGCCGCCAGATCAACGCGTGGCGGGAGGCCGCCGAGGTGACCGTGCAGGTGGGCCCACTCCGAACCGCCGAACTCGTCGTCGGTGGTGCCCAGGAGGTAGATCAACTCTCCGTCGATGCCCCACGACATCGGCGTCCGGCGGTCGGTGTCGTCGAACACGCCCAGGACGCCGACCACCGGAGTCGGATGGATCGCCGTGTCGCCGGTGGAGTTGTAGAAGCTGACGTTGCCGCCAGTGACCGGCGTGCCCATCTCCAGGCAGGCGTCGGCGAGGCCGCGCACGGCTTCGGCGAATTGCCACATGACACCCGGGTCCTCGGGGGAGCCGAAGTTCAGGCAATTGGTCACGGCCAGCGGCACAGCGCCGGTCGCGGCCACGTTTCGATAGGCCTCGGCGAATGCCAGTTGGGCCCCGGCGTAGGGGTCGAGTTTGGCGAATCGTCCGTTGCAGTCGGTGCTCAGAGCCACGCCCCGGCCGGTGGTCTCATCAACCCTGATGACGCCTGCGTCTTCCGGCTGGGCGAGCACCGTGTTGCCGCGCACGTAGCGGTCGTACTGGTCGGTTACCCAGGCCTTGGATGCGAGGTTGGGTGCGGCCACCAGCGCCAGAATCTCCGACCGCAGGGATTCGGCATCGGCCGGCCGCGGCAAGGCGGTGGGAGTGTCCGCCTGCAACGCGTCGAGGTAGTCCGGGCGGGCCAGCGGACGGTCATAGACCGGACCGTCATGGGCGACCGTGCGCGGCGGCACGTCCACGATGACTTCGCCGTGCCAGGTGATGCGCAGGCGGTTGGTGTCGGTGACCTCGCCGATCACGGTGGCCGGTACGTCCCATTTGGCGCAGACGGCGAGGAAATCCTCCACCTTGTCCGGCTGGACCACGGCGCACATGCGCTCCTGCGACTCGCTCATGAGGATTTCCTCTGGCGAGAGGGTGGGGTCGCGTAGCGGAACGAGGTCGAGGGCGACGTCCATACCGCCATCGCCGTTGCTGGCGAGCTCGCTCGTGGCGCAGCTGATGCCCGCTCCACCGAGATCCTGGATTCCCTCCACGAGACCGGCCTGCAGCACCTCCAAGGTGCACTCGATGAGCAACTTCTCCATGAAAGGGTCGCCTACTTGAACGGCCGGTCGCTTCGCCGGTCCGGTGTCCTCAAAAGTTTCCGAGGCCAGCACGGACACGCCGCCGATGCCATCCCCGCCGGTGCGGGCGCCGTACAGGATCACCTTGTTGCCCAGGCCCCGAGCGCTGGCAAGGTGAATATCCTCGTGGCGCATCACCCCGAGTGCGAGCGCGTTCACCAGCGGGTTGCCGGTGTAGCAGGCGTCGAACACCACCTCGCCGCCGATATTGGGCAGACCCAGGCAGTTGCCGTACCCGGAGATTCCGGACACGATTCCGGGGAGCACCCGACGGGTGTCGTCGGCGTCGAGCGGACCAAATCGCAGCGGGTCCATGATCGCCACCGGTCGGGCCCCCATGGAGATGATGTCGCGCACGATGCCGCCGACGCCCGTTGCCGCCCCCTGGTATGGCTCGACGAAGCTCGGGTGGTTGTGGGACTCCACCTTGAAGGTGACTGCTAGGCCGTCGCCGATGTCGACGACGCCCGCGTTTTCGCCGATGCCGACGAGGAGTGCATCGGTCTGCGGTGCCTTCTCGCCGAATTGCCGCAAGTGCACCTTGGACGACTTGTACGAGCAGTGCTCGGACCACATCACCGAGTACATCGCCAGTTCTGAATTGCTGGGTCGCCGCCCGAGGATCTCCCGAATCCGTTCGTACTCATCGCCCTTGAGGCCCAGGTCGGCCCACGGTTGTTCGTCGTTGGGGTGCGCCGACGCGCGGTCGACGGTGTCGAGTTCTCCGGTCACGCCGACGAGTCTATGGCCGGGGCGGTGCGTCGCCTCGATCCAGCCTGCATCTGGGGCCCCGCGTGCGTGACGCGTCGCGCCCACTGCGGGGCTGAGACCGATCCCGCCGGGGGATCAGGGTCGCGGCGTCATCTCACCGCTGGGCACATCACGTGAGGCGGTGATGCCAGGATCAACTGACGACCAGGTGGCCCAGGACCGAGGTGAACAGACCGAGGCCGTCGGTACCGGGTCCGGTCAGCGACTCCACCGCGTGCTCCGGGTGAGGCATGAGTCCGACGACATTCCCACGTTCGTTGCAGATCCCGGCGATGTGGCGGCGTGAACCGTTGGGGTTGTCACCGAGGTAGCGGAAGACGACTCTGCCGTCAGCTTCCAGTTGATCCAGCGTGGCATCGTCGGCGACGTAGTTGCCCTCACCGTTCTTGAGCGGGATGACGATCTCCGCGTCCGGTTCGAACGCCGACGTCCAGGCCGTAGCTGTGTTCTCGACGCGCAGTCGCTGATCGGTGCAGATGAAGTGCAGCGAATCGTTGCGGGTCAGCGCCCCGGGGAGCAGGTGCGTCTCACACAGGATCTGGAAGCCGTTGCAGATGCCCAGCACTGGCAGACCGTCGCGAGCGGCCGCCACCAACGGTTCCATGACCGGCGCGAACCGGGCGATTGCGCCGCACCGCAAGTAATCGCCGTAGGAAAAACCGCCGGGCAGCACGACTGCATCGACAGCGTGGAGATCCGCGTCACCGTGCCACAGGGTGACGGGCTCAGCACCGGCGATGCGCACGGCGCGCGCCGCGTCGACATCATCGAGCGTGCCGGGAAAGGTCACGACGCCGATTCGCGCGCCGCTGCTCGCTCCGGTGGTCACGACTGGCTCGGGGTCGGGGCGTCGGCATCCACACGCCAGGTGTAGTCCTCAATCACCGGGTTGCTCAGCAGGGTGTGGGCCAACTCGTCGATCTGGGCATCGTCGAGGTCGTCGCCCGCGACGTCGATCACGAAACGCTTGCCCTGCCGAACATCGTGCACACCGGCCAGACCCAGCCGACCCAGCGCGCCCTTCACCGCCTGCCCTTGCGGATCGAGGATCTCCGGTTTGAGCATGACTTCGACGATGATCCGGGACACGGGCACTCCTACGGTCGGGGGCATGACAGGCCATGGATTATGGCGTCAGCCTAGCCACCGCCGCAGGTGCGCCGACGCGTCGCCGGGTGTGACGGCGTAGCCAGCTGTCGACTACTCGTCGTCGCCCGGGTACTCCAGGTCGTCACCGAGGCGCCAGTCGCGCACCTGCGGCATGTCTTCGAGGTGCTCGTTGATGTAATCGCGGTGAATCTCGAGCATTCCTTCGCACCACTTCTTCAACTCGCTGGCACCGGGGACGGCTCGCTTGGAGTTGTTCAAGGCGTCGATCACGAGGCTGTAGCGGTCGGCACCGTTGCGCACCACCATGTCGAAGGGTGTTGTCGTCGTGCCCTCCTCCTTGAACCCGCGCACGTGGAAGCGATCTGCGTCGGGCCGGCCATGCACCAACTGGTGGATGGCCCCGGGGTAGCCGTGGAAGGCGAAGACGACGTCGACGCTGTCTGTGAACAACTCTCGAAAGAGCAGGTCGCTCATGCCGTGCGGGTGGTCCTTGGGTCGCGGAAGCGTCATGAGGTCGACAACATTGACGACCCGAACCTTCAGGTGCGGCAGTTTCTGCTTGAGGATCTCCGCCGCGGCCACGGTCTCCATGGTCACCACATCGCCGGCACATGCCAAGACGATGTCCGGGGAGGAGGCGCCGTCGTCGTTGCCGGCCCATTCCCAGATGGATGCCCCTTGGGTGCAGTGGGCGATCGCTTCGTCCATGGTGAGGTACTGCAACTGCGGCTGCTTGTCGATCACGATCACGTTGACGTAGTTCTCCGACGTGAAACAGTGGTCGGCGACGCTGAGCAGGCAGTTGGCGTCCGGTGGCAGGTAGACCCGGGCGACCTCGCCGCGATTGGTGATCACGTTCTGGATCAACCCCGGACCTTGGTGGCTGAAGCCGTTGTGATCGTTGCGCCAGCAGGTGCTGGTGAGCAGGATGTTGAGGCTGGGGATGTCCACCCGCCAGTCCAGTTGGTTCATCTCCTCGAGCCACTTGGCGTGCTGGATCGTCATCGATGCGCTGACCATCGCGAACGATTCGTACGTCGCGAACAACCCGTGCCGTCCGGTGAGCGTGTAGGCCTCCAGCCAGCCGTGGCAGTTGTGCTCGCTCAGCACCTCCATCACGCGCCCGGACGGACTGATCTTCACGTCGTCGGGGATCAGGTGCTCCATGAAGCCCCGGTCGGAGACCTCGAAAACCTCACCGATCCGGTTGGAGTTGGTCTCGTCGGGGCAGAAAAGGCGGAACGTGTCCGGGTTGTCGACGTAGATGTCGCGCATCATCGCGCCGAGGGCCCGTGGACTCTCCATCCGCTCGGTGGCCGGGCTCGGTACGGGTACCTCGTAGCTCTGGAATCCGCGCAGTTCCAGGGCTTTCGTGAGTTTGCCGCCGTTGGCGTAGGGCTCGGCGGTCATGCGCAGATCGGCGTCCGGATTGTTGCGCGAGACGATTTCCGTGGGGGCGCCCGTGTCGTCGAAGAGTTCCTCTGGCTTGTAGGACCGCAGCCAGGTCTCAAGGATATCGAGGTGCTCCTCGTTGCCCTTCACCCCGGACAGCGGCACCTGGTGGGCCCGCCAGGAATCCGTGACCTTCACGCCGTCGACGTTGGCCGGGCCCGTCCAGCCCTTCGGGCTGCGCAGCACGATCATCGGCCACTTCGGGCGGGTGGTGAACCCGTTGGTCCGCACGTCTTCCTGGATCGCCTTGATCTTGTCGAGGGCTTCATCGAGGGTCTTGGCGAAGCGACCGTGCATGCCGGGGATGTCGGAACCTTCGACCTCGAGCACCTCGTAGCCGTGGCCCTCGAACAGCGACCGCACCTCCTCGGGGCTCTTGCGGGCCAGTACCGTCGGTCCGGCGATCTTGTAGCCGTTGAGGTGCAGGATCGGCAGCACCGCGCCGTCGCGCTCGGGGTTGATGAACGAGATGCCCTTCCACGAGCCCTCGAGCGGGCCGGTTTCGGCTTCGCCGTCACCGACGATCGCGACCGTGACCAGATCCGGATTGTCCATCACAGAGCCGAAGGCGTGAATGAGGACGTAGCCGAGTTCGCCGCCCTCGTGGATCGATCCGGGCGTCGTCACGGACACGTGGCTGGGGATACCGCCAGGTGCGGAGAATCGGCGAAACAGCGTCCGCATGCCCTTCGCGTCCTGCGGAGTATCGGGGTAGGCGTCAGTCCAGGTGCCCTCCAGCCAGGAGGCCGAGGTGAGCGACGGGCCGCCATGGCCCGGACCGACCATGAAGATGGCCTTCGTGCCCCGCTCCCGGATGCAGCGGTTCATGTGCGAGTAGATGAAGCCGAGACCAGCTGAGGTGCCCCAGTGGCCGAGCAGTCGTGGTTTGATGTCGGCGCTCGTGAGATCGCGTCGGACCAAGACATTGTCGCCGAGGTAGATCTGCCCGACGGTCATGTACATGTTGGCCCGCCACCAGGCGTCGATTGTCTCTAGGTCGGAGTCGGACAGGTAGCCCTCTCCACCGCCCTCCGGCAATTCTTCCGGGTTGTAGCCCTCGTCCGCTCGGACTTCGGTGTTCTGGCTCATTGTCCCTCCGCGCATTCGACCGGCCCGCATCGGCACCGCGGGCGTTGACCGAAGTGTGCCCACTGGTTGGCGCGAGCGCCACTTGCCCGGAAGATCAGCGGAAACTTGGGATGAATTGGTCGTGACCAGACGGGGCTAGACGAACTTTCGACCGGTGAGGAGCTCGTACACCTCCACATATTTGGCCCTGGTGTCGGCGACCACGGAGGCGGGAAGGGGTGGCGGTGGCTCGTCGGACGTGCGATCCCAACCGCTCTCCGGTGAGGTCAGCCAATCGCGCACAAATTGCTTGTCGAAGGAGGGTTGGGCGTGGCCGGGTTCCCATCCGGCGGCTGGCCAGTAGCGAGAGGAATCTGGCGTGAGCACCTCGTCGGCAAGCACGAGCGTGCCGGCAGCGTCGAAGCCAAACTCGAACTTCGTGTCGGCCAGGAGGATGCCCCGTTCGGCCGCAATTTCGGCGGCGCGGCCGTACAGCCGCAGAGTCACGTCGCGCAGGCGTTCGGCGAGGTCCTCGCCCACCGAGGCGGCGACCGCATCGAAAGAGATGTTCTCGTCGTGGTCACCGATGGCGGCTTTGGTGGCGGGCGTGAAGATGGGGTGCGGGAGTTGCGAACCGTCGAGTAGGCCGGCGGGCAACGGCACCCCGCAGACGGCACCGCCGGCGCGGTAGTCGGCGAGACCGGATCCCGTCAGGTAGCCCCGGGCCACGCACTCCACCGGCACCATGTCGAGCGACTCGCACACCATCGCCCGCCCGGCGACGGCGGCGGGCACGTTGGTTGAGACGACGTGGTTGCCGCAGATGTCGGCCAACTGCTCGAACCACCACAGGCTGGCGGCGGTCAGGATGCGGCCCTTGTCTGGGATGGGCGTGGGCAGAATCCAGTCGTAGGCGGAGATCCGGTCGGTGGCCACGAACAGCAGGTGGCCGTCTGGAGTCCGCCACAGGTCGCGAACCTTGCCGGAGTAGACGTGCGTGAACCCCACGGGCAACTCGTAGTCCGGCGGGGGAACGGTGTTGGTGGGCATGTCGAGGGCGCCTAGAGGATCGGCTCGGGTGCGTACTCGGCTGCGTCCGGGTACGCCTGCGCTACGCGAGCGACGGCCGCGACGACTCCCGCCACTTGTGCCCGCGACGCCCCGGTGAACTGCAGGGGCTCGGCGAGCAGGCTCGCCAGCAGCGAGGCATCCAGTCCCAGCCGCGGATCGCCAACCAGCTTGTCGATGAGGTCCTTGCCGCCGTCGCCCTGACCGGCTCGCATGGCCAAGGCGACCTCCACTGCATGCTTCTTGATTACCTCGTGTGCCGTCTCGCGGCCCACCCCGGACTGCACGGCGGCCATGAGCACCTTCGTTGTGGCAAGGAACGGCAGGTAGCGGTCGAGTTCCCGCTCGATGACGGCGTCGAAGGCACCGAACTCATCGAGCACCGTGAGGAAGGTCTCCAGCATGCCGTCGATGGTGAAGAAGGCGTCCGGCAGCGCCACGCGGCGCACCACCGAGCACGAGACGTCGCCCTCGTTCCACTGCGCACCCGCAAGTTCGGCGGTCATGGAGGCGTAGCCGCGCAGCACGATCTGGAAGCCGTTGATGCGTTCGCAGGAGCGGGTGTTCATCTTGTGCGGCATGGCACTGGAACCCACCTGGCCCTCGACGAACCCCTCGGTCACCAACTCGTGGCCCGCCATGAGGCGGATCGTGGTGGCCAGTGAACTCGGCGCCGCGCCCACCTGGACAAGGGCCGAGAGCACATCGTGATCCAGCGACCGCGGGTATACCTGCCCGACGCTGGTGAGCGTGAGATCGAAGCCGAGGTGCGCCGCGATCCGCTCCTCCAAATCGGCCAGCCGCGCGGGGTCCCCGTCGAGCAGGTCGAGCATGTCCTGCGAGGTGCCCATCGGTCCCTTGATGCCGCGCAGGGGGTAGCGGTCGAGCAGGGACTCGAGCCGACCCAGTCCGCCCAGGAGTTCGTCGGCGGCGGAGGCGAAGCGCTTTCCCAACGTGGTGGTTTGCGCCGCGACGTTGTGCGAGCGTCCCGCCATGGCCGTTTCGGAGTACTCGGTGGCTCGCCGCGCCAAGCGCACCAGAGCCGCGATGGTCTTGGCCCGCACCAACGTGAGGGACTCGCGAATCTGCAGCTGCTCGACGTTCTCGGTGAGATCACGCGACGTCATGCCCTTGTGGATGTGCTCGTGCCCGGCACGGGCGTTGAATTCTTCGATGCGGGCCTTGACGTCGTGGCGGGTGACGCGTTCCCGCTCGGCGATGGCCGCCAAGTCGACGTCGTCGAGCACGGCTTGGTAGTCGTCGAGGGCGGCGGCGGGAATCTCGACGCCGAGGTCGCTCTGGGCGCGCATCACGGCGAGCCAGAGCCGCCGTTCGAGGCGGATCTTGTGCTCGGGCGACCACAGGGACGCCATGGCCGTGCTGGCGTATCGATTGGCAAGCACGTCGGGAATGGCTGGCTTCATGAGCCTGCGGCCTCCAGGTCTGCCGCGGCAGCGGCGATATCGGTTCGGTGGTGACTGCCGGGCAGCGAGATATGCCCCAGCGCCTCGTAGGCCTTGCGCCGTGCGGTTGTGAGATCCGTGCCGGCGCCCACCACGCCCAGTACCCGGCCGCCGGCCGAGACGACCTGCCCGGTTTCGTCGCGGGCTGTCCCCGCGTGCAGCACCACTGCGCCGAGGACGTCCGCGGCGTCGTCCAGGCCGCTGATCACGTCACCGGTGCGCGGAGTCGCCGGGTAGCCGGAGGCCGCCAGCACCACGATCACGGCGGATCCGGATCGCCATTCCAACGCGGGTACCGCACTCAGGTCGCCAGCAGCGGCCGCAGCGAGCACCGCCCCGAGCGGGCTCTCCAGCAACTCCAGCACGACCTGGGTCTCCGGGTCACCGAATCGAACGTTGAACTCCACTACCCGCAGCCCGCGGCTGGTCAACGCCAGGCCGGCGTAGAGCAAGCCAACGAAGGGTGCGCCGCGCCGCGCCATCTCGGCAATCGTGGGCTGCGCGACGGTGCGCACCACCTCGTCGACAAGACCAGGAGGCGCCCACGGCAGGGGGGTGTAGGCGCCCATCCCGCCGGTATTCGGACCGGCGTCGCCATCACCGACACGCTTGAAATCCTGGGCGGGCTGCAGCGGCAGCACGCGGGTGCCGTCGCTGATGAGGAACAGGCTGACCTCCGGGCCATCGAGGAATTCCTCAATCACAACGGCACCATCCGGGCGCGCCAGGCACGCCTCGGCGTGGGCGATGGCTGCGGCGCGGTCGTCGGTGACCACCACCCCCTTGCCGGCGGCCAAGCCGTCGTCTTTCACAACGTAGGTGGGTCCGAACAGATCCAAGGCCGCAACCACGGTTTCCATGTCGACGGCGGCAACGGCGTCGGCGGTGGGCACACCGGCCGCTCGCATGACGCCCTTCGCAAACGCCTTACTGCCCTCCAATCGAGCAGCCTCGGCCGACGGGCCGAAACACAGCCGACCGCGGGCCCGCACCTCGTCGGCAGCCCCAGCCACCAAGGGCACCTCGGGGCCCACGACCACGAGGTCCGCGGCGACCTCGTCAGCCAAGTCCGCGATGGCCTGTGCGTGCGCCACGTCGACCGGCACCGTGGGTACTTCCACAGCGATGCCAGCGTTGCCTGGGGCGCAGACGACCTCGGTGACGCCAGGGTCACGAAGCAACGCTCGGACGAGGGCATGTTCGCGGCCGCCGGAACCGATGACGAGTACCTTCATGCGCTCCAGGCTAGTGGGCCGGTGCGACAGCGTTCGATCACCGGTCTGGCCGCTGCCGGGGCGAGAAGCGCCCATTGTTGATTCCGGCCTCAACGCGCCACTAGGTGCACCGCCGGCGCTTTGACCGACGCCACCACCGGACTGCCCGGCCCCAAGGCCATTTCGTCCCTCGTTGGCCGGGTGACGAAGGCCTCCAGAGTGAACCCCACATCCACCGACACCCGGACCAGTGGACCCTCGTCGGCAACGCTTTGCACGACACCAGGCAGGTGGTTTCGCGGGCTCGCTTCCCCCCGGCGACCCGGGGCCGCGAGAGCCACCTCCTCAGCTCGAATGCACACCAGCGCGGGTGATCCGGGCGCGAGTTCCGGCTCGTGATTCACCGCGACTAGCCGCACCCCGGCGACGTCGACAGTCACCAGACCGTCGGCGGTCGGCCCCACCAGCCCCGGCACGACGGTCTCCATCTCGACCACATCCGCCACGTCCCGATCCGCCGGCCGGGAGAACACCTCGGCCGGCGGCCCGACCTGGCGTACGCGCCCGTCGACGAGTACCGCGATCTGATCCCCCAGCGCGAGCGCCTCGGATCGATCATGGGTCACCAGCACGGCCGGCCGGCCGGCAGCAAGCAACGCCGAGCGCAACTCCCCGCGGAGCTTGGCCCTAGTGGGGGAGTCCAACGCCGACAGCGGCTCATCCAGCAGCAGCAACTGGGGCGCCGGAGCCAACGCCCGGGCCAAGGCGACTCGTTGGGCTTCGCCGCCGGACAACTGCCGAGTGTCCTGGCTTGCCAGATGCGCAGCCCCCGCCTGCGCAAGGGCCGTCTGCACCACACCCGGGCGCTGCCGACGCGGCACGCCCCGTAGCCCGAACGCGACGTTGGCGGACACGTCAAGGTGGGGGAACAATGCGTGGTCCTGAAACAGGTAGCCGATTCGCCGCTTCCGAGCTGGCACGTGCACCCGGGAGTCGTCCCAGACCGAATCATCCAGCGCGATTCGACTGCCCGCCTCGACCGAATCGAGCCCGGCAACGCACCGCAACAGGGTGGTCTTCCCGGCCCCGGACGGACCGAACAGCACGGTGATCGGCGCGGCGGCAAGGTCGAGGTCGACGTCGACATCGAGGATGTGCCGGCGGATGCGCAGGCTCAGGCGCGAGGCCACCCAGGACCCCCTCGGCGTTGGAGCGAATAGGTGATCACCAACACCAGAAACGAGAACCCCAGCAGTAGCGCACTGGTGGCTGCGGCCGCGGAGTAGTCGAGGGCCTGGACCTGGTCGTAGATCGAGATCGAAACAGTGCGGGTTTCTCCGGCGATGTTCCCGCCCACCATCAACACCACCCCGAATTCGCCGACGGTGTGGGCGAAGGTCAGCACTGCCGCGGTGGCCAAGCCGGGGCGCGACAGCGGCACTACCACCCGCCAAAGGGTGCCCGCCGCCGACCGGCCCAGCACCGCAGAGGCTTCCCGGAGCCGCGGATCAATCCCGGAGAAGGATGCGATCAGCGGCTGCACTGCGAAGGGGAGGCTGTAGAGCACGGACGCGACCAGCAGCCCGGTGAAGGTGAACACCAGTGGCGATCCGGTGAGTTCCTGCCACCACTGGCCGATCGGCGAGCGGGCCCCCATCGCGACCAGCAGGTAGAAGCCCAACACGGTTGGCGGCAGCACGAGCGGCAGTGCCACGACGCCCTCGATCACGGTGCTCCAGCGCCGGCGGGTGAACGCCAGCCAGGCGGCGAGTGGAACGGCGATCACCAACAGAATCGCGGTGGTGGCCAGCGCCAACCGGAAGGTGAGTCCAATCGCTTGCCAGTCCATGCGCGAATACGCCCCTCAGCTCGGCGGCAACGAGAAGCCGAAGCGGGCCAGGGTTTCCCGACCAGGCGCGCTCAGCAGGTAGTCGCGCAGGGCTCCTGCCGCCGCATGGGTTTGACGCCGATCCCACGACCACCCCGCCCTGGCGCATGGTGGGAAAGGTCTCCAGCGGCACTTCGGCGAATTCACCGGTCGCCGCCATCGCCGGAGAAAGCGCCAGCGACAAGGCGATGATGCCCACGTCGGCGTTTCCGGACTGCAGGAACTCGGCTGCCTGCGCGACGTTCTCGCCAAGCACGAGGCGATCCGCGATCGCGTCGTGGACCCCGGCGGCCTGCAGCGCGGCTACCGCCGCCACCCCGTAGGGCGCGTGCTCGGGGTTGGCGATTGCCGCTTTGCGAACCTCTGGGGCCGCCATCACCGCCACCCCCTCAGCCGGGTCGACCGGAGATCCGTTCGGAGCCCACACCACAAGTCGGCCCACCGCGTACTCGAACAGGTCGCTCGATGCGGCAAGGCCCTCGTCCACGAGGTCCTCGGGGTACTGCATGTCGGCGGAGAGGTAGAGGTCGAAGGGGGCGCCGTTGCGCAGCTGCTGGTAGAAGACGCCGGATGATCCGTACGTTGTCTTGGCTTCGATTCCGGTGTCGGCCTCGAAGCCGGTGACGATCTCCTCGAGGGCAAACTGCAGATCCGACGCGGCGGCCACGCGGACGATCCCGGCGGGGGTGCCGTCGGTTGTGTCGTCAGGCCCCGCCCCTGCGCCGTCGGTATTTGATCCGCATGCTGCCAACCCGATCACCGCAGCGCACAGCAGCGCCAGCGCGCGAAGCCGTGTCGGCAGATGCGTCACGCCTGAGCCCCGGAGTCGCTCTCGACTGTCACCATCGTCGCCTTGATCACCGCAGTGGCCAGCACACCCGGCGCCAACCCGAGTTCCTCGACTGCCTCGCGGCTCATCAACGAAACGAGCCGATAGCGGCCCGCGGCGATCTCCACCTGTGCCATCACCTCGTCGCTGCGGACGTCGGTGACGATGCCGGCGAGGCGATTGCGCGCCGAGCCACGGGTGGCACCCCGTCCGGAACCGTCGGGGGATTGCGCCCCCGCATCAACTATGGATCGGGCAAACGCAGCGAGTTCCACGCCGTCGATCACCTGAAATCCCGACTCGGCTCGGGAATGCAGCTTGCCAGCGTCGACCCAGCGGCGGACGGTGTCGTCGCTGACGCCGAGCAGTTCCGCAGCAGTAGCGATCCGATAATGCGGCATGAATTGCACGATAGCACCGCAGATGAGTGATGAAGTCTTGGAATTTGTGGCTGAATCGGTCCGCAGTCCTCACATCGACCAGCTACGGATCGCTACTGCGCTTGAAGCTCGCCGGGTCTGCCTCAGGGCCACGCCTGCGATCTTAGTTGCGATTCTTTCGGGCAACGTGCCGCCACGTCTAGGCTGCGATCATGACCACCGCAGCTGATGCTCCGCAGGCATCTGACTCCTACGACTGGGCCGCCGGATCCAACGCCGAGGCCTACGACCTCGACCGTGCCCACGTCTTCCACTCCTGGAGCGCCCAAGGCGCGCTGAAGCCCAAAGTGTTCGCCTCCGGTTTGGGCACGAAGGTGTGGGACTTCGAGGGCAACGAGTTCCTCGACTTCTCCAGCCAACTGGTGAACACCAACATCGGTCACCAGCACCCCAAAGTCGTCGAGGCGATCCAAGGTCAAGCCGCGGTTCAGGCGACGCTGGCGCCGCAGCACGCTTCGCTGGTGCGAGGCCGCACCGCGAAGGCGATCATCGACCTCGCCCCGCCCGGGCACTCGAAGGTGTTCTTCACCAATGGTGGGGCAGATGCGGCCGAGAACGCGATCCGGATGGCGCGCATCCACACCGGTCGGCACAAGGTCTTGAGCTTCTACCGCAGCTACCACGGCAACACCGGGGCCGCGATCAACGCGACGGGCGATCCGCGCCGGTGGCCCAACGAATTCGCCTACGGCCATGTGCACTTCTTCGGCCCGTACCTCTACCGCTCCTCGTTCTGGGCCGAGACGCCGGAGCAGGAGTGCGAGCGGGCGCTGGCGCACCTGGAACAGGTCATCCAGTTCGAAGGCCCCAAAACGGTGGCCGCGGTCCTGATCGAATCGGTGGTTGGCACGGCCGGCGTGCTGATCCCGCCACCGGGCTACCTTGCCGGGGTCCGCGCATTGTGCGACAAGTACGGCATCGTCTACATCGCCGATGAGGTGATGGCCGGATTCGGCCGGACTGGAAAGTGGTTGGCGGTCGACCACTGGGGGGTCAACCCGGATCTGATCGTCTTCGCCAAGGGTTCGAACTCCGGCTACGTGCCCCTGGGCGGAGTGATCATCTCCGATGACATCGCAGCGACCTTCGACGAGCGGGTGTTCCCCGGTGGCCTCACCTACTCCGGGCACCCGCTGGCCTGCGCATCGGCGCTGGCAACGATCACCGCGATGCGCGACGAAGGCATCGTGGAGCACGCCGCCGACATCGGCGAGCACGTGTTGGGGCCGGGGCTCGCGGAACTCGCAGCGAAACACCCGGTGATCGGGGAAGTGCGTGGGCTCGGGGTGTTCTGGGCGCTGGACCTCGTCACCGATCGCGCCACCCGGGAACCCCTCGCGCCCTACGGCGGAACGTCGGAGGCGATGGCTGCGCTGACTGCCGCGTGTGTGTCCCGCGGGTTGCTGCCGTTCATCAACTTCAACCGGATGCACGTGGTGCCGCCGTGTGTGGTGACCGAGGCCGAGGCACGCGAGGGCCTGGCGATTCTGGACGAGGCGTTCGGCGAAGTGGACCGCTTCTACACGGGGGCCTAGCTGACCGCGGGGCGCCCTCGCAGACGCCATCGGGTTCACCACACTGAGCGCGCCACGTGGGCGCCTGGGGACCGCTCAAACCCACCGGACCTGCCACCCTTGCAACATGGCCGCCACCCCCGGGGACTCCGACGGAATCAGAATCCGCGGCGACTTCACCATTCCCACCAACGAACTCGAGTGGAAGTTCTCGCGGTCATCCGGCCCGGGTGGCCAGGGCGTGAACACCACCGACTCCCGCGTCCAACTGACGTGGGACCTGCGCAACTCCCCCAGCATTCCCGACTACCTGCGCGATCGGGCGGTAGCGCGGCTCGGTTCACGCCTGCACAACGGCACCGTGGTGATCACGGCCTCGGAGCAGCGGTCCCAGTGGCAGAACAGACGCGCCGCCGAGCAGCGTCTGACCGAACTGCTGACCGCCGTCGTCGTCCCACCAGCGCCCAAACGGCGACCCACCAAACCGAGCAGGGGAGCCAAGCAGCGACGGTTGGACGCCAAGACGCGCCGCGGCAGCACCAAGCGGCTTCGAAAGGTGACCCGCGACGACCTCGGCTAGTCGATCAAGTCCCGGATAGCGATGGTGGCGTTGCGGTCCTGCCCGACGCCGATGGCCGAAATCCGGCAGCCAGACACCGATTCGAGGAATTCCACGTAGCGGCGGGCGTTGTCGGGCAAATCGTCGAATTCCCTCGCCCCGGTGATGTCCTCGCCCCAACCGGGCAACACCTCGTAGATCGGCTTGGCGTGGTGGAAGTCCGTCTGGCTCGACGGCAGTTCGTCGACGCGCTTGCCATCAATCTCGTAGGCCACACAGACCGGGATCTCGTCGAAGGCGCTGAGTACGTCCAACTTGGTGAGGAAGAAGTCGGTGAGCCCGTTGACACGCGCGGCGTACCGCGCGATGAGGGCGTCGAACCAGCCGCAGCGCCGATCGCGGCCGGTGGTGACGCCAACTTCGCCGCCGACGGTGCGCAAGGTGTCGCCGTCGGCGTCGAACAGCTCGGTCGGGAAGGGCCCCGATCCCACGCGGGTGGTGTAGGCCTTCAAGATGCCGATCGACCTGGTGATGCGGGTCGGGCCGATACCGGATCCAGCGCAGGCGCCGCCCGCGGTCGGGTTGGACGAGGTGACGAAGGGGTAGGTGCCGTGGTCGATGTCGAGCAGGGTGCCCTGGGAGCCCTCGAGGAGCACAACGTCGCCCCGATCGAGGGCCTGATTCAGTTCGAGCACGGTGTCGGTGACGAACGGTCGCAGCGGTTCGGCGAAGGCGAGCAGTTCGTCGAGCACTCGGGCCGGCTCCTGCGCCCGGCGGTTGAACACCTTGACCAGCAGTTGGTTCCTCGTGTCCAGCGCAGCCTCGATCTTCGCCTGCAGAATGCCGGGGTCGAAGATGTCCTGGACGCGAAGGCCGATGCGGCCCACCTTGTCCATGTAGGCCGGGCCGATGCCGCGCCCCGTCGTGCCGATCTTGGCTTTCCCCAGAAATCGCTCGCTGACCTTGTCGACCTCGATGTGATAGGAGGCGATGAGGTGGGCGTTGGTCGAGATGCGCAATTTGGAGGTATCGATCCCGCGATCCTGCAGGCCCGTCAGTTCGCGCATGAGTACGACCGGATCGATCACGACGCCGTTTGCGATGACGGGGATGGTGTCGGGACTCAGGATTCCGCTGGGGAGAAGGTGCAGGGCGTATTTTTCCTCGCCGATCACAACCGTGTGGCCGGCGTTGTTGCCGCCCTGATAACGGACGACGTAGTCCACCCGGCCGCCGAGGAGGTCAGTGGCCTTGCCCTTGCCCTCGTCACCCCACTGGGCTCCGACGAGCACGATTGCAGGCATTGTTCTTCGTCCCTTCGTTGTGAAGCACTACCGCCAACAGGCTACGGGTTGGGTCGAACGGAACCCAGCAAGGTGCCCAGTTGCCGCCCGGAGAGCCAGGCGGCCTCGATTCTGGGGCGGGGGTCGAACGCATCCGATGCGATGCCGAGCGTGCGCGTCGCATCGACCAAACAGGAGTCGGTTGTCGACTGCCCAACGGCTCGGGCCAGGCGCCAGCGCTTGATCTCAACGTCGGACGGCGCCGGCAACGGCATGATGCGTCGCAGCGCCGCCGTCAACTCGGTTGCGGCGAGCCACGGCTCGGTGAGGAATCGCGCCGCGAAGGTCGGTGTGCTGTGGGCAACGAGGATCGCCGCACCGTCGGCTCGGCGACTGCCGTCGTCGGCAATGAACGAAAGGGTCGGGTCGCCGTTGACGAAACAGGCCGCGAACTCGTCCCACGATCGCCGCGGCCACTGGGCGACGAGCGTGAGGATCGGTTCGTAGACGTAGTCACCGGCGACGCGGGCGAGCGCGGCCACCTCGGGTTGTGGGTCCTGTCCGATGAGCCGCACGGCCTGTGGCGGCGGCACGCACAGCGCTGCGACTGCGGATTCACCTTCGCCGGTGTCGGCTGCCACGCGCCAGCGCCCCGCCTGCGACGCGACGCTGGAAACTTCCACCGGATGCTCAATCACGACCGACTCGGGCAGATCGCGCGCGAGATCCTCAACCGAGACCGCGCAGACCCCCTGGGCCGGCCGTCCAGCGCAGTGGTCCCCGGGTGGTGCCGGTGATGCCGTCCGGTCCCGCAACCGCGAAGGTGTCCGTCCACGGCCGGGCGAGGCCGTTGCTATCCCAGTGGTTGACGACGCTGGCGAAGTCGGGGTCGTCAACCGTGAAGTACGCGGCTCCGACGTCGATCACGTGTCCGGCCCACGGGCCTGATCGGAGCGTGCGGGCGGCCATGCGCCCGCCAAGCCGCTGCCCACGATCCAGGATGCGCACCCGCTGCCGTCCATCGCGGGCGGCAAACGCCGCGGCGGCGGACATCCCGGAGATGCCGCCGCCGACGACGATTGCGTCCGCGGAAGTCGCCGCGGATCCCGTCACGACATCGCGGTGCCCGCGCTGCGCAGGTCGGTGCAGGCTTCGACCACGCGGGCGGCCATGCCGTCCTCGGCTGCCCGCCCCCAGGCGCGGGGGTCGTACTTCTTCTTGTTGCCGACTTCGCCGTCGACCTTCAGCACGCCGTCGTAGTTGGTCAGCATCCAGCCGGCCACCGGGCGGGTGAAGGCGTACTGGGTGTCGGTGTCGACGTTCATCTTCACGACGCCGTAGTCGAGCGCCTCGCGAATCTCGCTCAGCAGCGATCCGGAGCCACCGTGGAACACCAGGTCGAAGGGCTTGCTCCTCGCCGTACTTCTCGCCCACCGCGTCCTGGATGTCCTTGAGGATGCTGGGGGTGCAGCTTGACGTTGCCGGGCTTGTAGACGCCGTGGACGTTGCCGAACGTGGCCGCCACCATGTAGCGACCGCGCTCGCCGAGGCCCAAGCTTCGCAGCCGTCGTCCAGGCCGTCCTCCGGCGTCGAGTAACAGCTTGGCGTCGTGCTTGGCTTCGATGCCGTCTTCTTCGCCGCCGACAACGCCGATCTCCAGCTCCATGATGATGTTGGCCTTGGCGGCACTTCTCGAGCATTTCCTCGGCGATGTCGAGGTTCTCGTCGAGGGGGATGGCCGAGCCGTCCCACATGTGCGACTGGAACAGCGGCTGCTCTCCACGCGCAACCCGCTCGATGGAGAGGTCCACGAGCGGCCGCATGTAGCCGTCGAGTTTCTGCAGCGGGCAGTGGTCGGTGTGCAGCGCGATGTTGACCGAGTACTTCTCGGCAACCACGTGAGCGAATTCCGCCATGGCCACGGCGCCGGTCGACCATGTCCTTGAGCCGCTGGCCGGAGGCGAACTCGGCGCCACCCCAGGAGAACTGGATGATGCCGTCACTCTCAGCGTCGGCGAAGCCCTGCAGCGCGGCGTTGAGCGAGTCTGAGGACGAGGTCACGTTGATCGCCGGGTAGGCGAAGCGGCCCGCCTTGGCCCGGTCAAGCATCTCGGCGTACACCTCGGGGGTTGCGATGGGCATAGTTGACCTTTCGTGTCGGTTGCGTCGAAACGGATTGGCCTCAGTCTGGCAGGTTCATGCGCCGGTGGCACGCAGGCGAGAATTTTGCACCTGCCCGGCTGAGAGTTCGGTCTAGACCTTCGACAGCGCCGCCCGGGCGGCGACTTGCACCGGATCCCACACGGGCGATGAGGGCGGCGCGTAGGCAAGATCTGTGTTCGTCAGTTCCTCCGCCGTTTGGCCGGTCCAGATGGCCATGGCAAGGGTGTCGATTCGCTTGGCCGCTCCCACCTGGTTGCCCACGATCTGGCCGCCCAGCAGCCGGCCCGTGCCGGATTCGACGATGACCTTGGTGCGCATGGCACCTGCGTCGGGCATGTAGCCGGCGATGACGGACGTGCGAACAGTGACCGATGCAACGTCGAACCCGGCAGACGCGGCTTGCGCGGTGTTCAGCCCGGTGCGCGCGATGTGGATGGTGCCGACCTTGGTGATGGCGGTGCCGATGATGCCCGGGAAGGTCGCGTAGCCACCGCCGACGTTGAGGCCCACGATGCGGCCTTGCTTGTTCGCGTGCGTGCCCAGCGGCATGTGAACCGGACGTCGAAGGAGTCGGTGGTAGGTCTCCACGCAATCGCCGGCAGCCCAGATATTCGGTTGATCCAGCACTCGCTGGCTGCGGTCGGTCAGCAGCCCCTTGGAATCGCCCACCGCGAGGCCGGCGTCGACCGCGAAACCGGTGTTGGGTCGTACCCCGAGCGCCAGCACCACGAGGTCGGCGGGGAACGTTTCAGTGTCCGTCCGCACCGCCGTCGCTGCTCCCGACGCATCGGTCTCGATGAGCTCGACGCGCTGACCGAATGCCGATCGGATGCCCTCCGCGGCCATGCGCTCGGCAATGACCGCACCGAGATCGGGATCCAGGGATGCCATCGGGTAGGGAGCCTGTTCGACGATCGTCACGGCGATGTCGTGGTCGCCGACGGCCTCCGCCATCTCAATGCCGATGAAGCCCGCTCCGACGATCACCACGTTCTGGGGTGGTTGATCGAGGTCGGCGAGGCGATCGACGAGCGCCCGGGTGCCGGGAATGGTGTGGACGTGGTGGACGTTGCGGGCGTCCGCGCCGGGTATCGGCGGAGTTACGGGCACAGCACCGGTGGCAATCACCAACTGGTCGTACGTCAGGGTGGACTCCGCGCCGTCGTGGCGCACCGTCACCGCAGTCGCCGCGGGATCCAGCGCGACCACCTCGTGATCCAATCGGACGTCGATACCGTTCGCGCGGTGCTCGTCAGGGCTCCGTGCGATGAGCATCTGCTCCTCTGGAATCTGACCCGCGGCCCAGTACGGCAAACCACAGGCGGAGTAAGAGGTGTAATCGCCGCGCTCAAGCATCATTACTTCCCAGTCCGGTTGCCGACGTTTGATGCCGGACGCGGCAGAGGCACCGGCGGCATCGCCGCCGATCACTACGATTCGAGTCATGGGAACATCCTGGCCCCTCGGTGGTGGTGGTCGCTCGTGCAAGCCGTGATGGGTGCCTAATGGAGGATTGGCTGCCGCAACTCTCCGCGGTTGCCCTGTACCTCGTGGTCTGGGCGGTGGTCTACGCCGAAACCGGACTGCTGGTCGGGTTCCTGCTGCCGGGGGATTCACTGCTCTTCGCGGTGGGGCTGCTGTGCGCGCGACCCGGCGGCGCCGACGTCGTCGTGATGGCCGCCGGTGTATTCGTGGCCGCAGTGGCGGGGGACCAAACCGGATACACGCTCGGTGCCCGCTTTGGTCGCCCCTACACGGATCGCCGTGGGCCCCGGGTGCGTGAGGGTGTGGCCAAAGCGGAGCAGTTCTATGAGCGGTTTGGCGCAGTGTCGGTGGTGGCTGCCCGCTTCATCCCGTGGGTGCGCACGTTCACCCCATTCGCGGCGGGTGTGGCAGCCATGCCAAGGGGGCGATTCCTGGCGGCTAACGTGGTCGGTGCCGTCGTGTGGGGCGTGGGACTCGTCGCGCTGGGATATTTCGCCTACCAGGTGCCGTGGCTACGTGATGCGGCGCTGATCGTCGCCCTCGGATTCGTGGTGGGCAGTTTCGTCGTGGGCCTTGTCGCCGCGCTGGTCCAGCGTCGTCGTCGACGCGTGCACCGCCCCTGAACGGTAGGCGGCACGGCCGATCGCCAACCCGCTGAGCGGCACCGTGACCACGTGGGCGAGGGTGATCAGCGCGAGCACCACGAGCACCATCGGTGACGGATCGTGGACTGCGACCGCGACGATGAGCAGGACCACACCCAACGCGGCGGCTTTGGCAACCGCGCTGGCCCTGGTCAACGCGTCGGGCAGGCGCAGTAGACCGAGCCCGGCCAGGGTGACCAGACTGGCACCGGTCAGCGCCAGAACCCCGGTGATCAACTCCGCCGCGCTCATGACGCCACCTCGGTGGAACCGTCCTGCGAAGCGGCGTTGCCGTCCTCGGCGTGCTGCCGGGAGGGCTTCACCAGAGAGGCGAGTCCCAGGGTTCCCAGGAAACCGATCAGGACGGCGACGAGAGCGATGTCCAAGACGGCCACGAAGTCCAGCCGGACGCTGAGGAGAAGCAGGGCGCACACCATCGCGATGAAGCCGAGTTCGGCGGCGACAACGCGATCGGCCGACGTGGGGCCACGTGCCGCTCGGTAGATGGCAGCCAAAACGCCGGGCACCATAACGACGAGGGCGAGATCGATAAGGGTCATCCGGACCTCCCGCGCGCGTCGGTATTCGGCCGCAGGGCTCCGATGACGCGATCTTGCACATCCTCGATGCTGGACCGGAAAGCAACGGGATCCGACCCGTACATACCGTGCACCCACATCCTGGAATGATCAGCCTCGATGCCGACCACGAGGGTCCCCGGGGTGATGGTGATGACGCCGGTGAGGGCGGCGATCTCCCAGCGGTTCTGGCATCGCAGTCGCACCGCGACGACCGCCGGGGCGAGTCTGCTTGAGGGGGCGATGATGTCGCGGGCGACCAACGCCGACGAATGGATCACGGCCCACGCCGTCCATGCCAGCAGGCCGAGCATCGACGGCACCTGGACCACGACGCGCCAGAACTTCCTCAACGTGCAAGCACCCCCTCGATGTAGGCGGTGGGATCCGAAAGGCTGTTGCCCGCGCTGGTGGCAAGGTCGAGCAACGGTTCGGGGTAGAGCCCGATGCCCAGACTCACCAACGCCAGGGCGAAGCCGGGAAGGACGATCGAGGCTCGCCAGGGCTTGTCTGATTGGGCGGGCGATGGACCTTCAGGACGCTTGCCCCAGAAGACTCCCGTGCCCAGCTTCAGCATCGACATGAGGGTGCCGACGCTTACTACCAGGGCCACGGCGAAGACCACATAGTTTCCAGACCCGACCGCGGCCTGCAGGACGCCCAGTTTCGCCCAGAACCCGGAGAAGGGTGGCAGCCCTGTGAGTGAAATCGCCCCGAGGAAGAACGCCAACGTCACCCAGCGATGCTCGTTGGCGACGCCCCCCAAACGGTTGATGGTGCCGGTACCGCGCTGATGCTCGACTGCCCCGCCGGTGAGGAAGAGGGAGGTCTTCACGACAGTGTGATGGACGAGGTAGAACACGACCGCGGCAACGCCGATCGCCCCAGCGAGCACCAGCCCCACCAGGATGTAGCCGACTTGGCTGACCATGTGAAACGACAGGACTCCTCGCACGGTGGCTTCGCCGAGGGCGCCGAGTACTCCGATGACCATGCTGGCCGAGGTGACGACGACCACCACCAAGGTGACGGTGGCACCCGGCTCGTAGACCAGCGTGATCGAGCGGATCAGTGCGTAGACGCCGATCTTGGTGAGCAGTCCGGAGAACAGCGCGGTCACCGCCGGCGAGGCGTAGGGATACGTGGCAGGTAGCCAGGTGTGGGCGGGGACGAGCGCTGCCTTGACCGCCAGGGCGACGAGGATCACGGCCATGGCGAAGGCCACCACAGGCACGGCACCTGCGCCCGCGAGTTGGGCCAGGTTCACCGTGCCCGCGCTGCCGTAGATGGCGCCGAGGCCGGCCAGGAACACGGTCGAGGCCGTGAGATTGACGATGAGGTAGAGCCGTGCGGACCGCAGCGATGGCCGCGTATCCCGAAGCGTGAACAAGACGTAGGAGGGCAGCAGCGCCACCTCAACCATCACGAACAGGTTGAAGAGATCCGCGGTCAGGTAGGCGCCGTAGACCCCGGCCGTCATGACCAAGGTCATCGGCACGAACCAGCGCGAGGAGTCCTGCCCGGTGGCGAAGGCAAAAACCATGGACGCGAACACCAGCAGTCCGGAAACCAGCAACATGAGTGCGCTGAAAACGTCGGCCACGAAAGCGATCGCGAAGCCGCCGGGCCAGCCCGCCACCTGCGCCACCAGCACGGAGCCGTCGGCAGTCTCGGCGATGGCGGCTACCGCGGCAACTACCACTGCGGCTGGGACGATCAGCGCGATCGCCCGTGAGACCTGCTGTCGGTTGACCATGATCGCAATGACCGCGGCAATCAGGGGTACGGCGAAGAACAGCGGTAGGAGGGCTCCCGTCATGCGTCACCACCCGGCCGCGCTGCGTCGTCCGCATCGTCACCCAACTGCGTTGCCGGGTCGGCCTCGGTACGTGCGACGAGCGACAGCAGGTAGACGGTCACGCCGAACGTGATGACTATGGCGGTCAGCACGAATGCCTGTGGCAGTGGGTCGGCGGCTGCGGCCAGTTCAAGCCCGTCGCCGGTAATGGGAGGCTGCCGACGGAAGGTCCCGCCCGCGGCGATGATGATCAAGTTGACCGCGTGGGCGAGCAAGATGAAACCCACGATGAGCCGGACACCGCCGCCGCGCACGATCAACCAGGTGCCGACACCTCCGAGCAGCGCGACAGCCACAGCAATGGTCACGGGCTGCTCACCTCCTCCGGCTTCGGAGCTTCCGGCGTATCCGGATCCAGCGGAGGTTCGGTTGCGGTGGTGGTCAGTTTCGATTCTGCTGAGCGCACGAGGCCGATCACGACGAGGAAGACACCTAGATCGAAGATCAACGAGGTGGTCAGGTAGCCCCCCGTGGGCAGCGGGATCTTGATCGGTTCGAGGAAGGAACCCGCGAAGGCGAGTCCAGCCAGGCCAACAGCTACCGCGATGAAGACCCCCGCGGTGATGAGAGTGGTGACCCCGGGCAGTCGAGGCTGCAGGCCGGCCCGACGGGCCACCACGAGTGCGGCGCCGGCCACCAAACCGGCGATGAAACCACCACCGGGTTCGTCGTGCCCGCGCCAGAAGAGCACCAGCGCGGTGGCCAGCAGCAGCGGTATGACCACCACGCTGCCGGTGCGCAGGACCTCCTGCTCGGCTGAAACCGATCGTCGCGCGACCGCCGCTGCCTGGGCGCGATGCTGCCAGCAGCCCGAGGGCCGCAGCGGCAAGCACGACCACCTCGCCCAAGGTGTCCAGGCCGCGGAAGTCCACCAGGATCGTATTCACCACGTTGCTGCCACCGGTGGCCGCTTCGGCTTCGGTCAGGTAGTAGGTGGCCGCGTCTGATGCCCCGCGGCGACCAGTGAACGCCCACACTGCGGCGCCGGCCGCGAGCCCGACGACGATCGCGGCCGCGGCGGCGATGCCCCTCGATCCGCGTCTGCCGCCAGCGGGCCGCCTGGTCGCTCTTCGGTGCGGTAGTGACGCCAATACCGGCGCCGCGATGACGACCGTGAGGATCTCCACCAGCAGCAGCGTGAGGGCGACGTCGGGGGCGCCCAGCAGGAGCAGCCACACGGAGATCACCAGGCCCACGAAACCGGCGGCAACCAGCGCCGCCAGGGCCGACCGGGCCACTGCCACAGCTGCCACCGCAGGCAAAAGGATCACCAGTATGACCAGGTCGGTCACGGATTCGGTGCCCGGTCGGATCGGTGGCAGTCCGCCCACGCCGTAGAAGGCCCCGACGAGCAGCGCCAGAATGAGCAGGGCGACGCCGGCGAGCTGGACGCCTGCGGAATTGATGTGGGCGGGTCTGCCGGTCCAGGCGCCGAATCGAATCGTCTCGTTCCAGCACCAGTCGAACACCCTCGGCGCGATGGGTTGGGGTGGTTCATCGCCGAATACTCGAGTAAGGCGAGGTCGGTTGAGGTGGATCACCAGACCCAGGGAAATGGCGGTGATGGACAAGAACAGAGCGGCGGAGAAGCCGTGCCATAGCGCGAGATCATCGGCAGTGGGGGTGAAGCCGGTGTCAGCCACCGTGCGGTTGACGATGCCGTTGAGCAACCACGGGGCGATGCCGAGCACTAGCCCGAGCACAGCGGGCACTGCGGCCGGGGCGAGGAAACTCCAACGAGGCTCGTATAGGCCCTTCTGCCGCAGCGGGCCAGTGAAAGCGCCGCTGATGATCCGGGCGCTGTAGGCGAAGGTCAAAGCAGCGCCGAACACTGCCACCGCGGCGGCGGCGTAGCCAAGTGATGGCTGATCCGGCGTCCAATTCGCCTCGGATGTGCCGAGGAAGGCGTAGAAAGCCTCCTCCTTGGCCACGAAGCCGACCAGAGGTGGCAAGCCGGCCATCGACATCGCAGCCAGCCCGGTGAGCACCGCCGTGATCGGCATCACCCGGCGCAATCCGGAGAGTTCGCGGATGTCGCGGCTGCCGGCCTCCCGGTCGATGATTCCCACCAGCATGAACAGGGTCGCCTTGAACAGGGCGTGGGCGGCCACCAGCAGGGCCGCAGCGGCCAGAGCGGCCGACGTGCCGACGCCGACCAGGGCCACCATGAGACCCAGTTGGCTGACGGTCGAGTAGGCCAGCAGCGCCTTCAAATCGTTCTGGCGTAGCGCCTCCCAGGCGCCGAATACCGCCGTGGCGAGGCCGACTGCCATGAGCGTGACGTGCCAACCGGCGACGTCGGTGAATAGGGGAGAGAAGAGGAGGAGTAGGTAGATACCGGCCTTCACGAGCGTGGCGGCGTGGAGGTAGGCGCTGACTGGGGTGATAGCGACCATCGCGTCGGGCAACCAGAAGTGGAACGGAAGCTGGGCGGACTTGGTGAAGGCCGCAATCACGATGAGGGGCCCGATCACGGCGATGTCGCCCGCACTGAGCACGGTCGGTGCCACGCGCAGGATCTCGGACAGGTCGGAGGTGCCGGTGCGGGCGATCAGCAGGATCATCGCCGCCAGCAGGGCCAGCCCGCCGGTCGCGGTCACGAACAGCGCGCGGGTGGCTGGTCGTGAACCTTGCAGCCCGCGGCCACCGATCAGCAGGAAGCTGGAGAGCGTGGTGAGCTCCCAGAACACCAGCAGCAGGATGACGTTGTTGGCGAGCACCAGTCCGAGCATGGCCGCGGCGAACAGCGTCAGGATTCCGAACAGGCGGGCGTGGCCGTAGTGCTCGTCCAGGTACTGCGGGGCGTAACTGAGCACCAGCGCCCCCACCCCGAGCACTAAGGTGGCGAAGAGCAGGGCCAGCCCGTTCAGTCGCAGCGAGAACTCGACCCCCAGGGTCGGAACCCACCGCCAGGTCTGAACCACCGTCTCGCCTGACCAGACAGCAGGGATCGCGCGGGCCAACAGCGCGAAAGCAGCCACGAAGACGACTGCGAGGAAATATCCCGTGCGACGTCCGAGTTTCGGCGCTACGAACGGAACAGCAGCGGCCGCCGCCACGAGGAGGACCAGGGGGGCGATCAGCATAGGGTCGGCTACCCGCTGAGTCCGAGATCCGCCAGCTCGAAGGCGGCGAGATAAGGCAGCCCGGCATCCTGGACCCGATCGCGGGCCCCGCGTTCGACGATCACTGCCACCCCCACAACTTCGGCGCCGGCCTCGCGCAGGGCCTCTACCGCGGTGAGCACCGAGCCGCCGGTGGTGGAGGTGTCTTCCACCGCGAGCACTCGGCGGCCGGCAACGTCGGGGCCTTCGATTCTGCGCTGCAGCCCATGTGCCTTACCCTCCTTGCGCACCACGAAGGCGTCGAGGGAGCGGCCACGGGCGGCAGCCGCGTGGACCATGGCCGCTGCGACTGGATCGGCACCCAGCGTGAGGCCGCCGACGGCGTCGTAGTCGAGGTCGGCGGTGAGGTCGAGCATCACCTCGCCCACGAGGGGTGCCGCGTTGCCCGCGAGGGTGACCCGTCGGAGGTCCACGTAGTAGTCAGCTTCCCGGCCGCTCGACAGAATGACCTTCCCGTGGATCACGGCGTCGGTGGTGATGCGCTCGAGGAGGCTGTCGCTGGCGGAAGTCATGGCCACAGTTTAGGCGACTCGCGGCGCGGCCACCGCTCGGTGCGGCAGGCTGGCGTCATGCAGAGGACCCACGTCGTGCTCCTGCCCGAGCGCGGTTTCGATCGGCAATCGGTGGCGGCTGAACTCGTGGGGGCGGGAATCGACTGCTACTTGCCGGAACTCGGCGAGATTGCAGACGATCTGCCGCCGCAGCTCGCCGACGCCCGACGCGTCGCCTCCATCGCCCAGTGGCTCGGCTCGGCGAAGGTGGAGCCGCCGCTGCTGCTCGTCGCCTGCGGCACGGCTGCGCGGCTGCTACCTGCGCTCTCACTGTCCCAGCGCAGTTCAGCGCGGCTCGTCGTCGGCTACGTGGTTGTCGATGCGTTGTCGCCGGCGCCGTCGCACGAGTGGCCGGATGCCCCCGTGTGGTGGGTGGCTACCCCGGGCGCCCCGGCCGACGTTTCCGCCGGTGCCCTCAGCGCGGATCTGCGCGGATTCGAGGTGCTCTCGGAGGTTGCTGTCGTGCCGGCAATCGTCCGGGCGATGGACGAGATCGCCGGCCGAGGTGCCTAGTCGACGGCTGGGTTGTGCAA
The DNA here is from genome assembly GCA_963752505.1 of uncultured Actinomycetes bacterium. Lineage (GTDB taxonomy): Bacteria > Actinomycetota > Actinomycetes > S36-B12 > UBA10799 > JACJWR01. The sequence goes on from CAVVYM010000003.1 coordinate 161,651, forward strand.
CTCGACCGAGCTCAGGCGGCGCAGCGCTTCGGCCAATACCTCGGGGCGCTTGGAGAAGGTCCAACGCACGTATTCGCTGCCGATGTCACCGCTGCTGAGTAGTTGCACCGGAATGGCGACGACGGCGGCCTCGCGCAGCGTGTGCTGCACGAAGACTTCACCGTCGGGCCAGCCCAGACCCGTGACGTCGGTGACCAGGAAGTAGCTGCCAGCCGATGGCACGACCTCCAGGCCCAGGCCCGAGAGCCCGTCGCTGAGCAGGCGCCGGGCGGCGCCGAAGCGCGCAGCCAGGCCGGTGAAGTACGACTCGGGAAGCCGGAGGCCGGCTGCGATGGCCGGTTGGAAGGGTCCCCCGGACACGTAGGAGAGGTGTTGACGCACCACCCGCACGGCCGCGATGAGGTCATGAGGGCCGGTGGCCCAGCCAACTTTCCAGCCCGTGAAGGAGAAGGTCTTACCCCCGCTGCCCACCGTCACAGTTCTCGCGCGCATGCCGTCGATGCTGGCCATCGGAGTGTGTTCTTCATCGGGTCCGAACACCAAGTGCTCGTAGACCTCGTCGCTGATGACAATCAGGTCATGAGCCACCACGACCTCGGCCAGTGCCGCCAATTGGTCCGCGTCGAACACCGCACCCGTGGGATTGTGCGGGGTATTGAGCAGGATGGCCGTGGTCCGATCCGTCACCGCGGCTGCGATGGCCGGCACATCGAGGCGGAAGCTGCCACCCGGGTCGCGTGCCAGCGGAACCCCGACCTGCGTCGCGCCGGCCATTGAGATGCCCGCGCCGTACACGTCGAACCACGGTTCCGGCACGATAACCTCGTCGCCGGCATCGACCAGCGCGAGGATGGCGGCGGTGATGAGTTCGCTGGCCCCGGTGCCCACGACCGCCTCCGTGGCGGGGTCGTAGTCCAGCCCGTAGAAGCGCTGCTGGTGGTCGCACACGGCGTCGAGCAGATCGGGCAACCCGTGACGCGGTGGGTACTGGTTGCCCGAGCCGCCTGCGATCGAGGCGATCGCGATCTCTTTGAGCGCCTCGGGGCCGTCGGTATCAGGGAAGCCTTGGCCTAGATTCACAGCCCCGAGTCGGCTGGCGAGGGCCGAGTACTCACCGAAGACCGACCGCGAGTGCGGTCGCATGCGGGGTATCAGGCGTGAATAGTCTTCCACGCGTCAGAAGGCTAGCCCACCTGGTCAGGCCCGGCTCATGATGCGGCGTACCAACGGCCGGGGGAGGACGCCGGCCAGGCCGCGAAGGCCCTTGTAGACGCCGCCTGGAACCACCACGGCCCGACCTTGCGAGCACCCCCGCAGCCCGGCTTCGGCGACCGCGTCGGCATCCTTCCAGAGCCATTCCGGAATGTTCGAAACGTCCATCTCGGCGCGCTGATGGAACTCGGTGTGGGTGAAGCCGGGGCACAGGGCCGTGACGTGCACCCCTTGGCTGGCGTAGCGCGCCGACAGGCTCTCGGCGAACACAGTCGCCCAGTCCTTGGCTGCCGAGTACGTCCCACCCGGCACGAACCCGGCGACGCTTGAGACCACGACGATTCGGCCGCGTCCCCGGTCGAGCATGCCGGGCAGGGCCGCGTGGGTCAGGCGCATGGGTGCGGTGATGAGCACGTCGAGCATCGCCTGTTCGGCTTCCAGGTCGCTGTGGGCGAAGGACTCGGAGACGCCGAAACCCGCGTTGTTGATCAGCCATTCCACGGGTGGCGCCTCGGCGTCGGTGAGTCGCTGTGCCACCCGATTGCAGCCATCGAGGCTGCTGAGATCCGCCGGGAGCACCTGGACGGCCACGTTGAACTGGCGTTCCAGTTCTGCGGCCACGACGCCCAACCGTTCCTCGTTGCGGGCGACGAGCACAATGTCGTGGCCGTGACCGGCGAGTTGGCGGGTGAAACTCAGACCGATGCCGGAGGTGGCCCCGGTGATCAGCGCGGTTGCCACGCGTTACCTGCCCTGGTTGGCCACCGCGGCTGCGGCCTCCGCGGCCGCGTCTGGATCCAGGTATTCGCCACCGGGAACCAGCGGCTTGAGGTCCGGCCCCAGCTTGTAGACCAGGGGGATGCCGGTGGGGATGTTCAACGCCGCGATGTCGGCGTCGGAGATGCCGTCGAGGTGCTTGACCAGGGCGCGCAGCGAGTTTCCGTGGGCTCCGACGAGCACCACTTTGCCGTCGCGCAGGTCCGGAACGATGGCGTCGTACCAGTACGGCAGCATGCGCTTGACCACGTCGGCGAGGCACTCCGTGGCGGGCAGTTCCTCCGGGGCCAGGCGGGCGTACTTCGCGTCGTACGTCTGGGCGAACTCGCTGTTGGGGTCGATCGGCGGCGGCGGGGTGTCGTAGGAGCGGCGCCACAGCATGAACTGCTCTTCGCCGTATTGCTCGAGGGTCTGCTTCTTGTCCTTGCCCTGCAGGGCGCCGTAGTGGCGTTCATTGAGACGCCACGAACGCCTGACCGGCAGCCATAGCCGGTCCGCCGAGTCCAATGCCAGGTTGGTCGTGCGGATGGCCCGGCGCAGCAGTGACGTGTGCACGACGTCTGGGAGGATGCCGGCCTCCGCCAACATCTCGCCACCACGGACGGCCTCGGCCTCGCCCTTCTCGGTGAGGTCGACGTCGACCCAGCCGGTGAACAGGTTCAAGGAGTTCCATTCGCTTTGGCCGTGCCGCAGCAGGATCAGGGTGTAGTCATCGCTCATGTGGCTAGTCTGCCGTGCCGAACCCCGTGTTGCCCGGGGGCTCGTCACTCCTCTGGCGCGAGATGCTCGAAGGGGGCCAGATTGGCGGTGCTCTCGCCCGCCCGGAGCCGCCACTCCCACTCGGATCTGATCGCAGAGGCAAATCCCAGTCCGAGCAGGTGGTTGAACACACCGTCGCAGTGCAGCAGCACCGCACCCATGAGCCGATCCATGGTTTCCGCGTCGAAGCTGGCGGCCGGCAGTGTGCCCACGAGGAAGACATCGCCGTACTGATCAAGGGCGTAGGCCAGGCCGAAGATGCGGCGGTTGCGTTCGAGTAGCCAACGGTGAAATGGCCCCTCGTTCTCGTCCGGGTGGCGAATCACAAAGGCGTTCACCGTCACCACTTCGCCGGCCACGGACAGCGACACGGTGGTGCGCAGTTTCTGTTCACCCGGCAGCACCACCACGACGTCGCCGTCGGGAGTCTCCTCACACTCCACCTCGGAGTCGGCGCACCACTGCAGCATGACGCCGCGGGCTGCGCTGCTGATGCTCATGCGCCCCTCCGGTCGGCGGCCCAGCCGACGTCATGCGACTCGCGCGCGGCCTGGTAGGTGCCGATGATGCCGGCCGTCGTGGCTTCCCAGCCGAAGTTCAAGGCTTGTTCGCGGGCAGCGTTTGACATGGCCGATTGCCGGCGGGCGCTGTCGAGCACCGAGGCGATGGCCCGCGCCCACGTCGCCGGCTCGCGGTTGGGCACGAGGAGGCCGGAAACGCCATCGCGCACGGCTGTCCGCAGACCTCCAACGTCACTGGCCACCACAGGGGCACCGCAGGCCTGAGCCTCCATGGCGACGAGGCCGAATGACTCCGAGTGGCTTGGGACGGCCACGAGGTCGGCGGCGCGGAAGAGATCCGCCAGGTCCGGCTTGGCCAACGGTGGCCAGAACAGTGTCCGGTCGCCGATGCCGAGCTGCTCTGCCTGGGCCCGCAGCAACTCCGGCATGCCGCTGCCGTTGCCGGAGGGGCCGCCGCAGACGACCACCAGCGGCGTCGAGTCCGGATGGTCCGCCGAATCGAGCGCCGACACCGCCGACAAGACCAGGTCCGGGGCCTTGAGCGGTTGCAGTCGTCCGACGAACACGATGATCGGGCGGCGAGCGGGAAGTCCGAGCCGGTGGCGGGCCGCCTCGCGGTCGCCGGGGGTGAAGTCATCGAGGTCGACCCCTGGATGAACCACCTGCACCTTGCGCGGTTCGGCTCCATAGAGCTCAAGGAGGTCGGTCGCCTCGGCGGAAGTGTTGGCTACCAGGGCATCTGCCACGTCGACGACCTGTTGTTCGCCGATCACCCTGGACTCGGGCTCCGTCACATCGTCGGACCCGCGATCGCGATTCTTGACTTTGGCCATCGTGTGCATGGTGTGCACCAGTGGCACTTCCCAGCGTTCCTTGGCCACCCATCCCACCTGTCCGGACAGCCAGTAGTGGCTGTGGACGAGGTCGAACCACCCCTCGGGGCGGGCAGCCTCGGCGCGCAGCACGCCGGCGCTCAGTGCGCACAGTTGACCGGGCAGATCCTCTTTGCGCAGGCCCTGGAAAGGTCCCGCGACGATGTTGCGGACGGTCAGTCCGTCGGCGACCCGCTCAATAGTCGGCTGGGCGCGCTCGGTGGCCCGAGTGAAGACCTCGACTGCTATCCCGGCCGCGGCGAGCCGGCGCGAGACTTCCCAGACATAGACATTCATACCGCCGGCGTCGCCCTCGCCGGGCTGGGCCAGCGGAGACGTGTGAAGTGAAAGCATGGCCACGCGTTGCGGATAATCCGATGCCCCCACGGGGCCGCGGCGATGAGCGAGCCGATCCATCAGGTGGACGTACGCGAGTAGGGCTCGCCGGTGACGACGTGCATGATCCGCTTGTTGATCGTCACGGCGTGATCGGCGAATCGTTCGTAGAACCGCGAGACCAGCGTGAGGTCGATGGCGGCTTCAACCCCATGGGTCCAGGCCGGCGACAGCATGATGTTGAACATCTCGCGATGCAGGCGATCCATCTCCTCGTCGGTCACCACGGCACGTTGCGCCAGTTCGACGCTGTGCGAAGCCATCGCGGCTCCGGTCTGGTGCACGATGCGTTGCGCCACGGCCCCCATGTCAGCAATCACGCCGCGCAGTTCCACTGGCACTACTGAGTCGGGGAACCGCAGCCGGGTGGTCTTCGCCAAGTGGGTTGCCAGGTCGCCCATGCGCTCCAATGACGAAGCGATGCGCAGCGCTGACAGCAGCCGACGCAACTCACCGGCGACGGGCTGCTGCAGGGCCACCAACTGGGTTGCGCGGTCGTCGATCTCGTCGTTGATGGCGTCGAGCCGCGCATCCTCAGAAATCACCTGCTCGGCGGCTTGCAGGTCGCCGTCCAACAGCGCGCGGGTGGCAAGATTCATCGCCCGGCCCACGAGCCGGGTCATCTCGATGAGCAGAGTGTCGATTTCCTGCAGCGACTCTCGATAGGCTTCCCGCACGGTACGAGGATAGTTGCACCGCCGGTGAGGGCAACAGGCGCTCAGCCGTGCCGTTGGTGATCGACTAAACCGTCGGCGAAGCGCATGCGTCCAATCGGCGACTAATCGGTGAATCCTGAACTACCTGGGGCCGACTTCGTTAACGGAATTCTGCCTGCCACCTATCCTTGACCGATATGGATACCGCCGCGCTTGTGATCATCGCCGCCTTGGGCGTGGTCGTGGGACTTTTCGGGGCTGCCGCGTGGTGGCAGACACGACGGCTGGCTGACATGCGATTTGCGGTTCAGCACAATGGCGGTGAGGGAATCGACCGCGTCCCCATCTCGCAACTGCTGGGCGTCCTGCCGGGTGCGTCCATCTTTGTGCACGGATCCAACGGCACCGTGGAGCGCGCGACGGCGAAATCCTTCAGTTTGGGGCTCGTGGTGTCGAACCGCCTCGCCAGCGAGGAGATGAACGCGATGGTGGCCGAGGTCCACCGCGATGGCATCACCCGGGAGTACGACATCAACATCCGTCGGCCGGCCCTGTCCAAAGGGGAACTGGAATTGCGGGTGCGGGCTGCGGCCGTGGGAGAGGATGCCGTGCTGCTGCTGATCGACGACCTCTCCGGCGCTCGCCGGGTGGACACTGTGCGGCGCGACTTCGTGGCGAACGTCAGCCATGAGCTCAAGACGCCGGTGGGTGCGCTGTCCTTGCTCGCTGAAGCGGTGTCCGTGGCGGCCGATGATCCCGACGAGGTGCGTCACTTCGCGGATCGCATGAGTGCGGAGTGCTCGCGACTGAGCCACCTTGTGGCCGACCTCATCGACCTCTCCCGCCTGCAGGGCGACCAGCCGCTGGACAGCGCGCAGCCGGTGAGTGTGGATTTCATGGTGGCCGAAGCAATCGACATGCTCACCACCGCTGCGACAAATGCCGAGATTGACATCGTCGTAGGCGGTGAGGAGGAACTGCAGGTCTACGGCGTCGAGGACCAGCTCATCACCGCGCTGCGCAACTTGCTGGCCAACGCGATTGCCTATTCCCCGCCGCGCACCAAAGTGGCCATCGGGGTGGCCGAGCGCGACGGAATCGTGAACGTCTCCGTGACGGACCAGGGGATCGGCATCGATTCGGGGAACCTCGATCGAATCTTCGAGCGCTTCTACCGGGTGGATCCGGCCCGGTCGCGCATCACCGGTGGGACCGGCTTGGGGTTGGCGATCGTCAAGCACGTGTGCAACAACCACGGCGGTGAGGTGACGGTCTGGTCGGTCCAGGGGGAGGGCAGCACGTTCACGCTGCGCCTGCCCGCCTATCGTCCAGGTTCAGACTCCAGCGAGGCCGCGCTGGATCCGGAGGGAGTGCGTACGTGGGAGTGATGAAGGAGCCGGTGCGCATCCTGGTGGTCGAGGACGAGGAGTCCATCAGCGAAGCGCTCGCCTATGTGCTGAGCAAGGAGGGCTTCGCCGTGCAGGTGGCGGCCACGGGCCCGGACGGCGTCGCGGAGTTCAAGTTGTGGGCGCCGGATCTGGTGCTGCTCGACGTGATGCTGCCCGGACTGCCGGGCACCGAGGTCTGTCGCGAGATTCGGACCACTTCGAGCGTGCCGATCATCATGCTGACCGCCAAGGACGCCGAGATCGACAAGGTCGTCGGGCTCGAACTCGGAGCCGACGACTACGTCACCAAGCCGTTCTCCACCCGCGAACTCCTCGCTCGGATCCGGGCGGTACTGCGTCGGCAGGGATCCATCGCCGAGGAGGGGGAGGACACCGGGGTTGTCACCGCCGGACCCGTCCGGCTTGATGCCGATCGGCACGTGGTGACGGTGCGGGGTGAGGAGGTGAGGTTCCCCCTCAAGGAGTTCGAGTTGCTTGAGCTGTTGATGCGCAACGAGGGCAGGGTGCTCACCCGAGCCCAGTTGATTGACCGTGTCTGGGGAAGCAACTACGTGGGGGACACCAAGACGCTCGACGTTCACATCAAGCGTCTGCGGGGCAAGATCGAGGTGGAACCCAGCAAACCGGCCCACGTCATCACGGTGCGAGGCCTCGGGTACAAGTACCAGGACTGAGGCCTCGGCAGGCGCTGGCTCGCGGACCTACTGCGCGGCGGCGGGCGACTCGGCTGCGGTCGGCGACTCAGAAGCGGTCGCCGACGGGCTTGCGCTGGCCTCCGGGCTTGCGCTGGCCTCCGAACTTCCGATTTCGCGCTTCGACTGGGTCACGACGTCGCGGTAGGGGCCCTCGCCCGGCACCACGAGGACGGAAACAGTCATTGAGCCGGCATCCCGGAATTCCAGCGTGGTGAGCAGGAACGGCGATGGGGAGTCGGGGACCTCGTCGACACTCGCGAAGGCCTCACCATTGAATCCCACCCGCACGGGGAGTTGCGAGGCGATGTCAAGCGGCGAGCCGGTGAGTCCGGCGTCCCCACCGGGGTCGGCAGAGATGCTCAGCAGTTGGTCGGGTTGGCTGCCATCCTGGACGAGCATGGTTCCGCTGAAGTAGGCAGTTTCGGGGTTCTTGAGGTCACGGACCCACACCATGCCTCGCGCCTGCACGTTCCCCGCGTCGCCGCTTGCCACTTCGCCGCCCTGCTGCTGAGCGGTCGTTTGCGCCTGGTACCCGTTCCAGCACCCAGTCAGGGAGCCCATGAGAACTAGGCCAGTCACGCCAGCAGCAATACCTCGTCGGTGCACGGTCGTCCTCCCGCTCGCGGCGCGGTGCGCCGGGTGGTTGCGAAGTGTTGGTCGCAAAGCCTAGCGGGTCAAGCGGCGGAAGTAGTTGCCTGTCCAAGTGTCGGCGCCAGCGACGTTGATCCATCCGCGTTTCGGGCCACATCGAGAACCACGCCGTCGGGCCCGACGGTGAGCAGTGTGAGACCGGTTGGGCGGAAATCGGCGAACGTGGTCACAGGGGCCAGCAGTGTGGCCGCGCTGGCGGGAGTTGCGAGCTCCTGGACGCCGGTGGGGTCGGTGCCTTCGCCAGCGACGAGGAATCGGAAGCCGGCCTCTTGGGCCTGCGCGGCGGCGCTGGCGATGCCCGCGGCGCATTCGGGGCACCCGGCGGTTGGTACCAGGGCAAAGACCGCAGGCCGGATGTCTCGCAGCAGCCGTGGCGATCCGTTGACGGCCACTGCCGCGGATGGCATCAGTCCGCCGACCACACCTTCGTCAGCTACGTCGGCTGCGAGCGGGGCGGTCGCCACCGGGGCGTCCACCCGATTCACCGAAGCCAAGAGCAGGGTGCCCACCATGGCGGATACCGCTGCGACGATGAAGGCGAAGGGGACGACGCGTGACCCGAGGTGGCCGAACCAGGGCAGCCCGTCGCGCCATCTGCCCGGATGGTCACCTTGCTCGCCCTGATCCGGGGCGTGCCGACTCTCGCCCCGGGCGGAGAGTTCGCCGTAGTAGCGCCAGCGGTCGGCGTCCAGCGACGAGGCATCGTCCGGGATGGCAATCCCGGCGAGGTCGTCTGGTTCCGAGTTGGCGGCCATGTCACGCATTGTCGCCCCGCAACTTCGATGCCGCCAGTCCCTGGCTCGCATGAGGGCGTATCCAAGCACGTCTTGCATGGTGATCTGCGTAACACCCCGGCGTGTTATTCTTGTGCAGCCAACGAAAGGGGCCCAAACCGATGACTTTTTCAGTCGGCGACACCGTCGTTTATCCCCACCATGGGGCCGCGCTCATCGAATCTGTCGAAATGCGCGAGATCGGCGGCCAGGAACGAAAATACCTGGTCCTTCGGGTGGCGCAGGGTGACCTCACCGTTCGGGTTCCGGCCGACAACGTCGACTTGGTGGGGGTTCGCGACGTGGTGAACCAGGAGGGTCTCGACCGGGTCTTCGAAGTTCTTCGACAGCCCTACACCGAGGAGCCGACCAACTGGTCGCGTCGGTACAAGGCCAACCTCGAGAAGTTGGCTTCCGGGGACGTGATCAAGGTCGCCGAGGTTGTGCGAGACCTGTGGCGGCGGGATCAAGACCGAGGCCTGTCGGCGGGCGAGAAGCGCATGCTCTCCAAGGCTCGTCAGATTCTGGTCAGCGAACTGGCGCTCGCCGAGCACAAGGATGAAGACGAAGCCGAAACGATCCTCGACGAGGTTCTTGCCTCATAGCGCGATCCGCTTCGCACCGAACAGCTGATTCACCGCCATGAAGTGTGCTGCCCTCGTGGCTGCAGGCGGCCTCGGGCTGCGCCTGGGCGCAGGTGAGCCAAAAGGTCTGAGGCGACTCGGAGACCTCCCACTTGTGGGCCACGCGGTTCGCCGGATGGCGGCGGTGGCGGCCGTCGACGAGGTTGTCGTGGCAGCACCTCAGACTCACCTCGACGAGGTGGTCGCCGCGGTTGACGCTGCGGGCGTCTCGTCGAAAGCCACCATCACCGTCATCGCCGGTGGGGTGCTGCGACAGGATTCAGTGCGCTTGATGCTCGGTGCAGTCGGTGGGGACGTCACACACGTGCTGGTCCATGATGCAGCCCGTTCACTGGCTCCGGCTGGCGTGGGTGACCTGGTGGTACACGCCATGAACCAGGGCAACCCCGCAGTGATACCCGTGCTCCCAGTGGTCGACACCGTGGCGCGGGTTGCAGGCGACGAGGTGGTCGGGCACGTGCCGCGAGCCGAACTGGCATTGGTGCAGACACCGCAAGGGTTCCAGCGCTCTCTCCTGGAGCGAGCGCATCGCGAGTCCCCACCGGACTTCGAGGCCACCGACGATGCATCGCTGGTCATGCGATTGGGGGAGAAGGTGGTCACCGTAGCCGGGGATCCACGGGCCATGAAGATCACGACGCCGAGCGACTTCGTGGTGGCCCAAGCTTGGTTGGAGGACGAGAGATGCAGCTGCCCGTAGTCGGCATAGGCACAGATGTCCACCCTTTCGCCCCGGGACGACGGCTGATGCTGGCATGTCTGGAGTGGCCCGGTGAGGTGGGCCTCGCCGGTCACAGCGACGCCGATGTGGCGGCGCACGCAATGTGCGACGCGCTCTTCTCTGCCGCTGGTCTGGGGGACTTGGGCAGCAACTTCGGCACCGCGGAACCCGAATGGTCAGGGGCAAGCGGCGCGGCGCTGGTGACCGAAACCGTGCGCCGCGTTCGGAGCGCAGGGTGGGCGATCGGCAACGTGGCCGTCCAGATCATCGGTAACTCCCCGCGAGTCGGGCCCCGGCGGAGTGAAGCGGAAACTGTTCTGGCCCAACTCGTCGGGGCCCCGGTGAGGGTGTCGGCCACCTCAACCGATGGTCTGGGATTCACCGGCCGGGGCGAGGGCATCGCCGCGATCGCTACCGCGCTGGTGGTGGCTACGCACTAGCCTTAGCACCGTGAGCCTGCGCCTATACGACACCGCGACCCGCAGTGTGCGGGAGTTCGTTCCGATTCAGCCGGGTCATGCGACCGTCTATGTCTGCGGTGCGACTGTGCAGGGGCCGCCACACGTGGGTCATGTTCGCAGCGGGGTGGTTTTCGACGTGCTGGGCCGTTGGCTCCAGGCCAACGGCACCGCGGTGACGATGTGCCGCAACGTCACCGATATCGACGACAAGATCCTGGCTAAGTCCATCGAAGAGGAACGCCCCTGGTGGGCGGTGGCAACCGACTATGAGCACGCCTTCGCCGACGCCTACGACGTGCTCGGCTGCGAGCGGCCGACCGTTGAGCCACGGGCGACCGGGCACATCCCGCAGATCATTGCGCTCATCGAGCGGCTCGTTGCCACCGGGCATGCCTACGCAGCCGATGGTGATGTCTACTTCGCCGTCCGGTCCTTCGGGCGATACGGGCAGCTCAGCGGTCAGCGAATCGACGAGATGCTGCCCACTGGTGAGGCCGAAACGGCCTCACCCAAGCGTGATCCGCGCGACTTCGCGCTGTGGAAGTCTGCGAAACCCGGTGAGCCTGCCTGGGACACACCGTGGGGCCCCGGCCGACCCGGCTGGCACATCGAGTGTTCCGCCATGGCCACGACCTACCTGGGTCCGGAGTTCGACATTCACGGTGGTGGGCTGGATCTCGTCTTCCCCCACCACGAGAACGAGATCGCGCAGTCGCAGGGGGCCGGGGACGGATTCGCGAGGTACTGGTTGCACAACGCCTGGGTCACGACTGCCGGCGAGAAGATGAGCAAGTCGCTGGGCAACTCGTTGTTCGTGGCGGAGGTGGTGCAGCGTGTGCGCCCGGTGGAGTTGCGGTGGTATCTGGCAAGCGCCCACTACCGCAGCACACTCGAGTTCTCGGACGACTCGCTCGCCGAGTCGGCGGCGGGATACCGGCGGCTGGAATCCTTCGTCAAGCGCGCGGTCGAGGTGGTCGGGGAGCCCGAGACGACGCCGGCCGCCGTGCCGGTCGGGTTCGCAGCCGCGATGGATGACGACCTGAATGTGCCGGCGGCGCTGGCCGTGGCGCACGAATCGGTGACCCTGGGCAACCAGGCCCTGGCAGACGGCGACGACGTTGCTGTGGCCGCCCGAGCGCGCGAGGTGCGCGCCATGTTGGCGGTGCTCGGAGTCGACCCGCTGGCTTCGCCGTGGGCGGATGCGGAGTCGCAGGCCGCCGAGCACGCAGCGATCGCGTCGCTGGTGGCCGGCCTGCTGCAGTTGCGCACAGACGCCCGGGCGGCCAAGGACTTCGGGACCGCCGACGCGATCCGCGACAGCCTCGCCGACGCCGGGATCGTCGTTGAAGATACCCCACGCGGCCCCCGATGGACTTTGGAGCACACCTGATGGCAGGCAATTCGCAGCGTCGGGGAGCTACCCGCAAACCCGGATCCAAGAAGGGTGCTTCGACCGGCTCGGGCGGACAACGGCGCCAAGGTCTGGAAGGCAAGGGACCCACGCCCAAGGCAGCCGAACGTGTCAGCCACCCCGCATCGAAGCGCGCCCGCGCGGCGGAGAGCGCCGCCGACAACAGCGGACGCGGCAGATCGCCACGTCGCAGTGCTGTGCCCGAGGACACGGTGGTGGGTCGCAATCCGGTGGTCGAGGCGCTGCGGGCGGCCGTCCCGGCAACGGAGTTGATGGTCGCGGCTGGCATCGATGCCGACGATCGGGTGGCCGAAGCAGTCGCGAAGGCCACCGAAGCCGGGGTACCCGTGCAGGAGCGCCCCAAGCGGGACCTGGATCGAGCAGCGGGCGAGGCGAACCACCAAGGGTTGGTGCTGCGCACCGAGCCCTTCAACTACCTCGAACCTGAGGACCTCTTCGAACGCGCCCTGATGCACTCCGCGCAGCCGGTGGTCGTTGCGCTGGACGGCATCACCGATCCACACAACCTAGGGGCCATTGCCAGATCCGCGTTGGCCTTCGCCGCAGCCGGGATCATGGTGCCGTCGAGGCGCTCGGCCGGTGTGACGGCAACGGCGTGGCGTTCTTCCGCGGGCGCCTTTGCCCGGCTGCCCACAGCGCGGGCCACGAATCTTGCCCGGGCAGTCGGCCAAGCCCAGAGCGCCGGCTTCTTCGTGGTGACCCTCGATGGTGCTGCCGAGCACAGCATCGCTGAAGCGGCCGCGCACTTCGCCGACGTGCCGGTGCTGGTGGTGGTGGGGTCGGAGGGAAGCGGAGTGAGTCGAATCATCACCGATCGCGCCGACCAGAACGCGCGCATCGAGATGCCCGGCCGGGCCGAGTCGCTCAATGCATCCGTCGCGGCCGGTATTGCGCTCTATGCCTTGGCGGCATCCCGCCGAGAGGTGTAGAGGCGCTCGCCGGGAGGCGTGGTTGTGCGCACCAACCGGACTAACGACGTCCTGAGTCGGGCAGACCGGCGTACGCTGGAAGTAGGTGCGACAGAGAGGTTTTGTCGACGCGTGGTTTCCAACCGGGCGGAGGTGCACCATGGAAACCGAAGCAGGGGCGCCGCCACACGTGTGGTGCCCGGGGTGCGGCACGGTGATCACACAGCGCGGTGAGGGCATCGCCACCTGCGCGGCATGTGGAGTTTCGTTCGACGTCAGGTTGGCGGTGCAGGCGAGCGAGCAATGGTGCCGAAAGACGCAACTGGACAGCAGCGTTGCGGTGCTTGACCAGTCGATCGACGATATGAACCGGCGCAGGCGCAGTTCACTCGCGCTGGCCGAGGCCGCCGATGCGCGAGCCGGGCAGTTGAGAGGCGAGGCTTTGGCTGTGGCAGTGCGGCTACAACCACCCGTGGCCACCGCTGCCGGGACTGCCTCCGACGTACCCGCCGCGATGGCCCCCAGACGATCGACCCATCCGCCGGTCGCGTTCCTGCTTCAAGGCACCGGGGCGGTGCTCGTCCTGGCTGCGCTGGTGGCGGTGTCCGCGGTGCTGTGGGGTTCGCTGTCCGGGGGCATGCAGGTGGCACTGCTGTCCTCGGCCGTATTCGTCATCGGAGTTCTCGCAGTACTCACCAGGCGACCTGTGCCGACCACGAGCACCGTACTGGCGGCGCTCACCTTGGCTGCCCTGGTGGTGGTACTGGTAGCTGCGCCCTCGTTGATCGACAGTTGGCAGTCGCAGTTGTACGTGGGGGCAGCAGCGGCGGTCTTCACCACCGCGGCCCTCGCGGGTGGATTCGCCACCCGTGTGCGGCTGTGGTGGTTCGCCGGTATCGCTTCGATCCCGATCACGGTGCTGCTGGCAGTGCTCTCGGTGACTGCCACCTCGCAGCAACTGGCTGATTCGCGGTGGAACCTCACCCTCATCGTCGCCTTCGTCATGCCCGTCGCGGTTGGGTTGGCCTGGTGGTCGGCCCGGACTGTTGATCGTGACCAAGGCACAGCGCGGACTGCGTGGTGGGCAGCCATCGTGACGGTCGTCGTGGGCTGGTTGGTGGCCCTGGCCGCAGTGGCGAGCGTGCTGGTGGTGTTCGCTTTCGAACCGGCTGTCGACCGGTTGCCGCCCTTGATCGAAATGCTCCTCATCGGCGCGGCCACATTGGCGCTCTGGTATCCCGGAAACGCCACACGCTTGTGGCGCGGGGGTGCCCTTCGAGTGATCGGTGCCATCTGGGTGGCTGCGGCCGCAAGCACCGCATTCATGGTGAGCCCCCCGTCTGTCATTGCGGCGATCGCGGTCGGAGCGAGCGCTGCGGCCGTGGTGGGAGTTGGACTCTTTGTCAGCGATCGACTCGGCTCGTGGCGCACGACCGTGCTCGCCGGTGTGGGGACCTTCGCAGCACTGCTGTGGGTGGCGCAGGCGTGGGCGGCCATCGACAGCCAGATCCAAGCTGTCGTGGTCTCGGAGTTCGAGTGGATGTGGCTCGCGGCCCTTGTGTTCGGGTTGCTCGTCGCCGTGCTGCTGCTCGCGAAGGGGCTCTGGCAGCGCGTGCCCGCTTTGATTGTGGTGGGCATCCCGGTCGCGGCGAGCGCCTGGTGGCTGGGCTACGCGACCGGACTCGCGGACCGCTACTCGGGTGACCTCGCCTACCTGCCGGCGGCCTGGATCGAGTTCATGTGGTGGCCGGCTGCCGCCGTGGCCCTAGCGGTGCTGCTGGTGGCCCGCCGACGCGGGATGTTCGCGAGAGCCTCGATGCCGGGGGCGGTGGTGATCGCCGTGACGCCGTCCTGGATTGCGGCGCTCGGCTTCGCGCTTGTTCAGGCACCGACGGTCGACGCCGTCACGTTCCGCACCCTCGTCGTGATCTCGATCCTTGCTCTGGTGACAGCTCTGATGCCACGCAGCCAGGTAGCGTCCTCCGCGGTGGTGCTGGGAATGGCAGCGCTCATTCCGTGGCTGGTGTGGACGCTGGAGTTCGCGGCTGAGGCACTCGAGCTGCCGGAGGTCTTGAGCGTGCCAACGGCCGTCATCGCCGCCGTTCTGATCGCCTGGGTGAAGGAGCCTCGAGCGTCGGTCGGACAGTGGTGGCCTGTGGTGCGATGGCCACTGCTCGGCGTGGCCGGGGTCGCGGCAGCGTGGGCGATCGCCGATCCACTGCCGGGCGGTGAACCAGTTGCCCAGATTCGGGTGGTTGCGGTGGTGCTGGCGGCCGTGGTCGTGCTAGCGCTGAACTGGAAGTCGAGTCCTCGGGTAGCGATGGTCGCGGGTTGGGTCGGGTTGGCGGTCGCCTGGGTCAACTGGCTGGACTGGGTGCCGACTGACGCGCAGTGGGCCTTGGAACTCCGGACGCTTCCGAGTGCCGCCGCCCTCGCCGGTGTGATCGGTCTCTGGGTTCATGCCCGACGGGCCATGCCGAATTCCCGACCGTTGTCCAGTTGGCTCACCTTCGCACCACCGGTACTTGTTGCCCTCATCCCCACCGCTGTCGCGGCCGTGGTCGACCTTGCACTCGACGAATCCCTCGTCAGATTCTGGCTGGTGGTGGTGGCTGGCGGTGCATTTGTCGCCGTGGGTGCAATCAGGCGGTTGGCGGGGCTGCTGGCACCGAGTCTGTTGGCGCTCGTGATCGTGGTGGCGCCGGTGTTGCTCGATGTGATTCAGTCGTTGCCCATCTGGGTGCCGTTGGCGCTGGTGGGTGTCGCGCTCCTGGGCATCGGGGCTCGCTTCGAGCACGTTCGACGCTCCGGGCACGACCTGGCTGGATGGATAGCCCACCTGCACTAGTTGCGCCGAAACCGCCCTATCGTCCGAATGGTGGCGAGGGGATGGACTCTGCGGATCTTGTGGCCGGGTGCCGTGAGGCGTAGTTTGGCAGTCGATCGCGACGAATCACGGTTGGGAGCAGCACCATGCGGTACCCCGAAGGTTTGTTTGGCTGGGTAGATCTGGTGTCCACGGACGTGGACCGGGCAAAGGAGTTCTACGCCGGGCTCTTCGGCTGGTCCGCGCACGACGAACCCATGCCAGGGGGCTTGGCCTACACGCAGTTCCTGCTCGACGGCGCCAAGGTGGCCGGCTTGGGCCCGGTGCCGCCCGACATGGCGGCCGCGGGCATGCCCAGCGCCTGGAATTCGTACGTGCTCGTGTCCGACGTTGAGGCCACCGTTGAACGCGCGGTCGCTGCTGGCGGCACCGTGGTGATGCCAGCCATGACCGTCATGGAACACGGTCGGATGGCCATGGTCGCCGACCCCGGCGGTGCTGTCGTGGGCCTTTGGCAGCCCGGCGCGCATGAGGGCGCGGACGTCTTCAACGTGCCCGGATCGTTGACGTGGAATGAACTGCAGTGCTGGGACGTGGCGAAGGTGAAGCCGTTCTACGCCGCCACCTTCGGCTGGGAGTTCGAGCCGGGCCCGCAGCCCGGGTACGAGATGTGCATGCTTGCCGCAAAGGAGGGCGACGACAAGTCGAATGGTGGCCTGCTCACGATGCCCCCCGGAGTCCCTTCCGAGATGCCGAGTTTCTGGCTGACGTACTTTGCCGTGGTCGATTGCGATGCGTCAATGCAGGCCGCCCAAGACCTCGGTGCGACGGTGATGTTCGAGGCTATGGAGATGGGGCCAGGCAAATTCGGCGGACTCATGGATCCGACCGGGGCGGGTTTCGCCATCGGCAGTTTCGGCGGCTGACACCGCCGCGTCTCAATGCACTCGATCTCACTGCAGATCACCTTCCCCCCGTCGGGGTTCTACGGATCCCTTCGCTGGCCAGTTCGAGGTCGGCCAGGGCTGTGATCACGCCAGGATCCCCACGGCGCCACGCGGCAGCTGGATCGGGGTCGATGCGCATGAGGGCGCTGATGGGCTGCCGTGAAAGGGCCCGCAGTGCGAACAGGTCGACGTCGTCGGCGACGTTCAGGTAGCGCTCGGCCGCTGTCGCGCGGCTGATGAATCTCAGCCGCAGTGGCAGCCAGACCGCGAGCAGCACCGAGATCGCCAGGAACGCCAACGCCAGCGGCAGGAACAGGGCCAAACGTTCAACCACTTCTTGCTGACCACGACCGGCATCCGCAAGCGACTGCCCGGCAGCACTCACCCGATCGAACGGTTCCCGAATCTCGTCGCCAACGAAAGGCAACCCACCTACCGCCTGCCCGGCCGTGGCCATGTTGTCGGTGAGCGAATCACCAACCTCCGCCAGGGTTTCGCCGGGTGCTGCTAGCGGGACGATCAGCGCGTTGAGGCGGATCGCCAACCAGATCCACAGCCCGCACCACAGCACGAAGAGCAGGTCAGCGGCGATCTGGCGGGTACGACGGCTACCGGTGTCGGCATAGATTTTCAGGGCCATGGCATCAATACTGCCGCCTGCAATAGTGTTGCCGCGTGGACGATCCGCTAGCTCGGCCCCTGCGTTTGCCCGATTTCGAAGTGGCGAATCGCGTTTTCATGGCCCCACTCACGCGCTCGCGTGCTGGGGCCGAGGGAGTGCCCACAGCCCTCATGGCCGACTACTACGCCCAGCGGGCCTCGGCCGGGCTCATCATCTCTGAAGCGACGAACATCTCCGAGGTGGCTCGAGGATTCGGCGATACCCCGGGACTGTTCAACGATGATCAGGTCGCCGGTTGGCGTCTGGTGACCGATGCCGTCCACCGACGCGGTGGGCGGATATTCGCGCAGTTGTGGCACACCGGGCGGGTGTCCCACGAAGACCTTCACCCAGGCCAACCCTGCGTGTCCTCCTCGGCCGTGAGCTGCGACGCCTGCATGGCCTTCGTGTTCACCGACGGGGTCGGCAAGCGCGTGCCGGCGAGCTCTCCGGTGGCGCTTGATGCTGCGGGCATCGAACAGACCATTGACGACTACTGCAACGCGGCGCTCCGGGCCATGTCGGCTGGCTTCGACGGCGTTGAGATCCACGCCGCCAACGGATACTTGCTGCACCAGTTCTTGGCCAGCAACGTCAACGAGCGGACCGACGAATACGGGGGCTCCGCGACGAATCGGGCGCGACTGGTGGTCGAAGTTACGGATGCCGTGAGCGACCGGATCGGAGCTGGCCGAGTGGCGGTGAGAGTCTCGCCCATCTTCCGCGGCAACGGCATCGCCGATCGCGACCCCGCCGAGACGTTCAGCACGGTTGGCGCGCTGTTGGACTCTCGCGGCTTGGCGTACCTCCACTTGGCCGACACTTCGGTGATGGCGAAGGGCGTCGATTCGGACATGGCCGGGGTGTTGGCCGCGATCGGTGGGTCCTACGGTGGCCGGATCGTGCTCAATGGCGCCTACGATGCCGCCCGAGCGCGCGCCGACATCGCCGAGGGTAGGGCCGACGCCATCGCCTTCGGTCGGGCCTTCCTGGCCAATCCCGATCTGCCTGCGCGGCTGTTCGCGGATGCGCCGCTCAACCCACCGAATCCGGCGACCTACTACGGGGGCACTGAAGTCGGCTATACGGACTATCCGGCACTGCCAGGCTGAGGTTCGTCGGGCCCATGCGCCGCGCCGGCCATAGCGCCGGGGACTAGGACCTACCGGGGAGAACCCGTCGGATCGCGGTCGAAACCAGCCCGCGCAGAGCTGGACCGCGCAGCAGGCTGGCGGCGGTGAGCACGCCGCCGAACATGGCCCCGGCGACGCCGCAGGTGACGATGTCCTGGCCGGTCAGGTAGAGCCCGCGAATCGGCGTGGTGGGTTTGAGCGAGCCCTCGGCGAATCGAGCCGGGCTGTGCTCCAGACCGTAGAGCTCACCACGCGAGTACCCGGCGAAGTGCGCCGTGCTCAGGGGCGTGGAGATCTCCTGGTAGGCGACCTTGCCGCGCAGTTGCGGCAGTTGGGCGTAGAGGCCAGCCAGCATGCGGTCGGCCAGGGCCGTCTTGAATGCGTCGTACTCCTCTGGGCGGTGCTTCCAGCGCGTGTCGGCCCATTGCTCGAACCACTCATAGGGCGCAGGGGCGATCACCTCGACCGTGGCCCGGCCAGGATGGCGGCGGGTGAAGTCCGGGTCCTTGGCTGCGGGGAATGAGACGTACAGCACTGGAAACGGTGCCTGCGGATCTCGGCGGCTGGCGCGGAAGGCACCCTCGACGTCGTCGTCGGGGTAGATCCACAGGTTGTGCTTGGGCAGGTCGAGTTCCTCTGCGGTGTGCTCAAATCCCAGGTAGAGGCACAGGTGGGCAAGCGAGGGGTCGACCTGATCCAGGGCAGCGTGCAGCCCCGCTCGCTGCGCGGCCTCGTGGGGCAGCAACTGGTCGAAGGTGGCGGTGGCGCCGGCGTCGCTGATCACCACTGGCGCCCGGATAACGGCGTCGTCGGCGGCCATCCGTACCCCGACCGCGCGGTCGCCTTCGACCACGATCTCGGCCACCTCGGCGTTCACCAGGATCGTGCCACCGGCCCGTTCGATCACTCCGATAATCGATTCAGCGATGACTCCCGAACCGCCCACCGGGTAGTAGCCGCCGCGGAAGTAGTGGCTGGCCACCAGCGCGTGCATGGCGAAACTTGAATCGGCGGGGGGCAGGCCGTAGTCGCCGAGTTGGGCGGTGAGGACTGCGATCAGCCGCGGGTCGTCGGTGAGTTCGTCGAGCACGTCGCGGGTGGTGCGATCCGACCACTGCCGGAACCGTCGCTGCAGCAGCGGGCCGACTACAGTTGCGACTGGGCGGGGGAGCACTTTTGCGGCTTGGAACGGCATCGAGGCGGAGGCCGCGGCGTGCACGGCCTCGAAGTAGCCGTCGATCGCGGACTCCTGCCCGGGGAAGCGCTCCACCAGCATCGTGCGCAGCTTCCGTCGGCCCTTGGGCAGGTCGTAGACGTCGTCGCCGATAATCACCCGGTCGTAGACCTCGCCCATGTCGGCCCATTCGATGCCGGCGTCGCTGATGTCGTCGAAGACCCGACGAATCGGCGACCCGGGCTCCAGGCCGCCGAGGTAGTGCACGCCGACGTCCCAGTCGTAGCCCGGTCGGTGGAACACGTGCGTGTAGCCGCCCGGGGTGTAGTGGCGTTCAAGCACCAAGACCTTCCGGCCGCCATGCTTGGCCAGCAAGGCCGCACAGGTCAGCCCGCCGATGCCGGAGCCGATGACGATGGCGTCGTACGACTCGGTGACTGGGTGTCGCTTGTAGGACTGCGCGAGGCGTCTGGGCATGTCGGCCCTCCGATCCGGGGTACCTCCGGTGCGGCCGGAACCCCTGTGATTCACCGTAGCGGCGGTGTGTGCAACGCGTGGGAACCGCATTGCTCGGGCTACGCCGGTGCGAAGCCGAGGCAGCGCCGAATAGATCCTGCTGTGCGGCAGTATTCTGCCCTGGCACTACTCGTGCCATCGTCCCTCGAACATAGAGCCGGAACCGACGAGGTGGGGCAGATGGCAGTTGCCGAACAGAACGCCAAGCAGGTGTAGGGCCTGCAAACCCGGGGGTTCTCGGTGCAGGGTCGTTAGTCCCACCAACCCCCTTCGTCGTGAAATCCGTTGCGCCGGCGGCGCTCCTCTTTGTCGATCCGGGAGAAGATCTGCTCCGGGCGGCCAGCGGCCCAGGTTCCCAGCCCTCGGCAGAGCACGAGGAGTTCGTCCTCGAGTCGGGTGCGAATAGCGTCACGGTCTGGGAACGGAGCGCTGTCGTCGCGGGCCCATCGGTCAAGCTCGACCTCGTAGGCCTGAGCGACGGCTTGGTCGAGATGCAGCCGGGCCCGCACGTTGACCTCGGCGCGCACGGCCGCCGAAGGGCGCCGGTCGAACGGGGTTTCAGGCATGATCCTCCCTCTCCCGAGCAGCAGGTCCGTCCGGTTGTGGACAGAGTTCACCTGCGTCGGTCGCTCGGGAGGGGGATCTCGCTCTACCCGGGCAGTCCAACCACGGGACGGCTGCGAACATTCCACATCTGAGCCCAACGGGACTTCGGCACTGCTCGGGCGGCAAGTCGGCACCGGAACAGCACCGACTCGTCGGTTCCCGTGGACCACGAGCGCGATGCCGCCGCACAGGTCTAGGGGGTGTAGGCGGCGATTTCTGAGACTCGGAGCACCGACCATTGGCATTGGTGAGCGTGTCGTAACTCTCGAGGTCGATCACGGCCATCGGTCCGCCTGGCTCGCACACAAGCATGACTTCCGACCCATTCCCCACGTTCGAGACGGCCACGCCCCAACCCAACCAGGACGTCTCCACATCGAAATTGGGCTGGGTGACAGTGGCAACCACTTTGGCCGCCTTTGACGTGGGGATGTCGATGTTCAGGTACTGCGGGAACGGATCCGTGGGGTACAGATTCAGCGTGCCGCCGCTCTCATCCCAGGAGAGGCCGGGTTCGACTCTGAACTCCACGTCACGCGAGGTGGTGTAGTCCTTTGGCAGATCAAGACTCATGGCGCTCACCTCGCCCTACTCCCCAATTTCCACGGAACTCCGCCCCGGCGCGCCGTCACCTCAGGCTTGGAGAAGGGGGGAGCGCATCCAGCCAGGCCAGCCATGCCCGCGCGCGGTCGAGGTTTCGGACTTGGCGGATCAACAAAGCGTCGCCCTGCGTCGAGAGCTTCGCGGCCTGTCGGAGTTTGCCCGCATCAACGAGGTCAAGAAGGACCCCTGGCGCCTCCTCCATCACCCTCTCCACCCTCGCGGCAACCGCCCGTTGGATCCCACTTGCCGGGTAGTCCCGAATGTAGGCACCCATGTTCTTGCCGCGGCGCCACACGACCTTGCCCGGCAATAGATCCGCGACCGATCGGCGCATAAGCAGCCGGTCGCGCCTAAAGTTGGCCTTCTCGATGGCCGGGGTCGAAAGATACTGCTGGATTAGCCGCGCGTCCAGGAGCGGCCAACTCATTTCCACACCTAACTTGGCGGCCACAAGTGAACACTCAACGGTTCGGTTGCTGACGTGAGCGCCCTGAAGGCGCTTGATGACTCTTGCGTTTACGGACTCGCCTCGCCATGCCCAGGTGGCCCTCGTCGACGCATATGCTTGTGCAACTTCGGGGATCTGGACAACGTCTTGGCCAAGGATTGAGGCGCGGATCTCCAAGTCGCCTGTCCATGTCCTGTGGGTCTGGCCGTATCCCAACTCCGCTCGCCACTGTGCAGCCAACTGTTGCAGCCCGCGTACTGGATGCCCAAATTGCGCACCCAGTGATCCAAGGAGCCGACGCCGGGCGACCATTTCGGCGACCAAGGCACGCGACACCGGCGCTGAGACGCCCTCGTCCCCGCCGAACCCGGACAGCAGGGTGCGGCCCCCTTGTGCAACGACTGCTTCACTCATGGTTCGGGTGAATTGGTCCATCCCTGACTGCGTCGGAACGCCCAGGCACGGCAGCGAGAGAGACCTGTATTCGTCTTCCTCAATCTCAAAAAGCATATGGGTCGAGGTCACTCGAGCCTTCTGACAGATGGCAATCTCCGATTCAGGCTCCAGCCGTCCATCCGCGTGTCAACAGCGGTTGAACATTGAGCCGGTTTCTGCGGTTGAAAGTTGAGCCACCTCTGGTTGTCAGTCTTGGTCGTTGGCGGCTGTGGTCCGTCACCGATTCCGCTTCGCTTGAGGCCGACATCCCGGCGTTGGCGCAGATGTGGCAGGCCCGAGAAGCATTCTGGCTGTTCTACCCCAAGAAGCCGCACGTGAGCACGGATCTCGGCAGGGATCGGGTCTGCTCGATGAGTAAGGCTCCGGCCCCTCCCTGCAATCCCGATCCTCCCAGGCAGGCCAACTCCAACCAGAGCCGCGTGTCGGAATCGAACCGACGACCGTCCGCTTACAAGACGGAAGCACGATCGCGGGTTTCGTGCTTGGAATGACCTTCCGTCTCGGCGATTACTGCAGATTTGCTACACGGATTCCTTTGCTAGACGGATTTCGCCGGAGGTAGTTCGGGGAGGGTGGCGGCGGCACCGTCCCTGCCTGGCTGAGATGAAATCGCGAGCGCAGCTCGCACCCGAGTGGGGAGTGTCGCTCTCCACTCCTGAAGCGGCTGAGCGCTCGGGTCGACTTCCCGACGGCGGTACGACTTGGCGGGCCGGTCCGTTGGGTGGCCGATTCGGCGCCGACGACCGGTGAGGGGGTGCGGGTGCGTCGGGATGGCCTTGCCGACACCGTGGTGGCGCTTGAGGGACACCATGGCGCTTAGCCGGGTCGGTAGACATCCGAGCGATGGTCGATGCGGAGGATCTCGACGAGATTGGCGTCATCGTCAATCGCGTACAGGATCCGATACGACCCGCGCCGGGCGCCGAAGAGGCCCTCGAGTTCCCGCTGGAGAGGCTTGCCCACGCGATGCGGAGATGTGGCCAAGTCGCCGAAGGCGAACTCGACGATCGCGGGGACGATGCGCGGAGGGACGCGCTGGAGGTCCCGAACTGCGGTGGCGGTCAGGACGACCTCGTGGGTCATTGGTGACGGGTCGGGACGTTGAACTCGGCTCGAATTTGCTCCTGCGTTTGGACGCGGCCGGCGGCCACGTCCGCCTTCGCCTCGCCGATGGTCTCGCGAATCCCCGGCTGCGATAACCAGAACAGCGTCTCCTGGAGGGACTCCCACTCGTCCATACCGATCAGCACCGCGGCCGGAGTGCCGTTCTTGGTGATCGTGACCTGCTCGTGCGTGACTGATGCGGCGTCGACCAGGTCGTTGAGCCGGTCCTTCACTTTGGAGATCGGAAGGGTCTGCATAGTGGCAGCATAGGCGTGAATAAGGGCCCTGCCAAGGCCATGAGGCGGACTTGGGGGAGGCCTTGGTGGGGGCCGGTCCCGGTGCGGTGCGGCAGTTGGGCGGCCGCCTTGCGCGTTCCGGGCGATCGACCTGTGGCAACTCAGCCACGAAGTCCCCCGATGGCGCCGGGCGAGTGCGACCTCAAGAACAAGGGCGAACTTCGCACGCAACTTCGCCAACTGCGCGGGGATGGCAATGCGACCCCAGCGAGAGTCAACCGGGGATAGTTTAGCTGCGGCGGTTCCTGCCACGAATCTGCAGCCGCGGTAGCCGATTTGCCCGGACCTGGCCAGGTTCGCCAGGGCCGGGCCCCACTCAGGTCAATCCAACATTCGCGTATCCACACAGGTCAGAACCACATTTAACCAGAGCCGCGTGTCGGAATCGTACCGACCACCGTCCGCCTACAAGACGGAAGCACGATCGCCGTTTTCGTGCTCAGAATGACCTTCCGTCTGGTCGATTGCTACAGATCTACTAGACGGATTTCGCCGGAGGTAGTTCAGGGAGGGTGGCGGCGGCCAAGGCACCGCACACCTTCGGTGCCGGTGTCCCAGAACGGTCTTACCAACCACCCGAACCCGCCACCCCGGTCTCAACCGCGACGAAGGCAAACGGAGTAGGCGCGCCTTGGTTTGGGTGATGTCCACCACGTCAACGTCCACGTCCCCGGACCTTCGCAGTGACGATGGCGCCTAC
The DNA here is from genome assembly GCA_963752505.1 of uncultured Actinomycetes bacterium. Taxonomy (GTDB): domain Bacteria; phylum Actinomycetota; class Actinomycetes; order S36-B12; family UBA10799; genus JACJWR01. Next base: position 186,009 of record CAVVYM010000003.1, read on the forward strand.
TTGGTCGCGTCAGGCATGCGGCCGAGCCTCGGGGGGATGTGGTCCCCCGTGTCGCCGCTGCTGCGTCGCTGTCGCGTCTGGCTTGCGCCCAGCACTGCCAGATCCCGCGCACTCATGGCGCACCGAGGCCGAGCCGCTGGCGGGCGACGGGGCCGGGTGCATCGTCGGCGAGCCATCCCGCCCAGTCGCCGCCAGCTCCCATGTATCCGGAGTACAGCTTCGCCACGGCCTCGGGGTCCGAGGCGATCTCATCCCAGGAGCGCCCGGCCAGGGCGGGATGTTCGTCCTTCAGCGACTGCAGCAAGAGGGCGGCTTGCCAGTCATTGAGGACGGGCTGTAGAGAGAAGTAGGGCAAGAGCTTGTCGAGTCGTGGATCTTGGACCGCGTCGATGCGCAGGTAGTCGTGCTCAAGGGCGTAGCCGATGAGTCCGCGGACCGTGCGGGCCTTGATTCGGTAGGGGCCGATGGAGGAGTTGAGACGGTACACGAGATGCGGGGCCAGGACGCCAACGCTGTCCTGGGCGTCCTTCACCAGCCTGCGCCACGTCGGGAGCCCCTGGTACCACCGGACCTCCGCGCCTCGCACAGCGTCGAGGACGCTCTCGGGCACCATCGGCCCCCGAAGTCGCACATTCATCCGGTCGACCAGTCTGGATCGCCTGACCGCGAGGATCATTAACAGGGCGAGCAGCAGGAGCGCACCGAGGGCTACGCCAGCTTCAAGCGACACCCAATCCATGGCGACATGCTACGGCGCGCCAGGAGCCCCGGCGACTGGCGCGGTGGACCTGGGAGTCGGCGCAGATCGTAAGGCTTCCCCCCTCCGAAGCCCGGCGTGCTGCCGGCGATCTGCGCTCGACGGGTGAAGCTCTTGCCACCGGGTGCCGCCACGGGAAGGGGCGTGATCCGTGTCGCCGGTTGGGCGACGGTCGTCTCGGCCGCGACGGTGGCGTACGCCGGGTCCATCGTGGCGTTCACGATGCTCCCGCTTCCGCAGGTCACCGCCGATTTCTGCACGCGCCGCGAACTACACGAATACCGGAGCCTGGTGCCAGGCTCGTCCTTCGCGCAGGTGCTTGACTACGCCGCCGCGAACGGGGCGATCGCCTCGCTGACGAGCACTGCGTTTCCTCGCTGCCCGGTGATGGTCAGCGGCTCGGACTCGTCGTTCACCTGGTCGAGCAGGCAGTACAAGTTTGCTCGTGCAGTCGTTGCGCTCACTATGGTCATGGAATCCACCTCCCCAACCGCGGTACGTCTTTACGTACGCTGGGCCAAGTGGCAGTGGCCGGTGCTTGGTGCCGACTGCCGCGAACACCCTGTGGTTGACCGAAAAGGGCGAGGACGTGGTCGACCGGCTGGCTCCTGATCAGGAGGATTTCTCAGGCCAGGGCTGCGCGTAGTGCTCGTCCTGTGGCTGGGGTGATGGGCCGTAGTTCCGCCACCAGATGCCCGTCGCGGGTGATGCGAATCGTCTCCCCCCGCTCGACTCGATCAAGCACTTCGGAGAAGCCCCGAGAGGCGTGTGTGGCGGTCACCGTTCTCGTGTAGTCACGATTATCAGAGTTCTGCTGCTGGAGAGTTGATTCTTCGTCACGACGAGCCCGGCGGTGGGTGGATGTGAAAGGCCGCAGATCAGCCTGTGCAGGGTGCACGTTCACTGCTGAGGGCCTGAACTCGCTAGCCCGGGTTGCCTGGTTCTTGGAGCCGCGTGTCGGAATCGAACCGACGACCGTCCGCTTACAAGGCGGGTGCTCTGCCGACTGAGCTAACGCGGCGCACGGCCATGACCCGGACCGGTGGGCGAGCCAAGGCGTCGACCCCAAGCGTAGGGGGCACACTTCCTTGCCCACACGACAACCCGGGCCCCAGCAGGTTGCTAGCCTCAGCGAAGGTCATCCGACGGCACCCCGCCCGACCGTCGGGCGCGTAGTTGGGAGACCGCATGACGATCCGCAAGCCAGTGGCGGCCGCCGTCGCTCTGGCCGCCGTCATGACGCTCGCCGCATGCGCAGCGGAATCCGAACCAGTCGACCCGAGCCCCTCAGGAAGCACTGGCCCACCGGCCGGGAAGGTGACCGTTTGGGACGCATCCGCTGCGCCCAGCACCGGGCCGGAGGCCTACGCTCCCGTGATCGAATCCTTCCGCGCCGACTATCCCGAAATCGAGGTTGAGGTCGTTGCTATCGATCCCGCCACGGCGCGTCAAGAGTTCGAGGAAGCATCGCGACAGGGCACGCCCCCGACGCTCTTGGTGGCGCCATCCCAGTGGACCATCGAGTTGGCGGGGCGGGGATTTCTCGAGCCACTCACGGATACCCCCCTCGATCTCGCACTCAGCGACTACGTGCCCGTCGTCAGGCCGTCGGTCCAATTCGATGAGCGACTCTGGGGCCTGCCGCAAACCGCGACGAGCGACGCGCTGGTATGCAACGAGCGGCTTCTGAGCGCGGCCCAGGCAACCGTGCCAGCGACCTGGGAAGAGGTCGCGACTACAGCACCGCAGGTTCAGGCGGCTGGGGCCACGCTGCTCCTCGCGCCAGCCACCGGATCCGACGCCCTGCCGCACCTCTACGCGTCGGGCGGGGGGATGCTCGACGTGGGCGCGACCTCCATCTTGGTCAACGACCAGGCGTCCGTTGCTGGTTGGACGAACGCGGTCGCATTGATCGAATCCGGTGCCACCCCGCGCGGCCTGCCGCAATTGCCGACGCCGACGCCGACGACCGCGCCGACGGAGTCCCCCGGCGTGGGGAGTGACGCAACCGCAGCACCCTCTGATGGCGAAGCTCGCGAGGCCTTCCTGCAAGGAGCGCTGGCGTGCGTGGTGATCGGGCCGCAGGACGCGGTGACCCTCTATGCCGACGCGCGGGCGGCAACAGATGTGAGCATCTCGATTAATCCGCTGCCAGCCGGTACGGCGTCGGGGGCGAGTACCGCCGGCGGCACCAATATCAACGTTGCCGCGGCGGCCCAACCTGCCGAGAGGGAACTGGGCTACATGTTCGCAGAGCACCTCAACAGTGCGGATTCCCAATTCACGCTGGCCGCGACCGCGGCTTGGCCGCCGGCACTAGGCCTGCCCATCCGGCTACTGGCGGACGAGACCACAGCCACGGCAATAGTGCTGACGGAATACGCGCCACTATTGGATGCTGCGCAGCCGTGGCCGCCGGTGCCCGAGTTGGCATCGTTGATCCCAGCGTTGGACGTTGGCTGGGCCGCCATGGCCGCCGGGCAGGCGCCGCCGAACGAGGCCGCGGACGGAATTGCAGTCGAGTGGCTGACGGTCCTACCTGCCACATACCAGCCCAAATAAACCCCCGAGGGTGAAACGCCTTAAGAAAAATTGGCGACAAGACGGCATTACGGCTGTGTAAACGCCATGATAGGGAAGCGTTCTGTGAGACACGCCCGTGTTTTCTGCGGGCTGGTCGTTGTGGCGTTTGCTCGCACCACGGATCGTGATGGGGCGTAGCTCGACCGGCTGGCTCCACGGACCCGATACCAGTCGGGCCCGGAACATAAGGAATGGAGCAGAAATTGGGACGCATGTTTCGCGGCGCGGCTGTTGTAGCCGGGCTCGCACTCGCCCTCACCGCATGTGGTGGTAGCGACTCGGGCGATTCCGGCTCGGGCGACTCGACGGCGGCTTCCGGCAGCTCGCTGCTGATCTGGGCAGATGAGAACCGGGCCGGTCCGATCGGCGACCTCGCCAAGCAGTGGGGTGATGAGAACGGCGTCAACGTCACCGTCACGCAGGTGAACTTTGACGATATGAAGGACCAGTACAACCAGCAGGCTCCCAACGGACAGGGACCTGACATCTTCCTGGGTGCCAACGACTGGGCGGGTGAGTTCCAGACCAGCGGCCTCATCGCGCCCATCGACCTCGGCTCCAACACCGAGAACTTCGCCCCCACGTCACTTGAGGGCTTCAACGTCGACGGTGCGAACTATGGGGTTCCGGTCGCGGTGGAAAACGTGATCATGTTCCGCAACACCGATCTCGCTCCCAACGCGCCGGCAACCATCAACGAGATGTCGACGACCGGCCTGCAGTTGCAGTCCGAGGGCAAAACCCAGTACCCGATCGGCTTGCAGGTCGGCGAGAAGGGTGACGCCTACCACGCCTACCCGTTCTACTCGGCGGCTGGCGGCTACTTCTTCGGTGGTCCGGACGCTGAGGGCCAGTACGACCCGAACGACCTCGGAGTCGGCGAGGAAGGCTCGTTGGTGTTTGCCGATGCCTGGGGTCAACTCGGAGCGCAAGGCGCGATCCGGGCCACCTTCACCGGCGACGACCTGACGAATGCCTGGTCAGCTGGCCAGTTGCCCTACTGGATCACTGGTCCGTGGAACGCCTCCACGGTTGAAGAGTCCGGCGTGCCCTTCGTCGCCGAGCCCGTGCCTGGCTGGGAAGGTGTGAGCGCCAAGTCAATCCCGATCGTGGGCTCGCAGGGGTTCTACCTCAACCAGAACTCCAACAACCGGACCACTGCGCAAGCCTTCCTGGACGCCACCATGAACACCGAGTTCATGACGTCCATCTACGAAGCCGACCCGCGCCCGCCGGCGTGGATCCCGGCCCAAGAGGCTGCTGCGAACGACCCGATCATGAAGGCCATCACTGAGTACGGCACCGACGGGTTCCCGAACCTGCCGTGGGCCGAGATGGGCGTCGTCTACGAAGAGGTCGGCTTGGCCCAACAGCGGATCCTGGGCGGTGCTGACCCGAAGGCCACGATGGAAGAGGCCCGGGCCAACATCGAAAGCCGGACCGGCTGACGATTCCGAAGACGAGTCCGGGCAGCTAGGAGACAACGTGTCAGTTCAAGCGCCAGAGAAGGCAAAAGCACCGATGGTTGCTCAGCCTTCAGGGAAATTCTCGGCCTGGGTGGTCAAACTGATCATCCTGGGTGTGATCGATGTTCTCGGTATCTGGGCGATCGCCCAGAGTCTGACCGCCGAGTGGTGGCTCGCCGTGGGGTTCCTCGCGGTGGTCCTCGTACTCCTGAACATCACATATTTCCGTCGCGGTGGACTGCCGTTCAAGTACCTGCTGCCCGGACTCATCTTTTTGCTGGCATTCCAGCTCTATCCCGCTGGCTACACCTTCGGGGCCTCTTTCACCAACTACGGCACCGGCCACGTGTTGCCGCAGGATCAGGTCGTCGGCGCGATCATCGCGCAGAGTTCACGCCCGGTTGAGGGCGCCCCGTCCTACGATGTCGTCGCAGTGGAAAAGGGCGGCGACGTCTTCATGTTGGTCACCGATCCGGATGACCCCACCAAGGCCCTCCTCGGATCGTCTGAGGAACTCATCCCGGCGGAGAATGCGGAGTTCAGTGGTGGCAAGGCCACCGGGCTAGAGGGATACAACACGCTCAACCTCGGCGCCCTCGCCAGCAGTCCGGACCTTGACCAGCAGTGGCAGGAATTGACGGTTCCCTTCGATGCGGACGAGGGCATCTACCTCAAACCGCAGAGTCCCACACGTGCCTCAGAGGCGAAGTCGACCGTGATCTATGACGCCGAGGCCAAGACCTTCACCGACAGTGAGACCGGTGACGTCTTCCGGCCCAACGGGGACGTGGGCTTGTTCACCACCGACGCCTTCGACAACGAGGAAGGCGAGTCCCGCGCGAATCAGGGGCAGTTCCTCACGCCCGGTTGGCCGGTATTCGTGGGCATTGACAACTACACGCGAATCCTCACCGACCCCGGGGTTCGTGCCAACTTCCTTCCCATCCTCCTGTGGTCATTCGTCTTCGCCATAGGCACCGTCATCATGCAGTTCGTCTTCGGTCTGCTTCTGGCGATCGTGATGCAGGACAAGCGGATGAGGGGGCAAAAGTTCTACCGGCTGATCCTGATCTTGCCCTACGCCCTGCCGATCTTCATGACGGCACTGGTGTGGAAGGGCATGCTCAACACCGACTTCGGAATCATCAACCAGATCATCGGATCGCCCGTCCCATGGCTCACCGATGGCACCTTGGCGAAGCTGTCGCTGTTGGTGGTGAACCTGTGGATCGGCTACTCGTACATGCTGCTGGTGGTCACCGGCGCCCTGACTGCGGTGCCCGGAGACCTCAAGGAAGCTGCCTTCGTGGATGGCGCCAGCGCTTGGCGGGCCTTCCGCTCGGTGGTGCTCCCGCTGCTGATGGTGAGTGTCTCGCCACTGCTCATTGCGTCTTTCGCCTTCAACTTCAACAACTTCACCTTGGTGGAGTTGTTAACCGGAGGTGGTCCATTCCCGGGCTCGCCCATTGAAGGCGGGCAGACCGACCTGCTGATCACCTACACCTATCGATTGGCCTTCGGCACTTCGCAACAGTTGCTGGGCTTCGCGTCTGCAATCTCAATGGTCATCTTCATCATCGTGGCCGGCATCTCTGCCTACGGCTTCCGGCTCACCAAGAAGCTCGAGGAGATCAAGGCATGAGCAACGACAACGGGCCCGACTTCCTCGGCAAGAATCCGGACGGCAGCAACCCCGGCTCGCGCGCCAACGACGATCCCGACCTGCAGTTGGCGGTCAATCGTGAGGGCCAGGCGTTGGCCATGGACGAGCTCGCCGTCACGGAGGGAAGCGTCACCCCCACCCGGGCGGCGCCGAAGATGAGTTTCGGCCGCTGGGCCACGCAATTGGGATGGCGCCACGCGGTGGCGATCATCGCGGTGATTTTCGCCCTGTTCCCGATTCTCTACATCATCAACGTGGCACTGAACCCGGTCGGTTCACTCTCCGCGTCCTGCCCGCCGAGCAAGACGGGCCTGAGCGCCCTGACCTGCTTGGCACCCAGCACGATTGATTTCAGCAACTTCAGTGCGATTTTCAACGATCCCCTGAAGCCGTTCGGGACCTGGTTCCTCAACACGTTGACCTTGGCTCTGCTGGTCTCGTTCATCTCGACTCTGATGTCTGCGGCCGGGGCGTTCGCCTTCAGCCGTCTGCGTTTCAAGGGCCGCCGCCCGGGACTGCTCGCGCTCGTACTGCTGCAGATGTTCCCGCAGATTCTGGCGATCACCGCAATCTTCATCTTGATGACCAGCATCAAGGACGTTTTCCCGATCTTCGGTCTGGGGAGCGTGTGGGGTCTGTTGCTGATCTATCTCGGTGGATCTCTGGGCGTGAACACCTACCTGATGAAGGGCTTCTTCGACACGATTCCAGTGGAGATCGACGAGTCGGCGAAGATCGATGGCGCGAGTCATGTGCGCATCTTCTTCGGACTTGTGCTCCGGTTGGCTCTGCCGGTTCTCGTCGTGGTGTTCTTCGTGACGTTCACGTTCATCTTCAACGAACTTGCTATCGCGCGGGTGCTGCTACCTGACCTGCGTGACACCACGCTCGCGGTCGGGTTGAACACCTACGTCTCCGGCAACCTGCAGGAGTGGGGCAAGTTCGCCGCGGGTGCGCTGATCTCGGCAATTCCCATGCTGATCGTGTTCGGTGTTACGCAGAGGTATCTCGTCACGGGTCTCACCTCGGGCGCGGTCAAGGGCTAGCGGCCACAACCACCATGCCGCACGCCGACGCCAGCCAAGCGGGGGTGGACTCCGGTGCGCTCCTTGACGTGCCGCATCACGACGGTTCGAGGCGGTACCTGCCGGCACCGCCGAAAGCGCTCGGCGACTCCTTCCCGGTGCTGCTGCGCGCACCCCACGAGGCGGGTGTCACGCGCGTGGTCGTCCGTCAGGTGCATGACGGCGAGCCCTTCTCCGCCCCGGCTGAACTGGTCGGCGAGGACTCGGGTGCGCAGTGGTGGCAGGGAACGGTGACCCAGCGCAATCCGGTGGTGAACTACCGCTTCCTCACTGATTCGGGGCCGTACGGCTATCGGTGGATCACAGCGGCTGGAGCGGTGGATCACGATCCGACCGACGCGTCGGACTTCCGAACCGCCGTGCACAACAGCCCGCCGCCGTGGCTGCGCGGCTCGGTCGCCTATCAGGTGTTCCCCGATAGGTTCGCTCGTTCCGGCCGCGTCGACGAGGCGTTGCTGCGCGACGCAGCGCAGGACTGGGCGACCCTCGTCGACTGGAATGCGCCCACGGCCGGATTCGGGCGAGAACGCGCCCGCCAGTTGTACGGCGGCGACCTGTACGGCGTGGTCGAGAAGCTCGATCACCTCGAGCGTCTCGGCGTCAACCTGATCTACCTCACGCCGGTGTTCCCCGCGCCGTCCAATCACCGCTACAACGCAACATCGTTCGACCGCGTCGACGAGGTGCTCGGGGGTGACGCCGCCCTAGCCGAGTTGGTTGCGGCCGCTCACGCCCGCGGTATGAAGGTGATCGGTGACTTCACCAGCAACCACACCGGCAGCAGGCACGAGTGGTTCGTCGCCGCACAACGCGATCTGGCCTCCGAAGAGGCGCAATTCTACTTTTTCGGTGACTCACCCGATGACTACGAAGGCTGGTTCGGGGTGCCGAGTCTGCCTAAGGTGGACCACAGTCGGCCGGCGGTCCGTCGACGAATGATCACGGACGTGAGCTCACCCGTCCGGCGATTCCTCCGCGAACCCTTCGCGTTGGACGGGTGGCGGGTGGACGTCGCCAACATGACCGGCCGACATAAAGAGCACGACGTGAATCACGACGTCGCCCGCGAGTTCCGGCAGGCGGTGACGACCGAGCGCCCCGACGCCTACGTGGTGGGTGAGCATTTCCACGACTTCCGAGACGACTTGCCCGGTGACGGTTGGCACGGGGTGATGAACTACGCCGGCTTCGCGAAGCCGATCTGGATGTGGCTCACGAGCGACTGGCCAGCCGAGCACTGGCTCGGCATTCCGTGGGAGGGGTGGCCTCGTCTGCCCGGCCCGGCGGTGGTGGCCACCATGCGGGAGTTTCTCGCTGTGCCGTGGCCGCAGGTGCTCGCGTCATTCACGTTGATTGGCAGCCACGACACGGCCCGGATAGCGACGATCACCGCCGACGCCGAGCTGGTCGAGGTAGCCGTGGCGGCCTTGATGACCTATCCGGGAACCCCGATGATCTGGGCCGGCGACGAGGTGGGCCTCACCGGCGTGAACGGCGAACAGGGGCGCCGACCATTCCCCTGGGACGCCCCCGAATCCTGGCAGCAGGAGACGCTGCAGGCGTATCGCCAACTCGCGTCGCTGCGCGGGCGCGAAGCCACCTTGCAGGTCGGTGGTTTGCGCTGGATCCACGTCGACGCTGATCGCATCGCGTATCTGCGCGAGACCCCGGAGGAGAGCGCCCTGGTGAGTCTCGCGCGTCGCGCGGGATCGCCGGTTAGGCTGCCGAAACGGTCACTGGGCATGCATGATGGTCAGCAGTTGGAGACTCTGTACGGGGCTTTGAACCTTGCTGACGACGGTGCCTACGTGACGATCCCCGGGGCGGGACCCGCCGCTGGTATCTGGCGGTGGGGGAATCGGCAGCAGATACGTCCCACACAGGCTTTCGCAACCACATCACCACAACCGGAGGAACACACATGGCCGAGGTAGTGCTTAAGCACATTGAGAAGTTGTACGAGAACGGCTACCACGCCGTGAGGGACCTCAACCTCGACATCGCCGATGGCGAGTTCCTCGTACTCGTCGGGCCCTCCGGTTGCGGCAAGTCGACCGCGCTACGGATGGTTGCCGGACTGGAGGACATCTCCGGCGGTGATCTCTACATCGGCGACCGTCGGGTGAATGACCTGCCGCCGCAGGACCGTGACATCGCAATGGTGTTCCAGTCGTACGCCCTCTACCCGCACATGTCGGTGGCGGACAACATCGCCTACGGCTTGAAGTTGCGCAAGATGCCCAAAGCGAAGATCCAGGCCCGAATCAAGAAGGCCGCCGACATGCTCGAACTCAACGACTACCTCGATCGCAAGCCCGCGCAGCTCTCCGGCGGACAGCGTCAGCGCGTGGCCATGGGGCGCGCCATCGTGCGCGAACCGGCGGTGTTCCTCATGGACGAGCCGCTCTCCAACCTCGACGCAAAACTGCGAGTGCAGATGCGTGCGGAGATCTCTGCTGTGGTGCGTTCACTAGGCACCACGACGATCTACGTCACTCACGACCAGGTGGAAGCCATGACGATGGGTGACCGGATGGCCGTCATGAAGACCGGTGTGCTCAACCAGGTGGGAACGCCGCAGGAGGTCTACGACTCCCCGAACAACATCTTCGTCGCCCAGTTCGTGGGCTCGCCGCCGATGAACCTCGTGCAGGGCCGGCTGGAGGAGTCCGGTGGCGAATTCACGCTGAGCGTTGGCGGGTCCACGCTTGCGGTGCCCCCGGCCGTGCTCGACGAGCGCCCGGCGCTGCGGCAATACGTAGGCAAGGACGTCGCCGTGGGGCTTCGCTCCGAGGACATGGAGGATGCCTCATTGCTCAAGGAGGTGGCGCCCAACTCGACGTTGAAGGGCACGGTCACCCTGGTGGAGGCGCTCGGTTCGGAAATCGTTGTGCACTTCGATCTGCCAGGTGAGCCGGTTGTCACCGACGACACCAAACTGGTTGCGGCCGAAACCGGCGGCGACGAGGTCATCGACGTCGGCCACTCCGACGGCGTGAAGTGGGTGGCTTCGTTCGCCCCGCGATCGCGAGTGCGGCTTGGTGAGGACGTGACGATCGTGGTGGACGCTGAGCGCATTCACTGGTTCGACTCCCACAGCGGTGAGGCAATTCGCGACTAGCCGAGGCCCGGCAGCGACTGAAGGAGCCACTCGGGTGGTTGCCAGAGATCTCGGCTCGGTTGAAATCACCGCGCTCGAGGCGAATCCGGAACTGCTCGCCCTGCCGTGGCAGTTGCCGCTGCTCGAGTGGCCGCAGGACGTCACAGTGTCGATGCCCCGCGGCATTTCGCGCAACGTCGTGCGGTTCGTCGCCCTGCGGACCCCCCTGGCAACAGGCGGGGACCTCGCGGGTGCGGTGTATGCCGTCAAGGAACTTCCCGAGTGGATCGCGCGGAAAGAGTTTCGCCTGCTCAGCGAGCTAGATCGCCTTGAGCTTCCCGTCGCCGAGGTCGCTGCCCTGGTAACCGGGCGCAGCACGCCGCAAGGGGATCCTCTCCCAGGTGCGGTGCTGACCCGATACGTGCTCTTCTCCCTGCCCTACCGTGCCCTCTTTGCTGCCGACCCGGACCCGGCCACGGCAGAGCGGCTGCTCGATGCGCTGGTGGTGTTGCTCGTGCGGCTGCACCTGTCAGGCTTCATGTGGGGGGACTGCTCGCTGTCCAATACCTTGTTTCGTCGTGACGCCGGGCAATTCGAGGCCTACCTGGTGGACGCTGAGACCGGCGAACTGCACGACAAGCTCACCCCCGGCCAACGCGCATGGGACGTCGAACTGGCCACGGAGAAGTGTGCCGGCGAACTGCTGGACATCCAAGCGGGTGGCCTACTGGCACACGGCGATCCGATTGAGATGGGGTTATCCATCGCGCCCCGCTACGCACGGCTCTGGGCGTTGGTGACCGGCGAGTTGCGCGTTGACGCAGGCGAAATGTGGCGTCTCGACGAACGGATCCGGCAACTGCACGACGCAGGGTTCGACGTAGCGGAGTTGTCGATGTCGACCACGCCGGGCCACGCCGGCCAGGAGGTGGTGATCCGCCCTCAGGTGGTGGAATCCGGATTCAGTTCCCGTCGGCTGCTGCGCCTCACCGGACTCGACACGGGGGAGAACCAGGCTCGCCGGCTGCTGTCCGACATCGAGGCGTATCGGGTGAGCCACGCGGATGCTCTCGCCACCCCGGAGGCAGCAGCGCGGCTATGGCTGTCTGAGCAGTACCAACCGCTGGTGGCGGCCGTGCCGCAGGAACTGCGCGGCCGATTGGCACCTCCCGAGGTCTACCACGAGGTGCTGGAGCATCGTTGGTACCTGTGCCAGCGGGAGGGTAGGGACGTGCCCTGGACGGAGGCGGTGCGGCGCTACATCGATGAGATCTTGGCTCACAAGCCCGACGAGGTGATGGTCACTCCTGCGGCGGGACAGCCGACCGCTGACGATCTGCAGGCCGAGGCGGCACCACGCGAAATGGCCTGAGGAATCCCTGAACGAGAGCCACACCCAGGAGCACGACGAGTACGCCGGCACGCTGGATCCCGAGTCCATAGCAGGCGGTCGCACCGATGGCTGCCGCCGAACCCACGAGGCAACATTGGCGTCTCGGCAAGCCTTCGCCGCTGGGAGCGGGCTGGTGGGCATGCTAGTGAGCTATGTGGCAGAGGTTCCGCGAGTGGCGACGCGCTGCGCGAGCACGAGAAACCAAGGCGTACGACGCCTACCTCAGAATCGTCACCTATCCGCTCTTCGTGCTCGGCCTGCTCTTCCTGATCGCGTTCGCGATCATGCTGACACCCAACCCTGACGACGCCGAACTGCGCTTTGCCCGCGTGGTCATACCCGTGACCTGGCTGATCTTCGCCATCGACTACGCGATCGGCATCATGCTGGCGCCGGACCGCTGGCACTACGTCCGCAGCCACGTGCTGCAGGCCACCGCACTGCTCTTCCCGCCACTGCGCATCCTCATGCTCTTCCACGTCCTGCGCGTCCTGCAGTCCACCCCGATTCGCCGCGGCGACCGGGCGCGGACCTACGTCCTCTACGCCACCACCCTGCTCCTGGCGGTCTCGTCGATCCTCATGGTCTACTTCGAACGAAAGGCCCCGAACGCCAACATCACCAGTTTCGGCGACGCTCTGTGGTGGGGCGGCGAGACGGTCAGCACCGTCGGTTACGGCGACTATTACCCCGTCACGGTTCCCGGCCGACTAGTGGCAGCGGTGCTGTTCGTCAACGGTGTCGCGCTGCTGAGCATCATCACCGCCGGACTGGCGCAGAACTTCCATTCCGACGATGACCAACGGAAGAAGAACACCGGTGCAGCGCAGTCAGGTGACGCCGGGACAGCCGCGACGCACGCTTCCGGAGATCAAAGCGATGGGCAGGCCGGCGATGACGACCACGTCACAGTGTCCCGCTCTGAGCTCCAACAACTGCATGGACGGTTGGCTTCGCTGGAGCGAACGCTGTCGGAGATGACAGATCGCGTCACCGCGGCGCTCGCCCAGTCCGTGAGCGTCTTACCGCCGCCGGATTCGACGGCGCAACCCGACCGGCGCGCCGAACCCTCTGGGCAGCCCGACGGCCCCGCTCCCTCCGCATAGCATAGGAATCGGCTCTCAAAGGCCTCGTCTGCGCTTGGACCCGAACCGCAGCACCGCCGCCGGACTTCAGACCTCAACTCAACTTCGACTATCCCGTGGAGCACCCGTGGCGACTCAGCCTCCCCCAGACCCGCAGCCGACGGAACTCAGCGAACTCGAGCAGGCCATCTTGGAGTTCGAACGTCAGTGGTGGCGGTACTCGGGGGCCAAGGAGCAGGCGATACGAGACGAGTTCGGGTTGAGCGCCACGAAGTACTACCAGACGTTGACCCTGCTGTTGAACAAGCGTGCCGCGATGGAGTTCGATCCCCTTCTGGTCAAGCGCCTGCGTCGAGTCCGCTCATCGCGGCAGCGGGCGCGCACTGCCCGACGGTTGGGTGTCGAGCCGTAGCCCGCGCAATTCCTGCGTCTGTTCAACTGGCACGGCGAGAGGCATGGACTGTCGCTGGCGACGGCGTGGTCGTCAAAGCGGCCCGCACCTTGGCCAGCGGCGGCCGTTCCGCGGTCGCCAGTGGTCGCACCCGCACCTCGTAGCCGTCAGTGCTGCGCTCGAACTGCGCCAGCACCGGCGAATCGGTGTAGGACTGCGGCACTCCTGGTATGCGACGCATCGCCGTGTCGAGGATCTCTGCGGCCATCACACCGAGGCCGTGGTCGTTGTGGTGGCGGTGCACTCGAACACCGAGGTCCACCTGCCCGATCGCCTCGAGTCCGAAGCGCTCGTAGGTGTCGACCATGAGGGCGACCTCCACGCCGTAGCCAAAGGGGAAGGGCATTGATTCGAGCAACGTCCGCCGCCCCGCGTATTCGCCGGCGAGGGGCTGAACGACGGCTGCCAGCTCAGGCCAGAACCTGTTGATGATGGGGCGGGCCACCAATTCGGTGACACGCCCACCGCCGGCGGGGACGACGGTTTCGCCAGTGACCAACGGGCGTTCGTAGACCGCTTTGACGAGTTGCAGTTCGGAGTCCGCTGCAAGCGGGCCCACGAGGGCCGTGACGTAGTCGGAGGTGAAGGACTGCAGGTCGGCGTCGACGAACACCACGATGTCCGAGGTGGTCGCTGCCAGCCCGCGCCACATGGCCTCGCCTTTGCCCACCACGGGTGGAATGTGACCGAGCACGTCTTCGCGCTGAACCACCCGGGCGCCCGCGGCAGCAGCCACTTCCGCGGTGGCGTCCGTTGAGCCCGAATCGACGACCACCAGTTCGTCGACGAAGGCCGTAGGGCCGCTGCACAGATCGTCGGCGATGGTAGCGACGATGCTCCCCACCGTTGCGGCCTCGTTGAGCGCTGGGAGGACCACCGCGACTGAGAGGCCGGCTGCGCTCACTGCTTCTGCGACTCGGTGACGTGGCCACTCGTGAGTACTCCAGGTGTGGCTCGCCAACCATGCTTCCGACGTGGCTTGCATGTTTTCACCATCCTTCGTGGACATTGCCCGACAGGTGGTCCTAGTATTGCCCCACGTCGTTACCGTGGCGTTAAGCCAACGACACAACTGAATACAGCTCATCCAGAGGGGTTGAGGGAACGGCCCGTAGACACCCCGGCAACCACCCACATGCGTCGTGTGAAGAATCCACCCGAGGCCGCGTGGGGAAGGTGCCAAATCCGACCCGCCGATCGCCGGCGGGGCAGATGAGGAGAAAGGCCTCTTCTTCCATGACTGTTGTGACGTCAAGTACCTGTACCCCCTTCGGCAACGCTGAAGGCCTGACGTGCCGCGAGTGCGGTGCTGCCTACGACCTCGGCGCCGCCTACGCGTGTGCTGAATGCTTCGGCCCGTTGGAAGTCGCCTACGACTTCTCCAGAGTCACGCGTGAAGCCATCTCAGCAGGTCCGTCGAGCTTGTGGCGATACGCCGGCCTGCTGCCGGTGCCCGAGGATGCGCTGCACGCGCCCAACCTCAACCCTGGCTGGACCCGCCTGCATTCAGCCGACCGGTTGGCGGCGGAGTTGGGTATGCGCAAGCTCTGGGTCAAAGACGACTCGGGCAACCCCACCCACTCGTTCAAGGACCGGGTGGTCGCCGTGGCCCAGGCTGCGGCCCGAGGGCTGGGTCTGACCACCCTGGCATGCGCCTCGACGGGCAACCTGGCGCACGCAGTGGCAGCCGCAGCAGCGCGGGCTGGCATGGGCTCGGTGGTCGTGATTCCCTCGAATCTGGAGGCGGGAAAGACCGTCACCACGGCCACCTACGGTGGCTTGCTGCTGGCAGTCGAGGGCACCTACGACGACGTCAACCGACTGTGCTCGGAGCTGATCGGCGAGTCGATCACCGACGGTTGGGGATTCGTGAACGTGAACCTGCGGCCCTACTACGCGGAGGGCTCCAAGACCGTCGGCTACGAGATCGCCGAACAGTTGGGGTGGCGTCTGCCCCAGCAGGTGGTGGCGCCCGTTGCCAGTGGATCCCTGCTCACCAAGGTAGACAAGGCGTGGCGGGAGTTGTCGAGCCTGGGCTTCGTGGCCGACTCCGACTACCGGGTCTTCGGCGCGCAGGCCGGCGGTTGTTCACCGGTGGCGCAGGCGTTCGACGCCGGCTGGGATGTGGTGCGCCCGGTGAAGCCCGACACCATCGCCAAGTCGCTCGCTATCGGGAACCCGGCGGATGGGCCCTATGCGCTCGATGCCGTGCGCCGCACGGACGGCGCCGTCGCGGCTGTCTCCGATGAGGAGATCGTGGCTGGCATTCGCTTGCTCGCTCGCACCGAGGGTGTCTTTGCCGAAACCGCCGGTGGTGTCGTGGTTGCCACGCTGAAGCGCCTGCTTGCGCAAGGGAAGCTTGACCCCGACGCCGAAACGGTGATCCTGAACACCGGCGACGGGCTCAAGACCCTCGATGCGGTGCTCCCATACGGTCAGCCCACCGCGGTGATTGAACCCGATGCTGATGCTGTGGTCGAACTTTTGACCCACGTACCGTAAGGTTGAGCACAGGAGCGGCGCTCGCCTCTCTTGTTCCCAACAGCAAAGGCATTATCGCAATGAGCAACGACCCCGTCCAGGGTGTAGTCAAGTGGTTCAACTCCGAGAAGGGCTACGGTTTCCTCTCGGTCGACGGCCAAGACCGCGACGTTTTTGTCCACTACAGCGCCATCGACATGGACGGCTACAAGAGCCTCGATGAGGACCAGCGCGTCGAGTTCCGTATTGTCAGCGGCCCGAAGGGCCCGCAGGCGGAGTCCGTGCGTCTCGTCTGATTCATCCGCACACACAACGGCCGGCGCCCCCGCAGGGGGAGCCGGCCGTTGGCTTTGGTTGGCCATGAATTAGACCCCGCTGCTTGCACTCTCGGGGGGAGAGTGCCAACATAGGCGTTAGCACTCGATGCCGACGAGTGACAACTCTCGGTTCGAGTCAGACTTCACCGTCGAGGCTTGCGCCAACTGAGAAGGGCTCAGGGACGCGCCTGCCGTTCGTCGCGGACGGCGGTGAGATCACCCACCACAACCTTCAATTGCGGAAGGAAACAGGAACTCAATGGCGAAGATCATCGCTTTTGACGAGGAGGCACGGCGGTCGCTGGAGCGGGGAATGAACACCCTCGCCGACGCCGTCAAGGTGACGCTCGGCCCCAAGGGCCGCAACGTCGTCCTCGAGAAGAAGTGGGGAGCCCCCACGATCACCAACGACGGCGTTTCAATCGCCAAGGAGATCGAACTCGAAGACCCCTACGAGAAGATCGGTGCCGAGCTGGTCAAGGAGGTCGCCAAGAAGACCGACGACGTGGCCGGTGACGGCACCACCACGGCAACCGTGCTCGCCCAGGCCCTCGTGCGTGAAGGATTGCGCAACGTGGCCGCCGGCACCAACCCGATGGCACTCAAGCGTGGTATCGAGCAGGCGGTTTCGGCCGTCAGCGACGAGCTGCTGAGCATGGCCAAGGACGTCGATTCCAAGGAAGAAATCGCTGCCACGGCATCGATTTCGGCCGGCGACGCCCAAGTTGGCGAGATCATCGCCGAGGCCATGGAGAAGGTCGGCAAGGAAGGTGTCATCACGGTCGAGGAGTCGAACACGTTCGGCCTCGAACTCGAACTCACCGAAGGTATGCGGTTCGACAAGGGCTACATCTCGCCCTACTTCGTCACCGACCCGGAGCGCATGGAGTCCGAACTTGAGGACCCCTACATCCTCATCGTGAACCAGAAGATCTCCGCGGTGAAGGACGTTCTCCCCATCCTGGAGAAGGTCATGCAGTCGGGCAAGCCGCTGCTGATTCTCGCCGAGGATGTCGAAGGCGAAGCGCTGGCCACCCTCGTGGTCAACAAGATCCGTGGCACGTTCAAGTCGGTCGCCGTCAAGGCTCCCGGCTTTGGTGACCGCCGCAAGGCCATGCTGGCCGACATCGCCATCCTCACCGGTGGCGAGGTCATCAGCGAGGAAATCGGCCTGAAGCTCGAAGGCACCGAGCTGTCGCAGCTCGGTCGCGCGCGCAAGGTGGTGGTCAGCAAGGACGAGACCACCATCGTCGAAGGTGCTGGCGACGCCGACCAGATCGCTGGTCGGGTCAACCAGATCCGCGCCGAAATCGACAACTCGGACTCGGACTACGACCGTGAGAAGCTGCAGGAGCGCTTGGCCAAGCTGGCCGGCGGTGTTGCGGTGATCAAGGTCGGTGCCGCGACCGAGGTTGAGTTGAAGGAGCGCAAGCACCGCATCGAAGATGCCGTGCGCAACGCCAAGGCTGCCGTGGAAGAGGGCATCGTCGCCGGTGGTGGGGTCGCCCTGCTGCAGGCGTCCGAGAAGGCCTTCGAGACGCTCGACCTCGCTGGCGAAGAGGCAGTCGGCGCCAACATTGTCAAGGTTGCCGTCGAGGCTCCGCTCAAGCAGATCGCGCTCAACGCCGGTCTCGAGGGCGGCGTCGTCGCGGAGAAGGTGCGCAACCTGGAACCGGGTTGGGGCCTCAACGCCGCAACCGGCGACTACGAGGACCTCATCAAGGCGGGCGTCGTTGACCCCGCCAAGGTGACCCGTTCGGCGCTGATGAACGCAGCCAGCATCGCTGCCCTGTTCCTCACGACAGAGGCTGTGGTTGCGGACAAGCCGGAAAAGACCCCGCCGATGCCCGCTGGTGGCGGAGACATGGGTGGCATGGGCGGCATGGACTTCTAAGTTCGCCGGAGTTCACGCACGCGAAACTCGAAGGCCCCACTCTCGCGAAGAGGGTGGGGCCTTCGGGCGTCTCTTGGGTGCCGCCCAGTGCCGCGGCGGCCGACTCAGCCCTCGAGGTACTCAAGCCGTGCGAGCATGATCGTGGCACTGCGGTGTATCTGACGTGTCCAGTTGGCTGCGTCGTAGGACGAGGCACCGGTCAGCAGGCTCTCCAGCCCTAGGAGCACGCCTCGGTCGGAGCGCAGTGCATCCCGCAGGCCGGAGTCTGCAGTCTGCTTCTCGCGGTCGCGCACCCACGGCAGGAAGTCGGCCCGGAGCCACGCGGCCAGGCGTGCCGCCTCGCGTGCTGCGGCGTCACCTTCGGCGACCGCATCGAGCACCTCGGCGGTGAGCCGGTTGAGTATGGCCTGATGGGCCTGTCTGGACATCGCCACCAGCACCGGATCCGTGTGGAAAACCGGTATCGGTCGGTCCTGTCCCACTTCCGCTCCGCCGTTGGCGGCCACGTGCGCCTCGTCCACGATGCACCTTCCGATGACTTCAGCCCATCAGGCACGTGCGTGCGGACCACCCGCGTGCCCACTTCCGACCATATGCCTATCCCCGGGCAAAAGCGACATCCGTGGCCCGTTCGGGGGATGGGTTGCTACGTCAACGGATGGGGTGGCAGTTGCGGCTAGGATCGGCCCAGGTCGGACGGTCCATGTCGAAAGGCGCTGCAATGACGCAAGACGAGGGCAATTGGACGTTGGCGAACACGTCGACGATCTCGCTGAAGACCTCCCGCATCGGTTTTCTCAGCGTGCACGCCCACGCGCCGGTGATTGCTGGCAGTGTGCGGATCGCCGACGGCGATGTGTCCCTGGAGCTGGTGGTCGCGATCAACCAGGTGTCCACCGGCAATCCACTGCTGGACCCAGAGGTCCATGCGCTGGTGAATTCGGGTTCGGACGGCACCCTTCGATTCAAGGGCACCGGCGCCAGCCTGGCGGTCGTCACCGGCCACGCGGCGGCAGGCAACGTCAAAGTGCCGCTCGAACTCGCTGCGCAGCCCCAGGACAGCGGCGGGGATCTGCCGCTTCAACTCAAGGGCAAGACGACCTTCCGCAATATCCACTTGCCGTTGCCGGGCATGGGTCACATCAGCCACGTCGACGTCGACATCGACGGCCTCGTCACCCTGATGCGTGCAACGGCCAACTCCTAGCCGACGATCACCGACGCGGCCGCGAAGAGCCTGCGGCCGCCGCGGCCGGTTGCCGGGGGTTGGGAAGGTGGTTAGAGCACGTCCAGGTTGTCCGCCACCGCGCGCAGCAGTTTCGCGTTCTGCCGGCACTTGGCGTCGTCGGGGTAGCGTCCCTTGCGCAGATCGTTCGAGAGGCGGTCGAGCATCCGGATGAGGTCCTCCACCATGGGCGCCACCTGGTCAGCCGGAATCCGGGTAGCTTTGGTCACGCTCGGTGCAGGATCGAGAACTCGCACCGAAAGCGCCTGGGCGCCCTTGCGCCCCTCGACGATGCCGAACTCCACCCGGCTGCCCTGGCGCAGCACAACTCCAGGAGACAGCGCGCTGGCGTGGACGAAGACCTCTTCGCCCTCGTCGGAGGCAATGAATCCGAAGCCCTTGTCGATGTCGAAGAACTTCACTTTGCCGGTCGGCACTGTTCAACCCTCTCTTTGAAGCAGGTGTGACGTGTTCGTGAGCACATCAGCGGTAGCGCACCACTTTAGCGTGAGCACGGTTGTGGCAGACACGCGCCGCGGCTGCCGACCCGGTGTCTAGAGTGGGGACATGGCTTCCGTGCCCACCGGTGATTCGCCCCGGACCGTCGATGCTGCGGAACCAGCCCGCGCCGGTGAGCGGCTCGTTCGCGTTGGCGGCCTCATCGCAGCGGTGGGGGCAGTCGCCACGCTCGTAGCCCTGTTGCCGCTCGTGGTGCGGTCCTTCGAGCCGCCGTCCTGGCTGTGGTTCGTGGCCATCGGTGGGGTGGGCGTGGGCGTCGGGCTCAGCCTGTGGGGCATGGTGCGCGCTGCGCGGGCACGCAGCCGCTACGTGCGCGACGCGCCGTAGTCGCGCAAACGGTGCAGACCCTAGTGCTGCACGGTCAGCAACTCGTTCATGCTGCCCGAGCGGAAGCCCAGCGAATCCACCTCCACTGAGGCGAAGCCGACCTGCTGCAGTACTTCGCGCACCGCCGGATCGCGCGTCACCGTGGGCACTAGTTCGCGGTCGACCTCAACCCGCGCGGCGTCGTCGCCGAGGTCGCGGACGCGAAGGTTCACCACGGCCAGCGCCCGGTCCGCAAACAATGCGCGCAGCGACGCCTCCGCCGCCTGTACCCGCTGGAGCCCAGCGGCTGACACGGGCACTCCATAGGCGATGCGCGAGGCCAGGCATGCCTGTGCTGGCTTGTCCCAGGTGGTCAGCCCCAGGTGCTTCGAGAGGTGCCGCACAGCTGTCTTGCTCAATTCGGCGAGCGGCGTCACCGCACCCAATCGGCGCGCGGCGGCGATGCCCGGGCGGAAGTCGGATCGGAGGTCGTCCGCATTGGTGCCGGTCATCACCACGACGCTAGCGGCTGGCACGGCGCATGCCTGCGACGCGCTGCGTCCCACCACGTCGATCACCTCCGACTTGCAGTGGAAGCACCGCGCCGGCGAGTTGGCCGCATACCCGGGGCTGGCCAGTTCTTCGCTGGCCGGCAGCACGTGGCGAACCCCCAGCGCGGCGGCGAAGGCTTGCGCCTGGGCGAGTTCCTCTGCTGCCAACGAGGGACTCACAGCGGTGATGGCAACCACTCGAGAGTTACCCAGCGCTCGGCAGGCCAGGGCCAGGAGGAAGGCGCTGTCGGCGCCGCCGGAGAACGCCACGGCAGCGATCTGGCCCGTACCGACCAACGCGCGCACCTGCTGCTCCAAAGTGGGCAGGACTTCAGCCGGGCTCAGCTCATCATGTGTTGCCACCAGGACAGCCTAGGAACACCACAGGCTGCCGCGCTACCTCACCTCGCGTAGCGTTGGTCCGATGACCACCTCACCGCGCAACCGCAGTTTGGCCGATGATTTCCGTCGGCGAGACGCTGCTGCCCTGTCTGCGATGATGCTCGACCGGGTCGATTTGGCGTGGCCCACCCCTGATTCGCTCACTGATGTGGCTGCCCGCGCCGCCAGTTCGGCAAGCGTGCGCATGGCCTTGCATCGGCTGGACCGCCGGACGCTCGCCGTGGCCTGGGGCGTGGCGGTGTCGGGCACGACTGAGGCACGCCTGGTCGCGCAGTCCCTCGGGGCGCCCGCGGAGCCGGACGACGATTGGCTCAGCTTCGTCGAGTCGGCGTTGCTGGAGTTGTATCGGCTCGGCCTGGTGTGGCGCGATGCGAGCACCTATCGGCCGGTGCGCTCCCTTGCAGATGTGGCACCGGTGGTGATCGCCGATCCGCGGCCCGTGATCCTAGATCCCGTGGCCGTGCAAACCGGCAAGGAGTACACCCCGGAGTTGGTGGACCGCTTCGCCGGTCAGCAAGGGCTCGCTGCGGTGCACAGCGTCCGCGAACTGCTGCGCGGCCTCGAATCGGAGCCGCTGGGCTTGACCAGGGAGGGCACGGTTGCTATTCGCGAGCTATCGGCCCGTGCCGCGCAGATGGGTGTGAGCGACGCTACCGCCGCGATGTGGCTGGAACTCGGTTGGCTCGCTGGACTGCTCGGGCCGTCGCAGGACGGGGCTGAGGTGCTGCCGACGATGGCCGGGGAAATCTGGCGCACCTCGCCGGCGTCCGCGGCCTGGCCGGTACTGGCGCAGGCATGGTGGTGTGCCGACCGTGATTGGTCGAGTTTCGACCGCGACACCGGCGTGCGCCCCTACGTTTTCGGCGATTCGCACGTATCCACCCTGGTGTCGGCGCTGCGTCGTCAGTGGGCGAACCTGGCCGATCAGGCTGGCTCGTCTCCGGTCCGCAACGCCGATGAGGTGCTCTGTGATCAGCGCCCGTTGACCGATCCGCTCCGACTGGCCGAACTCATCGACGCCGTATGCGCCGAAGCCGAGGCGCTGGGCATCACCGGGCGTGGGGCGTTGTCGTCGATGGGCCGGGCGCTGCTGGTAGCTGCCACTCCGCTGGACCCGGATGATCCGCAACCGGAGAACGCGCTGGTCGAGGTGGCAACACCGATGCTGCCAGCCGAGATCGACACCATCGTGGTGCAGGGCGACCTCACGATTGTGGCTCCTGGCCCGCTGGTGCCGCAGATGGCCGCTGCAATCGGCGCGTTCGCCAGCATCGAATCAACCGGAGGCGCCTCGGTCTACCGGCTCAGCGTGGCGTCGGTGGAGGAGGCCCTCGACCGCGGTTGGCAGGCCGAGCAGATCCTCGCCTTGCTGCGTGACCATTCGCAGGTGCCGATTCCGCAGCCCGTGGAGTACCTGATCACCGACACAGCGGCCCGGCACGGTCGGATTCGAGTGGGGTCCGCGGGTGGCTTCGTGCGGACCGAGGACTCGGCGTCGATGGAACTGGTGCTCACCGCGCTGACCAAATCGGGGCTGCCGGCGACCCGGATCACCGACACCGTCGCAGTGTCGACAGTGTCGCCGCAGCGACTCTTGGCGGCGATCCGGGCAGCCGGCGTGGCCGCCACGACGTTCGGCGCGTCGGGCGATAGCGATGCTGAACCCCAACCCCGGGTAGCGCCCGCACCGCGACCGCCGGCACCGGTGGCCGGTCCCGATCCGGTGCGCGTGACGGCGCTGGCGGCCATGCTGACGGCGGTGGCGACGCCCGAGCAGAGCCACGAACTACCACCGGCACCGGAAATCCCGAGGATGCACTCCGCGCAGGTGCAGGCTGCCTTGGCCGCCGCACTGGTGGCCGGCGATCGCATGTGGCTGAGGTACGCCGACAATGCCGGCGTGGACCGGGTGTATCTGATTCAACCCCTGCACCTGGCAGGTGGCGTGTGTGAAGGTTTCGACCTCAGCCGGTCTCGGCCGCGCCGGTTCGCAGTTTCCCGAGTAGTTGGAGTGGTGCAGGCATGACGACCGGACCCTTGATCGTGCAGAGCGACAAGACTCTGCTGCTCGAAGTGGAACACCCCGACGCCGATCAGGCCCGCCGCGACATCGCGCCGTTCGCCGAACTCGAACGAGCACCTGAGCACGTTCACACCTACCGCATCACCCCGCTTGCGTTATGGAATGCGCGGGCCGCGGGGCATGACGCTGAGGGTGTCATCGACACGCTCATGACCTACTCGCGCTACGCCGTGCCGCACGCGTTGCTGGTCGATATCGCCGACACGATGGATCGCTACGGCCGGTTGCGGCTGCTCAACCACCCTGCGCACGGCCTCGTGCTCGAGTCGTTGGACGCGCCGGTGCTCGAGGAGGTGCTGCGCTCCAAGAAGGTTGCACCGTTGATGGGCCCACGTATCGATGAGGGCATGGTGGCGGTGCACCCGTCGGAGCGCGGGCACCTCAAGCAGGTGCTGCTGAAACTGGGGTGGCCGGCGGAAGATCTTGCCGGCTACGTCGATGGCGAGGCACACCCGATTCAACTGGATGAAACCGATTGGGCGCTGCGGGACTATCAGCGCCACGCGGCCGAGAGTTTCTGGCACGGCGGATCCGGCGTCGTGGTGCTGCCCTGCGGGGCCGGCAAGACGCTGGTCGGGGCGGCGGCCATGGCCATGGCACAGGCGACCACCCTGATCCTGGTGACGAACACCGTCTCGGCGCGCCAATGGCGAGATGAACTGTTGCGCCGCACTTCGCTGTCCGAGGACGAGATCGGGGAGTATTCGGGTGCCCGGAAGGAAGTCCGCCCGGTCACGATCGCCACCTATCAAGTGCTCACAACCCGCCGCAAGGGTGTGTACAGCCATTTGGATCTGCTCGACGCGCGGGACTGGGGTCTCATCCTGTACGACGAGGTTCACCTGCTGCCGGCGCCCATCTTCCGCTTCACCGCCGACATTCAGGCGCGTCGCCGGTTGGGTCTCACCGCCACGCTCGTGCGCGAGGATGGCTTGGAGGACGACGTCTTCAGCCTCATCGGACCCAAACGTTTCGATGCGCCGTGGAAGGAGATCGAAGCACAGGGCTACATCGCGCCGGCCGAGTGCACCGAGGTGCGAGTGACGCTACCTGAGGGTGAGCGACTGGCCTACGCCATGGCCGAGCCCGAAGAGCGCTACCGGCTTGCCGCCTCCACCCACATGAAGACTCGAGTGGTCGAGGCGCTGCTGAGTAAGCACGAGGGTGAGCGGGTGCTGGTGATCGGGCAGTATCTCGACCAGTTGGCCGAACTCGGGGAACTGCTTGATGCCCCCGTCGTGACGGGCGACACCACCGTGCGGGAGCGGCAGGTGCTCTTCGAGCAATTCCGATCCGGCGAATTGCGCACGCTGGTGGTCTCAAAGGTGGCGAACTTCTCGCTGGATCTACCCGAAGCCGGCGTCGCAGTGCAGATTTCGGGTTCCTTCGGCAGCCGGCAGGAGGAGGCGCAGCGCCTCGGCCGGATTCTGCGGCCGAAGAGTGACGGACGCACCGCGCACTTCTACACCGTGGTGGCGCGCGACACCGTCGATGCCGACTTCGCCGCGCACCGACAGCGGTTTCTGGCCGAGCAGGGCTACTCCTACCGAATTGTCGATGCAGACGCCTTGAACTAGGTCCGCGCGCCTCAGGCCTCCGTGGTGATTCGGAAAACCCAGATGCCGCGGAGGTCGTTCTCGCCGTTCTCGCCCACCGCCTGAACGCGCATTTCCAGACCCTCCTCGGGTAGCGCCTGGAATTCGGGGAACGTGAAGCGGAAGTAGGTGCTGGTGATGGGAGTCTCGCTGAGTCGCTCGGTGCCGATCACCGGGTACCAACCGTTGTCGCTGACGACGGGATCAACACTGATGCCCACCACGCTGCCCGGGAGGACGTTGATACTCGGAGCCGCGCCGCCCTCGCCGGCCGCCGCCACGATGCTCGCGGCACAGCCTTGAGCTTGAATGGGCTCAGCGGGGTCCTCCGACCAGCACAGGGCACGGCTCCACTCGGAATTCGTCCCCGAGAAGACGGTCACCAGCGGCGCGGGCTTCTCACAGGCGGTGAGCGCCGCCATTGAGCCAAGCGCGATCCCGAGCACTGCCAGGCGCTTCATCTACGTCTCCTCTTCAGGTGTTTCGTCGGCTGCTACTTCCTCGTCCAGCTCCGCATCGGGCACCACGAACGTGATCATCTCGTAGCCGAGTTCGTCGAGCACGACGTCCGACGTCGGTTGGTTGGCGACCACCACGTTCTCGCTGTGGGCACCGCAGCCGTAGTCCAGGGTGACCACGCGGGCGTCGGCTGGTGACATCGCGTTGGCGCAGACGCCGAAGGCCAGGCCGAGTGGACCGCCCAGATGCAGCAGCCACCCGCAGGTGGAGCACGTTGAGGTCGCGAACTTCGCCATCGGTGCTGAGGGCCCGCGGTCACCGGACCGCCACCGGTGCGCGGCCTCGTCCCGACCCAGCGCCGACATGACTCGGGGTCGTCCCAAACCCGGCTCCCACCAGGACGGTTGGAGATCGTCGTCGTCCGGGTTCTCGCCGTCGGCGGTGTAACCAGGAACTAGGCGTTCGTCGTCGGGGTCCGCCGGAATCACGTCGCCAACGCCGAGGTCGTCGGGCCGCAGACGTTCGCCGAAGGGCACCCACTCGGGTGCGACGATGGAATCGGGGCCGGGCACGAGCACGACGTCGTCCACCGTCGGCGTGCGGGATTTCGGTGCGCGGGCGACGGTGACCGACCAGTACCACCCGCGGTAGGCCGGATCGGTGCACTCGAACAGGTGTGTGGCGAGGCGCTTCGCCTCCGCCTCGGCACCCAGGTAGGCCCCCACCTGGCCTGGGCCGGCTTCAGACTCGGCCGCAGCCCTCGCAAGGTCGATCGCCCGTTCGATGACGGGATCCAAAGTCTTGGTCACGGTGTCTGATGGTCCTCTTCTGCGTTGGCTGTCGTCGCCGCCCGATATACGTTGCGGCGACGGATTACGTACCACAGGCCCAAGAGCCCCAGGCCCGTGCCAACCGCGCAGACCCACAGCCACCAACTTGCGTCGGCGTCGGCTAGTTGGTCACGGAAGAACACCACCAGAATCAGTCCGGCGACAGCCCACAACACGGTACCCACCGCCACGGCGGAGACACCATCCGCGTCGACCGGTCGGGTCGCGAGGTCGTCGTCGGAGCTTTGCACATGCTCAGGCTACCCGAGCGTTGTGCTCCGGTGCCCGCCGCTCGTTGTGGATCGCGTTACTGTGCTCAGGTGGATCCCAGGACGCGTCGGCTGATCACGCTTGGAGTGCTCATTGGCTTGGTTGTCCTGGCGGCGTTCGCTGCCCTCGCTTCCTAGCGATCTCGGCGGCTTCGCGCTCCAACTCGCCGATAGTCACCTGGAGTTCGTCGGTGATGAGCCAAAGTCGGTCGATGGTCACAGCATGAACGCCGTTCTCGAGTCGGCCCACTGACTTGCGATCCCATCCGACGCGCCCGGCGAGGTACTCCTGCGACCAGCCGAGTCGTATGCGCCGTTCGAGGATCGCCTGGCCCAGGAAGTACCGGCGCCGCAATGCGCGGTAGTCATCGGCCACGCAACGAACTTGGTGCCGATCGCGGGCTACGTCAGTACCACAGTTGGTACATTTTGCGAGATTCGCAGCGCGGTTGCCGCGCCCTAGCGAGTGGGAAGCGTTGCCGGTCTCGCGGCGGCCGGCACACCCGCGGCCGGAGTGATGGGGAGCGGCTGGATTGGCGGAGACGTGGGCGACGGCGGCGACGGCGGCGACGGCGTTACGGTGGGCGAGGAGGTCGGTGACTCGGTCGGGGTAGTCGTGGGCGAGGGGCTACCGGAGTCGGTAGGACTGCCCGTCGGGGTGGGGCTCGTGGACGGACTTGGGCTACCCGAGGTGGGCGACGCGGTGGTCGGTGTAGTCGGCTCCGGGAGCGTGGGCTCGGTCGGGAGCATGGTGGGGAACTGTTGCGGCTGCGGGGTGTCGGACTCCGGGCCTGTGAGCGCGAACAACGTGCCGATCGCCAGCCCGGCCACGGCCAACACCGCGATCAGCCCTAGGACCCGGCCAGCGGTGGTCGGCGGCGGTGGAGCCCCATCGGCGCCGGGTGAGTCCCCGGGCGTCGGCGGTAGCGGCTCGGTTGGCATATGGCCAGGCTAGGGCCGAAGACCCGACCATGTCCGGCGGTCTGTTCCGAGCGCCGGAATTCCGCGCGGCTCCGAGGCGACCTAGAGCCGCTCGACGACGTAGTCGACGCTAGCAGTGAGAGCCTCGACGTCGTCGGGTTCCACCGCAGGGAACATCGCGATGCGCAGCTGATTGCGCCCCAACTTGCGGTATGGCTCGGTGTCGACGATGCCGTTGGCCCGCAGCACCTTGGCCACCGCGGCCGCATCCACCGCATCGTCAAAGTCGATGGTCCCGATTACCTGACTGCGCTTGGCCGGGTCCGTGACGTAGGGGCTGGTGTATGACATCCGTTCGGCCCAACCGTAGAGGCGAGCCGCTGAATCGGCGGTGCGAGCCGTGGTCCACGCGAGTCCGCCCTGAGAGTTGAACCAGTCGATCTGCTCGGCCATCAGGTAGATCGTGGCCAGTGCCGGTGTGTTGTAGGTCTGCTCGAGCCGTGAGTTCGATACGGCCGTTGCGAGGTTGAGGAACTCCGGGGTCCAGCGCCCGCTCGCCGTGATCTCCTCCACCCGGGCCAGCGCCGCGGGACTCATGAGCGCACACCACAGGCCGCCGTCGGAGGCGAAGCACTTCTGCGGGGCGAAGTAGTAGACGTCGGTCTCGGCGATGTCGATTGGAAGGCCGCCAGCCGCCGAAGTGGCGTCGACCAGGAGCAGCGCGTCGTCGTCGGCTCCGGCGGGCCGGCGGGGGTGATGGCGACGCCGGTCGACGTCTCGTTGTGCGGGGTGCCGTACACGTCGATGCCAGCCTCCGCGGCGAACTCAGGAGCGTCGCCGGGGTCCGATGTGATGATCGTCGGATCGCCGAGATGCGGCGCGATCTTGGCGGCCTTGGCGAACTTGGAGCCGAATTCGCCAAACGAGAGGAACTGCGCCCGGTCGCGGATCAGGCCGAAGGTGGCGATGTCCCAGAAGGCTGTGGAGCCGCCGTTGCCGAGCACCACCTCGTAGCCCTCGGGCAACTCAAACAGCGTTGCGAGGCCCTCCCGCACGCGCTTGACCTGGTCCTTCACGCCCGCTTTGCGATGCGAGGTGCCCAGGTAGGTGCCGGACACAGCGGCGAGAGCATCGACCTGCGCCGGGCGAACCTTGGAGGGTCCGGCGCCGAAGCGGCCGTC
The DNA here is from genome assembly GCA_963752505.1 of uncultured Actinomycetes bacterium. Lineage (GTDB taxonomy): Bacteria > Actinomycetota > Actinomycetes > S36-B12 > UBA10799 > JACJWR01. Next base: position 214,625 of record CAVVYM010000003.1, read on the forward strand.
GGTGGGCTTGAGGTCAGCGGGGATGGTCAGCGCGTCTGTCACGCCTCCGAGGTGCCGTCGGGTAGTCCGCCGTGTTGAGTTGGGCGGTATCCGGAGGGGGCGATCTCTCAACGGATCCCAGCCTCGCACTTGCTCGGGCTGGCGGGGCCCTGGCCCGATGTAGCGCGCACTCGGTCGGATCAGGCGCCCGGTGCGCTTCTGCTCCAGCACGTGGGCACTCCATCCGGCAAGTCGGGCGCAGGTGAACATCGAGGTGAACATGTGCGGGGGAACCTCGGCGTAGTCGAGCACGATGGCGGCCCAGAACTCGACGTTGGTCTCGAGTACGCGGTCCGGGCGGCGCTCGCGCAACTGGGCCAGCGCGGCCTGCTCAAGTGCTTCGGCAACTTCGTAGCGCGGAGCGTCGAGTTCCTTCGCGGTGCGGCGCAGCACCTTCGCCCGCGGGTCTTGGGCCCGGTAGACGCGGTGGCCGAAGCCCATGAGGCGCTGACCGGAGTCCAGCACGTTGCGCACGTAGCCGTCGGCGTCCCCGGAGCGCTCAATCTGCTCGATCATCCCGAGCACGCGCGACGGCGCGCCGCCGTGCAGCGGTCCACTCATCGCGCCGATTGCGCCGGAGATCGCGGCGGGCACGTCGGCTCCGGTCGATGCGATCACCCGCGCGGTGAAGGTGGAGGCATTCATGCCGTGCTCGGCAGCCGACGTGAAGTAGGCATCTACCGCCTGCACGTGCCTGGGATCTGGCTCGCCGCGCCAGCGCACCATGAAGCGCTCGACGATCGTGGTCGCTTCGTCGATGCGGGCCTGCGGCACCATGGGTTGCCCAACTCCGCGCGCGGCCTGGGCGACGAACGACATGGCCATCACTGACACCCGCGCGAGATCCTCCTCGGCCTGGGCATCGTCGATGTCCAGCAGCGGACGCAGGCCCCAGGCGGGGGCCAGCATCGCGATAGCCGACTGCACGTCCACCCGCACGTCCCCGGAATGCACCGGAATCGGAAACGGCTCGGCGGGGGTGGGGCCGGCGGTGAACGAGTTGTTGACCAGCAGGCTCCACACGTTGGCGAATGAAACCCGGCCCACCAGGTCTTCGATATCCACCCCCCGATAGCGAAGCGCGCTGCCCTCCTTATCCGGTTCCGCGATCTCGGTCTCGAACGCGATGACGCCTTCTAGGCCAGGGACGAAGTCGGACATTGGGTCTCCTTGCGAGGTTTGGGAGCGGGATCGCCGCACTGTTCCGGTTGTGATCCTACCCAGGCGTTTGCGGACGAGGGCAAAACTCCGCGACTATGACCCCATGAGTTTGTGGCAGCCACCGGATCTGGCTGGGATGCGAGTGTCCTACGACGCCGGGCAATTGCGGCGGGCCGACCTGCATCCGACCCCGCTCGCGCAATTCCTCAGTTGGCTGCAGGAAGTGACTGATGCCGGGGTGCCCGAACCGAACGCGATGATCCTGGCCACGGCGAGCGAATCGACCGGTGTCTCGGCGCGCACGGTGCTGCTCAAGGGGGCAGATCCACGCGGCTTCACCTTCTTCACGAATTACACCTCCCGCAAGGGGATGGCGCTGGCCGAACGGCCGCAGGCGTCGGTGGTGTTCCCCTGGTTCGCACTGCACCGGCAGGTGACCGTGATCGGTGAGGTGGAACGACTCCCGCCGCACGAGACGGCCGAGTACTTCCGCAGCCGACCGAGGGGGTCGCAGTTGGCGGCGTGGGCCTCGCGGCAGTCGAGTCCGATTGACGACCGCCGCGTCCTGGACGAGCGGCTCGCCGAGTTAGCGCGGCGCTGGCCAGAGGGCGCGGAGGTGCCGGTACCAGAGTTCTGGGGTGGCTATCTACTCCGTGCCCAGTCGGTCGAGTTCTGGCACGGCCGCGTGTCGCGGATGCACGATCGGCTCCGCTATGAGGCCCTTGAGAGCGGAGGATCCCTAGACGACCCGATGATGTGGCGGGTGCAGCGGTACTCGCCTTGAACCCCTTGTGAGCGACGTGGGGCGCCCGCTGCGGGCGACACGAATCCACGGTCGGCGTGGCGGCCGGAGGGGGCGTCAGTATCCATGCGAGACTGAGCGGATTATGGTTCGCACCTCCCGCCCGCCCGTCGAGACCACCACGGTGCTGTCGGTGCTGTCTCTCAAGGGTGGCGTGGGCAAGACGTCGTTGGTGCTCGGCATGGCGGGAGCCGCCGAGGAACGTGGAATTTCGACCCTCGTAGTGGATCTTGATCCACAGGCCAACGCCACGTCCGCGCTGGATCCGGTCGCCGCGCCGTACTCAATCTCAGACGTGCTGCACGACGCGCGGCCGGGGCTGGCGGCCGAAGCCATCGTGGCCTCCTGTTGGGGCCCCGACGTCCACCTCATCCCCTCCGAACGGGCGCTCGAGCACCGCGCTGCGGAGACTGCGCCCGGTTCGGAACGGCGGCTGCGTACCACGTTGCTCGGCGTGACCTCGAGCTACCGCCTGGTGCTCATCGATTGCCCGCCCAACCTTGGTGAGTTGACGCGTAACGCGCTGTACGCCTCCGACCGAGCACTGGTGGTGACCGAGCCCTCGTTCTTTGCGGTCCAGAGTGCCGCACAAGCCGTGGACGCCATCGAAGTGGCGCGCGCCTCGGGACACGACGATTTGGCGCTCACGGGAATCATCGCCACGCGGGTGCGGCCCAGATTCGCCGAGCACAAGTACCGGCTGGCCGAGTTGCGTGAGGCCTTTGGCGACGTCGTGCTCTCGCCGATCCCGGACCGTACCGCGATCCAGCAGGCACAGGGTGCGTGCGTGCCGGTGCAGCGTTGGCGCAGTGCTTCAGCCAGGGCCGCCAGCGAAGCGTTTGATCAGTTGCTCGATGAGGCGCTTGCGCCCGTTAACCGATGAGGAGGTAGGTCGATGGCCCACAATCCAGCCCCGCGCCCGGCGCTCAGGAAAGCTCCAGACTCCGGCGTCCACCCCGCAGCCCCGGTTGTGGCTCCCGGGTCTCCGCCTCCGGTGGTGGAGCCACCCGCCCCAAAACGCACGACGCATGCCGTGACGCCCGCCAAAGCGCCGCGTCCGGCGCACTTGCGCCCAGTCGTCGGCTTGGGGGGATCCACGTCGGATGCCATCCGGCTGGCGCCGGAGAAGGGCGGCAAGAAGGGCGGCAAGAAGAGCACGAAGTCGATGTCGGCTAAGCAGCGCAAGAAGCTCGACAAGAAGGCACGCAAGCGGCACGAGCGGCGGGTGAGCCTGCAGGTTGAGGTGCCAAAAGAGGTGCGAAGCAAACTGCGGAAGAACGCGAAGGCCCGTGGCACCAGCGTCGATGACGTGGTCACGGCGGTGCTCGAGGGCTGGCTCGAGTCCTAGCCCAAGGGCCGCAACTAGGAGGCGCCCGGTTGGCTGGCGGCCTTCATAGCGCGGTGCCGCTCGAGGGCCTCGAGGCGTTCGGTGGCGTGATTGACCATCGGCGCGGGATAGTCCGGCGCCAGCAATGGGTGCTGCCACGGTTCGTGGGCTCCGGCACCGGCGAGGCCGCGCAATTCGGGCACGTAGCGCCGCACGTAGTCGGCGTTCGGGTCGAACTTCTTCCCTTGTGCGATCGGGTTGAACACCCGGTGGAAGGGGGAGGCATCCGTCCCACAACCGGCCGTCCACTGCCAGCCGGCGACATTGCTGGCCAGGTCCCCGTCGCGTAGCCGAGCCATGAACCACTTCGCACCCCACCACCAGGGCAGGTGGAGGTCCTTGACGAGGAACGAGGCCACCACCATCCGCACCCGGTTGTGGATCCAACCCTCGGCAAGCAACTGCCGCATCCCGGCGTCCACGATCGGGAATCCCGTCCGCCCGGTGCACCACGCGTCGAACGCTGCCCGGGCTTCGGCACCGCTGTTGTAGACCATGTGGGTATCGAATCGCTGGTCCAGCGACTGGGTCGCCGAGTCCGGCCGATGCCACAGCACATCGGCGTAGAACTCACGGAAGGCGATTTCGCGACGGAACGCCTCGGCCGAGGACGATGCCCCCAGTCCGGCGAGGTCGAACAGCAGCGTGCGCGGGTGGATTTCGCCGAATCGAAGGTGCGCGCTGAGCTGCGAAGTGCCGGCGGTGTCCGGCCGGTCGCGCAGCTGGCCGTAGTCCGCCAGACCGTCGTGCCAGAAGCGAACCCAACGTTCGTGCGCCGCCTCCTCGCCGGCCGACGCCAAGGTTTCGCGGGGCTGCGGTGCGTCCAATTCGGCGAGCCGCTGATCGAACCATTCCGGATCCTCCCCGGCCAGTCGGCACCAGGTCACCTCGGGTCGTCTCAGCGGGTGCGGGGGGTTTGGTGCCGCGCTGCTTGCCGGTTCCCCCGCAGGGGCACGCCAGCCATGACTCAACCAGGACCGGTAGAAGGGCGTGTACACGCGGTAGGGGGTGCCATCGGCCTTCGTGATGCGACCCGGGCTCACGGCGTACGGTGAACCGGTGGCCACGAGGCGGCGGCTTTCGCTTTCCAACGCGGCGGCAACTCCCGCGTCCCGGGAGCGGCCGTAGGGTCCGAAATCGGCGCTGATGTGAACCTCGTCGGCGTCTACTTCCTTTGCGACGGCAGTCACCACCGACGTCGGGTCGCCCAATCGAATCACTAGCGCGCCGGCCATCGATGTGCTGAGCGCTGCGACCGATGCGGCCAGGCGGCGACTGCGCACGGAAGCATCGAGCAGCCGTGGATCGACCACGAACAGGCCCACGACCGATCCGCCGCCGTCGGCCGCCCGCAGCAGGGCCGGATTGTCGGCCAGTCGAAGGTCCCGCCGGAACCACATGATGCGCGTCGGGCCGGCACCCGAACGGGCGTTCACGTTCACGGGGAGACGGCCTCCACGACGATCAGATCGGCTGCCCACCCCGGCAGTGAGACCCGCTGGGAATCGTGTTCCACGGCGACGTGACCCTCCTCTTCACCGGCGGAGACGCTGATCACTGCGCCGGGACGCACCGCAGCCGAATCGAGCAGTGCCATCATCGCCGCGTCACCTTGGAGGTGCTCAGCGATGCGTTGGACGCGCACCTGCCGCGGACTGCTGCTCAACTGGCCGCTCAACGGCCGCCACGCGCTGGTCTCGGGCTCACGGTCGCCGAGTTCGGCGAGGCCGGGAATGGGGTTGCCGAACGGCGACGTGTCCGGGTGGCCGAGTAGTTCCACCAATCGTCGCTCCACGGCGTCGCTCATCACGTGCTCCCAGCGGCAGGCCTCATCGTGGACCTCGGGCCAGGGCAGTCCGATCACATCGACGAGCAGGCACTCAGCGAGGCGGTGCTTGCGCATCACCCGGACGGCGAGGTCGTGGCCAAAGGGAGTGAATGCCACGCTGCGGTCGGGGCGCAGCGTCACGAGTCCGTCGCGTTCCATGCGCGCGACGGTCTGCGACACCGTCGGCCCAGACTGGCCCAACCGTTCGGCGATGCGCGCGCGCAACGGCGGGGTGCCCTCCTCCGACAGCTCGAAGAGCGTACGGAGGTACATCTCGGTGGTGTCGATCAGGTCACTCATGCCGTATGGCCATCCTCCGTAGTCGTTAGCGGTCACGTTAGCCGTAGTCTGCTCGACGGGTCCGTCGTAGTCGAAACCTGAGAATCGTTTGGGAGCGTGACAACATTGTCTGCTGCATCTAACCCCGCCGCCGCTCGAGTGCTCGCAGACGATGCGCTCAGCGGGCGTCGTGCGCTGGTCACCGGGGGCGGCACGGGAATCGGACGGGCCATCGCCTGGCAATTCGCGGCCGCCGGCGCCGACGTCGCGATTCTGGGCCGGCGTCCGGAGCCGTTGTCGGAGACCGCGGAATGGATCGCCGCGGCCTTCCCGTCAGTGCGGGTGCTGCCGGTGACAGCCGATGTGCGCGAACTGGAGGATGTCGACGGGGCTCTCGATGAGGTCATCGACACCTTCGACGGCATCGACGTGCTGGTCAACAACGCTGGGGGCCAATTCGTCAGCCCAGCAGAGAAGGTCACCCCCAAAGGTTTCCGAGCGGTGACGAGGCTCAATCTGGAAGCCACGTGGTACATGACGATGCAGGTCGCGAGTCGGTGCATGATTCCTAGCGGATACGGCAAGGTCATCAGCATCACTATGACCCCTCGGCGTGGGATGCCCGGTATGGCACACAGCTCCGCCGCCCGAGCGGCAGTCGAGTCGTTGACGCGGACCTTGGCGGTCGAGTGGGGGTGCCACGGCATTCGACTCACGGCGGTGGCGCCGGGGATTGTCCATACCGAAGCATGGGAGCGCTACGGACTTGACCCCGAGCAGGTGTCGCAGGTCGTGCCCGTTGGTCGGCTGGAGGCCGCCGACGAAGTTGCCGCCATGGTCGGTTTCCTCGCGAGCGCGGGTGGAGACTACGTCACCGGCACTACTATCGTGGTGGACGGCGGTTTGGACGTGTCTGGACCGGGTTCGGCGTTTGGCACCGCGTAACGGCGAACGCAGATTCCTCCGACGGCTGGCGGTGTCCTGATGGGGTCCGAGCAAGCGGCCAGGCGTGCGGAGGTGAGTGCCACGGACAGTCAAGACGCACTTGTACGCAAAGCGCTGGCGACTGGGCTGGACGGCGTTGTCCTCTGCACCGCCCGCGAGCCATTCGAAGTCACCTTCGTCTCGGATGCGGCGCGGGCGGCGCTGCTGCAACTTGGGGTTTCCCCCGCCGTCTTCGCGCGGTTCGATGAGGCGCGCCTGGCTTCTGCCGCAGCCGGGCCAACGACGAACGATGCCACCCCCGTGACCATGTCCGATGTTCTGCCGCCGGGTCTCGACGCTGATGACGTTGCCATCGCGCGGGAGGTGGTGGAGGGCGGCTCTCGGATTGTCGACACGATCGATGTGCGCGGCCCGGAGGGCACGATTCGAGGGCACCTGGCTGTTGCGGTGCGGCTGCTGGGCGACAACGTCGCGTGGTCGGTGCGCACGGTCGACTTGTCCGAGCGCCGAGCCGGACGACCACGCCTGGAACCCACCCTCGACCCTCTCACCGGCCTGACCACCCGGTCCGGGGTGCGACGGGCGCTGGAATTCGGCCTTCAGCGACTTGAGGTGTTGGGCGAGGGATTCGCGGTCGAACTGGTCGACATTGACAACTTGAACGGCATCAACGAACGGTTCGGCAGTGAGGTCGGCGACAGCGTGCTGCGCGAAGTGGGCGAACGGTTGCGCGCCCTCGTGCGGGGGTCGGACGCGGTTGGACGTGTCGGTGATGACGAATTCGTGCTGGTCTGGCAGGGGGTGCGGATACCGGGGGACGTGCGTTTGCTCCACAACCGGGTGGCCGAATCGATCGCGGCGGGATTCGACGTCGACGGCAGGCCCGTGAACGTGACCGTCAGCGCCGGGGCGCTGTTCGTCTCCGCCCCGCAGGATGGCGACCCGGACGACCTCCTGTGCAGCGTGGACGCCTCGATGCGCAGCGCTCGGTCACGGGGCCCCGGGAAGTGGGTGTTGGGAGAGCGACACGAGAACCTGGATCGTTCCAGCACATTTGTGACGGTGGGAGAACTTCGCGAGGCTTTGCGGCAAGACGAGTTGGTGCTCTACACCCAGCCCATGGTCGACGTGTTCACCGGCCAGACTGCGGGTGCGGAGATGCTCGTGCGTTGGCAGCATCCAGAGCGCGGACTGTTGAGCCCGGCGGACTTTCTTGACGCTGCCGAGGCCACGGATGTGATGGATGAGATCGGGGCGTGGGTCATAGACCGATCGGTGGCGGTGGCGGCTGCCTGGGAGAAGGTCGCGCCGATGCAGCACTTCCGGATCGGCATCAACGCCTGGCCCCACCAGCTCACCCACTCGAATCTGGTCGGCCAGCTCGCGTCGGCGCTACGTCGCCACGGCTCGAGCCCCGGCCGTTTCGTCGTCGAGGTGATCGAGAGTCAGGAACTGCAGTCGCGCACCAGAGTGGCCGAGCAGTTGCGCCAACTGCTCGACCTCGGCGTCGGTGTGGGGATCGACGACTTTGGTTCGGGATTCGCCAACATGTCCTACCTGCGAGACCTGCCGATCGACATGATCAAGGTGGATCGGGCCCTCGTCGGCCGCTACCCCACGCGCCGTGAGGAGGCGATTCTGGCGGCCGTTCAGTCGATCGGGTCGGCCATCGAGGCCGAGGTGGTGCTCGAGGGAGTGGAACAGATAGCGCAACTCGAGACGGCTCGCCGGTGCGGCGTGAGGCTGGTGCAGGGTTACCTGGTGGGTCGACCCGGCCCGGCCGGGCGTGAACCGCCGGAGGGTCGCTTTCCGTTGCCCGTCGCGCCTCCGCCAGCAGCGCTGGGCCGGAAGGGAGAGCGCGCGTGATCTCAGACGAGGTCGCCAGACGCTCAGTTCCGCCTCGGACGCGGGCTACGAGGTATTTCTGGATGGGCGGGGGGTTGCTCGGCCTCGGCCTGGTGCTTGCGTTGGCCGTCGCCACCGCAGGTGACGCCATCACCGCCAGCGATGAACCCGTCAACCGATGGTGGTTCGACCTCGCGAAGTCCTCCCAGGGGTTGGCCGACTACGCCGCCACCTTCCAAGTCCTCGGATCCGGCAACGTCACCGCCCCGGTGGCGGTGGTGTTCGGCCTGCTGCTGGCGGGTTTCCGGCGCTGGCACTGGCTGGCCTTCTTCGCGCTCTCGGCCGCCGGCGGCGTCGCGATCTCGGAGCTCCTGAAGCACGCCGTCGGGCGGCCTCGGCCGGTGTGGCCGGATCCCTTCTTCATCGAGGAAGGTTTCTCGTTCCCGTCTGGGCACACACTCTCCGGCGTGACCTCGTGGGTCGCGATGGGCATTGTGGTGATGTTCGTGCTGACCCGGCCGTGGGGGACGATCCTGGGCTGGCTCCTCGTGGTGATCGGTGTGGGGATGGGCCCCAGCCGGTGGCTCTACGGGGTGCACTGGATCACCGACGTGCTGGGGGGTGGCTCCTGGGGTTCGGCTGGTTGCTGCTGGCGGCCGGTCTCTGCGTTCGGTGGTGGGGTCCGCCACCGGTTGCCGAAGAGGGCTGATGCGTGGGTCCGGCCGCGGCGATCTCCACCGGCCTGCGCAAGTACGCGGATTTCCGGGGGCGGGCTGGCCGGGCAGAGTTCTGGTGGTTCATCGGCTTCGCGCTGCTCCTGCTCAGCGCTGCCGGGGCCGTCAATGCGGTGCTCGGACTCGGATCCCCGGTTCCCGTGGGCGCCTTCGCGGTTGACACCTTGACGGTAACGGCCACCCAGTACGTCAGGCCCGGGTGGCTGCAGTTGGTGGTGGCCTTGGCCCTGGCTCCGGCTCTGATCAGCATCCAGGTGCGGCGCCTGCACGACCGCGGCCTCAAAGGCTGGTGGTGGTGGCTCACACTGCTTGACGTGGCCTGCTTCCTAGGCACCTTGATCCTGGTGTTCGCCGTCTACATCCAACCCAGCGCCCCGCCGGCACCAACGAGTCTTCCCAGTGATTCGGGGTGGGGCAATGATTGACATATGGCATCACCGGCCACGAAGAACCTAGGTGACCATCACGCAGTGGTCGGCCACCAACTGCTCGTGCTGCTCGAAACTGATCCGCGCCTCGGCCTGACCTCGGGTGAGGCCAAGGCCCGGTCGGTGGGTTACGGCCCCAACATGCTGCCGCAGACTCGGCCCGAAGGGTGGTTCCGCCGGCTGCTGAGGCAAGTTCACAATCCGCTGATCTACGTGTTGCTGGTCGCCGGCGGTGTCACCACGGTGCTCGGCGAATACGTCGACGCGATTGTGATCTTCGGCGTCGTCGTGATCAACGCGGGCGTCGGATTCGTACAGGAATCCAAGGCCGAGGCTGCGCTAGATGCGTTGCGCGCCCTGGTCCAGACGACGGCCACCGTGGTGCGCTCCGGTGTGGTCTGCGAGGTTGATTCGCGGGACCTGGTGCCGGGCGATCTGGTCAAACTGGAAGCGGGCGACAAGGTGCCGGCCGACATCAGGCTGCTGACAGTGGATGAACTGCAGGTCGACGAATCGGCCCTCACCGGCGAATCGGTGCCGGTGGCGAAGGACGAGGTGGTCCTGCCCGTTGGCACGGCGGTGGCGGACCGACGCAACATGGTTCACTCCGGCACCTTCGTCACCAGCGGTAGCGCATCGGGTGTGGTCGTCGAGATCGGATCGGCCACCGAACTTGGCCAGATCCATCGGCTGATGGGCTCCGTCGATGAACTCACCACCCCGCTCACTCGTCGACTGGCCGGGTTCAGCAAAGTCCTCACTGTGGTCATCCTGGCCGCGGCGGCCGCAACGTTCGCGATTGGCGTGTGGCGAGGCGAGCCATGGTCGGAGATGTTCAAGGCTGCCGTCGCGCTGGCCGTAGGTGCCATTCCTGAGGGGCTGCCAGCGGCCGTCACGATCACTCTCGCGATCGGCGTCGGTCGGATGGCGCAGCGCAGGGCCGTCATCAGGCGCATGCCAGCGGTGGAGACCCTGGGCAGTACCACCGTGATCTGTACCGACAAGACCGGCACCCTCACCGAGAATCGGATGACGGTGCGGGTGGTCCAGACTCCGCAGGCTCGGTATCGCTGCGACCAGCCGGGGATTCCGGGGGCTGGTCTACTGCGAGATGAGGCCGGCGACGGGATTGAAGTCGACGTCGACGCTGCGCTGCTGTGGTCGTTGCGTGCCGGTGCGTTGTGCACCGATGCGTCGGTGCAGACCGACGACCGCGGAGCGGTGCACACCCTAGGTGATCCGACAGAGGTCGCGATGGTGCTGGTTGCCGACCAGTCCGGGATCGACGTGGTCGCCCTGTCGCACGACTGGGCTCGCCTCGAGACGATTCCCTTCACCTCGGCGCGCATGTACATGGCGACCATGCACTCCTGCCCACAGCCCGACGAGTCGCCGTCGACCGCGCAACGCTGCCTGCTCGCCAAGGGGGCCGTCGAACGGATTCTGGCACTATGCGACAGCCAGATGAATGCTCGTGGGCAGACCGAGCCGTTGGATCGTGAGGGCGTTCTCGCTCAAGCTCAGGGGTTGGCCGGCACCGGTCTGCGCGTGCTGGCGACGGCCGCAGCGCCGACGGTCGGCCAACTGGATCCAGCGGCGACCACGCCGCCGCGCCTGGTCTTCACGGGATTGCAGGCCATGCTCGACCCGCCGCGACCGGCAGCCGCAACCGCGGTCGCAACGTGCCAGGGCGCCGGCATCGAGGTCAAGATGATCACCGGCGATCACGCGGCGACCGCTGCTGCGATCGGCCGGGAGGTGGGCATCCTCACCCGGGAGGACCCGCCGGCGGTCGTCACGGGGGCGCAGTTGGCCCGCCTCACCGACGCCGAACTGGCCAAGACCGTGCCTCAGGCGCAGGTGTTCGCACGGGTGGATCCGGAACAGAAGCTCGCTTTGGTGGAGGCACTCCGGGCCCGAGGGCAGGTGGTGGCCATGACCGGCGATGGCGTGAACGATGCGCCGGCGCTGCGGCAGGCTGACATCGGGATCGCGATGGGCTTCGGCGGCACGGAGGTGGCGAAGGAGGCCTCCGACATGGTTCTGCTGGATGACGATTTCGCCACCATCGAGGCCGCCGTCGAAGAAGGCCGGGGGGTGTTCGACAACCTCATCAAGTTCATCGTCTGGACGCTTCCCACCAACATGGGGGAGGGTCTGGTGATTCTGCTCGCGATCCTGCTCGGTGCCGCGTTGCCGATCTTGCCGGTGCAGATTCTGTGGATCAACATGACCACGGCCGTTTTCCTCGGACTGATGCTCGCCTTCGAACCGAAGGAGCCCGGCATCATGTCGCGGCCGCCGAGGCGCCCCGGGCAGCCCCTGTTGCCGCGGTTCCTAGTGGTGCGCATGGTGCTTGTCGCGATGTTGCTGGTGGCTGCGTCCTGGTGGCTGTACCGCTGGGAAGTGTCATCCGGTGCTGACGTGGAATCGGCGCGGACGGCGGCCGTGAACCTCTTCGTGGTGGTGGAGGCCTTCTACCTGTTCAGTTGCCGTTCGCTGACCGGATCGGCCCTGCGGGTCGGGGCCTTCAGCAATCGGTGGATTCTCGGTGGCGTGGCCATCCAGACACTGGGCCAGTTGGCGCTGACCTACCTGCCGGCGATGAACGCCGTTTTCGGAACGGCGCCCATCGGCGCCGATGTGTGGTTGCGCATCTTCGCCGCTGGGGCGGCGGTGTGGCTCCTGGTGGCCGTCGACAAGCGGATTCGACGCCCGGTCGGCGCTGCGACCTAGCGGCGGTCGTTCAGCAGACCCGGAATAGGGTCCACCAGACCGATCCGCGGCTCGAATTCGGGTCGGTCGCGCAGGTAGGTGTCGAAGAAGGTGCGGGTGTTGACGGCGACGTAGGTGTTGACCTCTGGAGCCGCCTCGCCGCCCAGATTCGCGTGCGTTTGGCCGTCCAGCACCGTGAGGTAGCGGCGCTCGTCGGCGGGGTAGCGGGCGAACGGAAACAACCGCCAGTCCCGGCACCTGTAGGTGTTCGGCAGCCCGAGGTCGTAGCCTGCGACCCCGTCCGCTTCGAGCGACCCGACGAGGTCGTAGGCGGGTGTGGAAACCGTTCGCCACGAGTTGATCGGAGAGGGCGTATTCAGGTCGTGTTGGACGTCGAACGAGCCGAATTGGCCCCAGCCCTGCGGTGAGAGCGCCACGATCGCATCGATTCTGGGATCTCGGAACGTGACGCGTGCGCTGCCCGGATCAATCGGATCGAGAAACTCCGCCCCGGCCAGGGCATGAGCGGTGTAGGCGCCCCAGGAGTGGCCGAGGTGGCCAACCTGGTCGGCGTCGAGTTCGCCGGAGTACAGGGCCGGTAGCGCTCCCGGGTCGGAGGCGAGCGCATCCAGGACTGCGGAGACGTCCTGCGGACGGTCCCACCGCTGGTAGGTCTCGTCGGCGGACGGCCGATGCGCCAGATGCACCGACAGGTAGCCGCTACCGGCGAATTCCTGCCCGAGGTAGGCGAAGCTCGTATGCCCGGTGTCGCAACCGATACCGCCGTGGGACACCAGGATTACGGGCGCCATGCCGTCGAATCCCTCCGGGTACCAGATCCTGATCGGGACGTTGCGCTGCGCTTCCTCATCGAAGGGGTAGCGAGCCTGGTAGGTCACTGAGGTGTCGGCGTAGTTGGATTGGTAGGGCAATGCCGTGCGCCGCGCGGGGTCCAAGGTGGCGCTGCCGCCGGTGACGCACTCGAGCGGATCGGTGGGATCGATCGCCGCCCGACTGCCGTCGGGTAGAGCACAGGCCGACAGCATCAGGACGATCACCAGCCACAGGATGAAACGCGGGCTATCCCGACCCATTGCCAACACCCTCCTATTCCCACACTACTGCGGGGGGAGCGCCGGTGAGCTGACGCTAGGATCACACAGCACGCCCTCGTAGCTCAGGTGGATAGAGCGACCGCCTCCTAAGCGGTAGGCCACTGGTTCGAGTCCAGTCGGGGGCACGGCGAGAAAGCGCCGCCGAACTCGGCATTCGGGTCGATAGCCGCGATCAGGCACCTCACCGTGGGAGGGCGAGCGGGAACGACCAGTGAGCGATGCCCGTCGGCACCGGTCCAACTTATCCGGGCGAATACCCCACCCTGTTGGCCAAGGATTGGTCCTGCTTCGACACGGGGGCGTGGGTAGGTTGGTGCATCACTACTACCGAGGAGATCAGGTGCCATTCGAATCAGGCATGCAGTGGCCGGGCCGGGCCTATCCGTTCGGTGCCATCTTCGACGGCGTGGGCACGAACTTCGCCATGTACGCGAGCGCGGCGGACGCGGTGGACCTCTGCTTGATTGACGAGGCCGGCAACGAGACGCGTACCCGGCTCGAGGAGAAGGATGCAGGCGTGTGGCACGCCTTCTTGCCTATGGTGAGTCCCGGGCAGCGCTACGGCTACCGGGTACACGGTCCATGGGATCCGGCCAGGGGACTGCGGTACAACCCCGACAAACTCTTGCTTGATCCCTACGCCCGTGCCGTGCACGGCATGCCGGACGGGTCACAGGCCGTCTACGGGCACTCCTTCGCCGATCCGGACCAACCGGACGGCGAGGACAGCCTCGGTCACACGATGCTGGGCGTGGTGACCAATCCCTACTTCGATTGGCGAGGCGATCGCAAGATCGAGCGCCCCTACAGCGAGACCGTCATCTACGAGGCCCACGTCAAGGGCATGACCATGCTCCACCCGGATGTTCCCGCCGAGTTGCGCGGCACCTACGGGGGACTCGCCCACCCCGCGATGATCGAGTACCTCGTCAAACTTGGGGTGACGGCAATCGAACTGATGCCGATCCACCAATTCGTGCAGGACGACTTCCTCGTGGCCCAAGGCAAGCGCAACTACTGGGGCTACAACACCGTCGGATTCTTCGCGCCGCACAACGAATACGCGGCCACCGGAACATTGGGCCAACAAGTCACCGAGTTCAAGGGCATGGTCAGGCAGCTGCACCTCGCAGGGATCGAAGTGATCCTCGACGTGGTCTACAACCACACCGCCGAGGGCAACCACCTCGGGCCGACGCTGTCGTTCCGGGGGATTGAGAACACGGCCTACTACCGCCTTGTCCAGGAGGACCCCGCTTCTACTTCGACACCACCGGCACCGGCAACTCGGTCAACGTACGCAACCCGCATTCGCTGCAGCTCATCCTGGACTCGCTGCGGTACTGGGTCACCGAGATGCACGTGGACGGCTTCCGCTTCGATCTGGCCGCCAGCCTGGCTAGGGAGTTTCATGCGGTCGATAAGCTCTCCACCTTCTTCGACCTCGTCCAGCAGGACCCCATCGTGAGTCAGGTCAAACTGATCGCCGAACCCTGGGATCTCGGCGAGGGCGGCTATCAGGTGGGCAACTTCCCGGCGCTGTGGACGGAGTGGAACGGCAAGTTCCGCGACACGGTGCGCGACTACTGGCGCGGCGAGTACGCGACGATGGGGGAGTTCGCCTCCCGCTTCACGGGTTCCTCAGACCTCTACCTTGACGATGGTCGTAGCCCGCACGCGTCGATCAACTTCGTTGTCGCCCACGACGGCTTCACGCTGCGCGACTTGGTGAGCTACAACGAGAAGCACAACGAAGCCAACGGTGAAGAGAACCGCGACGGTGAATCGCACAACCGCTCGTGGAACTGCGGGGCGGAAGGCGAGACCGACATTGCCGAGGTCAACGAGTTGCGGGCCCGTCAGCAGCGCAACTTCCTCACCACTCTGGTGCTCAGTCAGGGCGTGCCGATGATCGCGCACGGCGACGAACTCGGACGCACGCAGGGCGGCAACAACAACGGCTACTGCCAGGACAACGAGATCACCTGGATGGACTGGGCGGGTGCCGATCGGGACCTCATCGACTTCACCCGCAAACTCATAGCGATCCGTCGCGATCACCCCATCTTCCGGCGACAGAAGTTCTTCAACGGCCAGCCCATCGAGACTGAGGACTGGGACGCCGTGCCCGACATCACGTGGCTCAAACCCGACGGCGAGGCCATGACTCCCGATGACTGGCAGGTCGGCTACGCAAAGACCATCACGGTGGTGCTCAATGGGCATGCTCTCGACGAGAAGGACTACTTCGGCCGCAAGCTCTACGACGCATCCTTCATCATCCTGTTCAACGCCTCCGAGCAGGATGAGGACTGTGTCGATCCCCGGGCGCAAGGCCGGCACCACCTGGGAAGAGGTTCTCGACACCGCTGTGTGGCCCGAACCGGAAACTGGCGAGGCCCCGGTACAGCGCGCCGGAGGCGCCGTCCGAACCGTGCTTGCCAGATCCGTCGTTGTGCTGCGCGCCGTCGCTGGCCATGGGGCGCGGGCGGATCACTCGTTCCTGTCGGAGTCCGGCAGCGACCAGGGATCGGTGGACGGTCCCGTTCCCGTGTAGCCCAACTGCCGGGCGGCGGTCGCGCGGCTCACGGCTTGTCGCGCGGCCTGGGGCGGTGGCAAGCCCGCACTGCGCACGTTCGAGATGCAGATGCGCTGGGCGTCCGTGAGCCCAGGGCGAGGGTGATGTGTGAGGTAGATCCCCAGCGAATCTGCGGCACTGAGGCCGGGGCGCTCCCCGATCCCCACGATGGCCAAGTCCGCGCCGAGGGCTTCGCCGATCTCGTCGCCGATGGCCACCCGACCGCCGTGCACCAGCACGACAGGCGCCAGCCGCCAGCCGAGCCCGGTCAACTGCTCAACGGTGTCCGTCACCACCGTCGCTCCGTGGCGCGTCAGGGCCTCCCCGGACAGGCCATCGGCCAAACACACCACCGCATCGAAGGCCCCCTGCGGTGGCCGCAGGTCACGCAGCCGCAGCACGTCGGAGCCGCGCAACCTACGGCCGAGGTCGGGACGCAACAGATAAGTGGCACGGTCGGGGACCGCGCTGTGCACGGAAACCCAGGAGACACCGCGGGCGTCGAGCTCGGCGGTAATCTCCGACCAGGCAGGTTCGTGCCAGACGGCGTCGCGCGCGTGGGCGTGGGCGGTGCGCAGCGCCAGCACTTCGGCGACCGGTAGCGCGGCGCCGCGCCGGCCCAATCCGATTCGGGCAGGCGTCGCCGCTCGCAGCTCGGACCACACGTCGGGCGCTGCATCAGACATCGGTGGGTCCTCCGATAGCGGGGCGGACGGATGCGACGCTGCTGAGCAACCGATGCTCGTGCTCGGTCGGCCAACCGCCCTCGGTGATGCCGTGCGAGCGCAACCACACTTCGAACTCGGGGGCGGGGCGCAGATCCAGTACCTCTCGCAGGTAGAGCGCGTCGTGATAGGAGGTGCTTTGGTACCCGAGCATCACGTCGTCCCCGCCGGGCACCCCCATCACGAAGTTCACCCCCGCCACCCCGAGCAGTGTCAGCAGGGTGTCGACGTCGTCGGCATCGGCCTCGGCGTGGTTCGTGTAGCAGACGTCCACGCCCATCGGCAGGCCGAGCAACTTGCCGCAGAAGTGGTCCTCCAGCCCGGCGCGAATGATCTGCTTGCCGTTGTAGAGGTACTCCGGGCCGATGAACCCCACGACGCTGTTGACGAGCAGCGGGGCATACCGACGGGCCAAGCCGTAGGCCCGGGCCTCCATCGTCTGCTGGTCGACACCGTGGTGGGCCTCGGCTGAGAGGGCGCTGCCTTGGCCGGTCTCGAAGTACATGACGTTGTTGCCGACGGTGCCACGTCCGAGGCTCAAACCTGCGTCGTGCGCCTCATCCAGCAGCTTGATGTCAATGCCGAAACTGCGGTTGAGGGACTCGCTGCCGCCGATGCTCTGGAATACCAGGTCGACCGGTGCGCCGCGCTCGATGGCTGCCAGCGTGTGCGTGACGTGGGCGAGCACACAGGTCTGGGTTGGAATCTCGTGACTCTCGACGAGTTCGGCCAGCATGTGCGTGAGGTGGAGCACCGGCTCGACACCGTCGGAGGCCGGGTTGACGCCGATCACAGCGTCGCCGGCCCCCATGAGAAGCCCGTCGACGGTGCTCGCGAGAATGCCGAGCGGGTCGTCGGTCGGGTGGTTGGGCTGGATCCGGGTCGCGAATCGCCCTGGTAGGCCGAGAGTGTTGCGGAATCGGGTGACCACGCGACGCTTGCGGGCCACCGCGATGAGGTCCTGGTTACGCATGATCTTGCTGACCGCGGCAACCATCTCCGGGAGCAGGCCCCAGGTGAGTGCCGCCAGGTCGTCCGGGCCGGTGGATTCGGCGAGCAAGAGGTCGCGCAAGCCGCCAACGGTCAGATGGGCGATGGGCGCGAAGGCTTCTCGATCATGTGATGCCAGGAGGTATGCCGTCACCTCGTCGACTTCGCTGGGAACCACCGGGTGGTCGAGAAAGTCGGAGAGCGGAACGTCGGCCAGCACCATCTGAGCCAGGGCGCGCTCAACCTCCGATTCGGCCGCTACGCCCGCGAAGTACATCGCCGGACCGCAGTGGCGCAGCTTTGGCGAGCACGGTGGTCAGGTCGGCAAAACGGTACGACTGTCCGCGGTGAATGACTCGGTACGGCACACCGCAACGGTAGCCAGTGCGACACGTCGTAGTCGATGGTTGGTCCGCCTCGCCGGCACGCGGCACGGCGTACCGTTGGGCTCGAACCGCGAACTCAGCCTTGAAATGGAGTCGGGCATGGCCTTTGTCGCAATCAACGTCCTGTCAGTCCCGCCCGGTGCCGGCGAAACGCTGGAGCAGCGATTCGCCGGTCGGGCCGGCATGGTGGATTCGTCGCCGGGCTTCGAACGATTCGAATTGCTGCGACCCATCGACGGCACCAGCGACTACCTCGTCATCACTCACTGGACCACCGAAGCGCACTACCAGGAGTGGTTAGACTCGCGATCCTTCGCTGCCGGACACTCGACCGAGTCGAATGCCGACGGCGGCGCGTCGAAGCGACCGCCGGCGGCCAGCGGTTCGCAGATCTGGACTTTCGAGGTCGTGCAGGCGTCTTCCGCCGTCCATGACTGAGCCAGCCACCAGAGACGCTCCCACCGCTGGGGTCACCGCCCGGCGAGTCGCGGCGGTCATCGTACTCACAGCCCTGTTCGCAGGCGTCATGCTGCTGCGACGGCCGGCTGGCTGGCGCGACCCGACCATCTGGGCCGAGGACGGACGGCTATTCCTGGCCGGTACCTTCAACCCCTGGGTCGATGTGTTCACCGTCAACGCCGGACAGTTGTGGCCGTTCCAGCGACTCATCGCCGCCGGTGTCGCCGAACTGCCGGCAACGTGGTGGCCGCTGGCCCTTTATGCGGTGTCGTGCATCGGTGCCGCAGTGATGGTCTCAGTCGTGCTTTCCGAGCGGGCGCGGCCGATACTCGGCGGGTTCTGGATCCGGGCGGCCACCGCTTTTCTGCTGGTCATGCTGCCCGGGGTCTGGGAAGTCCAAGGCAATCTGGCGAACCTTCACTGGTGGGCAACCATCGCCGCCATGGTGCTGCTTGCGATGGAACCGTCGCGCAGGCTGTTCTGGCGCTGGCTCGAACTCGCATTCATCGTGGTCGTGGCGCTCACCGGGCTTGCGGGCCTGCTGCTGGTGCCGGTGGCGCTGTGGCGGGTGTTGACCGGACAGCGCACCCGGGCGATTGCGACGCGGTCGGTGTTGGTGTTTGCCGCCGGCGCCGTCAATCTGGCGGTTGCCGCCCGCTACTCGACACGTGCGGGGGAGGCCGATCCGGTGGCTACCCTCCCGGTGATGGTGGACTTCGTGCACCTTCGAGTCGGGCAGGCCCTGTTGGTCGGCGAGCGGGGCCTGGCGTCTGACCAGTTGCCGCCGGGCCTGCTCATTCCAGTGGCTGGGGCTGTGCTGCTCGTTCTCGTCGCGGTGCTGACTCTGACCGACCTCCGGGGGCCGTCGTGGGCATGGCTCGCGAGCGGGTTGGGGGCGATAGTGCTCGCTATGGCGCCCTTGCCCGCGGCGGAACGGGCACTCGTGCTCCAGCCCTACATCGCTGGCAGGTATTCGCTGCTGGCGATGGCTGCCGTGGTGCTCATCTCGATGCGTGCGCTGTCCATGGTCTCGGCCTTTCGACGCATCCTGGCCACAGCTATTGTGCTGGGGGTGGTGATCGGAATGGTGATCGACGCCTACCTCAACCCTCTCGGGCCCGGCGTGCCGCAGACGGAATTGGCGGCCTTTGAGGACTGTGTATCCGGGGCACCGCGGTACGCGGACGCACCCTTCTGCTTCGTGAACATCCAGCCCGCCACCGGCGATTGGCGGATCGTGGTGTGGCGCCCGGGTGTCGATAGGGAGAGTTTCTTTGAATGACGGCCAGGAAACCGCTGAGCAGGCCCAAGCGCCGAGCCGTCCGTGGCCGGTGCGCCTCGGGCTGGGCGTGGCCGCGGTGCTTGCGCTCTCCGCGGTGGTGGCGCTGCGTCGACCGGAGGGTCTCACCGAACCGACCATCTGGGCCGAAGACGGCTCGGTGTTCATGTCCGTCGCGTGGGAGGGCCCCGGGCAGGTTGCGTACACGTACGCGGGCCAGTTTTGGCCGCTGCAACACCTGCTCGCGTTGCTCGTCGGTCTCACGCCACCGACAGCGTGGCCAACTCTGCTCTATCTCCTGGCGTGCCTGGGAGTGGGTCTGGTGGCAGCGGTGCCACTCATGCGCCGCGGACGGATACTTTTCGGCGCATTGCCGTTCCGCTGGCTGCTCGCGCTGTTGATCGCGCTGCTGCCGGGTGCCTTCGAAGTGCAGGGGAACATCACCAACTTGCATTGGTGGGCGACGGGAGCGCTGATGCTGATTGCGGCGATGCCGGCTCCGCAGCGCCGTTGGACGCAGGCACTCGAACTCGCCGCGTTCCTTATCCTCGGAATGACGGGCCCGACTGCCCTGTTCGTGCTCCCGGTGGCGCTGTGGCGGGTAGTGGCGGGTCCGCGCGGGAGTCGCTACCTGTGGGCGCGGGTGGGGGTGCTCGCCGCGGCGGCCATCATGATTGCGATAGCGGCCCTCACTGGTGGCAGAGCCGAGAGCAACAGCGTGACTCTGGCGGATCTGCCCGGCTTCCTCTACGTGAAGTGGGGTGGAGTCCTGTCGCTGGGCGAATCGCTCATGGCGTCGGGCGACCTTGGGCCAAGCAGCCCCGAGATGGCGCTTGCGGGCGTGATGATCGTGGTGCTTGTCACCCTCGCTCTTGCCGATCTTCGGGGGCCTAGCTGGATTTGGCTGGCCGTAGGCCTGGCGGCCGCCGTACTCGGCGCTGCGGTCGGTGCGAAGAACGCCGACGCAGCCGCGATCCTCGAACCGTTCAGCAATACCCGCTACCTGGTGCCGCTGCTGTTGGCTTCCGTGGCAGTGCTCGTGCGAGGGGTCAGGCGCGGCGGTTCCGGCGAGTCAGATCAATGGCGCCGGGTGATCGCGATCGGCGGCCTGCTGTTGGTCGCGCTCGGGTCGTTGGGTGACGCCCGACTGCCGGCGGCCGGTGCGGCGGTGGACCGCGCCCAGCTCGAGTCCCTGCGCCCGTGCTTCAACGGCGAACCGCCCTATTCCGATGCGGTTGGCTGCACGGTGGAGGTCGTGCCCGAGGGCTGGCAGCTCGTGGTGCTGCGACCCGGCTGGGAGGGTCTTCGTGACCAGGTAAAGGACGGACAAGAGCCCTAGCCTCAGCTGCGAGAGCTCAGGTGATGGCACCATGGGGCGCATGAGCAGCGCTGGGTCAGAGTCCGGTGCCAGCGGAGGCAAGGACCTGTCGCCATTGGCCGTCACCGAACGTGAACCGGGACGGGCGGCCGCCTTCTCCGATGCGGTCGTCGCGGTGGCCATGACTGCGCTGGTGCTGCCACTGCTCGACATCAACATCTCGGGGACGTCCACCTTCGGCTCGCTGTGGGATGAGTACGGTAGCCAGTTCCTGGCCATGCTTCTCAGCTTTCTGCTGATTGCGCTGTTCTGGTTGATCCATCACAAGATCTGGTTCGCCGTTCGCACGGTCAACACGGGTTTTCTGTGGCTCAATATCGGGTGGTTGCTCGGCATCGTGCTGATTCCGTTCGGCACGGTGCTGATGTACGAGACGAATGGTTTTCCCACCCTGGGCTACCAGATCTACCCCGGTCTGATCTTCTACACGTCGTTGATGCTGGGCCTCATCGTGTACATGATCACAACCAGGCCGTCGATCAAGTACGCGAATGTGACCCCGCAGCCGCTCTGGTATGCGCTGCGCTTCGCCGCGTGGTGGTTGGTGGTGTTCATCGCGTGCCTGATCAATGTAGAGGCCCTGGGGCAGTACTTCCTCGAGTGGTCGGCACTCCCGATGGTGCTCCTGGGCATGTGGCGGCCGAAACGTGTCCAGCAGCAGACCGCGAAGATCGAGTCAGGCGGCCCCGCGGTGGAGCTCGGCTAGATCGCCGCTGGAGCCCCGGTGGCATCGATGGCGCCCGACAGGATGTCCAACAGGGCTTGCCGCAGCGGAGCCGCACGAGTGCTGATGGCCCGTTGCTCGGTCGCGTACTGGCGGCGGCCGTCGGAGGTCTCGATTCGAATCGGACGGTATCCGAGGTCGCTCAAATCGTAGGGTGAGGCGCGCATGTCGATGGCACGTGCATCGCGCGCCAGGGAGAAGCAGTTCATCACCAGGGCACTGCTCGTCAGCGGCTGAAGATCGACCGCCCAGCGATACAGATCCATGGTGTTGTGCAGGCAGCCGGGCTGCTCGAAGCTGTTGCGGTTCGCGCTGGTGAGGAACACCGGATTTAGTGGCACTGCGGCAGGCGTGAAGAACCGGAAAGCGTCGAAGTGACTGCAGGTGAGTCCCACCTGGTCGATCGTTCGGGCGATGGTCTCTGAGTCCACGCGCAGCGGCTGCGATGCGTGTCGCACGTCGGCCTGCTCCAGCCGATGCACCATCGCCCACTCGTGCAGACCGAAGCAGTTCAACCGCGCCGGACGGGATTCGATGGCCCGCAGCCGGGTCGCCACGGATCGCACGTGGTCACCCCGGCGGGCCAGATCACCGCGGGTGAAGGCTGCCGGGTCCGCCTGGAACGCGTCGGGCCCGAAACGAGGCACCGGGGCATAGCCCTTCCGGTTGGCGAATTCGGCGGCGCCGGTCAGAACGTAGCCGATTCCCGGGTGCCAGCGGCGCAGCCGTGAGCGCCGCACGGGGTAGTAGCGAAACAGGAAGTCCTCCACCGGGTGGTGCTGGCCGGCCGCCGCCCGCCGTGCGCGCTCGGCGAACAGCGCGTCGACGGCCTCCTCGTGCGCGGTTTGCGCGGAGCGCCAGGCTGGCTCGGCCAACACCGCAGTGGCGGCCTCGGATGGTTGCGGGTTGCTGGGCCCGCGCGGGACGGGTGCCGCCATTCCAGACCCGCTCACCCGCCGGTGGCCACCAGCCCCAGGCTGCTGGCACCCACCACGAAGGCATCCTCACCGAACGCCTCAACGGGGCCCAGGGCCCCCGAACGTCGATGCGCTCCGGTACCCAAGCCACCTCGATGTGCCGTGTCAGCGGCCCAGGCCAGCAGGTCTGCGGTTACATCGTAGGGTGACGGGCCGGTGACGGTGACTGAACTGATGCGCCGGTCGCCGGTGTACGCCTCGGCCACCACCCAGGTGGTGGCGCTCGCGCGATCCGCGGGCGTCGGGCCGCCGGTTGAGCCAGGTGCCACCCGTGCGGCCAGTGAGGTGGCCATACGTGGTAGCACCGGTAACCGGGTGAAGGGCTCGAGGATTCTACCCACGGTTGAGACGGCGCGGGTGCGATTGCCGGCCCAACCGATGAACACCCGAACGTCGCGCAGTCGCGGCTCGACGCGGGGGAGGGTGAAGTGCTCCGAACCGCCGATCGACAGCGCATCCCAATCCCGGCCGTCGATCGGAAAACTCCGAACGTCCGCAGCTGTGCGCACCGTCGCGATCGTGCCATCGCGGTAGGCGAAGCTAGGCTCGGTCATGATGGCAATGGAACTGGCCAGTGTCCCGCCGCTGACCAGTCGGCGGGTGTCGGCCGTCTTCTGCACGAAGTAGCCGACGTCCACCCGGGTGGGGATGAAGCCGTCTGCTTGAGCGGCGCGAATCGCCAGGATGCCCGCCAAGTTGCCTGGTACGTAGTCGTACCCGAAGGCTGTGATGAGCGATGCGCCGGTGCGCTTGGCTCGCGGTCCGTAGTGCTCGAACACCCGGCGGATGAAGGGGGCTCCCCGGTCGAATCGATGTATATCGCGCCGGTGCTCGTGGCCGCTTCAATGGCAGGCTTGCCGAATCGGGTGAACGGCCCGACCGTGCTGATGAGAATGTCGTCCGGGCTGTCGACGAGGTCCTTGACAGTGGTCGGCTCCGAGACGTCGGCCTCTTCGATTTCGCACTGCCAGCCGTGCGCCTCCTCGAGCGTGTCCGCCAAGCGCCGCAGTCGAGGGCCGTTCCGGCCGGCCAAAATTGTGCCCGGCACCCCTCGTCGTGCCAGCGCTTCAGCGGTGAGGTGACCGGTGTAGCCGGTTGCGCCGAAGAGAATGACCCGTCCAGAACTCATGCGACTATGGTGCACGCGTACCCGTTCCGAGGTGAGATGCGGGGTAGGAGGTTGCCTCATGGTTCCAACAGACGGGTCGAGTGACCCGGAGCGGTCCGACGCCGATGAGGCTGGAGAGGTGACGCCGCCGAGCGATTGGGAGAACATCGATGAGGGTCGTGCGCGGGCCCGTCGGCTGCTGGATGCGGCGACTACGCATCGGACCCATGACGACCGGCCCGACGACGACTACCTCATCGACGTGCCGCCGCATCACGGCTAGGGCAGGAGGCTAGGACTTGACCTCATCGGAGTCGCCAGCGCCGCCGTTGAGCGCGCGCAGGTGATCCCGGATCTCGCGCAGGAGGACCACCTGCTCTTCTTCTGCTTCCTCCTCTTCCTCGTCGGTGTCGCGCATCTGGCGCACCTTGTTCATCGGCACGACGAACACGAAATAGACAACCGCGGCGGTGATGAGGAAGGTGATGATCGCGTTGATAATGGCCGTGAAGTCGAATACCTGGCCGTTCACCGTCAGCGACCCGGCATCCACACCGCCGCCGAGCACCAGACCGACCAGCGGTTGGATGAGGTTGTCGGTGAACGCCGATACCAGCGCGGCGAACGCGGCGCCGATGACGACCGCAACGGCGAGGTCGATCACGTTGCCGCGGAGGATGAAGTCTTTGAAGCCCTTGACCATGGGAGTTCCTTCTCATGCAGAGATATGGGGTGGTGAGGAATGAGCCTGCGCCCTCGCCAACGCTAACAATGGTGCGCCGACACCCGGCAGGCCCAGAGTCCAGGTGTGGCCAGCCTCACCTCGGGGGTGTGGTTGGCCCGTAGGCATCCGAGCGCACGAGCAACGACAATCGGGACGTGGCCGCCGCACCGGCAACCGCGGCGGCACCGGCCGGATCCGTCCCCACCACGACAACGCTGCCTCCGCTGCCGGTATCGGTCGGAGCCGAACCGAGGAAGCCGCCGATGTCGCCCGTGCTCTGCCCGGGTAGAGCGAGGACGCGGACCGAGCTGGCCACCACACGCGCTGCCACGGCGTCCTCATCGCTGAAGCCGGAGGCGCGGCGAGCCGCCAGCACGTCCACCACGTCGCCCGGACTGAGGAATGAGGCCTCTGCGGGATCCTCCAGCCGGATCGGTGTCGCCACGTGCCCCGGAGGGCTGCCCGCCAGCAGACTCGGCCCAACCAGACGTTGCTCCACGAGGAGCTCTCCTGCAGTCACCGGGCCGGCCAGCACGCGGCCGGCGGCCTCCTCGGGGCTGGCCAGCGCGCCACCGGGGCGCAGATCGGTGCTCAGCGCTGTCCGGCTCAGGTCCGCCGGTGTGAGGGAGTGACCTGCAGGCAGGTCCTTGGTGATGACGATCCCATCCCAGGTTTGGGGTCGCTCCCGAATCGACGACAGGCCGATGAGAACCCCCAAGAAAGCCAGCAGGAAGGCGAGCGAACGTCGGTAGCGTCGGATGAGCCGTGGCATCCCATGATGCTAGGCAGTCGAGCGGCGCCGACGGCTGTGGTTATCCACAGGTCGGTGCTACTTGTCGGCGGCGCTGCCCTTCTTGCCGGTGGTGGTTGTCGTCGCGGAACTGCTGCTCGGGGTGGTCGCCGCCGGTGCGGACTCACTTGGTTTGGCGGTTGCCGGGGAGGCCTTCGCGTCCTTGCCCTCAGCGGGCTTGGCTGCGGCGGACTTCTTGCTGTCGGAATCGCGGCTGTCGGTGCGATAGAACCCGGAACCCTTGAAAGTTACTCCCACGGGATGCAGGACGCGCCGGACAGTCCCCGCGCACTCGGGGCACACCACCAGGGGGTCGTCGTGAATCGACTGCACGATGTCGAATCGATGCTCGCAGTTGCGGCACAAGTACTGGTACGTGGGCATGCCCACCAGGGTATTCCCTCGGCCGCCGCGAGGCCGGGCGCGCCATCGCGGCAATTCGACGCCGCCGGGTTAGCCTCGCAGATGGCCTCACGGCCGCCGTTGAACCGTCGATTCAGAAAGTGAAGGCAATGACCGTCCAGGTGATGAACCTCTCCAAGTCATACGGTTCGGTCAAGGCGGTGGACGATCTCACTTTCACGTTGGAGCCGGGTCAAGTCACCGGATTCCTGGGTCCGAACGGCTCCGGCAAGTCCACAACCATGCGCCTCATGCTCGAACTCGATGGGGGCGGCGGGCTCACCCATTGGGACGGGCTCAAACTCGTCGATGTCCCGGTGCCCTCCACCGTGGTCGGGGCCCACTTGGACGCCAAGAGCTTCCATCCTGGCCGCACGGCGCGCAACCACCTGCGGATGATCGCGGCGGCAAATGATATTCCCAATGCCAGAGTGGATGAAGTGTTGGAGCTCATGGGCCTGCGCGGTGTGGCCAAGAAGCGGACGAAGGGCTTCAGCCTCGGCATGGCGCAGCGGCTCGGACTCGCGTCGGCGATTCTGGCTCAGCCGAAGGTGCTCCTGCTCGACGAGCCGGCAAACGGCCTGGATCCGCAATCGATCCAGTGGTTGCGCGACTTCCTCCGCGACTACGCCGACCAGGGGAAGGTGGTGTTCGTCTCCAGCCACCTGCTGAACGAGATGCAGCTGATGGCCGATCACGTCATCGTTATCGCCAAGGGCAAACTCGTCGCCGACGAGCCCATGCCGGCTTTCGTCTCGCGCAGTACCCGCAACGACGTTTTCGTGCGTACTCCGGACTTCGACGCGCTCACCAGGGCCCTGAGTGGTCAGGGAATCAGCGTCGTGCGTGAAGGTGACGATGGTCTCTCGGTGATCGGAGTCGAGACCCAATTCGTCGGCGACCTGGCCCACAGCCACGACGTGCGCGTCTGGGAGCTCACCAAGCGCACGGCCAGCCTCGAGCAGGCCTTCCTCGAGTTGACCAGCAGCGACCAGGAGTTCGCGTTCGGGATCACAGGTGAACGTGACGAGGTAAGCGGCGAGGCGCCGCCGGACGACGGCGAAGCTGCCACCGAGCCCGCGGCACCCACAGAGAATGAGGAGGGCAAATAATGGCCGTCGTCGCATATGAGCAACGTCGGATTCGCACCCTCCGCTCAACCTGGGTGATCCTGTTCGTCACGCTAGTGCTGGCAGGCGGCACGGCAGCCTTGGTGGCGGCATTTGCGAACATCGACCCAGTGACCGGAGAACGGGTGGGGCTGAGCCCACTGACGGGCGTGCTGTCGTCGGTCATCAGCCCGATGGTGTTGGTGCCGGTGTCGGTGCTGGCGGCCATGGCTTTCGGCGGGGAGTACCGATTCGGTCTCATCCGGCAGACGCTCACCACTTTCCCCCGTCGTACGCAGGTCTTCTTCGGGAAGATGTGGGTGGTCGTGTTGTGGATGCTGGCGTACCTCATCCTCTCGCTGCTGCTGATCGTCGGCGTTGCGTACCTGTTCCGTAGCAATGTCGACGTCGATCTGCTCGCGACCGAGAACCTCACCTACGCGCTGCGGGCGCTGGGATACGGCATCGTCTACGGCCTGTTTGCCTTCGCACTGGCCTTGATCACCCGCAACCAGGCCCTCGCGATCGTCATCCTGGTGTTGTGGACCGTGGTGGTGGAAAGCCTGCTGGTGGCCGTGCTGGGAAGCCGGTTGGAGTGGCTGCCGGACGTGCTGCCCATGACGGCAGGTAGCGCGTTCGTCGACGGCGACGAAATGCTCCGCAACGCCGCGGTATTCGTCGGCCTTCTGGTGGCGTTCCTGGCTGCCGGTTGGGGGCTGTTCGTCAAGCGCGACGCCTAGGTAGCGCTCGACATGGGCCCAGCTGGCCGTTCGCCAGGTCCTGGGGAGCCGCCTGAACTGCCCACCGATCCCGACGCCAGCGGGACTTCCGGTGCGGCCCAGCGACGTTGGGATGTCGCGCTGGTGATTGCCGCCGGAGGCGCGATCGGCGGCGGCGCGCGTCATCTGTTGACAGTTCTGTGGCCCCACGACGGCGTTGGTGTCCCGTGGGCCACTCTCGTGGCAAACACGCTCGGGAGTTTGCTGCTCGGGTTGCTGATGGTGTTCCTCCTGGATGTCTGGTCGCCGCGGCGCTTCGTGCGGCCGTTCTTCGGCGTGGGTCTACTGGGCGGTTTCACCACGTTCTCGACCTTCGCCAGCGAGGTCGATGCGCTGCTGCGCAACGGCGCGGCACCGGTGGCCATGGCGTATCTGTTCGCCACGGTCGCCGCCGGTTTGCTCGCAGCCTTTGCCGGTATCGCCCTGGCTCGGGCAGTAGCGGGCGTCGGACGGACGAGGCGCCGAACACCATGATGCTGCTGCTCGTCATGCTCGGCGCCGCAATCGGAGCGCCGGCTCGCTGGCTGCTCGATTCGTCGATCCAAGCGCGGCACGAACGCGCTTTCCCCTGGGGCACCTGGACGATCAATGTGATGGGGTCGTTTGCGCTCGGAGTGCTGTTGAGTCTGGCGGGCAGCGGGCATGTCACGGCGGAGGTGGTGGCCTTGTTGGGCACCGGATTCTGCGGTGGATTCACCACCTACAGCACGTTCAGTTTCGAAACGATTCGGCTGATCGAAGATGGTGCGGTGGCCACGGCGACAGCCAACGTGGTCGCCAGCGTGGGCGCCGCGGTGGCAGTGGCGGCAGCGGGTTGGTACCTGGCCGACGCCCTCTTCGGGTCGGGCGTCACTGGCTGACCGGCCCCGTCACCATTCTGGCAGGCAGGGTCTGGGCTAATGCCGGACTACCGTGGATAATTGCCAAGAAGGCTGCGCTCCAGGGGTGACGTTCACTACTGTTGCGGCAACCCAGCGGAGGGGAAGCCGCTGGGTACCACGGAGAAGAAGGCAGTGCGCATGGCTGACGAAACCGACGAGCCGTTGCCCCAGGTCAGGTTCCTGACCGTGGCGGAGGTTGCGTCAATCATGCGGGTGTCAAAAATGACTGTATATCGGCTTGTGCATAGCGGCGAGTTGCCCGCGGTGCGTGTCGGCCGGTCATTCCGGGTTCCCGAGCGGGCAGTACACGACTTCCTTCGCCGCTCCTTCAACGCGGCCGGATAGGTCGCTGGTCGCCACTACAGCGCTGCCTGGCGGGGGTCACGACCGATCAGCCGCCCGACGCCGTACGCTTGGCGCAAGGTTCGAACTCATACGCCAAGGCAAGAGTCACGACCACGCAGCCAGTTTGTGCACCTGCCACTAATCGAAGGGACGCCCAGTGGGTTCTGTAGTCAAGAAGCGACGCAAGCGGATGGCCAAGAAGAAGCACCGCAAACTGCTTCGCAAGACACGCGTGCAGCGACGCAACAAGAAGTAACTGCACAGGCCGCTCGACAACGCTCGCGCACGGCTTGACGTGCGAGGGGAAAGGATCACTCCAGGTGGCAAAGGTCGTTCTCGTAACCGGTGTTTCCCGACACCTCGGTGCACGCATGGCGCGGGTGCTGACCGCGGAGCCGGGCATCGATCGGGTGATCGGGGTTGACGTGATCCCGCCCCGGCAAGACATCGGCGGTGCCGAGTTCGTGCGTGCGGACATTCGCAATCCGATCATCTCCAAGGTGATCCGGGCGGCGAGCGTCGACACGGTTGTGCACATGGGCGTGATCGCTACTCCGGTGCAGGCCGGTGGGCGGATGTCGATGAAGGAGATCAACGTCATCGGCACCATGCAGTTGCTGGCTGCCTGCCAGAAAGCGCCGACGCTGGAGAAGTTGGTGGTCAAGTCGACCACCGCCGTCTACGGCTCCGGGCCAAAAGACCCGGCGATGTTCACCGAGGAGATGCAGCCCAAGCACCCGCCGTCGTCGGGCTGGGCCAAGGACTCGGTCGAGGTTGAGGGCTACGTACGCGGTTTCGCCCGTCGGCGAGCAGACGTTCAAGTGACCACCTTGCGGTTGGCCAACTTTTTTGGGCCGACCGTCGACACCCCAATGACGTCGTACTTCTCGATGCCGGTGATCCCCACGGTCCTTGGCTTCGACGCACGGCTGCAGTTCATCCACGAGGACGATGGCCTTGAGGCGTTGCGCAGGGCCTGTGTGCACGACCGCCCGGGCACCTTCAACGTGGCCGGTGACGGAGTGCTGCTGCTCAGCCAGGCTGCCCGTCGGGCGGGTCGCCCGATCGCCCCGATCCCATTGCCCATGGTGGGCATGGTCGGCGCCGCGGTCCGGCGCGCGGGATTCGCCGACTTCTCCCCCGAGCAGGTGCGATTCCTGACCTACGGTCGGGGAGTGGACACCGCCCGGATGCGGGAGTTGTTCGGCTTCGCGCCCCAACACACCACCGCGGAAACTTTCGACGAGTTCGTGCGGTCGCGCGAGTCCGTCCGTCTCATCCCTGCCGAGCGCGTCGAGGCGGCGGAACGTCAACTAGTGTCCCTGCTCGGAGGTGGCCGCGCCCATGCCTGATGCTCGAGTGATTCCCTTCGACGACGGCGAACGTCGGCGGTCGGTGACCAGCGTCGGCGAGGAGGACGTGCTGGACATCGCTGACTTGACGCCGGCACCCGAGGGTCTGCGAGACAAGATCACCGGCACCATCGGCTTCCTGCGGCGGCGGATCACCGGGGAGTACCCCGTCGATGAGTTCGGCTTCGACCCGGAACTGCTCGACAAGGTGCTGATGGCCCCACTGCGACCCCTCTACTCGTCCTACTTCAGAGTCGAGACGCGCGGCCTGGAGAATGTGCCCGACATCGGTGGTGCCCTGGTAGTGGCCAACCACTCCGGGACTGTGGCCCTCGACGCATTGATGACCCAACTCGCGCTCCTCGACCACCATCCGGCCCACCGCCAGCTGCGCATGCTCGGTGCAAACCTGGTGTTCTCCATGCCGTTCGTGGGCGAGCTCGCCCGCAAGGGCGGTCACACCCTCGCCTGCGCGCCGGATGCCGAGCGGCTGCTCTCCGAGGGGGAACTCGTAGGTGTGTGGCCGGAGGGCTTCAAGGGCATTGGCAAGCCTTTCAGCGAGCGCTACAAGCTGCAGCGGTTCGGGCGGGGCGGATTCGTCGCGGCCGCGCTGAGCACCGGGGCGCCGATCATCCCGTGCGCGATTGTGGGCGCCGAGGAGACCTACCCCATTATCGGCAACGTCAAGTTCATCGCCCGGATGCTCGGGCTGCCCTACTTCCCACTCACCCCGACCTTCCCCTGGTTGGGTCCGGTCGGACTGGTTCCCATGCCCAGCAAGTGGATCATCGAATTCGGTGAGCCGATCCCCACCGATGGCTTCGGCGAGGGCGCCGCTGAGGACCCCATGTTGGTGTTCAACCTCACCGATCAGGTGCGGGAGACCATTCAGCAAACGCTCTATCGCCTACTCGTACAACGCCGATCTGTGTTTCGGTAGGTGCCATGACTCGCAATTTGGCAGCGTTGGTGACCGAGGCCGCTGCCCGCGACCCCCAGTCGCCGGCCTTTATCAGTTCCGACCGCACTGTCACCTGGTCCGAACTCGAACGCCTCGTGCGAGCCGTGGCCGGCGGGCTCACGGCGCGCGGGCTGGTGCCCGGTGACCGCGTGGCCATCGTGATGACCAACAGCATCGAATTCGTATCCAGCTACTTCGGTGTGCTTCGTGCCGGCCTCGTAGCCGTGCCCATCAACACCACTTATACCCCGCACGAGATCGCCTACCTGTTGGAGCAGTCGGGCGCCTCGCTGGTGCTCTGCGACCGGATTCGCGAGGAGGTCATTCAGGAGGCGTCCGAGGATGTGCCAACCGTCGTGGTCGGTGGTGCGGCCTGGCGGACCCTGACCATCGGATCGACACCGCCACCGGAGTTCGTGCGGGGCCCCGACGACTTGGCCGTGCTGATGTTCACCTCGGGCACCTCCGGGCGTCCCAAGGGGGCGATGCTCACCCACCAGGCGCTGCTGGCCAATCTGGATCAGTTGTCGGCTGTGCCGCAACCGCAGGTGATGCGATCCGACGACGTGGTGCTGGTGTTGCTGCCGCTGTTCCACATCTACGCCCTCAACGCGGTGCTGGGCATGCTCGCGAGAACCGGTGCGGCAGCGGTGCTCTCCGGCAGATTCGATCCGCAAGAGGCCCTGCGACTGGTGCGCCGCTGGGGGGTCACCGTCGTCGCTTCGGCCCCGCCGGTCTACCTTGCCTGGTCTCGGGTGACCGGGCTGTCCGAGGCACTGGCCGACGTCCGCCTGATGGTGTCGGGGGCCGCACCGCTCAGCGCGGAGGTGTTCGAGAAGTTCACCTCGACCGCCGCGAAGCCCCTGTGGGAGGGCTACGGCATGACCGAGGCCAGCCCGGTCATCACGTCGACGGTGGTGACCGGTCAGGCGGTTGCAGGGTCTGTGGGTCGGCCACTGCCCGGTGTCAGCATCAAGTTGTGCGACGAACAGGGGCATGAGGTCGAGGACGGTGACCTCGGGGAGATCTGGGTGCGAGGCGACAACCTCTTCCTCGGCTACTGGCCGGATGCCGCCGACGGCCCGGACGACGAAGGTTGGTGGGCCACCGGTGACGTCGGCTTCCTCGACAACGACGAGCAACTGCGGCTCGTCGACCGGCGTAACGACCTGGTGATCGTCAGCGGCTTCAACGTCTACCCGCGCGAGGTCGAGGAGGTGCTCGCCAAAGTGCCGGGTGTGCGCGAAGTCGCGGTGATGGGCGAGCCCCACGAAGCCACCGGCGAGACCGTCAAGGCCCTCATAGTTGCTCGAGCCGACGCTCACCTCGACGCCGAAGCCGTGATCGCCGCCTGCCGAGAGCGCCTGGCCCGATTCAAGTGCCCCACCATTGTTGAATTCGTCACAGCACTGCCGCACTCGGGGACGGGCAAGGTCTCCAAGGGCGCCCTGCGCGAGCGAATCGAGGGGGTCCGCGAATGACCGACGACGCGGTTGCACGCACCGTGTTGCTGATCGGCAAGCCTGGGTGCCACCTGTGCGACGAGGCCCGCACGGTCGTCGTGGGGGTCTGCGAGGAGGCGGGAGCCGATTTCCACGAGGTATCCATCCTCGATTCCCCGGAACTCGCCGACGCCTACGCCGAGTTCATCCCGGTGGTGCTGATCGACGGAGAACAGCACGACTTCTGGCGAATCAGCGCCGATCGGCTGCGCCAGGCGCTCGCCTGACTGACGATGCCAGCGCGAGCCGTGCGGTCAGCGATTTGGCCGATCAGGGTGGTTCCGCGTATTCTGGCAACCATCCGATGACCGTTCGGGATTCTGCGCTGGGTGCCACGCCTCGTCGTCCCCGCTGACACGGATCTCTGCTCGCCACGACCATGTAGGGACACTTGATGACGCTGATTGTGGTCGGGGTGTCCCACCGGTCAGCGCCGTTCGGCGTGCTCGATCACGTTGCCCTCGATGGCGACGGAGTGCACACCCTGCTCGACCACGTGGTCGCCAGCGATCACGTTGCGGAGGCCATGGCGCTGTCGACCTGCAACCGGGTGGAGGTCTACGCCGACGTCGACCGTTTCCACGGCGCTGTGGACGATATCGGTGCCGCGCTGGCCAAGGAATCCGGCATCCCGATGTCCGAACTCGCCCCGCACATGTACGTGCACTACGACGAACGCGCCGTCCACCACGTGTTCTCTGTGGCCAGTGGACTGGATTCCATGGTGGTGGGGGAGGCGCAGATCCTCGGACAGGTGCGCACTGCCCTGGGTGCCGCCCAAGAGTTCGGCGTCACGGGGAGAACCATCAACGAGTTGGGCCAGACAGCGCTGCGGGTGGGCAAGCGCGTGCACACCGAGACCACGGTCGACCGCCACGGCGCGTCCGTAGTGAGCGTGGCGCTCGACCGAGCCGCGGACATCCTGGGCGGACTCGGCGGTCGGCGGGCCGCCATCGTGGGTGCGGGCGGAATGGCCACGCTGGCAGTGGCCCACCTGCAGCACGCCGGCGTCGCCGCGATCACCGTGGCGAATCGCAGCCGATCCAACGCCGAACGCCTCGTGGCCGCTGCAGCCGACGGGGCGGGGGCGCCCCTGCGAGTGGTCGACATGAGGCAATTGGGTGAAGGTCTCGCGGAGGCTGACGTAGTTGTGGCGTGCACCGGGGCCAGCGGCACCGTGATCGACGCGGAGCACGTGGCCCCGCGCGACGCGACGCGGGTCCTGCTCGATCTTGCCCTGCCCCACGACATCGACGTCGCAGTGGCGCAGGTGCCCGGCGCGATTCGCATCGACCTCGCCGACCTGGCCCACCTGCCGCACCACCACTCCGGGGCTGAATCGGCCGCCGCCGCGATCGTGGATCGCGAAACGAGGGCCTTCGTCACTGCCCAGGCCGCCGCAAGTGTGGAACCCATCGTGGTCTCCCTGCGGTCCCGAGCGGACGGCATCCTCGATCACGAGGTTTCCCGGCTCCGGCTTCGCCTGCCGCAACTCGACGACGCCGCCGCGCATGAAGTCGAACGTGCCATGCGCCGCGCGATGTCGACCCTGCTGCACACACCAACTGTGCGCATGAAGGAGATGGCGGGTGATCCCGACGGCGAACGGTTCACCGAAGCGGTGAGGGCCCTCTTTGATCTCGATCCGGCATCGATTCAGGTGATCTCGACCCCACCGGAG
Source organism: uncultured Actinomycetes bacterium (assembly GCA_963752505.1). GTDB lineage: Bacteria > Actinomycetota > Actinomycetes > S36-B12 > UBA10799 > JACJWR01. Next base: position 249,033 of record CAVVYM010000003.1, read on the forward strand.
GCGCTGGATGACTGACGCCATTCGACTCGCAACCCGGCGGAGTCACTTGGCGCTCACTCAGTCCCGCGAGGTTGCCGCGCGCCTGACCGAGGTCTCCGGGCTGTCGGTGGAACTCGTCGAGGTGGTCTCCGAGGGGGACGTGAACTCCGGGCCGCTGACGACCATCGGCGGTGCCGGTGTCTTCGTGGCAGAGGTCCGCGCCGCGCTGCTGGACGGTCGGGCCGACATCGCGGTGCATTCGTTGAAGGACCTGCCGACGGCCGCCACCGCTGGAATCGCACTCGGCGCGGTACCGGTCAGGGAGGACCCCCGGGATGCGCTGTGCGCCCAGCACGGAGCGTCCCTCGATCACCTGCCGATCGGGGCGACGGTCGGCACCGGCTCACCGCGCCGGGCCGCCCAGCTCGCACTGGCCCGACCCGATCTCGACGTGGTGGCGATCCGTGGCAACGTGGACACCCGACTGGCCCGGGTGGGTGCCGATCTGACTGCCGTGGTGCTCGCGGCCTCGGGCCTGTCCCGATTGGGGCGGTTGACCGAGGCCACCGAACTCCTGGCTCCCAGCGTGATGCTGCCTGCCCCGGGCCAAGGCGCGTTGGCTGTGGAGTTGGCCGCTGCGGCGCCGCAACGACTGGTCGCCGCAGTCGCCGCGTTGGACGATCCCGCGACTCGGGCCTGTATCACTGCGGAACGCAGTATGCTCGCGGCGTTGGAGGCGGGCTGTTCGGCCCCGGTGGGCGCACTCGCCCGGGTGGAGGAGCCCGGCTACTGGGAACCTGAGATTTTTCTGCAGGGTGGGGTCTTCGGCCCCACGCGCGGAATACGTATGTCAATAACCGGAACGGCAGCTTCCGCCGAGGAACTCGGGCGGGCGTTAGCCGCCCAGCTCCTGGCGGCGGGGGCTGAATCACTCATGACGGAGCAGAACCTGTGACAAGCACCGAGAACACCACCACCCCGGGCCCCGTGTGGCTCGTCGCCGCCGGCCCTGGCGACGCGGAATTGCTGTCCCTGCGGGCCACCGAAGCGCTGGCTGCAGCCGATGTGGTGGTCACGGATTCCCAGGTCTCCACGCTGGCCGAGCGGTGCGCTCCCGGCGCCCAGATCGAGCCCGCGGTTGACTCGAACGGGTTGCCGATCACCCGTGCGGCGCGTGCGAAGAAGGTCGCCGCCGCCGCGCGCAAGGGGCAGTCCGTGGTCCGGCTGCTCTCCGGGGATCCTTCGCTTGACGGCGCACTGGCCGAGGAAGGGGAAGCGCTCAGCAAGGCTGAGATCAGATTCGACGTGATCCCGGGCACCTCGACGCTCTCAGGCGTGGCCACCTACGCCGGGATCCCGTTGGTGACGAAGAAGGCCACTCGGGTTGTGGTGTTCACCGATCCCATGGATGTTGCGGGGGCGGATCCGGCTATGACTCTGGTCTACACCAACGGCGCCGACGAAGCTGGCGACATCGCCGGGCGGCTGCTGGCGGAGGGCTTCGAGGCAGATACCCCGCTAGCGATCATCCGATCAGGTTCGACGGTGGAACAGCGCACCCTGGTCTCGACCCTCGGTGAGGTGGGCAAGGCCGCGAAGGCGGCGAAGCTCGCCGGCGCGGGCGTTGTGATCATCGGTTCGGCGGTCGCCACCCGACCGGCATTGGACTGGTTCGAAACGAAGCCGCTGTTCGGGTGGCGGGTGCTGGTGCCGCGCACCAAGGAGCAGGCCGGTGCCGTCTCGGCGCAACTGGCGCCCCACGGCGCGGTGGGTGAGGAAGTGCCCACCATTTCGGTGGAGCCGCCTCGGACCCCGCAGCAGATGGAGAAGGCGATCCAAGGCATTGTCGACGGCACCTACTCCTGGGTGGTGTTCACGTCGGCGAACGCCGTCAAGGCGATTCGTGAGCGTTTCGCAGCTCGGGGTCTCGACGCTCGTGACCTCGCGGGCGTGAAGCTGGCTGCCGTGGGCGATAAGACCGCGCAGGCCCTCAAGGACATGGGTGTGACCCCCAATTTGGTGCCGTCCGAGGAGCAATCCAGCGCCGGTCTGGTGGCCGCTTGGCACGCCTACGACGCCGACATCGACGGTGGCAACAACCGCGTATTCCTGCCGCGGGCTGACATCGCGACGGAGACATTGGTCGAGGGCCTCACGGAACTCGGTTGGGCACCCGACGACATCACCGCCTACCGCACGGTGCGCGCTTCGCCGCCGCCGGCACCGGTGCGCGAAGCCATCAAGACCGGCGGTTTCGACGCTGTGCTGTTCACGTCGTCATCCACCGTGCGCAACCTGGTGGGCATCGCTGGCAAGCCGCACGCGACCACGGTGGTGGCGTGCATTGGCCCGGCGACGGCGAAGACCGCCGAGGAGCACGGTCTGCGCGTGGACGTGTTGGCATCTGAGCCCAAGATCGAGGTGCTCGTCGACGAGCTGGCCGCGTTTGGCGAGCAGTTGCGCCTCGCCGCCGCGGAGAACGGTGAGGCCTCGTGGCGGCCGAGCCGCAAGCGGGTGGCCCGGCGGCGCGCATCGCGATGACGGGGCAGTATCCGGTCGTACGGCCGCGTCGGTTGCGTAGGAATGCTTCGATGCGCCGCCTCGTGCGCCCGCCGGGTCTCGAGCCTCGGCACCTCGTGCAGCCGCTTTTCTACAAGGAGGGCGCAACCGCCCCCGCACCCGTGCCGTCCATGCCCGGTGTCTACCAAGCCGACCTGGAAACGTTGCGGCAGCAGGCGCGTGCGGCGCTGGCGGCCGGGCTGGGCGGCGTCATGCTCTTCGCCATCCCCGAGGTGCGTGACGCCGTGGGCTCACCCGCACTGGATCCCCACGGTCCGCTCAACGTCGCCGTCCGGGAGGTACGCGCGGCGGTGGGCGACGGTCTGCTGGTCATGGCCGACGTGTGCCTCGACGAGTTCACCGACCACGGCCACTGCGGTGTGCTGACCGCCGAAGGCGAGGTCGACAACGACGCCACCGTGGTGCGCTACGCGGAGATGGCGGTGCTGCTGGCCGACGCCGGCGTCGACGTAGTGGCCCCGAGCGGCATGATGGACGGCCAGGTCGGTGCGATCCGCGAAGCGCTCGACGCTGCCGGACACGAGGGTGTGGCCATCCTGGCCTACGCGGTCAAGTACGCATCCGCGTTCTACGGGCCCTTCCGCGACGCCGTCGAGGCCGCGCTGTGCGGTGATCGGCGTACCTACCAGCAGGACCCGGCCGGTGCTGTGCGCGAGGCCGTCCGGGAAGCCCGACTCGACGTGGCCGAGGGTGCCGACCTCGTCATGGTCAAGCCGGCGCTGCCGTATCTCGATGTCCTCGCAGCCGTGGCCGCCGCCTCGGAAGTGCCCGTGATGGCTTACCAGGTGTCTGGCGAGTTGGCGATGGTGGAGGCGGCCGCCCAGCGAGGTTGGCTGGATCGGCAGAGCACCATCGCCGAGACTCTCATGGCCATGCGGCGTGCCGGTGCCGATGCAATCCTCACCTATTGGGCCCTTGAAGTGGCTGGTTGGCGGCACACACCGGAGTCGTGATCGCGGGCAGCCCGGGCTCGTGCGACGATGTGGCCATGTTCGAAGCGCCTACCAAGAGTGTGTGGTGACTGCCGTGGGTCACGAGGTCTCACGCTCGTGGTTCGAACGGGCACAGGAAGTGATCCCCGGCGGGGTCAACTCGCCGGTGCGCGCATTCCGCGCGGTGGGCGGCACGCCACGCTTCTTCACCTCCGGACGGGGTGCGATCGTTACCGACGCCGACGGCAACGACTACGTGGACCTCGTCTGTTCCTGGGGACCGATGATCCTGGGTCACGCACACCCCGAGGTGCGCGATGCTGTCGAGGCGGCGGTGGGACGCGGATTTTCCTTCGGGGCCCCCAGCATCACAGAGGTGCAGCTGGCCGAGGAGATTGTGGCGCGGGTGCCGGCGGTCGAGGCGGTTCGGCTGGTCTCATCGGGCACCGAAGCCACTATGAGTGCGGTGCGGCTGGCCCGCGGCGTCACCGGTCGACCGGCCATCGTGAAATTCGCCGGTTGCTACCACGGTCACAGCGATGCACTACTGGCTGCGGCCGGATCAGGTGCCGCGACTTTCGGCATCCCGGGCTCGGCCGGCGTCACTGAAGGGGCGGCGGGCGACACCATCGTGTTGCCCTACAACGACCGTGGCGCGGTGACCGCTGCCTTCGCCGAAGCGGGCGACCGCATCGCCGCCATCATCACCGAGGCGGCGGCGGCGAACATGGGCGTGGTTCCGCCGGACGGCGATTTCAACGCCTTCCTCGCGCGCACCGCGCACGCGCACGGGGCGTTGTTGATCTCCGACGAGGTGATGACGGGGTTCCGCGTCTCACGAGGAGGCTGGCAGGGTCTCACCGAGCCCACCGGCGACGACGCAGCCGACCTCTTCACCTACGGCAAGGTCATCGGTGGGGGTCTGCCGGTCGCGGCGTTCGGCGGCCGGGCCGAGGTCATGGCCCATCTCGCTCCGGTGGGATCGGTCTACCAGGCCGGAACCTTGTCGGGGAACCCGGTTGCCACCGCATGTGGACTGGCCACGCTGCGCAACTGCACCGAAGAGGTCTACGTGCACCTCAACAAAACTGCCCACACCATCGGGCAGTTGGTGCATGACGAACTGGAATCGGCTGGCGTGCCGCACCGGCTGCAGACCGCGGGCAACCTGTTCAGCGTGTTCTTCAACGATCAGCCGGTCACCGACTTCGCCGCGGCCCAGGCGCAGGACACGGCGGCGTTCGCACGATTCTTCCACGCCATGCTCGACGGCGGCGTCTCGTTGCCGCCGTCGGCGTATGAAGCGTGGTTCGTCTCGTCGGCTCACGACGACGACGCCATTGAACGAATCGCGGCGGCCCTGCCGGCCGCCGCCCGAGCAGCAGCGGAGGTACCCGCGTGAGTCGAACAGTTGTGCATTTGCTGCGCCACGGAGAAGTCTTCAACCCCGACGGCGTGCTGTATGGCCGCCTTCCCGGCTACCACCTCTCCGAACTCGGACTTGAGATGGCCGACCGGGCGGCCGAGGCGGTCGCGCGCAGGGACGTGACCATCGTGTGGTCGTCGCCGATGGAACGGGCGTTGGAGACGGCCGCTCCGGTCGCGGCGGTGCACGATCTGCCGATCAGCACCGACGACCGACTGTTGGAGGCCACGAACGTCTTCGAAGGCGAGCGGGTATCGGTGGGCGACGGGGTGCTGCGCCAGCCTCGCACTTGGCGTCATTTGCGCAACCCGCTCAAGCCCAGTTGGGGAGAGCCCTACCGCGACGTGGCCGCCCGAATGCAATCAGTTATCGAGAACGCGCGCGTGGTTGCCGAAGGTCATGAGGCCGTGCTGGTGAGCCACCAACTGCCGATTTGGATCGCAAGGCTCAGCCTGGAGGGTCGGCGTCTCCCACATCACCCGGGGCACCGCCAGTGCAACCTCGCGTCAATCACCTCGCTGGTCTACGACGGCCACGACCTCGACGCTGTGCTCTACACCGAGCCGTCGGCCGACCTTGTGGAGAAGAGCAACAAGGGAGTAGGTGCCTAGTCGCGTGCGAGCGAGGAGTCGTAGGGCGGTCGCGGCGGGGGCTGTGACCGCGCTGGCATGCGCGGTCACGCTGTCCGCCTGTGGCACCGACTCGTCTGCCGCCAACGAATCCGGCACCGGCTATGTGGCTGGCGACGGATCCACAGTGGTGTTGCCGGTGGCCGAGCGTGCCGTCGCCCCCGCAGTGAGCGGCACCACCCTCGACGGCGGCACCTGGTCGTCTGCCGATGCCAGAGGAGACGTGACGGTGCTCAACGTCTGGGCCTCGTGGTGCGCTCCCTGCCGTGCGGAGGCACCGGCACTGGAGAGCAGCAACCAGGCACACGCGGACCAACCGGTGCAGTTTGTGGGCATCAACACCCGCGACACCGATGCTGCCGCGAAGGCATTCGTGCAGCGCTACGGCATCACGTACCCCAACATCGTCGACCCGGACGGCACGGTGCAGCTGCAGTTGCGGGAGTCCCTGCCACCGCAGTCGATACCCTCCACCCTCTTTTTGGACAAGGAGGGGAGGGTGGCGGCGCGGGTGCTCGGCGAGGTTGACCCCACGAGGCTCGACGGAATCATCGACACCCTCGTGAACGAGCCGGTCCCATGACGTCGCTGGTTGCGTTCAGCACGTCGGTAGTGGCCGACGGCTCACTGCTGCTGGCCATCGGTGTTGCGCTGCTCGCGGGCCTCGTCTCGTTCCTGTCGCCGTGCGTGCTGCCGCTGGTGCCCGGGTATCTCTCCTACGTCACCGGCCTCACCGGGGCAGAGCTCGGGCTCGCGTCCGGCGGGCGGGACTCGACTCCCGGCGCGGCCAACGGCGACGCTGCGGCCGGTGCGCGTTCGGACGCCGGCGCGGTGTCGGTGGCGGCTCCGCCCGCGGTCGCTGCCCGACCGCAGCGGCGTTCCTGGCACCACTCGCGCGTGCTGCTGGGAACCATCGGCTTTGTGGCGGGGTTCTCCGCCGTATTCGTTGCCTACGGGGCGCTGTTCGGAGCCCTCGGCGGTTGGCTGCTGGACTACCAGGACGTGATCCAGCGAGTGCTCGGACTGCTGGTCATCATCCTGGGTCTCAGTTTCGCCGGCTGGCTGCCGGGGATGAATTCCGAATGGCGTCTGCACATGGCGCCGAAGTACGGCCTCTGGGGTGCCCCGATGCTAGGAGTGCTGTTCGGGTTGGGCTGGACGCCGTGTATCGGGCCGACGCTTGCCGCAGTGCAGTCGTTGGCGTTCAGTGAGGGATCGGCCCTGCGCGGTGCCGTTCTCTCGCTGGCCTACTGCATCGGTTTGGGTCTGCCCTTCATCGTCCTGGGCCTGGCGTTCCAGCGGCTCGCGGGCGCCCTGGGATGGGTGCGTCGCCACTACTCCCTGGTGATGCGGGTCGGCGGCATCCTGCTCATCGCGATTGGCGTGGCGTTGGTGACCGGACTCTGGGAGGAATTCATGGTGGCCGCCCGGGTGTGGGCGGGTGGATTCGAGGTGGCCCTGTGACCGACTCCCTGGCACCTGCGCGGGAGGCCCCGCCCGCGCCGACGAAATTCTCCGCCGCTGCCTGGGGCAGGTGGTTCTGGCGCCAGCTCACCAGCATGCGGGTGGCGCTCATCCTGCTCTTCACCCTGGCGGTCGCCAGTGTGCCCGGCTCGATCTTCCCCCAGCGCGGCGTCGATCCGATAGCGGTGACGCGCTACTTCGAGCAGAACCCGGTATTGGCGCCGTGGCTCGATCGGCTCTCGATGTTCGATGTCTACGCTGCGCCCTGGTTCGCTGCCGTCTACATCCTGCTGTGCATCTCGCTCGCCGGCTGCATCCTGCCCCGCACGATGGAGCACGTGCGTGCCCTGCGCACACCGCCCCCAGCGCCACCGTCGCGCTTGTCCCGGATGCAGGGCTATCGCACCGCCACGGTTGAGGACTCAGCCGACGACGTGACCGCAGCCGGTCATCAGTGGTTTCGGGCTCACCATTGGCGGGTGCGAACTGGTGACGGTTGGATCGCCGCGGAGAAGGGCTACCTGCGGGAGAGCGGCAATCTCCTCTTCCACGTCTCGCTGCTGGTGCTGCTCGCCGCGGTCGCGGTCGGAAGCCTATTCGGCTGGCGGGGATCCGTGGTGGTGATGGAGGGCCGCGGCTTCTCCAACACCTTGACGCAATACGACACCTTCACCTCCGGCCGACTCGTTGATCGAGCCGGATTGGCACCCTTCACGGTCACCCTCGACGACTTCGAAGCGCAATTCGAACGAGGCGCGGTACAGACAGGTGCGCCCCGGGACTATCGGGCTGACGTCACCTATCGCGCCGAGCCCGACGCTGCCACGACGCAGGATTCGATCGGCGTCAACGACCCGCTGAATGTGGCCGGGGCCAAAGTGTTCCTCACCGGCCACGGCTACGCGCCGCGGGTGATCGTGCGCGACGCATCGGGCATCGAGGTGTTCAGCGGTTCGGTGCCGTTCCTGCCCCGAGACGGCAACTTCACCTCCACCGGCGTCATCAAGGTGCCGGACACCGACCCGCAGCTAGGCTTCCAAGGCATCTTCCTGCCGACCGCAGCGGTAGACGCCGAGGCTGGGCCCATTTCGCTGTTTCCAGTAGTGGAGGACCCCGCGCTGTTCCTCTCCGCGTGGCAGGGCGACCTCGGCCTGAACGACGGTGTGCCGCAGTCGGTCTTCCGACTGGACGTCTCGGACATGACTCAGGTGGGTCTGCAGTCGCTGCGCCCGGGTGAGACCTGGACCCTGCCGGAATCGCTCGGATCGATCGAGTTCGTCGGGGTCGACGAGTTCGCCAACTTCTCGGTGGCCCGTGACCCGGGCAAGACGCTTGCCTTGATTGCTGCCGTCGCATCGATCATCGGACTCATGGCCAGCCTGTTCATTCCGCGCCGCAGGCTATGGCTGCGCACCGCCGACGATGGGTCAAGCCGTACGCTCGTGTCTGTCGCCGGACTCAGTCGCACTGAGAACACCAGCGTCGATGACGATGTCGCCGAACTGCTCGAAGCTGTTGCACCTGCCGGTACGGGTGCCGCCGCATCAGTTGACACCTCAGAAAGGGGTCGCGCGTGAACGCGGATCTCGCCTCCCTGTCCAACCAGTTCGTCTATGCCGCCATGGGCGTCTACACCCTCGCACTCATCTCGTTCGCGGTTGCGTTGGCGGCCAGCCGGGGACCGGTCGGCCTGCCCGAGTCCAGCCGGGTTGCGCAGGAGCAACTCGCAGCGGTCCCAGCCGGTGCGGTGCCCACCGGGGTCACGCGACCGGCGGGGCCCGGCGATACAGCTGCCCCCGCGCCGCTTCCCCCGGCCGGCGGGCGGGAAACATTGCCATGTCGCTGACGTGGCTGGCCACGGGCATGTTGGCGATCGGCGTCGTGCTGCGCGGACTTTCGGCTGGTCGGGTTCCGTGGGGCAACATGTACGAGTTCTCCATCACCGCGGCGCTGGCGGTTTCGGTGTTCTTCCTGCTGATGTCCCTGCGCCACGACCTGCGCTGGTTGGGCGTCTTCGTGGTCGGTGCCGTGCTGCTCACCCTCGGGCTCGCCGTGACGGTGCTCTACACCGAGTCGGCGCAGCTCGTGCCGGCGCTGAAGAGCTGGTGGCTGGTCATTCACGTGTCGGCGGCCATCATCTGCGCTGGTGGTTTCACGCTGGCTTTCGTGTTCTCCGGCGCCTATCTGATCAAGGATCGGGCTGAGCGGCGCGCCGCCGACGGGGTGGCGCGCGGCTGGCTGAGCAGCCGACTGCCGGCGACGCAGAAGCTCGATCGGATGGCCTACCAGGTGGTGGCTTTCACCTTCCCGCTCTGGACGTTCGCAGTGATCGCGGGCGCGATCTGGGCAGAGAACGCTTGGGGTCGGTACTGGGGCTGGGATCCCAAGGAGACTTGGGCGTTCATCACGTGGGTGGTATTCGCGGGCTACCTGCACGCTCGCGCGACGTCCGGTTGGAAGGGGCGGCGTGCGGCTTGGATCGCGATGTTGGGATTCGCCACCTTCATGTTCAACTATTTCGGCGTCAACATGCTGATGCCGGGCCTCCACTCCTACGCCGGCGTGTAGGTCAAGTCAGGCGCGGTGGGCGCGAAGGCCGCATCAGGCAGATGGCGGCGGCGCTGAGTCGTCGTCCGGCCGTCGGGTACGGCGCGCCAGGTCCCGCAGAAACTCAACGTCATCGTCTGGCGCGGCCATGTGCTCGGAAGTGCTCCGGCGCCGCGCTGGCCGGCCCAGGACGAACCACAGCAAGGCCCCCACGAGCGGCAGCGCGAGCACTGCGACGGCCCACAGCCATTTGGGTCCGCGTTTGGTGGTGTGGGCAGGTGTGGTCAGCACGTCGATGAAGGCGTACACAATCACCGCAAGCGGTATCACCATGATCAGTAGTCGTCCCACGCTTCCTAGGGTACGTCGGTGGGCGGGACAGTGAAAGTCGGTGCGTACCCTGAGAGGCGTGTCTTCTCACGATCAGCAGGCCACAGGTGATCACTTCGAGGACTCTTCCGAAGCGGGAAGCTCCACCGAAGCGCCATCGCCGGATGGCCCGCGGCACCCGATAGTTCTTTACACGCTGGCGCGCATCGCGCTGCTACTTGTCACCGCGGGGTTGCTGTACCTGGTCGGTGCGCGGTCGTGGTTGCTCGTGCTGTTGGCGCTGATCATTTCTGGCTTGGTCTCATATCTCGTGCTCGGATCGTTGCGCGACGCCATGAGCACCCGGATGGACCGCAGAATGGCTGCGGCCCGGGAGCGGCGCGAAGCCGCCACCCGGGCCGAAGACGATTTGTACTGAACTGCTCAGGCGCCCTTGCCCGCCTCCAAGTAGTTGGCGACCTTGATCGCGCGGGTGACCATGTGCGTCACGGCGGCGCGCTCCTCCTCCGCCACGGGGAAGGCGCCATTGCCCGAAAAGTGCGAGGCGCCATAGGGGTTGCCATCGTTGAACTTGACCGCCGGGTCGCTGTAGCCGGGCGGAACGAGGATGCCGCCGAAGTGGTACACGGAGTTGTAGAGGGCGAGAAGGGTGGCTTCTTGCCCGCCCCGCTTGGTCCCGGTGGAGACGAATCCCACGTAGACCTTGTCGGCGAGTTTGCCCTCGACCCAGAGTGGGCCGAGCGTGTCGAGGTACTGCTTGAGCTGCGCGGCGATGTTTCCGTAGCGGGTGGGAGAACCGAACACCACCACGTCGGCCCAGTCGATATCGTCCGCGGTAGCGATGTCCACGTCCGCGGTGGCCTTGGCGTGAGCCGCCCAAGCTTCGTTCGAGGCGATCGCCTCCGGCGGGGCCAGTTCAGCGACCCGGCGCAGGCGCACGTTCGCGCCGGTTGCCTTCGCGGCCTCCTCTGCAGTCAGGGCCATTTCGTGCACGGAGCCGGTGGCGGAGTAGTAGATGATCGCGACGTTGACGGTCATGGATGGTTTCCTTTCAGCGTTGGCGTGAATATAGTTTAATCATCAACTATATTCACAGTCAACCGGGGCGGCCTGCCCTCGGCGGGCACTCGAGAGCGGTTGTCAGGGGTGCTGGGGAACGGACCGATGCTGAAGGGTCCAGGCGAACATGGCCACCGCACCAGCGGCCGAGGCATTGATGGAACGGGTCGATCCGTACTGGGTGATGGCGAGCACGGTCGTGCACAACGCTGCCGCCTCAGCCGAGAGGCCGGGGCCCTCCTGACCGAAGAGCATGACGCATGCCTCGGGCAGGTTGGTGGATTCCAGCGGCTGGCTGCCGTCGATGTTGTCGATGCCGAGGATGGGCAACTCCTTCTCGTGCGCCCAGGCGGCGAAGGCGGTCAGATCCGGGTGATGGCGCACGTGCAGGTAGCGGTCTGTGACCATGGCACCACGCCGATTCCAGTCGCGGCGGCCCACGATGTGCACACCTGCGACGTTGAATGCGTTGGCGGATCGCACGATGGATCCGATGTTCAGGTCGTGCTGCCAGTTCTCGATCGCCACGTGCAGCGGACTGCGGTCGGCGTCAAGCCGATCTTTGATGGCCTCGACGGTGAGATAGCGGAACTCGTCGGCGACATTGCGGCGGTCGCCTTCGGCGAGCAACTGCTGATCCCACTGTGGGCCCTCGGGCCAGGGACGGGGATGGGGTCCGACGCCGACCACTAGCCGCCGCTGTCCGTGACACCCGAGTTTCCAGGGGTGCGGAAGTCGACGTCGACCGAGGGGCGCAACCCGCGCATCGAGAGCAGATCCTCACTGCGCACCGCGCGCGATGTGTCATCGGGAAGGAAGTAGCTGCTGAGCGCGGTGGCGCGGTCGGAGTTACCGGCAGCCAGATAGAGGGCCACCGCGTGGGCGAGGTCCCGATCGGCTTCACTGCTCGGCGGGCGGGCGCGCCATCGCAACTCGTAGAGACGGGCGTGCAGGTTCGGTTCGTTGTGCGCAGCCGATGCCGCCAAGGCCGCGTCCACCGTCGCGAGTGCCTCATCGTCGAGGTCGTTAGCCAGGAGCGTCATCGCCACTACCGATTGGTGCCGGGCGGCCGCGATCGAGTCCACCGGCACATCGTGGCTGGCCAGATGCCTGTTCACCACCTCGAGTGCCTTCGCGGGCTCGTCCATCTCCAGCAGCGCCTCCGCGAGCACCGCGGCGTGGTCGAGTGCCATCACGGGCTCGCCGACGTCGGCGGCTCGTTCGAGGGCATCACGCGCCACCGCGGCCGCCTCGGCGAATCGATCTGTTGCGAGGAAGAGCTCGGCGCGCGCCCGATCGGTGAGCACGAGATAGTCGTCGGCACCCATGGCGTCGAAGATCGACCGGGCACCTTGGTAGAGGCCCTCGGCCGACGCTTGGTCGCGCAGCGCGCGCCGGGCGTGCCCGGCCTCGAGGTCGCAACGGGCGACACCGATGAGGTTCTCGTCGGACTGGTAGGCCGACCTCGCATCGCGCAGGTGCTCCAGCGCCTCACTGTGGGCCCCCAAGATCCGCAGTGCCAGGCCGAGGCGCAGGCCGGCGTAGCCGCGAGCGACGTCGTCGGAGCCCACCCGCGCGATGTCCAGGCAGGAACGCAGTAGCGGCAGTGCCTCCGCCGTCCGGCCCTGTTGAATCAAGGCCTCCGCGGCGGCGTCGTCGGCCCACGCCACGTGCTGCGCGGAGCGAGCTGCCCGAAACGACGCCCGGGCCTTGGTGAAACACTCTTCCGCGAGGCCCCGGGCCCCGCTGATCGTTGCCGATTCGGCGCTGATGTAGGCCGCACCCATAGCCATGTGCACCCTGCCCGCGCTGAGCTGGTCGTCCTCGGACTCGAAGAGCGCCAGCGCGGTGTGCCAGTGGTTCACCGCGGAGTCCAGATCTGCCAGGGCGGCGTACCCGTCGGCTGCGCGCTGCGTGGCCAGCGCCACATCACCCTGGGCGCCCAGGGTGCCGAAATATTCGGCAGCTGACAGGAAGCCGCCCACCGCTTCTTCGAAGCGCTCCAGCTCCATGAGCCCTTGGCCCTGATTGAACCGTGCGTAGGCTGCCAGGCGATCGTCGCCGGCCGATTCCGAGGCCTCGGCCGCGGCCTCCACTAGCGTTTCGAACTGAATCATGTCGTTGCGGTGGTAGCAACGGTCTGCGAGCTCGAGCAGAATCTCACCGCGGCGCTGCCCGTCGGCTTCGGTGAGTTCCCCCCAGAGCTCCTCGTCCGAGAAGTCAGTCATCGCACCTCCCCCAGGTGGTTGCCCTCATGCCTCGAGTGTAGCCGGGCGTTGACGCACGAGGCGGAGACCGGAAGGTGCCAACTCGACGACGCTCAGGGTCATCATAATGCCCGCCACGAAGGCCAGCAGGGCCGCGATGCGCGGCTCTGTGAGGAGGCCCGAGAACGACAGCGCGAGGGCGGCCCCGAGTATCTCCCCGCCGGTGGCCACGGCGGTGAACCAGAAGGCCCGAACGCGCGAGCCCCCGCTGGCGAGCACCGGGGCGCTCACCGCGATGCCCTCGGGGATGTTGTGGAGGGCGACGGCGAGCGCGGTCACCAGGCCCGCGGGCCACGAAAGCAGCGCGGCCGCCATGGGCGCCGCGCCCTCAGGCACGTTATGCAGTCCGATCGCGATGGCTACGAGAAGTGCGCTGCGACCAAGCGGACTGCCGCCGACGTTGAACAGGCTGGCGAGGTAGTGCAGAGCGACGACCAAGGCCGATCCGAGTAGCGCCCAGGCCCCCGCCACAGCGGGATTCAACCCGCTTTGCAGGGCCGAGGGCAGTAACTCGAGGGAACTGATGAGGAGCATCGCCACGGCAGCCAGCAGGATCGCCCAGCCGAACACTTTCGGCGGCCAGGTGCGACGGCTGGCCGCGAGGGCCCAACCGATCATGGTGGCAAGCGCCGCCGCCGTGGCCAAGCCAAAGGCGGCAAGCGGGGTGGCACTCACGTCGGCACGGTGGCTAGACGGCTGTTCCCAGGAGGGAACCGACACCGTAGGTGACGGCCATGGCCAGCGCGCCGCCGACGACATTGCGCGCTACTGCTCTGCCCCGTGGCGAGCCAGCCAACTGCGCGCTGGCGTAGCCGGTGATCGAGAGTGCGATGACGACGGCCACGAAGGTGGCTGCGACGCGCACCCCGCTGGGTGTGAGCAGGATCGCCGCGAGCGGTAGCAGCGCGCCGACGGTGAATGACAGCAACGACGAGACCGCCGCCGCCCACGGGTTGACGTAGTCGCCAGGCTCGATCTTGAGTTCCTCGCGGGAGTGCGCGGCCAGGGCGTCCTTGGCAGTCAGCTCACCCGCGGCTGCCTCGGCCGTTGCGCGGCTGAGGCCGCGCGCTTCGAAGAGGCCGATGAGTTCTTCGAGCTCGCCAGCAGGATCATCCTGGAGTTCTTTGATCTCTTTGTCGACCGCGGCCGACTCGGTGTCGCGCTGCGAACTCACCGATACGTACTCGCCCGTGCCCATGCTCAGGGCACCTGCCACCAGGCCCGCGACGCCGGCGGTTGCGATGGCGGACGTGGTGGTGGTGGCGCCTGCCACGCCCACCACCAGACCGGCGATGGAGACGATGCCGTCGTTGGCGCCCAGCACCGCGGCCCGAATCTTGTTGGCCCGCTCTCCGAGATCCCCGTGGGCATGTGCCTCACCGGGGTGGTCAAGCGGGTCGGGGGGTGTTGTCCCACCGCTGCGGCCGCTCATGGCCACCAGCGTAGAGGTCCACTGGCGTGCGGTGGAACAACACCTCTCCGGGGGTGAGTCAGCTCTCGGTGGACGGGGTTTCGTTCTGCTCCCGCTCAGCCATGCGCTGTTCCATCTCGGCCCGGCGCTCGTCCATACGCTGCTCGAACTCAGCAGCATCCTCGGGCGACATGGCGCCGACCATCTTCGCCGTGGCAGCGTCGCCGTCGACAGCGCCCGCAACTACGGCTTGGTAGCCGACGGCGATGTCGGCGACCGTGCTGGAGTCACCGGGGCCGACGTGGATCTTGGTGTCAGCGGTGATGACGTAGGTCTGCGTGAAGCCGTCGCTCGCCCGCACCGTGATGGAGGTGTCGGATACTTCGGTCACCTCGCCACGAACTGCTCGGATCTGCTCGGTAGCGCCGTCCTCGTTCTCCACGGTCGCTTCACCGTGCAGCATCTCGCCTTCGGGGCCGCCCATCAACCCAGCCAGGGCACCGGGGCCGCCCCGGCCACCCGGACCACCGTGGCCGCCCGGTCCGCCCATGGCGCCGCCGCGCTCGGACATCGTGGTGTCGGGCCCTGCGGTGGGGGAGTCGTCAGCGGCGAAGGCGACGCCGGTGAGGATGGAGGCGCCCAATGCGCCTGCGCCGACAAGTGCTGCGGCCTTCGCGAACCGGGCGCCAGAACTCGTGTTCATGTGCGGTTGTCCTTCACTTCCGAGGAGGCCCATCGGTTTGTGGGTTGGCCCCACACTCACACCGTTGTGTGTGATCTGAATGTGTTGGCTGTCAACGGAATGTAAGGGGCGGAGGAGCTGCACCGACCGGCCTGCGCCACGCCGTCGGCACCGCAGTGGGCACGTGCTTCCCGGCTGTGCCATGATGTGCAGCCATGAGCACAGTCGCCACCGAAATCGCGGCCACGGGCATCGCCCCGTCGGCCGTTTTCGTGTGTGCGCTGTGTGTCTGCTGCTGTTGCGCCTGACGTCGCCGCCCACCCTGGACGCGCGGACGCCGAGGCGCCGCGCAGTCACTCGTGCGCGGGCTCACCAGCGGTACTCTCGGCAACCGCCGTCCTCTCCCTTGAGTCGAAGAGGACACAACCCGAATGCAAGCCTTCACCCCGGCTGATTCTGCTCAGCCAGAAGTTGCCAGTACATCCACCGTGGCCGCAACCGCGCGCCGTGCTGCCCGTGCCCGCAAGCCGCGCGACGAGGGCCAGTGGGCGCTGGGATCAACCGCACCGCTGAACGAGAACGAGGTGTTCAAGGCTGCCGACGGCGGCTTGAACGTGCGCCATCGCATCGAGACCGTCTACGCGAAGGAGGGTTTCGCGTCGATACCGGCAGACGACCTGCGCGGCCGCTTCCGCTGGTGGGGGCTCTACACCCAGCGCAAGCCGGGGATTCCAGGTGGCAAGACCGCCTCGCTGGCACCGGAGGAACTCGACGATGAGTTCTTCATGCTGCGCATCCGTAGCGATGGCGGTGCGCTCACGAGCGAACAACTGCGCGTGATCGCCGCGATCTCGGCCGAGTTCGGGCGTGGGCTGGCCGACATCACCGACCGGCAGAACATCCAACTGCACTGGATCGACGTGCGCGACATGCCGCAGATCTGGCGCCGGCTCGACGCAGTGGGCCTCGGAACCACCGAGGCTTGCGGCGACACGCCGCGGGTGGTGCTCGGCTCGCCGTTGGCCGGGGTGGCCGAGGACGAGATCATCGACGGTACGCCGGTGATCCACGACATCGTGCGGCGCTTCGTGGGCGATCCCGCGTTCGCCAATCTGCCGCGCAAGTTCAAGTCAGCCGTCTCCGGATCCCCGCGCCAGGACGTAGCCCACGAAATCAACGACCTCTCCCTCCTCGGTGTCGAGCACCCCGAGTACGGTCCTGGATTCGACATCTGGGTGGGTGGCGGGCTCTCGACGAACCCGATGCTGGCTCAGCGCCTGGGCGCTTGGGTGGCCGTCGAGGATGCGGCGGACGTCTACGGCGCCGTCATCTCGCTCTTTCGTGACTAGGCTACCGAAGGTTGCGGGCCAAGGCTCGGTTGAAGTTCCTGGTGAAGGACTGGGGCGTGGCCAGGTTTCGGCAGGTGCTCGAGGAGGAGTATCTCGGGCGACCGCTGTTGGACGGGCCAGCTCCCACGCCGCCGCCGGCCGGGGAACGCGACCACATCGGCGTGCACCGCCAGCGCGATGGTCGCGTCTATGTCGGGGCGGCCACCACTGTGGGACGAACCAACGCCGAGACGCTCGCCAGACTTGCGGACCTCGCCGATGAGCACGGCCGGGGACGCCTACGGCTGACCTGCTGGCAGAACCTCGTGCTGCTCGACATCGATCCGGCGGCGAGCGCGGCGGTGGCGGCGGAACTGGACGACCTGGGTTTGCGCACCGCACCCACTCCCTTCCGCCGCTCGGCCATGGCTTGCACTGGCATTGAATTCTGCAAATTGGCCATCTCCGAGACCAAGGCACGCACCGCGGAGTTGGTCGGACACCTCGAGGAGGCCCTGCCGGACTTCACCTCGCCCATCGCGATCCACGTCAATGGCTGCCCCAACTCGTGCGCCCGATTCCAGGTTGCCGACATCGGGTTCAAGGGGGTGCTCGCCGAACACGACGGGGAACAAGTCGAGGGGTTCCAGGTGCACCTCGGTGGGTCACTGGGGCAGGAGGCGTCGTTTGGCCGATCCCCGCGCGGCCTGCGGTTGGCAGGCAGCGAGGTCCCCGCCTACGTCGAGCGGGTGCTGAGCCGCTTCGCCGACACCGGCGATGGTCGCAGCTTCGCCGAGTGGGCGGTCGAGACCGACGAGGAGAACCTGCGATGAGCGCGCCTGCTGAACCGCGAGCAGATCGAGGAGTTGGCCGCGGAAGGTGCCCGGCGATTCGGGCCGCAGACCCACCCCGAAGAAGTGCTGGTGTGGGCGGCCGAGCACGTCGGTGCATCACGTTTGGCCGTGGCGACGTCGTTCGCCGACACGGTGCTGACGCATCTCGCCGCGCGGGCCCTGCCCGGAGTGGATGTGCTGTTCGTCGATACGGGGTACCACTTCGCCGAGACGCTCGGTCTGCGCGATGCCGTCGCCGACGTCTACGACGTCACCGTCCGCACGTTGCTGCCGTTGACCACCGTCGCGGAGCAGGATGCGGCAGTGGGTGCAGAGCTGTTCGCGCGTGATCCCGACAAGTGCTGCGCCATGCGCAAGGTGGCGCCCTTCTCCGCCGCGCTGGTGGGGTACTCGGCATGGGCGTCTGGCTTGCGCCGCGACGATCACAACGACCGGGCACAGGTGGAGTTGGTGAGCGTGGATCCGCGCCGCGACATGCTCAAACTCAACCCGTTGGCCCATTGGACGCAAGAGCACGTGGACGCCTACACGGTCGAGCATTCGCTGCTGGTCAATCCGTTGCGCGAACTCGACTACGTCTCGGTGGGGTGCGCGCCCTGCACGCGGCCGGTCGCCGAGGGCGAGGATCCGCGGGCTGGCAGGTGGGCTGGCTTTGGCAAAGTCGAGTGCGGGATCCACGCATGAGAGCCGCGACGAAGGTGGTGCAACCCTCCCAACGTGCAGCGGAGTCAACCCGCCTACCGGTGTTCCTGGACTTGCGGGGGCGCCGGGTCGTGCTGGTCGGCGGGGGCGAGGTCGCACTGCGCAAGCTGCGCGATCTGCTCGCCGCGGGTGCCTGCCCCGTCGTGGTGGCGCCCCACGCCAGCACGGCAGTGGCGGAGTTGGCCGCGGCCGGGGTCATTGTCTGGCAGGCGCGCGACTACGAAAGCGGTGACCTCGACGGGGCGTGGTTCGCGGTGGCGGCGACGGACGATCCGCGGGTGAACGCACGCGTGGTCGCCGAAGCCGAGGCAGGCCGCATCTGGTCGATTCACGCCTCGCAGGCAGGTGCATCGCCGGCCTGGGGTGCGGTGCAGGTGCGCGCCGAGGACGGGGTGACCGTGGCTGTCAGCGGCGGAGGCGATCCCCGCCGGGCGCAAGCAGTCGCGGGGGCGATCCGTGACCTGGCCGACGAGGGTGGCCTGCCGCAGCGGCGAGAGCGGTCCCGGGAGGTCGGTCGGGTCTATCTGGTCGGTGGCGGACCCGGCCACGAGGATTTGCTGACGGTGCGGGCGCGACGCCTGCTGTCGGTGGCCGACGTGGTCGTGATGGATCGCCTGGCACCGTGGCCGGCGCTCACGAATCTGCCCGCCGATGTCGAGGTGATCAACGTCGGGAAGGCTCCTGGGCGCCACCTCATGGCCCAGGGCGACATCAACCGTCTGCTGGTGGATCGGGCGCTCGCCGGGAAAGTCGTCGTCCGGCTCAAGGGCGGGGATCCCTTCGTGCTCGGTCGTGGCGGTGAGGAGGCGCTCGCCTGCGTGGCTGCCGGTGTGCCCGTGGCGGTGGTGCCGGGTGTGACCTCGGCCATCTCGGTGCCAGCCGCGGCTGGGATTCCAGTGACCCACCGCGGGGTGGCGGCGTCGTTCGCAATGGTGTCGGCCCATTCGGCCGAGGAGGTCCTGGACCGCACCCGCGAGCTATCCGACGACACCACCCTGGTGCTGCTCATGGGGGTGAAGACGCTGCCGGCAGTGGCGTCCGGTCTGATGGCCGCCGGGCGTGCCGAAACGACGCCGGTCGCGATTGTGGAACGCGGCTGGCAACCGGGTCAGCGCACGACGGTGGGCACCTTGGCAGATATCGCGGAGCGCGCTGCGGCGATTGGTGTGCAGTCGCCCGCGGTGGTGGTGGTCGGGGATGTCGTCAACGTCGGCCAACAACTCGCGACGGCCGCAGCCGGTGCCGCGCACTCGTCGGTGCGGATTGACGAACACCAACCAAAGCGATACCAGGAGGAATCGTGATCGTTGTACTCGCCCACGGCAGTCCCGACCCGCGGCATGCCGCGGGTGTGGAGAAGCTCGTCGCCGGCATGGCGCGCCTCCTTGGCGGTGTGGCGGTGACCCACGCCTACCTGCAGCACCACGGACCGCACCTCGCATCCGCGGCGTCGACGATCCCGGTCGCGCCGCACGGGGCACTCGCGACCACCGAGACGGTCTGGGTGCTACCGCTGCTGCTCAGCGAGGGTGTTCACGTGACCCACGACGTGCCGGAGCTCCTCGTCGAAGCCACATTGGCGCGCCCCGACCTCGACTGGCGGCTGCTCCCGGCGTTGCCACCGCAGACCCTCGCGCTCGCTGTGCTCTCGATGCTGGCTCAGGCAGCCGACGGCGCATCCGCCGCCAGCCGACTCCGAGGCGTTGTGGGTGTGGTGGCTGGCTCATCTCGAGCGGGTGCGCTGACTGGCTTCGAGGCCTTGGCCTCGTCACTCCGAGTGGCGGGCGTGGAGATGGTGGTGGCCAATGGCCCGGCACACATCTCGGCCGCCCGGGACCTACTGGTCGACGTTGGCGCTGACCAGGTCACGGTCCTGCCGCTGATGTTCGCAGACGGATTCCTCGCGGATCGCGCTGCTCGACGTGCCACTGATGAAGGCCTGCGAATACTCCCACCGGTAGGTGAGTCCGTTGCGTGCATCGAAGCCTTGGCCAGTTGGGTAGCGGCACACGTGAGTCACGCCACCGCAATCGAACCGCGCGGTGTCGCTGTGGAGGTCGATGTCGCACCCTAGTGGGGTGGGTAGATTCACGGACCGAATCAGCAGAGAGGCGGTGGCGCTCGGCGCCGCCGTCGTGCTGGTCGGCGGTTTGATGCTCATCGGACAGCAGTCGGTGACGTCGGAAGGTTCGTCGACGCCCACCCCGAGTGCGTCCACCACTGTTCGCGACCCCCGCGCGAATACCGTGGTGGCGGTGAACTCCGCAGCGCCGGCAAGTGCCGAGGCGGCCTGGAACGCCACTGCCCTGCGCACGCTGCCGGGTTCGCTGATCGTGGTCCCGCCCGCGTCAGCCACCGAATGCAGCGATGTCGAGGTCGACGCCGCCGTTGCCGGGCCAGCCATCAAGACGACGGCTGAGTGCTCCGCGAGCGACCCCTACCGCACTGGAAACGCGCACGCCTCCTTGCGCCAGGCAGTCGACGTCACGCAAGGCCGGTTGGGGTCGCTGGTGCTGCTGGGCGAGGGTTGGACGGAGCAGTCGCCGGTGCCCTTGGATCCCGCGTTGTTGAATGACCCCATGGCTGTCGCCATTGCCCTCCAGTATGCGGAAACAGCGGGCACCCTGCCTGACATGGAAGGCGTCGACGTGGTGATCGCGGGGCCGCCGCCCTCGCCGGAAATGCGTCGAATCTGGGATGCCTACCTGGAAGCGGCTGGCGCGGCGTCGGTGGAGTGGGCCACGAGCTGGGCCGCAGCTAGCGCCGAGCCCGACAAGTGATTCGCTAGGGGCGTCCGCACGGCAGGACCGTGAGACTCCGCACCGCCGAGTCGATCATCTGTTGGCGCTTGCCCTCGTCGGCACCTACCCAATTGCCCAGGGCGGTGACGGAGCCCCAGTAGTCGTTGGCTCCTGAGACGAGCGCGAGGTCGGCGCCCGCCGAGATCGCACTGACCACCGCGTCCGGCACGGAGAGGCGATCCGTGATGGCCCTCATCCCTGAGAGGTCGTCGGTGATCACCGGTCCGGTGAACCCGGTGGTCTCGCGGAGCGCCTGATAGGCGGCGGGATCGACCGAGGTCGGCGTCTGGGGGTCGAACGATAGGCCCGGCACCACGAGGTGACCCATCATCACCATCCACGGTCCAGGTCGGGCGAGCAACTCGGTGTAGATGGGGACGTCGCGCTCGCGCAGTACGTCCCACCCCTCCGTGGTGGCGAGTTGGATGTGCGAATCGCCATTGGCCGAGCCGTGGCCCGGGAAATGCTTGATAACCGGCAGCACGCCGTTGTCGCGCAGCCCGTCGGCGAATGCACCCGCGTAGGTGGTGACGGTGGCAGCGTCGCTGCCGTACGACCGGGGCCCCACGATGGGGCTGCCGAGGTCAAGGTCCACCAGCGGGGCGAAGTCGACGTTGATCCCGTAGTAACGCATGGCACCTGCGCGGTCGGCCGCCATGGCGCGCACCTGCTCGGGGCTCATGGTCGCGGCTTGTTCGCGCGGTGAGGGCATCGCGCCGATCAGACCTGCGTGGTCGGAGACTTGGCCGCCTTCGTAGTCCACCGCAACGAACGGTTGGGGCGTCGTGGGGAAGGCGGGGTTGTCGGTGCGGAAGTAGCCAGCGTTGAGGCCGGTGGAACCGTCGGGGAGGAAGACCCCGCTCGTGCCCGGCGACAGCCAGTTCGGCCACCCGCCGGCCGCGTTGAACCCCGGGACCACGAGGTACTGGGCTAGTTGCTCGTTCGTCCAAGTCGCAGGGTTGGGGCAGCCCACGGGGACGATGAGCGGTGACTGTGCTGGGTTGCCCGTTGCCGGAGCAGCGCCGGCTCCGGGATCAACCTCGCCACCGGGGGCAGGCGCGGCGGGCGCGGCCGGTTCTGCCGCCGCGGCCGGTTCTGCCGCCGCGGTGGGGGAGAGATCGTCTCCGGCGTTCTGGTTTCCCACGACGAATCCGGCCGCTAGCGCGATGGCACACAATCCTGCCCCCACCGCCATGAGTGGCTTCATTCGCGCATCCCTTGTCTTGTCAGCCATGCCCCACAGAACCCGTGGTCGCGCGTCGTTGGGCGCGTCCTTAGCGGTCGTGGTCAGTGGCATTGTCCCAGTATCGCGGCAAACGCAGTGACTGGCCTCAAGGCCCGCCGAGCAACTGTGACGTGTCTAACGCCGTGCGCTCACTGGCTCGCAACGGCTGTCGTGCGGCGGCGGCTCGTGGCTTCGGCGGGATCGCTAGCCGCCAGCCGGCGGCGTTGTGAGGAGGTCCGAGGCCAGCCTGCGCCCGACCTCCATTTCCGGCTCGATGATGTTCGTGACACCTACTTGGCGCAGAATCCTGGCGTGCTCAGTGCTGAGGGCCTTCGCCCACAGGGTCGGAATCCCGAAGTCGACCAAGTGGGATGCCGTCAGGATGCTGGCCTCCAGATTCGAGCCGATCCCGAGCACCACGCGGTCGAAGTCTGGAATCGCCAACTGTTTGAGCGCGTCCTGGGATGTGGAATCGGCACGGGCCACGAAGGTGAGGTGGTCGGCCAACTGTGCGACCAGGTTGGGGTCGTTGTCGATGCCGAGCACCTCCACCCCACTCTCTTCGAGGTGCAGGGCGACCGAACTTCCGAAGCGGCCCAGACCGATCACCGCTGCCGAATTGCCGGAGGCAATCCGGGATGGGAGTCGATGCGCCGTTGACTTAGCCAATGTAGGGCCTCTCTTCCGGCAAGGAGTAGTGCGTCGTTCGGGTGTTGAGCGCGATGGCGGTCGCGAAGGTGATGGGTCCGAGGCGGCCGATGAACATGAGCAGCATGAGGAGGAACTGCTCGGCGGTGTTCAACGACGACGTGATTCCGGTGGAGAGTCCCACGGTCGACATGGCCGATGTCACCTCCGTGAACACCGCCGACAAAGTGTAGGGCGTCATCGCCAACATCAACCCGGTGGCGACGAGGATGGTCGTGGTGAAGGCGGAGGCGACCGCGATCGCGCCGCGCTGTGCGGCGGGTGTGACGGTCCGATCGAACACCCGGGTGTCCGGATTGCCCCGCACCTCGGTGATCCAGATGGCTGCCAGGACAGCCACGGTAGTGATCTTCAACCCGCCGCCGGTGCCGGCCGGACCCGCGCCGATGAACATCAGCACATCCGTGATGAACCAGGATTCGCTGCGCAGGTCGGTGATGTCCACCGAATTGAATCCGCCGGTTCGGGGGAAGACGCTCAAACCGATAGCGCCAAGGAATTTTCCCGGAACGCTGAGCTGGCCCAGCGTTGCATTGTTCGTCCACTCTGTAAGCAGGAACAGGCCGAAGCCGACCACCAGCAGCACGATGGTGCCGTAGATCATGATCCGGGTGTGGATCGTCCAGCGGCGGCGCCGAGCCGCCCGGTACAGGGTGCGCCGGTGGGTCCAGACCTCTAGCAGGACTGGCAGCCCCAGACCGCCGACCACGATGCCGAAAGAGATCGGGATGATGATCCACCAGTCGGTCACGAAACCCACGAGGTTGTCCGTGAAGAGGGCGAATCCCAGGTTGTTGAAGGCCGAGGCGCTGTGGAAGACGCCGTACCAGGCCGACTGGCGTAGGTCGTAGTCGTAGTGCAGATAGAAGCGCAGCGTGAGGATTAGCGCGATGGCGCTCTGCACGATCAGCGCCACGCGCCCGACCGCGAACACCACCGACTTCACGTTCCCCGGATCCAGCCCGCCCACTTCGGTGGATGCTGAGGCCCGAGCTCGCAGGCCCAACCGGCGAGACAGTCGCATGAGTGCCAGCGAGGTCAGCGTCATCACGCCCAGGCCGCCGATCTCGCACAGCACGAAGATCACGACGTGGCCAAAACCGGACCAGAAGGTGGCGGTGTCCACCACCGACAGTCCCGTCACGCACACCACCGAGGTGGCGGTGAAGGCCGCTTCGGTGAACGAGGCGGCAACCTGCCCCCTGCTGCGAGATGGGCAGTAGCAGCAACCCGATGCCGACCACCAGCACGAAGAGATAGGCGCTGACGACCATTCCTGCCGGTCGCAACCACCAATGTCCCGATCGCGCGGGGGAATAGAAGGAACTCACGTCGGCTCAGGGCTGCCGTAGCCACAGTGTCGTGTCGGCCGGAATGTCATGCACGATCGCACCCGGCAGCAAGTCGGCGTCAGAGGAGAGCAGCACCGCGTGGGCGGTCAGCGCCTTCGGCAACGCAACAGCTTCGTCTCTGGTGTTGACCACGACGGTGACCGGTTCGGTGTCGCTGGCGATCCTCATCGCCAGCAGGCCAGCGGGCGCATCGAGCCAGGTGAGTCGACCGCGTCCGAGGGCAGGGTGGATGGCCCGCAGCGCAAGCGCGCGACGGTAGAGCAGCAGCATCGATGCGGGGTCGGAGTCCTCGTGCTCGACTGTCAGGGAGGCCCAGTCGGAGGGCATCGGCAGCCACGTGTCGGAACTCTCGGAGAAGCCGTAGGGGGGTTCGGCGCCACGCCACGGCATCGGGATTCGGCAGCCGTCGCGGCCGCGCTCGGTGTGGTTGCTCCGCTGCCCACACCGGGTCTTGGAGAACACTTTCGGGCAGGTCGTCGACGTTGGGCAGGCCGAGTTCCTGACCGTTGTATAGGTACACCGTGCCGGGCAGCGCGCTCATGAGCAGGGCTATCGCGCGGTGCCGCCGCGTTCCGCGCGAGAGGTCGACCTCGCGCACCCTGATCAAGTGCAGGGACGTATTCGCCCACCAGACGCAGCGAGGTGCCGTAGCGGCTCACGGAGCGTGGCATGTCGTGGTTGTCGGTGACCCAGGTGGTGGGGGCGCCGACCTGCATCGTTGGCAGCGAGCGCGGAAGTGATGGCGTCGCGCAATCGAGTCGGCGTCCCAGCGGGCTGCGGGTGAAGGAGAAGTTGAACGCCAGATTCATCTCGTCGGGACGCAGGAACAGCGCGACGATGTCGGCGGGTGCACCCGGTCTCGACGACCGCCATCCGGTCGCCGTCGAAGGAGTCGAACACGCGGCGGAAGGCCCGGTAGATGTCGTGCACGCCGCTTGCCTCGTCTTTGGGGATGAGGGGTTGCTCGTCGGCGGTGTCGGGGAATCCCGGGTCCTTCATCGGGGCGTCGGACACGTCGATGCGGAAGCCGTCGACGCCGCGGGCCAGCCAGAACGCGAGAACATCGGAGAATTCGGGCAACACGTCCGGGTTGCGCCAGTTGAGATCCGGCTGTTCGGGTGCGAAGAGGTGGTAGTACCACTCGCCCGGGCTGCCGTCGGACTCGGTCACGCGGGTCCAGGAAGGGCCGCCGAATACGCTGCGCCAGTTGTTGGGAGGCTGATCGCCGTCGGTACCGCGGCCTGGGCGGAACAAGATAGCGGTCTCGCTCGGGGCTGCCCGGTCCGGCCGGCCAGCGCTGCCTGGAACCACGGGTGCGCCTCGGAGGTGTGGTTGGGCACGAAGTCGAGCGGTGATCTTGAGGCCCGCGGTCGTGGCAGGCGGCGATCAAGTCGTCCATGTCGGCAAGCGTGCCGAAGATGGGGTCGATGTCTCGGTAGTCGGCCACGTCGTAGCCGTGGTCGGCTTGCGGGCTGGCCATGACCGGGCCCAGCCAGATGCCGTCGACACCCAGCGAGGCGATGTAGTCGAGGTGATTGATGATGCCGCGCAGGTCGCCGATGCCGTCGCCGTTGCTGTCGGCGAAGGAGCGCGGGTAGATCTGGTAGATCACAGCGTGGCGCCACCACTCGCTGGCCGGCGACCGCTCAGGGTGGGATCTTGTCGGCGTTTCGACCACGGCCGAGGTGGGGTCGTCGGGAGTCGGTCGACTGGCGGTGGTCACGGGCTAACGCTAGGTGAGCCGGAGTTGGGATTGGGTGCCGAGTGGGTGTTCGGCGTCTACTATCGAATTCGGTTGCTGGTGAAAGGCGTGGGTATGGGCGGAGAACAACAACCGGAGGGCCGCGGCACTCCGGTTGGACGTCGCGTCATCCTGGGTCTGCTTGGGGTCGGTGCTGTTGGGGTGGTGGTCGGCAAGCCGGTGGGCGACGCGGTCTCCCGACTCACCCGCTCCGACCCAACGGGCCTAACCGGTTTCCTTCCGGCCACGGCGGGTTTCCGCTACTACTCGGTGGTCTCGGTCGATCCCGTGATCCCCCGTTCCGAGTACCAACTGCAGGTGGGAGGTCTGGTGGATCGTCCACGTTCCTGGTCGTTCGCGGACCTCGAAGCGATGCCACAGACGGGCCTGACCCGAGATTTCCAGTGCGTCACAGGATGGCGCGTGCCGGATGTGCCGTGGTCGGGTGTGTTGTTGTCGGAGATCCTGAGCCAAAGCGGGGTCCAGCCGAGCGCGGGAGCCGTCGCGTTCGACTCCTACGACGGCGAATACACAGAGTCGTTGACGCTGGAGCAGGCCCGGCGACCGGACATGCTGGTGGCCACGCGGATGTTCGGTGAACCGATCGCCGATCCGCACGGTGGCCCGGTGCGGCTGCTCGTGGCGCCGATGTACGGCTACAAGTCGCTGAAGTGGCTCAGTGGGATACGTCTGACCGCCAACGTCGAACCGGGCTACTGGGAACAGCGGGGGTACGCCGTCGATGCTTGGGTGGGTTCGTCCAATGGTCGTCGCGATGAGCTGTCTGACCGGGCCCAGGACGTGCGCCGGTTCGATGGCGCCGAGCGCCTGGCCCATCGCACGTTTGCCCTGCTCATGGGGGTGTGTCTGGCGACAGCGGCGTTGCTCTACATCCCGGCCCTCGGTGGACTCGTCGGACAGCGGGATGTAGTGCGTCTGGTGCACCTGATCGCGGGCTTCGCTCTGCCGGTCCCCTTGCTTCTCGGCTACCTGCTGTCGAGGCCATTCCGCGCCGATGTGGCTCGGCTGGGGCGGTTCCAACCGCCCGATTGGGAATGGCTGCGTCGGCGCGATCGTCGTGCGGCCGGGCTGCCGGTCGGCAAGTTCAACGCCGGCCAAAAGCTGAACGCCGCTTTCACCGTCGGCTCGCTGCTGGTGCTACTCGCGACCGGCTTCGTGATGACCTTCGCGTCGTGGTTCCCGGACGACGTCCGCACCGGATCGACCTTCACACACGGCTGGTTCGCGATCGCCGTGGCAGTGATCGTCGGTGGCCACCTGTGGATGGCCTACGGCGATCCGGAGGCGCGGCGGGGAATGCGCACCGGCCTGGTGAGCGAAGCCTGGGTGCGGCATCACCATCCGGCTACGGACCTGGAGTTTGACGAACCGCGAGGCTAGCCCGTTGCGTCGCTTGGCACCGATGGCGGTTCGTCTGCAACGGTGGCGGACATGAGGATCATCGTCATCGGGGCCACGGGCACGCTTGGCCGGGCAATCGTCGATCAGTTCGCAGGACGGCATCAGGTGGTGACTGCGGGACGCTCGACCGGTGAGGTCCGGGTCGACCTCACCGATCCGGCATCCATCTCTGGGATGTACACCGAGGTGGGCGATTTCGACGCGGTCGTGTGTGCGGCTGGTGCCGTGACGTTCGCGCCCCTGGCCGATCTGACCTCAGATGACTACGAGGTGGGGCTTCGCAGCAAGCTCATGGGACAGGTGAACCTCGTGCTGCTCGGCCGTGGACTGATCGCCGACGGTGGTTCGTTCACCCTCACCTCGGGAGTGCTCAGCGCCGACCCGGTGCGAGGTGGCAGCTCGGCGAGCATGGTCAACGGCGCCCTTGACGCCTTCGTCCGGGCCGCTGCCATCGAATTGCCGCGGGGGATTCGCATCAATAGCGTCAGCCCGACCGCGGTGGCCGAATCCATGCCCAAGATCGGTCAACTGTTCGCCGGATTCCGGCCGGTCACCGCCGCGGACGCTGCGCTCGGCTACGTGCGGAGCGTTGAGGGTGGCCAGACCGGGCAGGTCTACCGAATGCTCGGCTAGCGGTGGTACTTGCGCGACGGCTGATGCCCGGGACTGCGAAGATGGCGCCATGGCCACCGAGATCGAGCGCAAGTTTCTAGTTCACGGCGACAGTTGGCGCAGCCAGGTCGATTCCGAGCGGCGGATTGTCCAGGGGTACATCGCCCACACCGATACCGCCACGGTTCGGGTCCGGGTCACGGGCGACGACGCCATGCTCACCATCAAGGGTGTTTCCCATGGCATCAGCCGGAGCGAATACGAGTACCCGATTCCGGTGGCCGACGCGCTGAGCATGCTTGAGGAGTTGGCGACGGATCCGGTGATCGACAAGGTGCGGCATCTGATCCCCTTCGGTGACCACGTCTGGGAACTCGACGTCTTCGCCGGTGAGAATGCCGGTTTGGTCATGGCCGAAGTCGAGCTTGCCGATGCCGACGAAGGCTTCGAAGTGCCGGGCTGGGCTGGTCCCGAGGTCTCCGACGACGACCGCTTCTACAACGTCAACCTCGCGCGGCAACCGTTCCGGGAGTGGTCCGACGAGGCTCCGGATTGAGGCACGACGGTGACTTTGGGGCCGATGGTGTGGGAGCGCCGCATCGTCGAGGGGTATCGCTCGGCCTTCGGTGAGCCCTTGGCGGAGGCTGGTCAGCTGTACGGCCATCCGTGGGCCGTGCTGTGCCACGGCACCGAGGCCGACCCATTATTCGTCTACGCCAACCGCACGGCGCAGCGGCTCTGGGAGCGCCCGCTGCAGGACTTCCTGGGCTGGCCGTCCCGGCTCACCGCGCCTGTCGAGGAGCAAGCTCAGCGGGCAGCCGCGCTGAGTGCGGGAGGCGTGGTGCGCGGCTACCAGGGTGTGCGGATCAGTGCCACTGGTCGGCGCTTCCGAATCAGCGACGCGGTGATCTTCGCCGTCACCGACGACGGCGAGGTGGTGGGTCAAGCGGCGGTGGTGCCACGTTGGGAGTACCTCGTGGATTGAGCGGTGGTGCCAGATCGATTCGCTGCTGCTGCGATGTCACGTAGATCGGCAGCCATCACCCGCTTGATGATCATGGCGCCGTCGGCCGAAACCGTCAGGTGATTGTTGGATGCAGGCTGGCTTCGGGCTGCTCGCCGGAGAACTCCATGCGAATCAGCGACCCGTTGCCGATTGACCGGAGAGTGAACTCGGTTGTGTAGTGGACCCCTGCCGCCTCTGCTGTGACCACCGTGCGATTCGGAGGCTGCACCACTGCCACGGTCATCTCCTGGGTTTCGGACTTGCCCATCATCGACCGCGTCTCCCGCCAAGTGGTCCCCACCGCGTCGGGGCTCGGGCTAAGCACCTCGATGCGCTGGACTCCACTGAGCACCTCTGCCGCCCTCGCCAGATCGGTGAGCACCGACCAGACTCGGTCGACGGTGGCGGTGCTCGTCTGCTCCAAGACGATCGTATGTCCACTCACGGGACTCCTCCTCGGCCGATTCCGGTCACCCAACAGACCCGAATCTTTGCGCACCGCAGGGTTGGATTCCAAGCGGTCGTTCCGGTGGGGTGGGGTTTCCTGGCGGGGGTTTGGGCAGTCTGAACCGACTGGCCATCTGGCGGTAGGACTGCTTGCCTCCTCGACGTCTGGCTGCTGACCGGGATGCCACATGCCGTGGGGTGCCCCGGTCATTGGCTGCGGGGGTCGTATAGTTACCCCGTGGTGGGGAGGGTCGCAGCGAATCGATCCAGCGCCCCCCGCCGCCTTAGCTCAGTTGGCAGAGCGACGCACTCGTAATGCGTAGGTCTGGGGTTCGATTCCCCAAGGCGGCTCCACAAAGGCCCAGGTCAGAGGTACATTGCCAACGACCTGGGCCCTTATGCATGAGAGCGAGTGGCACCAAACGATCACCAAATACCGGGAGCCCGCGGGACCCGGGTGATCGACGCGGGCCCCAGTTGGGACCCGGTGATCAACGCGGCCCCAGTTGGGTTTTGATGGCCATTTGGCCGTCCCGACCTGGGCCCGCGTTGATCTTCGCGGGCGCGACGCCACTGGCGACAACCCGGGGATGCAGCATGGATGGGGCGCCGAATTCGGTCCCCTCAAGCGGAATGCCCCCCACGTGGTCAGCGACCAGGGGCAGCCCCCGCCGGCTCTCGCCTTCCGTTGCGGTCGCTGGGGTGTCAGGATGGCCAACATGCCCACTGATCCGCTCGATCCCCAGACTGTCAACCCACTCGAAGCGGTCATGGCCTTTGATGAGCCCACCCGGGACAGCATCGCGCACGCACTATGGCAGCACGAGTTCGATCCGGCGACGATCCCGGCCGATATTTTGGCCCGCCTCGCAGACCCGAAGAACTCACCGGCTGCACACGCAGATCGCATGCGGCGGTTTCTGCGCTACCTCAAGGATCATCCGCTGTCCCACACCCCGGACCTGTCCAAGACGTACGACCGGTTGCGGGAGTTCTGCGGGGAGGAGCTGTCGCCTCAGCAGGAGTACGTGTGGCAGACGTCTTTTCTCGGTGCGGCGTCGACGGTGGGCTACGACATGATCCCGCTGCAGGCGAATCTGGAATTTCCACGCGACCACCTGCCGAAATTCCGCAGCCAGGTGGGATGGCACTTCTTCGTCGGCAGTTGCTGGGACACCGAGGGCAACGAGTACGGCGCGGAACTGATGTTCTTCGGCACAGCCCTGTTCCCACCCAACGTCGCGGCGGGCCTCGGCTTGAGCGATGAAGAGAACCAGTTGATCGAACTTCAGTTGGCGATCAGCGAACGCGGCGGCCGGCACTACCAGGCCGAGCCGGTGATCCTGGCTGGGACGAGCGGGCTGCTGGGGTTCACGGCTGATCCGCTGGTATTCCGGCTGGGCCGCAATTCGATCACGTGCCACAACAGCGAGGGGCTGTTCCCCGTGACTGTCCAGGGCTGGGGGGTGGACAAGGGCTCCGGAACTGGAATCGAGTTGGGCTTGGA
Organism: uncultured Actinomycetes bacterium; assembly: GCA_963752505.1. Lineage (GTDB taxonomy): Bacteria > Actinomycetota > Actinomycetes > S36-B12 > UBA10799 > JACJWR01. Next base: position 280,044 of record CAVVYM010000003.1, read on the forward strand.
CCTCACCTTCACAAGTGGGAAGGAAACCCTTCTGCAGGGTGACGACGGGTGCATGCCGTCGATTGACGGTGTGGGGTCGTTGTACTACTCGATCCCGGACCTGCAGTTGGATCCGTCATGCAGCACGTTGACCCTCGACGGCCGGACGATTGCCCTGGAGCGCGGGCAATTCTGGTTTGACCACCAGTGGGGGTATCTCACCGGCGCGGCGCGCTCGCCGGTGATGCGTGCCGCCAATTGGGCATCGGACCCGAATCCAATCGGCTGGGACTGGTTCATGGCGCATCTCACCGAAGACCGGCAGATCACCATGTTCGCCCCACACGCGAAGTCCCTCAAGGAGTTCTACGAGCAGACCGGGCCCACCCCACCGCAGACGATGACTGTGCAGATCAAGGGCACCATGATGGACGCCGAGCGGGCGACGCACATGGTGGCAGGCACCCTGAGCGTGACCGACTGGATCAAGGCCGAACACTCGCCGAATCCAGACCGCTACCTCGTCACGGACACCTGGTACCCCAACCGCTGGCACTTTGTCTTTGACGACGATGTGCCCGAAGACATCCGAGAGTTCACGATGACGCCGATAGTGAACCAGGCCCAGGCTGGCTTCTTCGCCAATGGTGCGCAGTACGCCGAGGGCGCGGTGGTGATCACCGGTCCGGACGGCGCCGAGTTGGGCCGTGGTTTCGCCGAGTCGGTGTCATTCGCGGATACCCGCACAACGGTGCACCGACTGGCCGGGCTGCCCGAGACGGACGAGGAGATCAAGGCGCTGTCGATGCGTACGACACCCAAGGCGTTGGCCCTGTTCAACGCTGCCTACGTCCTCGCCCACCAGAGGGATTTGAAGGCGATCCTGGAGGAGGCTCGGGCGATGGAGTTCTTCGCGCCGCCGGACCTTCCTACTCCGGCCGACGCCGCGCCGTGAGGTCACGCCGCGGACGAAGCCCCGCTATGCCGAACCCAGCCGGAACGGCCACGAGAAGTAGGAGTGACCGCCGCAGCGGGGAAGTCGTTCGGCACCGACAGTCGAATCACCTTGTGCCAGGCGGACAGCACCTGGGCTGGTAGCGGGCCAGCGGTGTACGTGAGGCCATAACGTTCGAAGAGTTCCTGCACCTTGGGCGCGATCTCGGCGTAGCGGTTGCTGGGAAGGTCGGGGTAGAGGTGGTGCTCGATTTGGAACGACAGGTTGCCGGTCATGGTGTGCATGAATGGGCTGCCGGTGATGTTGGCCGATCCGAGCATTTGGCGCAGGTACCAGTCGCCGCGAGTCTCGCCCTCGATGGAGGTCTTGGAGAAAGTCTCGACCCCTTCCGGGAAGTGTCCGCACATGATCACCGAGTGCGTCCACAGGTTACGCACCACGTTGGCCGTCACGTTCGCGGTGAAGGTCGCGGGGGCGGAGAGCCCAGACAGCAGTGGGTGGATCACGTAGTCCTTGGTCATTTGCCGGCGTACTTTGGCCAGCACCGCCTTGGCGTTGCGCTTGAACACATTCGAGTCCGACCGGCCCTTCAGATGTGCGATCACCTCCAGGTCGTAGGCGGCGATGCCGTATTGGAACAGGAGGGCGTTGATGAGGTTCCAGAGCGGTTGGCCGAGGTAGAAGGGATGCCAGGGCTGATCCTCATCGACGCGCATGACGCCGTAGCCGAGGTCGTTATCGCGGCCGACGACGTTGGTGTAGGTGTGGTGCAGCTCGTTGTGGGAGTGCTTCCACATGGCGGCCGGGGCGGCGTGGTCCCACTCCCAGGTGGTGGAGTGGATCTTCGGGTCGCGCATCCAGTCCCACTGGCCGTGCATCACGTTGTGGCCGATCTCCATGTTCTCCAGGATCTTGGCCACTGATAGGCCGACCGTGCCGACGAGCCAAGCCGGGGGGAACAGCGAAACCAGCAGCACCGCGCGGCTGCCGAGTTCGAGGGTGCGCTGGGTGTTGATCACGTTGTGGATGTAGGCGGCGTCCCGTTCGCCGAGGCTCGCAATCACCTGGTCGCGGATGGCGTCGAGTTCGGCCCCGAGATCTGCGATGTCGTCCTCGGTGAGGTGTGCGATCGGGTTGTCGATCTTGTGCTGGATGACGGTCATTGTCGAGGTCCTCTTCGTAGTGGGAACGTTGTGGGTGCTGTGGCTGTGGGGTGGGGCTGTGGGGGCGGGGCCGTGGCCGCGGGCGTTCAGAGTTCGACGACGCAGGCACCTGCGGCTGCGGAGACACAGGTCTGGATCACTACGCCGTCGCCGGGGGCCGCCGTGGTGACCGCGCCATTGCGGAGGTCCTTCACCGCTCCCTCACTCAGGGGAGCGACGCAACCGAAGCAGATGCCCATTCGGCACCCCGATGGCATTAACACACCCGCGGCTTCGCCAGCGTCGAGCAGTGTGGTGGCGCCACTCGCAGGCACTGTGATGCCGGTGCTGCTGAAGGTCACGCTGCCGCCTTCGCCGGTCACGAGCGCGTTTGCGCGGAAACGCTCGACGTGCAAGTGCTCTTCAACACCGGCCGCAGTCCAGTGATCGGCGAGGGCGTCGAGCATGCCGGTGGGCCCGCACGCCCAGGTCTGCCGTTCGGCGAAATCCGGGACGAGTGCGGCAAGATCGGCGGCTGCCAGCATTCCCTGGACATCCGTATGGCGCTCGATTAGGCGGATTCTTCCCTGACGGGCGAGGGCGCGGATTTCGCCGGCAAAGATCACGTCGTCGGCGGTGGGCGCGGAGTGCACTAGGACGACGTCGTCGAGGTGGTCAAGCGTGTTGCGCAGCATCCCCATGACCGGGGTGATGCCGCTTCCCGCCGTGACGAACAACACGCGGGCCGGAATACGTTCCGGCAGTTGGAAGTCGCCTGCTGCCTGATCAAGATGGACGAGGGAACCCACCCTGGCGCGTCGGACCAGGTATTCGCTCACCTTGCCGCCCGGAATCGCTTTGACCGTGATGGTGATGCAGCCGTCGTCCCGATCGGCGGAGGAGGTGACTGAATAGGCACGCCAGAGTCGAACGCCGTCGACGTCGACGCCGAGCCGGAGGTATTGCCCCGGCGTGTGGCCTGCCCATCCGCGTCCGGGTCGGATGACGAGGGTGACGGCGTCGCGGGTCTCTGGATTCACGGCGACGATGCGGCCGCGCAGTGTGGTGCCCCGCAGGGGTGCTACCGCATCGAAGTAGTCGGCTGGTACCAGCGGGGTGGTGAGTAGTTCGGCGATGCGCAGGAGGGTTGTGGAAGCCATGACTCAAGAGTTTCACCGCGAGGAGATAAAGTCTTGACCTAGAAATGTGAATCGGAGTCACTATGCTGTACCCATCGAACAAAGCGAGGTTGCCATGTCGGACGGCCGTCCCACGGTATCCCGAGCTGCGGACCTTGATCTGAGCGGTGAGGTCATCGCCGAGATGCGCGCGCAACTGCCCCGTGTCGCTGAACGGACGGTGGCTGCCGTGGTCGCTGAGGTACCCGGCTACAGCGCCCTGGAGGAGGTCGACGCGGGATCCGGCCCGGACCGCGACACACTGGAACAAGGGGTGGAAATGGCACTCCGGGGATTTCTCGATCTCGCCTCGGGGCATCGGGGAGCCGATCCCAGTGCCCCCATGGCCCCCGCTCTCGATGCCGCCTACACGTTGGGTCGGGGGGAGGCGCGCAGCGGTCGCACGATGGATGCCCTCCTGGCCGCGTACCGAATTGGGGCGCGCGCGGCCTGGCGGGAACTGGCCGGTGCAGCTGTCGAACGAGGTCTCGAGGCGCGCACTTTCGTGGCGTTCGCAGAGTTGGTCTTCGCCTACATCGATGAACTCTCGGCGGCCAGCGTGGTCGGTCATGCGGACCAGCTCGCAACCACGGGCCGGGTGCGCGAGCGCTACCGGGAACGACTCGGCCACGCTCTCGTGACCGGAGCGCCGCCAAAGGTGCTGGAGATCGCGGCCAAGCGGGCTGATTGGGAGCCACCCGAGTTTCTGGTTGCCGTGATCCTGGCCGAGTCCGACGTGCGGGGCGTGCTCTCGCGGGTTGGCCCCCGCGTCCTGCGGCCAGGCGGGGAGCTGCCGGGTCTGGAAGACGACGACGAGGCTGCCGTCCTGCTGTTCGGAGCGTCGAGCCGGGGGGAGCGGGGCCAGTTGCTCGAATCATTGGGCGCCGTTCCCGCGGTGGTGGGAAACACTACGGGTTGGATGCAGGTGAGCGCGTCGTACCAGCGGGCCTTGAGCGCCCGTGCGCTGGGTCTGGGCGGGGCCGAAGCGATGCCGCTGGACACCGACACTGTGCTGCCCCAAATCGTCGTCGGTGCCGACCTCGACGCCATCGAGGACCTGCGCTCGCGTGCCCTCGCGCCGCTGCGCACCCTGCGACCCGACACCGCCTCGCGACTCACTGCCACGTTGCGATCCTGGCTCCTGCACAGCGGACGACGCGACGACGTTGCCGCCGATCTCGTAGTCCACCCACAGACGGTGCGTTACCGGATGGGGCAGATTCGCGACGTGTACGGTGATCGCCTCAATGATCCGCGGGTGATTCTGGAGCTCACCATCGCCTTGGCGTAGCCGCTGCACTCCAGACGGCATCCCCAGGACGGCCGACTAAGACGTGGTTCCGCACGTACGCCCGGCCGACCCCATTCGAATCATCAGTGCACCCGACGCTCCGGTGATGATTGCTGCGGGTGCCCACTAAAGCGATTTGAGAAGGCCGTCCAGGCGCGCGAAACTGGCTTCCATGCCGTCAGCCATGCCCGTGGCGAGCACAGCGTCGCGGGTGCCACGGTCGGGGTAGCTGATGAGCAGCGTCACCAATGTTGCGCCGTCCTCGTACTGCAGACTCAGATCATTTGTGGTGGCAGGGAAGTCGGTGTCGACCATGTGTTCGGTAGTTACCCACCGCCGCGGCGGATCGATGAGCAGGGTCTCGCCGTCGAACCCGAACCGCTGGCCGTCTGTGCCGGGCTCCGGTTCCCATTCGTACTCGAACCTGCCGCCGACCGATGCCTCTACCTGGCACACCGACATCCGCCAGCCGTCGGGGCCCAGCATCCAGCGACGGATCAGGTCGGGCTCCACGTGGGCTCGCCACACCAGTTCGCTTGGCCCTTCGATCAGGCGAGTGATGCGGGCTTGATTGTCGCCGAGCAAATCGACCTGCGTGCCCTTGCCTTCGGCGAATTCGCGCAGCCCAGCTAGCACCATGTCGAGTTGATTCATCGCCAGGGGAGCGGCTTCCACTGCCCCCATCTCGACGATCTTCGCGAGGTCGTCCGCCGAAGCGAAGTAGGTGGTGTTCGTCAGTCTTGATCCTGTCGGTGTCGCCTCGAACTCGAACGTCATGCGCATAGTCGGGAAACTCTCGGCCGCGTGGCCATCGACGTCGCCGACGAAGGAGTCGAGGACCTCGAACCGGCGAGGTGCCTCGATTGCCAAGAACTCCCAGGCGCCGCCGATGGTCTGGCCGGTTGGGCTCGTCATGTGGTATCGCGCCATGCCGCCCACAGCGAGGTCGAATTCGGTGAAGGTGGCGGGCCAACCGGGAGGCCCCCAGAATCGCTCAAGCTGGCTCGGATCGGTGAACGCCAGCCACAGCCGCTCAACCGGCACAGGGAACTCGGCGGTGAGGGCCATGGTGAGCGACTGAGGATCGGTGGTGACGTCGGTGACGGGCATGTCAGGCTCCTGATTGGGTAGTTGGGAAAGGGTTTGAGTCGTCGGTCGCGGTCGTGTCGCTGCTGAGGAAATCGTCGAGACGATCCACCCGAGACCGCCACAGGCGCTCGTAGTCGGCGAGCAATGCCCTGGCCCGCGCGATTGTGGCCGGATTGGCTCGAATCCGACGCTCGCGGCCATCCACGCGTTTGACCACCAGTTGCGCCGCCGCCAGGACGGCGACGTGCTTCTGCACCGCCGCATAGGACATCCGGTAGCGCTGGGCTAGTTCAGACACCGACTGTTCCTCGCCCACGGTCCGGCGCAAGATGTCGCGACGCGTCGAATCTGCCAGGGCACCAAACAGCTGGTCGACCTCGGCGTCGCTGAGTTCATAACGTGCAACCATTTGGTTGTAGGTTAGGCCCTGGGTTCACCGAGGTCAATCCGAAATCGAGTTCAGGTGGTACGTGGCGCGGTATGTGCGGCGTTGACCAGAGCCGACACCTCTTCGACCGACATCGCGCCTTGCGTGCCGCCGGCGGAGGCGTGCACCTCCGCAACGCCACAGGAGGCCAGTTGCGGCACATCCGCTGCGCGAATCGAGCCAGCCGCCATCACGGTGATGCCGCACGACCTTCCCGCCTCGGCCAAGTCGGACAACACGTCCAGGTGGTCGACCGCGCGGCCCGGTCGGCCGCTGGTGAGGACCCTTGCAAAGCCCAGTTCGGCAAGTCTGGTCAACGCGCGGCGCTGGTCGGTGACGTGGTCGAACGCGCGGTGAAATGTGAGTGCGAGTCCCGGCGCCTCGGCCACGACGCGCTCGAGCAGTGGCCAATCCGGTTCCGATTCGGTGACGTCGAGGGCACCGACGACCGCACCGGGGTAGCCGAGACTCCGCACTTCGGCCATTGCCGCGATCATGGCAACCTCGTCGTCACCAGTTGCGACGAAAGCCGGTCGAGGCCGCACGATCGGATGCACGGGCACCTGGATCGTCGATGCCTGCTCGAGTGCGACTCGGGTTGGCGTCAACCCGTCAGCTTCCGGTGCGCGGCAAAGTTCGATGCGGTCCGCGCCGGCTGCGACTGCGGCCCTGGCGTCCACCACCGAATAGGCGCAGATCTCCAGTACGGCCATGGGCGTTCGCCGCCTTCCTCGTGTTGGGGGAGCAGTGATCAACTGATACCACTACTCCTCCAGTCAAGGGCGGCGACAACGGATCACCTGGTCGCGATGACGATCCAGGCGAAAGCCCACGGCAATGTGGCCGCCATATGGGCGGTCGAGCGCGAGTTGGGAATCCACTGTCGTCGCCACTGCACCCGGGTGCCCAGCGGCGAATGCGGACCTGTCCCTCCTGCCGGCCTTTCTTGCCGCGGTGCTGCTGATCTCAGTGATCCCCACCATGTCCCACCTGGCCAGCGTCGCCCGCATGCACTGCGGACAAGGCAGACCATGGCCTGCTCCCCCCTCGTTCTGAGTTCATCAACTCCGGTGCGCTGGTCGGCCTTGGAGAAAGACAGTCGGGCCTGAGGCCCGGGAGTTCAATGGCAAGCAAGGCATCGATCATGAGGAGCAATCATGTGTTTCTCTGCCAACGCGCTTCACGCCCTGCGGCCCGTCAAGGCCAACGGAGACGCGATGCCGCCGGCCGCGGTTGCGGCGGCCCTGGCCGCTGACCCGGACATCTTCAGGATGCACGGCCCAGGCACTTCACCGCAGGCGCGGTGGCTGGTCGGTCTTCGTCGGGATCATGTCTGCGGTCGCGGGGGCGATGAACATCATTCAGAGCATCGTCGCGGTCGCAAACGATGAGTCCTACGTCGTGGGCTACCACCGCATTGATGCGCAACCGCCGGGCGACCGCGGGTCCCGGTGGGGAAAACACGGCTGATTCCGCCGGTTTTCCCACTGCCGCCCGCAGTGAGATTGGGGGTCCCCACTGGGATCCGCAGTGACGCCATCCCCCCGACTGCCGCCCGCAGCGGCGGAGGAGCAGCCCGCGTTGACACGTCGCCGATTGACGCGGGAGGCTCCCGGCATGCAGCCAGATCAGCCGAGACCACGCTTGGTGGCCGCTGCGGTGCTCACCGGCACGCTGACCATCCTTGACCTCGCGATCGTCCTGCCTATCCTCACGTCCATCGGCCGCGACCTGGGCGCGCTATCGGAAGTCTCGTGGCTGGTGGCGGCCTACCTCGTCGCGTCGACCGTCACGATCCCGGTGTGGGGTCGTGCGATGGATCTGCGGGGCGAGCGCACCGCGGTCCTGTCGTCACTGGTGGTCTTCATGGTCGGTCTGGTGCTCGCCGCGCTCGCTCCGACCATGGCGGCGTTGATCGCAGCGCGGGTGGTGCAGGGCATCGGCGCTGGTGGGACGGTCACCTTCGGGCAGGCTGTGCTTGCAGCCCGGTGCGACAAGGCCCGTCGGGCCCGATTGCAGGTCTGGTACCAGGCGTCCTACGGCATCACGTTTGCGGTTGGGCCACTGCTCGGATCCGCCCTCACGCGCGCCTCCTGGCGCTGGGCCTTCGTCGTGATCATGCCGTTTGTGGTCGTGGCGTTCCTCCTGTACCTCGGGCAACTGCGCAAGGCTCCGCAAGCCAAGAATCTGCCGCCCTTCGACGTCCGAGGCAGTTTCCTCGTGACTGTCTGGATGGTGGCGCTGCTCATCGGCGTCGAGTCGCTGTCATCCGGCGGCCCGGTGGAGTTGGTCGGATTCGCCGTAGCGGTCGTCACCACGCCGTTGCTCATCCTGCACTTCAAATCGGCCGCGAATCCGTTGATCCCGCGCGGCATCTTCGGCAATCGCGTGATCGTGCTCGCGTCTCTGATGATGTTGCTCATCGGCTTCGCCCAGTTCGCCTTCGTCACCTACCTGCCGGCGCTCTCGGAGTTCTACGACAACCGAGTCAACACCGGAATCGCGGTGGCGCTCATGATGGTCCCGTACGTTCTCGTGGGTGCGGTCGGTGCGGTGCTCGCCCTCAAGACGGGCACCCGAGTGCTGGGTTTGGTCGCGTCGGTGGGAACGGTCGTGGCGGGAGTGATCGTCGCCCAGGCCCTCAACCTGCCGGGGCTGTACCTGGCCGCCGTGGTCATGGGGGTGTCGCTTGCGATGACGATGATCCCCATGCTGCTGCTGTGCCAGCACGCCGCGGCGCACGCCGACATGGGCGCGGCGACCAGCCTGCCCATCCTGATGCGCAACTTCGGCGGCGCACTCGGCGCGGCAGTCATCGCCGCTCTGGCCGCCAGATTCGAAACCCAGGCCGACCCCGCTTCGGGCCTGGCCCAGTCGTTCTGGGCTGTCGTAGCGGTCGGCGTCGTGGCGCTCGTCGTCGCGGCGTTCATGCCGCGCAGGGATAAGGAACTGAAGCTCCTCGCCGAGCACGAGCCGCAGGTCCCGATGCATCATCACGCCTAGGCGCAATGCAGCGTCCTGACGAACCACGGGTCGGGCTGAGTCTGCAGCTTCTGCGGGTCAGACGTTGTCGATCAGCCGCGA
>CAVVYM010000004.1:0-311696 GCA_963752505.1 uncultured Actinomycetes bacterium
GTGATCATCCCTGGCACCGCCCATGGGACGTCTCGGCCCGGGGCTCAGGTCGGCGATGATGCCCAGCTGCATTGCATCCAGCCCAGGACTAGGTCGTTCGCCCAACTAAACTCTTCTCATGATTCTGGGAGCGGTCAGTTTCGCTGACGACCTTGGCGCCAACATGACCGATCGTCTCGAATCGCTATGGGCCGGGCACTTTGGGGGGCCAGCCGAGCGCGTGGCAAACCGGCGGATGATCGCGATTGCTACATCCCCCCGATCCCCTATGTGGCGCGTTGAAGTGCTAGATGGTCGGAATGTCTCTGGCATCGCCGTCTCGAGGCTGGCGACCCCGACCCCGCAGCAGCATGGGCGACTACGGAACGCCAGACAGTCTGGGCTAGTTTCGGTAGAAGTCGACCCACTCCGGTTCTCAAGCGTGTGGGCGGCCTTCAAGGACGAAACGACACAGGTACTAAACGGGGCCTACGCGGCCGCTGTCTTCACCGGCGATTCCCTGGCCTTGGTGAGAGACTCTTTTGGGCAGGTTCCTCTTTATTGGCGCAGGACCAAAGATCATGTGATCTTCTCGTCAGGCTTTCGCACTCTAGCCGAATGGAATCCCACAACACCATCGGTCGACACCGAAACTGCGGCAATACTGAGGTCGTCGGGGTACGGTGGGAAGGATGAGAAAACGAGGGTAAGGGGAGTCCGCCGAGTTTGGCCCGGGAGTACCACACGAATTGAAACCAGGGCCCACCATCGTGGTCCGGAGTGGAATCCCTTCTCATCCATCACCATGCAGGACTTGCCTTTTGACCGACTCGTTGAGGGACTCGAAAAGGCTGTTGTTGAGGCAGTGGCCGAAGCCACAAACCCGGGTGAATCAACAGCTTCACACTTGAGCGGCGGAATAGATTCCACCCTGGTGTCTTTCATCGCAGACAAGTCACTTAAAGCCCGTGGAGGTATTGGCCTAACGAAGGCATATTCTTGGACTCCATCTGTCGAAGGCGTTGAGCCGCCCTTAAGTGGAGAATCTAGGGTAGTCCGTCAACTTGCAGAAGATCTAGGTGTTCCGGTCTGGTTTGGCGGCCCTGAATACACCCAGGAGTTCCTCTCACGGAACAGAGATGTCGAGCCTTGGGCAGACCTCTACCGTGAGCATCTAGTACTGGAGGATGCACAAGAGTCACAGATTCAGGTGATGTTGTCTGGATGGGGGGGCGACGAATTCGGTAGTTTCGGTGGCCGCCACTACGTCGAGAACTTGTTTCGCCGGGGCGAACCGCTGCGCGCTATAGCTGAATTGTGGAGGCAAGAGAGAAGGAAGGGAATGAAGAGATTCCATCTCGCAACTCGCATCGGGGGCCAGGCGTTGCTCCGATGGCGTCGATCGAAGAGCAACGGGGCTGTGGCCCCTCCCACCAATGCAGTGGCAGACGCCGCGAGGTACCAAGCCGCGCTGCGTCACTGGCAGGCCCGTTCCTCACGCGAGATCATGCGGGTCATGTGGGAATGGGGACACCTCACCAGACGGATAGAACACTGGTGGGAGGCCGGTAGGAAGTGCGGCGTGGAGTATAGGTACCCGTTGCTTGATCTCCGTGTCGTCGAGGCGGCAGTCGCTATGCCCGAATACGCGTGGACACATGACGGGTATAAACGAGCTCCAGTCCGTTTGATTGCCTCCCGCCAAGTCGACCAGACATGGGCGTCGTCATCCACGAAGCGAGACATAGAACTCGAGAAATGGATGGCAAGCCGCGGGGCCAGTCAGTAACTTCCGCCCGGCGCCCTAGCCCATCAACCCAATCAAGGTCACGCTCAAGGACTCAAGAAGTTGTAGAGGGGTTGTCCCGGGGCGTAGTTCCCCTCGGGAAGGGTCATGTTTATTCCATTTTCGGCCCTGGAGCCATCAACCAATGAAACCAGCGTTGGCCTCGTCCAGGTTTTCATGGGCAAAGTGTAGCACGCTTCACAGTGGGCTGATCCTCCCATGCTGTGTCAAGGCCGTTCAGGCTGCTGACTGGACGGCTGAGGTTCCCCAGGAAAAGTAGACAATGGGGTTGCTAGGCGGCTAGGTAGGCCTCGGTTGACGGTACCTCGAAATCTGTGGGGGTCCGGTAGCCGATCGTGGAGTACCTCCTGGCGGTGTTGTAGTAGCCGAGGAACTGGTCGAGTCCGGCGCGCAATTCCTTGACGGTGGCGAAGGTGTGCCGGTAGTAGAACTCGTGCTTGACGATGGACCAGAACGACTCGGCACTGGCATGGTCGTAGCAGGATCCGGTGGCGCCCATCGACCGGACGATTCCGAACTTGTCACACAGCGCGATCACGCTGCGGTCGTTGAACTGGGCACCCCGGTTGGGGTGGAAGATGACGCCGGCGCAGGCATGCGCCCGGGTGAACACGGCCTGCGTGCAGGGCCTTCTCGACGAGATCGGCGCGCATGTGCGCGGCCAGCGCCCAGCCGAGGATCCGGCCGGAGTTCTCGTCGCGTACACAGCACAAGCAGGCCGGGCATTCCGCGGTGCTCAGGTACGTGATGTTCGAGGTCCAGACAGCATCCAAGCGGGGTTGGTCGAAGCGCCGATCGACCAAGTCCGGGGCGAAGAGATTGTCCTTCCCGGACACCGTGGTGACCGGTGTGAACGAGCGCGGACTGATGCCCTCCAAACCCAACACCCGCATCCGGGCTGCCACCGTGTACTCGGCCACCTCGACGCCGTCGGCGTGCAGGTCAGCGGTGATCCGCGGGGAGCCGTAGGTGCCCCGGGAAGCGGCGTGGAACGCCCTGATGGCCAAGTCCAATGCCTCACGCCTAGCCTGCGCCGGGGAAGGCAGTTGGCGGCCCTGAGCGGTCTTCCACCGGTAGTACCCGGCTCGGGACACCCTCCGGCAGTCTGGCCATGCGGTTGATCTCGAAGTTCGCGTACTCCGCGGCCATCGACGCGAACCGTTCCGCTTTGGTGGATTCGAGGCGAAGTACGCAGCTGCGTTTCCCAGGAATTCGAGGTCCTTCTCCTGCTCGGAAACCTGCGTGCGCAACCGGATCAGTTCGGCCCGTTCAGCCACGCTCAACGGCTCAGACTCAGTCCCGGCCAAAGCACCCAGACGGCGGCGTTCCGCCCGCACCCAGCTACCAAGCGTGACCTCGTTCAAGCTCAAATCACGGGCCACCTCGGCGATACTCCGAATGTCCCGCGTCAAGTAGTTGGCAGGGTCTTCTTGGTTTGAAATGAGGGGGTGGTGGGGTCGGCTAGGCCCAGGTGCACCTCCTTGGGCCGGTTCCAGGCGATGGCTTCGCGGGGTCGCACGGTGTTGTATTCGAGGCGGTAGTCCTGCAGGTGGCGCTGCAGGTCGAGGGCGTCATCGATCGGTTTGCAGTAGAGCGTCTCGTACTTCAGCGTGCCGGAGCCGCGTTCACGCGAGCCGTCTTGGCCAGGGGACTTCGCCCGGGTGCGGACATGTTTGAGTTCTCCGATGGGTGGCGATGAATGCCTGAAACCGGAACGAACGAAACGGTCCGCCGTTGCCGGTGACGATGGTCAGGATCGGTGTGATCTCGCCGGTGGTGGCGTCAGTCGTCAGTTCCAGCAAGCTCGTGCCGAGCATGGCCTCGGCCTCGGCGATCGCGGCTTCCAGCGCGGCGATCGCATCGTGCTGGTTCGCCGTCGGTGACAGGTGGTAGTCGAACTCGTACTTCGACCAGTAGTCCCGGCACCCGGCGACCTGCCAGGTGCCCTCGGCCACGGTTTCGTATTCGCAAGACATCCAACTGCCACACCTGGTTCGGGCCAGTCGGTTGGACCGCGAACGCCTTCTTGCGCTCATCGGCCAGGTCACAGCGCTCCTTCGTGTAGTTCGCCGCGAGCAGCATCCCCTCGTCCTGCAGCACCCTCATCACGGTGGCCTGTGAGGCGGTATGGCCGTCGTAGGCGCACATCGCCCGAACCTTGCGATGCCCCCCACGACGGATGCTCCCCGGCGTGGTGCAGTACCGCCTCACGGACCTCGTCACGAATTGGCTGCGGCCACGGCCCTTTCGTCCTGCGCCCAGTGCGGGCGTGGGCCTGCCAGCGCTGCCAGGTGCGCTCGGGCACGTCGATGAGTTGGCAGAACCTCGAGGTCGACATGCCCGCCTCCAAACGGAGCATCTCGAGGTCCTCGAAGGGCCCAGCCGGCCCTCCGCCGATTTCTTCCACACCTGGATCTCGACCGCTGCCTCAAGTTGCTCCTCCCGTGTGGACGGCCCGGTCTTGCCGGCGGTCAGCGCTGTCCTACCCGCCTCGAGGAACTCGGCCTTCCAGCGTGAGATGGACTGCTCTTCACACCTTCTCCTTGTGTGCGGCCTGCACGATCGTGACCTCGCCAGCGAGCACACTCAACACGATCCGGAGCTTCTTCTCCGCCGGTATCACCGGTGGTCGTCCCATCGGACTCACTCTCCAATCAGGGGTATCAAGCTTTGCTAACTACCCCTGCCAACAATCATGAAGCGCGACAACACCACCACCGAAATCGACAGCACCACGCACGCCAGCAACGGCAGCGCCGGGTTCACCCCAGCCACCCGAACCCACCACGGACCCCCCGCCCGCCCCCGAACTGCACATAACCCCGCATTAGAACACATGTACGAACAAGTCAAGGGGTTCGCGTGAAGAAGTTCAACCAATTCCGCGCAGAAGCCCGCCGGCGATCACCTGCGGAGTATCGACGCCGAACCCCCCATTGCCCTCCAGGAAGAGGTTCCCCTCCGGCGTCACGGCGATGTCCCACGCCGCGGCAAACAACCCCGGGAACTGACGGTGGGCCAGCAGTGCGTGGCACACCAACTCGCCGAAGCCGGGCACCTGCCGTCCCACCAAGGACGCGGCCACGGCTTCCGATTGGCGAGCGGACTCCGAGCGGTCGGACCCCTTACTCACGCGCGCGAGATCTTGACGCAGCCACTCCGCGACAGCCAACTCACGGATCACACCCTGACTGTCGATCCTCGACAGGACGTAGAACTGCCGATGATCCGTGATCGGCAACGGCACCTCGACCCAAGCGCAGAAGAGCGCCGGGCCACGACCGAGGTCGCGGGTCACCGCGCGGATCGTCACGACATCCGTGGGGTCGGCGACATCTTCGAACAACGCGTGGCTCCGCAGTCGCGGCTGCACCAGGAGTTCATGGCCCGCCACGCTGACCGCCAACCAGGCAGCAGGATCGGCTTCATCCGCGTCGTGCTGAAATTGCCGCAAGCTCATCGAGCCGTCATCCCTCGAGCGTAGTTCGAACGCCCCGGTCCCTCTTGAGCCACGGCGGCGCTTGACGTGCACCCACGGCCACCGGCTCAGCCACCGACGGGCCATGGCCTCCCAATCGGTCGACGGAGCCAGCGGCGGGACGATCAGCGAAGGGACCGTCGGGACGCCAGCCGCGGCGAGCCGCTCGGCCGTGCCTACCTTGTCCCCCAGTGCCGCCACCTGGCGTTCGCCGCGCGCCCCACTTGCGGCGGCGTTCCAACGCTCCTCAGTGCTGTAGACGTACTCCGGCCACCGCTGCAGCCCATCGGAGGCCACGAGACCGAAGCGCAACGCCGTCGTTGGAAGGACGCCGTGACGACGGGCAAGCGAGGCGATCCGAGCCGAAACCATGGGCGCAGGCACGCCCAACGAGTCGGCCACCAACTCGATTCGCTCCTGCCGAATCGCGCCGACCGCGGTCCGCCATCCGCCGGCTCGCCAACGCGCCAGGCGCCACGCGTTCTGGGGCAGCAGCGGAACTGCCTTGGGCCACGAGCCGCCTCCGAGCCACACTCGACGGTGAACCTTGAACTCCGCTGAGGTGCGCGGCCACGCGAGCCGAACGTCCATCACACCTGGTGGGAAGGTCTCCGACCAGCGCAGGGCATAGCGCGCCAAGCGAGTGCGCAGCCCACGGGCTCGCGCCGCCGAACGGCGGTTCGCCGAGCGTGACATCGGCTGGCCCCCTTCGATTGCGGCCGGTGGAACTCAAGTATTGCGGGGGCGTAAGCGTTGCGCCGGACCGGGCGCAGCCCCACGCCCGGCTGGGGCACACAGGAGTCCCGGTTTAGCATGAGGCCGTGAACAGCTCCAAGATCCGAGCGCTGCTTGCGATCGTGACGGTGATGATCGCCGCAGTACTAGGAGCCTCCCCGGCCGCCGCCCACTCCGAGCTGGTGTCGTCGGCTCCCGCCGACGGATCGGCCCAATCCGCTCCCCCAGCCCAAGTGGTGCTGACGTTCAACGAGATCATCTCGGATGCTGGGCTGCAAGTGGTGGCCCAAGGGCCGTCGGGCTCAGTCGCGCTGCCGGCCCCGACGGTGAACGGAACCACCGTCACCACCGAGTGGCCGCAGACCGAATCGGGAGGCGAGTACCAGGTTTCCTACCGCGTGGTGAGCGCCGATGGACACCCGATCGACGGCACGATTCGATTCTCCTACCCCGGCGAGGCCGGCGAGGCCGACGACCCCGCGGCCGCAAGCGCAGCCGATTCGTCGGCGGCCGCCGTTCCAGTTCCACTATCCGAGACCACGGATGCCAATGTGAACGAAACTGAGGGCGGCTTCCCGTTGTGGCTCCCGGTGGTCGTCGTGATCGTCGGCGTTGCGATCGGTGCCAGCATTGCGCGAGCTTTGCGGCGCCGCAACGCGACGCACACCGCAGACTCCTGATTCGCGGCAGGCCTGGCACCTACGAGCAAACATGCACGCCTAACATGAACCCCATGTCGAACCCTGCCAGCCCAACACTCGACCGCACGGTCGAGCCCTGGCTGGGCACATTCCCTGGCCTTGGGAGCATCGCCGTGGCACAGGACGGTTCGGTGGAAATCGTCGCGGAGGCCAACCAGGAAGAAGATGCCACCCTCCGCGAACGAGCCTTGCGATTCGGCTGGGCGGAGGGGCTGTCGCTGGTGCGGCGAGGGTTCATTTTGGCGGGGGGCGCGGCCGTGTGCCCACCGGATGATTCGGGCGAACAGAATCCGGGCGTGGCAGCCACCCACGGCGTGCTGATCCTGACCGGCGATCCCCATGATGTGGTGATCGTGATCGCCGAACTGGTCGATCGAGGCTGGAGCGTGATGTCCGACCGATTCACCCCGGTGCAATGGCAGCAGGGACGGCTGACGGCCTACCCCCGGGAGGCCCCGGTGCTCATGGCGTCGCGCCGTGCAAAGAAGTTGCAGCGCGAGGGCCAGAAGGTCCGCGCCCACACCGATGCGCTGGATGTGGATCTGCCGCGTTGCGCACTGCCCCGCGAGGTGACGGCGGTGGCACAGGTGTCCATGCGTCGACCCAACGAGGTCCCGCTTGCCGAGTCCACCGGCCAGAAGCGATTCGAATCGGCCGCCGGCCTCATGCTCGGTGGGGTGTTGCGCGACCCCTCCAGCGCCGACCTCGAGGCTGGCGAGGCGATGGCCGACCATCTGCGCCTGGCGAGCCTGCGCTACAGCACTCTGCGCATCGAATCCGGGACCATCTCCGAAGACGTCGACGCCCTCATCCAGTGGCTGGCCAACTCGGAGGCGACGGTCCAGTGACCAACCCGACGAGAACGCCAGCCGCCCCCTCGCACCACGAGCCCGCGGAACGCGCCCGGCTCGCAGCCGCACGCCCCAACGGACCGGGCCGAACAGTGTGGCTGGCCTCGTACCCAAAATCCGGCAACACCTGGATGCGGGCCATCGTCACCGCGCTCGGCACCCACAGACACCTTTTTGCGGTGAATCAGTTGGGCTCAGGCTCGCAACCGATGTATGTGGGCACGATGCTGCCCGTGTTCGGCATCGATCCGCGATGGCTCTCGAGGGACGAGATCGATCTGGCCCGCGACGTACTGGTTCGCAGGTGGGGCGAGCCGACCGAGGACGAACCATCGGGAAGGCCTCTCCTGCGAAAGACCCACGAGGTGTTCCGAGGTGGGGAGGCTGACCGCGAGCCGTTCCCGATCAGTGCCACGCGGGCGGCCATCCTCGTTGTGCGCGACCCACGCGACGTGGCGTGCTCCTATGCCCCGTTCTTCGGGGTGGAACTCGACGGCGCGGTGGACGCGCTCGGCCGCGACCTGCCCGAGGGCAAAGCCTCCCCGGCGAATTCGTCGACTACCCAACCGTGGGGCTCGTGGTCGAGCCATGCGGATTCCTGGCTGGCCGAGTCGGTTCCGTTCCCCGTGCATCTGGTGCGTTACGAGGATCTCAAGTCCGACGCCGTGGCCGCGCTGGCGCCAGTCTTTGAGGCCATCGGACTAGAGTGCACCGAGACCGAACTGGCCGCCGCGATCGAGCAGGCCCGGTTCGATCGACTGCGGGAATCGGAGCAGAACGTCGGGTTCCGGGAGACCTCGCGCAAGACCGAAGCATTCTTTCGCCGCGGCGCAAGCGGCGGGTGGCGCGACGAGTTGACCGCCAACCAGGTGGCCGCGATCGAAGCCGACCACGCCGAGCGGATGCTGGAGTTGGGCTACGAATTGACCACCGATTCGGCGGAACGGGCAACGCTCTTCGACGTCCGCGAATCGCGTCGGCGTCAAGAGGCCTCCGAGTGGTGGCGGCTGCCCGAACGCATGGGGATCGACGTCAGCCTAGGGGCCGTACCCGAGGAGTTGCCTGACGCCACCCGACCGCGCAAGTGGATTCAGGTGACCCCGGACGAGGCGCTGGTGCGCTTCGAGGCGGGCTCCGCCGTCCTGGTGCGCGGCGGCAAAGAAGCGGTTGTTCAATGGAAACCCGATCCGGAGCGCCCCGATGACGACCCTTCGTGGATCGTTCAGGGCTGGGCGGTGACGCTGGCCATGCTGCAGCGGGGCGACCTCAGCCTGCACGCGGCCACCGTGGAAATCAACGGCGAAGTCGTCGCGATCGCGGGCAACCGTGGCGCCGGGAAGTCCACCACCTCCATGGCCCTGCGCAAGCGGGGTCACCGACTGCTGGTGGACGACGTCACGCTCATCGAGTTCCGTGGTACGGAAGCGTGGACCACGCCCTACTCCCGCAACGTGCACCTGCTGCCCGACGCAGCCGAAGCGATCGGATTGGACTTCGACGCGATGCGCCTGCTCTCCGGAGGCCGGGCGAAGGTGGGATTTCGGGCCGAGGACCCACCCGAGGATCCTCACCGGATCGACCGCATCGTGGTGCTGGCGCCCGGGCGCAACACCACCGAGGTGCTCCTTACCGAAAGACGCGGGAGTGCCCGGCTGGCGAGTCTGATAGCGCATACCCGCCGCGACGGCATCGCACCACTGGTGCTCGGCCAGGACAAGTACTTCAACCTGCTAGCGAAACTGGCCAACTCCACACCGGTTCACGTGCTGTCCCGGCCCGCCGACGAGTGGACGCTGGATACCGTGCTCGACGCGATCGAGTCCGGCCAACCGACGGCCTGACGAGGATTCGGACGCATGAGGGTGGCCTCGGAGGACGTGAACGTGCAGCGTCTGGTGACGACCATCGCCGACACAGTCACGGCCAACGGTGGCTACGTCCACCCGGAGCTCGTCGTTCGCCACGACGGAGCGTCGCTGTGGCTGGAACTACCGAGGGCCGCGAATCCGCATCTGTCGGGCGACGACGGCAAGGCGCTGGACAAACCGCACCCCGACGCGGCTGCGCTGCTGGTGATCCCGAACGAGTTGCACATCCCGGTGAGCGATCTCGACTGGGAACCGCACGACACCCGACTGCGGTATCGGGCACAGCCCGAGCACCTCACAGCAGCCCAGCGCACGATCGTGGACGCGATGGTGGACCTATTCAACGCGGTGGACAAGGTGCGGGTGATCGGTCAGGCGTACGCGTCGCACGCGCTCGAGGTCGATCCGGAACTACTCGCGCTGATCCGCCGGGCGCGGCCAAGGTTCGGCTTGGACACGAGCCGCGGGCAGATCCCCAGTGACCCGTCGCCGTCGGTCTCGGTGGTGAACTCCAGGCTGCGCACCGAGATGGGTGAGGCGGATGAGGGCCCCATCGGGTTCTTCATGCCCATGATCGACATGCTCAACCACCACCCCTACGGCTCGCGCTACCGCCGCACCGAAACCGGAGCTTGGCGAATCGACATCCACCATCCTGAACCCACCGACCAGGTGTTCGTTCGCTACAACCTCGCCGACTCGCTTGGCGTGGCGTTGGGATTGGGCTATCTGGAAGTCGCAACCAGATTCGTGTCCTCCGTCGAATGCAGCGTTGCGGTGCCGGGGCTGGGCACGATCGAGGTGCTCGGAGTCGGCAGCCAACGTCGGCGCGTGCCAGCTCCCCGCCTCGCTCGGACCGAAGAGGGCTGGCGGATGCAGGGCTTGGTGCTCGATGTGGAGCACCTGGCCAACCTGCGTACGCTGCTGCTGATGCCGCTGATGTCTGTGCAGCCAGATCGTGGGACGGCGGCGAATCTAGGCGTGGTCGACGAGTTCCTTGCCGCGGCAGTGCACGCAAATATCGCCTACTACGAGGAGCTGCTGGCGGCCTGCACTCCACCCTTCGAGGTCGACTCCACGCCGGACCACTCCGCCGACCCCCACCAGCGTGCGCTCTTCGCTGGCGTCAGCGCGCACCAGCTGCATCTGCTCACCACTATCAACGCACGGCTTGGCGAGTTGAGCGCCGACTGACTCGGTGCCCGATGCCGGATGCATAGGGTTGCCCTATGCGAGTCGAGACCGAGCAGCCCGAACTTGCTGACCACCTCCATGGCCTCGCACGTACCCTGCGCGCCAACGGCGGATTCGTTGCGGACGACTTCACCGTGCGGGAGCGGTCGGGGCAGTTCTCGTGCGCCATCGCCGAACGCATCGGCGAACCCGATCGCTTGCTGGTCTCCTACCCGACCGAACTGCAGGTGCCCATGTGGCACCTGCAATGGGCCGATTCGGACGAGTTGCTGGAACCAAGCGGAGGCCTTGAGGGGTTGACTACGGTCCAGCGCACCCTGCTGGACGATTGGCTTCCGCTGGTCAACGCCACCGGCCGACTCCGCTACGTCCGAGCCGCGGTGCCCAAGTACGCCGTTCAATCCTGGGCGTTACGACACCACCTGGCCGACGGCGGCTACCCCGTGATGCGTGATGCCCCGGCCGACCTCGACCCGCGCGACACGGTGATCGGATGGCACTCCGGCGGCGGAGCTCAACCTCCCGACTCGGGCACCGAGAGCGAGGGTGGACCGCGCTGGCGGTTGATTCCGCTCAAGCATCTGCTCAACCATGATCCGACCGGCGCCGGTCAATCGCCGGTGCCCAACCGCGTGGCGGTGGCCACCAGTGCCTCGTCGAATCACGAGGAAACGTATGAGAACTACGGCGACCTCGATGCCCTGCAACTACTGATGGGCTTCGGTTACGTCGACAGTCAGGCGCAACTGGTGCATTCCGTGCCGGTAGAAGTCGACTCGGACGTGTTCGGCAAGGTGGTGGTGCGCTGGCGGGCACCCCGCTACGGAAGACGGGCGTCGGCTGCCTCCGCGATCGCGCCCCACGTCCCCCAACTGAGTCGTGGAGAAGGCGGGATCGCGCTGCGCCACCTCACCTTCCGCCCCGGTAATCGCGGCCAGGTGACGCAACTGCTGGCCATGGCCGTGCAATCCGGCGCGGGGACCACCAAAGATGCAGCGGTGAACCACGCCGAACAGATTCTCGATCGCATCCTGGAAGCGAACGCGACCTACTACCGAACCCTCGACCGTCTCGTCGCCGCTGCCGCCGAGGCCACTTCGCCGGGGTTGGTGCTGCCGGCGCTGGCTCAGGTGTCGCTGCTGCAACAGCAGCGGCTGGCCGCGCTCTGGCGCTGATCAGAGCCCACCCGACGGCGTCGCGGCCAACCGACGGCATACCTGTTGCACGCGTTGATCCACTGGGCCGTAGACGTGCTCGTGCGGCAATTCGAAGCGATGCACCGCGTCGACGATGAGTTCCTGCCCGGCCCTGCGCATGCGCTCGCCGTCGCGTTGACCCTCATCGGGCACCCACGCGATCTCGTCGCCGCAGACCACCACCAGCGCCGTTCCGCGAATGTGCTCAAGCGCCACGGGCAGAAGTGAATCGTCGTCGTAGTAGAGCTGGGAGTAGACGGCGGTCATGAGCGGGCCGCTGTCGCTGATCACCCAACGGCACCGAACGTCGCACCGGTCACCCT
The DNA here is from genome assembly GCA_963752505.1 of uncultured Actinomycetes bacterium. Lineage (GTDB taxonomy): Bacteria > Actinomycetota > Actinomycetes > S36-B12 > UBA10799 > JACJWR01. Next base: position 12,133 of record CAVVYM010000004.1, read on the forward strand.
GGGGCGGGGATCCTGAATCGGACCCCCAGCCAGCACTGCGCAGGGCCTGCGCCTCCGCATCTGCCTGCGCCCGCATGACAGTCCATTGCTCGTCAGCATCGGGAACCCGACCGAACTGCTGCACCCACAACCGAAGTTCCTCCGCCACCACGGCTGCCCCCAACCGCCGTCCAAGAGCACGGGCCAAAGTCGACTTGCCGGTCGATTCGCCACCGACCACCGAGATCAGCGGGGCCGAGTCGGGACCCCGCGCAGGCATGCCCACCGGTGGCCGGCTCAGGCCCGGACCGCCACGCGTGCAGCCGCCAAATCCGAGGCAAGGCGCCGCCGGCTCCACTCCCGCCAGCCAACCGCCGCCATGCCGATCAGCACGGCGTAGAACAGCGACGTGAAGTACAACCCCTGGGTGGCGTACAGCACCGTGCCCACCACGTTGACCACGATCCACGACGGCCAGGCCTCAACCTTCTCGAAGACCATCAGCAATTGGGCCGCGAGCGAACCGACGAACATGAAGGCATCTCCCCAGGTCGCAACGCCGCCGACCGCCTGCAGAACCGGCGCCAGGGCCAGCCACAGGATCACCACGCCAGCCGCGCCCAGCAACCGTTGTCGGCCGCTGAGCTGCCCTGGAACCCGAACCCCCTCGCGCCCCCAGGTGAACCAACCCCAGACGGCGGCAACCATGAAGATCAGTTGCATCGCTGCCGACGCGAACAGGTCGAACTCGACGAACAGCCAGCCATAGAGCAGCCCGGAGAGGAAGTAGAACGGCCAGGTCCAGCGGGTGCCCTTGATACCGAGGCCAATCGCCAGCAAGGCAAGGAGCACCGAGGCTAGTTCGAGCAGGGTGACGTCGTAGCCCCAGGCAGAAAAGAGAACGGTCATCATCACACTCCCTGTCCGGCATTACCCAGACGGTTCGGCGGTCGGCGGCGCGATCTGCCACCTTCTCAGTCCGGTGTGCCCGAACTCCCGCGGTTAGGAGTGGCCAGCATAGCGGTGGATTCGCGACTCGGCCAGCGAGCAACTGTTGAGCGAACCGAAAACCCGATGCGGCGCAGGGACTTTGGACCTCCGATCGGACGAACCTGAAGCGCAACCCAACCCCCCGGGGGCTCCAGGCCCTAGCGTGGGAGTCGAACCGAGCGGACCACCGACCGGAGGCGGCATGTGTCTCTCACCAGAAGTCGACATCGTTGCCGGAGTCGCTATCAGCGCCGTCGCAGTCGACGCTCTGCGACATGTTGACCATCGTCGAACCCTGCCGCTGGCGGCTTTGCCGGCAATCTTCGCCTTCCATACGTTCGTCTCCGCCTTCGTGTGGTGGGGCGAGCGTGGTGACATCTCGGCCGCGCTGGGCGACGCCGCATCGACGACCTTCATGTTCATCGCCTTCATCCTCCTTCCTATCTACGTGCCGATATGCATCTTCTTGCTCGAACCCCCGGGATGGCGCCGCATCGCGCTGCTGCTCATTACCGGAGCCGGGGTCGCTTCCGGCGTGGACTACTTCCTCGGCCTGGTCGGTGGGCAGGGCAGTGCCGTCGCCTGCTCGTATTACATCGACTACACGATCGATGGCCGCTCAGCGGTGTCCGGCGTGCTCTACCTCATCGCGACCTGTGGGGCGCTGCTGCTCTCCGGCAGCCGCCCGCTCTTCCTCTGGGGCATCGTCAACGCGGTCGGCGTGGCCGTCCTCGCGGTGTGGGTACAGGCCGGCCTTCCGTCGCTGTGGTGCTTTTGGGCTGCCATCACCAGCTTCTTCGTAGCCTGGTACCTGCGACGACTGAGGCGGCAACATCAGGAAGGGCAGCCGTGGCCCTGGGAACCTCCCCCGGCAGCCGAGCCGCAACCGGTCCTGACGCCAGCGGACGCTGGACAACCGCCCGGTTGACCGTCGCCACTACTCCTTGGACTTCTCGGCCTCGCATTCGTGGTCGTCACGCGGTTGGCCGATGTATTCGGGATCCCGCTGCAGCAGGTATTCGTGCAGCGGCAACAGGAAATCCTCGGCTGTGGTCGACCGGTTGGCCACGTAGCCGTCCACGGCATCCACCACAACTTCAGGGACCCGCGGATCCAACCGGGCCTCCGCCCACGCCCGCAACGCGACCAGATGTGGGGTCGGCGGCATCGGTCCGCCGACCCTGAGTTCGGCTCGCTGTGCCAACTCGACCAACCACGGTTCCGGCTCGCGGTAGCCGGCCACCCACCAACCCGCTGGGTGCACGCCGGCGGTGAGCATGGTGGCAAGGTGCTCGGGCACCAGCACTCGTGGGTCCCAGATGTGCCGGGAGTTCACCAACTTGCGGGCCGTGGCAGCTGGATCGGCTTCGGCCATTGTGATGTGGAAGCCGAAGGTGCGTTCGGACTGTAGGAGCTTCGAGCCGAATCGCACGCGGGACGGCGAACGCCCGACCATCTGCTCGGCTCGCGCCAGCGACGGCGCTGCGACTGAGTAGTTCCGGCGGGACGCCACCTCGGGATCCCGCAGCGGCGCCATCTGCTCGCGCCAGCAGCAGTGGATGGTGCGTGCGGTGCGATCCACGGCACCGAAGAGCGGGACGAGCCCGAGCCGTTGCGGCTCGGTCCAGTCCGGAAGCTGGTCGACAGCCTCCGCGACTGCCTCGGGATCGAGGAACTCGTCGGAGTCGACCATAAGTACCGGTCGGTCCGGCGGCTGCCGAATCAACACTGGAACCACACTGTCGCGCTGGATGCGCTGACGTTGCCATTTGTGCTCGCCGGCCAGGCCAGTCGTGACGACCGACAGGTGGGGGCGTTCGACCCCGAGCAACTCGTGCCAACCGGATCGGAGCGGTTCCCGCGGCTCCCCCGAGGTCCAGGCACTGGCCTCGGTCAGTACCAGATCGGCCCAGGTTGATATCTGCCGCAGGTTGGTGACCGTCAGTGGGGTGGGGTCGGCCACCATCACCACGGCGAGGGGGCGCTGGGTGGGCATACGCGAAGCCTACGGTCGATGAAGATCAGGGCGAGCGTGCACACGTGGATGACTCTTCGCTACCCGGCGACATGGATCGGACTCCTTGTCGCCCAACAGCTTTCACAAAAAGACAGTCCGGCGCTCTTGCGCTTGTTACCGGCGAGTAGCATGATTAGGTTACCGACCAGTAACCTCGGCGCCGACGAATGCGCCGGCAACTCTAATGGAGCGTGAGAATGTCGCATTACAAGAGCAACGTGCGCGACATCGAATTCAACCTCTTCGAGGTCTTCGGTGCCGACAAGCGCATGGGCACGGGCCCCTTCGCCGAGATGGACGTGGACACCGCGAAGGAGATCCTGCGCGAGGTCAACAAGCTGGCGACCGGCCCCCTCTCGGACACCTTGATCAGCTCCGACCGCAACCCCCCGGTGTACGACCCCGCCACCTACACGGTGACGATGCCCGAGGACTTCAAGGCCTCCTACCAGACCCTGATGGACGCTGAGTGGTACCGCCTTGAACTGCCTGAGCACCTCGGCGGAACGGGCGCGCCCCCGAGCCTTCGCTGGGCAGTGGCCGAACTCGTCCTGGGTGCCAACCCGGCCGCCTTCATGTACATGGCGGGCCCCGGCTTCGCCGCGATTCTCGACGCGCTTGGCAACGAAGACCAGAAGAAACTCGCCCAGTTGATGATCGACAACCAGTGGGGCGCCACCATGGTTCTCACCGAGCCCGACGCGGGTTCGGACGTGGGTGCCGGCCGCACCAAGGCCTTCCTCCAGGAGGACGGCTCGTGGCACATCGAAGGTGTGAAGCGCTTCATCACCTCCGCAGAGCACGACATGAGCGACAACATCATCCACCTGGTGCTTGCCCGGCCTGAGGGCATCGACGGCGTCGGCGGACCCGGCACCAAGGGCCTGAGCCTGTTCGTCGTGCCGAAGTTCCACGTCGACCTCGAGACCGGCGAACTCGGCGAGCGCAACGGTGCCTACGTCACCAACGTCGAGAAGAAGATGGGCTTGAAGGTCTCGACCACCTGCGAACTCACCTTCGGCGACAAGGAACCCGCCATCGGCTGGCTGGTCGGCGACGTGCACGAGGGCATCGCGCAGATGTTCAAGGTGATTGAGTACGCCCGCATGATGGTGGGCACCAAGGCCATCGCGACCCTCTCGACTGGCTACCTGAACGCGCTTGACTACGCCAAGAACCGCGTCCAGGGTGCCGACCTGACCCAGATGATGGACAAGACCGCCCCGCGCGTGGCCATCAGCAACCACCCCGACGTCCGCCGCAGCCTGATGCTGCAAAAGGCCTACGCCGAGGGCATGCGGGCGCTCGTGTCCTACACCTCCATGTGGCAGGACCAGGTCGACCTCGCCCATGCCACCGGTGGCGACGCCGACCTTGCTGAGCGCATGAATGACCTCCTGCTGCCGATCGTCAAGGGCGTCGGCTCGGAGCGGTCCTACGAACTGCTGGGTTCGCAGTCGCTGCAGACCCTCGGCGGTTCTGGCTACTTGCAGGACTACCCCATCGAGCAGTACATCCGCGACGCCAAGATCGACACCCTGTATGAAGGAACAACGGCTATCCAGGGCCTGGACTTCTTCTTCCGCAAGATGGTGCGTGACCAGTTCAAGGCGGTCTCGCACCTCGCGGCGGAGATCACCGAGACCGTCAAGGGCGATGAGGGCAGCGGTCAACTCCTGGCCGAGCGTGAGCTTCTCGGCAAGGCGCTGGAAGACGTGCAGGGCATGATCGGTGCCCTGGGCGGCTGGGCGCTGAAGTCGCAGCAGGAGCCGCAGGAGCTGTACAAGGTGGGTCTGAACACCACCCGCCTGCTCATGGCTTCCGGCGACCTGGTGATCGGTTGGCTGCTGCTGCGCCAGGCCGAGGTCGCTCTCGCGGCGCTGGAGAACGACACCCTCAGCGCGAAGGACCGCGCCTTCTACACCGGAAAGGTGGCGACCGCTCGCTGGTTCGCCCAGAACCGGCTGCCACTGCTGACCGCCGAGCGCGCCGTAGCCGAGGCCACCTCGCTGGACATCATGGAGCTCGACGAAGCGTCGTTCTAACACCCGCCGCGCCGCATCCCCGCGGCGCAGCAGAGAACGGCGTCGCGTAAAGGGGCCGACCACATCACGTGGTCGGCCCCTTTACGCTGGTCACATGCGCGTCGCAATGATCCAACTAGACCTCGGTCAGGATGCCGGAAGGCCAACCCCGTTGGGCCCGGCGGAAGAGGAGGTCCGCGACGCCGTCCGCAGGGGCGCGGAGTTCGTGATCCTCCCCGAGTTGTGGCGCACTGGCCCATTCGAGCTTGAGACGACGTTGGATCTCGCCGAACCGCTCAACGGCCCGACCGTCACCGCGATGGCCAACCTCGCGCGCGAATCCGGTGTGTGGCTCCACGCCGGTTCGCTGCTCACCACCACACCTGCCCTCCACAACACCGCACTGCTCTTCGATCCCACCGGCACTCTGGTTGCCACCTATCGCAAGCGCCACCTGTTCGGATTCGACATCGGCGAGGCGGCGCTGATCGACGGCGGTGACGAGGTCGTGGTGGTCGACACACCACTGGGCCGCACCGGTCTGGCCACCTGCTACGACCTGCGATTTCCGGAGCACTTCCGCGCCCTGCTGGACGCCGGCGCTGAGACCGTCTTGCTCACGTCGGGTTGGCCGCAACGCCGAATCGGCCACTGGGATCTGCTCACAGCGGCCCGCGCGGTGGAGAACCAGATGAATCTGATCGCCTGCAACGGATCCGGTCGTTCCGGTGACGTGATCCTCGGGGGCCGCTCGGTCATGTACGACCCCTGGGGGCGCACGCTGCTACAACTGGGCGACGAGCCCGTCGCCGGCATCGCCGACGTCGATCCTGGGGCGCCTCAGCGAACCAGGGCCGAGTTCCCCGTACTGCGCGACCGACGCTGATCGCCAATCCTGCGCGCTGGCAACAGGTAACGTGAGGGCATGGCACCTCACCTACAACCCCTTGACGCGACCTACCCGCAACTCATCGATGCGTGGGCCAGCGCGGTGGAGCCGTTCGCCGACCTCGCCGAATCGCTGACGCCGGAACAGTGGTTGGCGCCCAGCGTGCTGCCGGGATGGAGCAATGCCGACATCGTGGCCCACGTGGTCGGAATCGAGCGTGATCTGCTCGGCGACCCGGTTCCCACGGTGGACGTCGATTGGGATTCCCTGCCACACGCCGACGACCTCTTCAGCCGGTATACCGAGCTGGCGGTCGACGTGCGTCGTGGCGTACCCCAGGCCGAAGTTTGCGCGGAACTGCGCAAGACGATTGCTGCTCGCCGCGAGTCGCTGGTGGACGAACCCGGTGCCCTGGGCGACATTGTGCGGGGACCGGGCGGCTGGGAACTGCCACGCGGGATCGTGATTCGGATGCGCTGCTTCGACATCTGGGTGCACGGCCAAGACATCCGGGCCGGCATCGGCAACCCCGGGGACCTCGGAACCCCGGCGGCCTGGGTGGCCGCCGATCGGATGCTCTACGGCCTCGAACGCACCTGGGCGCGCGACGTGAAAGCACCCGCCGGGTCATCCCTGGAGGTACTCGTCACCGGCCCGGGAGTGGAGTTCACGGCCGCCGTGACAGTCGACGACGCCGGTCGCGGACGACTGACCGAGCCCTCTGCGGACTGCGCCGTGCGACTCACGGCAACCTGGCCCACCTTCGTCGCACTGAGTTGCGGCAGGGACCTCCCCGGACTCGAACCGCCGCTGGCCACCGGCGACGCGGACCTCGCCGAGAGGCTGCTGGCCAACTTCAATATCGCTCCTTGACCGGGCCCCCTCTGCCGCACACAATGGCGGCGGCCGCCGCCACGGGTATGGTGGGCGTGTGCCCGCCGAGAGTCCCAACCAGATCCGAGTTTTCCTGCTCGACGACCACGAAGTCGTACGGCGCGGCCTCGCGGAACTACTCAGCGTCGAACCCGACATTACGGTGGTCGGCGAATCGGGAACCGCAGCCGAGGCAATCACCCGGATAAAAGCCACGCGTCCCCATGTCGCGGTGCTCGACGTCCGGCTTCCGGATGGCTCCGGCGTTGAGGTGTGCCGCGAAGTGCGCAGCCAAGACCCAAACGTCCAGGCGTTGATGCTCACGTCGTACGCCGACGACGAAGCCCTGTTCGATTCCATCATGGCGGGGGCTTCGGGTTACTGCCTCAAGGACATCCGTGGGCACGATCTGGTGGGTGCGGTCCGCAGTGTGGCCGCCGGCCGCTCGTTGCTGGACCCGGCGGCCACCTCGCGAGTGTTGGCAAAGTTGCGTGGCGCCAAGGAGACCGATAACCGGATGGCCAGTCTGACCGCGCAGGAGCGTCGCATCCTCGAGTTGATCGGTGAGGGCATGACGAACCGGCAGATCGGGGAGCAGCTCCACTTGGCCGAGAAGACGGTGAAGAACTACGTCAGTTCCCTGCTCGGCAAGCTCGGCCTCGCGCGACGCACGCAAGCGGCGGCCTTCGTGGTGCGCCTGCACGAGCACCGCGACGACTAATGCGCCGGTGGCGTCACAACCGCGCCGCGCCCCTTATTCACTCGTCGGCGTCGAACGTCAGCGGAATCCACCAGTGCAGTTCGGCTCCACGCGTTGCTGGGCGATTGGCCAGCGTGCAGTCCCCGCCCAGCGACTGTGCGCGGGAGGCAAGATTTGCCAGTCCCGACAGTGGCCCCTGCCCCATGCGGGGCACGCCGTCACCGTCGTCGCGCAGCCGGAGCGAGAGCACACCGTCGGTGGCGCTGACGCGCAGACTGCTGGGTTTGCCGCCGGAATGGCGAACGGCATTGCTCAAGCCTTCGCGCAAGGCTGCGATCAGGTGACTCGCCAGATTCGTGTCCACCATCGTGTCCACCGGTCCGGCGAAAGTGACCGCAGGTTTGGGTCCATCACCGCCGGCAGCGCGATCCACCTCGGCGAGGACACGAGCGCGCACCCCGACCCAACTCGGGCCCTCCGGCACGTCGTGCAGTTCGAAGATGGTGGTGCGAATCTCCTTGATGGTTCCGTCGAGCTCGTCGATGGCGGCCCCGATGCGATCCGCGAGCACCGGCGGGATGGCATCCACGCGCGCGGCGCCCTCCAGCATCATGCCGGTCGCGAACAGTCGTTGAATCACCAAATCGTGCAGATCCCGGGCAATGCGATCGCGCTCCTCGAACACCGCGAGGCGCTCACGTTCCCGGCGTTCCGCACCGAAGGACAACGCGACCGCAGTCTGGGCGCTGAACGCCTCGGCGAGATCCATCACCTCCGCGTCGAAGGATTCTTCGCTGGCGAATCTGCGCAGCACGAGGACTCCCAACACCTCGGCCCGAGCCCGCAGCGGGAGCACCAGTGTGGGGCCGAACAGCGGGTCGTGTGCGGCGCCGCCGTCGGCCAGGGAGACGGCCTGCCCACTGGCGTAGACCTCGCTGGCAGGGTGATCCGGGGCCACCTGGGCGCCGGTCGCTGCGGCGATGTCGGCGAGCCTGGTCAGCGCATCCGCGGGCAGGCGGGAGTGCAGCACCGACCACCTCGATTCGCCGCTACTCGTCTGCTCAGATGCCGCCTTCACCGCCACCCAACGGAGTGCCCCACTATCGTCGGGCAAGGCGACGGCGGCCACGGCGGCCGCAGTCAGGTCGCGAGCTCGCCGAGCCGCCTCCGCCGCGACCTCGAACTGATCACTGCCGGCGAGAACCATGCTGTCGACGGCGGTGACGGCCTGCTGCCAACGCTGTCGGCTCCGGCTGCGGGCAAACAGCGCCGCGTTGCGAATCGCCACCCCGGCAGCAGCCGCGAGGGCGACGACCAGTTCCTCATCGTCGGCGGTGAATTCGCCGGACTGCTTGTCGGCCAGGTAGAGGTTGCCGTACACGCGCCCGCGAATCCGGATCGGCACTCCCAGAAAGCTGTGCATCGGTGGATGACCCGGAGGGAATCCGGCGGAATCCGGATGTGCCGTCAGGTCTGCCAGCCGGATGGGAAGCGGTTGGCGACGGAGGATCCCCAGGATTCCGCGACCCTCCGGCAGCGGACCGATCCGAGCTGCCGTGGCATCGTCGATGCCGACATGGACGAACCTCGACAACGCACCCTTCTCATCGAGAACCCCGAGAGCACCGAAGCGGGCATTCACCAAATTCACCGCGGTTGTCACGACCCGGTGCAACGTCTCGTCGAGGTCGAGTCCGTCGGCCACCGCCACCACAGCCGACACGAGGCTCGCGCTCGCGCCGGGACGTGGGTCGTTGTGGCTCATCAACCCACCTCGACCACACGGTCAGCACTGGCAGCGTCGGCTGGCCGGTGAGTGATCAGCAGCACGGCCTTGCCGGCGCTGGCGGCCCGCAGATCCGCCATCAATGCGGCCGCGGTCTCGGCATCGAGATGCTCGGTCGGCTCGTCCAGGATCAGCACGTCGAAGTCAGCCAGCAGCGCCCGCGCCAGCGCCAGCCGTTGGCGTTGGCCGCCGGACAGCGCAGCACCATGCATGCCAACAGGAGCGTCAAGCCCATCGGGTTGGGATGCGACCCACTCGCCAAGTCGGGCGGCATCTAGTGCGGCCAGCACGGCTTCATCATCGGCCGCCCGGTTGGCCAACCGCACGTTTTCGCCGATCGACGTGTCGAAGACATGGGCGTCCTGGGCGCACAGACCGACAACCGTGCGCACCTCATCGGAGTCGAGGGTGGCCAACTCCACGCCATCGAGTTGTACGGACCCGCCATAGTCGAGGAAGCGCTCAAGCACCGCGGCCACCGTGGACTTCCCGGCACCGCTCGGTCCCACCAGGGCGGTCGTGGTGCCCGTGGCCAACTGCAGGTCGACGTCGGCCACGGCGTCACGATCAGCACCCGGATAGTGCGCTGAGACATCCCGCATGGTCAGCCGGCGAGCGCCGGCCACGCTGGCGGGTAGCGGCGCCGGCTCGGCCGCCTCGGAAACGGCCGGTTCAGCATCAACGACCTCGAACACCCGCTGTGCGGAGGAGCGGACGCGCAGCAGTGCCAGCGCTGCGGTGGGCAGATTCACCACCGATTCGTAGGCCGCCAGCGGTAGCAGCACCACCACCGCCAGATTCACGCCGTTGAGCTGCCCGCTGTTCACCGCCGGGACCGCCACGAGCACGGCCCCCACCACTGCCGCCCCCTGCGCCGCCGCGCCCAAGGCCGCCGCGATACCGGCTGCCGTCGCACCGCCGGACTGCACAGCGGTGAACTCGGCATCGGTGGCCTCGATTCGACTCACCATGCGGCGGGCCGCACCGCAGCTCATCACATCGGCGGCCCCGGCGAACAGGTCGACGACCTCGGAGGTCATGCGCCCTTGCACCGGCGCGAGCCGGGCGGCGGAGGCCGCACCAGACTTCATGGTCAGCCACGGCACCGCGACCCCACCGATGATGAGCGCCACGGCGAGGATCGCACCTGCGGCAGGCAGCAGCCAGGTGGCCAACGCCACCGACCCGGCCGCCACCAGGAACCCGGCCATGCCAGGCACGAGCACCCGCAGGGAAAGGTCCTGTACCGAGTCGACGTCCGCTACCAACCGACTCAAGAGGTCGCCCCTGCGGTAGGGCCGCAGCGCGACCGGCCCGTTCGCCGCAAGACGGTCGTAGATCGACACGCGCATGCCGGTCAACGTCCGGAAGGCCGCGTCGTGACTCACGAGTCGCTCGGCGTAGCGGAACACTGCCCGGCCGATGCCGAAAGCGCGCACACTCACCACCGCGATGGTCAGGTAGAGCACCGGCGGCTGCTGCGACGCTCGCGAGATCAACCAGGCACTCGTGGCCAACAGACCGACGCTGCTGCCTACGGCGAGCGCGCCGAGCACCGCTGCCAGCACCAGGCGGCCGCTGACGGGCCGCGATAGCGCCATGAGCCGTCGAATCATGGGACACCCACCAGCGGAACCTCAACGATGTGGTCCGCGAGTTCGGCCAGCGACGCGCGGTGCGCCACGATCACGACTGTGCGCCCCTGCGCGTGGCGGCGCACCGAATCGATCACGCCGGCCTCAGTCGCGACGTCGAGTGCCGCGGTCGGCTCGTCCATGAGCACCAACGGCGACTTCCGCAGCAGTGCCCGCGCCACCGCCACCCGACGCAACTGCCCGACGCTCAAACCTCGACCGCCCTCACCCAGCTCAGTGTCGAGGCCCTCCGGAAGGGACTCGAGCACATCTGCGGCCCCGGCTTGGACCAGTGCCTCAATGACGGCCCGATCGTCAGCGTCGGGGGCACCCAGTGCGACGTTGTCGCGCAGGCTCATGCTCATCAGGTGCGGGTGCTGCGGCACGTAGGCGACATGGTCGCGCCAGGCATCGGGATCAAGGTCGGACAGTTCCACCTCACCGACCCGGACGCTGCCGGTGGTCGGCGCCACGAAGCCCAGCAGGACGTTGAGCAGCGAGGTCTTGCCCGATCCCGACGGGCCCACCAGCGCCGTCACCTGACCGGGTGGGATCCGGCACGAGAAGTCGTCGAGCGCCGCCGAGCCCCGGTCGGCGTAGGCAACGCTCAGGTGCTCGATGGTGAGGGATTTTTGTGCGGGATTCGGCACGTCGGTGCGGGAACCCGTCGCTGGCGGGGGCGTCTCGAGCACCTCGAAGACACCTTCGGCCGCACCGAGGCCCTCGGCGGCGGCGTGGAAATTCGCACCCACCATGCGCAACGGGAGGTAGACCTCCGGGGCCAGGATCAGCACGGCGAGACCGGCGTACAGCGTGAAATTGCCCTCCACGAGGCGCAGGCCGATCGACACGGCGATGAGCGCCACCGAGAGCGTGGCGAGCAACTCGAGCACCAACGAGGAGAGGAACGACACGCGCAGCACCCGCAGCGTCGCAACCCGGTAGGCGTCACCGATCCGCCGGATACTGGCCGCCTGCGCCTTGGCGCGGCCGAACACCGCCAGCGTGGGCAGTCCCGCCACGACGTCGAGGAAGTGACCGCTGAGAACGCCCAGGGTGCGCCACTGACGGTCCACTCGGGTCTTCGTGTAGAGCCCGACGAGCACCATGAACACGGGTATCAAAGGCAGGGTCAGCGCGACGATCACCGCAGCCAGCACATCCTGGGTGAGAATCGCCACCCCGCCGACGATCGGGACGGTGACCGACAGCACCAACATCGGTAGGTATCTGGCGTAGTAGGCGTCCAGGGCGTTGATGCCCCGAGTCGTGAGCGCCGCCAGTTCGCCCTCACCGCGGCGGGCCAGCCACACCGGGCCCAGCTTCATGACGTGGTCGAGCAGCGCGGTGCGCAACTGGCTCTTCGCCTTGGCTGCCGTGGCATTGGCAGCCACTTCGTTGAGGTAGCTCAGAACCACCCGCGCGAGGATCACACCCACGAGGATCCACACCGCACCCATCACGTCGGCCAGGGAGGCACCGTCCTGAAACACCTTGGTGATGATGCTGGCGAGGGCGAACGCCTGAGCGACCGCGAGTAGCGCGATGAGCGTCCCGATGATCACCGAAGCGACGAGGAATTTCCTGGTCACACGGGCATAGGTGAGCAGCCTCGGATCAAGCGGACGCACCAGGACACCGTACCCTCACACCCGCGACCCTGCCGCACGCGTGCGGCAGGTCACGACGGGAACTACACGACGGGAACTACTTGGCGACGCTCGCCTTGGTGGCCTCCGCCTCGTCTGGGTAATCCAGCGAGCCCTCGTGGGGGTTCGGGATGTCGGCGGGGGAGACGCGCTTTCGGAACACCCAGTACGTCCAGGCCTGGTAGGCCAGCACGATGGGCGTGAAGATGACCGCAACGATCGTCATGATCCGCAAGGTGTACTCAGTGGACGAACCGTTCTCGATCGTCAACGAGTAGGCGTCGTTGATGGTCGACGGCATGAGGTTCGGGTAGAGCACCGAGAAGAGGAAGGCCACCGCGAGTGCCAACGTGACTGCGGAGAGGAGGAAAGCCCAGCCGTCGCGTTTGATGTAGTTCGCGGCGATACCGCCCACCCAGGCCAGAGCAGCGGCCACCACGAGGATCCACGTCCACGCCTTGTCCGAGTAGGCCAGTTGCGTCCAGAGCAGGAACACCACGGCAAGCACTGCGGCGATCAGGCCCAGCGGAATTGCCACCTTCTGTGCTCTCGGCTGGATGTCGCCGGCGGTCTTGAGCGCCAAGAACACCGCACCGTGGGTCAGGAAGAGCGTGAGGGTGACGAGGCCGCCCAGCAGCGCGTAGGGGTTGAGCAGGTAGAAGAAGCCACCCGTGTAGAGGAACCCGGCGCCCGCGATCTCGTTGGGCTCCAATGGCACTCCACGCACCAAGTTCGCGAAAGCCACGCCCCAGAGCAGTGCCGGGACGAAGGAGGCGATCATGATCGCGTTGTCCCAGTTCGCCCGCCACTTCAGGGAGGATCGCTTGCTGCGGTACTCGAACGCGACGCCGCGCACGATCAGCGCCACCAGGATCAGGAACAGCGGCAGGTAGAAGCCACTGAATAGCGTCGCGTACCACTCCGGGAAGGCGGCGAACAGCGCCCCGCCACCCACCAGGAGCCAGACTTCGTTGCCGTCCCAAACCGGGCCGAGGGTGGTGATGATGGCTCGCCGGTCCGCTTCGGACTTGCCGATGAACTTGAGCAGCATTCCGACGCCGAAGTCGAATCCTTCGAGCACGAAGTAGCCGATGAACAGGACCGCGATGAGGATGAACCAGACGGTGGTGAGTTCCATGATGTGTTGTCCCGACCCTTCTAGTACGTCACCGAGAGTTGACGGTCAGGCGCATCCTTGTCGTACGGATCCTCCGGCAGCACCTCTGGCGGGCCGAGTTTCACCGCCCGCACCAGGAGGCCGACCTCGATGATTGCCAGCACGGCGTACAGCAAGGTGAACACCACGACCGTGGTGAGCACATAGCCAGCTGAGACTCCTGGGGACACACCGGCGGCGGTGGGCATCAGGCCGTAGACAACCCAGGGTTGCCGGCCCATTTCGGTGAAGATCCAGCCGAAGGCGGCTCCCAGGAGCGGCAGGAGCGGCATCACGATGGCTGCGCGGACGAACCACTTCGACGTCGGCACCCTTCCCTTGCGGGTGGCCCAGAGTGCGTATCCAGCGAACAGGAACGCCAATCCGCCCATGCCGATCATCAGCCGGAAAGTCCAGTAGGTGATCGGGATGTTGGGCGCAAAGTTGGTGATGCCATATTCCTCTTCGGGGAACTGGGTCGCCAACTCCTCTTGCAGGTTGTTGATGCCCTGCACCTCACCGTCGATCGTGCCGGTTGCCAGGAACGACAGGGCGTCAGGGATGGTGATCTCGAATATCGGTTCAGACCCGTCCAACGTGCCCACGGTGAATATGGAGAAGGGCGCCGGCGCCGCAGTCTCGTAGAGCGCCTCAGCGGCGGCCATCTTCATCGGCTGCTGCTGCACCATGATCTTGGCCTGGTGGTCGCCGGTGATACCCACGAGAACAAAGGCGACCAGCGTCGTGATCATGCCCAGCTTGAGAGTGGAGCGGGCCATCTCGACGCTCTTGCCGCGGAACAGCAGCCAGGCGCTGATTCCACCGACGAACGCCCCGCCCACCAGGAAGCAGGTCGTAATGACGTGCATGAACGCGCTGGTCGTCGTGTTCTGGAACAGGATCTCGCCGAAGTCGTTCATCTCGGCTCGGTTGGTGACGGGGTTGTATTCGTAGCCGACCGGGTGCTGCATGAAGGAGTTTGCGGCGAGGATGAAGTAGGCCGAAAGCAACGTTCCGGTGGCGGCCAACCAGATGGTCGCGAGGTGCAACTTCTTCGGCAGGCGATCCCAGCCGAAGATCCACAGGCCGAGGAAAGTGGATTCGAGGAAGAACGCCAGGAGGCCCTCGATCGCCAGCGGCGCCCCGAAGACGTCGCCCACGAAACGGGAGTAGTCCGACCAGTTCATGCCGAACTGGAACTCCTGCACGATTCCGGTGACGACACCCATCGCGAAGTTGATCAGGAAGAGCTTCCCAAAGAACTTCGTGGCCTGCAGGTACTTCTCCTTCCCGGTGCGCACCCAAGCCGTCTGCATTCCCGCCACCAGGAACGAGAGGCCGATCGTGACCGGCACGAAGAAGAAGTGGTACACGGTCGTTATGCCGAATTGCCACCGTGCCAAATCGAGCGAATCCAACGCGATGAGATTGAGGCCATCCATACCCCATATCGTGGCGCTCGACAGGTGCTCGAGCACGCGCTATAAGACCCTGCGCGGAGGGCCGTTCGACCCGAATCCTCGGGACTAAAGTCCCACAACCGCTTCAGAGGTTCGTCAAGATTTCGACCAGCGCATCATTCGCCACCGGATCCGCAACGGTGGCGCGGATCCCGACGCCGCCGAACGCACGCACCACGATTCCGGCAGCAGCGAGGGTCGCAGCAATCTCGTCGGTTCGCTCCCGGGTCGGCAGCCACACGAAGTTGCCCTGCGCGTCCGGAATGTCCCAGCCCCCCGCGCGCAATTCGGAATGCACCCGATTGCGCTCGTGACGCAGGCGATCGACACGCGCCAGCAGTTCGTCCTCTGCCGCGAGAGAGGCGATGGCCGCATCGTGTGCGATCACCGACACCCCGAACGGGATCGAGGTCTTGCGCAGCCCATCCGCCATCTCGGGGTGAGCAACCGCGTAGCCCACGCGCAGGCCGGCCAATCCGTAGGCCTTGGAGAAGGTGCGCAGCACCGCCACATTCGGGTGGTGGTCGAGCAGTTCGAGTCCGTCGACCGCCGCCGGGTCGTCGACGAACTCGGCATACGCCTCATCGATCACCACCAGCACGTCCCTGGGTACCGCGGCGAGGAGACGCTCCACCTCGGCAGCGGTGGCGATGGTGCCGGTCGGATTGTTGGGCGTGCACACGAAGATGCACCTGGTCGCTTCCGTGACGGCTGCCGCTGCGGCTGCGAGATCCTGCCGATGGCCAGCGTCGAGCGGGATCGGCACGGCTGTCGCACCTGCCACCCCGGTGATGATGGGGTAGGCCTCGAAGCTTGGCCAGGGGAAGATCACCTCGTCGCCGCAGCCCGCGACCGCCGACACGACCTGTTCACAAATGGCGACGCTGCCGCAACCGACGACTACCTCGGCCGGATCCCGATCGAGGCGCTCGGCCAATGCCTGCACAAGATCCGTCGAGTGCGGATCCGGATATCGATTCATCTGCTGCGCCGCGGCAGTCACCGCGTCGAGCACGGACGGCAGCGGGCCGTAGGGATTCTCGTTGGAGGAGAGCTTGTGCCCGCCCGGATCCGCCCGCTGGCCAGCCTTGTAGGACGGAATCTGCGCCATCTCCGGGCGTTGCCGCGCTGTCATGCCGACCAGCGTAGACGCAACCAACGAGCCGTCAGCGGCCCTAGGATGGCGTCTTGTGACCCTGCGCGCACGCGGCCGCCTCGCCTTCTTGATTGTGACGGCGGCCTGCGCAGTGCTCGGGCTCGTGGTGCTCGTCGTGGTGAGACAGGCGAACGACGTCAACCGGACGACGGTGGACGAGTTGTATCCGGCGGGTCTCGAGGTGTCCGAAGTGCTGCTCGCGACCACCGATCAGGAGCGTGGGGTGTGGGGCTACGCCCTCAGCGCCGACCCGTCGTTCCTCGCCCCATACGAAACCGGGGCGGTGCGCGCCGAAGAGGGCTTCGAGCTGCTGGAGCAACTACTCAAACCCAACAACAGCGACCTCCTACCCCTGCTCAAACAGGCACGCACCTACTGGCTCGTGTGGATGACCAGCTACGCCGAGCCCCGCATCGCCGAGGTGCGCCGGGGTGACATCGAACTGGCGCGGCAAGAGATCAGCGAAGGTACCGGACGACGGGTGTACGTGCTGCTTCGCTCCGACTTGGCGCTGCTGCAGTTGCAGGTCAACACCCGCGTTGCCGATTCGGTGGACGATGTCGCCAGTATCAGCCGCGAACTGTCGCTGGCGCTGGTCGCGACCGCCCTCGTCGCGTTGCTCATGACGGCAGGCTCAACTGTCACCAGGGTGCGCTGGGTGCTTGCGCCACTGGGCGAACTCCAGACGCAGATGCGCCGGCTCACACGTAAACACGACACCACCACTCCGCTGGTGCCCTCCGGTCCGCCCGAAATCTTCGATCTGGGCCGTGACGCCGAGAAACTCCGCCAATCCTTGGTCAGTCTGCTCGACGACGCCGCCCAGGCCAACGAGGGGCTGGCGCAGGAGGGGCCCACTGTCGCGACGATCCGCGACCTGCTGCGCGGCCCGGACTCACCGGAGGTACCCGGCTACGGGCTCGGCGTAGCCTCCCTGAGCTCGCGGGGCTCCGTCACCGGCGACTGGTGGGACCTGCTGAGCGTGAACGAAGGTGAATCCACCGTCGAACTCTGCGATATCAGCGGACACGACGCAGCAGCCGGTGTCGTCGCCGTGCGGTTCAAGGCGGCCGTCCACATCGGGCTTCGCAGCGGTGTGCCGCCACAGCAGGCTCTTGCCCAAGCCGCCGCGACCTTCGCCAAGACCCCGGGCAGATTCGCCTCCTACCTGCTCGTCCAGCTCGAGGCGGGACGGGTGCGCCACCTCAATGCCGGGCACAACCCCCCGGTTCTGGTGCGCCGTGACGGCACCGTCGGCACACTGTCGGTCACCGGTCCGGTGGTGACGTTGATGGGCGGAGACTGGGCATGCCAGGAGACGCCGCTGGCGTCTGGCGACGTGGTGGTCATGTACACCGACGGCCTGGTGGAGGGCCGCGATGAGGGCAACGAGGAGATCGGCGACGCGCAGATCGTTGCCTGGTGCCAGCAACTGGCCGCTGAGAGCACGAGCGATCAGCCCAACGCCCGCGCCAACTACATCGCCAACGGGGTGCTGGCTCGGGCGCGCAAACTCAGCGTCGATCTTCGCCGCGACGATGTGACGGTGGTCGTGGCCGTCGCCGAGTAGGTACGTCTACTTGAGCAGTTCGGTGAGCGCCTCATCGAACAACTCGGTGTGCAGATCCACATCGGCGATGCTGGTGTCGGGGCACATCAGGGCCATGTTGTGGAACGGCGTGATGAGAACACCCCGGTTGCTCATGAACAGGTGCAGGTACTGCTCCAACTCGGAGTCACCAGCCTGGGCCGCCGCGCTACCGGTGCGCGGCGGCGGATCGGCGAACCAGTACTCCGCGCGGGCGCCGAGTTGGGTGACCGACCAGGGCATTTGGTGGCGCTCGATCACCGAGTGAGCCCCCTTGGCGAATCGGCCGCCTAGATCGATCATCGGGCCGAAAACGTCGTCGGTCAGGACCTCCCCAAGCGTGGCCCGCATCGCTGTGGTCGACAGCGCGTTGCCCGCCAGGGTGCCACCCACACCGCCGACATCCACCAAGTCGGCTTCGGGATGCTCAGCGACGCGTTTGGCCAGGTCCGCGGTGATGCCGTAGGCCCCGGACGGGACGCCACCGCCGATGGCCTTGCCAATAACGAGGATGTCCGGCCGCAGGTCCCAGGCCTGCGTGGCACCCCCGGGACCCGCGCTGAACGTGTGTGTCTCGTCGATCAACAGCAACGTGCCGTGCGCATCGCACAGGTCACGCAGACCGTCGAGGAATCCCGGCTCGGGGAGCACGATGCCGATGTTGGTCAACGCGGGCTCGGTGATGACGACGGCGACGTCGCCGTGGGCCAGGGCTCGCTCCACGCTATCCAGGTCGTTGAACTCGGCTGCCCTGGTCGTCTGGGAAACGTTCACCTGTGGGCCGGCATTGCCGGGCCTGTTCACGGTGTCGCCGGTGACGGGATCCATCACGGCTAGCGTCTCGTCGCACGAACCGTGGTAGCTGTAGGAGAAGGCCAGCACTTTGGGTCGGCCGGTGGCCAACCGCGCCAGGCGCAGCGCCCATCGGTTGGCGTCGGTGGCGGTCAGTGAAAACGACCACAACGGCAGGCCGAATCTTCGGGTCAGCTCGGCGGCCACCCACTCGGCATCCTCGGTGGGCAGCATCGTGGTGATCCCGCCCTGTTCGGCGATCCGATGGGTGACTGCTTCGACCCGCGCTGGCGGGGAGTGCCCGGCCATGGCCGCGGTGTCACCGAGACTGAAATCCACGTAGGTGTTCCCATCGACGTCCACGATGCGGTTTCCGTAGGCCTGCGCCAGGTAGACCGGAAAACCGCCCGCCCACTTGTTCATCCAGGTCATCGGCACCCGTCCGAAGAGGTGATTCGCCGAAGCGAACATCCCACGACTGCGCGGATTGCGTTCAATGTGCGTGCCACGCTCCCGCTTGAGGAGCATTGACAGTCGGTGCCTATCGATGGTGGCCATGGGTCCTCGTGACGGTCGTGGGCAACTGCCCTGCGGAGAAGGTAGGACTAACGGGCTATTCGATCACGTCAGGTAGGCGCTGGCCAACACGTCGGCTGCCTGGTTTGCGCACTCGGCATCCGAGGTTGGCCGGGACGTCGCGGCGGCACCGCCGGTGAGTCCCGCGAGGATCGGCTGCCCGGTCACACGTGTGAGGTCATAGAACTCGGCCCACCGCTGCTCGGGGGCGTCGCTGACGCCGAGCACCTGCACCTCGGGCCACCACTGCCCCGGGTAGGAGAGGAACACCTTCTCGAGGTTCCCGGTGATCAGTGACGCCACCGCGGCCGCAGCAGCAGGGGGCAGATCAACTGCCGGGCTGCCCCGCTGCAGCAGGGCCAACGGCACGGCGACGACGACGCCTGCGTAGCGTTCGTTGACGCCGTCAGCGCGGGCGACCGTAACGCCTTGCTCGTCGGGAACCACCCGCGCGACAGGTGAATTCAACACGATGGTCAGCGGCGCGGCGAGGAACTCGGCCACCTTCGAGAAGCCGCCCACGACCAACGCATCGCCGCCCCGATAGTCGTCACCCTCGCTGAGCGCCTGCGCGCCGAGCCGGTCGATGTCGACGCCGAATTCGCCGACGATCTCGGTGGTGGCCGCGAACTTTCGATTGCCGGTGTCCGGCTGCCACCCGAGAACTGCGAGTTCCTGCTGCACCGACTGATCTGCGGGCAAGTCCTGCTCGGATAACTCGTCCATCAGGTCGGTGAGTCCGGCGGCGGCGCGTTCGGCGGGGGCGTTCTCCTGACCCGTCACGTAACTGTGCACTATTGCGTCGTCATAGTCCGTCGGTGCGAGTTCGCACCCGGCCTGTGCGACGAGTTCAACCAACGGGTTGTCTGCCAATGCGTGCAGCCATGCTGCACCGAACTCAAGGGGCACCCCCCACTCGGTATTGGTGAATACGCGGCCACCGACGCGTTCGCGTGCCTCTAGCACCGTCACGGTGTGACCGGCATCGGTCAACGCGCCGGCAGCCGCCAAACCGGCGAAACCCGCCCCAACCACGGCCACGGGCGAGCCGGCGGGGAGCTGCTGGGCCAACGTGACGGCGGCACGCTGGCCCGATAGGTAGGCACCGTGAACGGTGGCCGGGAAGTCCACGGCGGTGTACTCACCTGCCAGCACCACGCGCCCGGCGACCACGGTCTCTGCGAGCGCAGCTCGCGCGGAACCCGCGGTGCCGACCGGCAAGGCGGAGTAGGAGCCCAGCGCCCAAGGGTCGGTGTCCCAGCGGGTCACCAGCGACCTCAGCACAGCAGCGGTATCTGCCGCACTGGCACCGGCAGCTGGCTGGCCGTCAGAGGTTCGCGCGCAGCCGACGAGAGTCAGTACGGCAGCGCCGGCGGTTCCCACTAGGAAGGTGCGCCGACCTGTGGGAGCGAAGCGCACCACTGGGGGGCTCCTAGCCCTGCTTGTAGCGCTTGCGGCCCATGGAGAAACCGACCAGGAAGCCGGCAAGCAGCAGCACGAGCAGCATCACCCAGCCGGGTGCGGAGACGTCCAGCCACAAGAACTTCAGGGTCACCTGGCCGGTGTTGCTGAACACGAAGATGAGGGCTGCCACCGCGATGATGATGCCGATGATGCGACGGGCAGTCAGATTGACACCGCCAACCTGCAACTTCGACGATGAGCTGGACTGCTGTTCGGACATCACGCCTCCCGGCTTGGCTCGGAGCGAACCGTTCAAGACTCCCACAATGGCGCGTCCGATGCCGCTGGTTGCCGGTGTTCGGGCTCCGCCAATCGGGCCAGCCGGGCGCTACCGACGGGCTCGCGTGCCTGCAGCGCAGTAACCGCCACCCGGGCCGCGATTCGTGTCACCTCCGCCAACGGGTCGGTCTCCGAAGCGGCCCGAAGCTGCAGGAACGGGGATTCCGGGTGAGACGCGGAGATGCAGTTGTTCACCACCCAGGCCCACGGCTCGATGCCTGCGCGG
Organism: uncultured Actinomycetes bacterium; assembly: GCA_963752505.1. GTDB lineage: Bacteria > Actinomycetota > Actinomycetes > S36-B12 > UBA10799 > JACJWR01. The sequence goes on from CAVVYM010000004.1 coordinate 33,371, forward strand.
CGCAGGTCATCCTGCAGGATGCTGGCTTCGAGCACCGGCGTCGGTTCCGGGAGTGTCACCAGGAGCACCTTGGTCAGCCGGGGGTCCTGCAGCATCATCAGCGGCGTCGTGAGGTGCTCGGTGCCGCCGAGTTGGCGGACGACATCGCGATGGTACGAGCCGGTGGCGTCCAGCAGCAGCAACGTGTGGCCGGTGGGCGCGGTGTCGACGATCACGAACGTGCGGCGAGCCTCACGAATGGCGGCGGCGAAGGCCCGGAAGACCGCGACTTCCTCAGTGCAGGGTGAGCGCAGATCCTCGGCAAGCTTGGTGCGACCTTCATCGTCGAGTTGCGCACCCTTTGTGGCCATCACGTGATTGCGATAGTCGCGGGTGGCCTTGCGGGGATCGATGCGGGTCACGCGAAGATGCTCGACGTCGCCCGCCAGCGTGTGCTCGAGGTGGGCGGCTGGATCCGTGGTGGTGAGGTGGACCGCGTGGCCGCGCCGGGCGAGTTCGACCGCGACTGCCGCGGCGATGGTCGTCTTGCCGACGCCCCCCTTGCCCATGCATAGGACGAGGCCATGGCCCTCGGCTGACATCTCATCAACGAGACGCCCGAGCGTCACACCAGGCACAGGAGGGGTCGCCGGCGGAGCACCAGTCGGTGCTGCAGCCGTGTGCCCGACGAGGTCCCGCAACGCGGGCAGGCCCATCACGTTGCCCGCCTTCAGCGGAATCTCGTCTCGGACCAGACCGTCCCACGTTCGAGCTGTGCGCTCGAGCGCGGCTTGTTCACGTTGGCGCAGGGCACGAGCCAACTCGTCATCGCCAGCGTCTTCCCCGAGCACTGCGTTGACGACCAGGTGGGTCGCGCGGATGCCGATGCGGTCGAGTTCGTCTCGTGTGCGGGCAACCTCCTCGAGCGCCGAGACTTGCGCGCGCGCCACCATCACAAGTCGCGTTCGTGTTGGATCCTGCAGAGCCGCTACCGCGTTGGCGTAGGCACTGCGCTGCTTCTCCAACCCTGCCAGTGGCCCCAAGCAGGAAGCGTCGCCCTTGCCGGCGTTCAGGAAGTCTGTCCACGACCCAGGCAATTGGAGCAGCCGAATCGTGTGGCCGGTGGGCGCGGTATCGAAGAGCACGTGGTCAAAAGCGCCGATGACTGACTCATCGGTCAGTAGCCCGGTGAACTCATCGAAGGACGCCACCTCGGTCGTGCAGGAACCCGAGAGCTGTTCGGTAATGGAGGCGATCTCTCGCTCTGGAAGCAGACCACGCACGGGCCCGACAATGCGTTCCCGGTAAGCCTCGGCAGCCTGTTGGGGATCGATTTCAATGGCCGCCAATCCCGGGACGGCCGCAATGTCGGTGATCGTGTTGTCCAGTGCGCAGCCGAAAACCTGGCCGATATTGGAGGCGGGGTCGGTGCTGACCAGCAGCACCCTCGAGCCGGCATCCGCCAGTGCGACGGCGGTGGCGCAGGCGATGGAGGTCTTTCCGACGCCGCCTTTGCCCGTGAAGAACACAAAGCGGGGTGGGTCGGTGAGGAAGTCGTACACCGGTCAGCAGCAGCCGGTGGACCCGCAGCCGCACGATGATTCGCCGCCGGCATCTGCCATGACCAACTGCGTCGTACCCGCTGGGACAGTCTCTTCGTGCACTCCAGCGAATTTCCGCAACTGCGCGCGGGTCGGGTAGGACCCGGTCAAAACGGTGACACCGTCCACCGTGGTCAGGGGAAGACCCTCAGAACCAGCCACCTGCAGGAAGGTGCGCACCGCATCCTGGTTGGCGAACGCGGTGGGCTCGTTGGCGAGATTGTGCCGGACGATCACCGCGCCGCGGGATTGAAGGTGCGCAACGTCAGCGGTGAAGTCGACGAGGGCTTGATCGACATCTGGACCACAGACGCCGGTGACGCAGCACAGGGCGGGCTCGAAAACTTCGACTGTGGGCACGTGGGCCTCCTTGGATCGGTTGGTGCCAGGTTTCGTGGCGCGGATGAAGGCCGAACGAATCACGCCGTCGACCGCGCTGGCCACCCGCGCCAAGTCGAGGCTAGCTGGGATGTCCGCTGGTGAGAGTCCGGCGGTCAAGCCTTCAAGTTCGGACCTGCCCACAATGGTGGTGGGTTCGATGGATATGTCCTCGAAGCCTGCTTTGGTCAGGCCCGCGATGACTTGCTCCTCGGTGAGGGCGCCGGCGATGCAGCCCGTCCACAGCGCCGTGATCGAGGCGAGTTCGTCGGGCAGTGCCGCCGACAGCACGACGTCCGAGATGGCGAACCGGCCGCCGGGAACCAAGACCCGATAGGACTCGCGGAAGACCGCCTCCTTGTCCGGGGACAGGTTGACGACGCAGTTGCTGATGATCACGTCGACGTGGTCATCAGGGAGTGGAACATCCTCGATGCTCCCGAGCAGGAACTGCGCATTGCGCACCCCGGCTTCGGCTTTGTTGGCTTCGGCCAGGGCGAGCATCTCGGGGGTCATGTCAAGGCCGTAGGCGGTGCCTCCGGGTGCGACCCGGCGGGCGGACAACAGCACGTCGATGCCGCCACCGGAGCCGAGGTCGAGTACGACCTCGCCGGGGCGGAGTTCGGCCAGCGCGGTGGGATTCCCGCAGCCCAACGAGGCCACCAGCGCGGTGTCCGGCAGTTCCGCGCGCTCGTCGTCGCCGTAGAGCGATTGACCGAACACCTCGGTGACGTCCTGGGTGGGATCCACCGAGCCGCAACCTGTCGGACCACAGCACGAAGCCGTCGTGGCTGCTGCGGCGTAGCGCTCGCGGACGACCCGCTTGATCTGGTCGGATTCGTTTCCTGTCATCGGATTTCCTCGGGAGCACAAGTCGGGTTGGCGAGTTCGGAGAGCAGATTGATGGGCCCCGCGATGGCATCGCAGCACAACGAGTAGACATTGCTGCGTCCCACTGGAGTGGCGGCGACAAGCCCAGTCTCGCGCAGCGCTCTCAGGTGATGGCTCACCAATGGCTGCGACAGGCCAGTGACTTCGACCAGCTCCACGACGGAGGAATCGCGGTCGGCGATGGCGAGCAGAATCGTCAGGCGGTTCTCGTCAGACAGGGCCTTGAGGATCGGGGCGATCTCGCGGGCCCGGGCTGTCGGAGCAGATGGTTCACACAGGGGCACAGCAAACGATATTCATAAGCGATCACTTATGTCAATAACCTCTGCTGTTGTGTTGAGGTCGCGTGGGAGTTCTTGCGGAGGCCTTATGTGCGAGCGAGGTCGACGAAGCGGCTGTAGTGGCCCTGGAATGCCACCGAGATGGTTGCTGTGGGTCCGTTGCGGTGTTTGGCGATGATGAAGTCGGCTTCGCCCGCCCGCTGGGACTCCGGTTCATACATGTCCTCGCGGTGCAGCAGCATCACGATGTCAGCGTCCTGCTCGATGGAGCCCGATTCGCGGAGATCCGAGACCATCGGCCGCTTGTCCGTGCGCTGCTCAGGGCCACGGTTCAGCTGGCTGATGGCGATGACCGGAACGTCGAGCTCCTTGGCGAGCAACTTCATCGATCTTGAGAACTCGCTTACTTCTTGCTGGCGACTCTCCACCTTGCGACCGCTGGTCATCAGCTGCATGTAATCGATGATGACGAGCCGGAGGTCATGGCGCTGCTTGAGTCGACGGCACTTGGCTCGAATTTCCATCATCGTGAGGTTGGGCGAGTCGTCGATGAACAAGGGCGCCTCGGAGACCCGACTCATGTGCTTGGCCATTCTCGACCAGTCCGCCTCGGACATGCTGCCCGAACGCATGTGCTGCAAGGCGATCTGCGCCTCCGCGCTAAGCAACCGCATGACGATCTCGGTGCGCGACATCTCCAGCGAGAAGATCGCGCTCGTCAGTCCGTGCTTGATACTGGCGCTGCGAGCGAAGTCCAGCCCAACCGTCGACTTGCCAACCGCCGGGCGAGCAGCGATGACGATCATCTGGCCCGCGTGCAGACCATTGGTCAACGCATCCAAGTCGGTGAAGCCAGTGGGTACCCCCACCATGCCGCCACCTCGGTTGTCGATTGACTCGATCTCCTGCATCGCGTCGTGCATGATGTCGGCCAACACCTGGTAGTCCTCGGACGTCCGATCCGAAGTGACGTCGTAGACCTCGGCCTGGGCGCGGTCCACGATGGTGTCAACCTCACCCTGGGCGCTGTAGCCCAACTGAGCGATGCGGGTACCAGCCGTGACCAGGCGACGCAGGATGGCCTTCTCGCGCACGATGTCCGCGTAGTAGCCGGCGTTGGCGGCTGTGGGAACGCTGGCCACCAGGGTGTGCAGGTAGGACGCGCCGCCGACCCGCTGAAGGTCTCCGCTTCTGCTTAATGCGGCGGCGACGGTGACCGCATCGGCTGGCTCACCCTGACCGTAGAGGGCCATGATCGTCTCGAAAACCAACTCGTGTGAGGGCTGGTAGAAATCCACTCCGCGAATTCGGTCGACGACGTCGGCGATGGCGTCCTTGCTCAGCAGCATGCCGCCAATGACTGATTGCTCGGCCAACGGATCGCTCGGCGGCACCCGGTCGAGGGAAGGAGTGCGGTCGTCGGCCCCTCGATCGGGTGGGGTCGACACATCAATAACGCTCACGCACATCCTCCTTGTCACGGGCAGTTGACAACCAGCGCACGGCACTGATGTCAGCAGGGTGCCTGGGCGGGCACACCCCACGGGGTTGACGGATCGCAGGCATGGACAACGACTACCTCACAGGTCCGACAGTCACTTCTATCCGATACCTGCACGCGCGACGACAGGTGAGACGAAAGAGTCCACCATGTGAGACGGCGCCTGTGGATAGCTCTGTGGACAGAAAGCACAAGCACACGCGCCAACTGTGGTTCACTCTGGGGAGAAGGTGTGGATAACCTGTGTGCCACGAGTCGCTTCAGGACTGAAGAACACCCTCTGACCTGCGTAGACTTTGTCCACCGCCAGTGGATTCAGCGGTTCCACCCGGGCGAGTTGAGTTATCCCCAAGATTCTCTTACGTTGGCCGTTCTACTTGCATTCACCCATCGTTCTCCGAAAACGATCCGTCTCGGCGCGGGGGTTCCAGCGCAGTCTGGACAACACAATGGGGCACCGAGGTTGAACCTCGGTGCCCCATTGTGTCGTTGTGGGCGTGGAAGGGCCGAACTACTCGGCCGACGCCACCGTGACGGTGATCTTTGCCGACACCTCAGGGTGCAAGACCACGGAGGCCTTCACATCGCCGGTGTGCTTGACGTGGCCGGGAAGTTCGATGGCCCGCTTGTCGATAGCCGGGCCGCCAGCAGCACGAATCGCTGCGGCGACATCTGCCTGGGTAACCGAACCGAACAGTTGGCCGCCGTCGTGGGCACGGGCGGCGACTGTGATGTCAAGGCCCTCGAGCGCCTCCTGCACCTCCTTGGCGTGGTCGATCCCGCGGATCTCCTTGGCGGCCCGAGCGCGGCGGATCGTTGCGATCTGCTTCTCGCCGCCCCTCGTCCAACCCATCGCCAGGCCACGTGGCACGAGGTAGTTGCGGCCGTAGCCGTCCTTGACCTCCACCACGTCTCCGGATTCACCGAGGCCGGTCACGTCTTGCAGAAGAATCAACTTCATTGCGAGGTCCTCTCCCTACCGGCCGACGGTGGTGTAGGGCAGCAGCGCCATTTCGCGGGCGTTCTTGATCGCCATGGCGACGTCGCGCTGGTGCTGGGTGCAGTTGCCGGTGACCCGGCGAGCACGGATCTTGCCCCGGTCAGAGATGTACTTGCGAAGCAGGTTCGCGTCTTTGTAGTCGATATCTGTGATCTTGTCCTTGCAGAAGGTGCACACCTTCTTCTTGATCTTGGTCTGATTCGCGGCCGCATTCCGCGGTGGTTGCTTACCCATTAGTCCTCATCCACTTCTGATTGTCTGATTGTGGGCGCTGTCGCTGCCCTAGAACGGGGGCTGGTCGTCAGCCGCGCCGCCCCATGAGTCCCCGGTCCCGGCCCCGCCGGCCTTGGGCGTCGAAGCCCAAGGGTCCGAAGGTGGTGTTTGGGCGGGGGCCGCGCCGCCGCCGAATCCACCGTCGCGAGACACGCGGGCCACCTTCGCGGTGGCGCTGCGCAATGCCGGTCCGACCTCGTCGACGTCGATCTCCATGACCGTGCGGCGTTCGCCCGCCTGGGTCTCGTAGCTGCGTTGCTTCAGCCGACCGGTGACGATCACCCGGGTGCCCTTGGTGAGTGACTCCGCCACGTTCTCGGCGTATTGGCGCCACACGCTGCAGGACAGGAACAACGAGTCGCCGTCGCGCCACTCACCGGCCTGCTTGTCATAGATGCGCGGCGTGGAGGCCACGCGGAAGTTCGCGACCGCGACACCGCTCGCAGTGAACCGCAGTTCGGGGTCGTCCACCAGGTTGCCCACCAACGTGATGGGGGTTTCGCCTGCCATGACGCCCCCTCAGCCGATCTTCTTCATGACTTTGGTGCGCAGTACGGATTCGTTCAGCCCGAGTTGGCGATCCAACTCGGCGACGGCCTCCGGCGTTGCGGTGACGTTCATGAAGGCGTAGATACCTTCGGACTTGCGGTTGATGTCATACGCGAGACGACGACGTCCCCAAATGTCGATCCCATCGACGGAACCGCCTTCCGTCTTGATGACGTTCAGGTAGGTTTCCAGGCTCGGAGCGACTGTGCGCTCCTCAAGCTCCGGGTCGAGAATCACACCGATTTCATAGCGACGCACGATCAGACCACCTCCTTCGGACTCAGTCGGCCACGGTCTCTCCGTGGCAGGAGGTCTTATCGCAATGGCCTGTGGCGGAGCCCAGGGCACCAACACAAGCCCACCCATGCTACTTGACCGACTTCGGGGGTCCGCAGGGCCGTCCACACCCGCCGAGCGGATTCGGGAGGGCGGGTGAGAGTCTGCAACCATGATTCCGGTAGGTGCACACGTAGACTCGAGCGATCCAATCGTCGGAGCGCAGCAGATCGGAGCCACCGCTGCGCAGATCTTCCTCGGTGACCCGCAGAGTTGGAAGAAGCCGGCCACCACCTACCCCGACGGCCCAGCTGCGCTGCGCGCCGCCGCGGACGCCGCCGGCGTGACCCTCTACGTGCACGCGCCGTACATCATCAACGTCGCCTCACCGAACAATCGCATCCGTATTCCGAGCCGGAAACTACTCGCCGCCACGGTGGCCGCTGCCGCAGAGGTCGGCGCCGCTGGCGTGATCGTGCACGGCGGCCACGTGACCGCCGACCACGACGACGCGGAGGGGTTCGTCAACTGGCGCAAGGCCTTCGAGGCGCTCGACGTGGCCTGTCCGGTGCTCATCGAGAACACCGCCGGTGGCAATCACGCCATGGCCCGCCACCCCGAGGCCCTCGAGCGCCTCTGGGCGAGCCTCGACGGATTCGACGTCGGGTTCTGCTTCGACACCTGCCACGCTTGGGCGGGCGGCATGTCGCTACCCGAGGATGTGGCGAAGGTGCGGGCTATCACCGGGCGCATCGATCTGGTGCACGCGAACGATTCGCTGGGCGAGCAGGGTTCGGGCCGCGATCGGCACGCAAATTTCGGCGCCGGGACGATCGGCGTGGAGCGCCTGCTCGACACGATCGCAGCGGCCGATGCGTCGGCCGTGGTGTGCGAGACGCCAGCCCCCGGCGTGATCGAGGACATCGAACTCGTCCGCACCCGCCTGGCAGCCGGCTAGGGGCGGTCCGCATGGTCGGCACACCGCAGGTCGGAACTCGACTCCGCAACCGAGCCTGCCTAGGCTGATCCGCGTGACCTTCAGCCTGCACGTGGATGCCGAGCTCTGGCGCGGCGGCATCAAGGCCGAGTTGGACTCGATGACGCGCACCGAAGATCCGCAGGAGCGTGCCGTGGGTCTCGTGCCGCTCATCGAAAGTCACGGTTGGGGATTAGAGCGGAGCCAATTGGGTCGTGAGGTCGCAGCCTTGGGCGTGTCCACTCTGGCCGTCGCGACCGTGGACGATGCACGCGTCGTGGCACCCCACTTCAATGGTGACATCCTCGTGACCGACCCATGGGATCATCGCAACACCCACCTCGAGGGCGCCTGGGACGAACTCACCTCACAGGCCGGTGCCCAGCCGCGGATAATTCGCACGATCGCCACCACCGAGGCGCTTCATCGGCTTGCCGAATCCACCACCACCAGCGCACCAGTCGTGCTTCAGGGGCTCACGTCGCGCCACTGCGTCGGCCTGCAGGAGCCCGACCTGGACGCGCTGCTGGCAGACGACACCATCCGCTCGGCGCTGCGCGACAACCGCCTCGACATCCGGGGGGCCCTGCTCAACCTGCCTGGGAAGCAGCCCAGCAGCCCCCAGGTGACGACGATCGGCGCCTCCCGTGGCGACGTGCTGAGTTCCCGGGCATCACACCGGGTGCGGGAAACCTGGGGCTGGACGGTGCTGTGGATCCGCGCGCTCGCGGCCGTCGAGCACTCCGGCATCGAACTGCACGAGAGTGCGACCACGATGTGGGTGCATCGGCTGGACGACGACGAAGTCACCGACCTGCGCGGCGCGCTCGACGTCGTCCCGATCAAGATTCTGCGCGGCGCGCAGCTCTGGCTGCCGCACGAGGGTGCCTTGCAGGCCTATGGGACGGTGCTCGCAGTGCACCGGGTCGAGCGTGGACGAGACGTGGGCGATCGACAACGACGCACGCCGAAGGATGGCTACATCGTGGTGCTCCGCGGCGGCACCAGCCACGGGATCGGCGTCGGGGGCAGCACCAGCACATCGTCGCTGCGCGAGCGTGCGTCGGCTGCTGCCGGACGTGCGATGGAGGCGATCGGCAAGTTGCGCTCACCCTTCGTGTGGGCGGGCAAGCGCCGGTGGTTCGTGGAACCCCCGGGCACTGCGACATCGTTGGTCTGGCTGAGCGCCGAGGACGTCTCCGAGGCCCTGGCCAACGGCCATCGAACACCAAGCGTCGGCGACCAGTGGCTCTGCCTGGTCAACCCGGATCTGACCCACTATGACCGCATCGTCGGACTCGACTGACGTGGGTGCCACGGTGCAGCCGGGCGTCATCGCGGTGCCGAGCCGGGATGATCCGGACCTCTCGGCCGCCTCGGAAGTCCTCGGTGGTCCGGTGGGCACGAGGGCCCGATTCGGATGGTCGTTCTGGAACCCCATCCGAGTCGCCGTCGTGGTGGCCGTGGTGGGGTACGCCGCCGCGCTGACACTCCGCATGCCGTGTGTGAGCGACGGGTTCTCGGGCATCAGCCGCTACACGCACCTGTGCTACTCGGACATCCCGGTGCTCTACAGCCTGCGCGGCTTCGCCGACGGTTATCCGCCCTACTTGGATTCCGCACCCGGACAGCAGGTGTTCGAGTACCCGGTCCTCACCGGCGCGATGGCGCAGGTCGCCGCGTGGCTGACCGGCCTGTTCGGAGGTGGCGCCCTCGGTTTCTACGCCGCCAACCTGGCAATGATCGGGATCCTGCTCATCGTGACCGTGGTGGCGACGGGCTACACGAATCCGCAACGCCCGACCGACGCGATCATCGTCGCCGCATCGCCGGCGCTTCTGCTGCCCGCCGCCATCAACTGGGACATGCTGCCGGTGGCGCTGGTCGCTCTCTGGTTGCTGCTGTGGGCGCGCAAGATCGTCTTCTGGTCCGGCGTCGTGCTCGGCTTGGCGATCGCAGCCAAGTTCTACCCATTGATCTTCCTGGGCCCCCTGTTGCTGTTGTGCCTGCGCGGCGGCCAGCTGCGCGCCTTCGGTCGAATGACAGTTGGCGCGGTTCTGGCCTGGCTAGTCGTGAACGTGCCGGTCATGGTCGTGAACTTTGACGGCTGGGTGACGTTCTACACGTTCAGCTCCGACCGCGGGCAGGACTTCGGATCCCCCTGGCTTGCGCTGTCCATCATGGGGCTCGAGTTGCCCGCGGACTCCATCAACCTGGTGGGCACCGCGGCCTTCGCACTCGCTTGCCTGGGCATCGCGTGGTTCATCTGGTGGGCACCCGTGCGACCCCGGCTGGCACCGATGCTCTTTCTGGTGCTGGCGGCGTTCCTGCTGACCAACAAGGTGTATTCGCCGCAATACATGATGTGGCTGCTGCCGCTGGCCGTGCTGGCGCTGCCGAGGGTGCGCTACCTCGTGGTCTGGCAGGCTGGCGAGCTGGTGTACTTCGTGGCCATCTGGCTCTACCTGGCCGGCCTCGAGGATCCCAATCGCGGCCTGCCCGAGGGCTGGTACGCCTTGGCCATCTGGATCCATATCGGCGTCACCATCTGGTTCGCCGGTCTGCTGGTGCGCAACTCGATTGCGCCAGAGTTGGATCCCGTGCGGGCGCTCGACGCGCAGAACTCCGCCGACGGAATCGGTGATGATCCCGCCGGCGGAGCACTCCATGGGGCTGCCGACCGTGCTCCGTGGTTCCGACGGCGGGCTACCGCCCGTCACGCCGCCGAAGCAGCGCCGTGAATCCGCCGACCATTGCCAATCCGGCAGTGATCTCCCCTGCTGGCACAGCCGACTGACCGAATGGCGTCGGCGAGGCGTCCTGGAAGTTGGCCCCGGTAGGCGCAGCCGGCGGCACGTTGTTCGGGCTGCCCGTGGGGCTGACCGTCGGCGTGGGGGTTTGGGTCGGAGTGGGGGTTTGGGTCGGCGTGGGCACCGGCGTGGGCGTGACCGGAGACTCGGTCGGGGTGGGGGTTTGGGTCGGCGTGGGAGTCGGCGTTTCGCTCGGCGTCGCGGTTTCGCTCGGCGTCGCAGTTTCGCTCGGGGCAGCAGATGACTCCGACGGCGAGGTGGTGGGTTCAATCACCACGTTTGGCTCTGTGAAGTACTCCACCGGCATGTCCACCATCGCCTGGTTGATGTAGGAACCGAAGATCTGTGCCGGAAGTGCGCCGCCGGTTCCCTCCGACAGGCCACCCTCGCCCAGCAGCGAGATCTCATTTCCCTCGGCGTCCTGGCGCACCACCATCACCGCTGCCGAGAGGTTGGGCGCGTAGCCGCCGAACCATGCAGAGAGGTAGTCGTCGGACGTTCCGGTCTTGCCGGCCACGGGTCGATTTGCCGTGAGTGCAGCTGTTCCGGTGCCGGAGGTCACGACCCGCTGGAGGGCGTAGGTGACTTGGTCGACGACGTTGGCGTCGAAGGCCTGGTCCAGTTTCGGCGTGTGCTTGTAGAGCTCACGGCCGGAGGCGCTGCGCACCTCACTGATCATGGTCGGCTCCACCCGATCGCCGCGTGCCGCCAGCGTGGCGAAGGCGTTGGCCTGCTCCATCGGGGTCGGCGATGCGCTACCCAGGATGTTGTTCAACTCGTCGCTCAGGCCAGGAGTGTCCGCCGGGATGCCGGCCGCGATGAGCGCCTCCTTGGTGCGCTCAGGACCGATCGCCTGGTTCATCTGCACGAAGGTGGTGTTGAGGGAGTTGACCGTGGAGAACAGCATCGGCACGTTGCCGTAGCTGACGTTGCCGTAGTTCTCAACCTGGTATGAGCCGACTGTCAGCGGTGACGCGCCGTTGTAGGCAGTGTTGAGCGTGATGCCGTTGCCGAGGCCGGCCGTGAGTCCGAAGGCCTTGAACGTCGAGCCTGCCTGCCCGCGAGCCTGCGTGGCGTTGTTGAACTGGTTCTCCTGGTAGTCCGCACCACCGTAGAGCGCCACCACCTCACCGGTCTGGGGAACCATGGAGGCCAAGCCGATGCGCAGGCCGTCGACCGACTCGCTTGGATCGTGCTCGTCCACCGAGGCCACGGCCGCGTCTTGCATCTGCCGGTCGAAGGTGGTCACGACGCGAAGGCCGGAGGAGTTCATGTCGTCCTGGGAGTAGCCCAGCTCCAGCAGTTGTTCCTGCGCAGCCTGGAAGAGGTAGCCGTCCGGACCGGCTGTGAAGACCTGCGGGGTGTACTCCACGATCTCGGGGAAAGTGGTTGCATTACGTTCGGCTTCGGAGAGGTAGCCCTCCTCAACCATGCCGTCGAGCACGTAGTTCCAGCGCTCTTGCAGGCCGGCCATGTTCGTCTCCGGCGCCAGACCGTTCGGAGCCTGCAGCAAAGCGGCCAACACGGCTCCTTCCGCGACGGTCAATTCACTGGCCGGCTTGCCGTAGTAGGCCTCCGACGCCGCCTCGATGCCATAGGCGTTGCGCCCGTAGAACACCGTGTTCAAGTAGTCGATGAGGATCGTGTCCTTGCTCTCGGTGGCTTCCAGCTTCATCGCCAGCACCAACTCCTTGACCTTCCTGGTCAAGGTTTGGTCCTGGGTGAGGAAGGCGTTCTTGGCGTACTGCTGGGTGATGGTGGAGCCACCCTGGGTGCCGTCATCGGAGCGGAGGTTGTTCCACGCCGCTCGCGTGATGCCGACCGGTGAGAAGCCGGAGTGGTCGTAGAAGCCACGATCCTCGGCCGCGATAACGGCCTCGCGGACATCCTCGGGAACCTGGTCGATTCCGATGCTTGTGCGGTTCGCCTCTCCGGTTTGTCCCAGCACCGTGGTGCCGTCGTTCCAGTAGTAGGTCGTCGATTGGGCCAGGGCGATGTCGTTGGGTTTCGGGACCGGGGTGATGATCACGGCGAGGGCCAATGCCGCTACCGCCAGGAGGCCGAGGGTCACCGCTGAACCCAGCACCAGGCGCCAGGACGGCACCCAACGGCGCCATCCGGTGCGACCCCGCCTGGGATAGTCGATCAGGCGACGCTTCGTGCGTGGCTGATCGTCGTCAGAAACCGTGGGTATCTGTTGAGTCTCGTCGTCGCTCGTCATGAATCAATGTCCAATACTTCGTGCGTCGGGTAGGTCGTGCGTCGGGCAAGGTGATGGCCGCGCCGCGCGGTCGGGGTGCGGTCGGGCGATTGCGCTAGCCGCATGTATCCCCTTGGCCGTCGCGATCCATACGCCGCCCGCGGGGGAACCCACGTCCGCTTGCTCACATACGAGTGTGAACGTCGACGTGCCTTCTGCCGTATGCGGTCGCCGCGAAACGTTGGCCACATCACACAGGCCATTCCGCCCATAGGTGGCAAGCGATGCGCGCGGGACGGGGCATTTTGCCGCGCCGTCGCGCCTAGTCCAGGAGGTCCGCAGGCCGGCGCAAGGGACGCCTTGGTTGGCCGTCACCGAGCGTGTAGCTACGCAGCAGATGGTTCCAGTGGCAATCCGGGCAGACCTCCACCACGTAGACATCGAGGAAGCCGAAGTCGGTCGCCATATCCCGCAGCTCACCCACGGTCTTGATGCGGCCGCTGAACGGACCCAACTCGTCGGAGTACACAAATCTGAGCAGCACCAGTGCCTCACTGCGGCACCAGGGACAACGGGCCTCGGTCGGCTGGCCGTGGTGTGTCGCAGCCCGTAGGAGATCCGGGTGCGGATCGAGTGCGTCCGATGAACCGGTGGCTGCCAGCAGCGCCGCACTTAGACTGCGTCGGCGAGCCAGCGCGTAGTCAACCCGATCGCGCGGGTCGCACGGGTCCGCGACGGCCTCACTCTCGGCTGGATCGCGGCGTTTGGCCTGCGGTGGCGATGTGCCCGGGCCCAGGCGGTACCCACGCGGAGTCGTCGATCGAGGCACGGCCATGGACAAAGGCTACGCCCGAGTGTGGCGCGACACACATCCCGACGACTGCGTTCGGATGTTTACCTTGCGTTCCCCTGGGGGTATCGTTGTGACGTATCGAAGCGATATATCGGATCTACCGGTCTGTCTGTTCTCAAGCGCCACCCTGCCAACTGCCGCGGCAACGAATCCGCGACCTGCGGCCGCGTGGCGAGCACGAAGTCCACGAGGAGGTGGCCCATGGCGCGGCGCAGCGACGTTCTTGAGTTGGCCATCCTCGGGTTGTTGGGTGAAGGACCCAAGCATGGGTACCAGTTGCGCAAGCAGCTGAACTCCATGCTCGGGACGTTTCACGCAATCTCGTACGGCTCGCTCTATCCGACGCTCAAGCGGATGCTAGCCAAGGGATGGATCGCAGAGGACGGCCCTGCGGACGCGGGAGCACCCGCGCTCTCGGGGCGCCGCGCCCGAATCGTCTACAAGCTCACAGCAGAGGGCAAGGAACACTTCCAAACCCTGCTCGACGATTCCGGCCCGGAAGCTTGGGAAGACGAACGCTTCAACGTTCACATGACTTTTTTCTCTCGTACCACAGCCGACGCGCGCCTACGCATCCTGCAGGGCCGTCGCAGTCGGCTGGAGGAGCGGCGGGCTGCCATCCGCGGCGGTTTGTCCCGCACCCGCGAGCGAATTGATGACTACACCCTGGCCCTGCAACAACACGGCCTCGAGGGAGTGGAAAGGGAAGTGCGGTGGCTCTCCGAGCTCATCGCTCACGAAGAATCCGGCGGCAAGCGCCGTTCGGTCGACTCTGAAGGAAGGTAACTGATGGGATCCCTAAGGGTGGCCATCGTCGGCGTTGGCAACTGTGCCTCGTCACTTGTCCAGGGCGTTGAGTACTACAAGGACGCCCAACCTGACACGCATGTGCCGGGTCTTATGCACGTGCAGTTCGGGCCGTACCACGTCTCTGACATCGAGTGGGTGGCGGCGTTCGACGTCGACGCCAAGAAGGTGGGCCAGGATCTCGCGCACGCCATCGGCGCCTCCGAGAACAACACCATCAAGATCTGCGACGTGCCGCCAACCGGCATCACCGTGCAGCGCGGCCACACCCTCGACGGTCTCGGCAAGTACTACCGCGAGACCATCATCGAGTCCGATGAGACCCCCGTGGACGTCGTGGCGACCCTCAAGGAGACCGGCGCCGACGTGCTCGTGTGCTACCTCCCGGTCGGCTCCGAAGCTGCTGCCAAGTACTACGCCCAGTGCGCCATCGACGCCGGGGTCGCGTTCGTCAACGCGCTGCCAGTCTTCATCGCCAGCAACCCCGAGTGGGCCAAGAAGTTCACCGACGCGGGTGTGCCGATCGTCGGCGACGACATCAAGAGCCAGGTGGGAGCCACCATTACCCACCGCGTGCTGGCCAAGCTCTTCGAGGACCGCGGCGTCACCGTCGACCGTACCTACCAGCTCAACGTCGGCGGCAACATGGACTTCATGAACATGCTCGAGCGCGAGCGCTTGCAGTCCAAGAAGATCTCCAAGACGCAGTCCGTCACCTCGCAGTTGCGCGACGAACTCTCCGACCGCAACGTCCACATCGGTCCCAGCGACTACGTGGCCTGGCTTGATGACCGCAAGTGGGCGTTCGTTCGCCTTGAGGGCCGCGCATTCGGCGATGTGCCGCTGAGCCTGGAGTACAAGCTCGAGGTGTGGGACTCCCCCAACTCGGCCGGCATCATCATCGACGCCCTGCGCGCCGCCAAGATCGCCAAGGACCGCGGTATCGGCGGACCGATCCTGTCGGCCTCCTCGTACTTCATGAAGTCGCCGCCGGTGCAGTACACCGATAGCGAGGCGCACTCCGCGGTGGAGGGCTTCATCTCCGGCGACGTAGAGCGCTGACCAGCAAGATCTGACGCCTAGGCGCACTGGCTTCGTCCAGCTCCGCACGACCCTTTCACGATGCCCCGGCCACTCTGGCCGGGGCATCGTGCGTGTGAGCCGATCCCCTGTGCTGCCAGTGGATTCCACTAGCGTGACCACGTGACGCGGCTGCAGCTCAAGGGGCTCATGTCGGAGGGCATGTTCCGACGCTTGCTTGCGGTGCGCGTGGTGGGGCAGTTGCAGGACGGCATCATCCAGTCCGCGCTCGCGAGTTTCGTGCTCTTCAGCCCCGAGAGCCAGGACAGTGCGGCCGGTGTGGTCGCAGCCTTCGCCGTGCTCCTCCTTCCCTACTCCCTCATCGGGCCCTTCATGGGGGTGTTTCTGGACCGTTGGCGGCGCCGCCAAGTTCTGCTGTACGCCAACCTGGCGCGGGCGGCCATGGTTGTCGGCCTCATCCTCATCACCATCCTCGGGGCTCCGACGCTTCTCCTTGGCGTGGTGGTGCTGTTCGTGCTGGGCACCAACCGACTCATCCTTACGGCACTGGCAGCCTCAATCCCCAACACGGTCCCCGCTGAACGGTTGATTTCGGCCAACGCAGTCGCACCCGTGTCCGGCACGATCGGCGCCGCCGTCGGCGCGGCCGCGTCACTCTCGCTCGGGGCCGCTCTCGGCGCCACCGCAACCACCACGGCCCTGCTGCTCGGTGTTGCCGCGCTCGGACTGGTCATCACTGCCGCTTTGAGCCTGCGTCTTCCGGTTTCACTGCTGGGTCCGCACGGCGGAGAGGTGGTGCACGAATCGGCCGGCGAGGTGATCCGCCAACTCGCCCACGGAGCCCACACTCTCTGGCGAGCCAAGCGCGCCTGGTGGTCGTTCTGGGGAGTGATGGCGCATCGCATGGCCTACGGCGTTGCCCTCCTGTTGGCCATCGTGGCCTCCAAGAATGTGCTGAGCCCCGACGACAACGCGGGTGCCCTGGGCCTCTTCGGTCTCGCCATCGCCGGCGCCGGCGCGGGTGCCTTCCTCGGGGCCGTCGTGACGCCACCGATCGTGCGGCACTGGTCAGCGGGGTGGTGGTCGGCAACCACGGTGATCCTCGCGGCGCTGGTGGCAACTCCTGGCCTGCTCAGCGTCACCGCCATCGGATTCGTGGCGGGTGCCAGTCTGCTCGGGTTCGCCGGTCAGTCCGTGAAGATCGATACCGACACGGTGGTCGCGCTGAGTATCACCGACGACATCCGCGGTCGTGTCTTCTCCCTGCTCGACGTCGGCATCAACGTGTCGCTGCTCTCGGGCATCGCGCTGGCCGGCTTCCTCGTGCCGGCCAGCGGCGCTTCAGCCGCACTGTCGTGGACGACGGGCGCCCTTTTGGTCGCGTCCGCAGCCATGTTCCTGCTATCTGGACGACGCAGTACCGCCAGTGTGCGTAGATTGGACCCGACGCCCACAGGAAACCGAGACTCATGAGCGAACAACTCGTCGAACCCCAACCCGCGGCCGCTGCTGCGCGCAGCGGCGGAAAGGGTCGGGGATTCGTCGCATGGGCCCTGGTGGTCATCGCTGCGATCCTGATGCCGCTGGCGCTCATCGCCTTCTGGGGCCAGCGGACGCTGACCAACACCGCCACGTACGTCGACACGGTCGCACCCCTGGTGGAGGAGGAAGTGGTCAAGAGCGCCATCGTGGAGCGCACTACGGACACCCTCATGACGGCTATCCAGGAGAACGACGTCGTGACCGAAGCAGTGTCGTCGCTGCCGCCGATCGCCGCCGAAAAGCTGGTGCCAGCCATCTCGGCGGCGATTGAGGGTCTCGTGACTCAGGTGGCCACCAGCATCGTGAACTCTGATCAGTTCGAGGAGTTCTGGGTGGTCGCGAACACCAAGCTCCAGGAGGCGCTCATCCGGGTGTTGTCCGGGGACACCAAAGACGGGCCGATCCAAGCCTCGGGTGACCAGGTGGTGCTCGACACCGCACCCATCGCCGAGGCGGTGCAGCAGGAACTCGTCTCACGCGGCCTCACCGTGTTGGAGGGCAAGCCCCTGCCCCCTGCGGCCGACCAGGAGATCGTGTTGCTGGAGGCACCCCAGCTCCGGCAGGCCCAACTCATCTACGACTTCACCATTCCACTCACCCGCTACCTGCTTCCAGTCCTAGCCGTGCTGGTGCTGGTAGCTGTGGCGATCAGCACTCGCCGAGCCCGCATCGTGATGGGGATCGGGATCGGGTTGACGGTAGGCATGGGCCTGCTGAGCGTCGGCTTGGGAGTTGCCGAGACGCTGCTTGCCAACGCCGCGCCAACGTCTCAGGTCCAGGCACTGCTCAACGTCTTCTGGAACACCCTCACCCGCTACCTCACAACCGCGGTTGGTGCCTGGCTAGCGGCCGGCATCGTGATTGCCCTAGTGGGCTGGTTCGGCGGACGTAGTCGACCGGCCAGCAGTGTTCGAGGTGCGGTGAGCGGCGGCCTGACACGATCGGGAGGCCGCCTCGCGGGCGGGCCACTGGCTGGCCTCAGCGCCTTCCTGGAGTCGCATTGGCGCGCAGTCTTCATCGTCCTCGGGGTGCTCGCCACCGGCAGTGTTCTGCTGTTCGGCCCGGCAAGCGCTTCGCTGGTTCTCTGGGTGGCTGCGATCGCCCTCGGGCTCAGCGCCATCGTGACCTGGCTGCGGGGCGGTGCGACGGCATCGAACCAGGCAACCGGCTAGTGATGGTGACCTCGTTGGCCTTTGATTTCGATCCAGCGCAGTAGGAACGCCTCTTCGTCGAGCCGGTGGCGGCGCAGCCACGTGGTCACTTCTTGGTTGCCTTTGCTCGCGTTGCACGAGCGGCACGCGGGGACGACGTTCGAGACTGTGTATCGACCGCCGCGGGAGATGGGCAACACGCAGTCGCGCTGCAGAGGTCCGTCGATTGCTCCGCAGTAGGCGCAGCAACCCCACGCCAGCTCGATCTCCGCCCACTGTTCCGGGGTGAGGTCGTTCGCGGCTGCCGCCACCCGACGTGCACGCCGGCGCTGGGCGCGGGCTCGGCGGGTCTGGCGTACTGCCACGACTCGAGCCTACTGGCGGTGAGGCGAACGGCGCACGCATTGGCGCGCACCAGACTCGCGAAGTCGACCGTGCCGAGGGTGTGAAAACTGCCTAGCGCTCGCGCCACCACCTGAGCAGTTCGGCGGTGGCGGCATCCGCCCCCACGAGCCCATGGTCCATGCGGAATTCCAGGAGGTGACGGTAGGCCTCGCCGACTGTGCGCCCAGGTGGGATGTCGAGGATCTCCATGATCGCCGAACCGTCCAATTCGGGTCGCATGGCCTGCAACTCCTCGGCCTGCGCCAGCGTGTCGATCCGGCGCTCCAAGTCGTCATACGTCGCCTGCAGCGCGGCGGCCTTGCGCCGATTCCGAGTGGTGCTGTCGGCCCTGGTGAGTTTGTGCAGTCGAGCAAGCTGGGGGCCGGCATCTCGGACGTAGCGGCGCACCGCAGCATCGGTCCACTCACCCGTGCCGTAGCCGTGGAAGCGCAGGTGCAATTCGACCAATCGCGACACCTCGTCGGTCAGGTCGTTGGGGAACCGCAGCGCCTTCATCCGCTTGCGCGTCATCTTGGCGCCCACAACCTCATGGTGGTGGAACGAGACGCCGTCCGCGGTGAAGCGGCGGGTGCGGGGTTTGCCAATGTCATGCATGAGAGCTGCGAACCGGAGCACGAAGTCCGGCGGACTGGTCGGCTCGTGGCTGGCCTCCAACTCGATCGCCTGATCGAGCACCGTGAGCGAGTGCTCATATACATCCTTGTGCCTGCGGTGCTCGTCGATCTCCAGAGACAACGCCGGAACTTCGGGCAGCACGTAGTCGGCCAGGCCGGTGTCCACGAGCACCCGCACACCAGCTGACGGGTACGTGCCCAGCATGAGTTTGATCAGTTCGTCGCGCACGCGCTCGGCGGAGACGATCTCGATTCGAGCGGCGGATTCGACCATCGCGGCATAGGTGTCCGGTTCGATGCGAAAACCCAGTTGGGAAACGAACCTGGCGGCCCGCATCATGCGCAACGGATCGTCCGCGAATGAATCCTGCGGCACGGCAGGGGTGCGAATGACACCGTCGGCCAGGTCGATCATTCCGCCGTGCGGGTCCTCCAACGCGCCGCTGGGCAGCCGAACGGCCATCGCGTTCACGGTGAAGTCCCGCCGGGCAAGATCGTGGCCCAGGTCGTTTCCGAACTCGACCTGTGGCTTGCGCGACTCGGGATCGTAGTGCTCGGCCCGATAGGTGGTGATCTCGATCTGATAGTCACCCAGGCGCATGCCGACCGTGCCAAAGCGGATTCCGGTGTCCCAAAGCGCGTCGACGTGCGGTGCGACCAGACGCACGATTTCCTCCGGCCGGGCATCGGTGGTCAGGTCCAGATCGCTGTCGGCTCGGCCCATCGCCGCATCGCGCACGCTGCCCCCCACCAACGCCAACTCCCGGTCGGCCGCCATGAACGCTTCCACGATGCCCGAAATCTGGGCAACAGCCGCCGCGAGGGCAGGCCTCACCCGAGCCACGGCGTCAAGGGTGGAACCGGTGGTGCTCGTCACGCAACGCAGCCTAGCGAGCGAGGGCCTTTTGCCGGACGCGGCTTCCGACAACCCGGCGGCATGGCTCCCGCGCAGTTAGACTGTCCCCCATGTCTGGATCACGGTCAGGGCGCCGCCATTCCCCGGCCGTGGAGGAGACGAGCGCGGGTGGATTGGTGATTGACTTCAACCGGGATCCCATCTCCACGGTCATCATCGGGCGCTACGACCGGCGTGGTCGAATGGTGTGGTCCCTGCCCAAGGGGCACATCGAGGCCGGCGAAACCAGAGAACAAACTGCGGCCCGCGAAATCTGGGAGGAAACCGGGATCACCGGCCGGGTCATCGGAGAGCTTGGCTCAATCGACTTCACCTTCGTGGCCGACGGACGCCGGATCCACAAGACCGTCCACCATTTCATCTTGGAACGCACCGGTGGCGAAGTGAACACCGACGACGTCGAAGTCGCCGATGTCGCCTGGGTAGCGCTCTCCGACGTGGCCGCTCGACTGACGTATGCCGATGAGCGGCGGTTGATGGAAAAGGTGCCAAGGCTGCTCGCGGAACTGCGGTGATCCGACGACTCAGCGCTTTCACGGTGGTGCTGCTCCTCACCGTCGGTGTGAGCGTTGTCGGGTTCCCCACCGCTTCCGCCGCCGCTGACTTGAGTGGCTTGGTGACGGTGGAGGTCACAGACGTACGTCCGCTCTCCCCGAAACCGGGCGACGAGTTGACCGTGTCCGGCGTGCTGCGCAACTCCACGACCGTGCCGCTGCGCGACGTGGGAGTGCGCCTGGTGGCCGACGGGGATCCCGTTACTTCCACGTCGGAGGCATTTACTTACGCCCTCGATGACGTCCCCGTCGACGGTCAAACTGTCGCCCAGCGACCCGGCTTTGTTTCGCTGGCGCCCGGCGAGACGTCCCAGTTCGAACTCTCTGTGCCATTCGACGAACTGGCCCTGCCGGGTCCCGGCGTCTACCCGATTGGCATCGATTCGGTGGACGGCCGGGCCGACGTCCTCGGCCGGGCGACCACCCTCGTGCCGTGGTATCCGCCCGGTTCGGTCACCCAATCCGCCGAAGTCACCTTCTTGTGGCCGCTCGTCGGCACGCCGGCGCGCGATGCCGATGATGTCTTCATTTCGAATACCCCCACGTCCGAAATCGACCGTGGCGGCAGGCTGCGCGACCTGCTCGCGGTCGGTGCCCGCTACGCCAGCGCGGTCAGCTGGGTGATCGATCCCCAAACGGTGCAAAGCGTGGAGTTGCTCGCGCGCCCACATCTCGAACTGACCGCGGACGGCGCCGCGGCGGAAGTGCCAGGGAATCCGGCGGCGACCGCCTGGCTGGAACAACTGCGCGCAAGCACGAGCACGGCCGCCCAGCCAGACGTCACGGCTATCGCCTACGCGGATCCCGATTCCACTGCCGAGGTTGGTGCCGGATTGCTCAGCGACCTCGTGCTCGCCACGACCACGGCGCCGGATCAACTGTCGGATCAACTTGATCGAACCGTCAACGGCGGATTCAGTTGGCCGCCCGACGGGCGCGTGGATCAGGCAACGCTGAACGCCCTTCGCTTGGCCGGCGTCCGCAACGTCGTGCTCGCACCTGAAGGCGTCTCTCCGTCTGATTCGCCGCTGCTGACGCTGAGCACCGACAGCGGACCGATCACCGGGATCGTCGGGGACGCCAACCTGTCGCTCGCCATGCTCCTCATGTCGCAACGCCCCGAGGAGGCCGTCCAGGCCCGGCAGGTGTTCTTCGCGACCGTCGCCCTGTCGAGTCAGACCCTTGGTCAATCCACGCTCGTTGCGGTGCCGCCCACAACTCGATGGTCGGCACCCGAACGCCAACTCGACGCCCTCCTGTCGGGCCTCAGCAGCGCGGAGTACGCCGACTTGGTGCCAATCGATCAGTTGCTCACTCAGGGGCAGGAAGCCGCCCAAGAGGCCGACTTGGGACCCTACGGTCAGTTGGCTCAGGCGGCCCAACTACCGCGTGCTCACATGCAGATCGTCGCTCAGTCCGGCGAGGCCCTCACCCAAATCGGCGCCATCGCCGTGCAACCGGGCGACGCTCTGCGCCCCTTTCGGGAATCCCTGCTGCGCAGTTCGTCCTCCGCGTGGCGGGCGGAACCGCAACTGGGCGCGATTCAACTGGCGCGCACCGCCGGACAGATCGCGGCCCAACAGGCCAAGGTGTCCATCAGCAGCGCCGGCCCCGTGGCATTTCCCGGCGAACAGGGACGCGTGCCGGTGACCGTTTCCAACGACCTGCCGGTTGCGGTGACGGTTGGACTCACGTTATCCGCGACTCCCTCCTTTCGGATCGTCCCGGAACCTGTGCCGCCGGTCACGGTGCCGCCCGGACAACGTCTCAGCCTCGAGGTCCCAGTGCGCGTCGTTGGGCCGGAAGCGCTCACGGTCACCGCTCAACTCCTCACCCCGGAGGGGCTCCCGTACGGCCCCGGTGAGGATTTTGAACTGCGTACTTCGGCATACTCTCGGGTGGCCGCATGGGCTGTCGGACTGGCTTTCGGCGCGCTGATTCTTATGGCCACTTGGAGCACCGTGAGGCGCTTCCGCAAGCGAGCCGCGGATCCCGCTGCCAAGGGTGAACCCCACTCGCACGTTGATCCGTTGGAGGCGCCGCGTGACGAACGTCAATGAGCGCCCAACCTTCGGCGAGCCACCCGACGACGGCCAGAGCGAGGTGGTCGACGGCGCCCGAATCGCCGAGAGCGACCCCAGCATGCTGCGCAGCTCCGCCGTCATGGCGGTGGGGACGATCGTGTCCCGCGTCACCGGCGTCGGTCGGGACATCGCGGTCGTGGCGGCCGTGGGATTCGGTACGTTGGCCGACGCCTACACGCTGGGCAACACCCTCCCGAACACCATCTACCTGCTGCTCGTCGGCGGGGCTCTCGGCGCGGTTTTCGTACCGCAACTCGTCCGCCACCTGAAGGAGGACGACGACGGGGGCGACGCCTACGCGAACCGGCTTCTCACGCTGACGGGCATGGTCCTCATCGCACTGTCGATCGCGGCCGTGCTCATCGCCCCGTGGCTGGTGGCGCTCTACGTGCCGGAGAATTACCCCGAGCGCGACTACGCCCTCGCAGTGGCCTTTGCGCGCTTCTTCCTCCCGCAGATCTTCTTCTACGGCCTCTACACGATGCTCGCGCAAGTGCTGAACTCGCGTCAGCACTTCGCCGCGCCCATGTTCGCCCCTGTGGCCAACAACATCATTGTCATCTCGATGGCTATCGGGTACCTGTGGTTCGCCGGCACCGACACCACGGTCGACACCATCACGCCAACACAGATCACCTGGCTCGGAATCGGCACAACGCTGGGCGTCGTGGTCCAGTCGCTGATCCTCATACCCGTGCTGCGGCGGGTGTCGTTCAAGTACCGGCCGCGATTCGACTTCCGAGGCTCGGGTTTGGGCAAGACGGCGAAACTTGCTGGGTGGACGGTGGCCATGGTGCTGGCCAACCAGGTGGCCCTGCTCGTCACTACCAGGCTCGCCACCGGGGCCAACGTGTTGGCGACCGAGGAAGGCACCGTCACCCAGGGCCTCACGACCTTCGACAAGGCCTACTTGGTCTACATGCTTCCGACATCAGTCATCACTATCTCCATCGTCACCGCCCTGTTGCCTCGCATGAGCCACTCGGCGGCCGACGGGGACCTACGTGCCGTGGCCGATCAGATCACCGGCGGTGCCCGTCTTGTGGGTGCGCTGATCGTTCCCGCCGGAGTGGTTCTGATCGTTTTCGGCCCAGTCCTCACCACCCTCGTGTTCAACTACGGCGCCGGAGCCGGCGATGCGGCCACATATACCGGCGTGGTGGTTTCGGTCTTCGCGCTCGGCCTGCTGCCGTTCGGCCTCTTCTATCTCCTCATCCGCGGTTGGTACGCGATGTCCGATACGCGCTCACCGTTCGTAGTGACCGTCGTCTTCAGCGCCCTGCTCGTCGGTTTCGCCTTGTTCTTCTACGGCCTCGCCCCCACCAGACTCAAAGTTGCCAGCCTCGCGCTCGGCGAGTCCGTCGCATACTGGGTAGTCATCGTGGTCGCCTGGGCCTGGCTACGCCATCGTCTCGGCGGGCTGAACACGTGGTCCACTGCGAGCACCCTGGGTCGCATGCTCATCGCCGGATTGGTCGCAGCCGCCGCCGGATTCGGTGTCACATTCGGCCTGCGCTCCTGGCTGTCGGGGGTTACCGGGCAAGAAATCAGCCTCGGATTCGCCGGCTATCCGCTCGCCGCCATCGGTGCCCTCGCCCTCGGAGGCCTCGCGATCGCCGTCACTTACATCCTCGGCTGCAAGCTTCTCCGAGTGTCCGAAATCAACGACGGTATCGCCCTTGTGCGCCAACGTGTGCCGATACTGCACCGCGGCGGCGGCGACGGCGTCTAGGCTAGGGGCATGCCGTCGGGCCTGAATGCTTTCACCGCAGGCGACCTCGTGGGGGGTCGCTATCGGTTGGCCGACGACATTCGCGTGCGCCCTGACTCGCACATCTGGCGGGGATTCGACGAACGCCTGAACCGACCGGTCAGCATTCGACTGTTGAGCGCTCGCTCTCCCCTCGCCCCCAGTGTCCGACAGGCGGCCATCCGGGCCGCGGGCGTGGAGCATCGCACGCTTCTGCCCGTGCTGGACATCGTCACGGACGATTCGACGCTGGCGATCATCTCCGACTGGACCGATCTGCCCACTTTGGCCTACCTCGCGCGCGAGCCGCTGAATCCCGAGTTGGCAGTGGACATTGTGCTGTCGGTGGGTCAGGGGCTGCTTGCATTGGCGGATGCTGGGCTCAGTCACGGTCGGCTCATGCCGAATGTGGTGCACCTCGACGGCGACGGCGAACTCGTACTGCGGGGCTATCAGATCGACGCGGCCATGCACCATCGTGAACCCGACCAGCAAGCGTGGCGGGCGGCCGACGGTGCGGAGTTGGTGGGGCTGCTCTACAAGTGCCTCACCGGATCGTGGCCGGAGGACCTCGGCGATGGTGCCACTCCGACGTCAATCGCAAGGATTCCACCACCCAGTCGACTCGTGGCCGACGTGCCCGCAGAACTCGATCAGTGGGTGTGCCACGGTCTCTCGGCAGCAGCCGCCGGCACCGCCAACACGAAGGCGCTCGTCGCGGAACTCTCGGTGGCCCGCGAGGCGCTGAGGTCGCGGAACCTGCAACGGCAACGCCGAAAGTACGCTGTGAGTACAAGCGCCCGGGTGGGCGTTGCAGCCGCGGCGATTGCGTCGTTGGCTGGCCTCACCATGGTGGGGATCACACAAGCATCCAACGACGACGCCGCCGGATCCGAAATCGTCCTCGACACCGATGACGGACTTCTCGCCTCGATCGACACCTCCAACGTCACACGGTTGGCGGACGACGAGACCGTGCTGCCCATCGTCGGGATGAGCACCATCGACCCGGACGGCGACGGCACGGAATACCCCCACCTGCTGTCCAACATCGTCGACGCGGACCCCGGCACCTCCTGGTCAACGAAGTCCTACTACACAGCCGATGCGGGGGGCAAACGCGGCGTTGGAGTGATCCTGGACCTGGGAACGGCTCAGGACATCACCGCGATCGACCTCAAACTAGTGGGCACCTCCACCGACTTCACAGTCGCCGTGGGTCCCTACCCGCAGGGTGCCCTGGAGAGTTTTCTCCCTGTCGCGGACGTGAGGGGGGCCGGCCAATCGGTCTTCGTCCGCATCCCACGCGAAGCGGAGTCGCGAGCGGTCCTGATCTGGATCACGAAGATGCCCATGTCGTCGGACTCCTCCTGGGATACCGGCTATCGAGCTGGAATCCGGTCGGCCACCGTCTACGGACACACGGAGGAACCCGCACGTGCACAGTGAGGCCTCCGACAAGGACCTCATGGCTGCACATGTCGCCGGGGACCCCGACGCATTCTCCGAGTTGTTTCGACGGCACCAGGATCGCCTATGGGCCGTAGCGGTGCGCACCACCTCGGATCCGGAGGACGCCGCCGACGCCTTGCAGGACGCCATGATCTCGGCATTCCGCAGTGCCGCCTCCTACCGCGGAGACGCCGCCGTGACCACCTGGCTTCACCGCGTGGTGGTGAACGCCAGCTTGGATCGCATGCGCCGTCGACGCGCCCGGCCCACCGTGCCGCTGCCGGGCACCCACCCTGAGCATGGCCCGGACACCCTGGCCGATCCACGCGATCACATGTCTACCGCCGAACTCGGTGTCGAATTGTCGCGCGCGCTGGCGAAACTCCCCGACGAGCAGCGGATGGCGATCGTGCTCGTCGATGTGGAGGGCTACCGGGTCGACGAGGCCGCTACGTTGCTCTCCGTACCGTCGGGAACAGTCAAGAGTCGATGCGCGCGGGGTCGAGCGAAACTCGCCAAGGAACTTGCCGACCTGCGACCGCGGAACCCGGCGACGAATGCTCGCGTCACACCACCGACAGACGCCCCAGACCAGGGAGGTGAATCCGCGTCGTGAACTACGAAACCGATCGCGGCGACGACTCCTGGGGCGAAGACGTCTGGCTGCGCGCGCCGCTGGCCGATCTGCCCACCCCGGCGATACCCGATGATGTCGCACAGCGCGTGTCGGCGGCCCTCCAAGCTGAGTCACAGGCGCGACAGGCCGCTGAGGTACCGACGCTGCGCCACGCGGGGCGCAACCGGCGTTGGTGGTACGCCGCCGGGGGCATCGCGGCCGCCGGCATCGCCGTCGCGCTGGCCGTGAGTGCCTTGCCTGGCGGT
Source organism: uncultured Actinomycetes bacterium (assembly GCA_963752505.1). Lineage (GTDB taxonomy): Bacteria > Actinomycetota > Actinomycetes > S36-B12 > UBA10799 > JACJWR01. Next base: position 60,137 of record CAVVYM010000004.1, read on the forward strand.
GGCGGAACTCCGGCCGGTGTCACTGCCGACGCCTCAGAGTCGCCGATCGTCGCGCCGATCGAGGACGGCGAATCCGCCCGGACCGGCGACCAGCAGAATGCTCTGTCCGTGGTGCCGGTCAGTTCGGGCAACCGCTACACCGCGGATAACATGAAAGCCCAGGTGCCAGTGCTCATCGCCTCCCCGAGCGCGGCCGCTCCACCCGAGGTGGTGAGGGCTACCTTCGCGGCCACGCCGGCAGGAATCGTCTCCTGCTTGGACGGCGTGGGCTACCCGCCCCAAGACCTGGCGCTGCTGGACATCGCACGATTCCAGGACGCACCGGTAGTGGTGCTGGCCTATCTCTCCGGAGCAGAGGACGGCACCGCGGACGTGGTGGTCGTTGGCGTTCGATGCAGCAGCAGCGACCCACAGGTGCGCCATCGTGATGTTGCCAACATGACGCCCTAGTGTGCTGAGGTAACGGAATACCGACCCCCACTAGGATCGTTCGCATCACGGCTACTCACATCGTCAACCCTAGGAGTTCCGTCGCATGACTGCTGACGTCCGAGACGTGATCATCATCGGCTCTGGGCCTGCGGGCTACACCGCCGCCGTCTACGCCGCTCGCGCTCAACTGTCCCCACTGATGTTCGAGGGGGCTGTCACCGCCGGCGGTGCCCTGATGAACACCACCGAGGTCGAGAACTTCCCCGGCTTCCCCGACGGCATCATGGGTCCGGAACTCATGATGCAGATGCGTGCGCAGGCCGAGCGCTTCGGCACCGAATTCGTGGTCGACGACGTCACCGAGGTCAAACTCGAGGGCGACATCAAGACCGTGGTCGACGGATCCGGCAAGACCTATGAGGCTCGGGCGATCATCATCGCCACGGGCTCGGGCTACCGGGAACTGGGCCTCGAGAACGAGAAGCGCCTGTCGGGTCACGGTGTGTCCTGGTGCGCCACGTGCGACGGATTCTTCTTCCGCGGCCAAGAGATCGTAGTTGTCGGCGGTGGCGACTCGGCGATGGAGGAAGCCACCTTCCTCACCCGGTTCGCCAGCAAGGTGACCATCGTCCACCGACGCGATGCCTTCCGCGCGAGCAAGGTCATGGCCGCTCGCGCGCTGGAGAATCCGAAGATCGAGGTGGCCTGGGACTCCGCCGTGACCGACCTTCTCGGTGACGAGAAGCTGACGGGCGTGGTGATCCGCAACCTCAAGACCGGCGCGGAGACCGTGCTGGAGGCCACGGGCCTGTTCGTGGCCATCGGCCACGACCCACGCTCGGAGCTGTTCACCGGTCAGGTAGATCTCGATTCGGAGGGTTACGTCATCACCCGCAGTGGCTCCACAGCCACCAACCTGGACGGCGTCTTCGCCTGCGGCGATGTCGTCGACCACACCTACCGTCAGGCTGTGACTGCAGCTGGAACCGGCTGTGCGGCGGCGCTCGATGCAGAGCGGTGGCTGGCCAACCAAGAGTGATCCGTACCCTTGACTCCACAACCGTCCAAAGGAGAGCGCATGACGAACACCATCACCGTCACCGACATGGACTTCGATACGAAGGTCATCAACGCCGACAAGCCGGTACTGGTCGACTTCTGGGCCGCGTGGTGCGGGCCCTGCAAGCAGGTCGCGCCTATTCTTGAGGAGATCGCCAAGGATCACGACAGCCTCATCGTGGCCAAGTTGAACGTCGACGAGAGCCCGGTGATCGCCGCCGGTCAGGGGATCACGAGCATTCCGACGCTCAACGTCTACTCCGGGGGCAAACTGGTCAAGCAAATCATCGGGGCCCGGCCGAAGCAGGCCTTGCTGCGCGAACTTGCTGACTACCTCGCCTGAGTTCCGCACGCTGGAGACGGGGCCGTAGTGGACGTCCATCTTGCCCAGGGGGACGCGGGTCCCGTCGTGGCCGAAGTTCGATCACGGCTGGTCAGACTTGGCTACCTGTCGGCCGGTTCTGGTGGCTTTGACTTTGACGAAGATGTCGACAAAGCTATCCGAGCCTTTCAACAGGAACGGCGCATCAGCATTGACGGCGTCGTGGGGCCTACCACCTTTCGCCATCTCGAGGAGGCTCGGTGGGCACTCGGCGACCGGGTGCTCTGGTTCTCCGCAGCTCACCCTCACGCTGGTGACGATGTGCAAGATCTGCAGCGCCGACTGTCGGATCTAGGTTTCGCGCTGGGTCGCGTGGATGGCATCTTCGGCACTAAGACCGACGCCGCGCTACGTGAGTTTCAACGGAACGTGGGCATGCCCACCGACGGCACGTGCGGATGGAACACCGTGGTTGCGCTGAGCCGGCTTGCTCGAGCCGTGCGCGGCGGACGCCCCGAGCGCCTCTGGGACGAACACGCCCACGCCTCAAACCGCACGGGAATCGCCGACAAAGTGATCGTCCTCGATCCTGGTCACGGAGGTCCCGATCCCGGTGTGGAGGGCCACGGGCTCTCCGAGGCGGTCATCGCGGACGACCTTGCGCGGCGGATAGAGGGGCGCCTCGCCGCCATCGGCACCCAGGTGCTGCTCACACGCCCACCGACGCGTTTCCTGCACCACATCGTGTCTGAAAGCACGAGGGCCGGGATCGCCAACGAGGTGTCGGCCGACCTCATGATCTCCTTGCACGCCGACAGCAACCCCTCGAGTCGTCCGCAGGGAGTGGCCACCTATTACTTCGGGAGTTCCCTCAACGAATCGGAACTCGGTCGTCGTTTCGCCGACCTCGTACGGGAAGAGATCGTCGGGCGGACCGACCTTGTCGATTGTCAAAGCCACCCCAAGACCTGGGACATGCTGCGAACTACCCAGATGCCTGCCGTCCGCATCGAGGTGGGCTACCTCACTCACACTGGGGATGCCGCGCGGCTCTCACAGCCGCGGTTTCGCGACACTCTGGCGGAGGCAGTTGCCGCTGCCGCGGTGAGTTTCTTCTCCCCTACGGCCGATTCCGAGACGGAAGAATAAGCGCCAACAGGAATCCGACTCCGAGTCCGACGAGTACCACGGCCAGGAAGCGCACGACGTCCTTCATCTACAACTCATTTCCTCGATCACCTGTTCGAATACTCTCAATTCCAGGTCTCAGGCGACTTGAGAGCGACCATAATGCGGTCAAAATCCTCCGGCGAGCCGAACTCGATGCTGATGCGCCCTCGCCGCTTAGTCCCGGTGATCTTGACCTTGGTCTCCAGCCGATTGGCCAGATCTTCTTCCGCGTCGGTGTGAGGCGATTCCTTCGACTTTCGCCTGCGCCGCCTGCGCTCCGGGATCTGGCCATCGTCGAGGGCGATGACCTCCTCGAGGGCCCGTACACTCATGCCCTCGACGACGACACGCGTCGCCAGTGCCTCCACCAGCTCCTGGTCGTCGACTGACACCAGCGCTCGCGCGTGGCCTGCGGTGAGCACACCAGCTGCCACCCTGCGTTGCACGCCAGCAGGCAGCCGCAGGAGTCGAATCGCATTGGTCACTGCCGGCCGAGACTTCCCCACCCGGATGGCCAACTCGTCCTGGGTGCAGCCGAAGTCCTCGAGCAGCTGCTGGTAGGCGGCCGCCTCCTCGAGCGGATTGAGCTGCACTCGATGAAGGTTTTCCAGCAGAGCGTCACGCAGGAGGTCATCGTCGGCGGTATCGCGTACGAGGGCCGGAATCGTGGTCAATCCCGCCTGTTGCGCCGCACGGAGACGACGTTCACCTGCGACAAGTTCGTAGCCGGCGGCCGTCGATCGCACGACGATGGGCTGCAGGAACCCGACCTCGGAGACCGATGCTGCGAGTTCTGCAATCGCCTCGGGATCAAAGACTGTGCGAGGTTGCCGCGGATTCGGTGAGATGTCTTGAGTTTGTACTTCCCGCAGCACTAGCCCGGGCACCGTTGACAGTCCCTCGGCTGCCGTATCGCGCACGTCGATGATGCGGTCGGGAGCGGCACCGTTGGTGAGGTGATCGACGTCTCCGACCACAGGTCCGGTCGGAATCAAGGCCCCGAGTCCGCGACCCAAACCTGGTTGTCGCGTGGTCACTGCGTCACCGTCCCGTCGATTGGATTCTCCGCTTCGCCGCCGGCTTCGGCGGACGCGGAACGAGTCGTGCCACGCTCGATGAACTCCCTCGCCGCGTGTCGGTAGGCCTCGGCCCCGGCGGATGCCGAATCGTACGTGAGTACGGTTTGGCCGTAGCTGGGGGCCTCCGACAGTCTGACCGCCCGGGGGATTGAAGTGGCGAGAACGGCTTCACCGAAGTGGGCCCTCACTTCCTCTGCCACCTGGGCGGACAGCCGTGTCCGGGCGTCACTCATCGTGAGCAGGATGGCGGACACCTCCACGTCTGGGTTCAGATGCGCTCGCACCAATTCGACCGTCTTGAGCAACTGACCGAGGCCCTCAAGGGCGTAGTACTCACACTGAATCGGTATCAGGATCTCGGTGGCCGCCACCAAGGCGTTCAAGGTGAGCAGACCGAGGCTGGGCGGGCAGTCGACGAGAACGACATCGGGCGGATTCGAGAGCTCCGCGATGTGGCTCTCCAAGGCACGACGCAGACGATACTCGCGGGCCACGGTCGAAACGAGTTCGATTTCGGCGCCGGCCAGATCGATCGTGGCGGGCATCGCCGTGATGCCATTGAGGTCGGGGCACGGGTAGGTGGCATCTGACACCGACTTGCCGTCGATGAGCACCTCGTAGGTGCCGATCACCCCTAGGCGATGCTCGACACCGAGCGCGGTCGATGCGTTTCCCTGCGGATCCAGATCGACCACGAGAACGCTGGCGCCCTCCTCTGCCATCGCGGCCGCGAGGTTGACCGTGGATGTTGTCTTGCCGACTCCACCCTTCTGGTTTGCGACGGCCACAATACGGGTCACTACTCCTCCTTCTGTTCCGGACGGAGGCCATCACCGAGCACTGGCCAGCCCAGTTCGGCAGATTGCTCGGAGCCCGCGGGTCGGTGAGGCCGATCAGCATCGGCCCGGTCGACTGCTTCCGGCCAACCTAGACCCGTCTCGGCGGGTGCCTGCGGGGGCTCCTCAATTGTGTCCATCTCGTCCTCCTGCGGTCACCTTCACAACCGTGGCCTGTGGATGGCCTTCCCCACCGAGCGGACCGATACGGACAACCCCAGGGTCAATGCCACCGTATGTGGCGATCATCTCACGCGATTCGGCCAATTCTGCGGAAGCCTTGCCGCCCTTGATGGCCAACAATCTTCCGCCGCGCACCAGATGGGGCAGCGACCATTCCACCACCGTGGGAAGCGGGGCGAGGGCCCTACTGGTGACCACGTCGACGCCAAGCGGAGCTACATCCTGCGCCCGACCGGTGGTGATCGACACTCTTTCATCCAGGCCCAGCTTCGCCGCGGCTTCGGCGAGGAAGCGGGTTCGCCGCTGCAACGGTTCAATCAGCGTGACACGCAGATCCGGTCGCACTGCAGCCCACACCAGACCGGGCAGCCCAGCACCGGTACCGATGTCACAGACCGTTGCGCCCATGGGTACCAAACCGAGGCTTGGGTCCACGATCACGAGGCAGTTCCGCAAATGCCGACTCCACAGTCGCGGCACTTCCCGCGGGCCGATCAGCCCGCGGGTCACGCCGTCCGTGGCCAGCAGGTCGTGCAATTCACCCAGTTGACCCTCCGTGGTTGTGACCCAGGACATATCCACGGTCAGCTCTTCGGGACTCACGGACCAACCTCGACCGACTGCCTGGTAGACGGATGTTTCACGTGAAACTTTGTTGAACTGTCCAGATGTTTCACGTGAAACTACCTCCCGTGCCGGGGCATCATTCCGATGCGGGGAACACGACAACGTAGCGGTTCGGCTCCGTACCCTCGGACTCACTCACGAGTCCGGCCGCTGCAACGGCGTCGTGAACGACCTTTCGCTCGAAGGCGGACATGGTCTCCAGGCGAACTGGTCCCTCTGTTTCCTTCGCCTTGCGGCAGGCCTCGTTTCCGAGTTCCGTGAGGTAGTCGCGGCGCTTCGCACGGAAACCGTCCACGTCCAACATCAGGCGCGACCTGCTTCCGGTCTCTCGCATCACGGCCAGCCGAGTGAGTTCCTGCAGGGCATCCAGCACCTGGCCGCCCTCACCGACCAAGTTCCCGAGGTCCCCACCGACAACCGCGACCACAGCACGGGAGCCGTCCACGTCCATATCGATATCGCCGTCCAGGTCAGCAATGTCGAGGAGTTCCTCGAGGTAGTCAGCTGCGATATCGCCTTCGCGCTCGAGAGCCTGAATGTCGTCAGCGTCCACGCGTCACCTATTTCTTTCGGCCAGTGTTGCCCTTGCCGCCAGAGCGTTTGCTCCGCGGCTGGCGTTTGGGTTGAGTTCGTGCAGGAGTGGGTTTGGAGTCCTCTTCAGCGAGTTCCACGGCGGCCGCGGTCTCGGCTGCGGCGACGGTTTGCCCGGATTTGGCCGCTTTTCGAGCCTCTTTCTCAGCTTTGCGCTCCAGGTACGCGGCGTGTGCCGGAGTTCCCGGCATCGGGTTGTTGCGGATCACCCAGAACTGCTGGCCCATGGTCCAGACGTTGGTGGTGAGCCAGTAGAAGAGCACGCCGACAGGGAAGGCCACACCGCTGACCGCGAAGATCAGGGGGAACAGGTACGACATCAGCTTCAGTTGCCGTGCCATGGGGTTGTCCGAGGCGGTGTTCTTCAGCAGCAACTGACGCTGCGTCATGAAGGTGGTGGCGCTCATCAGCACGATGAGTGCGACGGTGAGGATCCTCGTGGCGAGCACATTGGGCGTCTCGTCCGCATTGATGAAGGTGGCGTAGAGCGGAACGCCGAAGATGGAAGCGTCGTGGGCTTGTGTGACGAGTTCCTGTGTGAGGCGGCCAATGGGCTGCTCTTGTGCGATTCCGTACTGCAGCACCCGGAACAATGCGAAGAAGATGGGCGCCTGCAGCAGAATCGGCAGGCACGAGGAGAGTGGGTTCGTGCCCGTCTCCTTGTACAGCTTCATCATTTCCTGGGATTGCCGCTCGCGATCCCCGGCGTATTTCTTCTGAATCTCCTTCATCTTCGGCTGCAGCACCTGCATGTTGCGCTGCGCCTTGATCTGCTTGACGAACAGCGGAATCAGCAGGATCCGGATGACCACCACCAAGCCCATGATCGACAACACCCAGGTGATGCCGGAGGCTGGGCCGAATATCGGAGAAAGGAGGGTGTGGAAGAACCACAGAATCCACGAGACGGGGATTTCGATCCACTCAATGATGAACACGCTGTGCCTCTCTCATGCTTCAGGCTGCGAGCCGCGGGGGCTGGGCTGTTGTGGTCAGCGGACGGGCGCGAAGGTCAGCCTCGGGAATTACAGTACGTCCATCGGCGGTGATGTCCGAACGCCATTTGCCCTTCGGCGGTACCGCGTCGAGGCCGCCAGGCTGCCAGGGATGGCATCGGCCCACCCGATAGCTGGCAAGCAGAAATCCCTTGAAGGGACCATGTCGCTTCACGGCAACCAGCGCGTAGTTCGAGCAGGTGGGATGGAACTTGCACGAGGCGGGCGTCAGTGGGCTGATAGCTACTTGGTAGAACCGAATTGGGACGATCAATAGCCACGCCAGCGCGCCGAGAAACGCCGAGTTCGCACGTCGAACGGCAGTCATTCGCGGCCGCCCGGTGAGGCGAGTTTGGCTCCGCAGCGTGTGAGATCGCGTCGCAGGTCCGCGCTCGAGGCAGATCCGGCCGCCGGCAGGGCACGCACCACGACATCGAGGCCTCTTGCGTCCCAATCGCCCAGCTGACTAGCCAGGATCGCCCGCAAGCGGCGGGCAACACGATGCCGTACGACCGAACCGCCGACGGACTTTCCCACCGCCAGCGCGAATCGAGAATGCTGCTCCGACGCGATGGGCGTGGCGTGGACGACGAGATTGGGCGAACCCACCCGTCGCCCGCGCCTTGTGACTGCGCCGATCTCGGCCGATGCACGCAACCGTCGATCTCTTGGCAGCACGGGGGAATCAGACCGAGACGGAAGCGCGGCCCTTGCGGCGACGGGCCGACAGAATCGAGCGTCCAGCCCGCGTCCGCATGCGAAGCCGGAAGCCGTGCTTCTTGTGCCGACGTCGATTGTTGGGCTGATAGGTACGCTTGGACATCGCGAACTCCGTGGTCTGGTTTGGGGCAAATACCCGGTGGGCACATTAGCGCCGTGAGTCCTACGCCACGTGGCGACCAAGACGCCGCAGCGGACACAAGGCACGTATCACGACGATGGTACGCCACGACCACAACCAAAGACGCCTGCCCCCTCAAGCGAGTGCCATGGCTGCAGAAGATTAGTAGGACACCCAACCTCACGACCACCGACACGCCGCAGGTATGGTCCATTCGTTACCTGTGAGGTCTTGCCTCGGACTGTTCGGCGGGCATACCTTCATCAGGTCATCCACAGTCCCGGGCCCAGGGGCAGCAACGTCGGCGGGAGACAACTAGATGATTCAAGGGGCTGCCCATCTCACGGCGGTCTGGGATGCAGCGTTGGGATACCTCGCTGCCGATCCGGACATTTCAGCGCAGCAGAGGGCTTTCGTGGCGCTGACCAAACCGGTCCGAGTCCTTGACGACCTCGTCATCCTGGCTGCTCCGAACGAGTTCACGCGCGACGTCCTCACCAGCCGGCTGGAACCTCACGTGACCCGCGCCCTCGGATCTGCGTTGGGCCACGACGTGCAACTCGCGATCACCGTTGACGCCGAGGCCGCACCTATGCAGGATGAGGACGCCATTGATGCGATGGCCGACTCCACCTACGCCCATCAGGTCTCGGCAGCGGCCGCGACGAACAATGCCGACGCCCAATCGGCGGCCAACCCCGGCATGGGCCTGCCCGGGGCCGTTCGAGGTAGGTCCAGCCAGGCAGACGAGACCGAGCAGTCCGGCCATTCCCTGAATCCGAAGTACATCTTCGACACTTTCGTGATCGGCAGTTCGAATCGATTCGCACATGCCGCCGCAGTCGCGGTCGCGGAACAACCTGCTCGCGCCTACAACCCGCTGTTCATCTACGGCGACTCCGGCCTCGGCAAGACGCATCTGTTGCACGCGATCGGCCACTACAACCGTTCGCTGTATTCCGGTGCCCGAGTTCGCTACATCTCGTCTGAAGAATTCACCAACGACTTCATCAACAGCATCCGAGACGACCGCAACGACGCTTTTCAGGCCAGGTACCGCAATGTGGATGTGTTGCTGGTTGACGACATCCAGTTCCTCAGCGGGAAGGTGCAAACTCAGGAAGAGTTCTTCCACACTTTCAACACGCTGCACAACGCCAACAAGCAGATCGTGGTCACCTCTGACCTGCCACCGAAGAAACTGCCGGACTTCGAGGAGCGCATGCGCTCACGCTTCGAGTGGGGACTCATTACCGACGTCCAACCACCCGACCTCGAGACGCGCATCGCAATTCTGCGGAAGAAGAAACAGCAGGAGGGGTTCGAAGTACCCGAAGAGTCCCTTGAGTACATCGCCAGTCGGATAACGTCCAACATCCGGGAACTGGAAGGCGCGCTGATACGGGTCAAGGCGTACGCGAGCCTCAATCAACTGCAAGCCGATCTGCCCGTTACCCGGGTGGTGCTCGACGGCCTCCTGCCCGACGGCGATGCCGGACCTGAGATCACACCGGCCGTGATCATGGAACAAACCGCCTCCTACTTCGGCATCACAGTGGAGGACCTCACCGGTGCCTCCCGCTCGCGCACGTTGGTCAATGCCCGCCAGATCGCCATGTACCTGTGCCGGGAACTCACCGAGCTCTCGCTGCCGCGCATCGGGCAGACCTTCGGCGGCCGGGACCACACCACAGTGATGCACGCCGATCGCAAGATCCGCTCCCAGATGATCGAACGACGGTCATTGTTCAACCAGGTGTCCGAGCTGACCAGCCGCATCAAATCCGACACCCGCCCCTAGCCAGACTTCCGAAGTGACGACGTCGCACCCGCCGCCTGGTGGGTGCGACTTTTCTTTGTTCCTGGTTGGTCGTGAACGGCGCATCCGCAGGGTGCGGCACGCCGCTGATAGTCGAAATACAGAAATGTAAGTATCAACCGTTCGGCTGATGGGGCATCCGTACACAGGCTGTGGATAACTTGGGGACAAATTGGAGTGCAGCGTGGGAACCGCCGCATCGGAATGTGGACACCGACCGGGGCCGCAACGTCGCTCGGTGGACATACACGGCTGTAATTCGGATTCGTCCACAGCACCAGAGGTCTCTGTCCACACCCGCGCACTACCTTGGATTGGCTTGTGACCAGGGAAAACGGCGTCTGTCCACAGTATCCACGGCCCCTACTACTACGACGAATCCCATAACAACATTTGAGATTCACAAGCCTTAGGGGCTGGGGTTGACCTGAGGGCCCGGAGTCGACCAGTTGGGGACAGCCAGTCAGTTGAAGCCTCGAAAGCATGACTCGACAGCGAACAAGTCCAGTAATTACACAAAACCCACAACGGCAGGGGGCCTGTGTCGTGGCTCACACGCAAGTGGCACGATTACTGCAATCATCGATCGTTGTGCCGTTCTCGGCCCTGGTCGATTGGCCACCATGTGAGGAGACCACGTGAAGTTGCGAGTCGAGCGAGATGCGCTCGCCGACGCCGTGTCCTGGACAGCTCGAACCTTGCCCAAGATGTCCGGCACGTTGAGTGGCATCCTCATGGATGCCACCGGTGAGTTGCTTGACCTCTCGAGTTACGACCTCGACGTCTCAAGCGAGTCAACCGTCGACAGCGTGGTGGAGGAACCCGGGCGAGTACTCGTGTCGGGCAAGTTGCTGGCCGATATCGCCCGCGCGCTGCCGCCGGCACCGGTAACCATCGCCTCCGACGCCGGCAAGGTCGTACTCACTTGCGGCCGCTCGCGGTTCACGCTGCCACTGCTGCCCGAAACCGACTACCCGCCGTTGCCCGAACTGCCACCGCTGGCGGGCAAGACCACCGGAGCCGTGTTCGCCCAGGCTGTGTCCCAAGCATTCGTCGCCACCGCAAAGGTCGACACAATTCCCACCTTCTTGGGTATCCGCATGGAGATCGTTGGCGACGATCTCACGCTTGCCGCTACTGACCGCTACCGGTTAGCCGTCCGGGAACTGACCTGGTCGCCGGAAGTTGTCGGCTTCGAACGCGAGGTCATCGTTCCCGGCAAAGGGCTGTTCGATGTGGCGAAGTCCCTCATGAACAGCGATTTCGTGCACCTGGCCCTCGCGGCCGACGATCGCAGCGACCGCAGTCTGGGTGTTGTCGGTGACAGTCGCACCTTCACCACTCGCCTCATGGACGGGCAGTTCCCCAAGTTCCGCGACCTTCTGCCGCGCGACTTCGCCTCCAGCGTGCGCGCCGACGTGGCTGAGCTGTCAGAAGCCATCAAGCGGGTGTCCCTCGTGGCTGAGCGCAACATGCCAGTGCGCCTCAACATCAGCGATGGTGAGATCGAGTTGCGCGTCGGCGCTTCCGAGGAGACCCAGGCGGTGGAGTCGGTCGAGGCTCGGCTCGAGGGCTCCCCAATGACCATCGCTTTCAACCCCACTTTCCTGCTCGACGGGTTGCACGCGTTGGATGCCCCGGTGGTGGTTATCCGCTACAACGAGGCCTCCAAACCGTCGGTGATCTCCGGGGCGGCCGACCTCGATGCCGAGCCCACGACCGAATTCCGCTACCTCTTGATGCCAGTCAAGATCTAGTCGGACGTGCACCTCTCGCGTCTCTCGCTGCACAACTTCCGAAGCTACGAAGCGGCGGAGCTGGAACTCTCAACCGGCGTCACGTCGATCATCGGCCTGAATGGCCAGGGGAAAACGAACTTGGCCGAGGCGATCCACTACTTGGCGCAGCAGCGCTCGCATCGGGTCGCGCGTGACGTTCCGCTCATTCGGGCCGGCCACCCCACGGCGGTCATTTCGGCCAAAGTCGTGTGGCTGGATCGTGAACAAACCGTCGAGCTCGAAATCAATGCCAAGGGTGCCAATCGGGCCCGAGTGGCGGGTGCACCGCGGCGACCGCGGGACGCTATCGGGGTCGTGCGGACAGTCATCTTCGCGCCAGAAGATCTTGCGCTCGTGAAGGGCGATCCCGCCATACGGCGTCGCTTCATCGACGAGTTGCTGGTGGCGGTGACACCGCGGTACGCCGGGGTACTCAGCGATTACGAGCGGGTGGCGAGACAGCGCAGCGCCTTGTTGAAGTCCCTGGTCGGATCGTGGCGACGGGACAACTCCTACCGGGACACCCTGGAGGTGTGGAACGAACAACTGGCTCGCCTGGGCGCGGAGGTGACGTGGGCTCGACTACAGCTCCTCCAACGCCTTGTCCAACCGCTCGGCGACGCCTACGCCACCGTGGCGCCAGGAGCGGGGGACCTCGTGGCCAGTTATGAATCGCAATGGCTGGCGGAGGCGGCCGCACCCGACGCGCAACTAGGCGACGTGGCCGCCGCCCTGGCTCAGGCAATCGAGGTCAATCAGCGGGCCGAGTTGGAGCGCGGACTCACCCTCGTGGGACCGCAGCGCGACGATGTGCTCCTCACTCTTGGGGGTCTGCCTGCCAAGGGCTATGCCTCGCATGGGGAATCGTGGTCGGTGTCTTTGGCACTTCGACTGGCGACTTTCACCCTGCAGCGGGATTCGTTCGACACTGGGGGAGATCCGGTGCTGTTGCTCGACGATGTCTTCGCAGAGTTGGATAGCCAGCGACGCTCCCGGCTGGCGGCCGTCGCGTGCGAGGCCGAGCAAGTCGTGGTCACCGCTGCGGTAGCCGCGGACGTTCCCTCTGAACTGACGGGTCGTACATTGATGGTGGAGCGCACGCCTGAGGGGGTGAGCCGTACACAATGGTGACGCCGGAAGAGAACGAGCCTGCACCGGAGCCTGGGCAGGATCCGGCAGCGGAACCCGCCGATTTGGCGGCGGATCTGCTCGCACGATTGGGCGGCGCCGATGCCGGCGGCAGCGGTGGCTCGTCCTTCGTCCGCCGTCGCTCGCCCTGGCGACCCCGCCAGCGCACCACACCGACGGAACCACAATATTCCGGACCGGCCGCGGATCGTCGCGATCCGGTAGCCGCTCAGGATGCCGTTGACGAGGTGCTGCGGTCCCAGGGCTGGAAGGCCAACACCCAACTGGCCGCCGCCATGGCGAGGTGGGATGACATCGCCGGTCCTGACGTCGCGGCGCATGTTGCTGCCGAGTCCTTCGTCGATGGGGTGCTGACCCTGCGGGCGGATTCAACAGCCTGGGCCACGCAGTTGCGCATGCTGCTTCCGACGCTTCGAGTACGCATCGACGCCGCGGTCGGCCAGGGAGTCGTTGCGGACATAAATGTCAAAGGCCCGGAAGCGCCGCGACAACGCGGTTCCTGGCGAGTTTCAGGCCGTGGTCCTCGTGATACCTACGGTTAGGCGGCGCGCCTGTGTACGGGCGTCTGAGCGTGCCACCTGACGGGGTAGAATGAACCACCCTCGACGCGCCAGCCGATGCACCTCCCCGAGCCTGGTGATTCATCAATCCAAGGAGTACCCGAGCCCGTGTCCTATGACGCCAGTGACATCACAGTCCTAGAAGGGCTGGATGCCGTTCGCAAGCGACCCGGCATGTACATCGGATCCACTGGTGAGCGGGGCCTGCACCACCTTGTCTACGAGGTGGTCGATAACGCCGTGGATGAGGCGCTGGCCGGGCATGCCGACAGTATCGACGTGACGTTACTGCCCGGCGATGCCGTCCGGGTGATCGACAACGGCCGGGGCATCCCCGTCGACCTGCATCCTGTGGAGAAGCGGCCGGCGGTGGAAGTCGTGCTCACCGTGCTCCACGCCGGCGGCAAGTTCGGGGGCGGCGGCTACTCGGTGTCCGGTGGCCTGCACGGGGTCGGTGTTTCGGTGGTCAACGCCCTGTCCACCCGGCTCGACGTTGAAATCATGCGAGACGGTTTCCTGTGGACGCAGTCCTACGAGCACGGTGTTCCCACCGCCGACCTCAAGCGAGGTGACGAGGTCGAAGAATCCGGCACTACGGTGACGTTCTGGGCCGATCGCGACATCTTCGAGACAACTCACTACGACTTCGACATCCTCGCGCGCCGTTTCCAGGAGATGGCCTTCCTCAACCGGGGCCTCACGATCAGGCTCACCGACGAGCGTGAAGCCGGTGCCGTCGATGCGCCTGCGATCGAGGCGGCCGAGGACGAGGTCGACCCCACACCCAACAGTGTCGCCTACTGCTACCCAGGCGGAATCGCGGACTTTGTCCGACATCTGAACGCCACCCGCGGCATCGCCCACCCGAACATCATCGAGTTCGGTGCGGAGGACGACGACCGGGGCATCAGCGCCGAGGTTGCGATGCAGTGGAACAACGGTTTCGCGGAATCGGTGTACACGTTCGCCAACACGATCAACACCACCGAGGGCGGGACCCACGAAGAGGGTTTTCGTAGCGCTCTCACCTCCCTGGTCAACAAGTACGCGCGGGAATGGGGCGTACTCAGGGAGAAGGATCCGAACCTCTCCGGCGAGGACATCCGCGAGGGCCTCACCGCCATCGTTTCGGTCAAACTGCGCGAACCCCAATTCGAGGGTCAGACCAAGACCAAACTCGGGAACACCGAGGCGAAGACGTTCGTGCAGCGCGTTGTCAACGAGTACCTGGGGGAGTGGTTCGACAAGAACCCGGCTGAGGGCAAGGAGATCGCACGCAAGTCCCAGCAGGCGTCAGTCGCCCGCATGGCGGCGCGCAAGGCCCGCGACCTCGCCCGCAACCGGAAGGGTCTCCTCGGCGGTTCCACGCTGCCCGGCAAACTGATCGACTGTTCGAGTCACGACCCGCAGGAGTGTGAGGTCTTCATCGTCGAGGGCGACTCCGCGGGGGGATCGGCACGCAGCGGCCGGGATCCTGCAACCCAGGCGATTCTGCCGATTCGCGGCAAGATCCTCAACGTTGAGAAGTCCCGGCTCGACAAGGTGCTGGCCAACAACGAGGTTCAGGCCCTGGTGTCGGCCCTCGGCACCGGCGTGCAAGAGGAATTCGACATCGACAAGCTGCGCTACTACAAACTCGTGTTGATGGCCGACGCCGACGTCGACGGTCAGCACATCCGCACCCTGCTGCTCACCCTGATCTTCCGCTACGTGCGCCCGCTCCTCGACCGAGGGCACGTGTATCTGGCGCAACCTCCCCTGTACAAGATCAAGTGGATCAAGTCCGAGCCGGACTATGCCTACAGCGACCGCGAGCGTGATGCCCTCATCGAGATCGGTCTGGAAGCCGGTCGGAAACTCCCCAAGGAGGATGGCATCCAGCGCTACAAAGGTCTCGGTGAGATGAACGCCGACGAGCTCTGGGAAACGACTATGGATCCCAACCGTCGGGTGCTGCTGCAAGTGACCATGGAGGACGCGGCGGCCGCGGACGACATGTTCAGCGTCCTCATGGGCGAAGACGTCGATTCGCGCCGCAAGTTCATTCAACGCAATGCGAAGGACGTGCGCTTCCTGGACATCTGACCGCTGGTCAGGACGTCCGTAGAGAGAGGCCCGCAAAGGAGACGAACCCCCAGTGACTGACGAGCCGACCTCCGAGGTGGGATCTCGCCGTCGGCGACGATCGCAACCGTACGGTTGAGATCCAAGCCGAAATGCAGAAGTCCTACCTGGACTATGCGATGAGCGTGATCGTGGGTCGCGCACTGCCGGATGTCCGAGACGGCCTCAAACCCGTCCACAGACGTGTGCTGTACGCGATGTTCGACGGCGGCTACCGCCCCGACCGAGGATTCTTCAAGTGCGCCCGCGTGGTGGGGGACGTACTCGGTGCCTACCACCCCCACGGGGACACGGCCGTTCTACGACGCTTTGGTGCGACTCGTTCAGCCGTGGTCGATGCGGTATCCCCTCGCGCAGGGTCAGGGCAATTTCGGGTCGCCGGGCAATGACCCGGCCGCGGCCCAGCGCTACACCGAGACACGGTTGGCGCCGCTAGCCATGGAGATGGTGCGTGACATCGACGAGGACACCGTCGACTTCACCGCCAACTATGACGGCTCGCACCCTGGAGCCGACGATTCTGCCTTCTCGCGGTTCCCCAACCTGTTGGTGAACGGCTCGGGCCGGCATCGCCGTGGGCATGGCCACAAACATTCCGCCGCACAACATGCGCGAGGTTGTGGCGGGCGTGCAGTGGGCGCTGGCCAACCCGGATGCCCCGCGCGAGGACGCTGCTGGCCGAACTCATGGCGCGCATTCCGGCGCCAGACTTCCCGACGGGTGCTCAGATCGTTGGCCGGCGCGGCGTGGAGGACGCCTACCGCACCGGCCGCGGCCTCATCACGATGCGCGCCGTCGTAGAGACGGAAGAGGATTCGCGTGGGCGCACGTGTTTGGTGATCACCGAACTTCCCTACCAGGTGAATCCGGACAACCTTGCGCTGCGGGATTGCGGAACTGGCCGACGCTGGGAAGATCGGCGGCATCGCGGACCTGCGCGACGACTCCTCATCGCGCACCGGCATGCGCATCGTGGTGGTGCTGAAGAAGGATGCCCAGCCGAGGGTGGTGCTCAACCAGCTCTTCAAGCACACCCAACTACAGGAGACGTTCGGCGCCAACATGCTCGCCCTCGTCGACGGCGTCCCTCGCACCCTGCCCCTAGACGGGTTCGTGACGCACTGGATCAGTCACCAGATCGAAGTGATTCGGCGGCGAACCGAATACCGCCTGCGCAAGGCCGAGGAACGGGCGCACATCCTGCTCGGCTTACTCAAGGCCCTCGACCGGCTTGATGAGGTCATCGCACTGATCCGCAGCAGTCCCGATGTAGACGGCGCTCGTCGTGGACTCATGGACCTGCTGGAGATCGACGAACTCCAGGCGACGGCGATCCTCGACATGCAACTGCGGCGGCTCGCGGCGCTTGAGCGCCAGAAGATCCAGGACGAATACGCGGAACTGCAGCGGCTCATCGCCGACTACCGCGACATCCTGGCGAACGAGTCTCGGCAACGCAGCATCGTGAGCGAGGAACTCGAGGAGATCGTTGCCAAGTACGGCGATGAGCGTCGCAGCAAGATCGTCCCCGGCGAGGGCCTGACCACCGACGAGGACCTCATCCCGGTGCAGGACATGGTGGTGACCATTACCGCGGACGGCTACGCCAAGCGGACGGCGGTCGATTCTTATCGGTCTCAACGGCGCGGTGGGAGGGGCATCAAGGGCGCCCAGCTGCGACAGGATGACGTCGTGGAGCACTTCTTCGTGGGATCCACGCACGACTACGCCCTCGTGGTCACCAACAAGGGCCGCGCCTACCGGACCAAGGTCTACATGTTGCCGGAGCTGGGTCGCGACGCACGCGGTCAGCACGTGGCGAACATGCTCGCGTTCGCCCCCGATGAGACGATCGCCACGGTGCTGCACCTCAGCGACTACGAGCAGGCGGACCACCTCGTGCTCGCCACCCGCAAGGGCATGGTCAAGAAGACGCCACTGGCGGACTACGACACCAATCGCCTCGGCGGTTTGATCGGTATCAACCTCCGCGATGACGACGAGGTGATCGGTGCTTGCCTGGTCGACCGGACGGACGATCTGCTCTTGGTGAGTACCAAGGGAATGTCGGTCCGCTTCCACGCCGACGATTCGACGCTGCGCCCCATGGGGCGTGCCACCTCAGGCGTGATTGGGATGCGCTTCCGCCCCGGCGACTCGCTGCTTGCCATGGATGTGGTCAGGCCGGACGCCGCAGTGGTGACCGTCACCGACGGCGGCTACGCCAAACGCACCTCGGTGACGGAGTGGACGGCCAAGGGTCGCGGCATCTATGGCGTCCGAGCAATGCGGCTGGTTGAGGAGCGCGGCAACTTGGTCGGCGCCCTCGTATGCGATCCTGACGACGAGATATTCGCAATTGCGAGCAATGGAGTGGTGATCCGCACGCGTGTCGCCGAGGTCCGGGCCACTGGCCGCGACACCATGGGGGTTGCACTGATGGACCTCCGCGACAAGGACGTCATCGTGGCGGTGGCGCGAGCCACCGAGATTGACACCAGTGCAGAAGAGACTGACGAGGTCGGGGAAGGCCCCGTCACCTATCAGGAAGATGGCGTCACGCCCGTGGCCGGCGTCAATTCCGATGAAGGAGAACTGACGTGAGCGTCGAGCAGTCAGACGACATCAATACCGGGCTTGACTACGACCTCTCCGAGGACGAGGCCGAGTACTACGACAGCCCGACGCAGGCGAGGCTCTTCGTGTCTCGGTTGGATCCGTGGTCGGTCATGAAGACGGCATTCGTGATCTCCATCGGCCTGGCCATCGTGACCGTCGTGGCGATGATCCTGATCTGGGGTGTACTGGCCGCGCTGGGCACCTTCTCGTCGGTGAACGACACCGTCGAGAGCATCGCGGGTGCGAGCAGTTCGGTTTTTGACATCGAACAGTTCTTCAGCCTCGGCCGCGTGGTCGGCGGTGCCCTGGTGCTGGCGGCGGTGAACGTCGTACTGATCACGGTGCTCGCCACGCTGTTTGCCTTCATGTACAACCTGACCGTTCCCTTCACCCGCGGCTTCGAGGTCACCCTCAGCGAGGAGTAGTCCCCAAGGTGGGGTAACCTGAACGCCGTACTACGGCGTTACCCGGGCCTATAGCTCAGCTGGTTAGAGCGCTTCCCTGATAAGGAAGAGGTCAGTGGTTCAAGTCCACTTAGGCCCACATGAAGAAATTGCTGCTCCTCGTGGGCCTTCTTGGTGTCGGTTACATCGTCTATCGTCAGGTCTCGGCCAATCAGGCCGAGCAGGACCTGTGGACTGAGGCAACGTCCGCACCCGACCTGCGCTAGCGGCGGAATCCGGCCGGGGGGCGTAGCTCAACTGGCAGAGCACCGCCTTTGCAAGGCGGGGGTTGAGGGTTCGAGTCCCTTCGCCTCCACCCTCGTACGCCTGAATCGAAGGGTTCCACAGTCATGGCTTCCACAAAGATCGCCACCCTGCGTACCAACCTCGGTGACATCCGGGTAGAACTATTCGCCGACCATGCCCCGAAAACCGTGAAGAACTTCGTGGGCCTCGCCGACGGGACAGGCGAGTGGACAGACCCCGGGACCGGGAAGACCGGCCAGGGGCCGCTCTACTCCAATGTCGTGTTCCACCGTGTGATCCCTGGGTTCATGATTCAGGGCGGAGACCCACTGGGCACGGGTTCAGGAGGGCCGGGCTACCGATTCGCCGACGAGTTCCACCCGGAACTCCAGTTCGACCGGCCCTACCTGTTGGCCATGGCCAACGCCGGACCCAACACCAACGGTTCGCAGTTCTTCATCACAGTGGCCCCGACTGCCTGGCTCAACCGCAAGCACACCATCTTTGGTGAAGTTGCCGACCAGCAGTCGCGCGACGTGGTTGACCAGATTGCCGGCGTAGCCACCGGTCGCAACGATCGGCCCGCCCAAGACGTGGTCATCGAAGCTGTCGACATTGAGACGGTGGAGAACTGACTTCCGGTCCGCAAGGGGCAACCTCCGGCCCGCCGCCGGCACCGCCCACCTGTGCGTGGCACCCGGATCGCGAGACGTACATCTCGTGTTCGCGCTGTGGTACCGCCATCTGTCCGGCCTGCATGACGGAAGCTCCGGTCGGATTTCACTGTCCGAATTGTGTCGCAGCAGGCACCGCGGCGGTCAAGTCCGGGCGGCGGAGTAGTGCGCTGGCGGCGGATTCCAAGCCATACGTGGCTTGGACCATCGTCGGTATCTGCGTCGCAGTCTTCCTGATCCAGTTCACGACCGGATTCGACTCTGTCATCCGATCGTTTGCCATGCAGCCGCTGGCTATCGGCATCACCAACGAGTGGTATCGCCTGGTCACGTCGATGTTCTTGCACGGGTCGATTCTGCACATCATGTTCAACATGTACGTGCTCGTCGTGCTGGGACCCACGCTGGAGCGCATCCTCGGCCACGGACGGTTCCTGCTGCTCTTCCTGGTGTCTGGTCTGGGCGGATCGATCGCCTCGTACTGGCTGTCGGCTCCCACAACGTTCTCGGTGGGAGCCAGCGGAGCCATCTTTGGCCTCATGGGTGCCCTGCTGGTCGCTGGCCGTAGGTTGAAGTTCGACGTCACGATGGTGCTCGTCCTGATCGCGATCAACCTGGCAATTGGCTTCATCTTCAGTGGCATCGATTGGCGCGCCCACTTGGGTGGACTGGTGACCGGCGCCGCTCTGGCCGCGGTGATGGTGCTGCCGGATGGCAAGTCGCGACGAGCCGTCGAGGCGACGGGAATCGTCGGCGTGCTGATCGTGCTCGTCGTGATCGTCACGTTGCGTACTGCCCAACTCACCGCGCTGGTCAGCTGACCAGCAGTCCCTTCACGTTGCGTCGCCGTCGCCAATTCGTGACCTGCGCCACGAATGTGTCCCCAAGTTATCCACAGGTTGGGGATTAATCACACCCGTGTAATCCCGTTGCGACTACTTGTCATTTCCACTTGGTAGACAAGAAGAATCCAACTGTGAAGAAGCCGAATCCGATCAGCACGTTCCACCATCCGATGGTGCTTATCACAGGAGCGTCGGGCGCCACGTAGTAGGCGACGATCCAGATCAGGCCGAGCACGAAGCAGGTGATCATCACCGGGACCAACCATCTCGGTGAGTCCAGGCGCACGGGAGTCCGCCGACCCGACCCGGCGGCCTTCTTCCCATCGGACGGTGCCTTCGAAGAAGCGGCCTTGGGTGCCGCTGACTTCCTAGAAGTGGTCGGTGTGTTCTCCGGATCGCCAGTCATTGCGCCTCCTCGCCGGTGCCTGCCGAGAACTCTACCTGCCCAGTGCCAACCCCCGACTCGCGCACGCGCATTGGTCGGTCATCATTGGGGGCGTGGGCGCATCCATCCTCGTCGTGGACAATTACGACTCGTTCGTTTTCAACCTTGTGCAGTATCTCGCTCAGTTGGGGGCGGACTGCGAGGTGGTGCGCAATGACGAGGTAGGCCCAGCAGCTGTCACAGACTTCGACGGCGTGCTGCTGTCGCCCGGACCGGGGGCACCTGCAGACGCCGGCGTGTGCATCGACATCATTCGTGAGATGGGCGGAAAGGTGCCCATCTTCGGGGTGTGTCTGGGTCATCAGGCAATCGCCGAGGCTTTCGGGGGGCGAGTGATCCGCGCGCCTGAATTGCTCCATGGCAAGACGTCGCTGGTGCACCACGATGGCCTCGGGGTCTTCGAGGGTCTGCCAGATCCGTTCACCGCCACCCGCTACCACTCACTGGCTGTTGAGCGCGTGAACCTGCCAGCGGAACTTGAAGTGACGGCAGCCACCGACAGCGGCGTGATCATGGGACTGCGGCACCGGACCCACGACGTCGAGGGCGTGCAGTTCCACCCCGAATCGGTGCTCACCGAAGGCGGCCATCGGATGCTCGCCAACTGGCTCATCCGCTGCGGCGATGCCTCGGCTATCGACGCGTGCGCTGGCCTCAGTCCGGTGGTTCCTCGCTGAGACCTAGTTCGTCGCTGCGTCGGCGGATTGGCTTGGATCGGGCAAAGCATCGGCCGCAGGGTCGGCAACGGCATTCGCGGTCGTCGCATCCGGTGCCGGGGCGGGCTGGGCCGATTGCGTCGGTGTCGGCTGAACGGTCTGCGTTTGCGTTGGCGTTGGGGTCGGCGTGGGTGTGGGAGCGGTCGCCACGGTGATTGTCACCAGAGTGCCTCGAATTGCCGTGTTCCCGCCCAGGGGTGACTGCGCGAGCACGGTTCCCGGGGACTCCGAACTGGAATCCTGCGTGGTCACATTCACCTGGAATCCGGCGTTGGCAAGGTCACTCTTGGCTTGCGCCTCACTCTTGCCCACCACGCTAGGGACTGGCACCCGACCGTTTGACACGGCGATGTTCACTCGCGACCCGGCGTCCACAGAAGTACTCGCCGTGGGATCCTGGGCGATTACCGACCCTTGCGGGGCATCGCTGTCGCGTTCCTCCACGGAGCCAAGATTCAACGTTGCATCGGACAGGGCCAAGCGGGCGTCGTTCACGCTTGTGAGACCGATCAGGTTGGGGACGTTGACCTTCTCCTTGCCGGCAGAGATGACCACCGCGACGCCCTGGCCCTGCTGCAGTTGAGCGCCTGACACCGGGTTCTGGGAGATGATGGTGTTCGGCGGGGCATCGGACACCTGGGTGGTCTCACGCCCCAACTTCAGACCGGCGCTGGTCAGCGTCTGATTGGCCTGATCGGTGGTCATGCCCACCACGTTGGGTACTGCCACGGACGGTCCGGGGTCCTCTGCGAAGAGACGCAGTCCGAAGGCGACGCCGGCACCGAGCAGCAACAGGATCGCGGCCACGGCCACCCAGATCCAAGGGTTTCGCTTGCGTTGCTCGTCCTCCACCTCGGCAATCGGCGGCGGCGCGGCGGTCGGCAGCATTGCGGTCGCATCGGCAGCGGCCACCGCGGCACCGGCGGGCACGACGGCGGTGAGCGCAGCGGTGACCGGCATACCGGCGATGGCGCGTTCGATGTCTGCCCGGAATTCGGCTGCCGTCTGGTAGCGGTCCTCACGATTCTTCGCCAGCGCCTTGGCGACGATGGCGTCCACCGCCGGCGGAATGTCCGAATCGATGGTGGAGGGGATGGCCGGGTCCTCCCCGACATGTTGGTAGGCCACCGAGACCGGCGATTCGCCGAGGAACGGCGGTCGATCCGTCAGCAGTTCGAAGAGCAGGCAGCCGGTGGAGTAGAGGTCGCTTCTCGCGTCGACCACCTCACCGCGGGCCTGTTCCGGTGAGAGGTAGGCGGCGGTGCCCATCACAACGTTGCCGGCGGTCATGGTGGATTGCGAATCAGCCATCGCCCGGGCGATGCCGAAGTCCATCACCTTCACCTCGCCGGCGCGGGTGAGCATCACGTTCGCCGGCTTGATGTCGCGGTGCACGATGCCGTGGCGGTGGGAGTAATCGAGGGCGGCGAGAACCCCGGCAGTGATTTCCAGGGCGCGCTCGACCAGCAGCCGCCGGCCGCTGCTCAGGAGCTGTCGGAGGGTGACCCCGTCGATGTACTCCATGACGATGTAGGGGACGGTTACCTCGTCGGCACCATCGTGCAGCACGTCCTCGCCGGTGTCGTAGACGGCGACGATGTTGGGATGGTTCAGAGCCGCGGCCGCCTGTGCTTCGCGTCGAAAGCGGGTGATGAAGGCGGGGTCGCGTGCCAGGTCGGGCCGCAACAGCTTGATCGCCACGCGTCGACTGAGGCGGAGATCCTGAGCCTCCACGACCTCGGCCATACCGCCGCGACCGATTTCCCCCACGATCTCGTAGCGTTCGCCGAGCAGTCTTTGCGCTGTCACAAGCCATCCTCCATAGCAGTTGTGCTGCTTGTCATCGCAGTGCCGCTTCCATCACGTTGCGCGCCGTCGTCATTGCCAACGGCCCGCCGTCGGTGCCCTTGCTGTCCTCCACCGCGACGGCCACGGCAATCTGCGGATCGTCGAGCGGCGCCACTCCAACGAACCACGAGACTGGCTGCCGGTCGTCGGCAGTCTCAGCGGTTCCAGTCTTGCCCCCGACCTTGACGCCGGGGATGGCGGCCAGGGTGCCGGTACCCCGGTCCACCACGGCCTCCATCATGCCCAGGAGCTCTGTCGCGTTCGCCTGCGACAGTGCCACCGCGTGCTCGCGTGGTTGCGTGGTGGAGATGACTTCTAGGTTGCCGGCCCGAGTGTCCTGCACGAGGTAGGGCACCATGGTCACGCCCTGATTGCCGATTGAGGCACCGACCATCGCCATCTGCAGGGTCGTCGCGGCCACGTTGAACTGGCCGATTGCGCTCTGCGCGGTCTGCGCCGGATCCAGGTTGCTGGGGAAGCGTGATTCGGCTGCCGCCAGTGGGATCGAGAAGTCGGTGTTGAAGCCGAACTTCTCCGCCTGTGCCTCCAGCGCATCCGAACCCAACTCGTTGCCGAGGTAGGCGAACGACGTGTTACAGGAGATGGCCAACGACTCGACGAGCGTCACCCGGTCGTCGGGTCCGCAGGCGCCTCCCCACGCGTTGGGGATGGCTCGGGAGGTGCCCGGCGGCGTGTACAGCGCTGGTCCGGGCAGGAGCGATTCCGGGGTGTAGCCCGCCGCAAGGGCGGCGGCGCTGGTGACGAGTTTGAATGTGCTGCCTGGCGGCTGGGTGGAGACTAGGGGTCGATTCAGCAGTGGCTGGTCGGGATCGGCCTCAAGTGCCTCGTAGTAGTCGGTGATGGCACGGGTGTCGTGGCTGGACAGCAGGTTGGGGTCGAAGGTCGGCGACTGCACCATGGCGAGGATTGCGCCGGTCTTGGGATCGATGGCGGTGACCGATCCTACGGCGGGTCCGAGCGCGTCTGCCGCGGCCTGCTGCGCTGCGGGGTCCAGGGTGAGTGACACGGCACCGCCGCGCACTTCCTGGCCGCCGAACAGCTGGCGGAGTCGATCCACGAAGAAAGAGGGTCCGGTGCCGCTGAGCACCTCATTGTCGGTCTTCTCGATGCCGGTGGCGCCGTAGACGACGGAGTAGAAGCCAGTGGCAGATGCATAGAGCGGACCGTTGGAGTAGATCCGCAGATACTTGAGGGTGTCGTCTGTCGGCTCCGATTGCGCGATCTGCGACTGCTGCACCAGGATCGGACCGCGCTGCCTGTCGTACTCCTGCAGCAGAATGCGGGCGTTGCCTTCTCTGGCCTTGGTGTCGTCGGCGAGGATGACCTGCTGCAGTGACAGGTTCCCCATCACGAGCAGCACCAAGATGCCGAATACGAACGCCAAGCGGCGGATCTGGCGGTTCATGACGACCGCCCGCCTGCCACGTCGATGGCGGAGACCTCGTTCAGCGGCGTGGTCTTGGGCGCCGGGCGCCGTGCCCGGTCGGAGATTCGCAGCAGCAGAGCTACCGTCACCCAATTCGCCAGCAGCGCCGAACCGCCGTAGGCGAGGAAAGGTGTGGTGAGGCCGGTGAGGGGAATGAGGCGCGTGACGCCACCGATGACGACGAAAGTCTGCAGCGCCAGAACGCTGGAGAGCCCCACCGCCAGCAGGGTGCCGAAGGGGTCACGCACGGCGATGGCGGTGCGGAATCCGCGCTCGACCACGATCGCGTAGAGCAGGATCACGGCGAACATCCCGGCCAGACCGAGTTCCTCGCCAATCGCCGCCGCGATGAAATCGGATTTGGCGAACGGAACGAACTGCGGATAACCACTGCCCCAGCCGGAGCCGAGGAGGCCGCCGCTGGACAGGCCGAAGAGTGCCTGGGCGAGTTGGAAGGATTCGTCTTGTGCGTAGGACCAGGTGTCGAGCCAGATGTTCACCCGCAGTTGGACGTGGCTGAACACCAGATAACCGAGGAGGCCGCCGATCACCAGCAGCCCGGCCCCGATCACCAGCCAGGAGCGCCGACCGGTGGCGACGTAGACCATGACCACGAACAGACCGAAGAACATCAGGGCGGTGCCCAGATCCTTCTCCAGCGCGAGTATCACCAGCGCGAAGGCCCAGGCCACCACGATCGGCCCCAAGTCGCGCCCGCGCGGAATACCCAGCCCGAGGAACTTGGTGCGGACGATGGCCATGGATTCGCGTTTGAGCACGAGGTAGCCGGCAAAGAAGATCGTCAACAGGATCTTCGACAACTCCGAGGGCTGGAAGGAGAAGGGGCCGACCTGGATCCAGAGTGTGGCGCCGTTGATGCTGGTGCCGATCCCGGGTACGAGGGGAAGCAGCAGCAAGAAGACGCCGACAAGGGCCGCGGTGTAGGTGTAGCGCTGCAGCCGACGGTGATCCCGGATGATGAGCAGCGTGAGCACGAACAGCGCCACGGCCAGCATGAGCCACGTGAATTGCGCTTCGGCGTCCGCGCGGGGAAGATCGGTGCCGTTTGCCTGAGCTCGTAGTTGGTCGGCCAAGTCAAGGCGGTGGATCATCACCAGGCCGAGGAGGTTCAGCATGACCACCGCTGGAAGGATGAACGGATCCGCGAAAGGAGCCAGCAGGCGGACCCCGAGGTGCGCAATGACGAGCAGGGCGCTGAAGACGGCGATGGCAATTCCGAAGTCGGGCGAGAGGCTCCCCAGCACCACGATGTCGACCGTGGCGTAGGCCAACACGCCGACGAGTAAGGCGACAACGAGCAGGTTCCGCTCCACATTGCGACGGTTGCTGGTGCGCATGGGCTCGTCGCCGTCGCTGGCAGGCACACCGGGGGGATTCCCGGCGACTGGTTGGCTCATGGGGTGACCGTTGGCGAGCGAGGGGCTGCCGGTGAGGGCGTGGCCGCCGTGGAGGCTGTGGCCGATGGTGCCGGTGTGGTGGTAGCTGGGGTGGGGCAACCTTGGGGTGCCGGCACGGTTCGGCACTTCTCCGCCGACTCCTCCAGCGTCGCGACAATCCGAAGTGCGTCGGTCACGTCAGTGGCCGGAATCGTCGCCTCGACCTGCGACTGCTGGAACTCTGGCAGTTCGGACACCTCAGTGTCGGACATGTTCTCCACCGTGGAGAAGCCGTGTTCGCCGGGCCCTTGTGGGATGCCTTGGAACACTGCGATGCGGCCGTCGCTGGCGCCGACGTAATACTGATCCCGCGACCACCACCACGCTGCCCCGACAAGCCCGAGCACGATGGCCACGATCACAGTCACGGTCAGCCAGCGGGACCCGAAGCGAACCTTGCCGCGCGTCGGACTGGGGGTCGTGGTTTCGGTGCCGCCGTCGGCCACGGCGGCCTCGGCCCTGGTGACGGACCCGTCGGCACCGTTCGAGGCGGCGTCGGCCGGTTCGGCGTCGGCCGGGAAGGCCACGCTGGGCAGGCGATCGCGATTGCGCCGTTCGGCGGCGGCGCCGACCACGATGGGGCTATGGACGATCGCGGTGTCGGCGGTGGGAACGTCCACGACATCGGCGACGAGGGCGGTGACGTTGTCCGGCGCGCCACCGCGCAACGCTTCGTCTACGAGAGCCGCGACTGCGGCCGTGGGGTCGGAGAAGGCCGACAGGATTTCCTGTAGCTGGGGATCGTGTACGACGCCGTGGAGGCCGTCGCTGCTGAGCAGGAATCGGTCGCCGGCCCGAACCTCGCGAATCGAGAGGTCGCACTCGACCGGGTGCACCCCGTCGAGGGCCTTGGTGAGCAGATTGCGGCGTTCGTGGACGGCAGCCTCGTCTGGGGTGATCCGACCTGCATCCACGAGCGTCTGCACGAAAGTGTGATCCCGGGTGAGTTGGCTCAGTTGCCCATCGCGCAGCAGGTACGCACGTGAGTCCCCGATGTGCGCAACAGCCACCCGGTCGTTCAACCAGGCGAGCGCCGTGACAGTGGTGCCCATCCCACGCGATTCAGGGGTGGCGGTGGCCACTGTCTGCAGGGCCGTGTGAGCCTCATCCGAGGCCGCTGCGAGCAGGCCGAGGACTTCGTCGTCACCGGGCTGTAATTCGTTGTCGACGTCGAGGGCGGCGAAGGTCGCGACGGCCGTCGCACTGGCCAGTTCCCCGGCGGCGTGGCCGCCCATGCCGTCGGCGACCACCAGCATGCGAGAGCCCGCGTAACCAGAGTCTTCGTTCTCCGCGCGCACCAGCCCAACGTCTGATCGCGCTGCGTACCGAAGTGTGAGGCCCATCGTCACGACCGCAATTCGACGACGGTCCGACCGATCCGAAGCGGTTGTCCCATGGCCAGGGCGGTGGGTCCGGTGACCCGCGTCCGATCGATCCAGGTGCCGTTGGTCGAGCCGAGGTCCTCCACCACCCACGCGTCGTCGTGTGGGTAGATGCGGCAGTGGTGACTGCTGGCGTAGTCGTCGTCGAGCACCAGAGTGCAATCAGCAGCCCGACCCATGCTCACCGGCGACGAACCCAACGGAATCACGGTGCCGGCGAGCGTTCCCTCCACGACCACCAACTTGCTGGCAGTCTGTTTGGCCCGGCGGCGCGTCTGCCGCTGCTGAGCGGGCGGCGGAATGCTGGCCCCCACCACGGGCGTGCTGGAGGGAGCTGCCAAATCGCGGCGTAGCGCAGAGACGACGAGAAAGACAAAAACCCACAGGAGGAAGAGGAAGCCGAGGCGCAGGAGGGTGAGCGCGAGTTCACTCATTCAGGAGCTCCGGAACGTGATTTCAGTGGAGCCCAGCCGAATCACGGCCCCGTCGTCGAGGGCCGCACTGCTCACCTTTTGGCCGTCCACGAGGGTTCCGTTGGTGCTGCCGAGGTCGGTGATGGTCGAGCGACCGTCGGCCGTCGTGATCTGCGCATGCCGACGAGACACACCTGGATCCTCCAGACGGATGTCGACGTCGCCCCCGCGGCCGAGCACCGTGGTGGGCGAAGTCAACGGAATATCCTGCCCGGCGGCGAGTAGTCGAGGTCGTCCCGTTGCGGTGCTGGGTGCGGTGACGGCGGGTCGCATCCGCGGTGGCGTTGGCACCGATTGGGGGGGTGGCGGGGGACCCGAGCCCGGCGCCGCAGTTGCCTGGCTCGTGACCCGGAACACGCCGGTGGCCATCGCGTCGTCCTCGGCAAGTTCGACATCGACGGGGCCGAGGAAGGTGTAGCGCTGCTCCTGGGCGTACTCCCGAGCAAGTTCGGCGAGTTCGGAGTTGAGCACCTCGGAGTAGGTCTCTAGCCGTGAGTAGTCGCTATCGGAGAGGTGCACGACGAAATCGTTCGGCACCACGGTGCGGGCGCGCGAGACGACGGCTGCCCTCTCGTCCATCTCCTTCTGCACGGCGGCGGCGATCTCAACGGGTTGAACGTCGGCGCGGAAGGCCTTGGCGAACGCCCCGTTGACCATCCGGTCGAGGCTCGACTCGAACTTATCGAGTATCCCCAAGATGACTCACCGCCTCTCCTGTCCCGAGCACACAATAGACACCCGCGATCGTACCCCTCGCGCAGCCGGCGGCCGTAGAGGCGCAAGCGGGCGCGGGCCGATCACAACTACGACGGCCAGCATCAACACCGCCAGTTCGACGGGGGTCCGCATCAGACCGAGCGCGACGATCAGTGTTGTGGCGCTCATCGCAGCGGTGAACAGGAGGAATGCGGTGGGTCCCAAGGATGGGAAAACGAAGGGTTCGTCGGTGATGCCAGCGAGGGTGGCGAGCAGCGCGATGGAGATCGAAGGATTGCGCAGATGCCTGACTCCCAGGTGCGAAGCCCACGATGCTCTTCGCTTTGTGCGCGAGGGGGGAGTTGAACCCCCACGCCCTTTCGGGCACACGGACCTGAACCGTGCGCGTCTGCCTATTCCGCCACTCGCGCGCGCTGTAGGAGACTAGCACTCATGCCGGAACTCCCCGAAGTGCAGGCCCTCGCTTTGACTCTGTCTCGTCGGCTCGCGGGACTGCGCGTCGCCTCCATCGACATCGCCGCCGTGAGCGCGCTCAAGACGGCTGATCCGCCGTACACGAGCATCGTGGGCGAACAGTTCCTCGGTGCGGTGAGATTCGGCAAGTTCCTCGGCCTGCACTTCTCCGGTGATTGCTGGTTGGTGATCCACCTCGCGCGTGCCGGGTGGTTGCGCCTGACCGACAAGGTGCCGGTCACCGCGGTTCGGCCTGGAAGGGGCCCGCTGATGGCCCGGCTGGTCTTCGTCAACGACGACGGAGAACCGTTGCATGCGCTCGATCTCACAGAGGCTGGTACCCGCAAAGGGGCCGCCATGTACGTGGTCCGCGATCCGGCGGACGTGCCCGGAGTGGCCGCGCTTGGCCCCGATGCGCTTGACCTCGACGCGGCGGCCCTGACCACGCGACTCCGCGGGGCAGGAGGAGCGCGGATCAAGAACGCGATGCGCGACCAGCGAGTGCTGTGCGGCATCGGCAACGCCTACAGCGACGAAATTCTGCATTTCGCCCAGCTCTCGCCATATGCCCCGGCCAACGCCTTGGAACAGAACGAGTACGACGACCTCGCGGCCGCGATCGTGGCGGTGCTCGAGGCTGCACTGGCGCGGGCGGTCGAGGCGGACCCGACCTCCATGAAGGCCGAGAAGAAGCTGGGCTTGCGCATCCATGGGCGCACCGGTGCGCCGTGCCCCGTCTGCGGCACGGCAATTGCCGAGGTCGCGCTGGCTGATCGATCGTTCCAGTACTGTCCCACGTGCCAGACTGACGGGAAGTTATTGGCCGACCGAAGGATGAGCAGGTTGCTCAAATGAATACCGGAACGCGAGACCCCCTGGTGGAGCAGCTGGCCGGCATCGCGTGGACCACCGACGATCCCGCCATCTGTGCCGGGCACGGCGAGGACTGGACCCGACGCTTCGCCGGTCCCGTGCGGGCCGTCGTGCGCCCGCGCTCGTCCGCTGAAGTCGCGCGAGTACTCGAGGCGTGCGCCGCGGCAGATGCTCCAGTCATTCCGCAGGGTGGGAACACCGGTCTCGTGGGCGGTTCGGTGCCCGGAACCGACGATCAACCGACGATCGTCTTGTCGACCGTGTCCCTCACCACAATGGGGCCGGTGGATGCGGCCGCCCGCTCCGTCACTGTCGGTGCGGGCGTGACGTTGGCCGAACTGCACCGTCACGCCGAATCGGCCGGTCTCGCCTACGGCGTCGACCTGGCGGCCCGCGATTCGGCCACGGTTGGGGGAACCGTAGCCACCAACGCAGGCGGCATCAGGGTGTGCGCCTACGGCATGACCCGGGCCCAGGTGATGGGTGTCGAAGCCGTGCTCGCGGACGGTACCGTCACGTCGCGGTTGGTGGGCTTGCCGAAGGACAACACCGGCTACGACCTCGCGGCCCTCATGACCGGGTCGGAGGGAACGCTCGGTGTCATCACCGCAGTCAGGTTGCGCCTGCACCCCAAGCCGCCGCCCACCATGGTGATGCTCGCCGGGGTGGAGTCGCTGGCCGCCGGTCTCGCTCTGCTCGCTGCCGCGGTGCCCCACGGTGCGGTTCTGCTGGGTGCGGAGGTAGTCGACGCCGACAGTCTGGATCTGGTCTGCGACCACGGCGGATTGCCGCAGCCGCTGTCGCGTCGTTGGCCCTACGTGCTGCTCATCGAGGCATCGGAGTTGAATCCCCCCGACGACATCGATGCCGTGGCAGGAGACGACGCTGCTGATCGGCGAAGGCTCTGGCGCTACCGGGAGGACGCCTCCGAGGCGGCGTCCTCACAGGGGGTCGTGCACAAGATTGACATCTCGGTTCCGCTGGCAAATCTGGATGCGCTCGCCGAGGGAGTTCGTGCGGTGGCACCGCGGACGGCTCACGTCTCGATCTTCGGTCACCTTGCCGATGGCAATCTGCACGTGGAAATGGCCGGGTTGGATCCGGGCGACGCCGAACACGACCGCGAGATTCTCGATCTCGTCACGCGGCTTGGCGGTGCGGTGTCTGCTGAGCACGGCGTCGGCCGGGCGAAGGCGGCGTGGCTGGGGCTCTCAAGGAGTTCTGCGGACGTGGCGGTGATGCGTCGAATCAAAACCGCGCTGGACCCGGGGTGGATCCTCAACCGCGGTGCGGTGCTGCTTCCCTAGCGCTCAGCTCCGAGCCACCGACGCGACCTGATTGCGCACGGCCCGGGGTCGGTTGGTGATGATTCCATCGACGCCTTGCGCCAGGCAGTGCTCGACATCGTCAGGGTCGTCGACCGTCCAGACGTGGACCTTGCCACCGGCCTCGTGGACGCGCCGGACGTACTTGGGGTGCTCGCGGATCACCTCGATGCTCGGTCCGGCGTAGCGCGCCCCGTAGGGCAGCCACCCGCTGCGGCACCGGATCGGCACCCGATCCATCAGCAGCACCCGCGGCACCTGGGGCGCGAGGCGTCGCATCCGCCGCAGGGCCACCTCGGCGAACGACATCACTCGAATCCGCGCTTGTTTGGGCCGGGGGGCCGCAAGCAGACCGCGCTGCTGGAGGGTAGACACCAACTTCTCTTCGACCAATCGGCCGAATCTGCTGGGGTGCTTGGTTTCGATGGACAGGCCGACGGGCCGCGGTGAGGCTGCGACGAGATCGAGCAACGAATCAAGCGTGAGCACCTGCGAGGAGACCTCGTCGTAGGTGGGGATGTCGGCACCGACGTCGTCATTCCATCCGCGCTTCCAACTGCCGAAGTCACGCTGCTGCAGTTGCGCCAGTGTGTGATTCGCCACGACTCCGCGGCCGTCGGAGGTGCGGTCGATCCGGCGGTCGTGCACGCACACCAACACGGTGTCTGCGGTGAGGCGAACATCGCACTCGAGAGCGTCGGCTCCCGCATCGATGGCCTCCTGGTAGGCGGCCAAGGTGTGTTCGGCGAGCTTATCGCTGGCACCACGATGAGCAATGATCAGTGGGGTTCGACGCAACGCAGCCACGAGCCAAGAATGGCAGCAGCGATCGGCGCATACCCGTCGCGGGCCAGATTCCCGCGCAATCCCAAGGGATCGATGCTGTGTGGGCGGCCGAAAATAAAGACCCAAGCGTCACCGACGGGGGATACGGGACGCTTGGGCCTGTCAAGGATAGGCAGGTCCACTGGCACGTGGCAACCTGGGAGCGCCAGGGCGGGTTGGGGTCAGACCGTGGACCGCGACTTAGGTGGAAGGTCGGTGGGGAGTCCCGCACTCCCGCACCGACCTACCGCACTGGGATGCACCCCCGCGACCTCCCTGTGCACGCCTATGTAATGCCCAGGTAAAGGCGCGTCTATGCAGGTCAGGGCCTGTGACTTGGATCACGAGAGAGTGCGAAGTGCCTCGCTTTGGGCTTGTGCGAGCACGGTCCTCACCGGCTGGTTCAGGGCCGCAGCCGCACGCTCGACGTCGCGCCACTCGGGCTGGATCGTGGTGGCGCGCCCGCCGTGAAACCCGACTTTGACCGCGATCGGATGGCCATCGATCGTGACCTGGAGGAAGTGGCGGTCGAGCACTTCGCGGTCGACGTGGCGCCACCGCACGCCCAAGGTGGGAGTTTGATCGAAGATGGCCTCGCGCAGGCGACCCGCCTGGTCGGAGTGGCAGAGCACGAACAGTTGCCTGCCCGGCCGTCCTCGCTTCATGGTGATGGGCGCGTGCCAGCAATCCAACGCTCCCCGCGCGAGCAGTGCCGCCACGATCGAAGGCCAGGCGCGGGGGTCGAGGTCGTCGATGTTGCAGGTGAGTTCGACGATCGTGGCAGGTTCGGAGTTTCCGGCGGTGGGCTCGCCGGTCGAGAGCGGTTGGCCCAGAATCACTCGGGTTACGTTGGCCACGTGGGGCGGGTCGGCGGATCCCGCTCCGAATCCCATGACCGAGGTCGACATTGGGGGTTGTTCGCCCCACCGCCCGTCGCAGAGGTGTGCCAGCAGCGCGGCCCCCGTCGGTGTGGCGGCCTCCCGGTGCAGCGGCCCTGCCGCACTGGGCGCACCCGCGCGAGTCAGCAACGCGGCGACTGCGGGGGCTGGGACACTCAAGGTGCCGTGCTCGGTGGAGATCAAGCCAGCGCCCACTCCGACCAGGCTGCCGGTTGCTTGTGGGCACCCCAGGGAACGCCAGGCTGTGAGGACCCCGACGACGTCGGCGATCGTGTCCCAGGCACCGACTTCATGGAAGTGGACCTCCGCCACGGGTGATCCGTGGCACTCGGCTTCGGCCTCGGCGATCAACGTGAAGACCGCGATGGCGGAGTCGCAGACGTCGGGGGCCAGCTCTGCGGTGCGCAGGATTCGCGTGATGTCCGCCAGGTTGCGGTGTCCCACGGCCGGCGCGTCCTGATCGATGGTGACAACCGCCCGGGTGGCGGCCAATCCGCAACGCTGTTCACGACGGGCCTGGACCTTCACCACGCCGCCCGTCACCTGGTGCACGGCGTGCTGCACTGCGTTGAGGTCGGCGCCGGCGGCGAGGCAGGCTCCGAGCAGCATGTCGCCGGCGATGCCGATGCGGGCATCTATCCAGGCCATCGGGGTGCTGGAGCGCGCGCTGTTCACGTGCGGTCAGCGCCTTCCGGCGTCGTCGGCTGCTCGTCGCCTGGGTGCAGTCGACGGGCAATGCGGGCGGCGTGCACGCCAGCGCCGAAGCCGTTGTCGATATTGACGACGACGACCCCGGGCGCGCATGAGTTCAGCATCGTGAGCAGCGCCGCGACGCCCCCGAACGAGGCGCCGTAGCCCACCGAGGTCGGCACGGCCACGACCGGAGCACCGGTGAGCCCACCGACCACGGACGGTAGGGCACCGTCCATACCCGCCACCACGACGACGGCATCGGCGTTCGCCAGCCGATCCCGGACAGCTAGCACCCGGTGGATCCCGGCGACCCCGACATCGTTGATGACATCGGCCCCGGCGCCGAAGGCGGCGAGCGTGGCGGTGACCTCCGCCACCACCGGTGCGTCGGATGATCCAGCCGAGACGACAACCACTGAGCCCGTAGCCGGTGGCAGGACGCCCAACAGAGCGGTGCCTCCTAACGCGTCCACCTGCGCGGCCGGCAGGGATTCGGCCACCCCGCATTGGGCGTCGGCATTGAGCCGGGTGGCGAGGATCGCGCGTTCCGGGTGACTGCTGGCCAGAGCCTTGAGCGCGGCAATGATCTGGGTCACCGATTTGCCGGCGCCGAAGATGACTTCAGGATCACCTGTGCGGCCGTGGCGGTCGGTGTCCAACGTTGCCCACCCCAAGTCGACGCTGGGCTTATGGAAGTTCATCGAGCCAGATGATAATCGCGATTAGCCTTGCAGTCGTGGTTGCTGTCTCCCTGGTCGTGTCCCTGCTGGCGTTGCTGGGCGCTGTCGTGGCCCTGCGCCGCTCCGCCCGTCCTGCGCCGCGAGGGGCGCAGTCGAGCGCGTCGGACGGTGGATCGAGCACATCGCCCGAGACGCCCGCACAGTTGCGTGCCGGTCTCGGCACTGCGCTGCGACACGTCTCAGTGGTCCGCTACGACGCGTTTGCGGACGTCACCGGCCGACAGTCCTTCACGGCGGCCATACTGGATGACAACGGTGACGGCATCGTCATCACGAGTCTCCACTCCCGAACTGAATCACGAACCTTGCTCAAAGGAGTCCAAGGCGGTGTGGCGGAGGGGTTGAGCCCGGAAGAGGAGTTGGCGGTGGCATACGCCAGCGGCGAGAAGGAGCAACCGACATGACCTTGCAGGTGCCAGGAGCGTCCATTGGCTACCTAGGACCGCCGGGGACCTTCTCCCACGAGGCCCTCGTACAACTCCTCCCCGATGTGGTTGAGCCGGTGCCCATGGCGTCGGTGACGCGCGCGCTGGACGCAGTCCGGGACGGGGAGGTCGCGGCATCGTTGGTTCCCATTGAGAATTCGGTCGAGGGCGCGGTCTCGGCAACGCTCGACGAACTGGCTGTCGGCTCCGGCCTACACATCCTCGCCGAGATCGCTATTCCGGTGCGGTTCTGCGTGGCGGTCCGGGACGATGCGACCGCCGACGTGCGCACGGTGGTGACCCACCCGCACGCCATGGCGCAGTGCCGCGCTTGGCTGGCCGAGAATCTGCCCGGCGCGGATCTCGTGCCTGCCGCATCGA
This sequence comes from uncultured Actinomycetes bacterium, assembly GCA_963752505.1. Lineage (GTDB taxonomy): Bacteria > Actinomycetota > Actinomycetes > S36-B12 > UBA10799 > JACJWR01. The sequence continues at coordinate 95,628 of CAVVYM010000004.1, forward strand.
CCGCCGCCGCCGCGGTATCGGTCGCGAATGGTGAATATGACGCCGCGATCTGTGCGCAGCGAGCGGCCACTGCTCACGGTCTGCGGATCGTCGCCGACGATGTGGCCGACAGCCGTGATGCCGAGACGCGGTTCATCCTGGTGGGCCCGCCCGGAGCCCCCGCGCCGCCCACCGGAGCCGACAAGACGACCCTCGACATCTACATGCGCGAGGATCAGCCCGGAGCCCTGCTGGAGATTCTGACCGAGTTCTCGGTGCGGGGAGTCAACCTGACGCGGATCGAATCCCGACCGACGAAGACCACCCTGGGCAATTACTACTTCTCAGTCGACTGCGAGGGCCACATCCTCGACGAGCGGGTCGGTGAGGCCCTCATGGGGCTGCACCGGGTCTGCGGAAACGTTCGCTACCTCGGGTCGTATGCGCGACACGACGGGCGCGAGCCGCTGTCGCGCCCTGGGACCTCCAACAACGACTTCGCGGAGGCCCGATCCTGGTTATCCAGGATCAGCGGCCTCCGCGAAGGGTGAGTGTGAGACGTTCCTCGGTGCTGGGGCGTCAGACTCGCTTGTAGCCCGACGGGCTGCCGATGTACCAGATGCTCGCGACGTGCACACCGGTGTTGTAGTTGCTGGCCTGCACGACGTTGCCGTTGCCGATGTAGATGGCCACGTGCTGCGAGCCGCCGGGGCCGTAGAACACGAGATCGCCGGGCTGCAGTTCGCCGTACGAGATGAACCGGCCGTGGTACCACTGGTTGTAGGAACCGCCGGGCATGTTGTAGCCAGCGTTGCGGAAGGCCCAGGCCACCAGACCGGAGCAATCGAAGCCCCACGGGCCCTGGCCGCCCCACACGTAGGGGGCACCGACCTTGGAGAGCGCATTGTTCATCGCGGCCCGGCCGAGGCTGGAAGCTGAGGCCGCTGCCTGCGCACGCCACTTCTGCGCCACGGCGGCACGAATCGCGGCCTCGTAGCGCCACTTCTGCGCCACGGCGGCACGAATCGCGGCGTCGTAGGCGGCCTGGGCGCGCCACTTCTGGGCCACTGCCACCCGAACCGCGGCGTCGTAGGCGGCCTGGGCGCGCCACTTCTCCGCGACCGCAGCAGCGATAGCGGCCTTGAGCTGCTCCCCGGCCAGTTCGGTCGTTTCCTCGGCGGCCGTCGCTGGCGCGATCGGCGCCGTCGCGGGCTCCTCGTTGATCGGTGCCTGAACGGGGGCTGTTCGCTCCCACGACGGGGGCGGGCTGCTCGACGACGGGGGCGGGCTGCTCGACGACGGGGGCGGGCTGCTCGACGACGGGGGCGGGCTGCTCGACGACGGGGGCGGGCTGTTCGACGACGGGGGCGGGCTGCTCGACGACGGGGGCGGGCAGGGCCACCGATACCGGCTGCGAGGCAGTACCACCGCCCGCGGAGTTCGTGCCCCGCAGGATGATCGTGTAGGAGCTGCCATTTGCCAGCCCGGTCACCAAGGCGGTGGCATTCGCGGCCGTCAGTTCAGACAGCGGGATCCAGGTTGCGCCGCCGTCGAGGGAGTACTCGTAGCCGGTAGCGGCGCCGTCGGTAGCGGGGACGAAGGTGACCGTGGCCATGCCGTCGCCGGCGACGGCGACGAGACCGGTGGGTGCGCCGGGTGCTTGCACCTCGGCCGTCGTGGCCGTCTCGGGAAGGCCCGCGCCGACGCTGTCATCGGCGAAGGCCGGGCTGGCGGTCAGCAGGCTGGCACCTGCGGCGACCGCTGCCACGGACACAGCCAGGCGGTTGGGTACGCGCATTGTCAGTTTCCTCCTGTTGGGCATCTGAAGCGACAGAGGGAACGTAACAGCGGTAGTTGAAGGCCAAACCGGCCGAATTGTGAGGGATGTCACGGAAAGACTCAGGATTCCGCAAATATTGGGAGGTTCTTGACCTAAGTCCGTTCAAGTGTCGTATTGATCGTTCATTGCGCCCGAAAAGCTCTGGCCCTCAAGGGTTCCCGCGTCAAGCGTGGCGGGCCAGAAGGTCCTCCAGCAATTGCGCTACGCCGTCGGCCTCGTTGCTCCCCACCACAATGTCGGCCGCGGTGTGCACGAGTTCGTGGGCATTCGCCGGGGCGTAAGACGTGCCGGCCACGGCGAGCATGGGAAGGTCGTTGGGCATGTCGCCAATCGCGTGCACGGCTGCCAGTGGCATTTCACGAGCCAGCGCGTAGTCCGCCAATGCCGATCCCTTCGTCACGCCAGCCGGGGTGAGTTCCACCAGTGGCATCCGCGTGGACGAGTGGGTCACCTCGGCCTTGGCCCCGACCGCTTCCTGGGTAGCCGGCACTATCGAATCGGGAGTGTGCTCGGCAGGGCCCATAACCAGCAGTTTGTAGAACTGCCAGCCATCGGCGATTCGCTGTCGGATGGTCGCCATGTAGTCGGATCCCCGGCCGTCGAAACGCTCCGATGATCCCGCCGGGTGCCACATCATCGACAGGTACTCGCCCGTCGGAAAGGCCGTGACAAGGTTGCCCCAGAGTTCTTCGAGGTCGTCAGGGGCGAAGGGAGTCACTCGGCTCGGGACGCCCGTGGTGGCATCGAGCAGCAACGCCCCGTTGGCGCCGATGACGGTGCCGGCATGACCGGTGGCGGCCAGAACCTCGCCCAGCATCGTCAGCGGGCGGCCGGTGACGAAAACGACCTCCACCGGTGACTCGACAGCCGCTGCGAGTGCCTCGCGGGTGCGTTCCGAGATCGAGCCGTCTCGACGCAGCAGTGTGCCGTCGAGGTCGGTGGCGAGCAGTGCCTGGGGAGTCTTGGACGCCATGAGCCCAACCTAACCCCCGATGGGCGCGATGACCTCTGTGCCGAGGTAGGGCTGCAGCGGGGCCGGAACGCGCACCGAGCCATCCCGCTGCTGGTGATTCTCCAGGATCGCTACGATCACCCGCGGCATCGCGCAGAGAGTCCCGTTCAGAGTGGCCACCGGCACTGGTCGGCCGTCCGGGCCGCGGGTCCGAATCCCCAGCCGGCGAGCCTGGAACTCCGTGCAGTCAGACGTCGAGGTGATCTCCCGGTACCGACCCTGAGTTGGGATCCATGCCTCGATGTCGAACTTGCGTGCGGCGGAGGCGCCCAGGTCGCCGGTCGCCACGTCGATGACCCGATAGGGGATGTCGAGGGCGTCGACGAATGCGCGCTCCCAGCCCAGGAGCCGCTCGTGTTCGGCCGTGGAATCGTCGTTCGACACGTAGGAGAACATCTCGACCTTGTCGAACTGGTGCACCCGGATGATGCCGCGGGTGTCGCGGCCGTGCGAGCCAGCCTCACGTCGGAAGCAAGGCGAGAATCCCACGTACCGCAAAGGGAGCAGGGCGGGATCGAGGATCTCATCGGAATGCAGGGCGGCCAGGGGCACCTCGGCTGTTCCCACCAGGTACATGTCATCTGCCTCGAGCCGGTAGACGTTCTCTGCAGCCTGGCCGAGGAATCCCGTGCCTTCCATTGCGGCAGGCTTGACCAGAGCCGGAGGAATCACCGGGGTGAAGCCGTTGCCAGTGGCCATCGACACGGCGAGGTTGAGCAGGGCGAGTTCCAGCAGGGCGCCCGGACCGGTGAGGTAGAAGAAGCGACTGCCGGACACCTTGGCGGCCCGCTCGACATCGATGGCACCGAGCAGCGCGCCGAGTTCCACATGGTCGCGGGGTTCAAAACCCTCCGCTGCGAAATCGCGTGGCTCGCCGGCCACGCTGACGACGCGGAAGTCCTCCTCGCCACCAACCGGGGAGTCTTCCGAGACGACGTTGCTGAGCGAGGCCGCCAAATCGGCGACCAGTATCCCGGCATCCTTGGCGCGCGCATCGGCCGCCTTCACCGCCGTGGCGAGGTCACCGCTGGTCGCCATCACCTCGTCCAGGGCGGTCTGCGTGCCAGCGTCGGCCTCGGGGCTGCGGTTGATGCGCTGCAGTCGGCCCACCTCTTTGCCCAGCGACTTCTGCTCGGCGCGCAATCGCTCGAACTCCGCAAGCTGTGCCCGGTGTTCGGTGTCTGCGGCGAGCAACGAGTCGACTAGGTCGGCGTCCTCGCCCCGTGCGATCTGGCTGCGGCGGAAGGCTTCAGGGTCGGCGCGCAATGCCTTGAGATCAATCACAGTCCACAGGCTATTGCCTCAGTGCGGGATGGCGGCGGGTACGCCCGGCGCCTAGAGGTATTGGCCGTGCCCGCCGGAACCGCCGTCGCCCTTGCCGGGTCCGGCAATTGCCTGTCGGCGCATCTGCTCCAACTGCGCGCGGGCAGCCATCTGCTGTGCGAACAGAGCGGTTTGGATGCCATGGAAGAGCCCCTCGAGCCAGCCCACCAACTGTGCCTGCGCGATGCGCAGTTCCGCTTCGGTCGGTGCGCTGTCGGCCTCGAAAGGAAGTGCCAGCCGGTCGAGTTCCGCCACGAGTTCGGGGGCGAGACCCTGCTCCAACTCGGTAACGGAACGAGCGTGGATCTCGCGCAGTCGGCGCCGAGATGCCTCGTCCAGCGGCGCGCTGCGCACCTCTTCGAGCAGTTGTTTGATCATCGAACCGATGCGCATGACCTTGGCGGGCTGCTCGACGAGCCGAGCGAGGTCGTTGTCGGATTCGTCCCCGTCGCCATCCCCGCCGGCCGTCATCGGGAAGATCGGATTGCCGTCCGGGCCAATGACGATGTTGAGTCCCTCAGCAGGATCGTTGTCGGCGTCAGCGGATGCATCGGTCATGCCGTTATCCTGCCAGTTGCGCGTGGATCCTGGGAGCGAGCGTTGCCGTTGGCCGCTAGTTCGGTCGCTTGGCGGCGGTCACCGTGGGGTGATCCTTGCTGTATTGCGACTGTCCGATGACGATGAGTTGGTCGCCTCGCTGGAGCACCTTCACGCCTGGCTCGTCGAAGCGATACATCGTGCCTCCGCGGATGACCGCCAGCGCGATCTGCCCCCGCTCGCGGAGTTGCGCCGGGGCCAGGCCGATTTCGTCTCGCTTCGCGGGCCGCTGGGCCACCTCGAGTCCCTTGGTGGGGTCGAGTAGATCTTCCATGAACGCACCCGCCTGGGGGGCGACGGTTGCCATGCCCATCAGCTGTCCGGACGCCTCAGCCGTGGGGATGACGGTGGTTGCCCCGCTGGCCTTGATGAGGTCTGAATTCGACGCCTCGCGGGCCGCCGCGATGATGTTCGCCCGGCCGTTGAGGCGTTTGACACTCAGGGTGATGAGCACCGTGGTGTCGTCGGCGTCGGTGGCGACGATGACGTTGTCAGCCTTTTCGATCTCGGCTTGTCGCAGGATGTCGTCGCGTCGGGCGTCGCCCATGACCGCCATGACTCCCATCCGGGTGGCCTCCTGCACCGCTAGCGGATCGGTTGAAATCACCACGATCTGCTTGGGGCGTTCGCCCGACTGCAGCAGCATGCTCACAGCCGAGCGGCCTTTCACGCCAAAGCCGATGATCACGTTGTGATGGTCCACTCTGTTCCTCCACCTTCGCTCGGTGTAGAGCTCACGGGTGCGGCGGGTGAGCACCTCAATCGTGGTCCCCACCAGGACGATCAAGAAGAGCACACGCAGCGGCGTGATCAGCACGACGTTCACCAAGCGCGCCTCAGGCGTGACCGGCGAGATGTCGCCGTAGCCGGTGGTCGAGAGCGACACCGTGGCGTAGTAGAGCGCACTGAGCCAGGTGATGGGCTGTCCGCTTGAGTCGTTGTAGCCGTCCCGTCCGACGTACGTGACAATCGTCGCCGCGGCAAGGCATCCGAGGGCGATGAGCGCGCGCACGCCGACCTGCGCTGCCGGCGAGAGCTTGCGTTCGGGCTGCTTGAGTGTGCCCGGAAATTCCTCGTCCTCACGGCTGAGGAGTCGGTCGTCGGTCAGGTCCGGCGGTTCGTCGGCGCCCGAACTCGCGTTGCCTCTGCCACTTTCAGACACGCGCTCACACTAGCCCCGCTACGGCATCGACACGCACTGCCACACACGCGAATCGGTACCGGAGATACTTGACGCGGGTGTCAAGTTGACATTAACGTCAAGTCATGACCGTCGGGCGCCCGATCAGATCCGCCATTGACCCCCGCGACGCATCCTTCATTGCGAACGAAGACGCCATGTTGGCTGCGTTGGATGAGATCGATGCGCTGTTGGCGCAGGTGGTGGGCGGCGGGGGCTCGGCCGATACCGCCAAGAACGCCAGGTCCGTCGCCCGCCTGCGGTCCCGCGGCAAGCTGCTGCCGCGAGAGCGGATCGACCTGCTACTGGATCTGGGCAGTCCCTTTCCTGGAACTGAGTCCGCTGGCCGGTTGGGGCACAGACGATCCGCTCGGCGCCGGCATGGTGACTGGAATCGGCACAGTCAGCGGCGTGCGATGCATGGTGGTGGCCAACGACCCCACGGTCAAGGGTGGAGCGCAGGGGCCGACATCGGTGGCGAAGGGGCTGCGGGCAATGGACATCGCCAGGCAGAACCGGCTGCCGCTGATCAACCTCACCGAATCCGGCGGCGCCGATCTGCCCAAGCAAGCCGAAATCTTTGTGCCCGGCGGGGCGCGAGTTTCAAGAACCTGACTCAGCTTCAGGCTGCTGGCATACCCACCATCACTCTGGTGTTCGGCTCCAGCACCGCAGGCGGCGCCTACGTGCCGGGTATGAGCGACTACGTCGTGATGCAACGGGATGCTGCAAAGGTCTTCCTGGGCGGGCCGCCGCTGGTCAAGATGGCCATCGACGAGGACGCCGACGAAGAGACGCTGGGTGGCGCCGAGATGCACGCCCGCACCGTCGGTCTCGCGGACTATCTGGCGGAAGACGAGCCCGACGCGATGCGGATCGGCCGGGACATCGTGGCGCACCTGAATTGGCCAAGGACGGACCGCACGCCGGCGCATCCGCTCGCTGAGCCACCCCGATACGACCCCGCCGAGCTGCTGGGCATCGCCAGCGACGACGTCCGCATCCCCTTCGAGGCTCGCGAGGTGATCGCCCGGATCGTCGACGGGAGTCGGTTCGAGGAGTTCAAACCGCTGTACGGCACCACCTTGGTGACCGGGTGGGCCACCTCGACGGCTCAGCCGGTTGGCGTCCTCGCCAACAACGGAATCCTGTTCAGCGAGGAGTCGCAGAAGGGTGCGCAGTTCATCCAACTGTGCAACCGGACTCGCACGCCCGATCCTGTTTCTGCAGAACATCACCGGGCTTCATGGTGGGCACAAAGCTACGAGCAGGGCGGCATCATCAAGGACGGCGCCAAGCTGATCAACGCGGTGTCGAACTCGACCGTCCCGCATCTGACGTTGATGATGGGGGCCTCCTACGGTGCCGGGAACTACGGCATGTCGGGCCGCGCCTATGACCCGCGATTCGTCTTCACCTGGCCCAATCACCGCATCGCCGTCATGGGGCCGAAGCAACTCGCCGGAGTGCTGACCATCGTGGCGCGGCAGAAGGCTGGCGAAGGGCGAGTTCGACGAGGCCGCTTTCGCCCCGATACGCGATGCCTTCGAGAGCAGGTCGAGAGCCAGTCCACTGCCCTGTACGCCACCGGACGGCAGTGGGACGACGGGATCATCGACCCGCGCGGATTCCCGCACCGTGCTCGCATTGGCCCTGGCAGCGTGCTCCGACGCCGGCGAGCCCAACTCCGACCCAGCCGGTTTCGGCGTCTTCCGGATGTGATGACCATGACCGAGCCCCGCACCATCACCCGCCTGCTCATTGCCAATCGCGGTGAGATCGCCCGCCGCATCATGCGCACCGCCAAGGAACGCGGCATTACCTGCGTCGCCGTGTTCAGCGACCCGGATGCGGATGCGTTATTCGTCACCGAGGCCGACTACGCCGTGGCCCTCGGCGGCAGCACCAGCGCCGAGTCCTACCTCGATGCCGAGAAGGTGCTCGCTGCCGCCAAGGCGCTGAACTGCGACGCGCTCCACCCCGGCTATGGGTTCCTCAGCGAGAACGCCGCCTTCGCCGCTGCGGTCACCGACGCTGGTCTGATTTGGGTGGGTCCGACGCCGGAATCGATCGCCGCTATGGCAGAGAAGGTGCCCGCGAAACGCCTCGTGGCCGCGGCCGGGGTGCCGCTCGTGCCCGGGGCGGAACTCGACGCAGAAGCCGGGCCGGCTGAGTTGGTCGCGGCCGGTGCCGACGTCGGCTACCCGCTGATGGTGAAGGCGAGTTCCGGCGGTGGCGGGAAAGGCATGCGAGTGGTCACCGATGCCGACGACCTGGTGGCAGCCGCGGCCGCGGCTCGTCGCGAGGCCGCCTCGGCATTCGGTGACCCGACGGTGTTTCTGGAGCGCTACCTGCCCGCGGCCCGTCACATCGAGGTCCAGGTGTTCGGCGACCTCTACGGCAACGTGGGGCACCTCTTCGAACGGGAGTGCTCGATTCAACGCCGTCACCAGAAGGTGGTCGAAGAGGCGCCGGCCGCTCACCTTGCCCCCCACGTGCGCGACGGCTTGCACGCCGCCGCCGTCGCGGCCGCACAGGCGATCGACTACGTCGGCGCGGGCACGGTCGAGTTCCTCGTCGACGGCGACGACTACTACTTCCTGGAGATGAACACCCGCCTGCAGGTGGAACACCCGGTCACCGAGGAGGTCGCCGGGGTGGACCTGGTGGCCTGGCAGTTGGATGTGGCTGAGGGCAGGCCGCTGCCGAAACTCCCGGCGGAACCGCGCGGGCATGCCATCGAGGTGCGCCTCTACGCCGAAGACGCTCGCAACGATGACCTGCCGAGCACCGGCGAACTGTCGGTGGTCGAATTCGACGACCCACGGATTCGAGTCGACACCGGGGTGGCCGACGGCTCACAGGTGTCACCGTTCTACGACCCCATGCTGGCGAAGGTCATTGCTCACGGGCCTTCCCGCGGGATCGCTGCCGCCCGCCTGGCCGCCGGTCTGCGCGGTGCCCGCATCCACGGTGTCACCACGAACCGCGACATGCTCGTGGCCATCATCGAGTCGCCCGCGTTCGCCGAGGACGTGACAACCACCGCCTTCTTGAGCGAGCACCCGGAGGTCCGCCAGGCCTGGCCCGCCACCACCACCTTGCGCGCACACGCGCTCGCTGCGGCCGCCGTTCTGTGGCGCCAGGCTGGACGGGAGCTTGCCGATGTCGGCAATGGGGCGACCGTTCCACCCGCATGGCGCAACGTCGTGCGACCGGGCGGGGTCAGCGTCTCGCTGGCTGGCGAATACGCGGCCCGACTGGATGGTGAGGCCATCGCGGTGCACCGGCTGGTGCGCCGCCGCAGGGCAGGGGAGGCCGGCGGCGCCGCGGACGCACGCGGTTTCGACTGGGGCCTGGCGACTGCTGAGGACGTCGCCGGTGCACAGGCAGCCGACGGTATCCAGTGGTCCGCCGGCACCACCGTGGAGGTCAACCCAACCGCAGATGCGGCCACTGTCATCGACCACGAGGGCGTGCGGACGCATGCCCGGGTGGCTGTCTACCGGTCCGCGGGTTCGACACCTGCGCCATCATCGGCTGCGGACTACGTGATCTGGGTTGATGATCCGCGCGAGCACTCCGTGTGGCAGGTGCCCTCCCGCTACCCGGATATCGACTCCGCAGGTGGTGGCAGCGGGCCCAGCGCCCCCGTGCCGGGCACCATCGCCGCTGTGATGGTCGCTCCGGGCGACGCAGTCGTGGCCGGCGACACCGTCGTGATTCTCGAGGCGATGAAAATGGAGCACCGCATCACCGCCGACGCCGATGGCGTGGTCGACGAGGTCCTGGTGGCAGTGGGTGACAGTGTTGAGGCACATCAAGTGGTGGTTCGGTTGACCACCGGAGAGGATGCCGAATGAACACCCCTCAGGCAGGTGCGGAGGCGGTCCGGGCACCAGACTCCGGCGCCCGTCGACCGATTCGAATCGCCAACTGCTCGGGCTTCTACGGCGATCGCCTGGCCGCGGCGCAGGAGATGGTCGCCGGGGGGCCCATCGACGTTCTGACCGGCGATTGGCTGGCGGAACTGACCATGACCATCCTGGCCAGATCCGCTATGAAGGGTGGCCCTGGCTACGCGCGCACCTTCGTCACGCAGATGCGCCAGGTGCTAGCCGACTGCCGGCGCAAGGGCATCAAGGTGGTCAGCAATGCCGGTGGACTGGATCCGGCTGGCTGTGCCGCCGCCGTTCGGGAATTCGCCGGCGATGACGTGCGCATCGCAGTGGTGAGCGGGGATAACCTGGCCGACCAGGTGGATCGGCTGCGGGAAGCGGGTGAGGAGTTTCGCAACCTGGATACCGCCGAGGCGTACGAGGCGCTCGACTGGCCGACCCTCACGGCCAATGCCTACCTGGGCAGTGCTGGCATCGCCGAGGCGCTGGCCGCTGGGGCGGACGTGGTGATCACGGGACGCGTCACGGACGCGGCGTTGGTCGTGGGACCTGCCGCCTGGTGGCATGGCTGGGATGCGAGCGACGATGCGACGCTCGACGCGCGGGCCGGTGCGGTGGTGGCCGGTCACGTTATCGAGTGTGGGGCACAGGCGACGGGCGGCAACTACCCCTTCTTCACCGATATACCCGATCTGGAGCATCCGGGGTTCCCGATTGCGGAGGTTGCCGCCGACGGCAGCAGCGTGATCACGAAGCACTGGGAGACCGGGGGCATGGTGAGCGTCGGAACGGTCACCGCCCAACTGCTCTACGAAGTCAATTCGCCGATCTATCCCACCCCCGACGCGACGGCGGTGTTCGACAGCCTCCGATGTGAACTGGTGGGCTGCAACCGGGTCCGCATCAGCGGCACGCGCGGGCAGTCGGCGCCGGAGCGCCTCAAGGTTGCGATGACCCGGCTGGGCGGCTTCCGCAACACCTTCGAACTCATCCTCACGGGTCTCGACATCGAGGCCAAGGCTGACCTCGTGCTGCGTGCGGCGGCGGGGATTTCGCTGGCCGACGCCGAATCCAGTGATCCCGCGGCGCTGGCCGCGGCGTCACGTTGGGACGTTGCCGAACTCGAGGCCTCGCTCTTGCGCCGCGACCAACCTGATTCACCTTCGTTGGCAGCGGCCCAGGCCGTGCTCCGCGTGACCGTGAAGGACTCCGACCCGGCCAAGGTGGGCAAGCCGGTCACGGCATCGCTGATCGAGGCGGGGCTCTCAAGCTATCCGGGCTTCTACGCGGCCGCCCCGCCCAGTGGTGGCACACCGTTCGCCGTGCTCTGGCCCACGACGGTTGCCCCGCAGCACGTCGTGCCGGTGGTGAGCCTGGACGGCCACGTATTGACGACCGAGGATCGTCAGGTTTCGTCACCGACCCGATCCGGTCACTCGGCGCCCGACCTCGCCGAACCCGCGCTAGCAGCACGGAGCGCCGTGGTGGCGGAGCCGGATCTCTTCTCTGAGGTGGTGCGCGCACCGCTGGGCTCGATCGTCGGTGCTCGTTCCGGCGACAAAGGTGGAATCGCCAATATCGGCGTTTGGATCCCCGATCCCACCGAGGTCGAGGCGGTTGTGATGGCCTCGGGTGAGGCGTCTGCCTGGGCTGCTACCGCTGATGACTTCCACGACACCGACGCCGTCTGGGCCTCCGACGAGCCGATGCAGGTGGAGGACGCGGCCGTCGCACGGGCCAATGCCGCCTATGCCTGGCTGCGCCGCACACTCACTGAGGAGGCAGTGGCCGAGCTGCTGGGCGACGTGGTCGGCGACGGCGGCGTGCAGATTTGGCCCTTCGACAACCTCCGGGCGATCAACATCGTGCTGCCCGGTGCGCTCGGGCGCGGCGTCGCTGATTCGACCTCGGTGGATCCGCAGGCCAAGAGCCTGGGCGAGTACCTGCGCTCGCGCGTCCTTGACGTGCCCGTCGGGTTGTTCACCCCCGCCGGCGGGACGTGATCGCGTGGCCCAAACCAGGACGGTGAACGGATCCGCAGTGGCGGGCGAGGAGCGCTCACCTGTCACCGAGCGCGGTCGGAGAACCCGCGAACGCCTCCTCGCGGCCGCCCGCGAGGTATTCGAGGAACAGGGATTCAACGACGCCACGATGTCGGACGTGGCCGCCCGCGCCGGTGTCAGCCACGGCACGGTCTATGTGTACTTCGAATCCAAGGCGGCCTTGCTCGCCCAGATCGTTGCGCACCTGCTCGACGAGGTCGGCGACTACCTGCGCGTCGTCGACGGTGACGATCCGGCCGCTCGCATCGCCGAGGCCAACCTCCGCTACCTGAAGGTGTACACCCGCAACGCCCGACTGCTCCAAGTTGTCGAGCAGGTCGCCACGTCGGATGCGGACTTCGCCGCGGTGCTCGCGGACTTTCGCGCTCGCCACGTCGGTCGGGTGGCCGACGGCATCTGTCGGCTGCAGGCCCACGGCCTGGTCGCTGAGGACGTCGACGCCGAGATTGCCGCCGCTGCCCTCTCGGCCATGGTGGAGGGCTACGCGCGACACTCGCCCGGATACAACGCCGAAGAGGTCTACCCCATCCTCACCAGGCTGTGGCTCGGTGCCCTCGGCCTCGAATCGACTCTCACTGCCAACCGAGCCTCGCAGCAACCAACCCCGACCAACGCGCTCTGAACCGAGCGCGCCGACGAAAGGATCCGCGCCAATGCGCTTGCGTGAAGAACACGAGGCGTTCCGTAAGGTCGTTCGCGACTTGGTGGAGCGCGAGATCAATCCCTACTGCGACGAGTGGGAGGCCGCCGGCATCTTTCCCGCGCATGAACTGTTTCCGAAGGTCGCCGCCATTGGTGCCATGGGCCTGGAATACGACCCGGCCTACGGTGGCCAGGGCGCAGACCCCACGTTCACGCTCGTGTTGGGTGAGGAGTTGGGGCGGGCCGATTGCGCGGGCGTGCCGTTGGCCATCGCGGTGCAGGTGGGCATGGCCACCCCGGCGCTACATCGGTACGGCTCGGAGGAACTGAAGCAGAAGTATCTGGTGCCGGCGATGCGGGGTGAGCAGGTCGCGAGTATCGCGGTGTCCGAGCCTGACGCTGGCTCCGACGTGGCGGGCATCCGCACGCGGGCCGTCCGCGACGGCGACGACTGGGTGATCACCGGCCGCAAGATGTGGATCACCAACGGAACCCAGGCCGACTGGCTCTGCCTGCTGGCTCGCACCTCCGACGAGGGCGGCTACGCGGGGATGTCGATGATCATCGTTCCCACTGACACCCCGGGCTTCTCCGTCGGGCGCAAGATCGACAAGTTGGGCAATAGGTCGTCGGATACTGCGGAGTTGGTGTTCGACGAGGTGCGAGTGCCGGTCAGCAACACCGTCGGTGAGATCGGCAAGGGCTTCCAACAGCAGATGGCCCAGTTCCAGGACGAGCGGCTCATTGGGGCCTTCATGAGTGTGGCCTCGGCACGTCGGGCGCTCGACCGCACCAAGGACTACCTGCAGGAGCGTGAAGCCTTCGGCAAGCCGCTGCTGGCGAATCAGTACCTGCAATACCGGCTCGCTGAACTCTACGCCGAGGTCGACCTGTTGCAGACCTACTGCCGGGCGGCCGCCTTCGCCGCCGCCGAGGGCGAGAACGTGACTCGCGAGGCGACCGTCGCGAAACTGAAGTGCGGGCGGCTGCAACGCGAGGTGGCCGATGCCTGCGTGCAGTTCCACGGTGGCATGGGGTACGCCGAGGAGATGTGGCCCGCACGCTACCTCCGCGATGCCCGCCTCACCTCCATCGGCGGCGGTGCCGACGAAGTCATGCTCAGAGTCATCGCCATGCTGGAAGGGATGGGCCGCAAGTGAGCTCAGAATCGACTATCCGCTACGAGGTGGCAGGCCCGGTCGCCACGATCACCATCGACAACCCCGAGCGGCGCAATGTGCTGGATGCGGCCGCAATTGCGGGAATGCGCGACGCGCTGGCTGCCGCGGCGTCGGATGGCTCGGTGCGCGTAGTGGTCCTGACCGGAAGTGGGAACACCTTCTGCGCCGGTGCGGACCTGGCCGGGGCCACCAGCGCCGAGGCCGACTCCTTCGCCGGATCAGGGCCGCGGGCGCTGGTGGGGCTGCTCGAGGACATCTTGGATCACCCCAAGCCCACCATCGCCAAGGTGCAGGGTCACGTGGCCGGTGGCGGGAACGGACTCGTGGCGGCGTGTGACCTCGCGGTCGCGGCCGAATCGGCGAAGTTCGCCTTCTCGGAAGTGAGGGTGGGCGTGGCACCCGCGGTGATCTCCACGGTGTGTCTGGCGAAGCTCCGTCCCGCCGACGCCTATGAGTTGCTCCTCACCGGTGAGCGGGTGCTCGCCGATCGGGTGCGCGATGCCGGAATGATCAATCGGGTGGTAGCCGCCGATGCGCTGGACGCTGAGGTGGCGGCCCTGGTGGGGCAGTTGGCCAAGGGCGGTCCGCAGGCCCTCGCCGCAACGAAGGAACTACTCCGCAAAGTGCCAACGATGTCGCGGACGGCGGCGTTCGCCTGGACTGCCGACTTGTCGTCTCAGCTATTCGCCAGCGAGGAGGCCCGCGAGGGTATGACTGCCTTCCTGTCCCGCACCGACCCGCCGTGGGTGCAAGCGGGCGACTAGGTGGCGCAAACCGTGGTGGTCCTCCTAGGGTCGGACCATGACGAATCCAGCAGTTGACGCCGCCACGGTTGACGAACTCAAGGCCCGGGTTGCTGACGTGATGCCCGACACGATCAACGTCCTCACCGAACTCGTGCGGATTCCGGGGATCGCCTTCCCCGGATTCGATCCAGCCGATGTCCGCCGCGCCGCGGAGAAGGTCCGCGACCTGTTCGCAGGCGCTGGCTGCGCCACATCGAAACTGATCGAAATCGGCGACAATCCGCCCGCCGTCTACGCCGAGCTGCCTGGTCCAGCTGGCTCACCCACGGTGCTGCTCTACGCCCATTACGATGTGCAGCCCGCCGGCGAATTGGCCGAATGGGAGTCGCAGCCCTTTGAACCCGCCGAGCGCGACGGTCGCCTGTACGGCCGGGGAGTGGCCGATGACAAGAGCGGCGTGGCGCTGCACTACGCGCTGGTGCGTGCGTTCGATGGAGAGCCGCCGTGCAACGTTCGCATCATCATTGAGGGTGACGAGGAGTACGGCGGCACCTTCGAGGAGTACCCGCCGCAGAACCCGGAGCTGTTCGCGGCTGATGTGATCATCATTGCGGACACCGGGAACGTGAAGGTGGGTGAGCCGACCTTCACTTCCGCTCTGCGGGGGATGGCCATGGTGGATGTCACCGCGGAGACGTTGGCGGCACCCGTGCACTCCGGCATGTTCGGCGGCCCCGCACCCGATGCCCTGATGGCTCTGATCACCTTGCTGGCGACGCTGCGCGACTCCAACGGTGATGCCGCCATCGACGGAGTTGCGGGCTACGAGTGGAACGGTGCCCAGATGTCCGAGGACGAGTTCCGGGCTCAGGCCGGGGTGCTCACCGAGCAGCCTCTCACCGGCACGGGAACTGTTGCTTCGCGATTGTTCACCAAGCCGGCCGTGAGCGTCGTTGGCATTGACGCCCCGGCCGTGGAGGGTGCCATCAACGCAGTGATTCCCAAAGCCAGGGCCGCTGTTTCGTTGCGCGTGCCACCCACCGTTGATCCGCTTGACGCTCAGCGCAAACTCGTCGAGCACCTTCTCAAGCACGCCCCCTGGGGAGTGCACGTGACGGTCACCGAGGGTCCGATCGGCGCTGGTTTCGCCGGCGACGCAACCGGCACCGCACGGGAAGCCATGGCCGACGCCATGCGGATCGCCTACGGCAAGGACCCGGTGGACTTCGGCTCCGGCGGCAGCATTCCCCTGGTCTCAGTGCTCACCGAAGTGGTGCCGGAGGCCGAAATCATGCTGTGCGGGGCACAGGATGGCGCAGCATCCATCCACGCCCCCAACGAGAGCCTCGACCTGGGCGAATTCGCCGATGCCGCGCTCACCCAGGTGCTCTTCCTGCAGTTCTACGCGGATCGGGCGAAGTAGAAGTCCACCCCACCTCGCTCTGTCATCTGCCACACTCGGCGCATGCGAACGCTCACGGTCGACTGCGGCGGATCCGGCATCAAAGGCGCGATCCTCGACTCCCACGCAAATCTCGTGAGTTCCCGCGTGCGCTATCCGGTGCGTTACCCCATGACTCCCATGGACTTCCTGGCGCTGGTGGGGCGAATCGCCTACGAGGTCAGTGCCGAGGCTGGCCCGTTCGAACGCGCCACGGTGGGCTTGCCGGGCATGATTCGCCACGGTGTGGTGATCACGACTCCGCACTACCGCACTGTGGCCGGGCCCCACTCCGCCGTGGATGCCGAACTGGACGCGGAGTGGCGTTGCTTCGACGTGCAAGCTGCGCTCGAGCGGCAATGGGGACTTCCCGTGCTCGTGCTCAACGACGCTCAGGTGCAGGGGTCCGCGGTGATCTCCGGCGTTGGCTACGAGGTGGTCTTCACACTCGGCACGGGGCTGGGGTGCGCCGAGTTCGACAACGGCCAGGTGCAGCCCAAACTGGAGATTTCTCGCGCACCGGTGCGCAAGGGAACCATCTATGACGAGTGGGTCGGTGCCGCGGCTCGCAAGCGCATCGGCAACAAGAAGTGGAATGCCAGGGTGGTGGCCACGATCGACGGACTGCGTCCCGTCTTCTGCTGGGATCGGCTCTACATCGGCGGTGGCGAGGCCAAGAAGATCAACCGCGGCATGTCCGAGGACGTACGCATCGTGCCCAACATCATGGGGATTCGCGGTGGTGTCCGGGCGTGGGAACTTCAGTCGACGTAGCAGATTGTGGTAGCACTTTTCGGCGGATTTCCGTATCTCCTTTGTCTAGTTCTTGGTCATGAGAGTGACGAAGGCCACATGAATAGTGGGTGAAGCGGCCTTGACGGCAGGCACAGTTGATCCCGTCCTCGCACCGCGTCGGGGCCGGATCTGTTGCCAAACAAGGAGTTCGATCACAAGTGGTCACCCGCCGTTCAACCACCATCCTCTCCGCCGTCGCGGCTGCCACAGCGGCTGCCGTCGTCGCGCCCGCCATCGTGCAGGCTTCGACGGACAGCGTCGACGCGCAGCCGACGGCGGTCCGCCCCGGCACCGAGGTCGTCGCCGGTGTCTTGAGCCCCGCGACCTTCCAGCAGAGAATCGACCAGGCAGCTGGCCAGTTGCAGGCGATCGGTGCCGCAGTTGTAGCGAAGTGGGAAGCCGAAGCCATGGCCAGCGCCGTGGTGGCCAAGTGGCAAGCCGAGGCAGAAGCCGCCCGCATTGCCGCTGAGCAGGCTGCCGCCGCCGCGGCCGCGGCCGCGGCCTACGAGGCCTCCGTGCGCGCTGCTGTGGTGCAGTCGTGGCAGGCGTCCGCCTACGCGGCCCCCGCGCCGAGCTCCTCGGCTCCGCAGTCCTACAGCGCCCCGGCGCCGAGTTACTCGGCTCCGACGCAGTCCTACAGCGCGCCCGCTTCGGGTGGTTCGGGTGACGCGTCGTCGTGGGCGTCGAGTTCTGCTGCCATGGCGGTGAAGAACTGCGAGTCGGGTAACAACTACTCGACGAACACCGGTAACGGTTACTACGGTGCGTGGCAGTTCGACCTTCCGTCGTGGTTGGCCAATGGCGGTGGCGCGTATGCTGCCACGCCGGATCAGGCTCCTGCGTGGGCGCAGGACCAGGTGGCCTACAACTACTACCAGGTTGCCGGCTGGGGACCCTGGGCCTGCGCCTAGGCACCCACCGCACCTGCTCGTCAACGGCTGCGGACACCACTTCACGGTGGTGTCCGCAGCCGTTTCGTATGCCGCAGCGGGGGCTGTCGTAGCCATCGAGGGCGCGCCAAAGTGCCTGGTACGCAAGGGAAGTCCAGCCGGGCAAGGCCTCGACTTAGTCGCTTGGTGTGAACTGTGCAACCCCCTTTACCTTCCCTTGACTGCCGAGGTGGGCGGCGTCACGTTCCAGTGGCGTTGAAACGCCCCAAAGATGCCTACCTTTGAGATGTCGCTTCAAGCAGTTCCTACCTACCGGTGGAGCGAGCGACCTGCCGACAACGGTGCGGTCCACCCGACACGGGTGGACCCCGACGGCAAACGCAATCAACGAGGAGACTTTCATGAGCATTCGCACGCTTTCGACCGGGGCGCTCGCGACCGCCGGTCTGGCAGCGGTTGGAGTGCTGACCGCTGCAAGCGCCATCCCCGTGACCGTTCCTACTTCCGCGGTTCCCACCGTCAGCAGCACCGGAGTTGTTGCCGGCACCCTGAGCCCCGCGTCTTTCCAACAGTCCCTGAATGAGGCCTACGAGGCCAAGCAGGCCGCTGACCTCGCAGTGCTGCGAGAGGCTGTCGCCCAGCAGTGGCAGGAGCAGGCCGCTGCGGCCGCCGCAGCCGAGGCTGCCTGGCGCTGCTGCCGAGGCCGCCGCTGCCGAAGCCGCCGCCAGCGTACAGTCCTACAGCGCCCCGGCGCCGAGTTACTCGGCTCCGACGCAGTCCTACAGCGCGCCCGCTTCGGGTGGTTCGGGTGACGCGTCGTCGTGGGCGTCGAGTTCTGCTGCCATGGCGGTGAAGAACTGCGAGTCGGGTAACAACTACTCGACGAACACCGGTAACGGTTACTACGGTGCGTGGCAGTTCGACCTTCCGTCGTGGTTGGCCAATGGCGGTGGCGCGTATGCTGCCACGCCGGATCAGGCTCCTGCGTGGGCGCAGGACCAGGTGGCCTACAACTACTACCAGGTTGCCGGCTGGGGACCCTGGGCCTGTGGCTGACCTTGCTGCATGACCCAACGTTTTCCTGATGTGGGCCCCGACGACTTCCTCGTTGGGGCCCACATCCGTGTGCAGTGATAGTCGGCCGTGGATGCGCAACATCGGCCGTGACCCGTACCCTGTAGTGGCTATGGATGACGACTATCCCGGCGGTTCCCGCGGGTCCCATTGGAATCAGCTCTTGCCATGCTGACGTCGGTGCTGGTCATGCTCGGCGGCTTGATCGTGGTCGTCCTCATCACGGTGGCGACCGGGTACTTCGTGGCCCAGGAATTCGCCTACATGGCGGTCGATCGTTCCCGGCTGCGAGCACTGAGTGAATCCGGCAACTCACAGGCCACCGGCGCGTTGTCCGTCACCCAGCGCACGTCGTTCATGCTCTCCGGGGCCCAGCTCGGTATCACCGTCACGGGGCTGCTGGTCGGATACGTCGCCGAACCACTCATCGGTCAGTCCTTGAGCACGTTGCTGGGCGGCGTCGGCATACCGCTGGCCGTGACGCTGGCGACCGGCGCGATCGTGGCCTTGCTGCTCTCCACCGTGGTGCAGATGCTGTTCGGAGAGCTCTTTCCCAAGAATTTGGCCATCGCTCGGCCCGAACCGGTCGCGTTGCGGCTGCAGCGCTCGACTCGGCTGTATCTGAGGGCCTTCGGACCGCTTATCTGGTTCTTTGACCAGTCCTCAAACTTCGTGCTGAAACTCGTCGGAATCCAACCCGTGCACGACGTCGAGCATTCGGCCTCGGCGCGCGACCTGGAGCACATCGTGGCCGACTCGCGCGAGTCGGGCGAGTTGCCGGAGGACCTGTCGTTGATGATCGACCGCATCCTCGACTTCCCGCGGCAGGACGTTGAGCACGCCATGATCCCGCGGTCGCAGGTGGCCACAGTCGAGGACACGGACTCGATTGGCCACGTTCGGGAGTTGATGGCGCATGGCCACACCCGGTACCCGGTCTTGACCGATGAGCCCGAGCAGATCGTCGGGGTGATTCGGCTGGTTGACATCCTCACCACCGATCTGCCGGACGATTCACCGGTGACCGCTTTGGCGCGGCCGCCGCTCGTGCTGTCGAATCTGATGAAGCTGCCCGACGCGCTGCGGGAACTCACAACCTCACGCAGCCAGCTGGCGTGCGTCGTCGACGAGTACGGCGGCTTCGCTGGAGTCGTCACCATGGAGGACCTCGCCGAGGAGTTGGTCGGTGAGATCAGCGACGAGCACGACACTCCCGACGATGCCCACGAGCCGAAACCCCGGGCTGAGGGCGTGTGGCTCATGGCCGGCGATGTTCACGTAGACGAGGCCGAGCGAATCCTCGACGTAGACCTGCCGGTGGGTGACTACGAGACGATCGCGGGCATGGTCATTGCCCATTTCGGCGGCCTGCCCCAAACTGGGGCGCTCGTCGACATCGACCTCCCCCCAGATCCCGCCTTCTTCGCCGAGGACGACCCCCCGCCGTGCGACGTCCTGCACGTGGAGGTGCTCCACGTCGACAGCTATGTGCCCTCCGAAGTCGAGGTCACCATCACCCGGCGGCTTCCACCGATCGAGGGCGTGACCTCCGAGGACAGCCACGCCGAGCACACCTCCGATGGGCACACGCGCCGGCGCTTCCGCCACGACGATGAGGCGGGGTGGCAGGCAACATGACTGACTCCCCGTGGGTAGTGATCCCAGCCACTTTCGCGATCATCTTCGCTAGCGGTGTCTTCGTGGCCATCGAGTTCTCGTTGATGGCGGCCAAACGTCACCGCTTCGAGGATCGAGCGGCCACGAGCCGCAGCGCACGCGCGGCCCTGCGCAATGCCTCGGAGTTGACCCTGCTGCTCGCCGGCGCCCAGCTGGGCATCACCGTGTGCACGCTGGCCCTCGGCGCGCTCACCAAACCGGCTGTCCACCACTGGGTGATGCCCGCCCTCGAGGCGACCGGGATGCCCGAAGTCCTCGCGGACGTGGCGTCCTTCGTACTCGCCCTGTTCATCGTGACGTTCCTGCACTTGGTGATCGGCGAAATGGCCCCGAAGTCGTGGGCGATCGCCCATCCCGAGAAGTCAGCGATGCTGCTCTCGATTCCGATGCGCGGTTTCATGTGGCTGACTCGTCCGCTGCTGAAGGCGTTGAACTCCGCCGCCAACCATTTGCTGCGGATGGTGGGAGTGGAGCCCGTCGACCAGCGCACCACCAGTCAAACGCCCGATGACCTGCGCCAACTGGTGCGCCACTCGGTTGACGTGGGCTCGCTGGATCCGAGTCAGTCCGAACCCATCGCAGCCGCACTGGAGATGCAGACGACCGCGGTGGGTGAACTGCTCACTCAAGTCGACGAGAAACCCACCCACGTGGCGATCGACGCCGACGTTGCCCACGTGCGCGACGCCTCATGCGCCAGCGGTCACCTGCGCATCCTGATGGGAGCCGGGGACCGGCTCACGCGGGTAGTGCACGTACGCGACACGCTTGAACTGCCCGACGACGCACCTGCGCTGCCGCTGTCGCGGTCGGTCTTCGTGCTCAACGAGGCCACCCTGCTCCACGAAGCCCTCACTGCCATGCGCAAGACGCGCAATCATCTCGCGCTCGTCACCGACGACGCCGGGCGCACGCTCGGCGTGGTGACGATGGCTGACATCCTGCGGACGTTCTTCCCCGACGATCGGCGGCCGACCCAGGTGGGCTGACCCGCTCGCCGCCCGGCTAGCCGTGAGCCGCGGTGTGGTGGGGAGATTGGCCCCGCTTGCGACGATGCAGAGGAGCAGTTGCGGGACTTTGGGGTAGTTATGCCTCAATATGCGGGCGATACCTACCCCAAATTCATGCGAAACGCCTCGAACCCGGGAAATCGCCGCTCGAATCTCCCTCTGGGACGGCGAGACGTCGTCCCGGCCGGGTGCGGGGCGTTCCGACGCGGGCCGAACCGGTCGGGCAGTACCCTAGAGAGCGCGCTCAGGAGGGATGTCCGAGCGGCCTAAGGAGACGGTCTTGAAAACCGTTGTGGCGTCTTGCGTCACCGTGGGTTCGAATCCCACTCCCTCCGCCAGTTTCACTCGTTCCCTACTGCTGGGCGGCAGTGCTAGCCCACACTTCCGTTCGGCCACAGGCCGACCTGGCCGCTGGCCTGATCGAACCCGACGTCGAAGGCGTAGAACAGGGGAGCACCGGCCAGTACCCCGTCGTAGCCGAGGTCTCCGTCGGCTCCCACGTACGCGGAGTCGGCGGGGCCGTCGCCCGGTGCCAATCGCCACACCGGGTCCTCGATTCGCTGATCGGCGAACAGCTCCACCGGCCCCTGTTCGGGGGACAGGTACTCGTCGGCAGCCGACGGACCCGGGGCTCCCGGCAACGATGGTGGCACAACGAGGTCGGTGGAACCGGTGTCGAACGACGTCGGCAGGCAACTGCGCCGGTTCCCGGCGAGGGCCCAGCAGGCGTCGAAGTCCTGCGCCCACCCGTCGACGTCGGGGATGCCGGACTCGGCGGGAATCAGATCCCAGCTGGCCAGCGCGCCGGTGCTCGGCACGCCGGGCACGAGTTGGCCGGACGATTCATCGGCGTAGGTCACCGTGAACGATCGGAAATCCGGCAGGTAGAGCAGCGGGCTGGGGAGCGTGTAGTCACCGGTGTCAAGGTCAATGCCGAGGATTCCGTGCACGCCGGATTCCTTCGACGCCGCGGTCCCGGGTTCGCAGAAGGTGGCCTCCGGCTCGCACCTGACCTCTCTGACAAGCGCCACCGGCACCGGCGCGGGCAGGGTGATCGATCCCAGTGTGACCGGCGCGATGGCCTTGTCGCTGACGTAGGTGGTGCCGTCAACGAAAGAGATGGTTTCGTCCTCGGTCGCCGGATCGACCACGGCGTCGTCACCGACGTCCTCCCGGAAGATGCGCAGACCTGCCGACCCGGTGTCGACCAGCAAGGGCACGGGCTCACCTCCGCCAACCGAAGCCATCACAACGGGCACGGTGCCTTCGAGCAGTTCGATGGCAATGGCACCCGGAGCGACACCGGTCTCGGCAGCGGGTGCCGGATTTGTACCGGCTTCATCTTCGATGGCTTCGTCGAGTGCGCAGCCGGCCACGACGGTTGCAGCTGCCAGGATCGTGACTGGCCAACGCCAGCGGCGCCAGGAACTCACGGACCCTCGCATTCCACCTCCCTCACCGCCGCTCGTGCGCCCACCCTAGTGTCCTGCCGCCGCCCGTTGGCGGCCGGCGCACCCTAGTTGCGCCGGTAGGAGCACCGTGGTGCCCGCTTGAATCTACGAACTCCCCATCGGACATCCACCCCTCGAGTCATAGGCTAGGCCTTTGGGAGGTGACACATGGATGAACTCGATGGCTGGGCTGGCGCGGCCGCGCTGAATCTCGGCGACCCCGCTGACATGCGGATGGTATTCGAGTCCATGCTTGACCCCTACATCGTGCTGAGCGCGGTACGGACGGACACCGGCGACATCGTCGACTTTCGCTTCGACGCGGCGAATGAGGCGGCGTGCGCCTTCCACCTCAAGAGCCGGTCCGAATTGATCGGCACCCGGTTGCTCGCACTGCATCCGGCGGTCGCCACATCGGGGCTGCTCGAGGCCTACCGGGAGGTGGTCGAGTCGGGGCAGCCGCTGGTGCTCGACCACTGGGCCTACCCGCAGGACGTGCTCGGCGGTGAGGTCCGTCGCTACGACGTGCGGGCCGTGAAACTGGGCGACGGTCTGGGCCAGACCTGGCGCGATGTGACCGAACGGTTTGAGGAGCTGCAGCGCCTGGATGCGGCCAGCCAGCAGTTCCGCATCCTCGCCGAGAATGCAGCAGACGTGGTCGTTCACACCCGCGACGGAATCGCGCTCTGGATTTCGCCGTCGATGTTCGAAGAGTTGGGGTGGGAGCCAGACGAACTCATCGGCACGAACCTTCGTGAACTGATCCACCCGGCTGATCAGAGATTGATAGCCGAAGCCCGCGAGACCACCGGGCCGGGCGAATCCAACCGCTTGCGCTACCGCATACGGCATGCGGACGGCCGATGGGTCTGGGTGCAGGTCCTGACCCGGCTCTGGGTGGGCGACGACGGCCGCGTCGACGGCGCTGTGGGCACCCTGCGCAATATCGACGCGGAGGTGGCCGCGAACGCCGAGCTGCGGCGCAGCCAAGCCCTCTACGAAGGTGTCTTCCGCGCCGTGGGCGAGGGACTCATGGTGTTGGATGCGGCTGGCATCGTGGTGCAGGTGAATACCTCGGCCGAGCGCATTCTGGGAAGGTCGGCCGCCGAACTTGTGGGCAGTGCCTTCCACGCTGACGTGTGGCGGGCGGTTGATTCCGAGGGCGATCCGATGCGGGTGGAAGATTGGCCTAGCGACCGCGCGCTAGCCTCTGGCACGCCTGTGCGGGGCAGGCTGCTGGGACTGCCCGGGCTTGGGCCCGGCGTGCGGTGGGTGGTGATGAGCGCGGAACCGATTGATGCCGCCAGCGACCAAGCGAGTGTGGTCGTCTCGGTCACGGATGTGACCCAACTGCGCAAGGCCGAACAGGACCTCGCCGCCGAACACGATCGGCTTGAGTTGGTGCTCGCTTCGGTCGGCTTGGGCACTTGGGACTGGCGGCTACGTGAGGACGAGTTGGGATTGGATGAGGGCTGGGGGAACCTCACCGGCTATTCCAGCGACGAGGTCGAGCTCATGACCATGGCCCGCTGGCGGGCACTGATCCATCCGGAGGATCAGCGCGAAGTTGACGCTGCTGCGCAGCGCTCGATCACCGGCGCGGCATCAGTCTTCGACCTGGAGTACCGGGTGCGCCACCGGGACGGTCACTGGGTGTGGATTCGCGAACGTGGCCACGTGGTGGAGCGCGACGAGTCAGGTATCGCGACGCACATGATGGGCACCCACGAGGTCATCGACGAACTCAAGGCGGCCCAAGCAGCGCAGCGTGCATCCGAGGCCAACTTCCGGGTGCTGGCCGAAAACGCTTCCAGCATCGTGACGCAGACCGACCGCCAGGGGCACCTCGTGTGGGTCTCGCCTTCGGTGAGGCAGTTGCTCGGCTGGGATCCCGAGGCGCTCCAGGGCCTAGGGCTCGACGATGTCGCGCATCCCGATGATCGCGAGGTGGTGCACGCGGCCTACGAGCAGGTCAGCGGCGGCGTCGAGTCGTCATTCGAGTTCCGCGCCCGGACCCCGGACGGAAGGTATCGGTGGTTCACTGTGCTGCTGCGGCCCACGTTCGACAAGGCCGGGAACATCAACGGGCGCGTGGCCGGCTGGCGCGATACGGATACCGAGCACCGCACACGGGAGGAATTGGCCCGAAGTCGCGAGCGGTTGCAGTACCTCGCCTCGCACGACGTGTTGACCGGGCTGCTCAACCGGCGCGAGTTCACCGCCGCAGCGCAGGCCGCACTGACCGCCGGCGAGCATCGCGCCGGACTGCTGTTCATCGACGTCGACGACTTCAAACCTGTCAACGACACGCACGGTCACGCCGTGGGCGATGCCATGCTTCGAGAGATCGCTGAGCGCATCGCGGCGTGCTCGGACGGCGCACCCACCGCACGGTTCGGTGGCGACGAATTTCTGATGTTGCTGCCCGACACCCGCGACGAGCAGGCCCTGCTGGCCGTCGCCCACCGCGTTCAGGCGGCCACTGCCGAGCCGACGTTGGTTGCAGGGGTGAGGGTGTCGCTTTCGGTGAGCGTCGGCGCCGCGATGTCTCGGCCCGCCGAGACCGTGGATTCGTTGATCGCCCGGGCTGATGCCGCCCTGTACGAGGCGAAGCGAGCGGGCCGGGGGCGTGCCAAGCTGCACGACGACCTGGAGATGGGACGCGTTGACGTCCCCTAGCCGCTCTGCTGGTTTTCGCGGCCGTAGCGAGATGGTGCGGTTCCCGTCGGCGGTGGCGGATTCAGAAACCCACCGTCGGCTTCGATCACGGACAGCAGATCATTCAATGGCAGCGGCCGCGAGTAGTAATAGCCTTGGGCCCGGTTGGTGCCCAAACTGCGCAGAATCTCGGCCTGTTCGGCGGTTTCGACCCCCTCGGCGACAGTCGTCAAGCCGAGTGATGCGGCTAATTGCACCACCGCCCGGACCAGCACCAAGGCGGAGTTGGACGTGCCGAGGCCGGAGACGAAAGAACGATCGATCTTGAGGACGTCCACCGGCATGCTGGCGAGGTACGACAGCGACGAATAGCCGGTGCCAAAGTCGTCGAGGGCCACCTGGCAACCCATCAGGCGCAGCCGCGAGAGGTAAATGCTAGCGGCCTCCTGGTTCTCGGCAAGCACGGTTTCCGTCAATTCGAGGGTGACTTCGTGGGGATCCGTCCCGGAGACGCGCAGCGCCTCGTTGACCGTCGGGTGCAGTTGCGGGTCGAGTTGAAGGGCAGATACGTTCACTGACACGGTGATGGAGTGGCCCAGCGCCTGTCGTAGGCGGTGGAGGTCTGTGAGGGCCTGGCGCAGCACCACGGTCCCCAGTTGATGAATCAGCCCGAGGTTTTCCGCCATCGGCACGAACACCGCCGGGCCCAGGATCGAGCCGTCGTCGTCCTCCATGCGCACCAGCGCTTCCACTCCGGTGATGCGGGCGTCCACGAAGGAGACGATGGGCTGGTAGTGCACCTTGATTCGGTCGTTCTCGAGTGCGCTGCGCAGGGCGCGTTCTGCCCGCATCCGATCAGCCAGCGCCGTGCGGAGGTCCTGCTCGTATCTGGCGATCCCCTGGTCGCCTGCCCGCCGGGCTGAGGACAATGCAAGGTCGGACCGTTCGATGAGTTCGACCGCGGAAAGATGATTCGGGCCCTCGCAGAGCGCGTAGCCCAGCGAAAATCCGAGATCCACCAGAGTGCCGTCGGACAATGCGACCCCGGACAGGTCCTCGTGCAGCTGCCGCCCGACCTGGCCGAGTTCGGTCTCGGCGGTCTCGGCGGTCTCGGAGCGCAGTGCCAGCGCAAACTCGTCACCACCGATTCGCCCGACTGCCGCGACGGAGTCCGGCAGCCGAGTCAGGCTGGACGCGACGGCGCGCAGCACCTCGTCGCCGATCTCGTGACCGTGACCGTCGTTGAGGTCCCGGAATCCGTCCAGGTCAATGAGGGCGACGGCAAGCACCCCTCCTGTTGTCGAGTGAAGGTGCGCAATCCGGTTGAGGAAGCCGTCGCGGTTGTTCAATCCCGTCAGCGGATCACGCATGCCCGAGGCGGCTAGTTCGGCCCGCAATTGGCGCCGATCGGTGACGTCGCGCGTCGTGAGCACGAAGGCGTCCGCGCCGCCCAGGGTCATGGGTCTGATGGTGGTCTCGGTGTCATGCAGGATGCCCTGGGAATCTTCGACCACCAGATCGTGGGAACTGTGGCCGTGTTTGTTCACTGCGGCGCGAAGCAGCATCTGCGCCAACTCCTCATCCGAGGTGTTGACGGTCAACTGCTGCAGTTGGGTGCCGGTGAGTTCCCTTGGCTCGTAGCCGAAGGTGGCGGTGACAGAGGGGGTTTGGTAAAGGATGGTTCCCTTTCGATCCACCACGGTGACGACGTCTCGAGAGTCCCCGAGCAACGCACCGAACCACGCCTTCTCGGCGCCCTCGGTGAGCTTCTCGGAGACGGCCTCTTCAACCTGTTCGAAGATCTGGCGGTGCAGAGCTATGCGTCGGGTGATGTCGATCACGAGCACGCTCACGGCCGTCGCCGAGATGGCGATGGCCGCCGAGAGGTTGATGGGACCGACGAAGACGCGGTAGCTGATCGCCACGATCGTCATGACCATGATGGGAAGTGCGGGGACGAGGGTGGACCATCGTTCGCGGCGCAGCTGGGTACGGGCCGAGTCAACTTCCAGCGCCGGCCGGACCGCCAGCAGACAAAATAGGCCAGCAGATGTGATGTAGCCCGCGATCGACCACGTGATACCCGAGTACCGGTCGGCTTGGGCGATGCTGTCGCCCAAGATGTCGGATACGAGGTAGAGGACGATCGTCGCCTGCAGCAGGGTCAACTGGAGCAGTGGCAGCGATCCGCTGCGCCTGCTCGCCGAAGCGATGGCCACGACCACCAAGACCGCCGCCAATTGCAGCCAGGGGTCAAGTGCCAGGAAGAACGTTTGCGTTGGATCCTCGACGGTTTCGTAGCCCGGCACCACGACCAAGATCCACACAGCCGTGAGGGCCAATGCGGCCACGAAGACATCGGCAATCACTGACAACTTGTCGACCCAGCTCATGGCAGGTGGCCAGCTCAAGATGACGACGCCGATGCCGAGGACGGGTGCGCCCACCGCGAGCGGGATGACTTCCGTGCGCACGTCGAAGACCCCACTCGAACCGGCAGTGAGGAGGTACCCGAGCGCTTGGCCCAGATAGGTGATGGTGATACCGATCGCGACCAGCAACCACGCCAGCGAGCGGCGGTGGAGTCCGCGCCGGCGTCGCTGCACCGCGGCACGTGCGCCGGCCAAGCCGGCGAGGCTCAGCGCGGCGGCGGCAAGCACCCGAGTCCATCGCGGCGCCAACGGATCGGGGGACATGCGCTGCGACCAATCGAGGATGATCGCGACGAGGCTCACGGCGAGAGCGGTTCCGATGAGTAGCGCGAGCAGCCTCCGCTCCGACTGCGGTGCGCCGGTGAGAAGGCTGTCGGGCGCCGCCTGCGATGGGTCAGCCGCGCGCACGTCCGCCACAGTGCTCCTTCGCTTCAGCGACTTCATGGAGTCGCGTGCGGCCCGTCGGAGGACCCCACACGATGTTACTCCGAGTTGGTGTGCGGTCGGCGACCTAGTGCGCAATCCAGATCTGCCCTTGCCACCGCGGAAGGTCGTTGTCCGGCCCATCGCCCGGCTCCGGTAGCCTTATGCCGCTGGGGAGGCGTCGCCTAGTCCGGTCTATGGCGCCCGCCTGCTAAGCGGGTTTGGGGCTACAACCCCATCGAGGGTTCAAATCCCTCCGCCTCCGCGCACATCGAGGGGTGGTCCCAAGTGGATCACCCCTCGATTCCTGCGTGGGGTCAGCAGCCGGTGACGCGAACGCTCGTGGTGGTGGAGCCGTAGATGTTCGTCGCGACGAGCGAGAGGCTCGAGTTGGGCTCGCACACCCCCGCCGGCACTGTGAGTGTGGTCTGCATGGGCCCGGCGCCGCCGCCAGTGAATCCGCCGCTCCAGGGCAGCACAGTAGTTGCGGTTCCTACGGGGCTGCGGCTGACGAATTCCACCCGAGACTCCACGACGGGCGGAACGGATGCGGGTTGGAACCATGTCAGGGTCAGTTTGCCGTCCACTTCGTTGGCTCGAACGTCCTTCGCTCCGATCGGGCGATCCATGCAACCTGCCTCGGCGCCAACCAATCGCAGCCCCGCCGTATCACCTGCGGCGAACCCCGCTGCATCCTCCTCGGTGACCACCTCGTGCATCACCTGGGTTGGGTCGTCCACGTGGTCGATGCCTAGCACGTGGCCGATCTCATGGATGTAGAGCGCCTCACGCAACTCTCCCGAGGTCTCGGTGCCGATGACACCGCTGATGTCGCCCCTGAATGCCGCTGGGATCGTCTCCTCGGAATCGGCTTGATACAGCATCGTGCCCTCTCCGGACACGGTGCTTCCCGGCGCGAAAGTGAGATTGACGTTGACCATTGGCGTTTCGCCGGGGAGAACCCGTCTGAAGGGGATGCCGGACGCGATGGATGCCTTGGCGAAGGAACTTGTGAGCCGCTGCTCTTCCTCGGGTGGCAGCGGCAGGAGCGGACCCCAGGTGATGACGCGGCACGGATTCCAGCGCACCGGATTCGTCGCCGAACCAGATTGGATCGCGTAGGCGTTCGGATCACCCGCGGCCACCAACGGGGGGCTGTCAAAGCGGTAGGCGACCGCCACGCCGGCGTGCACGTTGGGCGCAATACGGACGGTCTGGTCCGAGATCTGGGGAACGAGCGAGCCGAAGGGGTTGGGCATTGTCGCGGCGCTCACGGTGTAATCGCCGGGCCGAAGGTTGCGCAGCACGGTGGAGCGGTCGGTTTCCACGCGGTAGCCGTCGGGGCCTGAGACCACGATCGGAGTGTCGATGTCGCCGGGGGCATCGGCCACGGTAACCGTCAGCGATCCTGGCCCGTTGATGGTCGCCGCCGCGGCAGGGCCACCCGCTGCCAGCGTCGCCCCGAGGACGGCTGCCATCGCTAGCGCCGGGGCCACCTTCGTGCGGATCACGAGCGCACCTCCCTGCGGCGACGTTTGGGCCGTGCCCAAGAGGATACGCGGAATCCGCGTCGATTGGTATCGGCGAATCACGCTGTGCATACCAACGGGCACACCAGGGGGAATCGAGGTGAACGGCTGCGCTAGCATTGCCGCGGGCCGTGTGGTGGCCCGGGCGCCCGTAGCTCAACGGATAGAGCATCTGACTACGGATCAGAAGGTTAGGGGTTCGAATCCCTTCGGGCGCGCCACCTGAATGTGGCCGTGACCAGCGCGGATGCGTGTGTGGCGTGCGCGGCTTCTCAGGGGTCCTGGTCGTGATGGTCGCCAGGAGCGGTTGCCCCGCGCTTCAGGCTGACCTTCGCAGTGCCGAGCAGCACCTTCACGATGAAGCCGACAAGCACCACGTTGAGGATCATTTGGACGGTGACGGCGGCCCGGGTGGCATCGGTGGTCGCCGTGATGTCTCCGAAACCGACGGTTGCGAAGACCGTGACGGTGAAGTAGAGCGCCGCCATCCGGCTGAGCGGTTCGGAGAACGCCTGTGGCGTCGAAGAATCGAAGTACAGGTAGGCCAGCGAGGTAAGGACGATGAACAGGGTGCCCACGATCACGAGGGCCTCCAACGTGCGCAGCTCTGGCAGGTTGGAGGAGAGGATCGCCCGCAGTTGCCACGCGAGTACAGCAATGAAGGCGACCAGGCAGAGAATCGGTCCGACGAAGTCGCGCCAGGAACTCGGAAGAGCATCGATGGGCCACACGAAGTACAGCGCAACGAGGGCCGTGGTGAGCAGTATCTCCCGTACCCCTGCCCAGAGCAGCACCCGTCGCCGACGGTGAGGTTCAAGGCTGCGCAGGCGTTGCGGGGAGGCGCCCACCGATTCGGGCTTCGATCTCGATGTCACGTCTCGCCGTCCTCGGGTGATTGTCGGCAGCCGCCGATCTGCTCTCTGCATCCTCCCATCAGAGGCCGGTCGTTGTTCGCTTGTTCTCGGTCCGACCTACTCAGGCGGGTTGCAGTTGGACCGCACCGAAGGAGACGTTGAAGCGGTCGCACCAGATGCTGAGGCTGGTCAGTTGCGAGAGGTCGGCCTCGGCCGGGATCGTGTAGTTCTGGGAACCCTGGTTGCCCTTCAGGGCTCCCAGGTCGATCCACTGTCCGTCGTCGAAGACACCCCAGCCGTCAACTCCTTCGATAACGGGCGCGTCGGTGAGCCACACTTTCAGGTCGGGACCGTTGGAGGTGTCCAAATTCTCGATACGCAGCACCCTGGAGCCATCGGGAAGTTCGAAGACCTGTGCCGTGCCCGTCGTGGCGTGCTCATGGCTGATGAACGATCCGTCAAGCAGTAGCACCGGCTCGATCGGGGCAGCCGACTCTGGCGATGCCGTCGCAGATTCGTTCGGTTCGGAGGAAGCCGGAGCAGTGGATTCGATGCTGTCAGCCACCGGGAAGGCCTCATCGACTTGCGCATCGACGAACAGCTTCCAGGGCTGAAACAACGCGAGGCCGACGATCGCGGCGGCTGCCGCGACGAGGCCGATGGGAACCAGAACTCGGGGGCGCAACAACCGGCGCGGTCCTGATGCCTGGGGCTGTTGACTTGTGGTCGGATCCGTCATGCACCGGCGAACAAGCCTGATCGAGCTGCTATTCCTGATCCGGCGAGAGGGTGGGGGCGCGTATTCCCACCTGTCGTCGTTCTCGGAGGTTCTTGCCGAGGCCGAAGTCGGGATCCAACTCTGACGGCAGCAGCGCCGCCGCCGGCCCCGCCGACGCGGTCAGGAGCCGAGGACGCCAGAGACCACCCAGAAGACTCCAACGCTTGCCGCGTAGAGCGCGACCACCACGATCGCACCAAGCAAAGTCCTCCGCGAGGCCTCTTCAGTCGGGGGGACGAGCCACCATCTCAGGAGTCGTGAGGCCCAGGGGATCAGCAGGAAGCCGGTCAGCGCCACACTTACCGCGTTGCCGGCGAAGGTGGCCAGTGCGGTTCCCCATGAGGCCAACCACTGGTTGAGCGTGAAGATCTCCAGCATCACCACCGGGTAGAGCACGAGCAGCACGATGGCGCTCAGCTTCCAAGCGGGCGGTGGTCGAAGGCCGGACTCCGCAGAGGCGAACCAACTCTCGAACGCGCTTTGGGATGGACGAACGTCGAATCGCTCCACGTGTTTGTTGCTTTCGGCGAGCAGAGTTTTGCGTTCTGGGCTGTGCATCCAGGCACGCAGCTTTTCCTCGCCTTCGAAAGCGATGATCGACACCCATTCGTCGTTCACACCGTCGATCGGCGCTTGGATGTGCTGACCCAGGAAGCCGGGGAACTCTTGCTCGCGCGAGAGCATGGTCGCCTGCCACTGCCGGAACCACTCCTCGGAACCGGGCTTCACTCGGGTGGTGATGGTTGACGTCGCCACCTGTGCTTGTTCGATCGGAATCCGTACCACGCTCCGTCGACCTGCAGTGGCCAGGCACGATTGTTCGGCGCGCAAGAGTTCGGCGAACGCGGCGCTGTCCATCCAGGCAGTCGCATGGCCCACCGACTTGAATCTTCGAACCACCGTCTGCTGGGTGCTGTCGCTGCCGGCGTGGACGTCGTACCCGAGGTAGCCGGGTTGGTGGATCAGGGCGAGGCTGGCCTCCGCCTGGGCTGCTGCGAAGTCCTGGACGCGATCTGGTCGCAGCGCGGCTTGAAGCACGACCAAAGCACCATCGCCGGATGCCGAGTTCAGGTAAGGATGCATGTCGGATTGCCGAGTTGTGGTCCGACTAATAGGGATGCTTGTCGGTTTTCTCCTGCCAAGCGCGGTAGGCGGCGACCCCAGACTGCTCGCCGATGCGTTGGATCGGGATGCGGCGCTCACTGAGCGGTTTCGCGAAATCTTCGTACTGGAAGGCGTCGTCGAATCCGATCTCGCGGGTCTGTTCCACGCTGCACGCGTAGTAGAGCTTGCTGATGCGCGCCCAGTAGATCGCGCCCATGCACATTGGACAGGGAAAGCCGCTCGCGTAGATTTCGTAGCCCTGCAGCATCTGAGCGCGCTCAGGCATCGGATCCGGCGAACCCGGCTCGCGCGGAACCAACGTGAGGGTGGATTCGTCCTGCTGCGTCTCGGAGATGCTGGGGGCATAGGGGTTGATCACCTGCACCGCTTTGCGGATCGCCTGCACTTCGGCGTGGGCGGTGATGTCGCCCGTGAGCAACACCGTGTTGCTGGCTGACGCGACAACTTCGCCATCTTTGGCAATCACCGCACCGAAGGGGCCTCCCCACCCCAATCGAGCTGAACGTTCGGCCAGGGATGCGCTCAGGGCCATCAATTCCTCGGGCTTCATGGAACCTCTTCCGTTGGATGCGCTTTCGTGTATAGCAGCCTCGGCTGAAGCTGGGCAACCTCGCCGGTCGGCGATCACATCCCCTATGGGGTGCAGTCGATCACTCACTCCCGGGCGGTCACCAGGACGGTCGTGAGTCAAATTGCGAGTTGGTACTGCGATCCGCTGCGGATCCCCACGTCCTCCCCTCTTCATTTACGCAGGTAGGACCGGGTTTGTGCAAACAGCCACGAACTGCTGAGAACAGTGGCAGAGCTGACGACAGATCAGAAGATGAGGGGTTCGAATCCGCTTCGGGCGCACTGGCGTTTCTGATGCAGGCACAGGTCAGGGGTCATTTCCGGTCTGGCCAGAAATGTGGGAGCATGTCGCAGGCTGGCGACGAACCGGCGCAGTGGACCCATGGCCTGAGGCATTGATACTTGGCGCGCGGGAAAGGTATCCGACTTGACAGCAGAGGAGCGGCCCGCGCTCACCGCCGACATGGCAGCGGCAGAGTTTGAACGCTGGTATTGGACGAAGGTCGAGGTGACTCGGTTCGCCTCGAGTCTCGGGCTCCGGTCCTCTGGTGGCAAACAGGATGTTGCTGATCGGATCTCACGGCGGCTGGCCGGGGCCACCATTTCGGCAGCGAACGGACCGGACCCACGAAAGTCCGTCGATCTGCTGACTGGAACGCTCACCCTCGAGACGGCGATCCCGGAAGGCCAACGGTGCACTGCTCATGTGCGCGCTTTCATGGCTTCGCATTGTGGGCCGGACTTCAAATTTGACGGGCACATGCGCGAGTTCTTCGCTCAAGGCGGCGGCAAGACTCTTGGGGACGCCGTCCAGCGGTGGAAGGAAACACGCGATGCTCCCCGGCGTCCGATCGATAGCCAGTTCGAGTGGAACACGTTTGTCAGGGCCTACCGCGAATCCCATCCACACGCCAGTCACGATGCTGTGGCCGCCGCGTGGTCACGGTATCGCGGCCTACCGAAGGACAAGCGTCCGCCGGTGCGGGACGCCTGACCCAGCCCCGCGGGCGTGAGGCTCAGTCGGAGAAGTTTGTCTGGGGCAATGCTTCGATGAGTGCGTAGTCGTCACGTGCGGGGTGGGCCGCGCCCATCGGCCCGGCGGCCATCGACCTGACCAGGTTGGTCGTGACGGTTGAGGTGAAGGCCGTTGTCTCCGGTGTCATGCCGCCTCGATCGGCGCCAGCCAAGGCAGGTCCCCAATTCATGGTTCCGGTGGCGAAGACCCCCGCGCCGCTTCCCGTCGTGTAATACGTCATGGTCGACCAACTGATCCCGCCTTCGCACGCGGTCTCGGACAGCGCGGGCACCTGGATCGGGCGGGGAGTGTCGGCCCGGGCGAAGGCCCGGTCGGACTCGATACCTATGAGTCCGGGAATGATGCTGCCGGGTTCAACGCCGGTTCCGTTGAACAGGAAGAACGCGGGGTCGATGATGTTCGCGCTCCCACGGGAGGGATAGCAGTCGTACATCTGGCCCAGCACGCTCACCTCCGGCATCGGTGACGGGTAGTCCCGAAAACGTGCTGTCGTTTCCGGTGAATCCTGCACGGGATCAAGGCTGGAACTCTTGTATCCGACCACCATGCGATTCTCGCCGCCCACACCCGGCGCAAGCCGCACCCGCCAGTAGCCCGCGTTGGCACCCAGGAAGGCCAGGTCCGAACCGGCGTCGCGCGCATCGAGCAACGCCTGCCGGTAGCTCACTGTCCAGTACTCATCGTGGCCGTTGCTGATGGCGCCTTCGCTCCCGACGAGGCTGGCAGGAGCCGACGCGACCGCGCTCACACTGGTGTAGCCGACGGGCACCCCGCTGGCCTCCAGGTTGCGGACGATCGGAACGTCGAACTCGTTCCAGATTTCCCACTCGCTGCTGTAGGGCCGATCAAACGAGACACCGTAGGAGCGGTCGTTGAATCCACCAGGACCGCGGTAGAGGCTCCGGCCACCCCAATTGTTGTAGGCCTGCCAGGTCAAGTCACCGGCGATGAACGCCACCGTGCCGGTGAGGTCGGCGCTACGCACGACCAGTGGGATGTTCTTGGCGGTGCCTTCGGCCGAGACCTGCACCAGGTAGAAGCCGGCTGGCCACGAAGCGGTGTCGAGCTGAGTGGTGGCTGGCCACGCGGCCACGCTCGCGAGCAACTCGGGATCCACCTGCGCCGCGGCGTTCACGCGGCTGGTCTGCAGCACCGTGGCTTCGCCCACCTGAGCGCCGCCGATGCCGCCGTAGTCGCCGATGCGATAGACCGTCACGGTCGTAGGTCCGTCGGCGGAGACATGCAGCGGCAGCGGTTCGCCCGGGAGCAGAGTGGAAGCGCCGAGGTATGCACCCCATTGTTCGCCGAGGGCTCGCACATCGTCAGGAATCTGCCACCCAGCCGATGGCGTGACAGCGACCACTGGCACTGCCCACTGGCTATGGCTTTTCACAACCCGAGTGTAGAAAGCACCAGTCCGAGGTCGGGCTACAGCACCTTCCCGAGAAACGCCTTCAACCTGGTGCTGTTGGGATTGGCCAGCAACTCCTTCGGCGGCCCGAAGTCGGCCACGACACCGTCGGCGATGAATCCCAACGTGTCTCCTACCTCCCGGGCGAAGCCGACCTCGTGGGTCACCACCACCATCGTCATGCCGCTCTCGGCCAGTTGACGCATGACGTCGAGCACATCTCCGACCAGTTCGGGGTCGAGGGCCGATGTGGGCTCGTCGAACAGCATGAGTTCTGGGTCCATGGCCAACGCCCTGGCGATCGCCACGCGCTGCTGCTGACCGCCCGAGAGTTGCATCGGGTAGGCATCGCCGCGGTCGCCGAGACCCACCCTGCTGAGCAGTTCCTGTGCCCGCTCGCGCACCTGGTTCTTGTTGCGCTTCTGCACAACCACCGGGCCGGCCATAACGTTCTCGGCGGCCGTCATGTGGGGAAAGAGGTTGAAGCGCTGGAAAACCATGCCGATGGATCGGCGCTGGGCGGCCACCTCCTTGTCCTTCATCTCGTGAAGTTTCTCGCCCCTGAGCTTGTAGCCGATCAACTCGCCAGCCACCGACAACTGCCCGGCGTCAATCTTCTCCAGGTGGTTGATGCAGCGCAGGAAGGTGGACTTGCCGCCCCCGGAGGGCCCGATGATGCAGGCAACCTGGCCGGTCTTGACTTCGAAGTTGATGCCCTTGAGCACTTCATTGCGGCCGAAAGACTTGTGCACTTCAACCGCCTCGACCATCACGTCGGGCTTGGGTTTGACCAGTAGGTCCTTGGCCGCGCTCATTCGTCGCCTCCTCGGCGGAAGCGGGCCTTGAGTTTCTGGATCGGCGTGGGCGGCAGTTCGCGCATCGCGCCCTTGGCGTAGTAGCGCTCGATGTAGTACTGGCCGACCATCAGCACTGACGTCAGCGCCAGGTACCAGATGCTCGCCATGATGGCCATCGGGAACGGTTGGAAGAGGCGGTTGCCGATCACCTGGGCCTGGAAGAACAACTCCGTTGTGAGAGGTATGGCGATCACCAGCGACGTCGTCTTCAGCATCGAGATGGTTTCGTTGCCGGTTGGCGGCACGATGACGCGCATGGCTTGGGGGAGCACGATGTGGCGCAGGGTCTGCAGCCGGCTCATGCCCAGTGCGGTGGCGGCCTCTTCCTGGCCCTCATCGACGCTGAGGATGCCGGCGCGCACGATTTCCGACATGTAGGCGGCTTCGTTCAAACCCAGGCCCAGCAGCGCAGCAACAAAGGCCGGAATGAGTGTCTTGGTGTCGAACGAGATCATCTCCGGGCCGAACGGAATACCCAGCGAGATCCGCTGGTAGAGCGCGATGATCGAGCCCCACAGGAACAACTGCACATACACAGGTGTGCCGCGGAACACCCACACGAACACCCACGCCGAGCCGCTCATCACCGGATTGGGCGACAGGCGCATGATCGCTATGAACACGCCTAGGGCGAGTCCGAGCAGCATGGCCAGGAAGGTGAGCAGCAGCGTCACCCCGACACCCTTGAGGATGGGCGGCGAGAAGATCCACTCACTGATCAACGGCCAGCCCCAGTTGGGGTTGGTCAACAGGCTGTTGACGAACATCGCGGCAAAGATCGCGATGACGGCCACGCCGATCCAGCGCCCCGGATGGCGCACCGGGACTGCCTGGATCGGCTCGACCTGCTTGTTGTCCGGGTCGGTGGACTGATCAGTCGACATGAATGACTACTGCCTCGTCGGCCAGCTGCTTCAGCTCTGCGGGTTGAGTTCGGAGGTGGAGACGGCGCCGTCTTCGAGGCCCCACTTGGCCAGGATCTCCTTGTAGGAACCGTCATCGATCATGGCTTGGATGGCACCCTGGATTGAATTGGCGAAGTCCACCTGGTCGAGTGGTACGACGACGCCGTAGGGGGCCGAGTCGTAGATGTCGCCGACTTGCTCGAGTTGGCCGGTCTGGGTGATGGCGTAGGCGATGACCGGGCTGTCCGCCAGCATGGCGTCCACCTTGCCGCTGGTCAACGCGGTTGTGGTGTCGGATTGCAGTGTGAACTGCTGGATGTCGATGGCCTCTTTGCCCTCGGACACGCACGCCTCGCTGCGGGCTTCGATGTCGGGCACCTGCACCGTGGCCTTCTGCACTCCCACCGACTTTCCGCATGCGTCTTCCGGGTTCACATCCTGCGGATTGCCGGAGGCCACCGCCCACGCCGTTCCAGCGTTCAGGTAGCTCACCATGTTGACCTGCTCGAGCCGCTCGGGGTTGATGGTGAACGACGACATCGATGAGTCGAACTTGCCGTTGGTGACACCGACGATCAGCGAGTCGAAGGTGGAGTTGCTCCACTCGGACTTCAGCCCCAGCTTCGCGGCGATCGCGTTTCCGAGGTCGATGTCGGCGCCTTCGATGGTGCTGCCGTCCGCGGCGATGTATTCCATGGGAGCGTAGGACGCGTCGGTACCGAACTTGATGACGCCAGCGGACTTGATGGCCTCGGGGACGCTGGCTGCGAGCTCGCTGTCGGCGGACACCGACGGCAACGGGCTGGCGGACTCGTCCGAAGAACTCGAGGAATCACCTCCGCAGGCTGCCAAGGTGAGGGCTGCGGTGGCCGCAACGGCCCCGAACGCGAACCGACTGCGCGTTGTGCTTGCCATGAACATTGCGATCTCCTCATCGACCGAATCCAGCGCCAATACGACGGCTTGCTATGCAGTATGGCCCCGTGGGCAGGTGAATGTGGCCTAGTTGAATTTTCCGGCCTGTCAGAGTTGATCTTTCCTCCCTGCCGACCCGCCGATTGCCCACCCCCGCGAACCCCGACACCAACGTGTGACGGTGGCAGGATGGGGAGGCGCGCAGAGTCCTGCGGCGGAGAGGACGGCGAAGTGGATTCCCTTGCGAAGGTGCTGTTTGACGAGAGCCACCAGCAGGCCTGGACCACTCGGCCCGCGGTAGCTGCTCGGATGAATCCGGTGAACCCGGCCGACGCGGGCTACGTGACGGCCGCGGGACTGCTCCGCTCTGCCGGAATGGCGGTGACACCGCACGAGACCGGAGCGCTCACGAGTGAGGTCCTCGCCGGCTTTGACGTCCTGGTGCTGCCGCACTGCTCGACGGCGGACTGGGAGACGACCACGGGGGTTGGATCGCCGGTGTACTCGCCAGCCGAGATCGATGCGATCGAAGGGTTCGTGCGCGCCGGCGGCGGCCTGCTGGTGCTTGCCGAGACCGAGCAGGCCAAGTACGGCAACTCCCTCGCAGAGATTGCCGCCCGATTCGATGTCGATCTGCAGAACACGACGGTGCAGGATCCGGTGGCCCGATACAACGGCGTGCCGACATGGGTGTTGGCTGAGCCGGTGCGCAACCACCGGTGGGACTGGTGGGCGGGGGTGGATCAGGCGGGCCTCTTCAGGGCTGGCACCCTCGCCCTCGGGGGCGCGGACGGTTCCTCAGACGAGGCCACTCTGGTGGCACGTACGAGCGCTACCGCCCTGCCACCATTGGCGGGCCTGATCGCCGCGGTGGTGGCTGACGCCGGCCGGGTGGTGGTTCTCGCCGACTCCGACGTGTTCGGTGACGACACCATCGACGATCTCGACCATGCGGTGCTGTGGCGCAACCTGGTGTTTTGGGTGACGGCTGGTCCGCGGGCGAGATCTGCAGCTGCCCCTGGCGGCCCAGCGGCGGTGACCGACTCGGCGGCGTGGGGCCAGTTGGTGGCGGCTGTTGAGGAATTGCGCCCGCTGCAGGCAAAGGACGGGTCGGTGACCGACCCGGATGATCAGCCGGCGGCGCTTGCCGCAGTCGGCAGGATTATCGACGCCATCGAGATCCTCGCCCCTGGCTTTGCCCACCAGGAGGCCCAACTCGCGGCCACCGTTGCGGACCTCCGGCGTTGGGCGGATGCTGGCCTGTCCACGCCGGATTTCCTCGACTCGCTGCTCTTGTTCCGCCCCGAAGCCAAGCGCGAGGACGGCGTCGAGCACCTCGCGGTGTTTCCGATGTACACCCAGAACGGCAACCTCGTCCGGAACGTGGAAGCCGTGGTGACCAGAACGGTGTGGCCGCAGTGGATCGCCGACCTCGAATCGGCCTCGTACGACAACGCTGCGTTCGTCCCCATCGAGTTCGTCGGTTTCACTGCTGGCTACGACACCCACTCGGCGGTGCTTTTCCCGGAGACCGTCGCAACCCGGGAGACGCCACGGTTCACCTGGGGCGGCATCTTCTGCGATCGAGAGGCGGCACGTTTTCGCGTTGTGACCCGTGAAGCCGCCGCTGTGACCAGGCTGGCGTTGCCGCCGGCGGCGGAGATGATGGTCAACGACCAGGAACTGACGCAACAGACTTTCATCCTCTGGGACCTCGTCCACGACCGCACCCACAGCCACGGCGACCTGCCGTTCGACCCCTTCATGATCAAGCAGCGCATGCCCTACTGGATGTACTCGCTCGAGGAGCTGCGGTGTGACCTGAACACCTACCGCGAAACGGCCGCCCTCGAGGCCGCCGGTGTGTTGCTTGCGCCGCAAGTGCGCTACGCGATCCTGTTCGACCGCCTGTTCCGGTTCCCCACATCCGGGACACGGATTCGCAACTACGACGGCCTGGGTGGGCAGATCCTCTTCGCCTGGCTGCACCGCCACGGGGTGCTGAATTGGACCGATAACACCTTGAGCATCGACTGGCGTACCGTGGACGCTTCGGTGGTCGAACTGTGCGAACGGGTCGAGGCCCTCTACCGGGAGGGCATCGGCCGCAGCCGGATCGGCTACTGGCTGGCAGCGCACGAGTTCGTATCCGCGCTGGTGCCCCCGCATCCCGCGTCGCAGTGGGCCAAGGGCGGTGCGGAGTTGCCTACCGAAACCAAAGATGCCGTGGACGCGGTTCTTTCCGACGAGTTCCCGCTCAACGTCTTCTACGAGGCCCTGCGCAAGAACCTACTCACCACCATCGAATCGACCAAAGGAATCACTGGAGCCGCGCTATGAATCCCACCCCTGTTGTCATCGTCCTCGGAGCCGGAATCGGCGGCCTTGGTGTGATTCGCGCTGTGGCGGCGGAATCCCACGTTGTCGTGGCTGATCGGACGCAAGCAGCAGCCGCCGCCGGGGCGGCTCTCGCGGTCGAATTGGGTGGTACTGCCGAGTCGGCCGTTGTCGACCTCACCGACCTCGACGCGGTGACAGCTTGGTGCTCGGACGTGCTCGACCGCCTCGGACGGGTCGACGCGGTGGTGCACCTCGTGGGTGGCTGGCAGGGCTCGCGCACGGTGGATGCCGAATCGATTGCCCAGTGGGATGCGCTCCTGCCGGGCATCGTGACCACGGTGCAGACCACCACCGTCGCCTTCGCGAACGCGCTGCTGGCCGCGCCCTCGGGACGCTACGTGATGGTGACGTCCACCTCGGTGCCGCGTCCGGCGGCGGGGAACGCCGCCTACGCAAGCGCGAAGGCCGCCGCGGAAACCTGGGTGAAGGCCCTCGGGAGCGCTTTCGAAGGGACGTCGGCCGCCGCCTGCATCGTGGCCGTCAAAGCGTTGGTCGACCCGGCGACGCGGGCGGCAAACCCGTCGAAGGCCTACTCCGGGTTCACCGACACCATCGAACTCGGTGCCGCCATCGCTGGTCTGCTGTCCGACGGCGACGTCGCACCCGTGACGTACCTGAATCTCGCCGAGGGCAACTAGGCGATGCCGACAAGCTTTGCGTCCGACAACTACGCCGGAGTGCATCCCGCCGTATTGGCAGCTCTGGCGCGCGTCAACCACGGCCACCAAGCGGCCTACGGTGACGACGAGACCTCCGCCCGGCTGCGCGACGTCATCAAAGACCACTTCGGTGACGCCGCGGAGATCTTCTGCGTCTTCAATGGCACCGGCGCCAACGTCGTGGCGATGCAGGCGATGGCGCGGCCATGGGAGGCCGTCATCTGCACCCAGAGCGCCCACGTCAACGTCGATGAGGGTGGTGCGCCGGAGATGGTCGGCGGACTGAAGCTCTGGCAGGTGCCGGCGCCTGATGGCAAGCTCACCCCCGACTTGCTGGACACACAGGCGTGGGGCTTCGGGGATGTGCACCGTGCGCAACCGGGGGTGCTCGCCGTCACCCAGTCCACCGAACTCGGCACGCTCTACTCGGTCGACGAACTAGGAGCGGTCGTACAGCGGGCGAAGTCGCACGGCATGCGGGTGCTGCTCGACGGCGCACGCATCATGAACGCAGCGGCAGCCCTGGGCGTGCCGTTCCGCGCGTTCACGACTGACCTAGGCGTTGACGCGGTCTCCTTCGGCGCCACGAAGAACGGGGCGATGGGTGCCGAGTCGATCGTGGCCCTCACCCCCGAAGTAGCGGAGGCCGTTCCCTTCCTCCGCAAGTCCGACATGCAGCTGGCCAGCAAGATGCGTTATCTCAGTGCGCAGTTCCTGGCAATGTTGGAAGACGACCTGTGGCTCGCTAACGCCCGCCACGCGAACGCTATGGCTGCTCGGCTCTACGAGGCCGTGCGTGACATTCCGCGGGTGCGTGTGAGTCGGGCCGTGCAGGTGAATTCGGTGTTCGCCACGTTGCCGGCCGACGTCGCCGCGAGATTGGCCGAGCGCTTCCACTTCTACACCTGGGATCAAGCCACGGGTGAGGTGCGCTGGATGTGCGCCTGGGACACCACGGCGGAAGACGTCGATACCTTCGCAGCCGCGATTGCCGAGGAGTGTGAGGCTGGCTGAGCAGTTTGGGCGCCCCGGGTAATAAAGGAAGTGAAATGCATGTATTGTACTTCGCATGAACCCGTTCACCGTGACTCGAACCTTGGCTGCGGGACTCGCCACCGTCGCTGGTGCGTCCCTGCTCTCGCTGCTCATCTCAGGCGAACCCCTCTCCGCCGGCGTAACCGTCGGAACGCCGGGTGCATCCGGCGGATTCGAACTGGGAGTGTCCCTGACCGGCCTCAGCTCGCTCCTGCTCATCTTCCTGGCGAGCGTGTCGTGGCTCGTTGCCTCGTACGCATCCCGCAATCTGGCCGGGCAGCAGCGCTACGGACGATTCGCGCTGCTCATGACCATGGCCACCCTGGGTCTGGCTGTCATGGTGGCGGGCGCGAGCCTGCCGGTCATCGCGGCCGGCTGGACCGCGAGCGGCCTCGCCATCGCCGGCCTCGTCGGCCATGCGCCGGCGCAAACGGCTCGCCGGGCCTCGCGCTACGTGCGCAGCTGGTTCCTGGTTGCCGATGTTGCGCTCTGGGCCGGCGTGGTCGCCGGGCTCGCCTTGCTCCCCTCGGTGGATCGCGATGCCACCTTCGAACCCGGCGTCGCGACGACCGCCGTCGCCGTGGTGCTCTTGCTTGCGGCTGTGATTCGGTCCGCCCTCTTTCCAGCGAGTCGCTGGCTTCCTGAGACGGCGGAAGCGCCTTCACCGCTGTCGGCCTTCCTGCACGCCGGCATCGTGAACGGGGCTGGCTTGCTGGTGCTGCTCATGTGGCCGCTGTTCAGCTCGGCCCCGGTGGTGTTGGGTGCCCTCATCGTCATCGGTACGGCTTCGGTGATCGTCGGTACCTGGCGCGGCCGGGTGCGGGCCGACGTGAAGGGGAAGTTGGCCTCGTCCACCACGGCCCAAATGGGCT
This sequence comes from uncultured Actinomycetes bacterium, assembly GCA_963752505.1. Classification (GTDB taxonomy): domain Bacteria; phylum Actinomycetota; class Actinomycetes; order S36-B12; family UBA10799; genus JACJWR01. The sequence continues at coordinate 138,887 of CAVVYM010000004.1, forward strand.
ACATGGCGATTCAGCTCGGAATCGGCCTGCCCGCCGCCGCGCTGTTGCACCTGATGGGTCACGGGTACTACAAGGCCTGGCTCTTCCTGCGGGCTGGCGGTGTCGTGACCCGGGCGCGTTGGCAGGGCCGGGGTACGCGTCGCGAGGCCGACCTGCACCGAAACCGCCCCCGGCAGGCCCTGCTGCTCATGGGTGCGCTCGCCTTGGCGAGCCTGCTGGCACTGCCCGCCGTCGTCGAATCCGTGGTGAAACTGGGACCCGCAGCGGTACTCCCGGCACTGCTGGCGCTCAGCGCCGTCGGCGTAGCGACCTGGGCACTCGCAGGTCGGCGCGGGCGGGTGTCCGCAGCGGCGCTGGCCGCAGGCATAGGGGCGTTGTACCTGTGGTTGCTGCTCGGCTGGGAGACGCTCCTGGCTGGCGCTTTCGACCTGACTGCAGTGTGGAGCGCCCCAGTGGCGACGGTCTGGCTAGTGTTCGTGGCCCTCGCCGGCACTGGTGCCGCTGTCGGGGCCGCGCAGCTGGATCGTGGACGAATGCGCGGGCTGTGGCTGCGTCTGGCCCTCAGCACCTTGCCACCGGACGTCGCGCGCGGTCTGCGCCGCAGCAAGCGGGTCGTCCACCCGATGGCTCCCGCCGCGGCCGTGGCCGATGGATTCGACGCCGCCGAAGCCGCCGCGTTGGTCGAGATCAGTGGCTCCGTGGTGGGACCTGCCTGGCCCCTGCGGGACCTCGTCGCGGTGAACCACCTGGCTGGCACTGTGGGACTCCCCTTCGCCGACATCGACGCCACCGCACGAGAGGTGCATGGCGCATCGATCTACTCCGCGCCCGCCGACTACTTGCGCCTATTTGAGTCCGGCGACATCCCGGCCACCGTCGTGGAAGCGACGTTGGAGCGTTCCGCGCGCACGACTCCCGAGTCCATGCTGCCTGCCACCTTGGGCGGCCTCATCGACGCGACCCGTGCCGCGGCCACCCAACCCGACCCACACACTCGAAACATTCGGGAGGAGGCGGATGTCGATCCGGTGGCCGCAGTGACCGGGTTGTGGTGCCGCGCGGCGTGGTCGGCCGCCCACACGGGTCAGCGTGGACCATGGACGCTGCTCCGGCAGGCAGCGGCGGAGGCGTCCTCGGATCGGGCTGTGGACGCCCTGTGCGGTCGCACGGGTGCCGCTGCCTGGCTTCGGTCCCTACCGGTTGAGCCGTTGGCCGCCCTGGCGATTCTGCTGGGGTCACGTTCGGAGTCCGAGCGCGCGTTGGACGTCGGTTTCGCCGCGGTTCGGGCGTTGCCGGGCTGGGCCGGGCACGCGCAGTGGCGGGCGCGTGGCGGCAACGATGACGCGCTGGCATCCCTCGTGGCCACCTACGTCGCGGTATCGATGCTCTTTCGGGCGCCGTTGGCGACGGCCGAGTCGACGGCAGATCCGCTCGCGCCCCAGCCGCGGTGGGAGCCGTTGGCCGAGGTGTGGCAGCAGGCGTTGGAGGCGAACTTCCGCGACCCGCTGGTGGCCGGGGTCCTGGCGGGTGCCCAGCATGGCGAATCCTGGGCTGCCCAGCCGGTGGTGCGTGCCTCGTTGGTGTTCTGCATCGATGTTCGATCAGAGCGGATGCGGCGTGCGATCGAGCGCACAGGCCCCTACCTCACCTACGGGTACGCCGGGTTCTTCGGCGCCGCACTGCGCTACCAAACCGACGACGGGGCGGCGTTCGACCAGTGCCCCGCCCTCATCTCGCCGACCCGTTCGGTGTCGGTCGCAGGTGACGCAGCTGACAACCGGGGCTCGCTGCGCCATGCCCTTCGCCAAGCCCAGAACGTGGTGTCCTCGGCCGCAGTGCTCCCATTGGTGGTGGCCGAGTTCGGGGGCCTGCTGGCGGGAGCGGCGAGCGCGGCCGCCAACCGCATGCCGGTGCGTTGGCGCGCCGCCGGCCAGCGGTGGGGAAGCATCCCGGAGCGGTGGGGTCCGCGCGACCTCGACCTGCCCGGTGAGACTTTCACCGTCGATCGTGTGAGCGCTGGCCGGGGCTCGGCGCCAGCACCCGCCTACGGAATTGCCGACCTCACCGGAATGGCGCGGGACTTCCTGCGCCTCACCGGCGCCACCGCTCCGTTCGGCGAGCTCATCGTGATCGTCGGCCACGGTGCCACCGTCGAGAACAACGCCTTCGCCGCGGGCTACGACTGCGGCGCCTGCGGCGGGAATAGCGGCCACATCAACGCGCGAGTGCTCGCCCACGCCCTCAACCACCCCGAAGTGCGGGCCAACCTCGCTGCCGAGGGCTGGCACCTGCCCGACTCGTGCTCCGCCATCGCCGCCGTCCACGACACCACCACGGACGAGATCACATTCGACCCGTACTCGGTGGTCGATCGCGGTGCGCTGGCGGCGCTCAGCGCCGATCTGGAGGAAGCCCGCGATGCGGTGATCGCCGAGCGGTTGCCACTGCTGCCGACCGCACCGGACGCGCAGGGGTCGGTCGCCCGGGCGGTGGCGGCTCGGCGCGGCACGGATTGGGCGCAACCGGTTCCCGAGTGGGGCCTGGCGGGGAACGCCGCCTTCATCGTGGGGCCGCGCCAGCTCACCGCGCACCTCGACCTGCAGGGTCGCGTCTTCCTCCACTCCTACGACGCGGCCGCCGACGACGCGGACTCCTCTGCGCTGCGCACGATTCTGACTGCCCCGGTGGTGGTGGCGCACTGGATCAACAGCCAGTACTACCTCTCGACTGTGGCCCCGACCGTGTTCGGAGCGGGCGACAAGACCACCCACAACGTGGTTGGCGATGTCGGGGTCACGTCTGGCGCCCACGGTGACCTCCGCCTCGGGCTGCCCTGGCAAGCCGTCCGGCCAGAAGATCCGGCCAACCGGTCGGCTGCCATGGCCAACGCGAACGGGGCTGGTCTGGTGGGGCATCAGGCGCTGCGCCTGCTGGTCGTGGTGGCCGCCGAGCCATCAACCGTGGCGAAGATCGTGGCCGAGGACGTCACCCTCTCCGGACTGCTGGCGTCGAGCTGGATCACGATCGTGGCTTGCCCCAATGGACAGCCCACGCCGCTGCAACTTACCGCTGATCTGCGGTGGCGCCCTTGGCACCGCGACGAGGGCCGCACGGCATCCGGTGGCAACGATCTCCCGCTCGGCGTGTAGCTGAACTCGGCTTCTCTGGCCTCCAACCTGTGAGTGGTTGGAGGCCAGAGTGCTGTTCAGGGGTCGGGCAGCGGCGGGTCGGGTTGGTCGGTGTGGGTGAGGCCGGAGGGGTGGGTCCAGGTCCATCCGGTGGGTGGGTTGTGGTCGTTGGGTGGCGAGTTGTCGGGTGGGGGGTGGTTGGTGAGTTGGTATCCGTGGTGGGTCTTGAGGTTGTGGTGGGTGCGGCAGAGGGGTCCGAGGTTGGCCGGGGTGGTGGGGCCGTGGGGGTAGGGGGTGGTGTGGTCGAGGTCGCTGGTGGTGGCGCTGCGGGTGCAACCGGGCATGCGGCAGCGGGGTTCGCGGGCGCGGATCAGCCTGGCGAGGGCGGCGCTGGGGGTGTAAGTGTGGGTGCTGGTGGCGGTGACCACACCGGTGTGGGGGTCAGTGATCCAGGCCCGCCAGCGGCCATCGGCCGCTAATTCTCGGCCAACGTCGGCGGGAACGGCGCCGATGCCCGGGATGAGCGCAGGGTTGTCGACGGCCCGAAGCAGGGTGGCGGCGTCGATAACCACGGCGATGTCGGACCGGGCGGTCACCGGGACTGGCCCGAGGCCGCCAGCGGCCGGCTGGCCTTCGCCACCGGTGTCGGTGGGTTGGTCGGGGCCGTTGCCGGTGTCGACCGGTTGGCCAGGGTGGGTGCTGTTGGGGGTGCTGGGGTGTCCGAGGAGGGCTTGGGTGAGGAGGTCAGCGCGGCGTTCGTCGGCGGTGCGCGGGTCGTCGGGGTGGTCGGCCTTGTGAGCGGTGGCCGCGGCGGTGAGGCGGTGGTGGATGCGGGCGGCGTCGGTGTCCGGCAGGTAGGCGTGGAGCCAGGCCATACCGTCGGCGTCGGGGCAGGTGACCACGCGGCGGCGGGCCTTCGCGGCGGTGCGGGCATCAGCGACGATGTCCGGGGCGAGGCGAAGCACGGCGAGTTTCGCCGCCCGGCGAGTTTCAGTCGGGGTCCAAGGCCGCCGCCCGGTGCGCATCCGGTCACGGATCCTGGCAACGACGTGGTCGATGACCTCGGAGCGGGCCGGCTCGGGCAGGTTGGAGGTTTCCCCGAGGATGGCCCGCCAGGCAGCGGGTAGCAGGCTGGCGTCGGCGGCCAGGGCGGCGAGGTCCGGGTGGGCGTGTAGATCACGCGCGGCATACAACCGTCCGGTGGCCCCTGAGCAGGTCAGGCGCAGCGCGGCGGCCAACTCCGCGCGTGCCGGGTCGGCTACGCGTCCGATCGCCACCGGCGGGGTCGCGGTCAGCGTCTCGGGGCCGCCGACGTCGACGATCGCGGCGGCGGTGCCCACTTCGGCCCAGCCGGCCAGCGCCGCCCACGCTGCGGCGGTCACCAGCTGGCAGGCGCACGGCCAGCCCGGTGCCGATCCTGGGGCCGGGGTGGGGTCGGCTGCTTCGAGGTTGGGATCGTGGTGGCGGTGATCAGCCGGGCAGGTCTGCTGGCGGCCCAGGTCCGCCAGTGCGGTGGCCAGTTGCGCCCCGGGTGCCATCACCATCAGAGCCCGCACCTGCGCACGGATCGGCGCGGCCCACCACTGCGGGCGCACCCACGCCGCCAACGATTCGGGCACCGGGCCAGGATCGGCCCACGCCGATGCAGCACTGGCGCCGGTACCTTGGCCGCCAGCGCCGTGGGTGGGCGGTTGGTCCTCGAGGGTGTCGGCGCCGAACGCGTCCGCGGCAGCGACCCACTCCTGCACGGTCGGGGCGACCAGATCGTCAAGCCACACCGGGCCCAGTTCGGTGCCGGGCCCGGAATCTTCCAGAAACGCGTGCAGCCAGGCAGCGCCACGAACTCCTCGCAGCGCCTCGGGGCACAAGTCGCCGCGACCATCCAGACCGTCGACGATGCCGCCGACCGGGCTGAGGTTGGGGGCTGTGCTATTCACACCGCCATATTAGTACACATGTTCGAACAGTTCAAGGGGTTCCGGAGGCTGATCCCCAGGGGTTCCCGCGCCAAGGCCGCACTCACCCCAAGCGGTCAACCGTGCACGTCGAGGCAGCCTCGATTCACAGCGAGACGTGGCAGCCGACCGCGCATACAGTTGGGGCCGAGGGTGCCTCCCGATGTGAAAGGTGAGCCGCGTGCTTCAAGGCGATGCCAGTGGTGCTGCTGGCGGCGGGTCTGAACGTCGGACCGGGCAGTTCGATCATGAAGTCTGTGTGATCGGTGCAGGCGCCGCGGGCTTGGCGGCAGGACGAGCGATGGCCGTCCGGGGGATCGACTTCGTGTGGTTCGAACGCGGTTCGATGGTGGGTGGACTGTGGCGCATCGACAACGACAACGGCGGCACGCCCGCCTACCGCACTCTGCACCTCAACTCCTCGCGCCCGGCGACGCAGTACCCGTCCTTTCCGATGCCATCGGACTGGCCGGACTATCCGTCCCACGAACTCATCGCGACCTATCTGACCGACTACGCAAAACACAACGACCTGGTTGACCGGATCACGTTCGGCACCGAAGTGATCTCGGTGGTGCCGCTGGCGCCCGACGGCAGTGAGATGGCGAGTCCCTTCCGAGCGCAATCCGGCAGCGATTCGCCAGGAACCTTCGGTTGGCGGGTGACGGTGCGTGATCGTGCGTCCGGTGCGGAGCGCGACGTGACCTGCCGCTCGGTGGTTGTCGCCAACGGTCATCACGCCACACCCAACGTGCCGAACTTCCCCGGGGATTTCAGCGGGACCGCGTTCCACGCGAAGGAGTACCTCGAACCGTCCGTCTTCGCGGATCGGGATGTGGTGGTCGTCGGTGTCGGCAACTCGGGCATGGATATCGCCTGCGATGCGGCCAAGGTGGCCAAGGCGGTGTACCTGGTGACTCGTCACGGCGTGCACGTGATCCCCAAGTACGCCTTCGGCAGGCCAGCGGATCAACTCAACAACAAGTTCATCGCCTACGTCCCATTCGAGGTGGAACGCGGCCTCTACGAGGCGATTCTGAGGGTCAGCACCGGCAGGCCACAGGATCGCGGACTGCCGAAACCGGATCACCGCCTGCTCAGCGCGCATCCCACGGTGTCCGCCGAACTCTACGACCGGGTCGGCCATGGCGACATCGTGATGAAGCCCGGCATCTCAGAGCTTGACGGCGACACGATTCGATTTGCGGATGGCAGCGCCGAACACGCCGATGTGCTGGTCTACGCCACGGGGTACCGCGTGACGCTGCCCTTCTTCGCGCCGGAAGTGATCGATCCGAGCGGAAATCGGATGCCGCTGTTCCTGCGGGTCGTCGATCCGGATCGACCCGGTCTGTTCTTCATCGGATTCATCCAGACCATCGGGGCCAACATCCCGCTCTACGAGTACCAGTCCGAGTGGGTGGGGGACCTCATCACCGGCGAATGCTCCCTGCCGTCGGCGGCCGCGATGCGCGAGTGGATCCGTCGCGATACGGAGGCGATGGCCAAGCGCTACGTGCGATCGGACCGACACACGATGCAGGTCGACTACTGGCGTTACATCCGCACCATGAAAGAGGCGCGAGCAGCCAAGACCCACCCCAGCTTTCTGGCGCGCGTCACGCGGCCCCTCGCAGGCCTGCGCTGATGGCCGCCGAAGGCGCCACAAGACACCCGGAGTCGCCGCCGCGGCCCACCCCGGCCGTGCCGGCGAAAGTGTTCGTGACCGGGGCGAACGGCTTCATTGGTCGGGGTCTGGTGGACCGGCTCGCCGAACTCGGTGCCAGTGTGGGCGGCGTGGACCTGGTGGCCGACTCAAGTCGGCCCGAGGTGGTGGTGGGTTCCACCGGGCAGCCGGAGGACTGGGCGCCAGCGGCGCTCAAGGGCGTCGACGCTGTGATCCACACGGCGGCAATCGTCTCCAACGCGGCGTCGACCGACGACGCCTGGCGGGTCAACGTGCTCGGCACCTCCAGGATGATAGAAGCCGCCAAGCGCGCCGGCGTCCCGAGGTTCGTGCACCTGTCGTCGGTGATGGCGTTCGGCTACGACTACCCCGACGGGGTTGACGAGACCTACCCGACTCGGCTCACTGGACACAGCTACCCGGACACCCGGGTGAACTCCGAAGCGGTGGTGCTGGCAGCCCACGTCCGGGGCGACATCGATGCCACCATCGTTCGACCCGGCGACGTCTACGGGCCGGGCTCGGTGTGGATCCGCGAACCGCTGCGCTTACTGAAGGCCAAGCAGGCCGTACTGCCAGCCCGTGGTCAGGGCCGATTCTCGCCTATCTACCTCGACGATCTGGTCGACGGAATCCTCGCCGCGCTCAGCTCCCCTGCCGCCAGCGGAGAGATCTTCACCCTCGCGGGAGCCGAGGACGTCACCTGCGCGGAGTACTTCGGTCGGTTGGCAGCCCTCGTCGGCGCCCCCGTGCGCACGCTGCCCACATCGGTGGCGATGCCGCTGGCCGTCACCATGGGTGCGGTCACCCGCGCCGCCGGTGGCCGCAGCGAACTCACTTCGGCATCGATCCGAATGCTGTGCCGCCCGGGCGGTTACTCGATAGCCAAGGCCGGACGCGTGCTCGGCTTCGCGCCGCGCACCACCCTCGACGTCGGGATCGAGCGTTCGGCACGTTGGGCACGAGCGGAAGGACTCCTCTGACATGCGTGCAGTACTGGCCGAATTGACGACACCGCGGTATCTGTTTACGGCAGCGGCGCAGAAGTTGCCACGCGGTGCCGGCAAGTCGGCTGGTTGGTCGCGCGGGGGCGTCCTGCGCTACGCCGACGACGTCGCCGCGCCCGCACTGCCCGAGGCCAACGGCCGGTGGGTGCGACTACGGCCCGAACTCGCCGGCATCTGCGGCAGCGACGTGGCGGTGGCGCACGCCAAGTCATCCTTTGTGCTCTCCGCCTTCTATTCCGCCGTCCGGCAGATCCCCGGGCACGAGGTAGTTGCCGTGGTGTCCGAAGTGGGTCCGCGAACCTCGCAGGTGGCGGTCGGCGACCGCGTCGTGGTCGATCCGGTCTTGTCCTGCGTTCACCGCGGATTCGACCCCGTGTGTCGGTCGTGCGCCGAGGGGTTCCCCTACGTGTGCGAGCGGTTCGACACCCCCGGCGCGACGGGATGTCACTCCCCCACCCTCGGTTTTGACGCCGCGCTGGGGGGCGGCTGGAGTGAGGAAATGGTCGCCCACGAGACCCAGTTGCACCTTGTCGGCGACGTGCCCTCGCATCGCGCGGTGCTCGCCGAGCCCGCCTCGATCGCGCTGCATGCAGCCCTGCGTTGGCAACGCCGCGGCGACCGCGTGGTGGTCATCGGCCCGGGCACGATCGGGCTGCTGGTGGTCGCCGCGTTGCGTAGGCTGCACCCGGATCTCGACATCGTGGTGGTGGCGCCCAGCTCGTTCGGTGCCCAGGCTGCGGCGGTTGCCGGAGCGAGCAGGGTGCTGCCGCCCGGAATCGCGGCCGTCGAGGCGCTCGCCGAGCAGGACGGTGGACGCCTGCTTCGGCCGCGTCTCACCCCGTTGCCGATCCTGGAGAAAGGCGTCGACGCGGTCTTCGACTGTGTCGCGGCACCGGACACGATCGACCTTGCCCTGCACATCCTGCGACCCACGGGCACGCTGGTGCTGGTGGGTAGCGCTGGCAAACAGGACGTGGATTGGTCACTGGTGTGGAACCGGCAACTCACGGTGCAGGGCACCATCAACTTCGGCCCGGAGCCGGCCCTCGACGGTCAACACACGATGGCCGCAGTCGTCGATTGGTTCGGCGACCCGGACTATGCCATTGACCACATCGTCACACATACCTTTGAACTCCCCGCCTGGCGCACTGCGCTTGAGACCGCCTCCGCGGGCCCGAAGTCTGGTGCCATCAAGGTCGCGCTGCGACCCAACCTCGACCTCCCTCTCGTCGGCAGCTCCGCTTGAGCCCACTGAGTGCTCGAATGGGGGAATTCCTGGTGGTTTTGCCCACACTTGAGCCGCACTTCGACGCATACTTGGGGCTCACGGACGCCAACTGGCGAACGATGTAGCGATGGCCACTGCGGTGGCGAGGAGTTGTTCCAGTGCACCTAGATCGACCTCGCGCTCCGCTTCGACTCGGCTTTGGATTGGCCGTGTTGGCCGTGTGTTTGGCGCCCCTCAGCGGCTGCGCTGAGTTCCTCGAGCGCACCGCAGCCCCGGCGGATCCGGGTCCCTCAACCAGCCTGGCGCCGGAGGACTCGTCCGTCCCGACCAACGACACCATCGGCGGGGCCACCGCCCGCAGTGCATTCGGCGAGGTGCCACTGCCTGAAGGCGTGTCGCAGTGGGTGAGCGATGTGGGCATCTATTTCGGCATCACGCGAAGCGGCGACCAGGTGGTCACGGCGCGCGCCGGTATGGGAAACCCGCGGTGCTTCTTCGGCGTTATCGACGAGGGTGTGCTGAAGGGCCGGTATCGCGCCCTGACGGCGGGGGCGGGCCTGGATCGCCAAGCCGACCCGATTCGGGTGACCCGCGAAGGCGAGCGCCTGACGTTCGTCGAACGAGCGACCGGAACGGTGCTTGGGGACTATCGGCCGGTGCCGAGCAGCGATGCGGCAGGGATCGTCGTTGTCGATGAGGCCTTGGCGGCCTGTGAGCAGATGCGCGTGGCGCCCGCAACGGCGACCCCGCAGTAACTACTGCCCGATTCGGGTCGGACAGCTCCGGGCGCTACGTGCGCCGGGGCAGCACGACGGCTGGGACGGGAGTGGCGCGCACCAGTTTGTAGGTCATGTCCCCCAAGAACACCCGCCGAAGATGGCCGCCACCCGACGAACCGAGAAGCAGGATCTCGTCGCCCTCCCAGTCAACCCGCTGAAGTGCTGATCGCACGGAATCTCCGGTGGGGGTAACCGAATCGGTGGGCACATCGATGCTGACCTCGGACAACGCCCGCTCATGGGCACGGCGGGAGTCCTCCTCGATCTGCCGCAGCACGCCCGCTTCCGCGTCAGCGCCGAGCTTGCTGCCGTAGATCCGGTGCCTGATCAGCAGGGTCAGGACGCGCAGCGGAACCTGCACCCGCTCGGCGTACTCGGCACCGATGATCAGGCTGGAGAGGGACTCGGCGGTGTTCTGGAAGGCCACCACGACGCGGCCAATGTGGTCAATCCCGTCGCGGGCGTACCCGACTGGTGCCACCCCAACCGGAACTGGTGAGTTGTGGAGCAGCTTGTCGGCGGTCGAACCGATACTGAAACGACCCACGGATCCACCAGGGGCCGAACCGACGACGATGAGATCGGAGCCGCGTAACTCGGCCAACTCCGCCAGGCCACGGCCGCTGGAGCGATGCCCGGCCATGGCAACCTCAACCTCCTCCCAACCGAACCGGCTGCGGAATTGCTGCGCAGCTTCCTGCAGCATCTCGTGCGCCTGGGCCCGCAAGTAGGTGTTCCACTCGCCGTCAACGTGGGCCATGCTGGGGTAGTCGAATGCGGTCGGGTAGATGTGCGCCAGCAGCGGTCGGGCGTTCAGCGCCCGGCATAGCAGCGAGCCGAGCGCCATGGCGTCCGAGTCCTGCGAATCGGGGTTGACGCCGATGATGAACTCCACCGTGAACACCTCGTTATCTGGCAATGCCACTAATGGCAGGCGAGGAGTGCCTACAGGCGGCTACCGTAACGACGTCCGGCCCCGTACGTCCGCCCGAATAGGGGAGCCATGTCGAACTCCACCTCGTTTTCCCACCAGATCCGCCGGATTAAGCCTGCCGACCACCTCACGGATGGCAGTGATCATGGCGGCCTCAAACGCAGTATGGGCTTTCTGGCCCTACTCATGTTCTCCGTCGGGTCGATCGTCGGTACGGGAATCTTCGTGATCCTTGGCGTTGCGATTCCGAAGGCCGGCCCGGCCGTGGTCATCTCGTTCGTGGTGGCGGCCGTGACGTGTTCCTTCTCGGCACTCGCCTATGCCGAGTTGGCGGGTTCGATTCCGGTGTCGGGTTCCTCGTACTCCTACACCTACGCCACGTTGGGTGAGCTGCTCGCGTGGATCGTCGGCTGGTGCTTGATGCTGGAGTACGGCGTCTCGGTTTCGGCGGTCGCCGTCGGCTGGGGGCAGTACCTCAACGAGTTCCTGTCGACGTTTGGGGTGAGTATTCCGGCTGCCTTCGCCAATCCACCAGGTGAGGCCGGCGGGGTGTTCAACGTGCCGGCCGTGATCGTGGTGCTGGCCTGTATGTTCCTGCTGCTCCGCGGTGCCAGCGAGTCAGCCAAGGTCAACACCGCGATGGTCTTTCTCAAGATTGGCATCCTGCTCTTCTTCTGCGTGGTGGCCTTCACTGCCTTCGACGGCAGCAACTTCACCCCCTTCCTTCCGTTGGGTATCGCCGGGGTCTCCGCCGCTGCAGGTCAAGTGTTCTTCTCCTACATCGGATTCGATGCGGCCTCCACCGCAGGTGAAGAGGCGAAGAACCCCAAGCGTGATCTGCCTAGGGCGATCATCGGCTCGCTCATCGTCGTCACCATCCTGTATGTCCTGGTGGCTGTGGCAGCGATCGGCGCCCGCGGCGGGCAACCGTCGGATTGGGAAGGCAAAGACTCCGAGGCGGTGCTGAGTTCGATCGCCGCACAAGTGACGGGGTCGAGTTGGGCACCGGCCTTGATCTCCGTGGGCGCGGTGGTCTCGATCTTCTCGGTGGTGCTCGTCACCATGTACGGTCAAACCCGCATTCTGTTCGCGATGGGCCGAGACGGGCTGCTCCCCAAAGCCTTCACCAAGGTGAGTGCACGCACCCAGACGCCGGTGACCAACACCATCATCGTGGCGATCGTGATCTCGATCCTGGCCGCTTTCGTCCCGCTCGGACAGCTCGCCGAGGCGACCTCGATCGGCACCCTGGCGGCCTTCGTGGTGGTGAACTTCGGAGTGATCGCGCTGTGGATGGCCCGGCCGGAGTTGGAGCGGACCTTCCGCGTGCCGCTGCTGCCGTTGTTCCCGATCGCCGGGGCAATCCTGTGCCTGTACCTGATCTCGAATCTGGACGTGATCACCTGGATCGTGTTCTTCCTCTGGATGGCTGTGGGTATTGCGCTCTACCTCGCCTACGGTCGGCGTCACTCCAACGCCCCCGCCGAGCGGCCGGGCCAGATCCCGGCTGACGTCGCAGTGGTGAAGTTGCCGACCCGATCGATCAAACCGGGCACCGTGATCGGGATGGTTTTGGTGGCCGGCATCGGTGGATTTGCCGGTTTCCGGTTGCTGTCCGGCGGGGTGAATGCTTTCCAGGCCATAGTGTGGTTGGCGCTGATCGTGGTGGTTCTCGGCGGCCTCTGGTACGCCCTCACGGGGCTCCGGGAGGAGTCGGCTGGCAGGGTTGCGGCCGCTGCCGGCGACCAGGAGCGGGGCGCCGACCTGATGCGCAAAGCCATCAAGACCACAACTCTCGCGCTGGTGATTCCGGCTCTCGCGTTGGTCGTGGCATTCCTCGTGGCGACACCCGAACGGGCCGAAGCCGAGCGTGCGAACGAGTCCGCCTCGCCGACGGCTCCGGTCCAGCCCGGCTGAGCCGAACGCACTCATCGACGACGAGTGGCCGAAGGGGCTACGCTGACCAACTATGTCGCAATACGTGAACCTGATTCCTGGGCAGGCCGCAGGAACCCCGGAATCCGAACGGTCGACCCATGGTAGGGATGCGCGCAAGAGACTCCCTCGCAAGAGCATCGCCGACTGGCGGCCGCCGGCGGACCGACCGCGCTCGGTTGACCTCCTCAAGGAGCAGGAGGAGACGCGGATTCCGCTGCTGGTGCCGATCCGGCACACGCGCATGGCGCAGTCTCCTTTCACCTTCTACCGAGGTGCAGCGAATGTGATGGCGTCGGATCTGGGACGCAGCGCCAACTCCGGTCTGTGGGTGCAGTTGTGCGGTGATGCCCACCTGTCGAACTTCGGCGCCTACGGCACCCCGGAACGCAATCTGGTGTTCGACCTGAACGATTTCGATGAGACCAATCCCGGGCCGTTCGAGTGGGACGTGATGCGCTTGAGTGCGTCGTTCGTCTTGGCCGCCCGTGACAACAAGCTCGGCGACGACGTGGGGCGCGAGTGCGCCGTTGCCGCCGCGGAGTCGTATCAGGAGACGATGCGCGGCGCCTCCGTTCAGCCGTACCTCGACAACTGGTACACGATGATCACGCCAGAGGCGATCCGGGATCTGGCGTTCTCGGAGGCCACTGGCAAACAAGCCAAGTTCATCGACAAGACGATGAACAAGCAGATCACAAAGATCAAGGAACGGAACTCCTGGTCGGCAGTGCGCAAACTGACCGAGGTCGGTGCCGATGGCCGGCGGAGGTTCCGCGAGCAGCCACCGCTGCTTGTGCCCATCGCCGACATGTTGCGGGATCACAGGTTCGTTGCGGCCGGTTTTGACGAAAGTGTGTTTCCGAACCTGATTGAGGCCTTCTTGCTCACTATGGAGGCGGATCGGGCGGCGCTGCTCAGCCGCTACACGTTGCTCGACATCGCGCACAAGGTCGTTGGGGTCGGCAGCGTCGGACTTCCTGCGCTGGTCGGGTTGCTCCAGGGTCGGGACGCCGATGACTTGCTGGTGTTGCAGTTCAAGGCCGCGGAGTCCTCGGTGCTGGAGCAGTGGACGGCCCCGAGCCCGTTCGAACAACACGGCGAACGAGTCGTGGTGGGGCAGCGTGTGATGCAGGCTGCGGGCGACCCTTTTCTAGGCTGGCTGAGGGGTCCCGCAGGCACCCACTTCTACGGCCGTCAATTGCGGGACTTCAAGTGGTCGCTCGACCTCGACGGCATCCGGGCTGCCAGGTTGCTCGGGTACGCACGGCTCTGTGGGGGCGCCCTGGCCATGGCGCACGCTCGCGCTGGCGACCCGGTCGCGATTGCCGCCTACCTGGGCAAGAATTCCGTCTTCAGCGACGCCCTCGGGTCGTTCGCGATGACGTATGCCGACCTGATGGAGTCGGACTTCGAAGACTTCACGGCTGCGATCGCCAGCGGCGAACTGGCGGCGGCCACGCCGAAGCAAGCGGGCATCTAACTGACCGAGCGCGTGGGCTCGCCGCCAGGTCGGTTGTTGGGCGTGTCCCTGGGCAGGTTGTGCGCGTAGGGTTTGGGTATGGCAGAACAGAATGCAGCGGGTGCACCGCTGGTCGACGGAATCTCTCGCACGCTTGATTGCTCGATGGCGCAGGCCGAGGAACGGATTCGCGCCGCGCTCGCGGAGCAGGGCTTCGGAGTCCTCACGGAGATCGACGTGGCCGCGACGCTGAAGACCAAGATCGGCGTCGATCGAGCGCCAATGAAGATTCTGGGAGCATGCAACCCGGTCCTCGCGAATGAGGTCCTGGGGCGCGACGACTCGCTGTCGTTGATGCTTCCCTGCAACGTGGTGTTGGACGAGACGCCCGAGGGCGTCCGGGTGCGGGCCATCGACCCGATCGCGATGCTTCCCGGTGATTCGGTCACAGATATCGCCGACACCGCCCGCGCCAAGTTGGCCGCCGCCGTTACAGCCATGTAGCGCAGTTCAGCCTCCTACCAGGACGGGTTGTCGCCATCTACCACTCGCCAGCAGTACCACGCGACGACTGAGCGGTAGGGCCGGAAGGTATCGCCGGCGGGATCAAGCGCCTTGGCACCGGGATCGGCGGGTAGGCCGTGAAGTTCGGCCCATCCCCGGCGCATAGCCAAGTCCCCCACCGGCCACACGTCGAGGCGGTGCAGCGTGAACATCTCGAACATTTCCGCAGTCCAGCGCCCGATACCCCACAGGGCAGTCAACTCCTCGCGGACCCGACTGTGGTCAGGCGAGTCGATTGCCCGGTCGAGGTCGAGTTCACCACTGTGCAAGGCGAGGGCCAAGCCGCGGACGGTGCGAACTTTGGCGCGCGACAGGCCTGCCGAGCGCAGCAGTTCCTCGTCGAGGGCCAGCACACGTTCAGGTGTGACCTCCCCGTCCAGCGCCGCGTGAAGTCTGGCGGTGAGGGTGTCGGCAACCTTCGTCGAGAGTTGCTGGGCGATGATCGACTTGACCAAGCTTGCGAAGTGGCCCTCGGGCTGGCCGCGGCGGCCGAACGAGCACAACGGCGATGATTCGACGATCGGCGTGAACGCCGGATCGACCGCCAGAATGTGCTGGACGGCGCCCTTCATGACCTCGTCCGAGTGGCTCATCGACGGCTTCCCGAGTGGCATCGGTCGCCTCGCGTCGGGCTCATCGACGGTCGAGGCGGGTGAGCGGAATGATCGCCGGGGTGGTGCTGCGGTAGTCCTGCCACTGGGAACCGAACCTCTCGGCGAGCATCGCGTCTTCCCACCTCGATTTGTACCCGAAGAACCCGGCCAAGCAGACACACACTGCCACCTGCCACCACGAACCCACTGCGAGTGTGAAACCGATGGCCGTGGTGAGCACCGACGTGTAGAGGGGGTGGCGGACGACTGCATACACGCCGTTGGTGCGCAGCGATTCCCCCGGCTTGGGCACCGGAGTTGGAGTCAGTGCTGTGGAGAGGGTGGCGGCCCCGGCCACACCAAAGCCGACGCCAGCCAGCGCAACCGCGACGCCGACGAGGCTCAGCCACACCGGCAACGGGCCGTCCGCACCTAGCGGGCGCCAGGGCAATACGACTAGAGCAACCAGCAGGAGCCCCTGAACTCCGACCAGCAGCCAGCCCTTCGCGTGTGTCGACACTCGCCTAGAGTGCCATGCAGGGCGTGCGGGCACCTGCTGTGGCGCTGGTGCTGGCCCGGTGCGAGGCGAACCGAGATTCGGATGGTGGTTGCGGGTGAGGGCAGTGAACTGTGTCGGTAGCGGTGGCACAGAGGTGCTGGAGTGGCAGGAAGTTCCGGATTGCCGCCCCGGTCGCGGTGAAGTGGTGCTCGATGTCGTTGCGGCTGGGGTCAACCGGGCCGACCTGCTGCAACGGCAGGGGCACTATCCGCCACCGGCTGGCGAATCGGAGATCCTGGGCCTTGAGTGCAGCGGGGTGGTTGCCGCAGTCGGCCCCGGGGTTTCGGACTGGTCGGTCGGCGATCCCGCCTGCGCCTTGTTGGCTGGCGGTGGCTACGCCGAGCAGGTGTGCGTGCCGACGGGTCAACTGATGCCCACCCCGCCCGGACTCGACCTGGTCAGCGCCGGTGGACTGCCGGAGGTCGCGGCAACCGTCTATTCGAATCTGACGATGGTGGCCGGACTCTCGGCTGGCGACTGGCTGCTCATCCACGGCGGCGGCTCGGGCATCGGTACCTTCGCGATTCAGTATGCCCGCGCCGTCGGGGCCAGGGTGGCGGTGACGGCTGGGAGTGCCGACAAACTGGCTGTGTGCCGGGAACTTGGAGCCGAGGTCCTTATCAACTACAAGGAGCAGGACTTCGTCTCGGCGATCCGGGAGGCGACCGCAGGCCATGGTGCCGACGTCATCCTTGACATCATCGGGGCCGCATACCTGGACGCCAACGTGCGTTCGTTGGCCGTCGGGGGACGACTTGTCGTGATCGGCTTGCAGGGCGGGGTGAAGGGGGAACTCAACCTGGGCCGCCTGCTGGCTGTGCGGGGTAGCGTCAGCGCCACCTCGCTGCGGGCTCGTAGCCGCGACGAGAAAGCAGCCATCTGCTCGCAATTGGTGGCCTCGGTGTGGCCGATGCTCGCCGACGGGCGCATTCGTTTGGTTGTCGACAAGACCTATCCATTGCCGAACGCGGCGCAGGCCCACGACGCCATGGCGGCGAGTTCTCACGTGGGCAAACTCATCCTCACGCGAGAGTGATCTGTCCGCTCAGTTTGACTGTGTCGGCACCTGCCGGCGCACCCATTCGGCAAGTTCCCGCTCGGAGCGTGACTGCGTCCAGATTCGCCCCGGTCCGACGACTCGAACCACGATCAACTCACCGCTCTTGATCGAGTTCATGATCCCGCCACCCTGGGTCTGGACGTTCACGGTGGCTGTGTCCTCGTAGCCCATCAGGTGGCCAGCGTCGACGATGATCTCCTGCCCCGCCGCCAATTCGAAGGAATCGATTGCGCCGTAGGAGCAGAGCAGGGCCTGGCCATTGCCACTCAAGTGGACGGCAAAGATCCGCTCGCCGCCCACCAGGCTCTTGAAGCCGCCCCACTTCGTATCGAGTTGGACATCGGCTGTGGAGGCCAGCCAGTTGCCCTGCGTCAGCACCAGTCCGCGTGATCCCGAGATGTCGGCGGTCATCACCTCACCTGGCAGCACCTGGGTGAGGTCGACCCACGTGTTCCGATCCGGGGCTCCGACGAACGTGGAGGTGAAGAAGCTCTGGCCACCTACCGCGCGCTTGAAGGCACCGAACATGCCACCTTCCATCTTGGCGTCGACGGTGACGGCGCCGTCGCGCATGTACAACGACCCGGAAGCGGCGCGGACGCGCTGGTTCGGTGCCAGGGTCAGCCGGGCAACGGCGAACGCGGGGCTGTGGCGGACTTCGACGGCAAGGGTGTCGGTTGGTGTGCTCATCTCCGAATCCTGCCATTACTCGGAACTGACGTAAACTTCTCTTTATGGAACCTTGGCTGTTGTGGCTCATCGCCGCCGGTGTGCTGCTCGGACTGGAGGTCCTGACCGGCACCCTGGTTCTGGCGATGCTGGGCGCCGGCGCGGTTGCCGCCGCCGGGGTTGGTGCAGTCGGCGGTGACACGTGGCTGCAGGTGCTCGCATTCGCCGGCGTCAGCCTGCTGATGATCGCGGTGGTTCGGCCGGTCGCGCGCAGACACCTCGCGGCGCCGCGGGAACTTCGTTCAGGTACCGCCGCGTTGATCGGGGAATACGCCGTGGTGATCGCCGCCACCGAGGGCGACGAGGGCCGCGTGAAGATCGCCGGTGACGTCTGGAGCGCTCGGCCCTACGACGGTTTCACGGTCTACGAAGTTGGTGATCAGGTACAGATCCTCAAGATCGACGGCGCCACGGCGCTCATTGGTTAGCCACTGCACAGAAGAAGTAGATGAAGCATTCGAGTCGTAGAGGATGAGTTGATGGAGAGCATTATCGTCGCCGCTGTTGTGGCCCTCATTGTGATCATCGTGATCGCGCGCAGCGTGCGGATCGTCCCGCAAGCCCACGCCGGCCTGGTGGAGCGGCTTGGTCGCTACAACCGAACGTTGGAGCCCGGCCTGGCCCTGATCATTCCGATCGTCGACCGGGTCAAGCCCCTGATCGACATGCGCGAACAAGTGGTGTCGTTCCCGCCGCAACCGGTGATCACCGAGGACAACCTGGTCGTGAACATCGACTCGGTGGTCTACTTCCAGGTGACCAATGCCAAAGCGGCCTCGTACGAGATCCAGAACTACCTCATCGGCATCGAGCAGATCACGGTGACGACGTTGCGCAACGTGATCGGTGGGATGGACCTCGAGACGACCCTGACGTCCCGCGACCAGATCAACGCCCAACTCCGAGGGGTCCTCGACGAAGCGACGAATCGCTGGGGACTGCGGGTTACTCGGGTTGAGCTGAAGTCGATCGATCCGCCGGACAGTGTTCAGCAGTCGATGGAGAAGCAGATGCGTGCCGAGCGCGACAAGCGAGCGGCCATCCTCACCGCAGAGGGCAACAAGCAGGCCGCAATTCTGACCGCAGAGGGCGAACGCCAGGCTTCGATCCTCGCGGCCGAGGGCCAGGCGGAGGCTCAGCGCCTGCGCGCCTCCGGCGAAGCCGCGGCGGTGACAGAGGTCTTCACGGCCGTTCGCGATCAGGCTCCCGACGAGCGGGTGATGGCCTACGAGTTCATGCGACACCTGCCGGCCATGACGCAGGGCGAGAGTTCGAAGGTGTGGATCGTGCCGACGGACATCACCAAAGCGTTGGGTGCCATGTCAGGTGCCTTCTCCCCGCGCAGCGGTGAGGGAGAACAGAGCGAGGGCTAATGGGTCGCCGGGCCCGCTGCGGCTAGAGGTCGTAGTAGTCCACCTCAGCGGGTCCGGCGAGTCCGAGCATTCGGCAGACGATCTCGAGGCCGTGGGCGCGTCCGAGAGTGCGTGGCAGCAGCAGGGTGCGGATGCCCACTCTGGCAGCGCCGGCATCGGCGTCGGGCGAATCACCGACCATGAGGCACTCATCGGCGCGTACCCCCAGGGAGCGTATGGCGTAGTCGAAGATCGCCGCATCGGGCTTGACTGCGCCGACGTGGCACGACAGAACGACGGTGTCGAGCAGTTCCGAGATGCCGTAGAGATCAAGGAGCGGCTGAATCTCAATTCCCACGTTGGAGATGAGGGCGGTGCGCACGCCAGCATCCCGCAGGCAACTCAGTACGGCCCGGGTCTCCGCGTAGGGGCGCCACTGGTCAGGCAGGATCCGATACAGCTCCTCGGCGAGGGCATCGGAGATGTCGACGCCGCCATGAGTACGAGCGTGCGCCATGAGGAGGTCAAACACCCGCCGGTGGTCGGTGGGATTCAAGTCGCGGGTTGATTCGGGGTCGACCTCGTTCGCGTGTTCCCAGATGTGGTCGAGAAAGTCCGCAGCAGCATCCAACTGCCGCGGCGGGGGCTCGCCACTCTGTGCAACTGCCTGGGCGATCCACAGCCGTGGATCCCCGCCGTCGACTAGGGTTGTGTGGAAGTCAAACAGCACGGCTCGGATGCTCTGCACGATTAGTGACACTATCCGCTGATCATGCCTGCGTGTCGGTTGACTGACAGCGAGCGGGGGTCGAAGGTTGGTGGCATGGTTGGCACGGTGAGTCAGGTGACGGGGATGTTCTCCTCGCCCGCTGCGCGAAATCCCCACTCGGGCATGATGCGCGCAGCCTTTGCGGATCTCGGCTATCGAGTCGAGTACCTCAATCTCGAAGTGTCATCGCTGCGCTTGGGTGACGCCGTGGCGGGTGCGCGAGCCATGGGTTGGCTCGGTTTCGCCGTTGGGGAGCCGCACAAGCGGGCCGTCGTGCCTCATCTCGACGGTCTGGCCGAGTCTGCGGCCATGATCGGAAGCGCCACGTGCGCGGCCCGGCGCGGCGACGCGATGATCGGCGAGAACACCGAAGGCTGGGCGGTGCTGGAGTCCGTCGAGGAGTTCATGGACCCCGAGGGTGCGAGAGCGGTGATTTTCGGTGCCGGAGCGGCGGGCCGTGCCGTCGCAGTGGAGTTGGCACGCGCCGGAGTCCGCCAGATCACGATCGTCAATCGCAGTCGCAGCCGCGCAGCCCGGCTGGCCGAACTCATTTCGGACGTGGGCGTGGCCACCGTCGAGGTGGTGGATTGGGCCAACTCCTATCGCATCCCGTCGCTCACCGACATCGTCGTCAACGCGACGCCCGTCGGCGGCATGAAGGAGAGCGAGTCCAGGCTGGACATCGACATGGACAGTCTGTCGTCGCGCATGCTGGTCGCCGACATGGTCCTCAACCCCAACGACACCCAACTGCTCAAGGAAGCTGCGGCGGTGGGGTGCGACATCATCGACGGCACCGAAGTGTTGGTGAACCAGGGTGCGCTGGCCGTGCGGCTTTGGACGAACGCCGATGCCAACACCGATGCCATGCGCGAGGCAATCACACCCGCTCTAGCCCGTATGGCGCGCTAGCCCGTCGGGCCGCACCCGGCTTGGCAGCAGGGCCGCACCCCGCCGGGCGCCAAGGTTGCGGCGGTTCAGCCGTGGCGCCCCTCGGCGACGAACCGGCGGCCTGAGAGTTCGAAGGCTTCGATTTTCACCAGTCGGTTCTTGGGTGCCAGGTTCCACGGGAACAGCGGCAGGTGCTCGAGTTCGTCCTCGTCCGGGGTGTGCTCAACCAGGTGTGCCTGGCCATGCACCACGACGCTCCAGGCCACGTTGGTCTCAGGGTCGTAGCCGTCGACTTCGAATGCCACGGCGGCGTTGATCGCCATGGACGCCAGCTTGGAGCCTTCCGCGGTGCGGAAGATGATCACGCCCTTGTAAAGGATGAAGTTCACCGGGTAGATGTCAGGTCGGCCCGCCACACTGACCGCGAGGCGTCCGAATTGCTCGCCTGACAGCAATTCCCAGCACTGCTCATCGCCAAGAATCTCGAATGCGTCATGTTCGCTCACGTCTCCGATACTCTCGCAGTTTGCCTCGTCAGTCATTAGTTCCCGGCAAGTTTGCTCGCTGAATCGACCGCCGCCGGCTGCTCCGACGTGTGGTGTGGACCCCATCGCCCGCGTGGGGTGAGTCGGTCCGCGCCTGCGCCTTGTTACCGTTTCAGCCATGGCTCGGCCCGGACTCATTGCTGTTGGTGTAGGCGCCGCCCTTGTGGCGGGTGCCGCCGTCGTCGTGCTCGCGGAAGGTCCGCAATCGGCAATCCCGCTCGCGGTCGACCAACCGCCCTCCCCAACCGCGACACCCGTTCCCGTACCGATGCCGGTCCCTTCCCCTTCCCCTTCCCCGGACGGCACCGAGATGCCTGCCCCAGTCGCAGGTGAGCTGATCACGAACGGCCCACGCGACGTGGACAAGGTGGCCATCACTTTTGACACCGCCTTCTCGGCGGATACCGCAGCCATGACCACTTCGGGGGTGTTCCCACCGCAATACAACGAGGCGGTTCTGGACTACCTCGAGGCTGAGAACGTACCCGCCACGATGTTCGTCACCGGCGTGTGGGCAGAGCAGTACCCACAGGCCATGGAGCGCATCGCGGGCGTGGACACGTTCGAGTTCGGAAACCACACCTGGAGTCACGCCGGTTGGACACCCGATTGCTACGGACTGCCCGGCCCCGGTGATGAGGTGGCGCAGCGCTTTGAGATCGCCCGGTCCGCCCAGCTCATTGCTCAGTACGCCGGCACGTGGCCCACGTACATCCGTTTCCCGGGACTGTGTCACGACCCCGGCGATGTCGCCTTAGCCGGCGAATATGGCGAGTACACGGTGGATGCCGACGTGCTGATCTTTGACTCGGGCATCACTGACCCCGCGTTTGCGGTGGCCGGCATCCTTTCTCAGGCACAGCCAGGATCGATCATCTTGCTGCACCTCAATGGGCCGCCCAACACCCCGGTGACGCTTGAGATCTTGAGCCAGTTGGTGCCCGCGCTGCGTGAACGCGGCCTCGCGCCCGTCACGCTTTCGGAGTTGCTCGCTCCGGTAGGAGAGGGCGCCGACGCCGCCGAGACCCCCGTTCCCGAGCCGCTCGACCCGGCCCCGGCGGGCTAGCGCGACACAGTCAACTGGACCTCGTATTCCCGAGGTCCGACCTGTCGAACGAACGTCGCTTGGATGTTCGTCCAGCCTTGAGCCTGGGCCATGCCGATCGCCATCCGGCGAGCATTGTCGGCGACGTCGGCTGAAACGGTGATCGTGGTGATCATTGTGTGCCCCCTATCCGAGCCATGTGATACCGATTGTGTGAATGACGATGCCGGCAAGCGCGCCTACGACGGTGCCGTTGATGCGAATGAACTGCAGGTCTCGCCCTACTTGCAGTTCGATCCTCTCAGAGGCCTCCGACGCATCCCAGCGAGCCACGGTGTCCGAGATCAGGGTGGCCGCCTCGTTGCCGTAGCGTTCGGCGAGGAAGGCCGACGCCGATTCGATGCGTTCGTTCACGCTGTCGTGGAATTCCTTGTCGTGCTGAAGCCGCTGCGCCGTCGTGGCCACCCAATCGTCGGCCCGCCGCTGCAATTCGCCGGTCGGATCCGCCAGGCTCTCCAACAGGATGCGTCGCGTGGTGGGCCAGATCGAATACACCGCTTCGTGAGCTTCGGGGCTTGCCAACAGCTTCTGTTTGAACAGTTCCATCCGGGAGATGAGGTCGGGATCGTCCAGCAGGCGCTGGGCGGTCTCGGCTAACCAACGATTCACCGCAATTCGGGTGGCGCAGTTCGGGTCGTTGACCGCCTCGTTGGCCCAGCGCAGCAGTTCCCGGTGGGCGCGACGGCCAACCGCCTCGTGGGCCGCGCGAGCCAGGAAGAAGTTCTGCGCTGGGCCTCGTTCGGCCACGAGTTCGACGATCGCCTCCTCGTTCGCCGCGATCCAGTCGCGGACGACGCGGAACACGGCATCGACGGCGGGTTCGTGGGTGCCATCGGCCACCACCGCGGCCAGCAGCCGTCCCGCCGGCGGTGCCCAGGCGTAGGACGCTGCCTGCTGGAAGAGCAGATTGCGAATGATGAGCTGGGCGTCATTGTCGTCGATCGATCGAATGCCCGCTGTTGCCAGCGCCGCAGCCTCTGCCACAACGCGGGATCGGGCCGCCGGCTGGGCGAGGTAGCCACCCAACCGGCCAGCGGGATCCACCGCGGAGACGCGGGCGCGCACCACGTCCGGGTTGAGGAAGTTCTGGCTGACGAAGTCACCCAGGCTCTCCCCCAGTTGGTCCTTCTTGGTGGGAATGATCGCCGTGTGCGGAATGGGCAGCCCAAGTGGACGCCGAAACAGTGCCGTCACAGCGAACCAGTCAGCCAGACCCCCCACCATGCCAGCCTCTGCCGCGGCACGGACGAAGCCCCAGTAGGCCGGCGATCCGGGTTGCTTCTCGAAGTACCAGCCGATTGCGAAGACGACGGCCGCACCGATCAGCAAACTCAGCGGCACAGCCTTCATCCGGCGCAGTGATCGGCGCCTTGCTGCCTGATCCAGCACGAGTGTTGTCGCCACCCCTGCACCGTACCCAGTGCGCGGCCCGACCCCACGGTCGAAATGCCCCGGTTCGGACTCAACCCCCGTGCGTTGGAGGCTTCGGAGGTACCCCCGCGGCAGCGTCGCTTTCGCTGCTCCAGCCGTCTGCCATCGCGAGACCCTCACCCCGCGGCCCTACCGTGGGACTGGGGCGAGTTGGCGGGTACCGACGCGTACCGATTTCTGACCGCCTACTGTGGCGGCATGACCACAGGGTTTACGTTGCTCGCCGCGGTGGAAGTCTCTGCGGGCGAGACCGCGATTCGAGTGAAGAAGCGCGTGGATGCGGATCCCGCGTTCGGCGACCCCGAGGCTGACGCGCAGGCCTGGCTCGCGCAGGGTGCCACCTGGCTTCATCTGGCTGACCTCGACGCTGGACGATCCGAGGGACGCCGCGCCCTGGCGGACGTGCACCGGAAGGTCAAGGGCCGGGCCCACACCCAAGTGGCTGGCGGAATAACCGACCAGGCAGCACTCGATTGGGCCCTGAAAGTGGGATTCGACCGCATCGTCGTCGACTCCTCAGCACTGCTGGATGTCGCCTGGCTGGCCGAGGTATTCGCCCACCACAAGAATCGGGTGGTAGCGGGTGTCGATGTGTCCCGAGGCGCACTCTGGGCGCCGGGTTCTGGCGCAGACGGTGCGGCGCTGCCGGACGTCTTGACCCCGCTGGTGGCTGCTGGTTGCCCCGGCTACGTGGTCACGGCCATCGACCGGGAGGCCACCCGCAAGGGTCCGGATCGCGAACTGTTGCGCGAGGTGTGCGGCACAGTGGGCGCACCGGTGTGCGTCGCCGGCGGTATCGCCAAGTTGGAGCACCTTTATGAGTTGTCCACGCTGGCTGACGAGGGAGTCGCCTCCGCCGTGCTGGACGCGGCCCTGTACCGGGACTACTTCAACGTGGCCGAGGCCCTCGCCGCCGTGGCGCCTCGCTTTGACCCCTACCGTTGGGGGCCAGCCCAACCCTGGGGTCTGACTCAGGGACTCTGAAGCGCCGCTCAGTTCACGGTCAGTGAGGTCGTCTGGGTGGCGGTCGCCGGTAGGGCGTCGAAGGCGAACGCGACCTCCCCGGACTGCCCCACAACCTGTGTCATCGAGAGCGTCGCTTTGCCGTTGGCGCCGTGGAAGGTGAGGGTCGCTGAGGCGCCCTCGCAGCCTGTCAAGCCGGTGACAGTTGCGCCGTCGACCAAGATCTCGTCAGCAACCAGCGCGGTGCTCCAATCCCCGATGCTGGCCGCGGCCGTGAGACAGTTGCTGGCTGGCACGGCACCGCCGACGCTAGGGAGCGCCCCCGAACTGGCCGAGGCGCTCATGAGCATCGCCGAACTTGCGAAGCCAGCGATGACGAAGGCGACCCCGACGGAAATTGTTGAGTTCCTCATCGGGCCACCTCCTTCACGATCTGACGCTGATGTTGTCGGCCAAACGGGAGGTGTGCTTGAGGTGACTTTGGTCCCGACTACTTGACCCGTCGGCTACAACCAGCCCAGCGAGCAGTCCGGCAATCGCGATGGGGCGCGGCCCGCGTGTGGTCCCATGATTTTGTAGGTTTCGGGAGGTCGCGCCCGCCACGTATACTTGACATGTGGTCCCTCGGCATGCCAAGGACGCAGCGCCCCGGCGAAGCCGGCGACGCTACCTCGTCATGCTCGTAGGCCTAGTTGTGGGGGCCGTCACGGTGCCCGTCGTTGCTGTGGCCAGTTCGATGCCTGTGAGTTCGACCTCGTTGGGGGCGGGTACCAATGTGGTGCAGCCCTGCGGCGAGGTCTCCGGGTTCACCTACCGCTCGGGCTTCAGCGGCGGGCGCTACCAGATCACCTTCATCGACATTGCGGTGATCGACCCGGGGTGCCAGGGCGAGCCGTTTGATCTGACGCTCTATGACACGACCACCAGTGCCGCCTACGTGGAACTGTCTGGCGCGCTGCCGAGCTCTCCCAGCGGCGCGCTCACGGTGCCACCGGGCGCGGGTCCTGACTTGGCTACGGTGCCCGCCACGGTCGGATTGTCGATGGTGATCACCCCATGAAGCGGCTCTGGTGGCTGCTGGGGGGATCTGCTGCGGCCGTCGCCGCCGCTGGGGCCACCATCGCTGCGGCAGCGAGCCTGGGTCCGGTCACAGCCAACGACCTCACCACCGCCGCCGGCGTCAGCGCGCCGGGCTTCGCGATCCGCGACACGTTTACCGCCGCAGACGGCACACCACTGAATGGGAGATCGCTCGAGTTGGATCCCAGCGGCTCGCTTTCGGCATTTAGCCTCGTCGATGCTCCCGTGTGGACGGCACCCGCGGACTGGACGATCGAGGGCAACGGCGCCGAGCGTACCTCTGGCAGCGGGACAACCACCGCCCACGTGCCGTTCACTGCCCAGGACGGATATGTCCGCGTGGTGTGGACGACCATGACCAATCGGCCACAATCTGCTGGCGTGGCGCTGTGCTACGACCCATCCTCGACGTCGGGCATCGTGCTGAGCGCACTCCGAGAGCGGGGCCGGTGGTACTTCGAATTGGGGACGATGTCGGGCGGGACCTTCACGGCCACAGATTCGGTGGAAGTGGCCTCGCCGCAAGGTACGGAGTTCCGCTTGACCATCAACGGGTCGAATGCGGTCGCGTCGTATGGCGGGATTGACCAATTCTCGCTGGCCATCACGGGCTCCAACTGCCCTGGCACAGGCGTGGCGATTGTCAGCTTCACGACCGAATCGCCGGTGTTTGACGACTTCTTGGCGGTCAAGACCGGGTAGCGGCTCGGCGGGCCTTCTGGTTTCCGGGTGTTGGTGGAACGGTGGGCTGCGGGGGCAGGAAGTTGGCGGCTGGGATCGGGGTCTCCGGGCGCTTCTTGCCGTACGGGTCAGGACGGTGGCGCCCCACTCCCGGCCTGGTGAGCCGGACCATGACGCCGAACGACACCATTGCCGCGCCGAGGCTGAGCATCAGTGAGGGTGTCAGTTTCGCAATGGCGAAACCGTTGCACCAGAACGCATCGCACCTGGGACCGGCGAGGATGACCTTCCCAATGGGGTCCCGGGCGGAACGGTCCAGGGATCGACGAATTCGTTGTTGTCGCCCTGGGTCAGGAAACTGCCGTCGGGTTCAACGCCGATGATTCGGTGCACCACATAGGCCTCGTAGCCAGCCGGCTGAAACACCACCACGTCCTGCGGCTGGTAGGCGCCGGAACGGGCGGTGATGACGACTTGCCCCACTTCGTAGGTGGGCAGCATCGACTCACCGGCGATCACTGTGATCCCCAACGGGCCGCCGTACCGTGCCGGCCACGCCAGCACCGCGAAGGCGACGACGAGCAACAGCGACACCAGCGAATAGACGACCTTGGCGACGCTGGCGTTGGCCTTGCGCGGCCGCCCTCGTGGGGCTGGCGGCGCAATCCTGCCCCTACGTCCCCGTTGGGGTGAGTTTCTAGCCGTAGAAGACAACAGCGACGCGCTCGACGTCCTCCGCGTTGACCGCGGTCCCGATTGAGAAACTCTCCACGCCTGCTGTGAGGCTGAGGGTGCCGGTGGACTCGCCAAGGCTGGTGCCGGCGCTGTCGGCGAGCGTCACCTTGTACTGCAAGGTGTCGCAGGCGGCATTGATGCCGCTGATGTCGAAGGTCGAGGTGTCGTAGCGCTCGTTGGCTGCACTGTAGGCCGATCCCCAGTTATCCACGGTCACGCCGTCGGTGTCGCAGGATGCCGTCACCGATGTCGTGGCGCCCAGTGTGTCCTGCCCAAGAGTTCCCAGGGTGGCGGCACTCGCGAAGACCATGCCGCCCACTCCGACAGCGGCGACTCCGAGTCCGACGAACATTGGGTTCATGTGCTTCTCCAAGGTGGTGGGTTGGGCGCCGCGGTGAAGATGAGAGCGACCCTAAGTGATCGCCATGTTGATTCGGGCACAGCCTGCCTGTCAACTCTCACCCGACTGCTCACCGATGGGCAATGATCACGGAGAGTAGTATTTCTATGGCGATGGGTTGACGGCGGGGGGCGTTTGCATTGGGACATGACCGGAGGTCGCAACGGGCCCTGACCGGAAGCGCGGGTCAGGAATCCGTGACCCAGTAGGGTGTTTGGCGGCGCCCGGCAGGTCAGGCCGTGGGTCTGGAGGAACCTCAAGATCCCCGCAAGAAGGCGAACGCAGTGTAAGCGGTTGTCTTCGGGGGTCGAAGCGGCCACCTTGAGGGAATTCACCCGAATGGCCTAATGATTGAATGCCACACTACTTCCCCCTGCGTCCGATTCGTGCTCAGTGGAGCACTTTGCGGCGCTAGTGTGCCGCCTGTGACCACATCGCCGCAGGATCCGCCGCAGGACTCACCAACTCCTGAGACCGTGCAGAACTCCACCGTCACGGAACCGAGCGAGCCGCCGCCGTGGTTGTGGGGGATCATCAACCGGGCGATGTGGCGTGCCGTGGTCATCGTGCTGGCGACGCTGGCCGCACTGTGGGCGATGAATCAAGCGCGCGACCTGGCTGTGATCGTCGTGGTTGCGTTGTTCCTCGCGCTGGCGATCGTGCCCGCAGTGGACGGTTTGGTGCGTCGTCGCGGCTGGTCGCGCGGACTCGCCACCATCGTAGTCATCGGGGGTGTCTTCCTCACCGTGGCGCTGCTGATCGGGCTGCTCATCCCCGCCTTGATCGACGTTGCCAACAAGTTCTCCCAGGAGGTTCCCAACTGGTTGGACGAGGCGCGGAAGACCGGCCTCGATCTTCCGGTTCTGCAGGAAAGCGACTCCCAACTCCTCAAGGATGTGGAGAATTGGCTGAAGACAAACGGTGGGACACACGTTCTGAGCGCGGCCGGTACCAGCGTTGGCCTGGTCGCCAAGGTGTTTCTGACCTTCATCTTCACGATCATCATCTCCGCCGGCGAGCCGGCGATTCTGCGGGCGATCCTCCGGCGCCTCGGCCCCTCCCACCAGATCCGCCTGATGGACGCCTGGGACACCGCCGTCGCCCAGACCGGCGGGTACTTCTATTCGCGACTGCTGCTGATGGCCTTCACGAGCACCGGCTACGCGATCGTGATGCTCGCGGTGGGCATGCCGGTCTACTTCGCGATCCCGCTAGCCGTGTTCGGTGCCTTCTTCGTGGAGTTCATCCCATTGGTGGGCGGCTACATCGGAATCGCAATCCCGGTGCTGGTGGTGCTGGTGGAGAGGGGTTGGGTGCGGGCCGTCATCCTGCTGGCCTGGGCGGTGATCTACCAGCAGATTCACGACTACGCCCTCAGCCCGCGCATCAGCGCGAAGACGATGACTCTGAACCCGGGGGTAGCCCTCGGTTCTGCCCTGTTGGGCGGCGCGATAGCGGGCCCTCTCGGCGCGCTCTTCGCCATGCCTACGGCCGGAATGGTCACTGCGTTCCTCGGGAAGTACCTGCCGAGCAACCCCATTGTCGTCGACTCGCGGGCGTTGGCGGAGCCAGCAAAGGGTGGTGGCAAGAAGCCGGATCCCGGCCCTTCGTAACCCTTCATCCGGTGCGAGTCGTGCGGTAGCGTCGTAGCCGAGGCTGGCCCGGGCCGGTCGAACGGAATCCACTCAGCAATGCCGTCAGTGCCTAGATTTAGGGAGTTTCGATGCCGCACTTTCCCCGCCCCGAAGATGCGCCGGTCACGAGAGTGTCGGTCAATCCCGGAGTGTTCGACGAGGAGTGGCTCACGGTGCCGGTCGACCGGATTCCACAGCATGGCATTCCGGGTGAAGCGGCCTACCAAATCGTCCATGACGAGGCCATGCTGGACGGCAACGCGCGGTTGAACCTTGCCACTTTCGTCACCACGTGGATGGATGACTACGCCGACCGCATCTACGCCCAGTCCTACGACAAGAACATGATCGACAAGGACGAATATCCGGCGACCGCGGGCATCGAGGCCAAGTGCACCCGAATCATGGCCTCCTTGTGGAACGCCCCTGGCGACACCGTAGGTGTGTCGACCATTGGCTCGAGCGAGGCCTGCATGATGGGCGGCTTGGCGTTCCTCAAGCGCTGGAAAGCTTCCCGGAAATCAGACGGAAAACCAGTTGATAAGCCGAACATGGTCATGAGTTCGGCGGTTCAGGTGGTGTGGGAACGGTTCTGCCGCTACTGGGACGTCGAGTTGCGGGCCGTGCCCATCACACTGGATAAGCCGGTGCTCACTCCCGAGACCATGCTCGAACATGTGGACGAGAACACTATCGGCGTCGTCGGAATCCTGGGAGTCACTTACACCGGTGGGTACGAGCCCATCGCAGATCTCGCCAAAGCGCTGGACGGACTGCAGCAGCGCACCGGCCTGGATGTGCCGCTTCATGTGGACGCCGCCTCCGGCGGCATGATCGCGCCTTTCCTGCAGCCGGAACTCTCGTGGGACTTCCGCCTGCCGCGGGTGCACTCGATCAGCACTTCGGGCCACAAATATGGATTGATCTACCCGGGGCTCGGCTGGGTGGTGTGGCGGGCCAAGGAGTACCTGCCGCAGGAAATGGTGTTTGACGTCTCCTACCTCGGTTCGGAAATGCCCACGCTAGGACTGAACTTCTCCAGACCAGCCGCGCAGGTGCTGCTGCAGTACTACGCCTTCATACGGCTTGGCTACCACGGCTACCAAACGGTGCAAAGCGTCAGTCGGCAAGTGGCCATGCATTTGAGCGGTGTGATCGGGCAGCTGCCGCAGTTCGAGCTGCTGAGTGACGGATCCGAGACGCCGGTGTTCGCCTGGCGGCTGGCCGACGACTTCTCGGGTGGCTGGACACTGTCACAGTTGTCGGACCGGCTTCGTTTCTACGGTTGGCAGGTGCCGGCCTACCCGATGCCAGCAGATATCGAAGACGTTGAAGTCATGCGTATCGTCGTGCGCAATGGGCTCGGCATGGATCTTGCAGACAAACTGATCTCGGACCTCAAGGCGTCGATCGCCGATCTTGACGCGGGGGCCTCGGCGGCCACCTCGGCCAAGCCACGACAATCGTTCCATCACTGAGCAGGCCACAGCAGATGGAGGCGAATGCCTGGGACGAGCGGTACCGCGGCGCGGAACTGGTGTGGACCGCTTCGCCGAACGTATTCGTATCGGAGGTGCTCAGCGGGGTTACGCCAGGCCGAGCATTGGACATTGCCGCCGGTGAAGGTCGGCATGCTGTGTGGCTGGCCACACAGGGTTGGCAGGTGACGGCCGTCGATTTCTCGGCCGTGGGTCTCCAGCGAGCCCAGACTTGGGCCAAGGATGCAGGTGTGGCCGACCGGCTCACGACCGTGGTGGCGGACGTAGTCGAATTCGACCCCGAACCGGGGGTGTTCGACTTGGTGCTGCTCGCCTACCTACAACTCCCAGCTGCAGCCCGTCGATCCGCATTGGTCCATGCCGCCGCCGGAGTCGCGGTGGGGGGATCCCTGCTGGTGATCGCCCACGATTCGAGCAACCTGGAGCATGGACACGGTGGCCCGCCAGATCCGGCGGTCTTGTACACGCCGGAGGACGTCCTGGCCGACCTTGCCGAGGCTGCTGGATCGTGGCAGGCGATGAGGGCGGAGGTGGTGGAGCGCACGGTGCCCGATGCCCCTCGGCCTGCGCGCGACGCCTTGGTTCTGGCCACCCGGGTGGAATAGTCACGACCACAGGTAGTCACAGCTGATCGACCGACCAAGGAGGCGTCATGTCCCGCGTGGTGCATTGTGAGATTCAAGCCGACGATGTTGAACGGGCCGAGGCCTTCTGCGCATAGGCGTCCATCGGCCCGATCCAGAGGCTCGCGGAACCCCAGCCAGGAGGCCCGCAAAACCCTGCCGTTCCCGCACTTACGGCGACACGCCCGTTGCCCCATCCCTAGGCCTCTGCTACCGTTCTCGTCAGGTCAAGAGAGCCAGCGCCAAGCCTCAGCTTGCTGGTCTGCAACCCTCCACCGCGGTGGGGTGCAACTGAGGAAGACCAGGTCGGCCACAAAAGTGAACCGGCAAGCGCGGGTCACGGGTAACTCCGGACCCACTGGGCCAAAGCCTGGGCGAGGACGGACTCCTCTCGCAGGTTCGGCGCAGCGAGTATCTGCAACAGGAGCGGAACACATATGTCTGACGGATGGTCATTCGAGACTCGCCAGATCCACATCGGCCAAACCCCCGACGGCGACACCAACGCCCGAGCACTGCCGATCTACCAGACCACGTCGTACACCTTCAACGACACCAATCATGCGGCGGACCTCTTCGGCCTCAGAGAGTTCGGCAACATCTACACCCGCATCATGAACCCCACCCAGGCAGTGGTGGAGGACCGAGTCGCATCACTGGAGGGCGGCGTCGGTGCGCTGCTCGTTTCCAGCGGGCAGGCAGCCGAGACGTTGGCGATCCTCAACGTGGCAGAGGCCGGCGACCACGTGGTCTCCAGCCCGAGCCTGTATGGCGGCACCTACAACCTTTTCCACTACACCCTGCCAAAACTGGGCATCGAGGTGTCCTTCGTCGAGAACCCCGACGACCTGGAATCGTGGCGGGCGGCGGTGAAGCCCAACACCAAGGCCTTCTTCGGTGAGAGCATCGCCAACCCGAAGAACGACATCCTGGACATCGAAGGCGTTGCGGGAGTCGCGCACGAGGTGGGCGTACCGCTGATCGTCGACAACACCGTCGCCACCCCCTACCTGATCCGCCCCATCGAGTGGGGCGCGGACATCGTGATCCACTCGGCCACCAAGTACCTGGGCGGCCACGGCACCGCGGTTGCCGGCGTGATCGTCGACTCTGGCAAACTTCGACTTCGCCGCCGACCCGGAGAAGTTTCCCAACTACAACGAGCCGGACCCGAGCTACCACGGCCTCGTCTACGCCCGGGACCTCGGCGTCGGATCGGAACTGGGCGCCAACCTGGCGTTCATCCTGAAGGCGCGGGTGCAATTGCTGCGTGACCTTGGTGCGGCCGTCGCGCCCTTCAACGCGTGGTTGATCGCGCAGGGACTCGAGACGCTGAGCCTGCGTGTCGAGCGCCACAACGAGAACGCCAAGAAGGTGGCGGAGTGGTTGAGCGGGCGCCCCGAGGTGCTCGCCGTCAACTACGCGGGCCTGCCCTCGAGCCCGTGGCACGAACTGGGGCGCAAGTACGCGCCCAAGGGCACAGGCGCGGTGCTGGCCTTCGAGATCGACGGTGGCGTCGACGCGGGCAGGGCCTTCGTCGAGGCGCTGGAGTTGCACAGCCACGTGGCCAATATCGGCGACGTCCGCAGCCTCGTGATTCACCCCGCTTCGACCACCCACTCGCAGCTCACCCCCTCCGAACAGCAGGCCGCCGGCGTGACTCCGGGACTCGTGCGCCTCGCAGTGGGCATCGAGAACATCGATGACATCCTGGCCGACCTCGACGCAGGGTTCCGCGCCGCGAAGTCGGCCTGAAAGATCATGACCAACCCCAGCGCAACTGCCGCGACGCTCCCCACCGGGGCGCCGCGGCAGTTGCCTGCCCCGTCCCGGCGCCTCACCCATCTCGGTCCCTTCGACCTGGAGCTCGGCGGCCACATCCCCGAAGTCACCGTGGCCTACGAGACCTACGGCCAGTTGAACCGTGCGGGCGACAACGCGATCCTCGTGCTGCACGCGCTCACCGGCGATGCCCACGCCGTCGGCGGTCTGGAGCCTGGCCAACACACCCCGGGCTGGTGGGACGCCAACGTGGGACCGGGCAAGGCCATCGACACCGACCACTGGTTCGTGGTGTCGAGCAACGTGCTGGGGGGCTGTCAGGGCACCACCGGGCCCGCCAGCTTGGCACCGGACGGACGACCCTACGGATCGCGGTTCCCGCGCATCACGATTCGCGATCAGGTGCACGTCGAGGCCCGGCTGGCCGACTACTTAGGCGTCGAGCGGTTCGCGCTGGTGGCGGGCGGATCCATGGGCGGCATGCGGGCGCTGGAGTGGTGCGCCATGTACGGCGATCGGGTCGGCTCAGCGTGGGTGGGGGCCACGAGTGCCTTCGCCTCCGCCGACCAGATCGGCACCCAGACCACCCAGATCCAAGCCATCCTCGCCGATCCGGACTGGCGCGATGGCGACTACGCGGTCAACGACACCTTCCCGTACACCGGGCTGGGCATCGCCCGCAGGATCGCTCACCTGACCTACCGCACCGAAGACGAACTCGCGATTCGATTCGGCCGCGATGAGCAGACTGGCGAGTCGCCGCTGAGCGCGACCACGCTCGCTCAGGCCTACGCATCGCCCGGCCACCGCTATGCGGTGCAGAGCTACCTCGACCACCACGCTGAGAAGCTGATCAACCGCTTCGATGCCGGCACCTATGTCGCCCTCACCGATGCGATGACGACCCACGACATCGGGCGCGATCGTGGCGGCGTGGTCAAGGCCCTGCAGCGTATCGACGTCCCGATGATCGTCTCCGGTATCGATTCGGATCGGCTCTATCCACTGCGTTTGCAGCAGCAGATCGTCGATGCGGTGCCCAGCGCAGGGCCCCTGCGCGTCATCGAATCGCCCTACGGGCACGATGCCTTCCTGCTCGAATCCGAGGCCGTGGGCATCCAGTTGCGCGAGGCGCTCAGCCTCTCGCTCCCCGCTTTCCGCGACTGCACGGGTTGGTCGCGCTAGACGCCCCGAATCAGTCCTCTAGTGCTACAAACCCGCACGCTCGCGGGGAGGGCCGCCGCCTGCGGAGGGCCGTCGCCTGCGGCGCTTCGGCGGGCGCCGGGGAGGCCTAATTGGCGAGGCCGGCGTCCTGCATCGCTTGACGGATGTCGTCGCCCACCGGATCGCCCTGCTTCACGAACGCCGCGGGTGTGCCGATCGGGGAGTCGACTTCGACCTCTTGGTCGCCGTCGAAGGTCTGCCCGGTGAGGATGTGCACCCACGTGCCGGGGGGCAGGGTGACCTTGGTACTGGTGGCATCGTTACTCGTGACCGGCGCCATCAGGAGGTGCTCGCCGAGGAAGAACTGCAGGTCAGCATCCGCGGCCTTGGTTCCCGGGTACACCAGCCAGGAATGCCGCATGGCCGGGACGCCCGTGGTCACGGCCTCCTCAATCACGTCCGCCCGGTAGTCCTTGAGCGCGACGAAGATCTGCGTTGCGCGGGCGAACTCCGCGCGCGTCTCCTCGGTGTCGTAGACCTGTTGGTTCACCTCGGGCCGATTCGTCTCATGGGTGCGCATCATGGTGCCGAAGGCCTGCATCTCGGCCCACCTGGCGTTCAGGTTCGACGGCCGCACGTAGTTCTTCACCACCGCGTTGATGCTGGTGTAGCCGCCGATGTCGCTGTGCCAGAGCGGGTTACCCGAGACACCGCCGGCGTTCATGCCGAGCACCACCGAGGCCAAGCCGTCCTGCGGGGCGAAGGTGACCATCTGGTCGCCCGCCCACTGCATGGGAACCTCCTGAGGGGATCCCAGGAAGGACGAACGCATGAAGGCCAGGCAGTCCGGCGTGTTCGCCTTCTCGCAGGCCATCCGAACGGTCTGAGCCCACAGTTCCGGGTAGCGATTGTGCTGCTGTAACGCGTCGCCTTCGAACAGCACTGCGTCGAACGGCAGGGCCTCGCCGAAGTCGGCCATGAACCCGGCGGCGCCCTTGCCGATGACCTCGGTGGCGATCACATCGGCGTACCACTCCTGCGCGGCCGGGTTGGTGAAGTCCATCAAGGCCACCGGGAAGCCGACCGTTTCAATGACGTAGGTGCCGCCCTCCGGGCTCTTGACCAGGAAGCCCTGTTCCTCGGCCTCGGCGTAGAGATTCCGAATCCCGGGCGCGTTCTTCTCCGAGGCATCGGCGAGGAAGGGATTGACGTAGGTCAGCACTTCGATGCCCTCGGCGTTGAAGTCGGCGACCATCTGGTCCCAGCCGGGGTACTGCTGCTCGTCGAGTTGCCACGTCCACCACAACTGACTGCCGAAGCTTGTGGTGCGCTTGCCCACCCAGTCCTGCAGCCAGACGCCTGAGATCTCAGCGCCGGCCTGCTGCATGTCAGCCACCACGGACCGCACCTTTTCGGTGCCGCCCTGCAGACCGAGGACCGCCCCGTCCTGGGACCACTCGGCCAACTCAGGGAACGACGTGCCGGCCGCACGAGCCGTGATGAGGTCCACCGGCGAGTCCGCCGTCACAACTTCGGCGCTCAGCGAGTTCGACCAGGTTTCCAGTGAGAGTTGCCCATTGCGGCTGAGGTCCGCCACTCCGAACCCGCCCGACGTTTCGACGTCGGCCAGAGCGAATGATCGGTTGTCACTGGTCACGTAGGTGGGCCAGGCGGCGTAGGTGATGCCCAGATTCGCACCGGCCCAGTTGGTGAGGTCCGCAAGGAAGGTGATCGGTTGCTCGCCACGCCCGATGCCCTGCTCCTGCACCAGCACGGGGAAGGTGTCACCGACCAAGTCGAAGTCGCGGAACTGCTCCCCGAAGCCGTAGACCTCCTCATCGGCGCCCAGCCCGTTCGTGAACATCACCGACGTGACCGGCTCGCCGTTGCTGGCCAGTTCGACATCGACATCCATGCCCAACACCGTTACCGCCGCGGACTTCACGACCGGCGACAGCGTCATCGTGTAGGTGGCGGCGATGTCGCCGTCGCTGAGGTTGCCCTTGATGACGACGTTCTCACCTGATTTCGTGACCTCGTCGACGGATTGGTCGGTGAGGCTCGCGGAACGCTTCACATCGGCCCAGAAGAACCCGTAGCGCTCCGTCCAATCGACGCTCCCCAAGCCCGCCGAGAGGAATGCGGTGCCTGGATCGCTGAACCACACCGGGCTCTGATCGGCGGTCGTGGTGATGCTGACGCTTGGGTCGTCTCCGCTGGCGACTGAGACGCTGAAGGGACCGACGGTGAGGGGCTCGGCCGCGGAAGTGTTCATCGACAATCCGCCCGGTCGCATCGGATCCAGACTCTCCTGCGGAACTCGCAGCCACAGGTACGTCAGGTATGTCGCGGCGACCAAAATGAGTACCAACAGGATGATGATGATCACCCGGAGAATGCGCCACCAGAGCGGTTTCTTCCGGCGCGGTTCAGGGGTGGAAGCGCTTGAGGGGTCAGCCGTTTCCGTGGTGCTCACCATCAGTGTCTATCGCCTGAGTCCTTGGCATGCATTGCGATTCGGACAAGTCCGCCATCTTTTTGCCCACATCAGCCTCCCCGATTGTGATAAGCAGACCCTTACGAATGTCCAAGCTGCAAAAGGAGCGTACGTGTCCGGTCTCTCCCGACGAGGATTCCTCGGGCTCACAGCAGCGCTGGCGGCGTCGTTCGCCGTGCCCCAGCAGGCATTGGCGCGCGCACTGGCTCAACCGCTGGCGCCTGCCGATGTCCCCACCACCTTGCGCCAAACGGTGCTGCAGCGCAGCGTCGCGCAGAACAACTTCTACCGAACCCTGACCACGGGACCGGGTGAGGACTTCGTGGTCCGCACCGACCTGGTGACCGCCGACGCCTCCCCCGCACGGGTGGCAGCCCGCAGGTCAATCGCCTACCTCGGGCACACCTCGGACATCCACATCATCGATGCCCAGACCCCGGCTTGGCTCGACCCCGTCGCCGAGTTCGACTTCACACTGCTGCCCGGTGTCTGCCGGCCGCAGGAAACGATGTCCGTGAACGTCCAGGGCGCGATGATTCAGGCACTGACCGATGCGGCGGACAGCCCGGTCACGGGCGCGCCGATGCTCGCCCTGCTCAACACCGGCGACAACTCGGACCGCCTGTCCAATCTTGAACTGCGTTGGTACATCGACCTGTTCGACGGTCAGACGGTGCAGCCGAACAGCGGCGACCCGGACCGCTACGAGGGCCCCCAGGCATGGACCGAAGTCACCTACGCCTACCACCCTGACGACCCCAGCAACGACCCCTACGGAAAGTTCGGCTTCCCCACCATCCCGGGGCTGCTCGAAGCTGTCGTCACCAGCGAAGTGACCTCGCCGGGAGCTCCCGCCCCCTGGTACACCGTGTACGGCAACCACGACACCACGCTGAACGGTACGTTCGGGGTGGACGAATCGGTTCGCAACCTCGCGACCGGCGGGCAGAAGGGCTACGCGTTCCCAGGATTCGCGTCCGACCTCTTCCGCGGCATGGCCGCCGACGTGAGTCCGGCCAGCCGACTGTTCAACAACATCCGGCAGCAGTTCGGCATGAACCCCGGCTTCAAGAACGTGACCGCCGACCCCGCCCGCAAGATCCTCGGTGGCATTGACTTCATGAAGGCGCACTTCGAGACCACCGACCTCCCCGGTCCGGTGGGCCACGGCTTCACCCAGGACAACATCGACAACAAGACGACCTACTGGAAAGCGGACGTGGGTCCGGGCTTGCGGCTGTTCGGCCTCGACACGTGCAACCAGGTGCTCGGCGCCGACGGCGCGGTGCCGCAGAGCCAGTTTGACTGGCTCGAGTCGGAGCTGCAGACCGCGGTGGACGAGAACAAACTGGCCATCATCCTGAGCCACCACAACAGCCTCACCCTCGAGAACACAGCCCAGAACGTGTTCAACCCGGGCGAACCGCTGATCCACGCCGAAGAGTTCATCGACATGCTCCTGAAGTACCCGAACATGGTCGCGTGGCTCAATGGGCACACCCACATCAACACGATCCAAAGCCACGCTCGCGAAGGTGGCAACGGAGGATTCTGGGAAATCACCACCGCGTCTTGCATCGACTACCCGCAGCAGGCGCAGGTCGTGGATCTGGTGGACAACCGCGACGGCACCATGTCGCTGTTCTGCGTGACGCTGGACCACGCCTCGCCGCCGGAGTGGCGCGAAGGCGACTTCTCACAGATCGGCCTCGCGTCATTGAGCCGCGAGTTGGCGTCCAACGACTTCACGGCCGATCCGTTGATGCGGCGCGGCTCGCCGCTTGACCGCAATGTGGAGCTACTGCTGCCGTCGCCGTTCGATCTGTCGTCGATTTCCGACGCCGATCTTGAGCGGGCCTACGCCGAGCGCACTGCCCGAAGAATGGCCACCAATGCGGGAGGCGGTGCCTGATGAGACGGTTTGCCACATTCGTCGCCGCTGCGTCGGTAGCTGCGGTCGCCGTGACCGGGTGCTCGCAAGTCGCCCAGTTGCGCCCGGTCGCTGGTGACGCCCTGATCAGCCTGCGGACGGTGACCATCGACACGGTGCTGGAATCCGGCGCGGACTTCAAGACCGCACCGGTGTGCACCGCCGATGGCGAGGATCTCTCGTGCGAGGGCCTCACCACCGACGGCACCGCGGTGCTCAGCAAGGGGCAGAAGCAGGCCACGACAGACATCCCCAGCGAGTTTGCGAATCAAATCCCCGGGTGGGCAACCGCAACCGACACCTTTGTAGTCGCCGAGGTGACGGTCGGTTCGGACGTGATCTACAAAGGACTCGCGATTGAGGTCCTCGACGAGAATGGGAGGACCCAACAGTGAGCGACGTGAAGACTGACGTGGACGCCCCGCAACCAGCCCGTAGCGCGAAGCCCAAGGAGTTCGGCTTCTCTGCGCTGGTGACAGGCTTCGCACGTATGTGGCGCGGATTCCTCCCCGCGATTGTGATGATCCTGGTCAATGCCGTGATCCAGGCGCTGCTCACCTTCTGGAATCCACAGGTGGGTCTGAGCGTCTCCTACGTTGTGGCCTTCGTCATCTCGGCTGCGGTGCTGATCGTGTGGCTTGCCGTACTGTCCCGCACGGCGCTCGGTGCCGTGACGGGTAAGGTCTCGGTTTCGCAGTCCTTCTCCAGCACGATTCCGGTGTTGGGCCGGTTCGCGATCTGGGTCGCGGTGCAGTGGCTGCTCATCCTCGTCGCTTTCCTCATCTTCCCTGGACTCGGCATGCTCGTCGGCATCGTCACGGCCTTCGTGCCGCTCGCGGCCGCTGACGGAAGGGGCAACCCCTTCGGTGCCAACTTCTCGGCCATCAAGGATCGCTGGGGTCGATGGCTGATCACGAGCATCATCTTCGTGATCCTCGCAGCGATCATGCTGCTGCTCAGCGCAGTCAACGTCTTCTTCATCCACGGGACGGCCGCCTCGTTCATCTTCTGGCTGGTCGGCGGCGTGCTCGGCTACTGGCTCCTGACCGCCTACGCGGCGATCTACCGCAGCACACGCGTCGGCGCAGCGGGCTAGATTCCCCCGATCCCCGTCGCTGCGCGGCATCAAGGCCGCGCAGCGATGGGGATCATTCCCGTTTGGGCGTTTGGGCGTTTGGGCGTTAGCGCGGAAGCCGGGTGAGGGAGACCTCCACACCCAGCGATTCAGAGTGCCCGCCGGCGTAGATGCCCTTGAGCGGGCTGACGTCGGCGTAGTCGCGGCCGCGCGCCACAATGATGTGCCCCTCGCCCACCAATCGACCGTTGGTCGGGTCCAGGCCGTGCCAGTCGCCGTCCCACACCTCCACCCAGGCGTGGGATTCGCCGGTGACCCGTTCACCGATGTCGCCGCTGCCGGTGTAGAGGTAGCCGGAGACGTAGCGGGCCGGAATGCCCAACGGCCGCAGCAACGACAGTGTCACGTGGGTGAAGTCCTGGCACACCCCCACGCCATTGGCCCAGGCCTCGGAGGCCTTGGTGAACACATTGGTGGAGCCCGGCGTGTAGTGCATGTGGTTCTCGACCGCCGTGACGGCGGCCTGAATCGCTTCGGCAGGCCTCGCACACGCGGCCAGTGCTGCGAGCAGATCCGCGCGGCTCGGATCGCCTCGGGCATCGTCGACGTAGTGGCTCGGCCGCAGGAACTCGCACCAGGTGTCGGTGACAGGTTCGGTGCGCAATTCATCCCATCCCAGGCCCACCCCCAGCGGCGTGGTCTGGGTGGTCTCCACCACCGAGCTTGAGGTGACGTCGAGCACGGTGTGTGGTTCGTGCAGGTCGAAGGCCTCCACAGTGGTGCCCCAGTAGTCGGTGTAGGCCTGCACTCGGGCCGAGGGCGTCACCCGAAGCTCGTGCGCGATCAGCAGTTGACCCTCGCCGTCCGCGGGAGTCATGCGCGCCTCGTTGAACGAGGCCGACACCGGCTCGGTGTACCTCAGTCCCGTGTGGTGTGAGACCTTCAGCCGCCAACTCATCAGTGACTCCACACCGTCGTCCCCACTTGCCGGAAAAAGGCCTCCGACACCTCCAGTCCAGCCTGCGTCGAACTGACCAGGCCGCTCTCCGCCATGGCATCCACGGTGGCCGGGTCCGGCGACGAGGACGAGAATTCGAGCGCGCTACGCAGCAGCCCCACGGTGCGCAGCAGCCGGCCAGTGGCGTCCTCGGATCCCTGCTGTTCCAGCGCCCGTACGGTGTCCTCGGCGATGCGCGAGGAGCCCAGCATCGAGCGGGGGAAGAGCGGATCCAACACCAGGAAGCCGCGCACCTGTTCGCCGCTCATGGGGTTGCGCCCGCGCAGGAACGCGTGCAGGCCGCCGGTGGCCCGCAGCATGGCCACCGGGCCCGATTCGGGCCACATTTGCTCGTGGTGCACGGCGAGCAACCGAGCAGTCATGTCGATGCGCTCGAGGGTGCGTCCCAGCCGCAGGAACAGGTAGCCCTCGTCACGCGGGGAGGTCCAGTCGATGACGCCGTGGACCACCGCGAGGCGTTCGAGCACGCCGTAGAGCAGAACTCCCGGGCTGCGGATGTCCGGTTTGCTGACGGCCAGCGACAGGCGCATGTCGACGCTGTTGAGGGCCTCGAACACGTCGGCCGACAGCGCGTCTCGGATGGCGCGGGCATTCTCGCGTGCGGCATGCACCGCGCCGCTGACCGAACTTGTGTCCTCGGGGTCACCGAGTACCTGGCGCACCAGGCCCGAGGGCGTGTTGTCGTCGTCCGCACCGCCGGGCAGCAAGAGGGCGTCCAGCAGCACCTGTGCGCCCCGTTCCGGGGTGACGCGCTTGTCTTCGACGATCAGTTGGTGGTGCTCGGCCAACAAGCGCGCACTGGCCTCGGCGCGCTCCACATAGCGGCCGATCCAATAGAAACTCTCAGCAAGGCGGCTCAGCATGGGGCGTTGCCTCCTTGCGTGCTGGTTTGCTGCTGTTGTTCGGACTGTTGGCGCATGCGCTCTTCGGAGATGCGCGGCCCCGTCTCGCGCCAGCCAGGTTGCCGTCGATAGCGCCGGTCGATGCCGATGAACCCCTCGGCGGTGCCGTCCGCCACGGCCGGCCCGGGTTCGGCCGAGATGCCGCCCTGGCCATCGTCG
This sequence comes from uncultured Actinomycetes bacterium, assembly GCA_963752505.1. Lineage (GTDB taxonomy): Bacteria > Actinomycetota > Actinomycetes > S36-B12 > UBA10799 > JACJWR01. The sequence continues at coordinate 180,745 of CAVVYM010000004.1, forward strand.
AGCACCCAGGTGTCCTTGGATCCGCCGCCCTGGGACGAGTTGACCACCAGGCTGCCCTTGCGCAAGGCCACGCGGGTGAGGCCGCCCGGTAGCACCCATACCCGCTCACCGTCGTTCACCGCGAAGGGCCGCAGGTCGACGTGTCGGGGCTCGATGGATCCTTCGCCGACGGCGCTGGGCGACGTGGAGAGCGTGAGTACCGGCTGGGCAACCCAGGCCCGCGGGTCTTTCTTGATCGACACCGCGACCTCGGCAAGTTCCTCGTCACTGGCCTGGTGGCCCATGACGAGGCCGTAGCCGCCCGAACCGTCCACCGGTTTGAGCACCATCGAATCCAGTCGCTGCAGCACATAGTCGCGCACCTCGCGATCCTGCAGGTCGTAGGTGGGGACGTTGGGCAGAATCGGCTTCTCTCCCAGGTAGTACTCGATGATCTTGGGCACGTAGGGATACAACGCCTTGTCGTCGGCCACGCCGTTGCCGATGGCGTTGGCGATGCTGACCGTGCCAGCCCTAGCAGCGTTGAGGATGCCGGGCACTCCAAGCAGGGAATCGGGCAGGAAGTGCACCGGATCGAGGTAGTCGTCGTCGATGCGCCGATAGATGACGTGCACTTGGCGCGGCCCCTTGGTGGTCCGCATGAAGACGCTGCCCTCCCGACAGAACAGGTCGCGCCCTTCGACGAGTTCGGTGCCCATGCGGCGGGCGAGGAAGGCGTGCTCGAAGTGCGCCGAGTTGTGCACGCCGGGGGTGAGCACCACCACGGTGGGATCTGGCACGCCGCGCGGCCCGGAGCTGACCAGCGACGCGAACAGCCGCTCCGGGTACTCCGAGATCGCACGCACCCTCTGGGTGGGGAATAGCTCGGGTACCACGTGGGCCAGGGTGCGCCGGTTCTCCAGCACGTAGGACACCCCGGAGGGGTTGCGGAGATTGTCCTCCAGCACCCGGATCGTGCCCTCTTGGTCGCGGACGAGGTCGACGCCGGCGACGTGGATCCGCACTCCGTTGGGGGGTGAGAAGCCGTGCGCCGCGCGGTGGAAGTGCGCCGACGAGGTGACCAGCGCCCGCGGCACGATGTGCTCGGACAGGATTTGGCCGACGCCGTAGACGTCGTCGAGGAACATCTCGAGTGCCCGGATGCGTTGACTGACACCGGCGTCGATGGTGCGCCACTCGTCAGCCGCGATGACGCGCGGGATGAGATCCATCGGCAATGGACGCTCGCGACCACTGAGCGTGAACGTGATTCCTTGGGCAGTCAGGTGGCTGTCGCGCACCCGCCCACGCTCGCGCAGACCCTCTGACCCCAGCGTCCGAAGCGCCGACTCGAGATACTCCAGACCAGGGCGGGGCACCCCCGTGGCGTCGAACATCTCGTCGTACGCGCCAGGCGTCGTCTCATAGCCGGCATAGCCGGCCGCGAGGTCGTTGTCAGTGGTCATGTGGTGTCTCCCAACCCAGACAGATTAGCGCTGCTCGGCCCGAGTGGAAGGGTGGCGGGAAATCGGAAACACAACTGTCACATGGTCGCCGTCAGGAGGGATCAGTCATGCGCGGCGGGCGACTGCGGATTGGTGGACATTGGCACCGCGCGCTGCTGGGGCGCTAACCTGCTCGTTGAGGTCGAGAGCGACAACGAGACGCAAACGAGAGGTGCACCCGGTGAGCGATGTGTCGGAACTTGCCGTGGATCTGCCGCCGGGTCCGCGCGCGAGGTACCAGCGCCAGGTCAACGCTCTGCTGACGAGCTACCGTGCGATTCCCGCCGACGCTGCCGTGCGATTGGCCAAGAAGACGTCGAATCTCTTCCGCATCCGTGCCGAGACAGATGCCCCGGGTCTGGCCGTCGACGGCTTCGACGGAGTGTTGCACGTGGATTCGGTGGCGCGCACCGCCGACGTCCTGGGCATGACCACCTACGAGCATCTCGTGGACGCGACGCTGCCGTATGGCCTCATGCCGCCGGTGGTGCCGCAACTGAAGACCATCACGCTGGGCGGAGCCGTGACGGGGCTGGGGATCGAGTCGAGTTCGTTCCGGGCTGGATTACCGCACGAGTCCGTGCTCGAGATGGACATCCTGACCGGATCCGGGGAGGTGATCACCGCGACACCCGACAACGAACACGCCGACCTCTTCTTCGGTTTCCCCAACTCCTACGGCACCCTGGGTTACGCCATTCGGTTGAAGATCGAACTCGCGCCGGTGGCACCCTACGTTGAACTCGAGCACGTGAAGTTCACCAGCGCGGTGGAACTCGCCGCTGCCATCGACGAGGCCGCGCGCAGCGGTGAGCACGGCGGTCGAGCGGTCGACTTCATCGACGGCACAGTGTTCTCCGATGATGAGTTGTATCTCACGCTCGGGCGTTGGGTCGAGCACGCGCCGTTCCTCAGCGACTACACGGGCAACAGCATCTACTACAAATCCATCAACACCAGGCGGGTCGACTACCTCACGGTGCTCGACTACATCTGGCGCTGGGACACGGACTGGTTCTGGTGCTCGGGCGGCGTCGGGGCGCAGAACCGTTTCGTGCGCCCGCTGATACCGCGGCGCTACCTGCGCTCCGACGTCTACTTCAAGATCGTCAGTTTCAGCCGTCGCAAGGGCCTGGTGGAGGCCTGGGATCGGCTGCGCGGCAAGCCCCGGCGCGAATACGTGATCCAAGACATCGAGGTGCCGGTCGATCGCCTGGCCGAGTTCCTCGACTTCTTCCACCGTGAAGTGGGCATCCGACCGGTGTGGCTGTGTCCACTCAAACAGCGCGATCAGCTGCGACGCTGGGACCTCTACGTGATGTCCGCCGACACGGTCTACGTCAACGTCGGTTTCTGGGCGAGCGTGGAGATGGCGCCGGGCGCGCGAGACGGTGACGTCAACCGAGCAATCGAAATCGAAGTCGAGCGACTCGGGGGCCGCAAGTCGCTCTACTCGTCCAGCTTCTATCCCGAAGATGAGTTCTGGGGTATATACAACGGTGAAACGTACGCAGGCCTGAAGAAGCAATACGATCCGGATTCGCGACTATTGGACCTCTACGCCAAGTGCGTCGCTGGGAGGTAGTAACTATGAAAATCGCTGAAGCTCTCGCTCTCCTACTCGGCCCCAACAGCAGAGTTGCCGTGCGGGCATACGACGGCAGTGAGGCCGGCCCGACCGATCCAACCGCCACCATGGTGCTGCGCACACCGGCGGCGCTGCAGTACCTGGTGACGGCGCCCAGCGACCTCGGATTGGCCCGGGCCTACGTCACAGGGGCCATCGATGTCGAAGGCGACCTGCACGCGGTGGTTACCGAGTTGGCCAAGGTGAACGTCAAGCTCTTGAGCCCGGCCGATGCGCTGGCGATTGCGCGCTCCGTTGGGCTGAAGAACGTCCGCCGACCACCGATTCCGCCGCAAGAAGTGAAGATGACCGGCCTGCGCCGCCACACCAAGCGGCGTGACGCAGAGGCTATCTCGCACCACTACGACGTTTCCAACGACTTCTACTTCCAACTCCTTGGACCGTCCATGGCCTACACCTGCGCGGTGTTTCCCACCAAGGACACCGATCTGACGCAGGCTCAGGACTACAAATTCGATCTGGTGTGCCGGAAGTTGGGGCTCGAACCCGGTATGCGCCTGCTCGATGTGGGATGCGGGTGGGGCGGAATGGCCGTGCATGCCGCGCGCGAGTACGGCGTCAACGTCATCGGCGTCACGCTGTCTCGGCAGCAGGCCGAGTACGGCGCCAAACTCGTGGCGGAGTTGGGCCTCGGCGATCTGGCGGAGATTCGCTACGGCGACTACCGAGATGTTGTCGAAACCGGCTTCGACCGGGTGTCGTCAATTGGGCTCACCGAGCACATCGGCTACAAGAACTACCCTGCCTACTTCACCTTCCTGCTCGGTAAGCTCAAGCCGGAAGGCCGACTCCTGAACCACACCATCACGCGCAACGATGGGCTGCAGAGCGCCAAGGCGGGTGGTTTCATCAACCGATATATCTTCCCGGATGGCGAGTTGGCAGGCCCGGCGCAGGTGATGGGCGCCATGAACGACGCCGGGTTCGAGATCCAGCACGAGGAGAACATCCGACTGCACTACGCCGAGACGCTGCGGCACTGGACCGAGAACCTCATGGGCGACTGGGACGCGGCGGTGGCCGAGGTGGGACTGCAGAAGGCCCGCACATGGCGGCTGTACCTGACTGTGTCGCGGGTGGGGTTCGAACTCAACCGCATTCAACTCCACCAGTTCCTCGGCACCAAGACCACCGCGGTGGGTGTCTCCGGCTACCCCTGGCGGCACGATTTCTAGGCTGCGATCGGTCTAGCCCGGTACGAAGCTGAACACCACCCGACGGTTCGGGTTGTCGACGTTGGGGTCGATCAGGCACACGCTCTGCCAGACGCCCAACAACATGCGGCCCTGCACGACGGGCAGCGTGACCGAGGGCGCGATCAGGGCCGGCAGCACGTGGTCACGACCGTGGCCGAGCGATCCGTGCCGATGGTTGTAGATGTCGGCGGTAGGCAAAATGCGTTCCAGGGTCGCTGCCAGATCCGGCTCTGTGCCCGCGCCCGTCTCGATGATGGCGACGCCCGCAGTGGCGTGGGGCACGAAAACATTCAGCAGGCCGGTTGCGCCGGTTTCAAGCCAGGCCTCGATCCGGCCGGTGAGGTCCGACACGAGCGTCGCGCCGGTCGCTATTCGGAACTCCTCTGTCCGCACGGCTACCGCCGACGGATCACGGTTCGGCGTGGGCCGCGGCGGGTGCGGTGCCGAAATAGGCCGCAGCGTCGAGGTACTTCTTGACCGCGCCAGCCTGCTTCGCGTGGGCCAGCGGCCCGGCCGCGGCCAGCAGGCGTGACGCCGGTCGGGAGACCGCCCGCACAGTCATGACCACCGAATCGTCGGGCCGGTGGCTCAAGAGGAATGATTCCTCGCCCTGCTGCGGGTGCCTGGGCAGCGTCCCGTAGGCGAAGCCGGTTCGATCGCCCTCGGCGACGACTTCGACTGTCTCACAAATCGCAGTGATGCCGAGCAAGCCCAGGAATGGCATCACGAGTCCGACCCGCTCACCCACGCGCACACTGGAATGCTGCGCCGACACCTGAAAGCCGGCCTTGCGGTGGATTTCCCAATGCATGAGTGCGTAGCCGATCTTTCGGTAGGCGTCCTCACCCTGTCCCACCACACGCTCGGTCTCGGTGTCTCGGTAACCCTCGGGGACATCCCGCCAGCCCAAGCTGATTCCGACCGGGGCGTAGGTGAGTTCGGAGTGTTTGCTGCGCTCTACGAGGGCGCGGGCGGCCGTACCGTCGACTTTGCGGCGCGTAATGAGCACGGTGTCTCCTCAATGGTGGGCCGGTGCTGGGTCGAATCTACCGCGTCACGCCAGCGGTGCGCGCTACTCCTTGTCGTATCGCTCGCGATCCGCGAGGAAACGTTCCACCTGGTCGACGAACTCCTTCGGATCGAGTTCAGTGATCTCATCGGTCTCGCCCGCTTGCTCGAAGCGCGCCATGAAGTCGTCGTACTGCTGCTCGAGCAGTTTGATCGCTTCAACATTCTCCGCTTCGGAGGAGACCTGCAAGCTGATGTCATCGTCGGCGGAGTTCGCTTGATCCCGCAGCGCCTCGAGGGGCAGTAGCAGCCCGGTCTGAGCGGAGATCGACTCCAGCAGGGCAACCGCCGCGCGCGGGTACTGCGACGCTGAGAGGTAGTGGGGCACGTGGGCGGCGAATCCCATTGCGGGCACGTCCTGGGAGCCCAACGACATCTCCAGGAAGCCAGCCATGTGGGCGGGGACTTCGAGATCGCCCACGAATGCCCGCCGGTCGGCGACAAGTTCGGGATCGTTGCTGTGCGCGGTCACGTTGACGGGCCTGGTGTGGGGTGCCGGCCACGGCACGGCATGCATGCCCAACGCGAGGGAGATGTCGAACTCCTTCGCCAGCCAGACGGCGTCGTTGGCGAAACGCTGCCACTTGAAGTCGGGCTCGGGGCCATGCAGCAGGAGAAAGGGTCGCCCGGCGGCGTCTTCGAGCCGATCAACGCGCAGTTCAGGCAGGTCGACTTCGCCGTAGTGATCTGTCAGGAAGGTCATGCGGGGGCGACGAGCACGGTAGTCGTACAGCACATCGACGTCGAAGGTCGCGATGGTGGTGTGCTCTGTGACCTCGAGGAGGTGCTCCACCGCCAGCCTGCCGGCCGATCCTGCGTCGAGGAAGCCGCTGAGGCTGTGAAGCATGATCGGGTTGTCGGCGTCCGCTTTGCCGGTGAGCGTGACGAGCCCGTGTGGGCTATCCATGAGGTCTCCTCGCACATCAAGGGGGTACTCCTACCGCCCTAGTGTGGCCGGTTGTCGGGCGATTGGCATCGTCTGTTCGCGCAACGGCGAATTGCGGCGCGACACATGGCTGTCCGCTGGCACAACCGTGGCTGTCCGGTGGCACAACCGCGCGCGCCCGTGGCAGAGTCGTCATATGTCACCGGAGTCCGCGACTTCGCGCTCCTACCTGTTGCGATTCGTCTACCTGTCGATCGGCGCATCGTTGCTGGTCGTCGCCATGAAGTACGTGGCCTACCTGCTCACGGATTCGGTCGGGCTGCTGTCGGACGCGATCGAATCCATCGTGAACGTCGTCGCTGCGGTCGTCGCGTTGATGGCGCTGAAGGCGGCCGCGAAACCGGCGGACAAGCTCCACCACTTCGGCCGCGGCAAGGCCGAGTACCTCTCTAGCGGCATCGAGGGCTTCATGATCTTCGGGGCCGCCACGGCAATCCTGGTCACCTCGGTGCCACGGTTGTGGGACCCCCGCGAATTGGAGCAACTCGGCATCGGCTTGGTGATCACCATTGCGGCGACGGCGATCAACGTGGCGGTGGGTCTCATCCTCATCAGCGCCGGACGCCGCCACCGCTCCCTCACCCTCTCGGCCGACGGCCAGCACCTGTTGACCGACGTGTGGACGTCGGTGGGTGTGATTGTCGGCGTATTTGCAGTCATGCTGACCGGCTGGAACATTCTTGACCCGCTGGTGGCGATCGCCGTTGCGGTAAACATCCTGGTGGTCGGGACACGCCTGATCGCCCAGGCGATGCGGGGCCTGCTGGACGTCTCCCTGCCGGCCGAACAGCACGAGGCGATCGCGGCGGTGCTCAGCCGGCACACGGCCGGGGGAGTGATGTTTCACGGCCTGCAAACCCGGGAGTCCGGCAAGGACCGATTCATGAGTGTGCACGTGCTGGTGCCCGGGGACTGGACCGTGCAGCACTCCCACGACGTGGTGGAGGAGGTCGAGGCGGACCTGCGGGCCACCGTGGCCGATCTCAACGTCATCACCCACGTCGAACCGCGGGAGGATCCCCGCGCCTACGGCGACTTCTCAGGGGGCATCGACATCACCGAGACCGTCGAGCACGGTGCGCCGTACGAGGCCGATGATCCGAGTGGGGATCTGCCTACCTAGGCAGCCCACGGGGGGCGCTCGTCGAGTCGGACGGAGGCTTTGCCAGCCAACCGCCACGCGCGCGCCACGGTGTCGGTGTCTTCGGCGGTCACGAGGTTGCCCATGAGGCGCAAGGCGATTTTCATGAGGCCCCGTGATCGCATCCCGACCGGTCCCGCGGTGGGGAGCAGCCCCGGCACGGTGAGCAGCCCGGCAAGCCGCCGGGCGATGGAGAAGGAGGTCCCATAGTGGGCCCGCAGGATGCCGGGCCACGCATCGGTGGATTCCCCCGAGACGATCAGTTCGGCGGCGAGTCGGCCGGTTTCAAGCCCGTAGTCGATACCTTCGCCGTTGAGCGGGTTCACGCAGCCGGCCGCATCGCCGATGAGCACCCAGTTGGCTCCGGATACGCCGCTGACCGCTCCGCCCATGGGCAACAGCGCCGACCAGGGCGCTTCGACGTCGCCGTGCAGTTGCCATTCGGCCCGCCGGCTGTCGGCGTAGTGGGTGAGTAACCGACGCAGGTTGATGTCGGCCGGGTGCTTCTCGGTGGCCAGAGTGCCCACGCCCACGTTCACGGTGCCATCGGCCAGCGGAAACACCCAGCCGTAACCACTGAGCACCTCGTCGTCGGCATCACGCAACTCCAGATGCGAGGAGATCCAGGGATCGTCGCTGCGATCGCTGCGAATGTAGCCACGGGCGGCGACGCCGTAGGCAGTGCCGCGGTGCCAGGTGCGCCCGAGTCGGCGGCCAAGTTGGGATCGTGCGCCGTCGGCAACCACCAAGGTGCGGCACGAAACTCGTAGCGGACCGGCCGCGGTGCGGAAATCCACCGCCACCACGCGGCCGGCTCGCTCTTCGACTCCGACCGCCTGTGCCGTGATGGCGCGGGCCCCGGCGGCCAGGGCGACTTCACGGACGGCGTCGTCGAGCACGGTTCGACGGGCAGCGCCGCCGTGTTTCGGCAAGGCCCCTCCCGGCCAGGGAAGGTAGAGCTCCTCGCCGAATCCGGCCGCGCGCAGTCCCCAGTTGCGTGCCTGCCCGGTGAGCCAATCGGCCAGGCCGAGGGAACTCAGCTCCGCGATGGCCCGTGGCGTGAGTCCGTCTCCGCAGGGCTTGTCGCGCGGGAACTCGGCTGCGTCGGCCACGACCACGTCCACACCGCTGCGGGCCAGCCAGGTGGCTGCAGCGGACCCAGCTGGGCCGGCGCCGACGACGAGGACGTCGCAGGTGAGGTGTGCAGCGGCGGCGGGGGAGGTCACGTGCATATTCTGTCCTGCCCTGGCCGTCTGCGCGATCGGCGCACCCGTCGGCCGGTGATTCGGGCGGTGACGTGGCCCGAAGAGCGGCGCGTCGGCTGGGCAAACCGTGCGCCGGTGCTAGGTTCCCAGACAACGATGGGAGTCTCGATGTCAACCCTGCTCGCGGCCAGAGCAGCAGCCTGTGCGGTAGCGGTGGCCCTGACGGCTACCGCCTGCGGGGGAATCACGGCTGTGGATGACAATCAGGAGGAGGTCTGCGCCGCGCTAGCCAAGCTCGACGGACCGCTGATCGTCATGTTCCCTGAGACGAACCCGGAGGGCAATGTCGCTCAGGCATCCTTCGGTGCCACCGCCTACTCGGTGGTTGGTGAGGAAGCGCGCCAAGTTCTCAACGGCAGCCAGGAAACCCTCCTCGACCGCGTCGAGGTCGCCACGGAGCAGTACCTCCAAGTGCTCGGCACGCGGCCGCCTGACGCGTTGCTGCGCGATAACGAGGCCGCCTTTGACGCATCGCAGATGAACATCGTGGCCAACCATCGCATCATGCTCAAGAACATCGGCTGCCCCGAGCCCGAGTTCCTCGCCCAGTTCCCCGATACCTAGAACACCGGTTCCGCGCTGGACCTCAGGCGTTCTCGGACGTGGCGAGCAGCCGGTCGGTGTCGCCGTGCACCTCGAGGCCGGCGGCGAGTCCCACGTCGTCGAAGAGCACCTCCGCGCCCCGGCTGAGGCGGATGGCGATCTTCGAATCGAGCGTCTCTTCGACGCGTCGGTGCATCTCGGTGCGGATGGGCGCGTGCAGCAGGCCGCCAGCCACCCGGTCGGCCTTCATCTCCAGGCGCAGTGGCGTCATCCCCGGCAACGATCGGGACTGCAGCGTCCAGAACACATGGGAGTCATCGACCCTCAGTTGCACGCTGCGGGCACCGGTGTAGGTGGCGAACTTGTAGAGCTTGCCGCCGGTGCGCAGGCCGACGATGAAGCCACGGAACTCCCGGCCCCGCCAGGGGATGAGCGCGACTGAGGCCATGAGGGAGGCGTCCTGGTGCTGGAAGGTGTTCGAGTGCGCCCACAGGTAGCCAGCCGGGAAGGCGAGCCCCCAGTCCTTCTCGATGTAGCCGCGCGAACCGTTGAAGTTGACGTCGGTGCCCTCGACCCGCAGGGTGCCGGCCATAGCGTGCCCGAACGACACCACACCGTGGTAGCACTCCATCGCCGGAACCCAGGCGTACCAGCCCATCACCCCAGGAGACCAGGGCCGGACCGGCCAGGGATCCAGGCGTGATGTGATGTCGAGTTCGCCGGTCAGTTGCTCGCAGTTCAGGGTGATCTTTGTGTCGGTGAAGCGGTTTGGCCCGACGCGGACATCCAGCCGATCACTCGCGGCGCTGAACTCGTCGGCGGGATAGCGGTGATACCACGATCGGCCGGTTGCTCCGTCGAGCACCTGCACGAACGCCTCGTCGTTGCCCTCAAGGCCCTCGAAGATGCCGGGGATCACCGCCCAGCGCTGTGACAGATCGGGCGACACGAACTTCACGTACCAGCCCTCGAAGGAGCCGGGGCCGAGGTCGTGGCGCCCCTCAGGATGAAAGATACCGGTGATTCGGCTTGCGAAGGGGGCCATGGCCGAAGTCTAATTCGCCACCCCAAGGGTTGGCCGTCGCGCTCACGGGCGTACCGTTTCAAAGCGTGAGGCTTTTCGTACCAAGGGAAATCGCCCCAGGCGAGCGCCGTGTTGCGCTTGTCCCCGAGACGGTCAGCAAGTTGACCCGACTCGGATTGGAGGTGTCGATCGAAGCCGGTGCCGGCAACTCGGCGTACTTCTCCGACGATGACTACGAGGCAGTGGGTGCCACGGTGATTCCCACCGCACTCGAGGGCATCCCGGGGGCAGCCGTCGTCGCCTCTGTGCGCCCGCTGGACCCGGCCTACGCCGAGGCGCTGGACGCGGGCGCGGTGGCAGTTTCGTTCCTGCAGCCAGGGGCCGATGCCGACACCGTCGGCTACGGTGGCTGACCGGGGCGCGACGGCGTTGAGTTTTGATCTGCTCCCGAGAATCAGCCGTGCGCAATCCATGGATGCGCTCACCTCTCAGGCCTTGGTCACGGGCTATCGGGCGTCGTTGGTTGCGGCCGCCCTTGCCCCCAAGTTCTTTCCGCTGTTCATGACTGCTGCTGGCACCATCCCGCCGGCGAAGGTCGTGGTGCTGGGCGCCGGCGTCGCGGGTCTGCAGGCCATCGCGACCGCCAAGCGGCTCGGCGCGATTGTCTCCGCCTACGACGTGCGGGCAGCATCGGCCGACGAGGTGAAGTCGATGGGTGCCACTTTCATCACCTTGGAGCTCGAGGCCCTTGAGGCGGGTGGCGGCTATGCCCGCGAGATGACCGAGGACCGCGCTGCCCGGCAACGTGAACTCCTCACTCCCTACATCACCGAGTCCGACGTGGTGATTACCACGGCGGCTGTGCCCGGGCGTCGTGCTCCCTTGCTGGTGACGGCCGACATGGTGGCCACGATGGCTCCCGGCTCGGTGGTGGTGGACCTGGCAGCAGAGACGGGCGGAAACGTCGAGGGCGTCGAGCCGGGCGTGACCCAGGACCGCGACGGTGTGCGGGTGTGGGGTGCCAAGGACGCGGCTTCTGCCATGCCAGTGCACGCCTCGAAGTTGTTCGCGATGAACGTTGTGGCCCTGCTGGGATTGGTTGCTAAGGACGGCGAGCTCGTGCTGGATCCAGAAGACGAGATCATCGACGGTTGCGCCGTTGTGCTCAACGGCGAGATTCGGAAGGAAGCGCGATGAGCGGAATTGCACTGCTCACCATTTTCGTGCTGAGCATCTTCGTAGGCTTCGAGGTCGTGTCGAAGGTCTCGGCCGTGCTCCACACGCCTCTGATGTCCGGCGCCAATGCCATTCACGGTGTCGTGCTCATCGGCGCGATCATTGTCACCGGCAGTTCGGACTCTGCTCTTACGCTCGCGCTGGGCCTCTTCGCGATTGTGCTCGCCACCATCAACCTGGTGGGTGGCTTCGTGGTCACCGAGCGGATGCTCGAGATGTTCAAGCCAAAGCAGGCTGGGAAGGACGCGGCATGACTGCCACTCTCGCAGCGACCAGCGTGACCCCGACCTGGGTGCAGTTGGTTGAGCTGGTCGCGGCTGTTTGCTTCATCCTTGCGCTCAAGGGGCTGTCATCGCCGAAGACTGCACGCAACGGTGTGCTCATCGGTTCGCTTGGTGCTCTCATCGCGGTGGTCGTTACCTTCTTCGCCGGCTATGAGATGAACAACCTGCTGTGGATCCTGCTGGCCATCGTGGTGGGTACCGCGATCGGCTGGCCGGCGGCGCGCAAGGTCGAAGATGACCGCCATGCCGCAGCTGGTGGCGCTGTTCAATGGGGCCGGCGGTGGGGCTGCCGCCCTCGTGGCGTTGGTCGAGTACCAGGCGGTGGGCACCGAGGACACGCTGGTGCTCACGTTCACCGTGCTGACCGTCCTCATCGGTTCGGTCGCATTCAGCGGTTCCATCGTGACCTTCCTCAAACTGCAGGAGATCATGACAACGCGGCCGGTGGTGATTCCGGCGGGGCGCATCGTCACCATCGCGGTGGCGGTCGCCGCCCTGGTCCTGGCCGTGGCCTTGATCATCTCGCCTACGTCGCTGCTGCTGATCATCCTGGCACTGGTGTCGCTGGTCCTGGGAGTGCTGCTGGTGCTGCCGGTCGGCGGGGCAGACGTCCCGATCGTCATCTCCCTGCTGAACGCCTTCACCGGTCTCGCTGTGGCGGCCAGCGGCTACGTGCTCGGCAACGTCCTGTTGCTCGTGGCCGGTACCCTCGTGGGCGCCTCGGGTACCTTGCTCACCCAGGAAATGGCGAAGGCCATGGGTCGACCGCTCACCAACACCCTCTTTGGTGCCTTCAAGGCCAGCACGGCGGTGGCCGCCGGCGGCGCCGACGACCGTCCCGTGCGTTCGTCGTCTGCCGAGGACGTGGCCATCATGCTGGCGTACGCGCAGAAGGTGATCATCGTTCCCGGCTACGGCCTCGCGGTGGCACAGGCCCAGCACACCATCCGGGAACTGGTGGATCTGCTCACGGAACGCGGTATCGAAGTCGCCTACGCGATTCACCCGGTGGCCGGCCGGATGCCGGGACACATGAACGTGCTGTTGGCTGAAGCCAACGTTCCCTACGACCAGCTCAAGGAGATGGAGGAGATCAACCCCGAGTTCCCCTCCACCGATGTGGTCCTCGTGGTGGGTGCGAACGACGTGGTCAACCCGGCCGCCAAGTCCGACCCCAGCGCCCCCATCTACGGCATGCCGATCCTGGATGTTTCCGATGCCGCGCAGGTGGTTTTCCTCAAGCGTTCGATGCGACCTGGATTTGCCGGCATCACCAACGAACTGCTCTACGACCCCAAGACCACGCTGCTCTTCGGCGACGCCAAGGACTCATTGACCAAGGTGGTCGGCGCGGTCAAGGGGCTGTGAAGCCCAGCGCCTTCGACCTTGCCGGCATGCGTGCCGCCCTTGAGGTAGCCGCGAGGGCGGGCGCGGACGTTCCCGTCGGCGCAGTCGTGCTCGGCCCGGACGGCAACGTGCTGGCTGCCGCCTGTAACCGTCGAGAGGCCGATGCGGATCCGACCGCCCACGCGGAGATCCTCGCCTTACGCAGCGCAGCAGCGGTCTTGGGTGAGGGGTGGCGGCTCGCCGGTTGCACGCTTGTCGCCAGCCTCGAGCCGTGCACCATGTGTGCGGGAGCAGCCGTGCAAGCGCGGGTGGCGCGGCTGGTCTTCGGCGCCTACGACGACAAGGCGGGGGCGGTCGGAGGATTGTGGGACGTGGTTCGAGACCCTCGGTTGCCCCACCGCGTGGAGGTTATCCCCGGGGTGCTGGCGGCCGAAGCCGGTGACTTGCTCGCGGATTTCTTCGCCGCGAGGCGGCCACGAAGCTAGTCCTCTGTCTTCGCAGCGGCGTTGTAGTGCTCAATCGGGTTGGGCCGACCGAACAGCCAGCCCTGGCCCAGATGCCACCCGGCAGCCGCCACCCGGTTGGCCTGTGTCGGCGTCTCCACGCCTTCGGCCACAGTCTCCAGACCGAGCCCTTCCGCCAAGCCTGCCAAACCGTCCGCGATGCGGAACGAGCTGGATTGCGGATCCGTCAAGTCGGCGGTGAACGACTTGTCGAGTTTGATGCCTGTCAACGGAAGGTCGCGCAGGTGGGTCACGGACGAGAAGCCGGTGCCGAAATCGTCGCCCCAGAGGCCGTAGCCGACCCCGACGAGTTGAGCCAGCCGAGCGCGAGCCGGACCCTGCATGCTGGCGAGCGCGGTTTCGGTCAACTCCAGAATCATCGGGTCCGGGGTCTGCCGGCGTAGATCGACGAGCAGCTCGACGAACTCCGGGAACTCCCGCGAGGAAAGGTGACGCGCGGAGATATTGAGGCATACCCGTTGACCTGCTGGCAGCGTGGCGGCGAAATTTGCGGACTCCCTTGCCGCGAACAGGGTGAGTTGATGCATGAGGTGCACGTCAGACTCCACGGCCGGAATCCACTCCGCGGCGGGTGTGAGCCCCCGGTCCGGGTGATGCCAGCGCAGCAGGGCTTCATACCCGACCGTGCTGAAGTCGCTGAGGTCGACGATGGGCTGGAACCAGGTCTGCATCTGACCGTCGGCGAGGTCGATGGCACGCAGTTGCTCAAGAACGAGCAGTTGGTCGCGGGCGCGTGCGTGAAATGCGTGGTCGTAGACGTGCCACCGGTGCCCGCCCGCCCGCTTCGCGGCGGCCAGCGCCGCCGATGCCCGGCGCAGGAGTTCGGTGGCTCCGAGCCCTTCCCTACTCTGCGTGAGTCCGATGCTGGCGGAAGGGCGCAGTACGTAGCCCCCCACGACGAAGTCCCGCTCCACACCGGCCAGAGCCAGATCGGCGAGCTGCCGCTGGGCTCCTGCGGAGTCGACGATGCGGAGGGGCATCAACACGGCGAACTCGTCGCCGTCGAGGCGACCCACGGTGGCTTCCGGCGAGATGCTGGACTGCAGGTTCTCGGCCAGCGTGCACAACAGCTGATCACCCACGGAGTGACCGAAGGCTTCGTTGATCTCACCGAATCGATCGACTCCCACGATGGCCACCAGCACACCCTCACCGCGGTCGATCGAGTCGTCGATCAGCCGGGTGACCTCCGCGCGGTTGAGCAATCCGGTGAGCGCATCGTGGCTGGTGCGGAAGGACAGTTCCTCGTGGGCGGAAACCGAGTCGGTGACGTCGACGAGCTGAACAACCACGTAGCGGGCCACGGCGTCCGTGCCATCCGCGGCAGCGGCCGCGGTGAGATCGGCCCAGCGCGACGAGCCACCGGAGACGGTCAACCTCACGCGTTCGGTGTGGACGGTGGTTCCGGCGAGGACATCGCCCCACCAGGCTGGCAGCGGGTCGTCAGCAGTCGGGTCCTGCGAGTCCCAGCAGTCGATGATCGAGCACCAGTTGCGCCCGGTCAGCCCCTCGGGATGGCCCACCTCCAGCTGAGCCGCCGATGGATTCGCATTCACGACCGTACCGTCGCGGTTCACGAGCAGCGTCGGGACCGCTGAGTTGTACGCAGCCTTGGAGAAGGCGATAGCGGATGCCTGGGCCACCGCATGGGATCGAGCACGTTCTTGCTGAACGGTGGCGAACCAGACGGAGAAACCCAGCAAGCCGATCAGCGTCACAGACTGCACCACGAAACTTGTCGTGATGGCGGCGTCGAGTGTCCGTCCTGATCCGAGCGCCATGCGAAATCCCAATTGGGCGATGATCGCCGACGACACCAGCACGATCATGGCGAAGGCAGCGATGGGCCACATCTTGGTGGCGACGAGGGGACCCAACGGTGGCTGTTTGGGACGCACCAGGATCGCTGCCGTGATCGTGGCAAGGACCAACAGCACGCTCATCGTCATGGCCGTCGACGTCGTCTGGAAATACTCCTCGACCGCAAGGCCGTTCGGGTGGGTCAGTTGCAGAAGCAGGCCCATCGTGATGCCGCTGAGGGCGACGTAGAGGGCTGCCGAGGCCGTCACCGCCCGTCGCTCGTTCCGACCGGCGAGCCAGAAGGCGGCCACGAGTGCCGACCCCATGGCGAGCGGAAACCAGGTGGGAATCCCGGCTGGCGCGTCGACCGTGCCGAGATTGATCCATGTCTTGAGCCAGGGCAGGTAGTCGTCGGCGTAGGTCCCCAGCGTGAGAACTGCGAGAGTGAGCACTGCCGCCCCGAGCAGTGCGTTTGACCAGCGCCTGGCCACTCTCGGTCGTGCGGTGAGAAGCGCGGCCAGACCGACTGCGCCAGCGAACAGAACGACGAAGATGAGCGTCCAGGGGCGAAGCGCCGGGCCGGCGCCGATGGCCTTGTAGACCAGTCGCAGCGAGGCCAACACGACGACGACACCGGCAAGAATCTTGGCCGTGCGGACGAATGGCACCGAGGAAGGCTCGGCGTCCAGTGCGGTCGTCAGGCGCGCGCGCAAGCCGTTGGGCGTTGCTCCCTGCGAGCCCGGCGCGCTCATTGCTCGACTGTAGCCCAGGTCAGCCGTGTCCACTAGTGCTTGCATGCAGGCGCACGGGAGCTGGATTCCGAGCAGGTCAGTGTCCACTTCCATGGTGTCGCCGTGATCGCGGCTCGAACAACGATGCTCATCGGACTGAACTCCGGACGGCAGGCCTCTGGCGACGGGTGCGAGGGGCCTCCCAATTGATTCATCATCTGCGCTAGGCTGACGAGTTCACCCTGGTGGTTCGATCCTTGCGCAAGCGATGGACGCTCTGCTTCGCCAACGACAGACGGGATCTGCCATGCCAAGAAAGACCAATTTACGGAGACTGCAGCGGGGGGCAATCGTTGGCGTAGGCGGGGTCGCGGCAGCGCTGATGCTCGCAGGGTGTCCCCAGGAACCCACATTTCCCTCACCTTCCCCGACGGCCACCAGCCCGACGGACTCCGGTTCACCGACCTCCGACGACTCCAACGGCGGATCGGACAGCAACGGCGGCTCCAACTCCAACGGCGACGCGAACACGCAACAGCGTGGTTCGAACAGCAACGGTGGTTCGGACAGCAACGGCGGCTCCAACTCCAACGGGGGCTCGAACAGCAACGGCGAGCCCACCTATTACCCGGATCCCAACTATCCGGACGAGCCCACCTATTACCCGGATCCCAATTATCCGGACGAGCCCACCTACACCGCAGACCCCGGCTTCTCCGGCGTCCCGGAGTACGGCCCGGTCCCCGAGTACGGCCCGGTCGAACCCGGCAACTAGGAGCCCTTCAGCGGGGTGGGTTTGACACCGCGGCTCAGGAGCCTGTCGAGACCCACGAAGATGGAGGCCATCACCAAGGCCATGATGATGATGATCACCAGGTTGATGGCGATGCCCGCGTAGCCGCCGGCCTCAAGCCCGGGCACCAGCGGTGACGGTCCGCCGGTGCCGTCGTAGTCGAGCGTGATGAAGGGGTACGGGTAGAAGTTCACGCCCTTCTCCAACGGCGTGTTGGCGCAGCGGTCGCCGGGCGCGTTGACCTTCATGGCGCCATGGATCAGGGTGTACGCCAGCCAGATCACCGGGATGATCATCATCTTGGGAACCAGATCCCAGGTAAAACGCGGCCTGGGTCCGAAGATCAGGAATCCCAGCAGCGTCGCCCACGGGACGATGTAGTGGAAGCCGAGGTTGGTGTAGATGCCCCAGCCACATGGGTTGGCGCTGGCCGCGAGGATGAGGGCGTAGATCAGGCCGGTGACGACGATCATCACCAAGGCAGTCATCCGCAGCCATCGGAACAGCGCGCCATCTCGCGTCGGGTCGGCGAACAGCATCCAGTTCACAACCAGCGCGACGATGTTCGACCACACCGTGAAGTAGCTCAGGGTGAAGACGATGCCGTTGAGGGCACCGCCGCTGGCCGAACTGGTGGCAGACAGCGTCAGGCTGATCGCCAACGCCGTCGTGCCGACGAGGGCAACCAGCAGGTGGTAGACCCTGGCGGCTGTGACCATGCCGCCGGTTGGTGCCAGCGTGGTGGTGCTTGCACCCACCTGTGTGACTGAAGACATGCGCACATGGTGTCTGCTCTCGGCTTGCGATGCGCGGTTTCCGGCAAATCAGTGCAAACTCGCGCCTCCGATGCCCGCCAACCAGGTGACGGGACTACTCCCGGACGATGACAGTGGGGCACCTGGCGTGATGCGCGCAGTAGCCGGCGACGGAACCCAGGTGCCCGCCGGGTACGGCCCCGTGGCCGAGTCCGTGCGCGGCGATGACCAGCAGGTCGGCGCCGAGTGCGAGTTCGACCAGCGTTTGCCCGCCGCTGCCCATGGCGATCTCCGCCTCCACCGGCACGTCCCAGGCGCCGACGTCAACGGCGCTCAGCGTGTGTTCCAGCGCTGCGGTAGCGCGAGCGGCGTAGTCACCTTCGGTGAACGTCGGAGTCAAGAAGATCGTCGCGGGCACGTCCCACACCGTCACCACCTTCAGATTCCCGCCATGGGCGGCAGCTTCGTCTAGCGCCCAGCGCAGGGCCGCGACGCTTCGGTCAGAACCGTCCACCCCGACGACGATGCGGCGTCCTTCCGATTCCTTCGACATGTGAGTTCCCTTCGCCATCTCCATCTTCGCACCGATCCCGAGCGGCGAGTAGTTATTCACCCTCAGGAGCGCCTCGTCACAGGGGGCGCAGTCGGGTGGTGGTGATGCAGGGAGGCGTGCGAAGCGCGCGGATTACGCGGGCGTCGCGAGCCAGACGCTGGTGGGCGGGTAAAGGCGCCAGGCGCGCGGTATCTTGCAGGCTGGCGAGGGCGAACCTCGCAACCACCTCGCTGCGGAGCGCGCAGCTGCGGAGGGCGTGAACCATGAAGCTGCCCAGCGCCCCAGCGGGTGTGCCGCTGGGGAAGGTCATCGTCGCAGGCGTGCTCGGCGGACTGTTGGCCGGAGTCTTCGGCGTGGGGGGTGGCATCGTCATGGTGCCGTTGTTCGTCTTGTTCCTTGGCCTCGACCAGCGCACCGCCGCGACGACGTCTTTGCTTGCGATCATTCCGATCAGTGTGCTGGCGGCTTTTGGCTACGCTGCCGGCGGCTCGGTTGACTGGCTGGCCGGACTGATCCTCGGCCTGGGAAGCATCCTCGGCGGGCAGATCGGCGTGCGGTTGCTGCCGCGCATTCCGGTTCCTGCACTGCAGATCGGTTTCTCGGTGCTGCTGCTGTACTCGGCGTATCGCCTGTGGCAGCCGGAGACGGTCAGCGACGGTGGTCAGCCCGGGCAGTGGTGGCTGTTGGCGCTCGTGGGGTTGCTCGCCGGGTTGCTCGCCGGATTGTTGGGGATCGGCGGTGGCATCATCATCATCCCGGGACTCGTGCTGCTCGCCGGTCTGGATATGACCACCGCCCGAGGCACGAGCCTGCTTGTCGTGCTCATCACCGCCGCCACGGCCTCTATCACGACGGTGCGATCCGGCCACGTGAGCGTGGGAGTGGGGCTGTGGGCGGGAGCGGTGGGAGCCCCGGCTGCGCTGGCAGCGTCGCTGGTCTCCCAGGCTCTCCCGCAGCAGCAGGCGGCATGGTTGTTTGCGGGCCTGATGGTGGTGGCTGCGGCGCAGCTGGTTCACAAGGCGTGGCAGTCGCGCAAGCCTCGTGAGGGCGAGGCCGATGTGGCGTGAGTGCCCGGTATGTGCGAATCCGCAGCACGTCGGTGCCAGCGACCCGCAGTCACTGTCGCCCAACCCCGCGCGCACGTGCAGCGTGACGTGCTCGCGCGGTGGCGAAGGTCGTCTCCAGGGTCGAATCCTCAATGGCCGAGAGATCGAATGGCGCCGGCAACAGGAGTTCCACATTTCGATCCAACGGTGAACCCCTGCGCATCAGCGGGCGGGCCATCCAGTCGTTGGCTGCCATCTGCCGGCTCAGCGAGGCCAATCCGCTTGGGGAGAAGTCGCCTTCACGCCACTGCGCGGGCGACGCGTGGTCCAGGGCGATGGCCATCAGTGAGATTGTTCCGTCGCGGTTGTCGATGATCTCCACCAGTTGGTTCTGCTGGGGGTAGTCGATGCACGAGGCTGTGGTGATCTCCCACAGGCCGCCGGAGTCTGCCGGAGTACGCCCGGTGCGTGGACGGGAATGGGCCTGGATGGTGTTGATGTGGGTGTGGCCGTTGAGCCACGCCACCACATTGGGGTAGTGCAGCAGCATCGCGAGGAATTCCTCAGCGTGCACCAGCGGCTCTTGTGGCCAGAAAACGTTCTGGGCGTTGTTCTCCAGGGTCAGACTGTTGTGGTGGCTCATGACGAGAATCAGTTTCCTAGCCGCCACCGCCTGCCGGATACCCGACTCCAACCACTCGAACTGTTTCCGCGGGACTGCGCCGTCGGCACCAACCACCTGATTGCATGTGTCCAGCCCGAACACCCGAACAGCCGGGCCGATATCCGTGCTCCAGTAGGTCGTGCGGTTCGCCAGGTTCTCTTGGGTGAACCCGTGGCCAACCGGACCGGGGCTGGCGGGGGAATCGAAGTGCTGCGCCATGAAGTCCAACGCCACCAGCAGTCGACGGCGCGGATCCGCGGTGACCGTCTTCTGGCCGCGCTGGAGGCCGAATTGCTGGCGTAGTGCGTTGACGCCGCGGGAGAAGGCGCTGACGTCGGTGGCGCCCCCAGCGACGATGCCAGTGCTCAAGGCGCTCAAGGCGTAGGCCTTGCGGCTGCCGTTGGCGAGGTTGCGGAACGACTCGTCGACGCCGAAGGTGCCCGCCAGCAGGGTGTCGTGGTTGCCATAGACGGTGTACCAAGGCGCTGGCGTGCCGGGGGAACGCACGGGCGTGGTGACGATGGTGTCCATCAGCCCGGGGATTGTCGGAAAGCCGTAGGTGCCGTAGCTGTCGACCGAGGGGTCGTCTGGGTGGTAGCTGTAGGTGGCCTCTGGCCAGACCTGTACGCCCTCGTACCTGCTTGGATCGCCGCTATTGGGCAGAACCGGCAGGCCGTCGAAGGTGTCGATGGCCCAGCGCAGTTCGAGGTTTGACAGCCGGTCAGCGTTGTCACCGGTGTTGAGCACAGCCAGCATCGGGGCGCCGGTGACCGGACTGCTGGCAGTGTCGGAGAGCGCCTGCACCATCGCAGCCTGCACGTGTACCGACATCGCCTCCTGGGGTCGGCACACATCGGGTTCGATGTCGCTGGCGGGATCCAGCCACGCCGGCGTCTGGGCGTCGATGATGTGGACGTCCGAGGTGTGGCCGAGGTACGCCAACGACCGACGCCGCCCGATACGTTCGGCGGACGGGGCTGCCGCCAGGAGATCGTTGCGAACGGCCAGGGGCTCGCCCGGCCCGGCGGTGAGGAGGCGATAGTGCCGATTCTGGGCCACCGTGCGCTGCAGGATGGTCTGCTGCAGAGTCGTGGGCACATCCGCGGGTGTCAGCGGCTGCGCGACCGCGCGCGCCAGGTGGTCCCGAGGCAGGCCGACACCCAAGGCGAGGGCAGCGGTGAGTTCGATGAAGCCTCGCCTGCTCAAGCCGGCCACGCCACCTCCGCGGAATCCAGCCGGTCACCTTCGGACGGCCGTTCGCCCACAGTTAACTACGTGCCGGCCGGGCTCGTCGCTGGTGGTGGTGGAGCGGGGTGATCCCTCGCGTGGGGTTAAGGCGCTGCACAGGTCCGATCCCCGGCCTGCGCCAACACACCGCAGGAGTTTCGTACGTCCGGGCCCTCGAGATTCGTCAGGACCCCCTGGCGGGGTGTTTGCACAACCTCGAAGCCCTTGCCCCGCATGGGATTTGAGGAGGGCCCCAAGAACCTTGCACACGTTTTTGGGATTTCTTGCACACCTTGCGAGGCTGCGACAGTGCATCCGGATTTCCGCCCTCGAGTCGCACCTAGACCTGTATGAGGTGATCCGGTGGTCGTGGGAGTCCGAGCACGCAGTCGTGCCCAGTGACTCTTGTGGACGCGTCTCAGGGAGACGGTTGCGCGCACAGCAGCCAGGACCCGCCTTCGGTGCAAGACCTTTCGGCTGCCCTTGGGCGTCAGGGCAGGGTCCGCTCCCCGTGGACAGCAATGGTGACGCGGCTACCGGGGCTCACCGAATCGGCCTAGCGGGATGCCGAAGGTGTGGTTGCCGACCACCCGGGTCGGGGTGCCGGTGGAGTGATCGCTGGTATCACCATCACCGAGCCTGCCGTGACCTGCCAGTTCCCCAGCACCACGCCTGACCCCCGGTATCCAGCGCGCAGGCACCACCAGAGCGGGCGGCGATGGTGGTGAAGGTGTGATCGCCGACCACGCGGGTCGGGGTTCCGGTGAAGTGATAGCTGGTATCACCATCACCGAGCCTGCCGCGACTCCCGTCACCCCAGCACCACGCCTGACCCCCGGCATCCACGGCACAGGTGTGCCCAGCCCCGGCGTTGATGGTGGTGAAGGTGTGATTGCCGACCACGCGGGTCGGGGTTCCGGTGGAGTGGTAGCTGGTATCGCCATCACCGAGCCTGCCGCGACTCCCACCACCCCAGCACCACGCCTGACCCCCGGTATCCAGTGCGCAGGTGTGCCTATTCCCGGAGATGGTGGTGAAGGTGTGGTCGCCGACCACGCGGGTCGGGGTTCCGGTGGAGTGGGGGCTCGTATCGCCATCACCGAGCACGCCGCGATACCCGTAACCCCAGCACCACGCCTGACCCCCGGCATCCACGGCGCAGGTGTGCCCGCCAGCGGCGTTGATGGTGGTGAAGGTGTGATTGCCGATCACGCGCGTCGGGGTGCCGGTGAAGTGGTAGCTGGTATCACCATCACCAAGCCTGCCGCTAGACCCGTCGTCCTTGCCCCAGCACCATGCCTGACCCGTGGTATCCAGTGCGCAGGTGTGCTCAGCCCCGGCGTTGATGGTGGTGAAGGTGTGGTTGCCGACCACGCGGGTCGGGGTTCCGGTGCGGTGGGGGCTCGTATCGCCATCGCCGAGCCTGCCCTTATGGCCAAGACCCCAGCACCACGCCTGACCCGCGGTATCCACGGCACAGGTGTACTCATCCCCGGTGCTGATGGATCCGGGTGTTGGGGTTCGGGCGGGCTCTGGTTTGGGGGCCCGATGCAGTGGCGCCACAGCATCGATGAGGACCCCGGCCTTGGTGTTACGGGTCGCGCGTAACACCACCCGACCAGCCTTGTTCCGGATCGCCCGAGCCGGCACCACCGCGATCCGGTACCCCTTCTTCCCCTTCGTGACAAACCGGCCGACCGTACGCCCGCGCGCACTCACCGACACCGGTCCAGCCGCCGGCAGCCGCCGATACCGCACCGCGATCCGATCAGCACGAACCCCGGAGCGGGCCAACCGGGCACCACGAGCCGCAGCTGTCGTGCGAGTCAAGGTCTTCTGGTGGGCACCCTGGTGCCGCACGCTGCGCCACCGATCACGACCCAACCGCTGCAGCGCCCGGTCATCCCACGCACCCGCCGCGCACGCCACCGCCGGCGGCGACCACTGGCCAGTCATATCACGAGCCTGCACCTGCACGCACCGGTTGCGGCCAGGTTTGGGGACGCCCAGGTTGATCCGGCCCTGACCGGCCGGCAGCAGACGGGGGTCGCCCCAACCCTTGCCCTGACCGCGGGTGTCCAGTTTCGCGGTACGCACCACCAAGCCCGCCACCTCAGCCGACCCGGTCGTGCGGATCCTCACCGTCATATACCGGCCAGTCGCGATCGGCGCGGTGGATAGCCGCACCCGCACCACCGACCCAGCCACCGGCAACACCGAAGCAGCATCAGACGCTGTTCCTGCAACAGCCGGCTCGGCGCGGTGCCCCACCGTGCCCGCCCCAGCCGCCGGAGCCGCCAACGACCCCACCACCACCGTTACAGCCGACAACCCCGACAACACCCGCGCCCAACGCATCGCGCTCACCCCGCTCGAGTAGCCCCTTCGAACCTACGTGCCCATCAACCAATCGGTTAGGGACCAAAGTCCCTAGCCCGCAGCCACCAACGCGGGCTATCGACCATCAGCAACTCCGGGTTCGCTTGACATCGCAATCCCTCGGGAACAAGTTGACGCTGGACAATGTCTCTCCACCCGCACCGGTTCCTGGGCTCCAGCCCATTCCGGTGCAGAATCCCCCTCGGCGCACCGGAACCGCCCGCCCGTTGGCGAAGGTTCCAGCTGCCATCGGCAGGCGCTCGGGACACCAGCACCACGGGACGCCGAGCCCCTCAGCCAGGGCCGGACGTTGGTGACGGCGCCCGAGGCGGGGCCATGGCAGGCCGATCGCTGCTGGTCGTGTCGCCGGAGGCCTCGCCACCAATCCTCGCCATGGCGAGGATTGGCCTGCCACACCGGCTGGTAGAGCATCGATGGGACCGCGAGGCGGGTGGACGGACGTGGGGAAAGAGTTGCGATTGGCTGATCTCTGCGACACTTGGAGTGTGAGGACTCAAGGGAGAGGTGCCCAGACCAAAGCACGCGTTCTGGCTGCGGCGCTGCCTCTCTTCGCCGAGGCCGGTGATCAGGCGCGTATTGACGATCTCAGCACGGCCAGTGGGGTGAGCGTCGGAAGCATCTACCACCACTTCGGCAGTCGCGAAGGTGTGGTCAACGCCGTCTACGCCGAGCAGTTGTCGGCCTTGGTGCAGGCGTTGGCGGAGGCGACAACTGCGATGGACGACCTCAAGGATGGTGTCCGGGTGTTCGTCGACACCTACATCGGGTGGATCACTGAGCACCCAGAGGCTGCGACCTTCATCTACGGAATCGGTCACTTTCCGAAGTACGAGGACACGGCCTCGGTGGCTGCGGTCAGCAAATCCGATGCCATCACCTCGTTGACCCGCTGGTTCGATGCCTTCGCCCAGGCTGGCGAGGTCGGGGTCACAGATCCCATCATCGTGGAACTGGTTCTGCTCGGTCCGGTCCGGGAGTACTGCCAGCGGTTCCTGGCCGGCACGGTCTCGGAGCCGCCGGACGTGGTGGGGCCGCAGTTGGCGGAGGCTGCCTGGCGTGCGCTGCGCGCCTGAGCCAACATGTTCGGCACCGGGCGTTTGGCCCACCGGCCGCGTCTCTGGTCCGCTCAAAGGCTCACGAGTACATCTGTTCGACCAAGGGCGCGAATTCCTCGGCCACGGCCTTTCGCTTGACCTTCAGGCTGGGCGTGAGGTCACCGTCCTCCACGGTCAGGGGGCGAGGCAGGATCCTGAACTGCTTGATGGTTTCCCATCGGTTGAGTTGCGCATTGAGGGTCTCGATTGCCTGCGTGACTTCCTCGCAGAGGATGGGGTTCTGCGAAATCTCAGCGAAGCCCGTTGTGGCCAGGTCGTTGTCGGAAGCGAACGCAGCCACGGCGTCCTCGTTCAGCGCCACCAGAGCTGTGGCGTACTTGCGCCCGTCGGCGACGACGATGAATTCAGCGGCCAACGGACACAGTCCCTTGAATCGGGCGGCGATGGCGCTGGGCGCGATGTATTTGCCGCCTGAGGTCTTGACCAGATCCTTCTTGCGGTCTGTGATCCGCAGCCGCCCCTCGTTGTCGAATTCGCCGATGTCTCCGGTGGCGAACCACCCCTCGCGGACCCCGAAGACTTCCTTCGTCGCTTCGGGTCGGTGCCGATAGCCGCGCATGACTCCCGGTCCTTTGATCAGGATTTCGCCGTCGTCGGCCAGTGCGACCTGGGTTCCGGGCAAGGGGTAGCCGACGGTCCCGGCCTGCAGCGAATCGGTTCGGCCCACGACCGTTCCGGCGGCGGTCTCGGTCAGTCCATAGGCCTCGATCACGGTCAGCCCGGCGATGCTGAACCAGTCGACAACGGCGCTGCTGAGCGGTGCTGAACCCGAGACCATGTAGCGCAGGTGCCCCCCGAGCGTGTCACGAATCTTGGTGAATACGAGGCGGTCGGCGATCTGCAGCTGCAGTTCGAGGAGCAGACCGAGTGGCTTGCCGTCTGATCGGCGTTGGTGTGCTTCGCGCCCGACGCCGAAGGCCCATGTGAAGAGCCGGAACGCCAGACCGCCCTTCTGCGTGGCCTTCTGCTCAACCGCGCTGTGAACCTTCTCCAGGATTCTGGGAGCTGCCGCCATATACGTCGGCTTGATGGATTGCAGATTCTCCAGCACCCGATCGAGTCGACCATCGACGGCTGTCACACCGCCGACGGCGAGGTGGATCGCAATCAGGACCTTGCCCATTGAGTGCGACAGCGGCAGCCAGAGGTATTGCACATCCGCGTGCGTGATGATGTCGAGTTCGGCCATAGCCGCGCCTTCGTAGACCCAGTTGCCGTGCGTCAGCTCCACCCCCTTGGGCTTCCCGGTCGTTCCGGAGGTGTAGATGAGCGTGGCCAATCGGTCCGGACCGATCTCGGCCGACGTCTTTTCGACGAGGTCAGGCTGATGCATCAGCACCTCGCGGCCACGAGCGCGGAGGTCGGACCAACGCAGCGAACCGGAGCCGCGGGGAGTGTCGTCGATGAGGATCACCCGCTTCAGGTCCGGCAGGTCCTGCAGGGATGCCTGGAGTCGCTCGAGTTGAACCTCGTCCTCGGCGATCAGGACGCTCGACCCCGAGTCCTCGAGGATGTGCGCCACGTCATCCGGATTGGTTGAGGGATAGATGGCGGTCGTGGCGCCACCGGCAAGCATGACTGCGTAGTCGGCCAGGATCCACTCGATCCTGGTCGAGCAGATGAGGGCCACCCGGTCCTCGGGGTTCAGGCCGAGGTCGATGAGTCCGGCCGCCAGTTCTTGGGCGTGTGCCACCGCATCGTGCCAAGTCATCTTCTGCCAACCGCCCGCTCCGGGGATCAGGAAGGCCGGCTCGGGGCCGCTGGATGCGGCCCGGGACAGAATCATTTCGGCCAAGGATCCGGGACGATTGGGGGGCTGAGGCTGTGGAGCCGACCCGGCTGTGTCGGCTGCTGTGGTCGCTGATGCCGGATTCATGGTGGCCCTTCGTCGCGGTGGGTCTCGGAGTTGGCGGTTCGTGCAACGTCGAAGCCAACTACATCGAATCATGTTCTAGAGGAGCCTACTAGAACATTCCTCGATTGCAAGTGGTCCCACGCGTTCGCCGGACGGCTGCGGCGGAACCAGCCTCAGCAAACTCATCGAGCTGCACCGAGAGGCGATCGAGGCGCAGCGCGCTGCGGAGCGCTATCGGGGAGGCTTCTGTGGAACGCCACTCGTCATGGCCGAACTCGAGCGCGAGCTAGTCGAGCCCGCGGTCGAGGATCGGAAGTCGCGGCTGAGAGAGCTGCTGGGGTTCTTGGGGCTCGACGAAGTCGCCCTGGAGTTGGCCGTCGAAACGATCCTGCACTGGGAACTCACAGACGCTTCTATGTTTGTCAAGGCATGCTGCTGGCCTCCATCACACGGAACAGTTCGCGGGCGACGTAGCGCTTCAGGCAGCGGCAGATGTCGGTGTCGGACATGCCCTCGGCCCGCCGCCGGGCCACGTAGGCCTGGGTTCGGGGGCAGACCCGCCAACGGGTCAGGGCGATGTCGTGCAGGGCCCGGTTGAGGGCACGGTCGCCGCCGCGGTTGAGTCGGTAGCGGGTTGTCTGCCCGCTGCTGGCCGGGATGGGGCAGGCCCCCGAGAGGCTGGCGAACGCGGCCTCGCTGCGACACCGTCCTGGATGCGACCACGAGACGAGCGCCTGGGCCGAAGAGGCCGAGCCGACCCCGGTCAGTTCCAGCAGTTCAGGGGCGGCCTCGGCCACCAGGCCCTGCAGGGCGCGCTTGTTCTCGGCCAGGTCGGTGTTCGCCCGGCGGATGGCCTGGGCCAGCCTCTTCATCTCGGCGCGGGCCACGACCCGTTGCACGTCCGGATCTGCGCACGTGCCCCGCCTGCGCGCGATCCCGGTCAGCACCCGGTCGTTGAGGGCCGCCCGGGACACGGCCCGATCGGCGTCGTCCCCGGTCAGCAGCAGAGACCGACACCAGCCGAAATTACGGCCGTCGACCTACCGGCGCGCCCTCAAGCTGATCAGAAAGTCGCAGGTCGCCCCGGACATCGAGGCAAGGGTCCGTCACACCGTAGATGAACACGGTCAACCCCTGGCGCTGGGTGGACGCCCGCGGCATCTGCACGTTGAGATGCTGCTCGCCGCGATTGTCGCCACAGCGCTGGCAGGCCAACCGCTGCACCTGCGCAATGTGCACCACCTGGTCACCGTGGCAATGAAGAAGTCCGCCAGAGCGCAGTACGGCTTCCGCTGGACTGAGACAACCGGCGGTGTCCGAGTCCGGCGCACGGTCTCCTACCGCCAGTTCACCTACCTGTTCCAGCGCCTGGAGGACGTGTTGGGCGCCCTCCAGGGAGGCACTCCGCCCGACCAGCGTGACTACCCGGCGGGAGACCTTCCCGACCTAGCTAGCGCGCTGAGCATCGTGCAGGAGGCTGGTCCGTTCAAGCCTGGCGAGGCAACAGAGGTTCGGCTTGCGCGGGCGACCATCGACACCGAGAACCAGGTTCGGGTGAAACTCCTGCAAGGGGTCAGCGACGCCATCCTGGAGGCGACGCTGCCCGCCCGGCTGCTGACCGGCGCCGCGTACGCGGTCGACGAATCCGCAGTGCGCGCATGGGCGAAACCGCGTCAGGATCGAGCATCGGCCGACCTCGACGCTCGATGGGGCTACAAGACAGCGACCTTCGGCGACCCTGCCGACAAGTTCTTCGGCTACTCCCTGACCGCCCTGGCACCCGTGCGAGCCCTCGACCAGCCCGAGAGTCGCATGCCGGCGGTGGCAGCCCGCCTCGCGCTCCGCCCAGCCGCCAACGACAACATCGAACCCGCCCTGACCGGCATCCAGTCACTCCAGGCCCACGGCCACCAGGTCAAAGAACTCATCGCCGACCGTGGATATACCTACAAGAAGGCCCAGAAGTGGCAGACACCGCTGCGCGAACTCGGCATCGCGCCGGTGCTGGACCTGCACCCCCACGACCGCGGCGCCCACTACGACAAGGAAACCGGGGCGGTCTGGATAGACGGGTGGCCCTACTGCGCCGAAACCCCCGAACGCCTCAAAAAGATTCCCAGGCCGCCGTCGTTCAGCGCCGGCAAACCGCGACCCACCACCAACACCCCTGCAACTCACCCGAGCCACACCACGACCGCGACGAACACCCGCGCCCTGGCAAGCGCCGCCAAGCAGGAGCGCAATCACGCCCGCAACACCGAAGTCGCCCAAGCACTCGAGAAGTTCCACCAACTAATCGCCGAACGCGGCCAGTACGCACTGCGCAGAGTCGCCGGCCCCGATGCCACCGGCAAAGAGCGGTTCGAAGACCCCGCACACGCCGGCCAACTCACCTGCGCCAACTGCCCCATCTCCGTGCACTTCGTCGATGTCCCCGTCATCGACAGCGCACCCGACAAGAACGACCCCGCCAGCCCCCTGATCTGTCGCCAACGCACCATCACCGCCCCCGGCCACATCCAAGCCAAACTCCGCCAAGAACACCGGTGGGGCACCCCGGACTGGATCAACTCCTACAGCCGCCGAAACGTCGTCGAAGGCCTGTTCGGCACACTCAAATCCCCCGACGGCACCCAGATCAGGCGGGGCTGGAGCAAACTCACCGGCCTGGTCAAACACACCATCCTGCTCACCTGCGTCACCGCAGCCATGAACATGCACGCCGTGGCCGACTGGCTCACGACCAACTACCCCGCCGACCCGCACTGGCTCAACCACCTCGACGACCACCAAGCAACCAGCGCAACGCTCGACCACCAGCCCCACACCCGGTCCGGCTCCGGAACTGACCAGGCACCCGCCAACGGCCCACCACCACCGGCCGCCACCAGCCCCGCCAGCGCCAACTAGCGCCGCGGGGCCTATCGGCCTGCCCAAAAACACCCCGAAACCCGCACAACACGGCCGCAAACCCCACACCAGAGCCATCTGAAGCCCCCCACACCCAGCGGTAGCAGCCAACCCCTCACTCAGAACGACACAAGGCCCCGCAAACCACCCTCAGCGCACCACAAACACCCCGCACACACGGCAAAGCCCCCTGCCCGCAGAGGTTCTGTAAACAGGGGGCAGGGGGTTACGTGAGGACCCCCTGGCGGTGGCGGTGGGATTCGAACCCACGGTGGAGTTGCCCCCACACACGCTTTCGAGGCGTGCTCCTTTGGCCGCTCGGACACGCCACCGCGCACAAGAGTACTGGTGGCTTCCGTGGAGCATGCAACAGGCCCGTGCCACGGAACGCGTCGAGCGTCCGTGCAACGGGCCAGTTGCGGAGGGAACTAGGCGGCAGCGGGAGTCGGCTGGGGCACGGCGTTGGGGTCGGCGGGAGCCGCCGGATCGGGCTGGGGGCAGCCGGGACCGCTCACGGTGGGGATGGGGACGGTGAGCTCGGCCTGCGCCGTGCCCGCATCGACGACTCCTTCGAAGGGGCCGACGAGGATCAACTCAAGGCCCACCACATCGGGGGACTCCTGCATCTCCACCGCCCCTGCAAGGTAGGCGTTGAGCGTCTTGGCCGCCTCCGCTGAGGTGGGGCCGTAGCGAATCACGGCGGGTGCCGTGGTGACGTCGGTGGAGCCGTTGCCCACGCTGGCGATCTGGAAGCCGGAGCCCCCCAGGACCTCGGCAGCGTTGCCGGCCGAACCCGCCGGTGCGCTCGAGTTGAGCACCGTGACCTGGATCTGATCGGGCGGCAGCGGGGTCGGCGTTACGTTCACCGTCACGCAGGCATCCGGTTCCGCCTCGCCATCTGCAGACGTGGCCGATGAATCGGACTGGAAGAACTGGCCGATCCCGTAGCCGACGCCGAACAGCACGGCCATTCCAACCAGCGTGATCAGGATCATTTTTCCGACGGGGGTCTTCTTGACGGGGGGATTCGATCCGCCACCGCTACCGGTGCGCCGCCGCGGCGCGGCGGCTCCCGGCTGCGGTTGTGGACTCTCGTGGTCAGTCATGCCCCACACTGTACGAGCGACCCATCCGGACTCCGAGAAGGCGCTCGGGAGGTGTGTTGAGTTGTGGTGGCGGAGGATGCGGGATTCGAACCCGCGAGGGGTTGCCCCCAACACGCTTTCCAAGCGTGCGCCATAGGCCACTAGGCGAATCCTCCGAGGAGACCTTACGACAGTCGTGATGCCGTGGCATATGCTGGGGCGCGACCCCCCGTGTGGCGACGTCCCGTAAACCCCCCCAGGGCCGGAAGGCAGCAAGGGTACCCGGGCTCCGTCGGGTGCGCGGGGGGTCACCTTTTGCAGGCCTGTCTGTTGATTCCTCTGCCGCCTCGCAGGGCAGGGTTAGGGTGTTGTCGTGTCGTTGGCGCTCTACCGCAAGTACCGTCCCGGTCGCTTCGCTGATGTCGTGGGCCAGGAGCAGGTCACCGGACCCTTGCTGCGGGCCCTCGGCAACGACAAGGTCCACCACGCCTACCTCTTCTCTGGCCCGCGCGGCTGCGGCAAGACCTCCAGCGCCCGCATCCTCGCGCGAAGCCTCAACTGCGTCGAGGGGCCCACCCCGGAACCCTGCGGCGTCTGCCAGCCGTGTGTCGACCTCGCACCCAACGGTCCCGGTTCCATCGACGTGGTGGAGATCGACGCCGCCACCCACCGCTCGGTGGAGAACGCGCGGGAACTGCGCGAGAACGCCGCCTTCGCTCCGGTCACCAGCCGATACACCGTCTACATCATCGATGAGGCCCACCAGCTGACCAAGGACGCGGGCAACGCGCTGCTGAAGCTGATCGAGGAACCCCCCGCCCACCTCCGGTTCGTATTCGCCACCACAGAGCCCGAGAAGATCCTCGGCACCATCCGATCCCGAACGCACCACTACGCCTTCCGGCTGGTGCCGATCGGCGTGCTGCGCGGCCACCTCGCCGGGATCTGCGATTCGGAGGGGCTGGCCTGGGATCCGGCTGCCCTGACCCTCGTCGCGCGGGCGGCCGAGGGCAGCGTACGCGACGCCTTGAGCCTGCTGGGCCAACTCGTTGCCAGCGCCGGTGACGACGGCATCACCTACGCCGACGCGGTGGAACTCATCGGTGTCACCGACGCCGGCGTCCTCAACAGCGTCGTCGATGCAGTGGCCCGCTCGGATGCCGGTGCGTTGTTCACGGTGGTCGACGACGTGATCGAAGCTGGCCAGGAGCCGCGTCGATTCACCACCGATGTGCTCGACCGCTTTCGAGACCTCATCGTCCTGCAGTCGTTGCCCGAGGCCATCGACCGCGGCGTCATCGATGTGCCCGAGGAGCAGCAGGACGACCTGCGGGCCCAAGTATCGCTGCTCTCGTCGGCGGAGTTGACGCGGGCGGCGAATCTGCTCAACGAAGGACTCTCGTCCCTGCGTGGGGCCACCGCGCCGCGGCTCACCTTGGAGATCCTCTGCGCCCGGTTGGCGCTGCCGCCAACCGGCGAGATCGACTTGGACTTGGCTGCACGCATCGACCGGCTGGAGCGGCGGGTGTCGGAACTCACCGGACTGGGTGCGGCAGCAGTTGCCTCGCCGCCGCCTCGGTCGCATCAGGAGCCCGCGGTCGCCACGCCGGCTGCGGCGGAGGCACCGCAACCGCACCGTGACTCCGGCGACGAGGGTCGGCAGGTCTCAACGACCCCTAGGCCCAAGAGCCCCCCGAGTCCCGATCCCGCGCGGCGTGCCGGGCCGCGGCGCCTGTCCGACATCGCTCCGTCGACAGCTCCCTCGGCCGAGGAACCCAGCGCGCCGAACGCTCCCGCAGCGTCGGGCGAACCCACCCCGAGGCCGACCAATGACCCGCGGACCGATGCCTCGACGGCCTCGACCGCCCCCACACTCGACTCGACGGCCTCGACCGCCCCCACACTCGAGCAGGTGAAGGGGTTGTGGCCTGCCGTCGTGGACAACGTCAAGGCGCGCAGCAGGGTGGCTTGGATGACCATGTCGCAGTCCGTTCCGCTCTCTTGCACTGACGGCGTGGTGGTGGCCGCAGTGGCTGACGCCGGCGCCGTGAACCACTTCCGCAAGACCGCGTACCCGGCCATGGTGGCCGAGGCCATGCTCGCCGTGCTGCGCGCTAACCTCGGATTCGAACTCGTGCTGGATCCTGGGCGGGCAGCCGCCGGTTCCGCTGCATCGCAGGCATCCGCTGGCGCGGCGCAGCCCGAGTCGACGCCCGCGAATGGCGAGTCCGGCGGTGCGGGAACGCCCGATTCGACGCCGTCCGCGCCGGAGTCGGCTGTCATTGCCGAGCAGGAAGCCGAACTGGCGGAGTCGGTGGACATGGCCGCCCCGCTGCAGGGCGTGGCGCTGATTGAAGCTGCCCTTGGCGGCGAGAAGATCGCCGAATTCGAGGAGTGAGGCCCGCCCATGTATGAAGGTGCCCTGCAGGATCTGATCGAAGAGCTGGGCCGGCTGCCAGGAATCGGACCGAAGAGCGCACAGCGCATCGCCTTCCACCTGTTGGCAGCCGACCCGGCCGATGTCGAACGGTTGGCCTCGGCGATGACCGAGGTGACGCGCACAGTCAAGTTCTGCTCGGTGTGCGGCAATGTGAGCTCGCAGGACATCTGCCGCATCTGCACCGACGACCGACGCGACGCCAGCGTCATCTGCGTGGTGGAGGAGCCGAAGGACGTCGTGGCCATTGAGCGCACCCGCGAGTATCGCGGTCGCTACCACGTACTCGGCGGCGCCATCAGTCCGATCGACGGCGTGGGCCCCGACGACTTGCGGATTGCGAGCCTGTTGACGCGACTCTCCGACAACACCGTCAATGAGGTCATCATCGCGACCGACCCCAACCTCGAGGGGGAGGCGACCGCAGCCTACCTGGCCAGGATGGTGAACCCGCTGGGCATCACTGTCACGCGGTTGGCCTCGGGACTGCCGGTGGGCGGCGATCTCGAATACGCCGACGAAGTCACCCTGGGCCGCGCCTTTGTGGGCAGGCGCGCGTTGTAGGACGGGCTCACGCCCTCCGTTAGACTTGGCCCCGGTACCTTGCCCCAGCCCGAGTCACTTTTACTTCCCTACCCCGGAGCGTTTCGTGTCCCTCGTTGTGCAGAAGTACGGCGGATCTTCCGTCTCCGATGCTGAGAGCATCAAGCGGGTTGCTAGTCGAATTGTCGGCACCAAGCAGTCCGGCGTCGAGGTGGCAGTTGTGGTCTCGGCTATGGGGGACACCACGGACGACCTGCTTGATCTCGCCCAACAGGTTTCGCCCAGACCTGCGGGCCGCGAAATGGACATGCTGCTGACCGCCGGTGAGCGGATCTCCATGGCCCTGCTCGCGATGGCGATCCACGATCAAGGCGAAGAGGCGAGGTCCTATACCGGTTCGCAGGCCGGCATGTTGACGACGTCGTCGCACGGCAGGGCCCAGATCATCGATGTCACCCCCGGTCGTCTGCGCACCGCACTTGACGAGGACGCAATCCCGGTACTGGCCGGGTTCCAGGGCGTATCCCCCGACACCAAGGACGTCACCACGCTCGGCCGAGGCGGTTCCGACACCACGGCGGTGGCGCTCGCCGCCGCCCTCGGTGCTGACGTGTGCGAGATCTACACCGATGTCGATGGCGTCTTCACCTCTGATCCGCGTTCCGTGCCCAACGCGAAGAAACTCACCGCGGTGACCTACGAGGAGATGCTGGAGCTCGCTGCCGCCGGCGCGAAAGTCCTCCACATCCGTTGCGTTGAGTACGCACGCCGACAGAACCTTCCCATTCATGTCCGATCATCCTTCAGCGACCGCGAAGGCACCTGGGTGCTCTCGTCGGAGGCTGTTGCAGAACTCGTCGAGAGGGGCGAGATGGAAGAGCCCATCATTTCCGGGGTCGCACACGACCTGACCGAAGCGAAGTTGACCGTGGTCGGGGTCCCTGACCGGCCTGGCGAGGCTGCCGAGATCTTCGAGGTGGTATCCAGCGTCGGTGCCAACATCGACATGATCGTGCAGAACGTGTCCACGGATGGCCGAACTGACATCACGTTGACCCTCAACGGTTCCGACGCGGATGCAGCCATCGCCGCTCTGCGCGAGGCGCAGACGAAGATCGGTTTCACCGACATCCTGTTCGACTCCGGCATCGCGAAGGTCTCGCTGGTCGGCGCCGGGATGCGTCGGCATCCGGGAGTCTCGGCGACGTTTTTCCGGGCACTTGCTGAGGCCGGCGTCAACGTGGAGATGATCTCCACGTCCGAGATCCGAATCTCCGTGGTGTGCCGCACCGAGGACGCCGCGCGCGCCACGGCTGCGCTGCACACGGCATTCGGGCTTGACAGTGACGAGACCGCTGTTGTCTACGCAGGGACCGGCCGATGACCGAGAAGCAGAACAACTCCAAAGCCGCCAAGCCCACCCTCGCGGTGGTGGGTGCGACCGGCGCCGTCGGCAGCGTGATGCTCGACCTGCTGAGCACCCGGGACGACGTGTGGGGCGAGATTCGCTTGATCGCCTCGCCCAGGTCGGCGGGCAAAGTGCTCCGGGTCCGCGGCGAGGACATCGAGGTTCTCGCCCTTGCACCCGAGGTGTTCGATGGCGTCGACGTCGCCATGTTCGACGTGCCCGACGAGGTCAGCGCCGAGTGGGCACCCATCGCTGCCGCGCGCGGTGCCGTCGCGGTCGACAACTCAGGTGCCTTCCGGATGGACGACGATGTGCCCCTCGTGGTGCCCGAGGTGAATCCGGAGTCGGCCGCCGATCGGCCCCGGGGAATCATCTCGAACCCCAACTGCACCACGCTGTCGATGATCGTCGCCCTTGGCGCGCTACACCGCACCTACGGCCTGGAGAGCCTGGTCGTGGCCTCCTACCAAGCTGCCTCGGGTGCCGGTCAAGCCGGCATCGACACCCTGCGGGAGCAGACCGCGGCAGTGGCGGGCACCGACGCTGGCACTCGCGCTGGCGACGTTCGCGCCACCGTGGGCGACTACGGCCCCTTCCCCGCGCCCCTGGTGCTCAATGTCGTGCCGTGGGCCGGATCGCTCAAGGAGGCTGGCTACTCCTCCGAGGAGCTCAAGGTGCGCAACGAGACCAGAAAGATCCTGGATCTGCCGGATCTGCCGGTCTTCGCCACGTGCGTGCGGGTGCCGGTGGTTACCACCCACTCGCTGGCGATTCATGCCCGATTCGCCACGGAGGTGGACGCCGACCACGCGCGGGACGTGCTCACCCAGTCCCCTTCGGTGGTCGTCGTGGACGACCCGGTGGCGGGCGAGTACCCCACACCGGCAGATGCGGTGGGCACGGACCCGACCCATGTGGGCCGCATCCGCAAGTCGTTGGACGATCCCTGCGCGCTCGACCTTTTCTTGTGCGGTGACAACCTGCGCAAGGGCGCTGCTCTGAACACCGCGCAGATCGCCGAACTGCTGGCTGCAGAGTTCGCGTCTGGCTGACCCAGCCCGGCATCTGCCGGGTTGGGCCGACAGGCTAGGATGGGTAAGTTGTCAAGCGCGGTCAGTTGAAACTGGCCGCGCTTGTGACGGGGTGTGGCGCAGCTTGGTAGCGCGCTTCGTTCGGGACGAAGAGGCCGTGGGTTCAAATCCCGCCACCCCGACCAGATCGGCATGCAGAGGACCAGCCACCTGGGCAGTCGGCAAAGGACGGGGAAGCCGCCGATCACCGGAGTCATTTTGGCGGAACGAGGTGCACCACCGTCGCAGTGGGCCGGCAGGCGAGGCGAATCGGTGCATTCGGATTGGTGCCCAAGCCGGCGGAAACGTGCAGCCAGGCCCTGCCATGCCGCGACAGGCCGCTGACCCGCGCAGTGTCGAGGTCGCAGTTCGTGACGAGGGCACCGTAACCGGGCACGCAGATCTGACCGCCATGTGTGTGACCGGCGAGGACAAGGTCAGCACCGTCGTCGTCGAGGGCGTCGAGCACCCGCAGGTAGGGCGCGTGGGTCACCCCGATGCGCAGATCCGCGGGTGGCCACTCGCCGCCGACCCGGCGGTAGCGATCGCGTCGGATGTGGGGATCGTCGACCCCGCGAAAAGCGACCTGCAGTGCGCCGACGGCCGCTGTAGCCGCCGCATTGTTGAGGTCGAGCCAACCCAGCGATGTCAGAAAGGCTCGCAAGTCCGCTGTCGGCAGGTCGGGTCGGCGTTGTCGGGAATGCCGACTCGGGCCGCGCAGGTAGCCCGCGGGATTGACCTTGCGGGCTGCGAAGTAGTCGTTGGAGCCGAAGACGAACGCACCCGGCGGCCCGGCGAGGGCACCGACGGCCCGCTCGACCAGGGGAAGTCCATCGGCCGCAGAGAGGAAGTCTCCCGTGGCAACCACCAGATCAGGCTCGGTCGACGCGAGCGCCGCGACCCAGTCGGCGCGGTCCGTGTCGCGGCTCGTGAGATGGAGGTCGGAGATGTGGAGCAGTCTGATGGGAGCCGCCCCGGCCGCCAACACGGGAGCAGTGACCTCGCGGAGGGTGTATCGCTTGGCCTCCCACAACGAGTAGGCCACCGTTCCTGCGCCGCCGGCGGCCATCAGACCGACGGCAGCACCGGCAATCATTGCGGGTCTCACGGTTGGCCCCCGGAAGGTACGGCTACAGGTTGGCGTACCAACCTACCGCGAGTTGGAGTTGTTCTGCGTGGACGAGCCTTCGTCGAGGAACTGCTGCGGGGCGTTGGCCGAGTTCGGGTCGTCACCCGACACGTAGCGCATCGGCCGCGGGTCGGGTCCGTGCGGGCTGGTGTCGATTCCGCTGGCCTTGATCTGCGCCTCGATCTGCGACGATCGCGAGGGGTTCGGGCCACCGCCGGACTGTGCGCTCACCAGGCCGTACTTCGCATCGAGGTCGAAGTACGAGTAGGGGGTGCCGGAGAGGGCGCCCTGCATGGCTTGCCGCCAGATCGGTCCCGGCAGTTCACCACCGTAGACCTCGCTGTAGAACTGACCGTTGATCACGACGTCCTGCATCGGGTACTGGAAGCCACCGCGGGGATCGCCCACCCACACTGCTGCAGCCAGGTCAGGGGTGTAACCGGCGTACCAAACCGCCGAGTTTGAGTCGGATGTTCCGGTCTTGCCGGTGGTCTCACGCCCCAGCGCCATGTTCACACCGGTGCGGCCGCTGATGGAGCCATCCACGACGTTGGTGAGAACTGCGGTGGTGGCGTCGGCGACGTCGCGCGGGATGCGCTCCTCGCACTGGGCCTCCGTGGTCGTTTCGTTGCCGTAGCGGTCGACAACGGACAGGATCGCGCGTGGTGTGCAGTAGACACCGTGGTTTGCGAAGGTGGCGTAGGCATTCGCCACTACGAGCGGTGACACCTCCGTGACGCCGAGGGTGAAGGTGATAGTGGGCGGGATCTCGACGTCGATGGCCGATTCGACGCCCGCGCGCTGGGCCATGTCCACCACGTTGCAGATTCCGGCATCGCGTTCGCGTTGCAGGAACCAGGTGTTGGACGACAGCGCCGCTGCCGTGAACATGTCGTAGTTGCCGCCGTAGTCGTTGGCGTTCCTACCCACGAAGCTCTCGAATTGTTCGCCGCCGCATCCCCAGTCGCCGGCGGGGTAGAACATCTGCGACTTGGCATCCACCCGCTCGTAGGGATTCAGCCCCTGCTCGATTGCCGAGGCGATGGTGAAGATCTTGAACGTCGAGCCGGCCTGCATGCCGATCGTGCCGCCCTCGGACTGGTCCACGGCGTAGTTGTAGGTCGTCTGCCCGGGCCCGTCACCCCACGTGCGGTTTTGCGACATCGCGATGACCTCGCCCGTACCGGGCTCCACCATGGCGATGGCTGCTGCCTTGCCGGAGGGATCTTCGGCGGGGATGTAGCTGAAGACGGCGTCCTGCGCCGAGTACTGGGCATCCAGATCGAGGGTGGTAGTGATGGTGAGCCCACCGGTCTTGATCAGTTCGGCTCGATCCTCTGGCGTCTCCCCGAATCTGGGGTCGGTCTGGACCTGCCGGACCGCGTAGTCGCAAAAGTACGGAAACTCGCTGGCAGCACAGCCGTTCACCGGCTCGCTCGGGTTCAGCATGCTCGGCACACCCTGGGCCTTGGCCGCGGCGTGTTCCTCCGGGGAGATGTAGCGCAGTTCGAGCATGCGGTCGAGCACGATGTCGCGGCGCACCTGCGCTGCGAGTGGGTCGGTCGTCGGGTCGTAGACGGTGGGGGACTGCACGAGCCCCGCGAGCAGCGCCGCCTCGGAGATCGACAACTCACTGGCCGGCTTCGAGAAGTAGCGCAGCGCAGCGGCTTCGGCGCCGTAGGCACCCGCCCCGAAGTAGCTGATATTGAGGTAGTTGTTAAGGATCTCCGGCTTGGAGAGTTCCTTCTCAACCTCAATGGCGTAGCGCATCTCCTGCAGTTTGCGGCTGGGCGAAACTGCCGTGGCGGCCGCGGCTTCCTCCGGCGTCTCCGCCGTTGTGACGAGCACGTTCTTGACGTACTGCATGGTGATGGTTGAGGCGCCCTGCACCTCTTCGCCGGCGGCGTTGTTCGCCAACGCGCGGGCCGTGCCGCGCAGGTCAACTCCGTTGTGCTCAAAGAACCGGCTGTCCTCGATCGCCACGATGGCGTGCTGCAGGTTGGTGGAGATCGCCTCGAGCGGCACCTCGACCCGGTTCTCGGAGAAGATAGTCGCGAGCTCAGTGCCATCCGACGCGGTGACCACCGACTTGCGGGGCAGCGGGGGGGTGGTGAATTCGGTGGGCAGTCCCCCATAGACCTCAACCGCAGCTTGCGCGCCGCCACCGATGGCGCCCGCGGCTGGCAAGGCCATTCCCGCCACCACAACGCCAGCAGCCACGCTGACGGCAACGAACATGCTTCCAGCGATGACTTTGGTGCGGGTGGAAGTAGGGGGCTTAGGCATACATCTTCCCTGAGTCGGACACGAACGTGTGACGCAAGACTAAGCCTTTCGGTTTCGTTTCCCCCGGAGGTGGTTGTGGCGCGTGCCGCAGACCACATCCACCGCCAGGTTGCCTGCGAGGAACAGATGAGACGCAACAGAAGGGTGTTTCCGACTCACGAAAATGCATGTGTCACATCAATTGGCTATTAAGTGTCATAGGAAGTGGCTATAAATAGCCTACTCAGCAGGCCCAGTCGCCCCTAGGTTCGCACCCAGTGTCCGCACCAACGGTGTATAGGACGTCGATATTCCCCGTCGGCGCCACCGCAATGCGGAAGTACGGAGGATGCCCGTGCCTTGGGTGACTGATTGGATTTCGCAGGCTGCCTGTCGAGAGCAGGATCCCGACGCTCTGTTCGTCCAGGGCGCCGCCCAGAACCGGGCCAAGGTCGTGTGCGGTGGCTGCCCGGTGCGCGTGGAGTGCCTCGCGGACGCCCTCGACAACCGCACCGAGTTCGGCGTCTGGGGAGGCATGACCGAGCGCGAGCGTCGGGCCCTGTTGCGCCGTCGGCCGGAAGTGACGTCGTGGGCGAACCTGCTGGCCTCGGCTCGCGAGCAGTACGCACGCAGCCGCGAAGAAGCCGAGCAGCCGCAGACGCTGCCCTCCCGCGGTCGCATTAGCGCGTAGCGGCGGGCAGGGTCCGTCAGCGCCGGTCCGGCTCAGGCTCCGGCCGCATCACCGATTGCGCGCAACCCGGCGAGGTCGTGAACGTCATCTCCAAAGGCTGGTATCGGCACCACCGGCACGCCCGGGTGGGCCGCCACGAAACTCTCCGTCACGTGGTGCTGCCGGCGGGCGGCGCGCATCCGGTCAGCGTGGAGGTGCAGCAAACCGCGCGTCACTGGGTCCTCGTCGACGTCCGCCAGGATCTCCGCCCCCGCCTCGGCGGCTTCCACCGTGAGGTCGGGTGCGAGAACCGGCACCACGCGGTTGAGCACGAGGCCGGCCAGCGGCATGTTCTCGGTCTCCAGGCGTTCGACAAAGTAACTCGCCTCGCGCAGCGCGTCTTGTTCCGGGCTCGCCACGACCACGAATCGGGTGTCGGGTGCCTTCAACTGCTCGTAAGTCGCCTCCGCTCGCTCCCTGAAGCCTCCGAATAGCGCGTCGAAGCTGGCAACGAAGACCTGGAGGTCGGTCAGCACCTGGGCGCCGATGACCTTTGCCAACACGTTGGTGAATACGCCGAACGATGCCGACACCACGCGACTGGTCAACCTGCCCGCGCCGCGGGCGGGCGCGGCCAGAATCCGAATCAATCTTCCGTCAAGGAACGAACCGAGCCGCTTCGGTGCGTCGAGGAAGTCCAGGGCCGAGCGCGAGGGTGGAGTGTCCACCACGATGAGGTCCCACCGCTGGTCAATGTCTGCCTCGGCGCGCAGTTGGCCCAGCTTCTCCATGGCCATGTATTCCTGCGTGCCGGCGAAGGAGGACGACAGCGCTTGGTAGAAGGGGTTCTCCAGGATCGACTGGGCGCGCTCGGCGTCGGAGTGCGCGATCACGATCTCGTCGAAGGTGCGCTTCATGTCGAGCATCATCGCCGCGAGGGACCCTGGGCCAACGTCCACGATCGGTCTTGGGGTGTTGTCGAGTTCCGTGAGGCCCATCGACTGGGCCAGCCGGCGCGCGGGGTCGATGGTGAGGACGCACACGTTGCGTCCCTGCTCGGCGGCTCGCAGCGCCAGCGCTGCGGCGGTAGTGGTCTTGCCCACCCCGCCGGAGCCGCAGCAGACGATCACCCGCACACCGGGATCCCCGATCAAGGCGTCCACGTCGAGGTGGGGAGCGTCGGGTGCGATGGCAGTCGTGGCCTGTGCGGTCATTCCCCAACTCCGTTCTCGTGCATATGGGCGGCCAAGGTGTAGAGCGCCCCGACATCTATCCCCTCGGACAGGTATGGCAGTTCGATCATCGGACGCCCGGTGGCCTGCAGCCGCGCGCGCTCCTGCGTCTCCAATGCCACCCGTTCGGCGTGTTCGGCGGCCTCGTGCGCCAACGCGTCGGCCCACGCGGCCACGCGTTTGGTGCGCCTGCCGCTGGGGGGCGCCAACCCGGCATCCACCAGCCCCTGGGCGATGTGGTTCTGATCGAGGCTCCCGGCAGCAGCTTCTGCGAGTGCCTCCGGCGGTAGCAGCGGCTGTCGCACCAGGTTGACGAAGATCCCGCCGACCGGCAGTTCGGCTGCTCGGAGATCGGCAATGCCGTCCACCGTCTCCTGCACCGGCATCTCCTCCAGGAGTGTCACCAGGTGAACCGTGGTGATGCGCGACTTGATCACGCCCATCACGGCATCGGCCTGGTTGCGGATGGGCCCCACTTTGGCCAAGCCGGCCACCTCGGCGTTCACGTTGAGGAATCGAGCCACGCGGCCGGTGGGCGGGGCATCCATCACGACGGCGTCGTAGACGAATCGACCTTGCGCATCCTTGCGCTTGGTGGCCTCCATCGCCTTACCGGTGAGGAGCACATCGCGCACCCCCGGTGCGATGGTCGTCGCGAAGTCAATGGCGCCCAGGCGTCGCAGCGCGTTGCCAGCCCGACGCATGTTGTAAAACAACTCGAGGTACTCCAGCAGCGCTGCTTCGGGATCGACTGCGAGGGCGATCACGTCCCCGCCATGCGGCGCGATGGCCACCTTGCGCTCCTCGTACGGCAGCGGCGGAACGTCAAACACCCGGGCGAGGCCTTGGCGGCCTTCGACCTCCAACAAGAGCGTGCGCTTGCCGCCGGCGGCAAGCGCAAGCGCCAGCGCCGCGGCGACCGTGGTCTTCCCCGTGCCGCCCTTGCCGGAAACGACGTG
This sequence comes from uncultured Actinomycetes bacterium, assembly GCA_963752505.1. Taxonomy (GTDB): domain Bacteria; phylum Actinomycetota; class Actinomycetes; order S36-B12; family UBA10799; genus JACJWR01. The sequence goes on from CAVVYM010000004.1 coordinate 223,098, forward strand.
CATCCGTGCTTCGGACAGGTCGGCCCAACGGCCAACCGACTCCAGATTCATCGCTGCCACATTGGCGAGCCTAGCCCGCACGGGGGCAATAGGCTTGTGCAGTATGACGACTTGGGAGTACCTCACCGCACCTTTGCTGATTCACAACACGAAAGCCATTCTGGATAATTTCGGCCTCGACGGGTGGGAACTGGTGCAGATCGTGCCCGGTCCGAATCCGGAGTCGCTGGTCGCCTACTTCAAGCGTCCACGCGCATGAGCCACCACGGGCGCGATCGGGCGCAGGTGGTGACGGCACTGGCTGCCGCCAACCGCGTGCTGCCGGCGGTGACACCGCCGCTGGCCGACTACCAGCCGGCGGTGCGCACCCCTGATCTGGTCTACACGGCCGGGCAACTGCCGATCGCCGACGGCGTCATCACGCCTGTCGGCCTCGTCGGTTCGGCAGCCGTGGGCGTCGAAGCGGCCGCGGCGGGGGCCGGCCACGCTGCGCTGAGCGCGATCGCCGCCGCCTTCGGGGTGGTGGCCGAGATCGAGCTCATCCGGCCGGTCAAAGTGACCGTGTTCGTGGCGATTGAACCGGGATTCGTCGACATCCCATTAGTGGCCGACGGCGCCTCCGCGGTTTTCGGCGCCGCATTCGACCTGCCGCACGCGCGCAGTGCGGTGGGCGTTGCAGGGCTGCCCAAGGGCGCTGCAGTGGAAGTCGAAGCGATTTTCGCGGTCGCCGGACTTGGCTGATGGGATCGCTGCCCAGCGTGTCGGAGCGACTGCGCGCGATCATCGAGGGTGACCGGGAGGTTTGGCGGCCGCCGACGCCACGGCGGGCGGCGACGGTCGCGCTGTTGCGTGATTCGCCCGACGGGCTCGCCGTCTACCTGCTGCGGCGATCGGCCACAATGGCCGCAGCCCCGCAGATGCACGTCTTCCCGGGCGGCGGCGTGGCCCCGTCCGACGGCCCCCTCGATGGTCCGACGACCACGAGGGCGGCGGCAGTACGAGAACTCGCCGAGGAGACCGGTGTGCACCTTCCCGACGACTGGGGCCCGATGATCCGCTTCTCGCGTTGGATCACTCCGGAGGTGCTGCCGCACCGGCACGACACCGACTTCTTCGCCACCGCCTTGCCGCCGGACCAGGAACCGCAACTCGTGGGCACCGAGGCCAGTTTCGCCGAGTGGCTGCGGCCGGCCCAGGCGTTGGCGCAGGCCGATGCGGGGCGGATCGGCTTGCTGCCTCCCACGTGGGCCGCGCTGTTCCTGCTCACCAAGTTCGCGTCGGTGGCCGGGGCGCTGTCCGGTCTGCAGGGGCGGCGCGTGCTGCCCCTCATGCCCGCGCCGATCAGAACCGACGACGGGTTCGGTTGGGAGTTGCGCGATTGCGATCAGCAGCGGGTGATCACCGACCCGTCCGAAGCCGACCTGCCCGCGGACTGGCGCCCGGTCCCGCCGATGGGTGGGCCCAGATGAACGCCGAGATGCACCCGGAGGCGTCGCTGGGGATCCCGCGGGACGGTAGCCACCTCGAAAGGGTGGCTGCCGGCGTGCTGCGTATCCGAGCGAACAATCCAGGTCCGATGACGTTGGACGGCACCAACACGTGGGTGTTGCACGAGCCCGAGTCGGATTCGGCGGTCGTGATCGACCCCGGCCCGGCGCTGGCAGCCCACGCCGCCACCATCCGCGCCGTGCTGGCGGAGCACGGTCTGGGCGTCGAGGCCGTGTTGCTCACGCATACCCACCTGGATCACAGCGAATTGGCCCGCGAGTTCGCCGCCGCCGTTCGGGCCCCGTTGCGCGCCGCGGAACCGGAGTGGAGCACCGGCGCCCGGCTCACCGACCAGGAGCGGATCCCGGCCGCCGGGCTGGATATGCAGGTGCTCGCGACACCTGGGCATTCGTCGGACTCAGTCAGCTTCGCCGCTGGCCGGTATCTGCTCACCGGTGACACGGTGCTGGGCTACGGCACCACCGTGGTCGCGCATCCCGACGGCAGGTTGGCCGACTACCTGCAGTCCCTCGAGCGCCTGCAAGGGTGGGTGGCCGCCAACGACGTCGCCGCGCTGCTCCCGGGGCACGGGCCGGTGATTGAGGATCCGGCAGGACGGCTTGAGTTCTACGCTTCTCACCGCCGCGAGCGCCTCGCAGCGGTCGCGGCGGTCATGCGCGAATTGGCGCCGCACGGTGGCGAGCTGACTGACGCTGACCTCGAAACTGCGGTTGATGCCATCGTTGCGCGGGTCTACTCAGACGTACCGCGGCATCTTTGGCCGGCTGCCGCGCTCAGCGTGCGGGCGCAGGTGCGCTACTTGGCCGAGGACTCGGCGGCGAACCCCGACGCGTGAACTAACGGGACCGACGTGCCAGACGCTCGGTATCGATGAGCACCACGGAGCGGGATTCGAGTTTGATCCAGCCGCGGGTGGCGAAGTCGGCCAGCGCCTTGTTCACTGTCTCGCGCGAGGCCCCCACGAGTTGCGCGAGTTCCTCCTGAGTCATGTCGTGGGTCACGTGCACGCCGTCTGGCATCTGTTGGCCGAACTTGTCGCCGAGTTCGAGCAGCGCCTTGGCGACCCGGCCAGGGACGTCGGAGAACACCAGATCCGCCAGCGCATCGTTGGTGCGGCGCAGCCGCTGGGCGAGTGCCTGCAGCAGCGACTCGGCCACTTCGGGTCGGCCGGTGAGCCAGGGGCGCAGGGCGCCGTGGCCGAGGCCGAGGGCGGTGAGGTCCGTCAGCGCAACGGCGGTGGCGGTGCGCGGCCCGGGGTCGAACAGGGACAGTTCCCCGAGGAGTTCACCGGGCCCGAGAACCGCGAGAATGCTCTCTCGGCCGTCCGGGGCGGTGTGACCGAGTTTCACCTTCCCGCCGGTGATGATGTACATGCGGTCGCCGAGCTGACCCTCGTGGAAGAGAACGTCCCCTTTGGCGATGGTGATGTTCTCCATCGATGCCCGCAGCGCTGCGGAAGCCTCTGCGTCCAGAGCGGCGAAAAGCGGTGCGGAACTAAGAACGTCGTCCATCTGGGCAGGACTCCTCTCGATTGTGCTCCATGAGTAGCACGTTCAGCGCGCCGTTGCCTGGCCTGCGGCCACCGCAACGACCAACGAATCTTTGCCCGTCCGGCTACCGCGGGTCACGGCAGCGCGGTCAAGGCGAGACTCGGATCCTCGCGATAGCGCGCGATGAGTTCACCGTGCAGGGCATCGATCTGCTGGTGCAGCATGCGCCGGTGGTTCGACAGATCCCGCTCGATTGCGGACAGCCGGCTCAAGTAGTCCGGCATCTCCTCTGGCCGGGGCGACGACTGCCAGAGCTCGTCGAGTTCGGGCAGTGGTGGTGTGGTGTCGGCGGGAAACAGATCGAGGTTCGCGATGCGACGGCCCCGGCTGGGGGCATCGGCGAGGGCCTGGGAGAGGCGCTCCCGGTCCTCCGGCTGCTGGCCCTGCTGGGCAAGGTCCATCCGGGCCTGCACCAGACGCCGCCAGTACGACACCCGCGTCTCGTAGTCGGTCAGTTCCGCCCGCAGAGCGCGTAGGTCCGCCAGCGTGTACTTCGAGAACTCCTGAGCCGGCTCGGGCGGTGGCACCGCGAGACGTGCCTTCTTGCGTGCTGCACGTTGTGCAGCGGCGTCGTCGGACTCGGTCATAGTGCATAGGGTGGCACAGTGATGGAATCCGCTGCCACGCTTGGGCCGACGCCCACCGGCGAGTCGCGGCTGGCGCTCGTGCGTCGGGCACGCCGGATCAACCGCCTCCTCGCCGAGGCCTACCCGGATGCTTGTTGCGAGCTCACCTTCACCGATCCGCTGCAACTGCTCGTGGCCACGATTCTGAGCGCCCAGTGCACAGATGTGCGGGTCAACCAGGTCACACCTGCGCTCTTTGACCGGTACGCCACCGCCGCGGACTACGCGGCGGCCGATCAGGCCGAGCTGGAGTCGTTCATCAGGTCCACCGGCTTCTACCGCAACAAGGCGACGAACATCATTGGGATGGCGCAGGCGGTGTGCGCCGACCACGCCGGAGCCGTGCCGTCGTCGATGGCTGAACTCGTGGCGCTGCCAGGCGTGGGCCGCAAGACCGCGAACGTTGTGCTCGGGAATGCCTTCGAGACCCCCGGCATCACCGTGGACACCCACGTGGGTCGGTTGGCGCGCCGGCTCGGATGGACCGACAACACAGATCCGGTCGCAGTGGAGAAAGACCTGTGCGCTCTTTTCCCAAAATCGGAATGGACCATGCTCTCGCATCGGTTGATCTTCCACGGCCGGCGGTGCTGCAAGGCCCGAACCCCGGCGTGTGGGGTGTGTCCGGTGGCGAAGTACTGCCCCTCGTACGGGATCGGACCGACGGATCCGCAGCGGGCGGCAGGCATCGCCTCGGCGCCGCAGGTGAACAGTGACGACGGAGAATAGATCGAGGAGCGGTTGCGGCTTCGATTCCCTACGACCAGGAGGCTGGCGGTGAACCACCTGCTGGGGGCAGTCCTGGGGGCGGCTGCTGCCGTGGTCGTCGCCGGCTGCGGCGCCCAGGATGGGCTTGGTGCGGCCGGCGACGCCACCGCACAGCCGCCGTCGCCCACCATTGCGGCGAGTGCGGCAACAACGGGCGAGACCGGTACGGCCGACGATGTGGCCCAAGCCGGCATCCCGTGCCCGCCCACCGAGTCGACCAAGGCGGCGGTCACCGATGGCCTACCGGATACTGCTCTGCCCTGCCTGGGCCCCGGGCCCGACGTCGTGCTCTCGGCCCTCCCACCGAAGCCAGCCGTGGTGAACGTCTGGGCCACCTGGTGTGCGCCGTGTCGTACTGAGATGCCCCTGCTCGCCGACCTGGCCGTAGCTGCCCAGGACTCGTTGACCGTGCTGGGCATCGACGTCCTCGACGACCGCGCGGCTGCGACGGCCTTCGCCGCAGATGTCGGCATCGCGTCGGTGTTCGATCCGACCGGTAGCACCCGCAGTTCATTGGGCTGGACCGGACCGCCGGTGACGTACTTGGTCGCGGCAGACGGCAGGATCGTGCACCGGATCTACGGCCAGATTCCCGATTCGCAGTCCTTGCGGGCCGATGTGGCGCAATATTTGGGCGTGGAGGTGGGAGATGGCTGATGCGACAGTGCCCATGCCCGACTGGATGCACACGCTGGCAGCAGGAGTCAGCGGCGCCCTGCCGTCGCAACTGACGCGATTCGCGCTGCCGTCGGATCAGACCGGTCGACCATCGGCAGTGCTCATGCTCTTCGGGGAGGGCGAGCAGGGCCCCGATCTGCTGCTGACCCGGCGGGCGACCGCCATGCGCTCGCACTCCGGCCAGCCGGCATTCCCCGGTGGGGCTTTCGATCCGGACGACGCGGACGCGCGCGCCTGCGCGCTGCGCGAAGCGAACGAGGAGGTAGGAGTCGATCCGGACTCGGTGGTGACGGTCGCGGAACTGCCGCCGATCTGGGTCCCGGTAACCGGCTTTCTGGTGACGGCGGTGCTCGGTTGGTGGGCCGAACCGGGGCCGGTGGCCGCGCAGGAGTCGGAAGTGGCCTCGGTGCACCGGGTGCCGGTCGCGCAACTCGCGGACCCCGAGCGCCGGGTGCGCGTACGCCATCCATCCGGCTACATCGGGCCTGGCTTCGACGTCGCGGACATGGTGGTGTGGGGATTCACCGGCGGACTGACCGACGCTTTGATCAGAATGGGCGGGTGGGAACGGCCCTGGCTTCCGGGCCGGCTGGTGGACATTGACTCGGAGTTGACATGAATATCGTGGACTGGCTGGTGGTTGGCGCCGTGCTGGTCTTCGCGTTGGTCGGGTGGCGCACCGGATTCATCCAGGGTCTGCTCGGTTTCGTCGGATTCGTCGGCGGTGCAGTGCTGGCCGCGAAACTCCTGCCGGGAGTCACCAGCGGCGTCGCCCCCGACGGACCGCTGGCGGCGATCCTGCTCATCGCACTGGTACTGATTGCCGGCATGCTGGGCCAGGCGCTGGGCGCGCTCATCGGCAGCCACGCCCGCGATGTGCTGCCTTGGGATCCGGCCCGATGGGTCGACAGCCTGTTGGGCGCCGCCCTCGCCGCGGCAGGTGCCATCGTGGCGGCCTGGGCCATCGCCTCCATCGTCCTCTCCCTGCCCGAGAACGCGACCACGGCCGCGGTACGCACCTCTTCGGTGTTGGCTGCGGTTGACCAGTCCGTGCCGGACGGGGCGAAACGGGCCCTCAGCGATGTGGCCGGCATGGTCACCGAATCGGGATTGCCGATCGTGGTGGGGGGCTTCACCGACGAGCCCATCGGCCGCGCCGCGCCTTCTGAGCTTGAAGCGAGCACGCCCGGAGTCACGGCCATGCTGGGGTCGGTGGTGAAGGTCTCTGGCAACAAGGCCGGGTGTGGCACCGGGGCGACCGGCTCCGGCTACGTCTCGACTCCCGAGCACGTCACCACCAACGCGCACGTGGTCGCGGCCATGCCCGAGCCCAGGATCACCACCGACGACGGTGAGACCTACCGAGGGACCGTCGTCGCCTTCGATCCGGGGCTTGACGTCGCAGTGATCTACGTTCCCGGGCTGCCCCTGGCGGCCATCCCCACCAACACCACAGCGGGCAGCGGTACCAAGGCCGCGGTGGTGGGCTACCCGCTGGGAGGCGATCTGACGGTCACCGGGGCGGTAGTCCGAGCGTCGTTGGCGTCCGGTCAAGCCCTCGCGATGGACATCTACGGCCAGCCAGCGGCCCCCAGAGAGGCCTACGTGCTCAACGCGCAAGTGCAGCCCGGCAACTCCGGTGGGCCGCTCGTGGCCGAGGACGGGTCGATCATCGGCCTGGTGTTCGCGAAGGCGCTGGAGGATCCGGGCGTGGGCTACGCCCTGACCGCGGAGCAGTTCCGCGGGGTGTCGCGGGCGGCCGGGCAGGCAACGTTGCCGGTGGACACCGGCCCCTGCCTGGTGGCGAACTAGCGGCGACTACCCGGGCTAGCGGCGACTACCCGGGGATGAGCGGGTCGTCATCAGGCTCGTCGCACCAGTCCATGCCCGATTCCATCCACGCCAGCACGGCGTTTGCTGTTCGATCCGGTGCCTCCTCGTGCACGAAGTGGCCCACGTCGTCGAGGAGCCGCCAAGCGTAGGGACCACGGGTGAACTGCCGTGATCCCACCGCCGTGCGGGGTAGCACCGTCCGGTCCTGGGCTCCGTGCAGTTGCAGCACCGGCGCCGGGATCGACGCCCGGCTCACCATCTCGATGAACCTCCGCCCGTCGGTTCGCGGTATCGAGCGCAGCGCCCAGCGGTGGTACTCCAGCGCGCAGTGAGCGGTGTTGGCGTGCTGAAACGCCCGCCGGAACTGCTCGGAGACGTCCGGCGGGGGCCAGTTGGGCGTCGCTGACCAATCCCGCAGGTAGCCGCCGACCTTGCTGGCATCGTCAGCGACGAGCGCCCGCTCAGGTAGCCAGGGCCGCTGAAACCCGACTGCGTAGGACGACGCGCGCAGCTGGCCCCGGTCCGAGACGATCGCGTCGCGCAGCCTGCGCGGGTGCGCCATCGAGATCGGCACCAGTCCGCGCACCGCATCGGGGTGCAGCGCTGCCGTGGTCCACCCGAGGAACCCGCCCCATCCGTGGCCGACCACGAGCGCATCGGCATAGCCGAGCGACCGAATGACACCCACCACGTCGCCGCTGGTGGTGAAGGGGTCATAGCCGCGGGGGGTGTGGTCGCTACCACCGTAGCCCCGCAGGTCCATGGCGGCGACGCGCACGCCGGTGGCTGCCAGCGCGGGGATGAGCTGTCGCCACGTCCACCAGTAGGTGGGGAAGCCGTGGAGTAGTAGCACCAGCGGGCCGTCGCCAGCTATCGCGACGTGAAAGCTTGCGCCGTTTGCCGAGACCTGTGCGTGTTCCCAGGGTCCCGCGGGCCGGATGATGTCACCTGCGATGAGGTGCCTCCTTCGTCCGGGCGAGGATTCGACTATCGGACAGGTCAGTCGGTGGTGATCTGACCGGCGAAGGCCTGCTTCGTAGCCTCGATCTGGGCCATGCTCTGCTCGGGGCCACTTATCGACTCCAGTCGCTTCTTGCCTATGACGCCGAGGATCGCGGCCACGATTGCGAGCACGAGGGCGACGATGCCGAATCCAGCCCACACCGGTAGTCCCACAGCCACCAAGACGTAGGCGATGGTGACCAACAAGAAGACGAAGAAGAGCACTCCCAGGAAGGCCGCGATGCCGAGCAGGGCCATCGACTTCCCGGCGGTCTTCGCACTTGACTGCAGTTCCATCTTGGTGAGTGCGATTTGGTCGGAGATGAGCAGTTTGACGTCGGCGGTCGCCGACGAGACCAACTCAGGAATGCTGGGTTCACTTTGTTGCCGCGTGGTTGCAGCCATGACGTCCTCCACAAGTCGAAGTGGGCCCAGGCTATCCCGATGGGGGGTGCGGTCGCTGGTAGACGTCAGGTATCCCGTCGCCATCCTCGTCCCTCTCCTCCTCGTCATGCACCTTCCGGTAGATGCGGGAACGGCTGAGTAGGGCGACGGCGGCGATCAGGGCGGCTATCAACGATCCTGCCAAGACGCCGACCTTGGCCGACTCCAGCAGGGGTTCGGACTCCTCATATGCCAACTCCGCTATGAGGAGGGAGACGGTGAAGCCAATGCCCGCCACGAAGCCGACGGCTAACACGTCACGCCAACCCAGAGAGGCCGCGAGCGAGGCCCTGGTGAACCGGGCGGTGATCCAAGCCCCGGCAACCACCCCGATGGGCTTCCCCAGCACCAAACCGAGGATGACACCAAGCGCGATCGGCGATGTGAGCGTGGCCCCGAGGTCGGCGCCGCGCAGATCAACCCCGGCGGCGAAGAAGGCGAAGATGGGAACGCAGAAGCCCGCGCTGAGTGGTTGCACGCGACGCTGGAGGCGTTCGGCGGGGCTTGCAGCCTCACCGGGGTCAGTTCGAACCCGCGTGAGGAGCCCGAGCGCCACACCGGCGATGGTCGCGTGCACCCCGGATTCATGGATGAGCACCCACACTGCGAGGGCGAGTGGAATGTAGATGAACATCGATCGCACCCGCGCGTGCTGCAGCCAGGCGTAGAGGCCGAGCAGTGCGATGGCGCCCACGAACGGCAGGATCTCGAACGAGTCCGAGTAGAACAACGCGATCACGATGATGGCGCCGAGGTCGTCCACCACTGCGAGCGTGAGCAGGAACGCCCGCAGGGCGACAGGCAAGTGGCGCCCCACCACCGCCAGCACTGCCAGGGCGAACGCAATGTCGGTCGCCATCGGGATGCCCCAACCCTTCGGTTGGCCATCGCTGGAGGTGATGTTGATGATGACGAAAATCAGGGCTGGCACCACCATGCCGCCGAGGGCCGCGGCCACCGGCACCGCCGCCTTGCGTCGCTCGGCGAGAGAACCGAGCACCAATTCGTGCTTGAGCTCCAACCCGGCGACGAAGAAGAAGACGGCGAGTAGTCCGTCGGCCGCCCACGTGCTCACCGACAGGTCAAGGTGGAGAGCCGCGGGGCCGATGACGGTGTCCGATACCTCCTGGTACCAATCGCCCCACCGGCTATTGGCCAGGAACAGGGCGAGGGCCGCAGCCACCAGCAGCAGGACACCGCCGACGGTTTCTTCGCGCAGGACCCGCAGCAGCCAGACCCGCTCGGTGAGCGTCGGTTGGCCGAACATTTCCTCGGTGGTGGTCATCGATTCTTGCTGCACGGAACGCGACTCCAAACCTCCCGCCGTGTGGTCGGCGCGATGGCATCACCATACCCGCGCGGCGGAGGCAACACGGCTCGGTGACGAGGGATGATCGGCATCGGGGATTTGTGGCCAATCCCATTCGCGCGGCGAGGCACGTTTGATACTCCGGCTTCGTGGGTCAAGATGTCATACCCAAGAAATCTTGAGACGCAACCGGAAAGGTAGCCCATGTCCCCCAGCGGTCGACATGCCGCCGCAAGGTACCGACTCAACGCCAAGGTCGTGGTCACCTCCGCGCTGGCGCTCGCAGCTGGGGCGGGGTTGATCGCCGGGGGTTTCCTTCCCGCGGCAGGGGGTGCGGCGCCAACGGCCAACGAAGCCGCGACGGAAACTGATCTGCTGGTCGCCGACGAATCGGACCTCGACGTGCCGGTCGGGCAACGCCTGACCGTCGGGACCACCACCCCGCCGGCCGAACAGCCCGAGTTCCAGGTGACGAAGCTGGCGCCCGGCGAGCAGCCGCCACAATTCGTGGTCGTCAGTTTTGATGGTTCCTGCGAAACTACGGACGGCATCATGCGCCACTACCTCGACACCGCTGAGGCCGTCGAGGGCAACTTCGTGTTTAACCTCTCGGGCATCTGCGTGCTGCCGCGCAACGACATGAAGTACAACTACCAGCCACCCGGGCGACCCGCGGGGAGTTCGGATATCGGATTCGCCGTTCCCGAGTGGGTGCCGTCGCGCATTGTCACGTGGACCGAGGCGTACGAGACCGGCCACGAGATCGCCACGCACTACTTGGGCCACTTCTGCGGACCCAACGGGGTGCAGACCTGGACTACGGCGGACTGGACGAGTGAGATCGAACAGTTCAACGACTTCCTCGTCAACTGGCCGACGTACAACCCAGACCTCGTCGGCGTGGAGGAGCTGCCGTTCGACCCCTCCGTCATCAAGGGCGGCCGCACCCCTTGCCTTGAAGGCCAGCGGGATCAGATGTATCCCGCCATGGTGGCGGCCGGCTACACCTATGAGGCCTCGAATTCCGGCAAACTGAGGTGGCCGACGAAGGTGGCTGGATACGACCTGTGGGATTTTCCACTCCAAGAGATCAAACTCCAGGGCCACGGCTATAACGTGCTGTCGATGGACTACAACTTCCTGGCCAATCTCAACGGCGGCGAGACCATGGCCGAGCCGGCCAAGTGCGCAGAGATCGAGGAGACGGTCTACCAGTCGTACATGACCGCGGGCGAGGCTTTGTACCAGGGCAACCGGGCACCGTTCTTCATCGGCAACCACTTCAACGAGTGGGCTTGCGGGGCGTTCACCGACTCCTTGACGCGCTTCATCAACGATTTTCACGCCGAGCACCCCGACGTCCAGTTCGTCACCAATGTGCAACTCGAACAGTGGCTGGAAGCGCAGGATCCGGCGGTCATCGCCGAGTTGCAGGCCCGCGAGCCCCAGGTCTACTAGCGCATGGCTGCGGATCCGCTGGGCGCGCTGACCCAACTGCCGGGGGTGGCGGATTCTGTGGCGAACGTGCGCACCGCCGTCGACGCGGTGCTGTGGCCGCGCAACCTAGGCGGCGATGGCCCGCAGTTGGCGGTGGCCTCCCGCGTGCACGGCGCTCAGGCGTCGGCAGCCATCGACGGGATCGACTTCGCAACTGAGGCGTGGTGGAGCGGGGATGCCTGGGAGGACTCCCCTATGGGCCGCATCGCCGCGGGGGTGTGGCGCGGCTATCGCGAGTTGCCCAACCTGGTTGACGTGTGGCGTTCCGCGCCGCTGCAGGCGCTGGCCAGGCTGCACGCCCTCGTCGCCAAGGGCATTGAGGACGACGCGGCGTTGGGCCGGCCGCGGGAGGGAGATGTGACCGATCCCTTGCGGCTGGGGCCGCCGGGCGACGTGGCCGAGTTGGGTGCGCGACTCTCCCTGCTCGGAAGCCTCGTCGGCAAGGGCACGTCCGCACCGGCCGTGGTGGAGGCGGCCGTCGTGCACGGCGAGCTGATGGCGCTGCGGCCCTTCGCGACGGGTTCCGGGCACGTCGCCCGGATGGCCTCGCGACTGGTGCTGGCCTCGCGGGGCCTGGATCCGGATCAGTTGACCGTGCCCGAGATCGGCATCATGCAAGTGGGGCGGCCGAGATACGTCGACGCCCTCCGGCGCTACCAGTCGGGCAGCAGCGACGGCGTCGCAGACTGGATCAACTACTTCGCCACCACCGTGATCACCGGAGCCGCGGCTGCGGACGAAATTCTTTCGGGAATTCGGGGGAATGGGGTTGGCAACGCCGCCGGGGAGGAGTAGAAAAGGTGGTGAAGGAAAACTTCACAGCGTTCGCCGGTCAGGCACCCACGCGGCGCCCAACCCACGATAAAGGGTCATGGACAATTGACCGTCCCTGCGGGGATACACATGCGTCCAAAAGGATTGCACGCTTGATCACCTGACACGGCGAAACATAGGGCGTCCGCTGCTTCGCGGGCGCCCTTTCCTTTTGGCAGGCAGGTGCGCGGGTCCCTCGGTTCGGTGCGGGCAGCGGCGGACCTAGCGGTGGGAGCGGCGGCGCGCGTACCAGGCGACGCCTAGCGCGACGGCAGCCGCCGCCCCGCCCGCAGCACCGGCCTTCCGCGCTCGCTCAGCGCGGGCGGCCACGATGGCCTCCGGGCGTTCGAAATCTAGGATGGGCCAGCCCCGCTCCTCCGCGATTACCCGCAACTCGTCGTCCGGGTTCACCGCCCGAGGGTGTCCCACCGCTTCCAGCATGGGCAGGTCGGTTGCCGAATCCGTGTAGGCGTAGGACTCGGAGAGGTCGTAGCCTGACTCTTCGCTGAGGGCGCGTATGGCAGCGGCCTTGTTCTCGCCGTAGGCGTAGAACAGAATGTCGCCGGTGTAGCGGCCCTCGTCATCGATGACCATCTGGGTGCCGACGGCGCGATCCACTCCCAGTCGGTCACAGATCGGCTCGACGATCTCGGTTCCCGAAGATGAGATGACGATCACGTCACGTCCGGCTTCCTGGTGCCCGGCGATGAGGTCCACCGCCTCGCTGAACACGATCGGATCGACAACTTGATCCAGTGTGTCCGCGACGATCTGGCGGACCTGGTCGACCGGCCAGCCCTTGCACAGCGCTTGAAGGTACGCGCGCATCTGTTCCATCTGATCGTGGTCAGCGCCGGAGGTGAGGAACACGAACTGGGCGTAGGCGCTCTTCAGTACCGCGCTGCGACCGATAAGTCCACCGTCGTACAGCGGCTTGGCGAAAGCGAGCGAGCTGGACTTGGCCAGGATGGTCTTGTCGAGGTCGAAGAAGGCGGCTCCGTTCACGCCCGTCATGGTACGCGTGCTGGCAAGCCGACTCGAGGCGTCCAGCGCGCTGCGGAGCCCGGCCAGGGATCCCGGACCCGAATGCGCGTGAAATCGCGCCTATGGCATGATCATCTTCGCCGCTCTTCGGAGTGGCCAACGCCGAGATACCCCCCCCTCGGCGCGAGGACCCCCGCTACCCCCCCCGGCGGGGGTCCTCCCTTTTCCACAGGTTCCACGCTCGCTCTGGTCCCGACCGAAACTGCGGGCAAGGATCGATGGCGTGAGTAACGGGGGGAACTCGATGGTGCCACCGATGCACCGTGACGCTGCCCATCGCGCGCCGCCACAGGTGCTCGTGGTCACCGCTGATCCGGTGTTGACCGACGATGTCCTGCGACTCGGTGCGGCCGTGGGTGTGTCGGTGACGGTTGCCCCCGATGCGCTGGCGGCGGTGCCCATGTGGCAACTCGCCGAACTGGTTCTCGTCGACGCCCGCTCGGTGTCGGCGATCAGCACCCTCGGATTGCCCCGGCGCTCCCGCGCGGTGCTGGTGGCGGATCCACCGGTGGCTGCGAATGTGTGGCAGGCCGCGGTCGCAGTCGGGATCACCGCGGTGGTCAGTCTTCCCGCCGGCGAGGGCTGGCTTGTGGAGGCGTTCGCCGAGGCGACCTCCAGAGTGGCCACCCTTGCACCGATAGCGACGGTGGTGGGCGCTCGCGGCGGGGCGGGCGCGTCGGTGTTGGCCGTGGCCCTGGCGTGGGTGGCTGCGGCTGAGGGGCTCGCCAGCTACCTCGTGGATCTCGACCCCTTGGGCTGCGGCGCTCACGTGATGCTGGGGTTGGATCACCTCCCGGGCAGTGGCTGGGACGACCTCGACGACACGGCGGGCAGGGTGCCGCCAAGTGCCCTGCGCGCCGGCCTGCCGGCGGTGGCTGGCGTCAAACTTCTGGGCTGGCCCGGTGCGGGGGAGGAACCGCCGCGCACCGCTGTGGCCCCGGGGGTGGCGGGAGCCGCGATTGATGCGGCAGCCCGCGATGGCGATGTGGTGATCGTCGATGTACCCCGATGGGCCTGCTTCAGCGAATCCGACCACGGCAGTTTCGCCATGGAGGCATTGACGCGCAGCAGCCGAGTCATCCTCGTTGCGTCCGCGGACGTCAGGTCGGCGCTGGCCGGGAAGCGGCTACTGGCCCAGGACCCGTTGCGCGGACTGCCGGTGGGGCTGGTCGTGCGCGGCCCCTCACCCGGCGGGATCACAGCGAGCGACGTGGCCGGGGCGCTCGAGGTCCCGCTGCTGGGGTTCGTGCCGCACGAACGAGGCCTGGACCGCCTCTTGGAGGACGGCTTCCCCCCGGGATCAAAGCGTGGATCGCCGCTTCGGGCTTGTGCACGCACGTTGCTGGCCGGGCTCGCCGAGACCCGCAGCGGCGGTGGCAGCTGATGGGCGCCGGGTCTGCCCCGCTGGTGGACCGTGTGCGCGGGAGGCTCATCGCGACCGGTGCCGACCCGTCGCCGGCGAAGGTGGCCGAGGCTCTGCGCGAAGAGGGGTTGCTGCTGGGGGATTCGGCGCTGATGGCGCTGGTGTCGGAACTGCGGTCGGAACTGGCCGGCGCGGGGCCGTTGGAACTGCTGATGGCCGACGAACAGGTGTCCGACGTGCTCGTCAACGCGCCTGATTCGGTGTGGGTGGATCGCGGTTCCGGGCTGGAGGAATCGTCGGTTCGCTTCGTCGATGAGGCCGCGGTGCGCAGATTGGCGCAACGCTTGGCCGCTCTCGCGGGCCGCCGACTTGACGATGCATCGCCCTACGTCGATGCGCGACTGCCCGACGGCGCGCGGCTGCACGCAGTCATCCCACCAGTCGCGCCACGCGGCACCTGCATCTCCATCCGGGTTCCGCGCAAGCGGGGATTCTCCCTGCCCGATCTTGTTGCTGCGCGCATGATTCCGGCCGATGGCGCCCGGTGGCTGCGCAAGGTGGTAGAGCAGCGGTTGGCGTTCCTGGTGAGCGGTGGAACCGGGGCCGGCAAGACCACCCTGCTGTCGACCCTGCTCTCACTCGCTCCACAGCGGGATCGACTGTTGGTGGTCGAGGACTCGAGCGAGCTCGATCCGCAGCACCCGCACGTCGTCCGGCTGGAGTCGCGACCGGCGAATGTCGAAGGCGTCGGCGCCGTGACGCTGCGCGACCTGGTGCGTCAAGCACTGCGGATGCGACCGGACCGCCTCGTGCTGGGTGAGGTGCGAGGCGCCGAGGTCGTGGACTTGCTCGCCGCTCTCAACACGGGCCACGAGGGTGGCTGTGGCACCCTGCACGCCAACTCCGCAGCGGACGTCCCTGCCCGGTTGGAAGCCCTGGCGCTCGCAGCGGGACTACCCAGGGAGGCGCTCCACGCTCAGGTGGCTGCAGGTCTTGATGCCGTCATCCACGTTGATCGGAGCACCAGTGGGCATCGTCTGGTCAAGGAGATCTGCGTGCTCGCCCCACACGACGACCACCTCGTTCGAGCCGTCCCGGCCCTGCGGTTCGAAGACGGCGAGGTGGCGCACGGTCCTGGGCGCGACTGGCTGGCTGCGCGACTGCGGTGGTCCCCGCAATGATCGTCGTCGCAGCGGGTGTGCTCTTGCTGGTGGCGGCGTTGCTGTGGGGGGTCTCGAGTGCCCATCGGCTGCGACCACGAGACTGGCGGTCCCCCGGCCAGCGTGCGTTCGGCCGCCTCGTCGCGGCCGCGCGCCGAGTATGGCGTCGTCAGGCGAGGCTCACGGCTCGGCGCCGGGCGGCCGCCGACGTTGTGCTCAGCCTGTCTGCCGAGTTGGCCACCGGGGTGCCGCCGGAGACCGCCCTGCAACGGGCTGGAGCGGGACGTGACTTCATGCGTCGGGCCACCGGCGCAGTGCGGATCGGCGGGGATGTCGCTGCGGCGCTGCGAGCCGACGCAGATGAGAACGGCCTGCCGGTGCTCGCCGGTGTCGCTGTGGTCTGGCAGGTGTCCGAAGGATCGGGTGCGGGGCTGGCCGACGCGACCCATCGGCTCGGATCGGCCGCGCTGCAGCGCGAGCGCATGCGACGGGACTTGGCCGCCCAGATGGCGGGACCCAAGGCGACGGCCCGGGTGTTGGCGCTGCTACCCGCGGTAGGTCTCCTCCTGGGAAGCGGGCTGGGCGGATCCCCTGTGACCTGGCTCCTCGGCACCCCCGCGGGCTGGGCTCTGCTGGTTGTGGGCGTTGGTTTGGAGGTCGCCGGCTTGCTGTGGGTGCGCCGACTGGTACGCAGCGTGGAGCGTCACCTATGAGCGCCGTGGCCGCCCTCCTGATCGGGCTGGCGCTCGCGGTCTGGCTCGGTACGACAGCAACGCCGCGGCTACGGCCGGCCGTGGTTGCGGCGCCCCGAGATGCTTCCCCCGGAAAGGCATCGCGCCGGCTCCACGCCGTGGTCAGCCTGGCGGCCGGTGTGGCGGCTTGGGTGTTCATCGGCGGCTGGCCGGGGGCGTTCGCGGGCGCGCTCGTCGCCGCTGCCCTCTACCGCACGTTGGGTGCCTTGGACGAGCGGGCTGAGCGGGCTGACGATGAACTGCTCGGTGCCCAAGCGGCAGATATGGCCGACATGCTGGGGGCGTGCGTTGCTTCGGGTGCGGGTCTGGAGAGCGCCACGATTCAGGTGGCCGCGGCGCTGCCCGCTCCGGCCAGCGAAGTCCTGGCCCATGCCGCGGCCCAGCTGTCGCTCGGCGCACCAGTAGCTCGCGCCTGGTCGGAACTGCTCGGCCACGAGGCGACCGCGCCGATTGCCCGGGCCATCGTTCGCTCGCTCGATTCGGGCGCACCGATGGCCGACGCGTTGACCGGCTGTGCTGCTGAACTCCGTGACATCCGTCGCGCGCGCATCGAGGTGATGGCGCAATCGGTCGCGGTGAAGGCCGTCGGCCCCCTCGGACTCTGCTTCCTACCGGCCTTTCTGTTGATCGGCGTCGTGCCGCTGGTGGCCGGTTTGGTGACGGAGTCCATCGACCTGTTCTGACCATCCACAGATGTCGATTGGGTGCTTTCACTGCGCGTATGGACGAGCGCAGTGTGGTGCCCGCGTCGGATCCTCTGACGCCCGCATTCGTGCGGTACTTCGCCCGACCTCGTTCGGGCGTGACGGGGAGGTTGTTCATGTCAGCAGAGTTGGTCAGGCGTGCCCACGCCGACGAGCAGGGAATGTCGACGGCCGAGTATGCGGTGGGGACTGTGGCGGCGGTCGGCTTCGGCGGCATCTTGGTCAAGTTGCTCACCAGCCCCGAAGTGCAGGAGCTGCTCTTCGCGATCATCCAGAAGGCGCTCACCTGGTTGTTCGGATAGCCAGATGAGTGCGAGGCAGGCGCCTCTGCTGCGGTGGCGCGTTCGGCAATCCGCTGGGCGCGCCACCGACCAGCACGGGCACGCCACTGCCGAGATGGCGGTGGCAATCATCGCCCTCGTTGCGGCGCTGGTACCGCTCTTGGTCGGTGTGCAGCTGATCCTCACGGCAGCACGTGCCCAGGAGGGCGCTCGGGCCATCGCCCGCGAGGTATCCCGCGGGGAGAACGGATCAAGTGCGGTCGCCCGCGTGCGCTCTTCGCTGCCTGGCAGCGCGGTGAGTATCCAGGCGGAGGGAGGCGATGCGGTCGTGACCGTGAGCGTTCCGATGCAGTTGCCGTTCGGCCCCGAGATGGAACTTGCGCGCACGGCCCGCACCGCGCAGGAGCCATCGTGAGGCGGCTGCGCGGGTCCGGTGGTTCGGCCACCATCGTCGTCCTGGTGGTGTTCCTCGCCCTCACCATGCTGGTGGGATTGCTCGCAGTGGTGGGAGCCCTCATTGCCGCCCAAGTGCGGGTGGCGCAGGCGGCCGACCTGGCCGCCCTGGCCGGTGCGCGGGAGGCGTGGTTCGGCGATTCGAGGGCGTGTGGGGAGGCCCAACGGATCGCGGCGGCCCACGGCGCTGTCGTCGAATCGTGCGATCGTCGTGGGCTGGACTTGCAGGTGGTGGTGGTCACTCAGGCTCCGATTCCAGCCTTCCTGTGGGGCGAGGGTCGGCAGGAACCGCAGGCTCAGACCGGTCCGACCCTGCGGGCCATCGCCCGAGCCGGGCCGCCGGATTCCTACGGCCTGGCCTATGACCAAGCCCCGTCGGGGCGCTCGATGACCAGGGCGTCGAGCAAGGCCACGGCGCCGCGTTTGTCGAGCGGGTTGTTGCCGTTGCCGCACTTGGGGCTTTGGACACACGCGGGGCAACCATCAAGGCACGGACAGGCGGCCACCGCGTCCCGGGTGGTGCGCAGCCATTCCCGGGCCAGTGAGAATCCGCGGTTGGCGTAGCCGACCCCGCCGGGGTAACCGTCGTGGACGAACACCGTCACCTCGCCGGTGGCGGGGTGTTGCGGAGTCGAGAGGCCGCCGACATCCCAGCGGTCGCAGGTCGCGAAGTGTGGCAGCAGGCCGATGGCCGCATGCTCGGCGGCATGGGCGGCGCCCGCGACATCGGCCACCGCACATTCGGTGACGACGTCATCGGGCCAGGACCACCAGACCGCGGCCGTCGTCAGCGTTCGAGTCGGGGCGGCCAGGGGGTGCGTCGACACCACTTCGCCGGTGCCACTGCGTCGGCGTTGAAAGGCATGGACCTGCGATGTGACCTCGACCATGCCCGATCGGATGCGGCCCAACCCGAGCGGTGCCTCGTCCCTCACCCCCACCACGTCGAGGTGGGTGCGGCTCAGGGCCATGGTGAACACGTCGTCGGTCGTTGGCTCCACTAGGGCGACCCGGGCCTCGAGATCTAGTTCGCGAACCGCGTAGTACGTCCCCTGATGCACGTAGACGGCCTGCGGATGCATCGTTGGCCACGCGCGGGCGTCGTCGACGGTTCCAAGCAGCCGGCCCGTGCTGCCCTCCACGATGCGCACCGCCGAACCGCCGATCGAGCGGATGTCGCCGACGGCTTTCGGTGGATTCGCGTCCGGCCAGAACAGCCCGCGCGGGCGCCGCCGCAGGGTTCCCTCGGCGACCAGCGCGTCGGCCACCGGGCCGCTGTGGGGGCCGAAGTACTCCAGGTCGGCCTCCGTCAGGGGCGCTTCAGCAGCCGCCGCCACCAGATGCTGGCCAAGAATCGTGGGGTTCTGCAGGTCGATCACGGTGCGCTCGGTGACCGCGCCGGTGATGTCGTCCGGATGGTGCAACAGATAGTGGTCCAGCGGATCGTCATCGGCCACCAGCACGGCCACCGCGGTCTGCCCCGCCCGCCCGGCACGTCCGATCTGTTGCCAGAAGGAGGTCTGCCGCCCCGGCCAACCCGCGAGCACCACCGCGTCGAGTCCAGTGATGTCGACGCCGAGTTCCAGCGCGGATGTCGTGGCCACCCCCAGCAGTCGCCCGTCGCGTAGCCCGGATTCGATGGCTCGGCGCTCCTCGGGAAGCAGCCCAGCGCGGTAGGCCGCGATCGCATTGTTGGCGGGAGCGTCCACCAGTGCGCGGGTCTGGGCGGCGACCGACTCCGCCCCTGCCCGCGACGGGACGAAGGTCAAGGTGCGCCGCTGCTGGGCCACCAGCGCCCCGGACACCTCCACCACCTCCCGCCTGGCGCCGTGCCGCTCGGTGCTGGGGTCACGCAGCAGCACGTGCACCTCCCCGCGTGGTGACGCGTCCTCGGTCACCTCGCGGAAAGCACGACCCGTGAGGGCCGTCATGGTCTCGGCGGGCTGCGCCGTGGTTGCGGAGGCACCGACCACCAGCGGTTGGGCCCCCGTCGCCTGCGCCAGGCGCAGCAGGCGACGCAGGATGAGTGCGACGTGGGCGCCGAATACCCCGCGATACACGTGGCACTCGTCCACCACCACGAGCGCGAGGTTGCGCAACAGTCGGCGCCAGTACTCGTGCCGGGGCAGCACGGAAGCGTTGAGCATGTCCGGGTTGCTGATCACCACCTGGGCATGGGCCCCAACCCAGTCGCGTTCCTCGCGGTTCGCGTCGCCATCGAGCACACCCACCCGCAACCCGGTCCAGGTCATTGCCCGCGCCTGATCGTGGCCCAACGCCTTGGTCGGCGCCAAGTAGAGCGTGGTGGCGCCCGCATCGCGCTCGGACAGCGCGACCGCCGCGGTCTGGTAGATCAGCGACTTGCCCGAGGCCGTTCCGGTGGCCACCACGACGTTGCCCTCGTGGCGCAGCAGCTCGTCAAGCGCGGCGGACTGGTGCTCGTAGAGGAGGTCGACGCCGCGGGACCGGAGCCGAGCAGTCGCCGAATCGGCGAGCCACGTTGGAATCGGCGCGGTCCGGGAGTCCCGCGCCGGCAGCACGAGATGATGCACCGCATCGCGGACGACCCGCTCGGGCAGATCGGCGGCGAAAGTGCGATCAGGCATGGGGCCATTCTGACGCGCGGCCACGACACAGCGACCGGCCATGTGCCACAGTTGGCGCGGGTAGGCCCTGCGTGGTGCCCCGGCGCTGCTCGGAGGCTTCGCGCCCGAACGAGCAGACGAGGAGTCACGTGGATCTGCGACTGGAGAACGGTGCGTCCGGCGACGCGGTGGTAGTGGCTGTCGCAGGCGAACTCGACGCGCTGTCGGCACCGCAACTCGACGAGCATCTGACTGAGGTGCTGGCGGAGTCTCCCAGCCTGGTGGTGATGGACCTCACCGAAGTCGATTTCCTCGACTCGACCGGTCTCGGTGTGCTCATCAAGGCGTTGACTCACCTGCGAGAAACCGGGGGTGAACTGGCTGTGGTGGCCACGTCTCCGCGCATCCTCAAAGTCCTCACAATCACCGGCATGGACCAAATCATGAGTGTGGGCGAATCGGTGGCTGCGGTCACGCCAGGGGCGCCCTGATGCAGGTAGCCGCGCTGGTGATCCCACCCGGCGCGAGTTATGTCCGCACGGCTCGTCTGCTCGCCGCCGCCGTGGCTCGGCAGGTCGGCTGTGACGAGGACACGGTGGACGACATCAGGCTGGCGGTGAGTGAAGCCTGCCTGCTGCACCTTGGCCACGATGCCGCCATCGAAGTCGGATTCGAGGCCGACGATGACCTGCTCACGGTGGACGTCGGGCCTAACGCGGTACCCAGCGCCGCGGAGCCGGACAGTCAGTTGGCGATGACAGTTCTGCGCGCGGTCACGCCGCGCCTCGAACTCACCGAGAACGGCCTCGTCATGACCTGGCCGTTGCACACAGACTGACGCGTCGAATCTCCTGCTGGAGTCGTCTCACATGGACACCCAGTGAACTCCAGTTGGCCTGGCTGCTGTTTTCCTCAGCGTGTCCCCGCGGGGGTCGCCGGTCGCAAACCGCTTCTGCTGCGTAGACTCTCGCGCAACTCGCCTTGCGACCTTGTGAATTTGTTGTAAGGAGATGCCCGCACAGGGTTCGAAACAGGAGTGCCACACCGCCCGGCTGGGGCACTCGCCGTGCCATATCAATATCTTGGAGATTCAATGTCGCTTGCCAGCGTGGCTGCTGCCACCTCGGTGACAGTCTCCGGGGCCAACTACACGATCGTGCTCGTGGTGGCGCTCATCGCGCTCATCGCGCTTGCCGTCGCCGGCTTGTTGGTCCGGGAGGTGCTGTCCGCAGATGAGGGCACCGAGAAGATGAAGGAAATTGCGGCCGCAGTGCAGGAGGGTGCCGCCGCCTACCTGAACCGACAGTTCAGGACGCTGTCGATCTTCGCCGTCATCGTTTTCTTCGTGCTCTTCCTGTTGCCCGCCGAAACCACGAGTGAGCGCATCGGAAGGTCCATCTTCTTCGTGGTGGGCGCGGTGTTCTCCGCGATCACCGGCTACGTCGGCATGTGGCTCGCAGTGCGTGCCAACGTGCGTATGGCCGCGGCCGCGAACGCCGCCGGTGAACAACCCGCCATGCGCATCGCCTTCCGCACCGGTGGTGTGGCAGGTATGTTCACGGTCGGTCTCGGCCTGTTCGGTGCCGCCGTAGTGGTGCTCGTCTACAAGGGCGAGGCCCCCAAGGTGCTTGAGGGCTTCGGTTTCGGTGCCGCCTTGCTCGCCATGTTCATGCGAGTCGGTGGCGGTATCTTCACCAAGGCTGCCGATGTGGGCGCGGATCTCGTTGGCAAGGTCGAGCAGGGCATCCCCGAGGATGACCCCCGCAACGCCGCCACCATCGCCGACAACGTCGGGGACAACGTTGGCGACTGCGCCGGTATGGCTGCCGACCTCTTCGAGTCCTACGCGGTAACTCTCGTCGCCGCCCTGATCCTGGGTAAGGCTGCCTTCGGCGACCTCGGCCTGGTGTTCCCGCTCATCGTGCCCGCGATCGGTGTGCTCACCGCGATCATCGGTATCTTCGCGGTGTCGCCGCGGCCGTCGGACCGTTCGGGCATGCAGGCCATCAACCGTGGGTTCTTCATTTCCGCGGTGGCATCTGCTGTGCTCGTGACAATCGCGGCGTTCGTGTTCCTACCGGCGCGCCTGGTGGAGTTCCGCGGCGTCGTCATCGAGGACCTCGGCATCGTCGGGAGCATCGACTCGTTCAACCCGCGCATCCTGGCTATCGGAGCCGTGCTCATCGGTATCGTGCTGGCCGCCGTCATCCAGCAGCTCACCGCCTACTTCACCGAGACCAACCGGCGCCCCGGTCGACAACGTCGCCAGGACCTCGCTGACCGGCCCTGCCACGGTGATCCTCTCCGGTATTTCTCTGGGTCTGGAGTCGGCTGTCTACTCCGCTCTGATCATCGCGGCGGCGGTGTACGGCGCCTTCTTGCTTGGTGGCGGGCTCGGTGACCTTGTCACTGTTCGCCGTGGCGCTGGCCGGTACCGGTCTGCTGACCACGGTCGGCGTGATCGTCGTCCATGGACACCTTCGGACCGGTGTCCGACAACGCCCAAGGCATCGCTGAGATGTCCGGTGAAGTCGGCGGCGAAGGTGCCGAGATGCTGACAGACCTCGACGCCGTGGGCAACTCCACCAAGGCGATCACCAAGGGAATCGCGATCGCCACGGCGGTGCTGGCGGCAACGGCGCTCTTCGGCGCATTCCGCGACGCGATTAGGGGACGCACGGCACGGCGCCGGGGAGGCTCTGGAGGTCTCACCGAGCAAGCAGCGTTGCAGTATTTCGGCATACTCGACGTGGCCAACCCAGCCAACCTGGTGGGTCTGCATTATCGGTGCCGCGGTCGTGTTCCTGTTCTCCGGCCTGGCGATCAACGCAGTTGTCGCGTGCAGCCGGTGCTGTGATCTTCGAGGTGCGTCGGCAGTTCCGGGAGCACCCAGGCATCATGGAAGGCACCGAGCGGCCCGAGTACGGCAAGGTGGTGGACATTGTCACCCGCGACTCGCTGCGGGAACTCGTCACCCCAGGCCTCCTGGCAGTGCTCGCGCCGATCGCAGTCGGGTTCGGACTCGGCGTGGGTGCGCTCGGCGCCTACCTGGCCGGAACGATCGCAACCGGCGTGCTGATGGCCGTGTTCCTGGCCAACTCCGGTGGCGCCTGGGACAACGCCAAGAAGTTCGTCGAGGACGGCAACTTCGGCGGCAAGGGCTCCGAAGCCCACGAGGCCACCGTGATCGGTGACACCGTCGGCGACCCGTTCAAGGACACCGCCGGCCCGGCCATCAACCCGCTGATCAAGGTCATGAACCTGGTGGCGCTGCTCATCGCCCCGGCCGTGGTGGCGCTCTCGATCGGCGATTCGGCGAACAGCCTGCTGCGTTACGCCATCGCGATTGCCGCAACGCTGATCGTGGTGGTCTCCGTCGTGGTGTCAAAGCGTCGCGGTGGCGCCATCGACGAAAGCGACATCTCGTCGGCGAAGGCCGAGTCCGCCTAACCCCAAGGGCTTGTTCACGCCCACAGCAACTCGCCGGCTCCATCCGCAGCAACCGCTGCGGCCGGGGCCGGCGAGTTGCTTTTCGGTCGTGACCGTCACCACCTGCGACTGGAGTGCCATGTCTGCTCGACCATTCGTCTACGCGCCCTACATCGACGGGGGACAGTCAGCTGAGTCCGGCCTGACCGCCGACCGCGGGGCCGCAATCCTGGTGGCGAGCGACCCCGTCGGGCAAGCGGCTCTGCGGCCGGACCACGTCATGGGAGTCGGTGGCGCTTCGCGCACCCTGCTGACGTTGACACCGCGCCTGGCGGTTGCTGCGGCGCTCGACCTGGGCACCGGCTGCGGCATCGGAGCGGTGCTGCTCGCGGAGCACTCGACCATCGTGGTTGCTAGCGATATCAGCGCCCGGGCACTGGCTGCGTCCGCGGCCACCTGCCGAGCAAGTGGGGTTCCGCCATCGCGGGTCGTGTGGGTTCGATCGTCGTTCGCTGACGCCTTCGCGGATCGCAGCTTCGACCTTGTC
This sequence comes from uncultured Actinomycetes bacterium, assembly GCA_963752505.1. Lineage (GTDB taxonomy): Bacteria > Actinomycetota > Actinomycetes > S36-B12 > UBA10799 > JACJWR01. The sequence goes on from CAVVYM010000004.1 coordinate 247,445, forward strand.
GCTGCCAACCCACCGTTCGTCATCGGACCCCGACGCCATCACGAGTACCGGGATACCCCCCTGGCGGGTGACGCGTTGAACCCGCTGCTCATCGACCAGACTCGCCGCGTTCTGCGCCCAGGCGGGTGGGGGGTGCTGGTCACTTCGTGGCTGCACCGCGCAGAGCAGTCCTGGGAGGATCGCGTCCGCGACTGGCTGCCTGCCGATTGCGCAGCGTGGGTGGCCCAACGCGACGTGCTGCCTGTGCCTGAGTACGTCGACTTCTGGTTGCGCGACTCCCGTCAAGCCTCCGATGAGGCGCTGCGCAGTCGATGGCTGGCGAATCTGGCGGCGCTGGAAGCTCAGGCGATCGGATTCGGGTGGATCGTACTGCACCGCGCTCTGACAGGGCCCGCGTCGCCGCCGCAGTGGACCGAGGATGTGGCCAGCGCGTCTCGTGTGCCCTCGGGTCAGGAGGTGGTCGACGAGTTCGCGCGGCGGTTGGCCGACGAGTCGGCATTGCGCCTGCTCGGCGGTCGGGTGAGGTTGGCCCCCGGTGCCGAAGTGCTGGGGTTCACCGGCGGTGCGGCCGGCGCGGTGAGTAACCCTGAGCAAACTGCGCTGATCGTCAATCCCAACGGTTGGCGTGGCCCCGAACCCCTGGATCCGGCCTTGTCATGGCTGTTTCGATCCGGCCGCGACGTAGCATTGCAGGACCAACTGGAGCGGTGCAGTCAGGACTTGGCGATAGACGCCAGCGACGTGCTGGTGTCATGGTTGGTGGGGGTCCGTGGTCTTATTGAGAGAGGATTTGTCACTCTTGACCCAAGCTAAGCGTTGGCGCGAAGTGCGCCGTGGCAGGTAGGGTCACCCATCCAGTACGCATTCTTGCGACAAAGGAGCACAGCAGGTGAGTAGCGCCAGCGGTTTCCGCTTGGTCATCGTCGAGTCGCCAGCCAAGGCGAAGACGATTCAGCGCTATCTCGGCCCGGGCTATCGGGTTGAGGCCAGCGTCGGGCACATCCGTGACCTGCCCGATGGGAGCGCCCAGGTCCCGACTGAGTACCGCGATCGGGATTGGGCGCGCCTTGCGGTCGATGTCGAGGGCGATTTCACTCCCATCTACGTGGTGACGCCGGCGAAGAAGTCCAAGGTCGCCGAATTGCGTGCCCACCTCAAGGGTGCGGACGAGTTGTTGCTCGCCACGGATGAGGACCGCGAGGGCGAGGCAATCGCCTGGCATCTGCTGGAGGTTCTCAAACCCAAGGTGCCGGTGCGCCGGATGGTCTTCAACGAGATTACCCCCGAGGCGATCGCCTACGCCGCAGACAACACCCGTGAGCTCGACAACGACCTCGTCGATGCCCAGGAGACTCGCCGGGTTATCGATCGCCTGTTCGGCTACGAGGTGTCGCCAGTTTTGTGGCGGAAGGTGCGCAGCAACCTCTCGGCTGGCCGGGTGCAATCTGTGGCGGTGCGGTTGCTGGTCGAGCGCGAGCGGGAACGGATCGCATTCCGGGCCGCCGAGTACTGGGGCATTGAGGCAGTCGCTCAGGATCCGCGGCGGTTCACCTCCACGCTCTCGGCCGTCGGTGGGGTGCGGGTGGCAAGCGGGCGGGATTTCGGCCGCGACGGCACGTTGCAGAACACCGACACCCTGTGGCTCGACGCAGCGGCGGCCGAATCGCTGGCGGACGCCCTCGGGGGTCAGCCGATGCGCGTGGCCAACGTGGTGGAGAAGCCGTCGAAGCGCAGCCCCGCCGCCCCCTTCACCACCTCTACCCTGCAGCAGGAGGCCTCGCGGAAAAAGGGCTGGGGCGCCCAACGCGCGATGAGAGTTGCCCAGGCGCTGTACGACCGCGGCTACATCACCTACATGCGAACCGACTCCACGACGCTGTCGGACACCGCGATCGCTGCAGCCCGCCAGCAGGCCGGGGAGTTGTTCGGAGCCGACCATGTGGCAAGCGCCCCACGCCGCTACAAGAGCAAGGCCAAGAACGCGCAGGAGGCCCACGAAGCCGTGCGGCCGGCAGGCGATCACTTCCGCACTCCCGGTGAACTCGCTGGTGAGCTTGTGGGTGACGAATTCGCTCTCTACGAGTTGATCTGGCGCCGCACGATCGCCTCCCAGATGTCGGATGCCCGGGTGGCGACCACAACCGTGACGCTTGACGTGACGGCCACCGACGGGCGGAACTGCACCTTCACCGTCTCCGGCACTGTGGTGGTGTTTCCCGGTTTCCTGGCGGCCTACGAGGAGGGCACCGACGAGGACGAGAAGGAGGGTCGCGCCGCAACGACACGCCTGCCAATGTTGGCGGTCGGTGACATCATCACGCCCGAATCGGTAACCCCCGAGGGCCACGCCACCAAACCGCCGGCCCGCTACACGGAAGCCAGTCTGGTCAAGCAGCTCGAGGCCAAAGGCATCGGCCGGCCCTCCACCTATGCCGCGATCATCTCGACTGTGGTCGACCGGGGCTACGTGCGCAAGCGCGGAAGTGCCTTGATTCCCACGTGGCTTGGGTTCTCCGTGGTGCGGCTCTTGGAGGAGCACTTCTCCGAGTTGGTCGATTTCGACTTCACCGCGCGGATGGAGGAGATCCTCGACATGGTGTCGCGCGGGGAGCAGCAGCGCCCGTCGGTGTTGCGGCGCTTCTACTTCGGTGATGCCGAGGGTGGCGAATTCCCGGGTCTGCATCCGCTCATCGTCAGCGGCGGCGGCGGGATCGATGCCCGAGAGAACGCCACCTTCCCCATCGCGGGCAGCGATGCGGTAGTCCGGGTGGGCAAGTTCGGAGCTTTCGTCGAGCACGAGGAGCGGCGGCTGTCGATTCCTGAGGACTTGGCTCCAGATGAGTTGACGGCGGCAAAGGTTGCCGAGCTTCTGGCAGTGCCCAGCGAACGGGAACTCGGTGTCGCGCCCGAGACCGGCCGCATGGTTGTGGTGAAGTCGGGCCGATACGGTCCGTACGTAACCGAGGTGCTCACCGAGGAGGAGGCGGAACTCACCGCTCGCAAGCGCCCCAAACCGCGCACGTCGAGTCTGCTGTCGTCCATGACGCCGGAGTCGGTGACGCTTGACGACGCGCTGCGGTTGCTCAGTCTGCCCCGGCTGGTCGGCGAGCATCCCGCGGACGGTGAGTCCATCACGGCGCACAACGGCCGCTACGGCCCCTACATCTCGCACTCCGGTGACTCGCGCTCGCTGCCCGATGAGGAGTCGATCTTCGCCATCACAGTCGACGAGGCACTTGCGCTGCTGGCGCAGCCCAAGCAACGGGGCCGTCGGGCCGCCGATCCGGGCAAGGTAGTCGGTCAGGACCCCAACAGCAGCGGCGAGATCCGGCTCAAGTCCGGCCGGTACGGGCCCTACGTCACCGACGGCGAGACCAATGCCTCGCTGCGCGCCGGGGACGACGCCGAGACCTTGACCTTCGATCGTGCGGTGGAACTCCTCGCTGAACGGCGCGCCGCCGGTCCGGCCAAGAAGCGCACGCGCAAGGCCACGGCGAAGAAGGCCACGGCGAAGAAGGCCACGGCGAAGAAGGCCACGGCGAAGAAGGCCACGGCGAAGAAGGCCACCACGCGCGAAGAAGACCACGGCGAAGAAGACCACCGCGAAGAAGACCACCGCGAAGGAAGCTACCTCGGCAGGTGCTGGGGACGGCGCTGATGTGGCCGCTGGTGCCCAGCCAGTGGTCAGTGTCGTGGGTGCGGAGTAGTTCCATGCCGCAGCGGGGAACCTTCGTCGTGTTCGAAGGCGGCGAGGGGGCCGGAAAGTCCACCCAGGTGCGGTTGTTGGTCGACAGACTGGTCGCCACCGGAGCAGGCGCGATCAGCACCCGCGAACCAGGGGGCACGCCGACGGCGGAGGCCATCCGAACCGTCCTGCTCACACCCAGCGACGACCCCATGTCGGCGCGCTGCGAGGCGCTGCTGTTCGCTGCTGCCCGGGCGGATCACGTTTCGAAGGTCATCGCACCGGCTCTGGCTGCCGGCCAGTCGGTGGTCTCCGACCGCTTTGTGGACTCCTCCTTGGCGTATCAAGGAATCGCCCGCGGCCTGCGAGTCGAGGAGGTGGCTGAGCTCAGCAGATGGGCCACCGGCGGACTGGTGCCCGATCTCACCGTGGTGCTCGACCTCGACCCAGAGGTCGGCCTGGCTCGCGCCGTCGATGGCAATCGGATGGAGGCCCAGTCGCTGACCTTCCACGCGCAGGTGCGGGCGGCCCTGCTCACCCTGGCCGACGACGAACCGCATCGCTACCTGGTGGTGGATGCCACGCTGGCACAGTCCGACATCGCGGCGTGCGTCTGGCAGGCCGTCGCCGACCGCCGCCAACAAGGGGCCTAGCCATGAGCGTGTGGTCCGAGCTGGTGGGGCAGGAGAAGGCCGCGGCTCAACTGCAGCAGGCCGCGGCGGACGCCCACTCTGAGGCGATCGCAGAGATCGCCTCCTCAGCTATGACCCATGCCTGGCTGATCATCGGACCGCCCGGGTCGGGGCGATCGGTGGCGGCCGTTGCCTTCGCCTCGGCGCTGGTGTGCCCCGACTCCGGCTGCGGGCAGTGCCGATCCTGCAAGGACGTGGGCACCGGCATGCACTCCGATGTGACCGTGGTGCGCCCTAGCGGAGTCATCATGGGTGTCGAGCAGACGCGCAGCCTGGTGGGGCGGATCGGCGTCATGCCCACCCGAAGCGACTGGAACGTCGTGGTCATCGAGGACGCCGACCGGCTCAACGAGCACGCAGACAACGCGCTGTTGAAGTCGTTGGAGGAACCACCGCCGCACGGCGTCTGGGTGCTGTGCGCGCCGAGCCTCGATGACGTGCTGCCCACGATCCGCTCCCGCTGCCGGGTAGTGCGATTGCGCACCCCGCCGATTGCCAAGGTGGCCGAGTATCTGCGCGATCGGGAGGGGGTGGACCCTGCCATGGCGTCGTACGCGGCCCGAGCCGCCCAAGGCCACATCGGGCGGGCTCGAGCGCTGGCGTTGGACCCCCAGGTGCGTTTGCGGCATCAGCGCGTGCTCGGATTCGGGCAGCGACTGGGCTCCGTCGCTCAGTGCCTGGCCGCTGCGTCGGAGGTGATTGCCGACGCCAAGGAGCAGGTGGATGCGACCGCTGAGCCGCTGGAGAGCGCTGAGGTCACCAAGGTGCTGCAGGCGTATGGCGAGGGTGGCACAGGCGCCGGTAGTGCGCGGGCGCGGGCCAGTAGTCAACTGAAAGAACTCGAGCGGGATCACCGCAATCGTCGTCGGCGTCTCCTGCGCGACGAGTTGGATCGGGTCCTGTTGGACCTCCTCGGCCTCTACCGCGATGTCCTGGCGGTCGCGTGCGGTGCCGACGTGGAGTTGGTCAACGCAGAGGCCCGGGCCGAGATCGAGCGGCTGGTCGCGCGCGGTGATCCGGCGACGGCAATCGCTCACCTCGATGCGATAACGCACGCGCGACAGTCCCTCGCCGCAGACGGTGCGGAGGAGTTGATCTTCGATGCGCTGGCGCTGCAATTGCGTCGGGGTGCCGTCCAGCCTGCGCGCTTTGGGAATTTCGGGCGCTAGCGCGTACTGTAGTTCCATGGCGGCCGGCGGGCAGGAGTGGGGCGAGTTCGTGACCAAGGCCATGTCGTGGGGGCGGGACAGAATGGAGGCCGCGCGGGCCGACCGGCTCCGTCGAACTGATCCGATCCAACTCGCGGCACAGCGCCGACAGGCCGCCCTGGCCGAGCGCGCCCGGGTCGAACAGGCGCAGGCCGTCGCAGATCAACGATTCGCCAACAAGCGCCGCCGCCTGGCCGTGCGTTCCACCACGGGCAACTACGTTGCGGCGGGTGCGCTAGGGCTCGGAACTCTGGATTTGGCGACCGGCATCGGGCAGCCCATGATCAACGGGGTGATGCCCGGCTCCCCTGGCTTCTGGCTTGTCACGGCCGCAGTGTCGGCTGTGATTGGCTTGCGGGCGCGGCTGCAACTGAAGAACGCCGAGCCCCCCGCGCCCCTGCAACTCCCCGCCATCCCCCCGCCTGTGATTCCGCCCGGAGCAGTGGGGGCGGAGGAAGTCGCCGACCTGTATCGGGCGGAGGGTCAACTGATCGCCATGATCCCGGCGGTTGACCGGCTCCACCCGCAGGCGGGATTGTCGTTGCGCGACACCTTGAACTCCGTCCAACCAACGATGCACGCGGTTATCGAGCGTCTCGACCTGGTGTCCAACATCGACGCGATGCGCGCGCCGCAGGCCGCTGAAGCTGCTGAGACCTTGCGGCGGCGGCTTGCCGCTGGGGTGGCGTCCTACGACCGCCTGATCGCGGCCACCGCCACTTTGCTGGCCGCGCCGGATCCCGCCGGTGCCGCCAACGATTCGCTGGCGATTGCCGCGCAGGACCTGGAGGCCTACGCCGCCGGGCTGGCGGTGGCCGCCGATACGTTCGACGGTCCGTCGGCTGTGTAGCAGCGTGCCGCTTTGACCTGGGTTGAGAGTCGGGTCGCGGCCAAGCATGATCTAGGGTGAAGCAGTGATCCGCGCAGCCTTCTCCATCGTCGTCGCCGGTGCCCTACTCGCGGGTTGTGCGAGCACCGGAGGGTCGGATCCGCAACCCCAGAGTTCGGGCTTTCGATCCCCTGATTCCAGGGTGGCACCAGAACCGGACTTGGAGCCCTTCTACAACCAGACGCTGCAATGGTCGCCCTGCGAGGGCGCCAACGAGTGCACCACAGTCGACGTCCCCATCGACTACGCCGCCCCGCAGGCGGGCACACTGAAACTGGCCGTGCTCAAGAGCCCGGCCACCGGCGAGAACCCCATCGGACCGCTGGTGGTCAATCCCGGTGGGCCGGGTGGCTCGGGCGTCGAATACGCCGCTGCTGCGGACGTGGTGGTGTCGCCAGATCTGCACCAGGCGTACGACATCGTGGGATTCGACCCGCGCGGGGTGGGAGACAGCGACCCGCTGGAATGCCTCGACGACGCCCAGCTCGACGAACTGCTGGCGGCGGATGCCAGTCCGGATGATCAATCCGAGGTCGATCAGTTGATCGCGGATTCGAAGGCTTTCGGCGCGGGTTGCCTGGCGGATTCGGACGCACTGTCGCGCAACATCGGATCGAGCAACGTTGTGCGGGACATGGACATTCTGCGGGCCGCACTCGACCGTCCAGTGCTGGACTACCTCGGCTTTTCGTACGGCACGCTGCTGGGGGCCATGTATGCCGAAGATTTCACGGCTTCCGTCGGCCGGATGGTGCTCGACGGAGCGATCGACCCGACCCTGAGCAACACCGAGATTTCCAAGGGGCAAGCGCTTGGCTTCGAGGTTGCGCTGCAGCGCTACATCGACGACTGCGTGACGGATGCGAGCTGCCCGCTGGGCACAGATCCGGTGGCGGCCAAACAGCGGTTGCTGGACTTCGTCGAGGGTCTGGATGCCGCGCCGCTGCCGACAGCCGATCCCAACCGCCCGCTGACGGAGGCCCTCGCCATCAGCGCCATCGTCTACCCGCTATACCAGCCTGAGTACGGCTGGCCGTTGTTGACCACGTCTTTGGCCTTGGCCCTGGCCGGGGACGGAACCTCCATGCTGGGCACGGTCGACCTGTTCAATGAGCGAGCGCCCGACGGCAGCTACGCCAGCAACGGGGTCGATGCGTTGTATGCGGTCAACTGCGTTGACCGGCCAGACCGCCCGGACCAGTCTGAGACCGAGGCCCTCGCACGGCAGTGGTCGGTTGAGGCGCCGATGTTCGGTTCCTATCTTGCCTGGGGCAACCTGCCGTGCACCTACTGGCCCGTGCCAGCTACCGACGCTCCCCGCGCGCTGGTGGCCGAAGGGAGCCCGGAGATCCTGGTGGTGGGCACCGAGTTCGACCCCGCAACGCCGTACGTCTGGTCACAGGCGCTGGCGGCTCAACTGGAAAACGGCGTCCTGGTGAGTTGGACTGATGCCGATGGCCACACCGCCTACAGCAACGGTTCGCCATGCATCGATGCGATCGTCGACGACTTCCTCATCAACGGCGTGGTGCCGGTCGACGGCACCGATCGTGCTCCTGATTGAGTCGCTGGGGAGCCGCCGGGCTGGGCCGTGCTCGTGCTTCCGGCCGGATCCTCCACGGTGACCCGGAGGAACGGCACATGATGCGATGCCCACGGGAACACCACGAGGAGAAGGAGCGCCAGCACGGCGATGCCGCAGAGGACGGTCTGGGCGGCCTTGAGAGCCGTCCCGCCCGGCAGGGTGCGCCACAGCCACGCGTACATCAGCCATTCACCTTCATTTCGGGAGCTTTCGCGTCAGCCGTCTTGGGCTGCGAATCAACCAACTCGCCCCACCAGATCCAGCGGTGGCTGTTGCCGAACGTCGGATGGCACGTCGTCAAGGTGATGAGGCGCGCGGGCGGATCGGCATCCGCCTTGAACGGGTCCTCGGTGATGGTCCAGACCTCGTCCGGCAGCACGATCTCGGTCCGGTTGAGGCGGTAGGTGTACCAGAAGGTTTCGGTTTCGACGTAGACGTTGTCCCCAACCTCGAGATTCTCCACGTAGCGCAATGGCTCCCCGAGTGTGATCCTGTGGCCGGCCACGGCGAAGTTCCCCTCCTGCCCGGGCATGGCGGTTTCCGGATAGTGGCCAAGGCCTTGGGCCAGCTCGTCGAATCCGACCCCTTGCAGGAGTGGCTTGTTGTTGATGTTTTCGCCCAGCCGGGGCACTGTCATCAGCGCGAACGGCGTGCCAATGGGGGGTGGTTCGGTGACGGCGACCGGATCAGGACCTTTCGCGGCGACACTCTGGGGGTCCGGGTCCGACCACGACTGTTCAATCTCGGCCACATTGGCGGTAGCTGCCCGGTTCGCCTGCCAGGTGGTGAACCACAGTTGGTAGCCCACGAAGAGCAGGAGGATGACCCCGATCGTGATGAGGATCTCGCCGCCACCCCGCAGAACTGCGCGCATGCGGTCACCCTCCTTGTGTGAAGAACCCCCCACTGTCGGTACTACGGTACGCGGTCCCGTTTCCGTCCACCACCACGACCGTTGAGCCCTGTGCACCGATGCCGACCGGTCCGGTATCGGTGGCGGCGCTGGCGAGGCAGGACAGTCGATTCCAGGTGGCCCCGTTGTCGGTGGAGTTGTGCACGGTGACGCCTGGGCAGTCGTCTGCTGTCGCAACCCCGACGAGAGCGTTGCCGGCAGCCACCGCGGAAAGTGCCAGACCCGACGGGAGGCTCCCCCGCTGGCTCCAGCCGTTGGATCCGCCGGTCAAGACGGAACCGTCGAGGCAGAGAACCGTGGAGGTCGTCCCGCCGGGGGCAAACGAGCGAACGTCGCACGGCAACGCCACCTGCCCGGAACTGAGGACGATGCCATCGGCGCCGGGGAGCATGTAGGCGACTCCGGAAGGTTCGCCCTCCGGAGTCCATTCGCCGGTGCTCTGGCCCTCGGAGAACAGCAGTTCGCCGTCGCAATTGCCGGCGGCCGCAACCAACTCGATGTCACCGTCGTTCTTGGTGGTCACCCGGCCCATCACCGACCCGGGAACGGAGGTGGGTTGTGCGGCTCCGTCGGCGCTGATCTCTGCACCGCTCGAACTGGTCTGGTCGCAGGTACCCGTGACGACAGCTAGTGCTGTGCCGTCGGCGCGCACGGCGACGAGTCTGCCAACCGGAGCCGGATCGAAGGGCCCTACTTCTGCCTGAGAGGTAGGACTGGAGCTCGCGGCGGCGGGACTGGCTTGGGCCGACTCGGTGGTCGACTCGACCGGGGGAGCGACAGGCAGCACCACCGGTTGCGGCGTGGGCGCCGGTCGCAAGGCGAGGGCGATGAGAATCAGGTCCACGACCACCAGTACCGCTAGAGCGGCAATTCCGAGTCGGCGTCCATCCATTAGCGGTTATCCCTATTCAGGTAAGTCACCGGACAACACTAAAGGACCGCCGGGAATCCCGACGGCCCTTTAGTGAATTCAGTTATGACTAGGCGTTGCTGCTTTCACGACGGCGAGCCACGACCACAGCGCCGACACCGGCGAGCAGCAGGCCTGCGCCGACCGCCGCGATGGTGAGGGTGTTGTTGCCACCGGTTTGCGCGAGGCCACCCGAGGTGCTGGACGATCCACCAGCTGCGCTGCCGCCAGTGGCAGTCGGCTGGGGCGTCGGCTTGCCGCCGCCAGTGATGGTCACCGAGATCGAACCCACCAACGGGCCGCTGGCGCCGTTGCCCGAGGCCTTAACCTCATAGGTGCCGGGCTGTGAGAAAGCAAGTGAAACAGTCGATTGCCCGTTCGCATCCGCGGTGGCGGTCGTCCCCGGTCCCACGGCGCTGAACACCGAGGCGCCACCAGCAACGCCACCGGCGCCCGTGGTGGCACTGGTCCAGGCGACGGTGCTCCCAGGTGTGAACGGCTCACTAAGGCCGCAGGTGAACGTGACGGCGGAGCCAACCGCAGCCGTCGAGGCGGATTCCGTGCACTGGGTAGGTTGTGGGGGGTATGCCGCGTTCGCTACTCCAGCGCCCGCCCCGGCAAGTGCCAGGCCGGCGACCGCACCAGCGGCAATAGCCTTCTTCATCTGGATTCTCCTTATTGGTTCGGACATCTTAAAAGCTGCCGCAGGGCACGACCAGCCATCGTCTGCAAACTAGCACAGCGGGCCTGACGCCGTAACCCTAGGTGGACAATTCGCGCATACGGGTGACTTCGCGGCGCCGGAGGGGCGCTAGAGGCTCAGTTGGTCCCTGTCGGCGTCGGTGCGGGGGCATCGGAGTCACTCGCCGAACCTTTGGAAGTCTTGCCGGTATCGCGCTTGGCGGGTTCGTCGTGCCCGTAGCCGTAGCCGTAGCCGTAGCCGTAGCCGTAGCCGTAGCCGTAGCGGCCGGATTTGGACGGCACGAAGTTGAGCACCGTACCCAGCAGGCGGGCACCCACGGTCTCAAGTACATCCGCGGACTTGGTCACCTGATCCCGGCTGGTCCTGCCGAACCGAGTCACGATGATTGCGCCGTCGGCGTTTGCGGCGAGGATGGCGGCATCGCTGACCGGCAGCAATGGGGGCGCATCGATCACGATCGTGTCGAATCTGCCACGGAGCTCCTCGAGCAGGTGCGCCATCTGGCGGCTGCCGAGGATCTCCGACGGGTTCGGCGGGATCGGACCGGAAGGTATCACCGACAGCAGGCCGCGCTGCCAGGACACGAGTACGTCGTCGAGGGACTGCTGGCCGGTGAGGATGTCGACCAGGCCGGTGCCACCGTCGACGCCGAGGTACTCGGCCACCTTGGGCTTGCGCAGGTCGGCCTCGATCAGGCAGACGTCGTTTCCGGCCTGGGCTAGTGCGATGGCGAGGTTGCAGGCGGTAGTCGACTTGCCTTCCATGGGGAGCGCGGACGTGATGACCACAGCTTTGGGCGGCTCGTCCACGTCGACGTACTGCAGGTTGGTGCGTACCGTGCGGAACCCTTCGGCCCGCACCGACTGTTGGTTGAGTGCCACGAGCGGGGTCGATGCGGCCTGCGAATCGAACATCACCAGGCCCAAGTTGGTGCGGCCGGTCAGTTCGGACAACTCCGACTCGCTCTTCACGCTGGTGTCGAGTTGCTCGCGGATAATCGCGTAGGCCACGCCGATGCCCAGGCCGAGCAGGAGGCCCAGGGCGATGTTGACTCGGGTGTTGGGAGCGATCAGGCCGGCACCTTGGGCCGGGTTGATCACAGTGACCTTGACTGGTGAATCGGTCTGCCCCTGCGGCGTCTCGATGATCTCGATCTGCCGCGCGAACGACGTCGCGACCGCGTTGGCGATCTCTCGGGCCGCGGTGGGGTCGGAGTCGGTGACGGCGACGTTCAGCAGAACTGTCTGCGGGGGGTTGCTCGCCGAGACCTGGGAGGCCAGTTGCGGCACGGACATGCTCAGCCCCATCTGCTCGACCACCGGCGCGAGCACCTCCGGGGTATCGACCAGATCCACGTAACTCTTCACCCGTTGCAGCGCGAAACTCGACCCGGCAGTGGCAGCGTTGCTGTTGCTCATGCCACCGATGGCGACGAAGTTCTGCGCGGTGGCTCGGTACACGCTCGGGCTGACCAGGCTGTAGCCCGCCCCGATCGCCACACCCAAGGCGGTGATGATGGCGATCGACAGCCATCGCTTACGCAGGATGCGAAGGTAGTCCCGGAGATCCACTGCTTGTAACCTTTCGACGGCTTGAGGCCGGCACAAGGGCGAAGTTGAACGCCGCCGTAGAGTGCATGCGTCGCATAGCCTACGACATTGCAGTGACGCGCCGGAACGCCTCCACGAGCGCAGCCGCCGAATTCAGCGAGACGTCGACCGCAGCCTCGTGCAACTGCCAACCGGTCGCGTGTGGATCCACGATGTCCTCCGGGTGCCATTCCGCGGGTTCGTCCGCCCGGTTCGAGATCGGTGCCATGCCCCGCGCCGCGTCCATCTCGGCGATCAACCAGGCAATCCGCTGCTCGGGTGCTGCCGGTAGTGGCGGAACCTGCGCGCGGGGGTCATTCTCGGCGAGTTCGGGTTCCACACCGCGAGCCCGCTGGGCAGCAACGGTCAGCACGCCCGAATCAGCCGTGACCCACTCGGCCAATCGGGCGGCCTGGCGCAGGGTGAACACCCGCGCGACGGGTGCTTCGGCGCCAGACGTCCCACGGCGGTGCGGTGGCTGCGGTCCGCGGTGAGGATGAGATCTGCGGACTTCGCGATCTCTTCGGTGAGCAGCCGTGACCGATGCGGCCCACCGGCGCCCAGCCGGGCGGCCGACAGGGTGTCGGCGACCTCGCACATCGGGAAATCGTCGGCGGCGGCCACACCCGCGCTCTCGATGCGAATCAGGCCGACGGCTGGTGCGGTGCCGGCCAGGTCGGTGGCCGTCTCGGCGGCGGCCACACCCGCCAGGCCAGCCTCGGCGAGTCCCAACCGAAGCCCTCGGGCCGTCGTTGGTGAGCGGCAGATGTTGGCGGTGCAGACGACGAGTACGGTGACCACGCCGCCCAGGGTAAGGGTTCGCGGGTCAACGCGGACGACCTCAAGTCGACGGAGAGTCGCGATGCGTGCAGTACGCTCCCCGCGTGTCAGAGGAGTCGATCCCAGTCGAGCGGTTGCATACCTACCAACGCCGCGGCGGTCGATTAGGCCCTGAACTGCAGCGCGCGGTGAGGGTCGATCTGCCACGATTCCGCATGCCTGACGAGCCGTGGGATTTGGCTGAGTGGCTTCCGGGCCACAGCAACGTGGTCCTGGAGATCGGCTCCGGCATGGGCGAGGCGACGCTGGCGATGGCCACTGCTGCGCCCGACACTGGAATCATCGCCGTCGAAGTGCTCGATCGAGGTATCGCCGCCCTTGCGCGGGGCATCGCAGGTGCCGGTCTCACGAATGTCCGGATCTATCCCGGTGATGCCGTACGCGCCCTGTCCAAACTCGTTCCAGCGAGCAGTTTGGCGGGTATTCGGGTCTGGTTCCCGGATCCCTGGCCCAAGGCTCGACACCACAAACGCCGACTTGTCCAGCCTTCGGCGGTGGCTCTCATGACGTCCCGCCTTCGCATCGGTGGCACCTTGCACACGGCCACCGATGTCGTCGAATACGCCGACCAGATGGCTCGAGTGCTCGAGGCCGAGGCCGGTTTGGCGCCGGTGTTGGAATGGGGCCCGCGGCCGGATTGGCGTCCGCTCACGAAGTTCGAGGCAGCTGGGGCGGCGGCAGGCCGGGATTCCTACGACTTCGTGTTCGCCCGTCGACCGAACTAGACGTACTGCCTTCCCACGTCGGCGGGTGGGACTGCCGTGCTATCAACCGAGCTGCGGAGTACCGCTAGCCAGCCACGATCGCGGCCGTGCCGTTGCGGCGATGATCGGCCACTGCCATCACCGATCCGTCCGGGCGTCGTTGCACCGCATTGACACCGCCGAAGTAGAAGTCCGAGCCTGCCCACTCGTTGACCTCGAAGTGGGCGCGCAGTTGCGCCAACGACTCAACCGACAGCCCGTGCTCGGCCTGCACGACGCCTGAGTCCTCCAGGTGTGCCCGCGGCCCGGCGATGGCCTGGTCGAGGGACTCGCCACCGTCGCGCAATCGGACGATGACCGTGGACAGAGCGGAGCGGATGCGGGCAGAGCCGCCGCTGCCCAATGCGGTGGCGACTCCGTCGGGGGAGACCAGGATGGTGGGTGCGCTCATCGACCGCAGGCGCTCGCCGGGCAGCACCGAGTCGAGGCCGTCGGGCAGCAAGTCGTGTTCCCCCAACATGTTGTTGAGGTGGATGCCGGTGCCCGGGATGAGGATCCCGCCGCCCGCTCCGTTGGTGGTGGTCATGGACACCATCAGGCCGTCGCGGTCGACGATGGAGATCTGTGTGGTGCCGGTGGTGGCCGCCAAGGTGCCTTTCACTTCCGCCGTTGCCCTGGCGAGGGAATGCGTGAGCGCCTCGTAGGAGTAGTCGGCGAGCTCATTCACAGCGCGCGAGATGATCTCCCCGCCGTAGGCCGGGCTGGGATTCGTGGTGACAGTCCATCCGTGGCGGGTGGTGCGCAGCGGTGCGCGCCAGATGGGGCGATAGGCGTCGAGGTCGGCGGCGGTGATCTGGCAGCCTTCGTCGGCCATCGCCAGCAGAGGTGTCGCGAACGGTGGGCAGGTCTGAGCGGTCACTTCGCCGGCTGCGACCTGGGCGAGGAACTGCGCCAACTCCAGATCGTGCAAGACATCGCCCTCGGCCAGGCGCTGGCCCTGTGGTGCATAGACCCGGGCGGCGGATTCGGTGTGGCGGACGATCGGATCGATCAACGAAAGGATGTAGGCCTGCGCCGAATCGATGATCGCGCCCGCCTCGGCCAGGCGCCACGCCGGCTCGGCGACGGTAGCCAGCGGCAGAGTGCCGAAACGGGAGTGCAACTCGAGAAAGCCGGCCAGCACGCCGGGAACTGCCGCCGCCGCCGGGCCGACCTGGAAATCCTGTTTGGCGGAGGGGTAGACCACCGTGATCGTGGCCGGCTCGGTCCGCGGCCGCGCTCGTTCCAGGCCGGGCACAGCCGTGAAGAAGTCGCAGGATTCGACTCTGCCGTCGGGGTGGGCGATGACCGCGAAGCCACCGCCCGCGAGGCTGGTCAGCCCGGGCTCTGCGACGGTGGAGGCGAAGCCCGCTGCCACGGCGGCATCGATCGCCGAGCCCCCGAGCGAGAGCACGGTGACGGCCGCCGCCGTGGTGGCGGCATTGCCGGTGGCGACCGCAGCCGCTCCGGGGCCTCCAGTGGCGACGGCGGGCGGGTCGGGATGGGTACTCACAAGACCCACACCCTAGTGATGATCCTGCAACGCCGGGTGCGTCCGGGAGTCACGGACCGTGGCACAGGTCACCCGGTGAGGCGACGCAGTGGTCGAAGGGAACTTCGACGCGCGCCGGGCGTGGCTCAGGCGGAGTTCTCAGCGAGTCGACGCTGTTCGCGCTCGTACGACGCCACGACTTCGGCCTCGGCGTCGGCGCGCCCCGCCCAACTGGCTCCCTCGACCGACTTCCCAGGCTCGAGATCCTTGTAGACCTGGAAGAAGTGCTCCACCTCGAGTTTTTCGAATTCATCGAGATCGGAAATGTCCTGCAGGTGAGAGGCCCGGGGGTCGCCTGCGACCACACAGATCAACTTGTCGTCGCCGCCGGCTTCATCGGTCATCCGGAACATGCCGATCGTGCGGCACCGGATCACACAACCCGGAAAGGTGCTCTCGCGCACCAGGACCAGGGCGTCGAGCGGGTCGCCGTCAAGACCGAGGGTGTCCTCGACGAAGCCGTAGTCGTGCGGGTACCGGGTGGCGGTGAAGAGCATGCGGTCAAGTCGGATGCGTCCGGTCTCGTGGTCGACCTCGTACTTGTTGCGGCTCCCCTTGGGGATCTCGATCGTGACGTCGAACTCCACTGGATTCTCCTTCGTTGACGTGCGTTGCTTGCTGTCTCGCCAGCCGCACTCGGGTGCGGTGCGAGTCGCGTGTGGTCAGTCTGTCCTAGTCTGTCGTGCCATGCTCGGCGATCCCCCGCAATCGAATCGGTGTCGCCTAGAGTCGGTTGCTGTGCAGACAGCCACTCGGGTCCGACCTTCGACACGGCGGCGCCCGAGGGTCGCCGCCGGCGTGCTGGCCGGGCTGGTGGTCGTCGGTGCGTTCGGGGCGAACGCGGCCACGGCCACCGTCGAGTCGCCGACGCCCACCCCTGCCACCGACGCCGTCGCCGGGGTGCCCGGCTTGGCGTCGGCTGTCATGGTGCCAACTCTGCCACCGTTGCCGAACCCGCCGGCCACCGCCTCAAAGGTCACCCGCGAGGGGGTCCTGCGGGCGCTCTTTCCGATTCTGAGCGGCCCTGGTCTGCCGCCGCCGGTCGGCCTGGTGGTTGCTGACGGAACCACCGGAGAGGTCGTGCTCGACCTCGAGGCAGACACCCCCTTGGTACCTGCCTCGACAGTGAAACTGGCCACGGCCGTGGCGGCGCTCGAGGCGCTGGGCCCGGAGCACCGGGCCACGACGGAGGTGGTGGCACCGGATCCGACCACGGTAGTCCTGGTCGGCGGCGGCGATCCCCTGCTGACCCGCGAGCCGTTGCCCGAGTCCGGCGGATCCTCGCTGCTTCAGCTCGCAGCCGTCACCGCCGCCGAGTTGCGCGCGAGCGGGCGGAACGCGGTGCAGGTCGCGGTAGACGATTCGGCTTTCACCGGCCCTGTCCTGGGTGAGGGTTGGGAAGCGGAGGACGTCGACCTGTGTCTGGTGACGCCGATCACGGCGCTGCGCGTGTTCACCCCGGAGCCGGCCCCGGAGTGCGTGCCAGACGTCGATCCCTCGGTGACGGCGGGGCTGGTATTCGCGGAGCTCTTGCGCGACTACGGCATCGAAGTCACCGGCGAGGTCGGCCGACGGGTGGTGGACGATCCTGCTGCGCCGACTCTGGCCGCGGTCGAATCGAGGCCGATGGCGGCGTTGGTCGAGCAGATGCTCACCGACTCCGACAACGTGAGCGCCGAGATGCTCGGCCACCTGGTAGGGCTCCAGGTCGGCGATGCCGGGTCCTTCGCCGGCGGCTCGGCCGCAACTCTCACGATCCTCGACGAACTCGGGGTGCCAACCGCCGAGCTCGTACTGTTGGATGCTTCGGGCCTCAGCGTGGGCGACCGCATGACGTCGCGCACTGCCAACGCCCTCCTCTCCGCCAGCCTGCTGACGCAACAGGGCGCGCTGTGGCCGGTGTCGTCCGGGCTTCCGGTGGCCGGTTCCACCGGGACCCTGGCAGAGCGGTTCGTCCTCCCCACCACGGCGGCCGGTCGCGGTGATGTGCGCGCCAAGACCGGCACGCTCACGGGGGTCTCGGCCCTCAGCGGGCAAGTCGTCACAGCGTCGGGCCAATTGTTGACTTTCGCGCTGATCACCAACGGTGCGGAGGACATTCTGGCTGCCCGCGAGGCCCAAGACGAGGTCTCGAGCACTTTGGCGCAATGCGGCTGCACCGGCGACTCCGCGTAGAGTTGGCCCATGTCGGAACCGGTTGACTGGGGCCTCGCACTGTCCACCGGGGTGCGTACCGCACGCAGCGGCCCAGAGATGTCGATGACCGAGGCCGCGGCCGAAGTCGCGGCGCTGCGGGACGCAGCTGACGCCGTCGTCGAGCCGGTAGCGCAGATCACGCGGCTCTCCGCGCCCCCCACCTCGCCTGCTGTGGTGGTCGACCGCGCCGAATGGATCCGCTCCAACACCGACGCGCTGCGGGCGATCATGGCGCCGCTCGGGGGTGACGACGCCCATGCGGGGGGTGTGCTGCAGCCGGTGTCGTCGCGGCTGGCGGGGTTGCAGGTGGGGTTGGCCTTCGGCTGGTTGTCGAGCAAGGTGCTGGGGCAGTTCGAGGCGTTGCCCGCCAAACCCGATGGGGTGGCGCGACTCTTGCTGGTTGCCCCGAACATCGTGACTGCGGCCGAAACGATGGGCGTTGACGCTGACGACTTCAAGTTGTGGGTGTGCATGCACGAAGAGACTCACCGGGTGCAGTTCGGGGCCAATCCATGGCTGTCGGAGTTTTTTGCCGCGGAAGTCGCGGCGATGGTGGCCGACCTCGATGTCGGCCCGGCTGAGGTCGTTGCGCGCATCGCCAGCGGCGTGAGGAATTCCGAGAGCGGCGGGATCGCCACGTGGGTGCAGTCCGAGCAGATGCGCAGCCGCTTGTCGGCGATGATGGCCCTGATGAGTCTCCTCGAGGGCCACGCCGATTGGGTGATGGATCAGTCCCACGAGGTGGTGCCGTCAGCACCTGCACTGCGTCGAGCATTTGAGGAGCGCCGACGATCCGTCGGGGTGCTGGATTCCCTGATTCGGCGGCTGCTGGGAATGGACGCGAAACTGGCCCAGTACCGCGACGGCGCGGCGTTCGTACGGGCTGTCGTTGCGCAGGTGGGGATCGAGGGCTTGAACACGGTGTGGACCTCGCCCGCGACCCTTCCGCTGATGAGCGAGATCGCTGAACCGGACGCCTGGATCGCCCGCGTGAAGCCGCTGTGAGCGATGCCGCCGACGCGGTGCTGCGCGCCGTTCGACGCGCCATGACGGAGTTCGACGCCTCGGCTGGTCCGGTGCTTGTGGCCTGCTCGGGTGGGGCGGATTCGCTGGCGCTGGCTGCCGCCTGCGCACAGGTGGCCGGTGGCCCCCGACCAACCGCCGGCGCGGTGGTGGTGGATCACGGCATGCAGGCGGCCTCGGCATCGGTGGCTCAGACGGCCGCCGACCGGTGTTCCCAATTCGGCCTCGCGCCAGTCGTGGTGGTTGCCGTGGAGCCGGACCTCACTGCCGGTCGGGGTCCCGAAGCGGCCGCCCGCCTGGTGCGATACCAGGCGTTGGAGGAACGGGCCGACGCCTTGGGCGCAGCAGCGGTTTTCCTCGGTCACACCGCCGATGACCAGGCCGAGACGGTGGCGTTGGGGTTGGCGCGCGGCTCAGGCCCGCGGGCACTTGCAGGCATGGCTGCCAGCCGCGGGATCTACCGGCGCCCATTGCTTGGTCTGCGCCGGTCAGTGGTCCGGGCGGCCTTCCCGGACTCGAAGCCATGGGCGGATCCGCACAACGACGACCCGCGTTTCGCGCGCAGCCGCGTACGCCACCGAGTGTTGCCGGTGTGGGAAGAGGAGTTGGGGCCCGGCGTCGTGGCAGCGTTGGCGCGCAGCGCCGAACTCGTGCGGGCGGAGGTGGCGGCCGTGGACGCATGGGCTGCGGACTTGGCTGAACTGCATGTGAGCCGGAACGAGCAGGGGAGGATCACGGTGGACGCCACGGCGCTACGAGTACGGCCGGCCGCCGTGGTCGCGCGCATCCTTCGCACCGCCGCCGTCGAAGCCGGCGCACGTGGCGGGCGCTTGACCGCCGTGCACGTCGCCGCCCTGACCGCGCTGGTGACCGATTGGCGCGGACAAGGCCAGGTAGATCTGCCTGGGGGCATCAACGCCCGACGTATCTCTGGCACAGTGGTATTCGTCCCGGCAGCTGCCGAGACCTGAGCGCTCGAGTCCCAAGATCTCACTGGCGAGACCCGCGGCTGCCCCACGGGTCGCTGTCTCGTCGGTGTGGTCACCCAGAGCAAGGGAGAGTCGTGGACCCCACCGACGTCAACTCGGACATCATCGATGTCTTGCTCACCGCGGAGCAGATCGATTCGCGAATCAGCGAGATCGCGGCACAGATCGATGCGGACTACCGAGACCAGGACTTGCTCCTCGTCGGTGTGCTGAAGGGCGCCATCATGGTGATGGCCGACCTGTCTCGGGCGCTGCGCACCCCCGCGAGCATCGAGTGGATGGCCATCAGTTCCTACGGATCACGTTCCAGCTCGTCGGGCGTGCTGCGTATCCTCAAGGACCTCGACCAGGACGTGGCCGGCCGCAACGTGTTGGTGGTGGAGGACGTCTTGGACTCCGGGTTGACCCTCGACTGGTTGCGGCGCACGCTCAAGGCCCGCCGCGCCGCCTCGCTGAAGGTGATGACGCTGTTGCGCAAACCGGAAGCGGTGGCCAACGGCGTCGAAGTGGACTACCTGGGCTTCGACATCCCCAATGAGTTCGTTGTGGGCTACGGCTTGGACTACTACGAGCGCTACCGCAACCTGCGGTGCGTGGGGGTGCTCAACCCGGCGGTCCTCAACGGAAGGTAGGGGCCACCTCACGCTCTGTTGGTGCCGGGCGCGGCGGGCGAGGCTGTGCGTTCGCCGGTCGCGAAGGCGCCACCTCGGCGTAGGCGTAGGCGCTTCGCGCGTTATACCCTGCTCGCAATGAAAGCCAAGAAGTTCTTTCGCGGACCATTCTTCTGGATCCTGGTCGCCGTGCTCCTCGTGATGCTCGGCAGCAACCTGGTGGCCGGATTGAGCGGACCCAAGGACGTGACCACCGCGGAGGCGGTGAACTACATCCAAACCGATGAGGTCAAGAGCGCGACCCTGGTCGACCGCGAACAACGCATCCAGCTCACGCTGCGGGATGATTCCAAGGTCCACGCCGATTTCATCACCGGCCAAGGCCTGGTCCTGCAGGAGGAGCTCCAGGCCAAGGCCGACGCCGGGGCGTTGCCCGAGGGCTACAACGTCGAGGTCCCCAAGGACAATCCGCTGCTGACCCTGCTGGGAATCCTGCTGCCGGTGCTGCTCATCGGCGGTCTGCTGTTCTTCTTCCTCACCCAGATGCAGGGTGGCGGTTCGCGCATCATGAACTTCGGCAAGTCCAAGGCCAAGGCGCTGAGCAAGGACATGCCGCAAACCACCTTCGCCGACGTCGCCGGTGCTGACGAGGCCGTGGAGGAGTTGCAGGAGATCAAGGAGTTCCTCGCAGAGCCCACCCGCTTCCAGGCCGTGGGCGCGAAGATCCCCAAGGGCGTCTTGCTCTACGGGCCGCCCGGCACAGGAAAGACCCTGCTGGCGCGCGCGGTCGCCGGCGAAGCGGGCGTTCCCTTCTACTCGATCTCCGGCTCCGACTTCGTTGAGATGTTCGTCGGTGTGGGTGCGTCGAGGGTGCGGGATCTGTTCGAGCAGGCGAAGAACAATGCACCGGCCATCGTGTTCATCGACGAGATCGACGCGGTCGGCCGACACCGCGGAGCCGGCCTCGGCGGCGGTCACGACGAGCGGGAGCAGACGCTCAACCAGATGCTCGTCGAGATGGACGGCTTCGACGTCACCGGCGGTGTGATCCTGATAGCGGCGACCAACCGCCCGGACATCTTGGACCCGGCGCTGCTGCGCCCGGGTCGATTCGACCGCCAGATCGCCGTGGAGCGCCCCGATTTGGAGGGCCGCGAGCAGATCCTCAAGGTGCACGCGAAGGGCAAGCCCATCGTCGAGGGCGTTGATCTGCGGGCAATCGCACGGCGCACGCCTGGCTTCACCGGCGCCGACCTGGCCAACGTGCTCAACGAGGCGGCCCTGCTCACCGCACGCGAGGGCAGGTCGCTGGTGGATGATGCCGCGCTGGACGAGGCGATCGACCGCGTGCTGGCCGGACCGCAGAAGC
This sequence comes from uncultured Actinomycetes bacterium, assembly GCA_963752505.1. GTDB lineage: Bacteria > Actinomycetota > Actinomycetes > S36-B12 > UBA10799 > JACJWR01. The sequence continues at coordinate 268,942 of CAVVYM010000004.1, forward strand.
GCACCCGGGTGATGAACGACAACGAACGACGTATCACCGCCTACCACGAGGGCGGTCACGCTCTCGTGGCGGCGGCGCTGCCCCACTCTGATCCGGTGCACAAGGTGACGATCCTGCCGCGGGGCCGGGCCCTCGGCTACACCATGGTGCTGCCGGACGAGGAGAAGTACTCCACCACGCGCAACGAGATGCTCGACCAGTTGGCCTACATGTTGGGTGGCCGGGCAGCGGAGGAAATGGTCTTCCACGACCCCACCACGGGCGCGGCGAACGACATCGAAAAGGCCACTGGGGTGGCGCGGGCCATGGTCACCCAATACGGCATGACGGAGCGACTGGGTGCCATCAGGTACGGCAGCGACAACACCGAGGTGTTCCTCGGGCGCGATATGGGCCACCAACGCGACTACTCCGAGGAGATCGCGGCGGCCATCGACGAGGAAGTGCGCAACCTCATCGAGGCGGCCCATCAGGACGCGTACGAGATCCTGTTCGACAACCGCGACATCCTGGATAGCCTGGTCACGGCGCTGTTGGCGAAAGAGACGCTGAACAAGGACGAGGTGGCACAGATCTTCACAGAGATTCGTCGCCGGCCCACGCGGCCGGCCTGGACCGGTTCGGCCCGTCGACAGCCGTCCATGGTCGGTCCGGTTGCCATCCCGGCCCGGGTCAACGGCAACGCTCCGAATGGCGCGAACGGTTCACCCCCGCCACCATCGACTCCTGGCGCACCCGCCACCGCCACCGACGCACCTACCGATCAGCCGTCGGACGGCTCGGACACCACCACCGCCTAGACGTGAGGGGCCAGTCATGACCCTGCCCGAGTTCGACTACCCACGAGCCGAGAGCGCCATCCGCGAACTGCTGCTGGCGATTGGCGAGGATCCCGACCGCGACGGACTCCTCGAAACTCCCGCCCGCGTGGCGCGCATGTACGCCGAGGTCTTCGCCGGCTTGCGGCAGGACCCCGCCGAGATCATGTCCACCACCTTCGACCTGGCCCACGACGAGATGGTGCTTGTGCGCGACATCGAGGTGTGGAGCATGTGCGAGCACCACCTGGTGCCCTTCTTCGGCCAGGCGCATGTGGGGTACATCCCCGAGGCGGACGGCAAAATCACCGGGCTGTCCAAGATGGCCCGGCTGGTGGACCTCTTCGCCAAGCGGCCGCAAGTCCAGGAGCGACTCACCACCCAAGTCGCGGACGCCATGGAGCTGTTTCTGAATCCGCAGGGCGTGATCGTGGTGCTCGAGTGCGAGCACCTGTGCATGGCGATGCGCGGCGTGAAAAAGCCGGGAAGCCGCACAATTACGTCCGCCGTGCGCGGACAGCTACGCGATGGTGCCACCCGGGCGGAGGCCATGAGCCTCATCATCGGCTCATGATTCGAAGGCCCCGGGGATTGCCGCCGGCGTTGGCGGAACTGCGCCGGACCGTGGTGTGCGGGGTGCTGAACGTGACGCCGGATTCGTTCTCCGATGGTGGCCGCCACGCCAGCGTCGAGTCGGCAGTGGCTGCGGGACTCGCGATGCAGCATGCCGGGGCCGACGTGATCGACGTTGGCGGGGAATCGACCCGGCCGGGAGCCGCGCGGGTCGACTCTGACACCGAACGTGAACGGGTGCTACCCGTCGTGCGCGCCCTCGCCGAGGTGGGCGTTGCGGTATCGGTCGACACGATGCGCGCGCAGGTGGCCTTCGACGCGGTGGCAGCCGGTGCCTGTCTGGTGAACGACGTCAGCGGCGGCCTCGCCGACCCCCGCATGCTGGGCACCGCTGCCGAGCTGGGGGTGCCCTACGTGCTCATGCATTGGCGCGGCCACGGCTGGTACATGGACTCGAAGGCGATCTATGACTCAGTGGTGCCGGATGTGGTGACTGAACTCGACGCCCGACTTCGCGCCTGCGAGGCCGCAGGTCTCGACCTGGACCGCGTCGTGCTGGATCCCGGCCTAGGTTTCGCCAAACGGCCGGATCACAACTGGGCTCTGCTGCACGACTTGGATGCGATTGCCGACCTCGGCCAACCGCTGCTGGTGGGGGCCTCGCGCAAACGCTTCCTCGGAAGCCTGCTGGCCGACGACCACGGTCCGCGGGACATCGCTGGCCGAGAAGCCGCCACGACTGCGGTGACGGCGCTCGCGGCGGCCGCCGGTGTGTGGGCGGTACGCGTGCACAACGTGCGGGACAGCGCGGACGCGGTTCGCGTGGCGGCCGCCTGGCAGGAGGCTTCAGCGTGACCGACGACATCACCATCAACGGGATTCGCGGGTTCGGCCACCACGGGGTGCTCGCGCATGAACGCGAGTTCGGGCAGGAGTTCGCGGTCGACGTGATGATCGCGACGGACTTCGGCGCCGCCGCGGCAACCGACGACCTCCGACACACCGTCGACTACGGGTCCGTGGCCGCCATGGTGCACGCGCGTCTGACCGGTGATCCGTTCGCGCTCATCGAATCGCTGGCTGACCGCATCGCAGGTGATCTCGTGGCCCTGCCGGGGGTGCAGCACGCGACGGTATCGGTGCACAAACCCCACGCCCCGATGCCGGTGGGGGTGGCCGACGTCGTGGTGACGCGGCGCCGCGTCGCACCTGCCCGGATCGTGCTCGGACTCGGGTCAAATCAGGGTGACAAACTCGCCGAACTGCAGGCGGCCGTCGACCGCTTGGGCGTCGCCGGGGTGCAGCTGGCGGCAGCGTCGCCGGTTATGCGCACAGCGCCGGTGGGTGGCCCCGCCGGGCAAGAGAACTTCCTCAACGTCGTGGTGGTGGGCCACACCGAACTCACCCCTTTCGAACTGCTGCAGGTGTGCCACGACGTCGAAGCGGCGGCGCACCGGGATCGCAGCGTGCGGTGGGGGCCGCGACCCATCGACGTGGACATCCTCGACTACGCGGGGCGCCGGATGGACGAGCCCGACCTCGTGCTGCCCCACCCGCGTGCCGCCACGCGGGCATTCGTGGTGCTCCCGTGGGCGTTGGTTGCGCCCGAGGATCGCATCGGGGGCGCGCTGGGGCCGCGCGTGGTGGAGTTGGCCGCGCGGTTTCCGAGCGAAGGTGTCGCCGTGGCCGACGGCCTGAGGATCGAACTGTGACGCCAACCCGGATCCGCATGCTGGCTGCCGTTGCAGGCATCGCACTGGTCCTCGGGTGGGCGCTTGCCGACATGTTCGAAACCCTTTGGCAGCGCACCTTCCCGGTGCCCTGGTCGTCGGTGATCACCGTGGGGGCGTGTGCCGTGGCGCTCGCCGGGTGGTCCTGGAATCTGCGCCGGCGGTTCCTGCTGGATCCGGTGCCCGTCGACCCCTTCGTGGCAGTACGCAGCGCCGCGCTGGCCATGGCGGCCTCGCGGGCCGGCGCCGTCACCGCCGGGCTCTATGGCGGAATCGGCATCTGGTTCGCCACGGACCTGTCGGTGCCGATCGCCCGCGAACGGGCTCTGATCTGCGCCGTTGGGTTCCTGGTCTCGTTGGCGCTGGTGGCTGCGGCCTACTGGCTGGAACGCATCTGCAGGTTGCCAGCCGACGACGAGGATTCGTCAGACAAGCCGCCGCCGGACGACTCATCAGCAGATTGGGTGCATCCGCACCAGAGCCTGCGTTGACGCCGCTCGTAGTGGTGCCGGTCAGTCGCTAGGATCACGTTATGTCCTATGAGGATTTGCCCTACGAAGAACTTCGCGACAAAGCCTTCGAGCTCGCAGAGAAGCGGCACGACCTCGGCTTCTTCTACGACCTGTTCCGGCACACCCCGGCGATGAATGCGATGTCGACCGAAGGTGGGTCGCTGGGCGAGACGTCCGGGTCGATCATCGAAGTCGTGTCCGCGGCCCGGGAGGCCTTCGGCTCCGAGTCAGTGGGCGACATGGAGCCGCTGTTCGTCGCTCGCTTCGCCACCTACCTCCGCGAGCACGAGGCGGATGCCAGCGGCTGAACCCAAGGTCGTCGCCGGTCAGGCGGCGTTCTGCAGGGCCGCATGCACGTTGTCGAGGGTGAGCAGTCTCGGTTCGGATTCGCCGACCACCGCGATCTCGCCCGTCGGTGATTCCAACAGCGCCGTGAGCGCCTGCTGGAGGGTGGCAGTGGCCGACACCTGCGGCAGGCCCTCTCCCGCTGCCTGCTCCAACTGCGGCAACGGAGTCACGGAAAGCCGCTTCAAGGTGCGATCCGAACCTACGAAGTCGGCCACGAAGTCGTTCGCCGGATGGGCCAGGAGTTCGGCGGGCGGGGCGTACTGCTCAAGGTAGCCGCCCTGCTTCATCACTGCGATCCGGTCGGCCATACGCACCGCTTCGTCGATGTCATGCGTCACCAGCACCACGGTCTTGTGTACCTGCTCTTGCAGCGCCAGGAACTGCGTCTGCAGGTTGTCGCGAGCGATGGGGTCCACCGCGCCGAAGGGCTCGTCCATGAGTAGGACGGGAGGGTCGGCTGCCAACGCCCGCGCCACCCCCACGCGCTGGCGCTGACCGCCTGAGAGTTGGTGCGGGTAGCGATCGCCGTACGTCGACGGTTCCAGGCCCACGAGGCTGAGCAGTTCGTCCACCCGCTCCTCGGTGCGCGACTTGTCCCAGCCCAACAACGCGCACACCGTGGCGACGTTTTTGCGCACCGTGTAGTGCGGAAACAGGCCGACGGCTTGAATCACGTAGCCAATGTGGCGACGCAACTCCTTGACGTCGACTTCCGTGACATCCACGCCGCCCACGAACACTCGACCGCCCGTCGGTTCGGCGAGGCGATTGATCATGCGCATGGTGGTGGTCTTGCCGCAGCCGGAGGGGCCGACGAGGGCGCAGATTTCACCGGGGCGAACGTTGAGACTCAACTCATGAACCGCGACCGTGCCGTCGGGATACTGCTTGGTTGCGTTGTCCAGGCGAATCATTGGATCGGCGGTGTGGTCCATCGCTGTCCGTCCTCCTATGCGCGGTCCCGGTTCGGGCGATGCGCCCACGTTAGTTGATTCCCGCCACTGCCGCGGCGCGAAAGGCCATGCCCCTGCCGTGAGTGCACACCTTCGTCGCACAAGACGGCCGACATAGCGCCCGCAGTGCAACAAAAGGGTGCACCCGCGGAAGCGGGCGTGCCACATGACGCGAAGCGGGCGTGCCACATAACGCTTTGTCACAACTGCTGAACTGTGCGCCCGGTGACGGTAGCGTCGTGGCCGTGACGTCGATACCTGATGCGCTGGCCGACGCCTCGAATCCATGGTTCTCGTGGGACTACGTGGTCGAGTACTCCGACGAGCTGCTCGCAGCCGGTCAGCAACACGTGTTCCTGACAGTGGCCTCAGTGGTGCTGGCATTGCTGGTGGCCTTCCCGCTCGCTGTGCTGGTCCGCCGGTTCCGACGATTGGAGCCGGCGGTGCTCGGTCTGAGTGGCGTGATGTACACGATCCCGTCACTGGCGCTGATCTCGCTGCTGTGGCCGGTGTTCGGGCTCTCGCCCGCCACTGTGGTGCTGGCCCTCGCCGTCTACGCCCTGTTGGTGGTGCTGCGCAACACAATCGTCGGGCTCGACGGGGTTCCAACTGATGTGGTGGACGCCGCCCTTGGCATGGGCATGGGGAAACGCGAGACGCTCGTGCGGGTGGAGTTGCCGTTGGCGATGCCGACCATCCTGGCCGGCATCAGGATCGCCACGGTGTCGACCGTCGGCATGGTGACCATCGGGGCACTGGTGGGCTACGGCGGGTTCGGCCAGCTGATTCTCTCGGGATTCCAGCAGAACTTCTACCACGCCCAGATTGCCACCGCGACCATCTGCTGCGTGCTGCTGGCGATGATCTTTGAGGTGCTGCTGCTCGGTGTTCAACGTGGCCTCACACCGTGGTCGCGCAAGGGGATGAGCGCATGAGCGTCTGGCAGTGGTTCACCGACCCCGCCAACTGGAGCGGGCCGAATGGCATTCCCGTGCGCACCTGGCAACACATCGTCATCAGCGCTACCGCCATGTTGATCGCCCTCGCGGTGGCGCTGCCAGTAGGTCTGATCCTCGGCCACGCGCGCAAGGGCACCTTCCTGGCCACCAACGTCGGCAATATCGGACGCGCCGTGCCCACCCTCGGTGTGCTCATCATTTTGGCGTCGATCGCCGCGATCGGCGTCGGGGATCTCGCCGCCATCCTCGCGCTGGCACTGTTCGCCATCCCGCCGCTGCTCACCAACACCTTCACCGGCATCAGCGGGGTCGATCCGGAGGTCCGCGATGCGGCCGTCGGGATGGGAATGGGCGGCGTCGCCGTGCTGTGGCGGGTGGAGATACCGCTTGCGGTGCCGCTGCTCGCCGCTGGCATCAGGACTGCCACGGTGCAGGTGGTCGCCACGGCGTCCCTGGCCGCAGTCGTGGGCTCCGGCGGGCTGGGTCGCTACGTGGTGGACGGCTTCGCATTGCAGGACACCACGTTGATCGTCGCCGGTGCAATCCTGACGGCCGCGATCTCGGTGGCCGCCGAGGGCGCAATGGCGCTGATGCAGCGGGCGGTGACGCCGCGCGGGATGCAGGCCGACAGCCTTACCGACCAGCCCGCCATGGATGCGCCGGAGCCGGTCACGAGCTGAATGCCCTGGTCACAACTCGATAACGACCCGACGGGTCGGGCTGGCCGCTGGATTCAACTGATGCCAGGCTCCAACTATGAGACTGAGAGTTTTGGGCGCCCTATTCGCTGCTTCGGCAATGACGATCGCGGGGTGCTCGTCGAGCTCCGACGATTCGGAGTCGGTGACCATCGCAACAACGAACTTCTCGGAAACGACGCTGCTCGCCAACATGTACCAGCAGATCCTTGAGTCCAAGGGCGTCAGCGCCTCGATCAAGGAACTGACCACGCGCGAGGTGATCATCCCGGCCCTGGAGTCCGGGGAGATCCAAGCCACCCCCGAGTACCTGGGCAGCTTCACCGAGTTCATCAACCGCCAGGTGAACGGCCCTGACGCGCCGCAACTGGCCACCGGCGACGCGGCCGCCACCTACGCGGCAGCCAAGCCGCTTGCAGAGCAGGAGGGCATTGCCCTACTGACTCCTTCCCCGGCGCAGGATCAGAATGCGTTTGCCGTCACCGCTGATTTCGCGAAGGCGAACAACCTGACCTCGCTGTCGGATCTCGCAACGTACTCACAAAGCAACCCGGTGAACCTGGGCGGCCCGCCCGAGTGCCCGGAGCGTCCCTTCTGCCAGCCCGGTCTGGAAGAGACGTACGGGGTCAAGGTCGCCTCCTTCACGCCGCTTGATGCTGGCGGACCCCTCACCGTCCAGGCGATGACGCAGGATCGCATCAACGTCGGGCTCGTATTCTCCTCGGCGGGGTCGATCACCTCGAACAACCTAGTGGTGCTCACCGATGACAAGCAGTTGCAGACTGCCGAGAACATCACTCCGGCGCTCAACGCCGATGCAGCCAGCGACACCGTGGTCGCGGCGCTGGATGACCTCTCGGCCGCGCTGACCACCGAGGAACTGCAGGGGATGAACAAGCAGATCGAGGTCGATAGGGCGAACCCGCGCACGGTTGCCGAGGAGTTCCTGAAATCTAAAGGTCTCGTCGACTAGGTGCGTGAGGCGTCCAGTTTCGCTATCCTGACCGCGCGGGTGGGGTGATCGTTTAACCCGGTCCGGTGTGAGGATGACGCATGAGCGCTGAGGTAGCTCCCCGGCCCGGCGACCGTGCGGCCAAGAGTCCTGTCGACGCCGATCGATTCTGCGCTTCGCTCTTCCCCTTCCTCACGGTGGGCGTGGTCCTGCAATCCTCCGACGGTTCGATTCGGGACGCCAACCCCGCCGCGGAGCAGATACTAGGTCTGTCCGTCGACCAGATGCAGGGCCGCACGTCCATGGATCCGCGCTGGCGCGCCGTGCACGAGGACCTCTCGGAATTCCCCGGCGAAGAGCATCCGGCCATGCGCGTGATCGCCACCGGTCAACCTGTCGTCGGCGTGACCATGGGCGTCTTCAGCCCCCGCGAGGAGGCTTACCGCTGGATTCTGATCGGTGCGAGTCCCGTGCCCGTGAAGGGTGAGACCTGGGCGGTGGCGACCTTCACCGACATCACCGACCTCCAGGCGTCGCACGCCTTGATGAAGTCGCTCATCGAATCAATCGACCAGCACACCATCGTGTCGATGACTGACCTGGAGGGCACGATCACCCACGCCAACGATGCCTTCTGCCTCCTCTCCGGCTACACCAAGGATGAACTCGTGGGGCGCAACCACCGGATTCTTAAATCCGGGCACCATTCGGCGGCGTTCTACGATGAGTTGTGGGCAACGGTGACGTCGGGGAAGGTGTGGCGCGGGGAAATCTGCAACATGCGCAAAGACGGGTCGCTGTACTGGGTTGCGGCCTCGATTTCGCCGCAGCACGACATGTTGGGTCGCATCACGGGCTACGTCTCGGTGCGCACAGATGTCTCGGAGCAAAAAATCGCCGAGGCGGCCGCCGAGTCCCGGTCGCGGCAGGACTCCCTGACCGGGTTGGCCAACCGGCGCCACTTCGACGACCAGTTGCACCTGAAGTCGGCACTCTCCAGGGCCGCAGCCGAGCCGCTGGCGCTGGTGCTCATAGACGTGGACCACTTCAAGCTCGTCAACGATCGGTACGGGCATGACGCTGGCGACGAGGTGCTCAGAGCCCTTGCCGCGTTGATCAAATCGAGCGTGCCCAAGCCCTCGGGTCTTGCCGCCAGGTGGGGCGGCGAGGAGTTCGCGGTGCTCCTGCCAGGGCACGGCGTGGACGACGCCGTGGAATGGATGGACGCCTTTTGGCGGGCGTTGGAGTCCGCCAAGGTGCAGCCAGTCGGGCCGGGCCACCCAAGTTATGCCCCGTCAGGTCCGAGCGCCGTCACGGTCAGTGCCGGGCTCGCCGTCGCCCACGGCTCGCTGCTACGTGCCCCGGAGGACATCTTGCGTATGGCCGACCGGCGGCTGTACGAGGCGAAGCGTCGCGGACGCAACCAGTGGGTGGGTCCGGCCGAAGCTGCGGACCCCTCCGCTTTCACGCCGCCAGATGAGGACCCGCAGTCCTAGCCCGTACCGGGTCCGCTGGACGCCGGCTACTTGTCGATATCACCGGCGATGAGGAAGAAACTGTGAACGGCCGCGGGCATCAGCGGCAGCGGTGTGCCGGGCAGCGCGGCTGCCAGGGCCTGGGCGTTGTTGTAGGAGGCGGTTCGCAGTTTCAACCGATAGGGGTGCGTGCCGCCGCGCGACACCAGGTACCAGCCGTTGAGGCCCGCCGGGTTCTCCGTCTCGGCATAGCCCTGCCCCTCCGGAACCCGAATTGAGCGCGGCAGCGTGACGTTCACCGGCGCTGTTGGATCCATGCGCTGCAGCCGTTCGATGCAGGCGCGCACGCATTCCACACTCACCTCGAGCTGCTCGACGAGTACCCACATGCGGGCTCGGGCGTCGCCCGCGTCGAACGCCACGCGGCGAAGTGAGCCGTCCGCGGCCAATTCGGCATAGCAGTCGTCGGGGTCGTCCAGCCGCAGATCGAATCTCACCCCGCTTGCCCGAGCCACCGGCCCAGACGCGGAATAGTGCCACGCTGCGTCCTCGGGCAGAACGGCGAGGCCCCCCAGCCACGGAGCCTCCGCGGAGTAGACGTGCCGCAACGAAGCGGTGGCGGCCCCGATCTCATCGAGGGAGCGCTGCACCTCGACCAGCCAATCTGGGGCGTAGTCGGCCCGCATTCCGCCAATCGCGACGGCCATGGGGTGCATCCGGGTTCCGCAGTAGGCCTCCACGACGTCGAGGACGCGCTGACGCGCCTGGTAGCCGACCGTGACGTGCGTACTGGGGTCGTCCACGTCGGCCGCGGACACGGAAGTCTGGGGCGGCTGCTCCAGACCGCTGCTCAACCAGAGCAGGTGATGCGCGATGCGGGAGTACTCCGCCAGCAGGGTCCGCAGCCAGCGAGCCCGTGCGGGCACTTCGATTCCGGAGAAGCGTTCAATCAGTTGCGCGAGCCCCAACTCGCTGCTGAAGGATCCCAACCAGTCGTGCCGGTTCGCCAGTGCCAACAGCGAGCGGTAGTCCCGGGACTCGAAGAGTTTCTCGGCGCCACGGTGCAACCGCCCCGGGATCACCTCGGCGTCGACTACGACATCGGCCTCAACCGTGAGTTCGAATAGAGGCCCCCCGGGGGCTGCGGGGCTGCTGCTGCTCAAAGGCAGCGCCCAACGGTTGCGCTCCATAGCCTCCATCGTGTCCTAGATTGGTGGCCATGGAGCCTATCGACGACACCTTCCGGCCCGAAACTGAGCATTGGGTGCGACTCTCGGACAAATTGGTGGCCGTCCGGCGTCTCACCCAGAGCATCGTGAGCCTGGTGCTGCTGGCGGTGTTGATCGTGCTGTGGGTTTTCGCTCCCATCCCGACCTGGGTGCTCGCGTTGCTGCTGGCCCTGCTCGTCGTCGGCAGCGCCTGGTCATGGTGGCTGATCGGGCGTCGGGTGCGTTCCTACGGCTACGTGGAACGTACCGAGGATCTGCTCGTGACCAGCGGAATCCTCTTCCGGCGCCTGGTGGTAGTGCCCTACGGCCGGCTGCAGCTCGTGGATGTGGTGGCGGGTCCGCTCGATAGGGCCTTCGGTATCGCGACGGTTCGGCTGCACACGGCCGCCGCCACCACCGATGCGACGATCCCGGGCCTCACCCCCGAGAAGGCCTCGGGGTTGCGCGATCGACTCGCCGCGGCCGGTGAATCGCGAGGGGCGGGGATCTGACCGTGTCGGACGCAGTCGGCGAGACCCCCAAACGCCGTACCGCACCCATCACGCCACTGGTCAACGCGGCTCGCGTCGCGGCTGTCGTGGTGGCGATCGCCGTCGTGCAGTTCTTCGGCTCGATCACCGGGCTCAGCCTTCGAACAACACTGCTCATCGGCGGTCTGGTCGTCCTGTTCCTGCTCCTGGTGCTGGGCGCGACCTACTTGCAGTGGACGCGCTTCCAGTTCTGGTTCGACGGTGACGGCGACCTCCGCGTGGCCTCCGGGGTGCTCGAGCGGAAGGAACGACGGCTGCAACTGTCGCGGCTGCAGAGCGTAGACGTGGCCCAGCCCCTCCTGGCGCGCATCTTCGGCATGGCCGTGGTGAAGGTCGAGGTGGCTGGATCGGGGGATTCCCGTGTGACCCTCTCCTACCTCACCGTGGACGACGCCCAAGCGTTTCGAGCGGAGACTCTCGCCAGGGCCGCGGGTGTGCGCCCAGACGCCGGCGAGGCACCCGAGACGGTGCTCGTGCAGGTTCCCAACTCGGTGCTGGCCAAGGCGGCATTGATCAACACCGGGGTCTGGTTGACCCTTGTGGTGGAAATCGTCGCGATCCTGATTGTGGTCGTGACCGGTGGCTGGATTGGGTTGGTGGGCCTGCTGTTCCTGCTCGCCATTCCGATCATCACGACCTTCGGCTTCTTCGCGGCGTACTTCAACTTCACCGTGGCCGACAGCCCCGACGGGCTGCGTACCCGCTTCGGCCTGCTGGGAGTGCAAGCGCACACGGTGCCGCCCGGACGAGTCGCCTCAATCGAGTTCGTCGAGCCGGTGCTATGGCGACGGCTGCGATGGGTAAGGGTGCGCATCACCGTCGCGGGCACTCAAGGTTCGTCTTCTAATGACGACGACGGCGGCTCGTCGGCGATGCTGCTGCCGGTGGCTACCTGGCAGGTCGCAACTGACGTGGTGGGTCGGATCTTGCCCGGGGTGGACGTGGTGAACTTTCCGCTGGTAGGCGCACCGCGCGCAGCACGTCGCCGCTCACCGTTCCAGTGGCGCTCCCTCGGACTTGGTGCCGATGAGCAGGTCGTCGTGACTCGGCGTGGCTGGCTCACCCGACGAACCACCGTCACGCCGCACGCGCGGGTGCAGTCGGTTCGCATGACCGAGGGCCCGTGGGAGCGTGCCCTCGGGCTGGCAAGTGTGCACTTCGACGTCGTACCGGGTCCGGTGAAGCCGGTCGCTTTGCACCGTTCGATCGCGGAGGCCGGCGAGGTGATGGTGGCCGAGGTCGAGCGGATGCGCGTCGCCAGCAAGTCCGACAAGTCGGTGCGTTGGGGGCAACGCGTCGACCAACCGGAGTCAGCACCTGCAGAGTCAGAACCGGAGCAACCGGAATTGCCCTTCGACGCCGCCCCCGAGGCCCCGACGGCGTCGACGGATGCTGCCGCAGCGACGGATGCTTCGACTCCCACAAACTCCACGGATCTGCCCGGCGAGGACGACGCGGCCGAGACTGGTCGGTAACGTCAGTGCGGGTCAGTTTTCATCGAGTCAGTTCGTCCTCGATGGTCACAACGTGAGCGAAAGGGGCGTGTGATGGAGGCACCCCCGCGCCTGACCGTCGGAGTGGTGGGGGTGGGTAGGGCGGGCTCGGTGCTTGCCGCCGCGCTGGACCGCGCGGGCCATCGAGTGGTGGCAGCCCACGCGGTATCCGACACCAGCCGCCTACGCGCTGAAGCGCTTGTTCCAGGCGCTGCTCTGATGTCGGTTCCCGAAGTGCTGCGCACCGCCGAACTCGTCCTGGTGACGGTGCCCGACGACGTGCTGCCGGGGTTCATCGCCGGGGTAGTCGATGCCGGGCACATCCAACCCGGTCAATTCCTCGTGCACGCCAGTGGCCGCTACGGCACCTCAGTCTTGGAGCCGGCCACGCGCGCCGGCGCCCTGCCGTTGGCACTGCACCCGGTGATGACCCTCACCGGGACGAGTCTTGACCTGACCAGGTTGGCCGGCTGCCCGTTCGGCGTCACGTCACCGGCGGTGCTCCGCCCAGTCGCCGAGGCGCTCGTGGTGGAGATGGGCGGCGAACCGGTGTGGGTGGCGGAGGAGGATCGGGCGCTATATCACGCAGCTTTGGCGAATGCTTCGAACCATCTCATTACGCTGGTCGCGCAGTCGATGGACCTGCTGCACCGAGCCGGCGTCTCGGACCCGGGTCGCATGCTCGGCCCGCTGATGTCGGCGAGCCTGGACAACGCCCTACGCCATGGCGATCCGGCGCTCACCGGCCCTGTGGTGCGCGGGGACGCCGCCACCGTAGAGAAGCATCTGCAGTCATTGGCCAAAGTGTCAGGCGAGTCCCGGACGGCGTATCTCGCGATGGCCAGGCTCACCGCCGATCGCGCGTTGGCTGCGGGGCTGCTGCCGACGCACAAAGCCGAGGCACTGTTGGACGTGTTGGCGAAAGGTGACCAGGTTTGAATCAGCCCAAGGTCGTGCGGGCATCTCCGAACTACGCGATCTCCCCCGCCGCCCACGAGCGGTTGTCATGACGATGGGCGCTCTGCACGCGGGGCACCTGAGTCTGATGGCCAAGGCCCGCGAACTCGTGGGTCCGGCCGGGGAGGTGTGGGTGACGATTTTTGTCAACCCGCTGCAGTTCGGCGAGGGGGAGGACTTCGACGCCTATCCGCGCACGCTCGCCACCGATCTCGCCGCGTGCGCCGAGCGCGGTGTTGACGTGGTTTTCGCTCCGGCGGCCAGCGAGCTTTACCCCGAAGGGCGACCGCAGACCCGGGTGATGCCGGGAGCCGCTGCGGCGGACCTGGAATCCGACCATCGACCCGACCACTTCGTTGGCGTGCTGACGGTGGTCCTCAAACTGCTCAACATCACCAGCCCGGATATCGCGGTGTTCGGGGAAAAGGACTACCAACAGTTCGTGCTCATCCGCACCATGGTGGCGGACTTCGACCTGCCGGTGACCGTGATCGGGGTGCCCACCGCGCGGGAGGCCGACGGCCTCGCTCGGTCGTCGCGCAACGCGTATCTTTCGGCGGCACATCGCCGGGTCGCCGTCGCCGTACCGCGTAGCCTTTCCGCGGCGCAGTCTGCGGCCCGCGACGGTGCGAACGCCGCGGAGGTGCTGGCCGCTGCCCGTGCCGAACTCGACGACGTGGAGGTCGACTACCTCGAACTGCGGTCACCTGATCTCGCACCCGCACCGGCGGTCGGAGCCGCCCGCCTGCTGGTCGCCGTCCGACTCGGCGGCACCAGACTGCTCGACAACTGCGCTATTGAATTGAGGCCCACATGAGCGGTGCCCTCCGGGTGCCCCCCGCGCTGCTCGCACCCACCCCCGGCTGGATCCGTAGTGCGGACGTGATCGTGGTGGGGTCCGGAATCGCCGGCCTCGCGGTTGCCATGCATGCCAGGCGGGCTGGACTGTCGGTGCTCGTGGTCACCAAGTCCTACGTCACCGCAGGTTCCACGGCCTGGGCCCAAGGCGGGATCGCGGCGGCACTTGCCGACGATGATTCGCCCGCCGCGCACCGGCACGACACGTTGGTCGCAGGCGCGGGGCTGTGCGACGTATCCGCGGTGGACGTGCTCGTCAACGACGGTCCCCGTGCGATCAACGACCTGTTGGCCTGGGGCACGCAGTTCGACCGGGATTCGGCTGGCGGCCTGGCCCTCACCCGGGAGGGAGGGCACCACCGGCGCCGGATCGCCCACGCCGGCGGTGACGCGACGGGCGCGGAGATCGTCCGGGCCATGGTGGCCGAGGTGGCCGAGAACCCGGGTATCACCGTCATCGAGCACGCACTTGCGTTGGACCTGCTCGTGGATGCCCGTGGCAACGCCCAAGGAATCACCCTGCACGTGATCGGCGAAGGCCAGCAGGATGGGGTCGGCGCCGTGCTGGCGCCCGCGGTGGTGCTGGCGACCGGCGGTATCGGCCAAGTCTTCAACGCTTCGACGAACCCCACGGTGGCCACCGGCGATGGCGTCGGATTGGGCATGCGTGGCGGAGCCATCGCCGCGGACATGGAGTTCATCCAGTTCCATCCGACGGTGCTGTGGACCGGCGGCGAGGCGATGGGGCAACAGCCGTTGGTATCCGAGGCGGTGCGTGGCGAAGGCGCCTACCTGGTCGACGACGCCGGGGTGCGGTTCATGGTCGACGAGCATCCGCTGGCTGACCTCGCCCCGCGCGATGTGGTGGCCAAGGCGATCATGCGGCGCGTGCGGGCCAGCGGGGCCGAACACGTGTGGCTTGATGGTCGCCACCTATCCGAGGAGATGTGGACGCAGCGCTTCCCCACGATCCTCGCCAGCACGAAGGCCCACGGCATCGATCCGGTGCACGACTTGGTGCCGGTGGGCCCGGCGCAGCATTACACCTCGGGTGGCTTGCGCACGGACACGTGGGGCCGCACCAACGTCGGCGGCCTATTCGCCTGCGGCGAGTGCTCCTGCACGGGGGTTCACGGGGCCAACCGGCTCGCCTCCAACTCACTGCTCGAGGGCCTGGTGTTCGCCGACCGGATCGGCCAGCTGCTGGCAGCCGGCCTGCCAGCACGCCGCGAGCCGGTGGGACCGCACTTGCGGGCTGATCTCGTGGCAGCTGATGCTCGGCCGGCGCTGCAGCAAGCCATGACCGACGGGGTATCCGTACTGCGGTCCGAGGACTCCATCGCCACCGCACAGTCGCGGCTCGCCGCGCTGCCCCGCGGGGGCGAGCCCAACACCGCCTCGTGGGAAACCACGAACCTGCTGACGGTGGCGAGCGCCATCGCCGCCGGTGCCCGCTTGCGACAGGAGACGCGCGGTTCGCATTGGCGGGAGGACTTCAGCGAGCGTGACGATGACCATTGGCGCCGTCGGGTGCTCACCCGGCTACGCCCCGATGGGAGCGTGGCGGTTGACTACGAACCAGTGGTGGCCCCCATCGACGAGGCAGCACAGGAAGGTTGAGATGACTACGGCAACAACCGATCACGCCGACGCACTTGAGGCCGCCGGGATCAGCCGGGACGACCTCCTCGACCTTGCCGACCGTACCCTGGCCGAGGACCTCGCCGGCGGCATCGATGTCACGACGGCGGCCACCGTGGCCCCAGACCACGTCAGTGCTCTGGACTTCGTGGCACGTGGACCGGGCACGGTGGCGGGATTGCCGGTGGCAGCGGTCGTGCTCGAACGCAGTGGCGACGTAGCGGTGACCCTCGCGGCGACCGACGGGGACGTGGTCGTTCCCGGCCAACTCGTGCTCACCGCGGTGGGCCCCACCCATGCGCTGTTGACCGCTGAGCGCTCGGCGCTCAATCTGCTCGGGCACCTGTCCGGGGTTGCCACTGCGACCGCCGAGTGGGCCGGGCAGTTGACAGGATCGGGCGCTCAGGTGCGCGACACCCGCAAGACCACGCCCGGCCTGCGGGTGCTGGAGAAGTACGCCGTGCGCTGCGGGGGTGGGGTCAACCACCGCATGAGCCTGTCGGACGCTGCGCTTGTCAAGGACAATCATGTGCTCGCCGCCGGTGGGGTCGCCGCCGCCTTCCAGGCTGTGCGGGACCAGTTCCCCGGTGTTCCGGTGGAGATCGAGGTTGATTCGCTGGCCCAGCTCGAGGAGGCGCTCGGAGCCGGGGCCGACGTTGTGCTGCTCGACAACTTCACGGTCCCGCAGATGGTTGAAGCGGTGAGGCTCAACGCCGGACGGGCCACCCTAGAGGCATCCGGCGGGTTGACTTTGACCGATGCGCCTGCGGTCGCGCGGACTGGCGTGGATTATGTAGCCGTCGGTGCCTTGACCCACTCTGCGCCGGTTCTCGACATCGGTGCTGACCTAAGAGAGATCTGATCAGATGCTGCTCGCAATCGACGTTGGAAACACCAACACCGTGCTGGGATTGTTCGAGGGTGACCGGTTGGTGGATTCTTTCCGTATCAAAACCGATCCGCGATCCACCGCCGACGAGATGATGCTGACATTTCGCGGCCTCCTGGGCAGCACCCCCATCACGGGCGTTTCGATGTGTTCCACGGTGCCAGCGGTGCTGCACGAAATGCGCGCAATGCTGGCCACCTACTACGGCGAGGTTCCGCGCATCATCGTCGAACCCGGCGTGAAGACCGGCGTGCAGGTGCTTACGGACAATCCCAAGGAGGTGGGCGCCGATCGCATCGTCAATACGCTTGCGGCCCATCACCTCTTCGGTGGCCCGTGCGTGGTGGTTGACTTCGGCACGTCGACCAATCTGGACGTGGTTTCGGCGACCGGGGATTTTCTCGGCGGTGCCCTGGCTCCCGGTATTCAGATTTCCCTTGATGCGTTGTCCGCGCGGGCGGCGCAATTGCGCAAGGTGGAACTCGTACGGCCTCGAAGCGTGATTGGCAAGAACACCGTTGAAGCCCTGCAATCAGGTGCGCTGTATGGTTTCGCCGGCCAAGTCGATGGCTTGGTGGATCGCATCAAGAGCGAAGTCTCGGGCGTGCGAGATGTGATCGCCACGGGAGGTTTGGCCGAGGTTGTGGTGCCCGAATCGCGCGCGATAACCGCCCACCGGCCAGAACTCACCCTCATCGGGCTGGCGCTGGTATTCGCCAAGAACATGTCCGCGCCGTGAGCGAGCAATCCCCGTTCTCCGACCGAGTGGCCGCTCGCCCGGCGATTGGCCCGGCGGTGATGATTCGCACGGCGACCACGGCAGACGTCCCCGGGATTCGGACCCTGGTGGATCGCTACACGGCCAGCAGACACCTGCTGGCGAAGGCCACCGTGACGCTCTACGAGGACGTCCAGGAGTTCATGGTGGCGCAGGCTGGCGACACGGTGGTGGGCTGCGGTGCGCTACACGTGATGTGGGAGGACCTAGCGGAGGTCCGCACCCTTGCCGTGCACCCGTCGGTGGCCGGACGTGGCGTTGGGGGAGCCCTGCTGGAGGCGCTCCTCTCACGCGCTGATGCCCTGGGGGTTGAAAAGGTGTTCTGTTTGACTTTCGAAAAGGAATTCTTCAGCCGACGCGGGTTTGAGGAGATCGAGGGTGCCCCCGTTTCCCATGAGGTTTTCGGTCAGCTGCTTCAGTCATATGACGAAGGCGTGGCAGAGTTCCTCGACTTGGAACGGGCGAAGCCGAATACGCTGGGTAATCACAGAATGCTCCGAGTAAAGCGAAAGTAACTCTGTGCGATTCGCATGACCTGCCTACACAAACCTCTGATGTATGGGTATGATCATGATCAACTTCTTGTGCTGTTTTCCGCAGGAAACATATGGGGATGAGCGCCTGGGAAGTGAAAACCGTACTGTTGAGTGCCGGGGGGCTACTCATCAGTCCGACCCGACTCACAGAAAGCACACACACATGGCGATTCGTACGCAGACAATCCTGGTGGACGACCTCGACGGCTCCGAAGCAGCAGAAACCGTCACGTTCGGATTAGGCGGCGACAACTACGAGATCGACCTCACCGAGGAGAACGCGGCGGTTCTGCGCGAGCTGCTCGCGCCCTATGTGGAGGTTGCCCGGCGTGTCCCCGCTCGGCGTGGCGGCCGCGGCCGTCGAGGCAAAGCCGACGGGGGCGGGGCCGCATCCCGCAGCGCCGAGATCCGCGCCTGGGCCAACGCGAACGGCGTTCCGGTGAGCAGTCGCGGCCGAATCTCCGCCGACGTCGTCGCCGCCTACGAGGCCGCCAACTAACGCTTCCTGCCACGGTCTGGCGATGACCGGGGCGCCGGATGGGCGCCGGATGGGATGGACCGCCGTTAGGCCAGGGCGGAGTCGACGACCTCCTTGGCCGACTCCTGGATTTGGGTCAGGTGGTCGAGGCCGAGGAAACTTTCGGCGTAGATCTTGTACACATCCTCGGTGCCGGACGGGCGGGCCGCGAACCAGCCGTTCTCTGTGGTCACCTTGAGGCCGCCGATGGGCGCGTCGTTTCCGGGCGCGCGGGTGAGGATGGCGGTGATCGGTTCACCGGCCAACTCCGTCGAGGTCACATCCGCCGGGGTGAGATTCGCGAGCTTGGCCTTCTGCGGTCGGGTGGCGGGGGCGTCGACGCGGGCATACACCGGGTCGCCGTACTGCTCGGTCAGCCGGGCGTAGTGTTCGCTGGGGCTCTGCCCGGTGCGTCCGCGGATCTCGGACGCGAGCAGGGCCATGATCATGCCGTCCTTGTCGGTGGTCCACACCGAGCCGTCGAGGCGGAGGAACGACGCCCCTGCCGATTCCTCCCCGCCGAATCCGATGGACCCGTCGATGAGTCCGGGCACGAACCATTTGAAGCCCACCGGCACCTCCACCAAGCGACGTCCGAGTCCAGCGGTCACCCGGTCGATCATCGACGAGCTCACCAGGGTCTTGCCCACGCCGGCGTCCGCGGCCCAGCCTGAGCGGTTCGAGTAGAGGTACTCGATCGCCACGGCGAGGAAGTGGTTCGGGTTCATGAGGCCATGATCCGGCGTCACGATGCCGTGCCGGTCGGCGTCGGTGTCGTTGCCCGTCGCGATGTCGAAGAGGTCCCGCTTGCCCACCAGCGACGCCATTGCGCTCGGCGACGAGCAGTCCATTCGAATCTTGCCGTCCCAGTCCAAGGTCATGAAACGGAACGTGGAGTCCACCAGCGGGTTCACAACGGTGAGGTCGAGGTCGTAGCGATCCGCGATTGCACCCCAGTAGTGCACCGCGGCACCCCCGAGCGGGTCGGCGCCGATTTTGACGCCGCGGATGACGTCCATGTCCAGCACGGTCGACAGCGCCGCGACGTAGGCGTCCTTGAAGTCGTAGGTGCCTGTGGTCTCGGCCGCGAGTGCCTGACTCAGCGGGATGCGCTTGATCCCGGCCCCGCCCGCCCGCAGGATCTCGTTGGCGCGGTCTTGGATCCATTTGGTGACGTCGGTGTCAGCCGGGCCGCCGTTGGGCGGGTTGTACTTGAATCCGCCGTCCCTCGGCGGGTTGTGGCTGGGCGTGATCACGATGCCGTCGGCCTTCCCGGAGTGGCCGCCGCCGTTGTACTCGAGGATCGCCAGTGACAACGCAGGAGTGGGCACGTAGTCGTCGTTGGTGTCAATCAACGTGGTGACGCCGTTGGCTGCAAGCACCTCCAACGCGGTGGCGTGAGCCGGCTCGCTCAGGGCGTGGCTATCGCGGCCGAGGAACAGCGGGCCGTCGTAGCCCTGGGCCGAGCGGAAGTCGCAGATCGCCTGCGTGGTGGCGGCGATGTGATCATCGTTGAAGGCCGCATCGGACGCTGACCCGCGGTGTCCGCTGGTGCCGAAGAGCACCTGCTGCATCGGATCGGCCGGGTCCGGGTGAAGGGTGTAGTAATCCGTGACCAGTTTGGCCAGGTCGACGAGTTCGGCAGGCTCTGCGAGTTGTCCGGCGCGCGGATTGTTGGTCATGGCCAACATCCTGCCGATCAGATCACCGGTTGTCCCGTCGATTGGATCACCAGGTGCCAGGCGTGGGGGTCACCAGGTGCCAGGCGTGCGCGGCCAGTGCCTCAGCGCCGGCCGCTGTGCTCGCGCATTCCGTCCGGCGGCGTTCACCCTGCGCGAATCTTGGAAGTGCCAGATGGACCCGCCGCGTTGTGGGGACGATGCTGGAGTCCTCGTGAGGGATTACAGTCATCTCTCAAGAACCCACCCGAGCCCAGAGTGGGGCTGACCGAACATAGGAGCAGCGAATGTTCGAACGGTTTACCGACCGCGCTCGCCGAGTCGTCGTGCTCGCCCAAGAAGAGGCGCGCATGCTCAATCACAACTACATCGGCACCGAACACATCCTGCTCGGTCTCATTCACGAGGGTGAAGGTGTCGCAGCCAAGGCGCTGGAGTCGCTGGGAATCTCGCTGGAGGCGGTGCGCAGCCAGGTTGAGGAGATCATCGGCCAGGGCCAGCAGGCGCCCTCCGGTCACATCCCCTTCACCCCGCGGGCCAAGAAGGTTCTCGAGCTCTCGCTGCGCGAGGCGCTCCAGTTGGGGCACAACTACATCGGCACGGAGCACATCCTGCTCGGGCTGATCCGCGAAGGTGAGGGCGTGGCGGCCCAGGTGCTCGTCAAGCTCGGTGCCGATCTCAATCGGGTGCGTCAGCAGGTCATCCAGCTTCTCGCCGGCTACCAGGGCAAGGAGCCCGCCGCCGCGGGTGCGCCGCAGGAGGGCACGCCCAGCACGTCGCTGGTGCTCGATCAGTTCGGGCGCAACCTCACCCAGGCCGCCCGCGAGAGCAAGCTCGACCCGGTCATTGGCCGGGAGAAGGAGATCGAGCGGGTCATGCAGGTGCTCAGCCGCCGCACCAAGAACAACCCGGTGCTCATCGGCGAGCCCGGGGTCGGCAAGACCGCGGTGGTCGAGGGCCTCGCCCAGATGATCGTGCGCAACGAAGTCCCCGAGACCCTCAAGGACAAGCAGCTCTACACCCTCGACCTCGGGTCGCTGGTGGCCGGTTCTCGCTACCGCGGTGACTTCGAGGAGCGGTTGAAGAAGGTCCTGAAGGAAATCAGGACCCGCGGTGACGTCATCCTGTTCATCGACGAGATGCACACTCTGGTGGGAGCGGGTGCAGCCGAGGGCGCGATCGACGCCGCGAGCATCCTCAAGCCCATGCTGGCCCGCGGTGAACTGCAGACCATTGGGGCCACGACACTCGACGAATACCGCAAGTACGTCGAGAAGGACGCGGCGTTGGAGCGCCGGTTCCAGCCGATTCAGGTCAATGAGCCGTCGCTGGCCCACACGATCGAGATCCTCAAGGGCCTGCGAGACCGCTACGAATCGCACCACAAGGTGACCATCACGGATGCCGCGCTGGTGGGTGCGGCGACGATGGCCGACCGCTACATCAACGACCGCTACCTGCCCGACAAGGCCATCGACCTGATCGATGAGGCCGGCTCCCGGCTGCGCATCCGCCGCATGACCGCGCCGCCGGACCTGCGCGAGTTCGACGACCGCATCGCCAATGTGCGTCGCGAGAAGGAGTCCGCCATCGACGCGCAGGACTTCGAGAAAGCTGCCCGCCTGCGCGACGACGAGAAGACCCTGATGGTCGAGAAGGCCGAGCGCGAGACGGAATGGAAGGCCGGCGACCTCGACGTCGTCGCCGAGGTCGACGAGGAGCTCATTGCCGAGGTGTTGGCCACCGCGACCGGGATTCCGGTGTTCAAGCTCACCGAGGAGGAGTCCCAGCGACTACTGCGCATGGAGACCGAACTCCACAAGCGCGTCATTGGCCAGGAGCAGGCCATCCACGCGTTGTCGCAAGCGATCCGTCGCACCCGGGCGGGGCTGAAGGATCCCAAGCGGCCCGGTGGCTCGTTCATCTTCGCCGGCCCGTCCGGTGTCGGAAAGACGGAGCTCAGCAAGACGCTGGCCGAGTTCCTGTTCGGCGATGAGGACGCACTCGTCGCGCTGGACATGAGCGAGTACTCGGAGAAGCACACCGTGTCGCGGCTGTTCGGCTCGCCGCCAGGCTACGTGGGATACGAAGAGGGCGGCCAGCTCACGGAGAAGGTGCGGCGCAAGCCGTTCTCGGTGGTGCTGTTCGACGAGGTCGAGAAGGCCCACCCGGACATCTTCAACTCGCTGCTGCAGATCCTCGAAGACGGTCGCCTCACGGATTCGCAAGGCCGCATGGTCGACTTCAAGAACACCGTGATCATCATGACCACGAACCTGGGTACCCGTGACATCGCCAAGGGCCTCAACCTCGGTTTCGCCAACGCAGACGACACCAAGACGTCTTACGAGCGCATGAAGGCCAAAGTCAACGATGAGCTGAAGGCGCACTTCCGACCCGAGTTCCTCAACCGCATCGACGACATCATCGTTTTCCACCAGCTCAGTCAGGCCGAGATTGTTGAGATCGTCGACTTGATGCTGGCGCGCCTCGATGAGCGCTTGCGCGACAAGGACATGGGCATCGAGCTGACCCAGCCAGCCAAGGAACTCCTCGCGAAGCGTGGCTACGACCCCGTGCTGGGTGCCCGGCCGTTGCGCCGCACCATCCAGCGCGAGATCGAGGATGCGCTGAGCGAGAAGATCCTGTTCGGCGAATTGCGTCCGGGCCAGATCGTGGTGGTCGGCGTCGAAGGCGAGGGCGAGGAGGCCGTCTTCACGTTCACCGGCGAGGACAAGGCGGAGATCGCTGACGTTCCGCCCATCGTGGCCGAGGGCACCGCCGAGTAGTCCGTCGCGGGCCCGGCCGATGGGTCCGTGCTCCGAGGGTTCCCTGCCGCACAGATGCGGCGGGGAACTCTGCCTTCTGCGACCGCCGCTGCCGCGCGACCGGCGGCCGCGACTGAGGGTCGGTGGCGAACGCGGGTCTGGGTCGGGTTTTTGGTCTTGTTGATCTCCGGAAACCCGACTAGGGCCCGCGTTGATCTTCCGCGGCCCGACTGGGACCCGTGTTGATCTTCCGGCGCCCGGCTGGCCCCGCGTCGATCACGGCCCGAGCCCGGTCGTAGGTGGTGGGGTGTGGTGGGGCCGTCAGAAAAACCCACGAACCCGCACCAGTCGCAACCACGGAAGAGGCCCCACCACACCCCGCCGGCGAAGGCCGGGAGCCACGACCGAAGGCCGGGAGCCCCACCGACGGCCGGGGCCCGGCGAAGGCCGGGGGTCCGACGGCCCCCTCAGATATCCCCAGGAAGCGCAAACCGCTCTGGTTCCACCGGATCCACCAACCCGTCGGAAACCAACGAGTCCAGCGCCCTGGCCAGCTGAATCCCGTCCGGCCAGAGTGCGTCGATCGCCTCCCGGGCCGCCGGGCCGGATCGCAGTTTTTCCACGATCAGCCCCCGCACCTGTCGGTCGGTTCCGGCGTAGCCCTGGGGTCGGGTGGTGCGCAGGTGGGCGTCGGGGCGGCCACGGGCCAACCAGCGGCAGCCGTCGGCCACACAGCAGGATTCGCACCGCGGTTCCTTCGCCGTACACACCAACTGGCCGAACTCCATGGTCGCGGCGGCCCACAGCGCCGGATCGCGGTCGGGGAGGTACCCCGCAGCCCGGCGCCGTTCGTCCGAAGTGACGTGGGCCGGCGGGAAGGGTTGACCGTCGAAGTAGCGGGCATAGAACCGCCGAACGTTGACGTCGAGCACTGTGGCCCGGCCGCCGAAGGCGAAGCTCACCACCGCTGCCGCGGTGTAGTCGCCGACACCTGGCAGAGCGACGAGGCTTTGGTAGTCACCGGGCACCTCCCCGGAGTGCTGCTCGACGATGACCCCGGCCGCCTCGTGGAGCCGCAAGGCCCGCCGGGGGTAGCCGAGCCGCCCCCACGCCTTGATGGCCTCCGAAACTGGTTCGGCCGCGAGGTCCGCCGGGGTGGGCCAGCGGTCCAGCCACGCCCGCCACACAGGCTCCACACGAGCGACAGGGGTCTGGGCCAGCATCACCTCGGACACCAACACACCCCACGGCGTCGGTGACTCCCGCCATGGAAGCGGCCGCCGGTTCTGGTCGAACCAGGTGACGACGCGTTCGTGCAGATCCGCGTTGCTCGACATGATTCAACGATGCTCGCATGCGTGTCCGAGTCTGGCGAAACCGGCGGGTTACCCTGTGAGGCGTGGATAGCCTGATGAAGCCGGTTGGCCCGGAGCCGCCCGCGGTGTACTGGCGGCGCCGCGCCGTGGTGGCCGTGGCAGTGTTGTTGGCGGTCATCCTCCTCGTCATTCTCTGGCCCTCCGGCGGCGATCCGACGCCCACCGCGGCCGAGGGCGATCCGACAGCCACGGCGTCGGCCTCCCCGAGCGCCAGCGAAACCGCTGCGTCACCGACCGCGAGCCCCAGCGCAAGCGCCAGCGCCTCGCCGTCGAGCACACAGGTGTCGGAGTGCTCAGACAGCGACCTGAACATCGAGACGAAGGTCGACACTGCCGATCCCAAGGTGGGTCAGCCGGTGAGCGTGTCGATGACCATCTCGAACATCTCCGAGGCCCCCTGCACCCGCGATGTGGGCCCGGTGGTCAACGAGTTTCTGATCACCTCGGGCGGCTACCGGGTGTGGTCGTCGGACGACTGCAACCCCGGGGGGCCATCGCAGGTCGAGACCATCCCCGCCGGCCAAGCATTCATGGTGCAGGCCGCGTGGCCAGCCATCGTGACGTCCCCGGGCTGCCCCTCTCCGCAGCAACCGGCACAGGCGGGCAGCTACAACGTGGCGGGAGCCAACGGGTCCGCCATCGGTACGTCGGCCAGCTTTGCGCTCAGCCAGTAGCACCCGCTCCGCCGAAGCCGGCCCCCGCCCAGCGCCTGACCCCAGCGCCTGACCCCGGCGCGGCCGGGCGCCACGGCTCGGCGACCGCTCAGCGCACGCTGGTGGCGGCCGAGGGCAGCCGTGCGACGTCGCCCTGCATCGGGTTGAGGCCCTCAAAGGCGGCGATGGCCCGACCCAACGTGGGCACCTCAATGAGCCTGCCGCCGGTCGCCTGACCGTTGACTCGTTTGCGGGTCCCCGGCGGCACCAGCAGCGTGCGGTGGCCCAGGCGGATGGCTTCGGCCACCCGCTCCCCGAGTTGCGGCACCGGTCGGATGTCGCCGGACAGCGTGACCTCCCCGATGATCGCCAGGTCAAGCGGGCTCAGCCCCATGCCGGTGGCCGAGAACAGCGCCAGGCAGATGGCCACGTCCGCGGCGGGATCGGAGAGTCGAATCCCGCCCACCGTGGCAAGGAAGACGTCCTGTTGATGCAGTTTGATCCCGGATGCGCGTTCGGTGACGGCGATGAGCATGGCCGACCTTGCGCTGTCGAGGCCGGTCACAGCTCGCCGAGGGTTGGGTGCCGGCTGAGGCGTCACGAGGGCCTGCACCTCCGTGAGCAGGGCCCGATTGCCCTCCATCGTCACGGTGACGCAGGTGCCCGGCACGGGCGCCTCGCGTTCACCGCGGAACAGCACGCTTGGGTCGAGGACCTCTCGCATGCCGATATCGGTCTGCTCGAAGGCCGCCACCTCAAGCGATCCGTAGCGGTTCTTCACAGTGCGCAGGAGGCGGAGTGCGGTACGGCGGTCGCCGTCGAGGCTGACCGTTGTATCGACGATGTGCTCGAGTGCCCGGGGGCCTGCCACGGTGGAGTCCTTGGTCACCTGACCCACCAAGATCACGGGGATCCCGCGGTTCTTGGCGACTCGGGTGAGGGTCTGTGCGACAGCCATCACCTGTGCGACACCACCGGCCCGGCCCTCCACGTCTGCGCTGGCGACGGTCTGTACCGAGTCGACGATCACCAGTGCCGCGTCCGGGTGGGCGTCGAGGTGGCCGATGATGTGTGCGAGGTCGGTGTCATCGGCGACCAGTAGGTGCTCGCTGGTGGCGCGAATGCGTCGGGCTCGAACCGCGATCTGCTGCACTGACTCCTCGCCGGACAAATACAGCACCGGGCGGGACGTGGTGCGTGCCACCGAATCAGCCACCGTGAGCAGCAGCGTGCTCTTGCCCGCCCCCGGCTCGCCGCTGAGCAGGAGTACCTGCCCGGCCACCAGCCCACCGCCGATGACCCGGTCGAATTCGCCCACTCCGCTGTGCAAACGCTCGGATGCGGGCGTTGCGATGACGTCGGACACCGCCGTTGCAGCGGTCGGCGGGGTAGCGCCGGCTGCAGTGGCTTTGAGGCCCGGCGCGGTGACGGCTGCTTCGCTCACCTCGGCGATCGTGCCGAACTCGCCGCACTTCGGGCACCGCCCCAACCACTTGATGGTGGTGGCTCCACACTCGGAGCACGCGTAGGACGAGGTGTTCTTGGCCACGACATGCAGGCTATGCGGTGGGTCCGACTCTGCGCGGCAGGCGTGCGGGTGGGTGTGGAAGCGTGCGGTCAGTCGATCGGGTCGGCCGGATGGGGCAACGCTTCTGGCGCCGCGGCAATCAGGCGTACGAGCTCGTCGTAGGCGCGCTGGCCCATCAGGTGCACCAAGGTGGCCCGTTCCGAGACGTACACCGGCTCGACCGCCGTGTGGGCTTCGGTGGCCCCCGAGCAGTACCAGTCCAGTTCGTGGCCGCCGGGACCCCAGCCGCGCCGGTCGTACTCCGTGATCACGACCACCTCGAGTTCGGTGCCGTCCGGCCACACCCGCTCCTCATAGTCGCGGCGCACAGGCAGTTGCCAGCACACGTCCGGCTTCGTCTCCTGCGGATCCACGCCGCGCTCGGCGGCGAGGTTGTGCAGCGCGCATCCAGCCCCCTGGCGAATCCTGGCGGATTGAGGAAGATGCAGCCACCGTTGACCACTCGGGTCTGTTCGTCGCCGTCCGCGTCCACGTCGAGGACCCCGTCGGCGGTGCCGGTGGCGAAGTTCACCCAGGTGTCCTCGGTCAGTTCTCCGGCCCACCCCAGCACCCGGTCGCGATCGTCGTCGTCGGAGAAGTGCGCCCCCAGCGTGCAGCAGCCGTTGTTCGGTGCCGTCGCGTAGATGCCGGGGCAGCCTTGGCCGAAGATGCAGTGCCAGCGGGAGGTGAGCCAGGTGGTGTCGCAGCGGAACAGCCGCCCGGGCTCGTCGGGGTCGGCGAATTCCAGCCAACTCCGGGGGAACTTGAGGTCGACCTCGGTCACGCCGTACAGCGTAGGCCCAACTACGGGTACCGTGGTCGCGTGCGTCTAGGAGTCCTTGATGTCGGATCGAACACGGTCCACCTGCTCATCGTCGACGCACGCCATGGTGGCGCTCCGATCCCGGCCCACTCGCGCAAAACCGAACTGCGCCTCTCCGAGCACCTGACCGACACTGGTGAGGTGTCGCCGGCTGCGATCGGGATGCTCATAGATTTCGTCTCCGAGTCTGCGCGCATCGCGGAGGACGCCGGTGCATCGCAACTCACGGGCTTCGCCACCTCGGCGATTCGTGGTGCACCCAACGGCCCAGAAGTCATCGACGAGGTCGAGGCCGCCACCGGCGTGCAGCTGCAGCTGCTCAGCGGCGAGGACGAGGCCCGGCTGACGTTCCACGCGGTGCGTCGATGGTTCGGCTGGAGCAGCGGCACGTTGCTCGTGTTCGACATCGGCGGCGGATCCCTGGAGATTGCGGCTGGTGCCGATGAGGAGCCCGACGAGGCGCTGTCCCTCGAACTCGGTGCCGGTCGGCTCACCCGACTCTTCATGACCGATGATCCGCCCGACGCCGAGCAGGTGCGGGCGCTGCGGCGCCACGTGCGCACCCAGGTGGCCTCCGCGGTCGGTCGCGTCGGCCGGGTGGGAACACCCGAGTTGGCAGTGGCAACGTCCAAGACCTTCCGCCAGCTGGCGCGCATCACGGGAGCGGCACCGTCCGCGCAGGGACCCTACGTGCGCCGTGCGTTGGAGCGCGACGATCTCGGCGACTGGCTACCCCGCATCGCCGCCATGACCGCCGCTGAGCGAGCCCGCCTGCCCGGCGTCTCGCAGGGGCGGTCGGCCCAGTTGGTCGCTGGCGCACTGGTGGCCGAGGCCTGCATGGACATCTTCGAAGTGCCGGAACTCGTGCTGTGCCCTTGGGCGCTGCGGGAGGGCGTCATCCTGAGCCAACTCGACGCCCTGGACGATTGATGTCCACCGACACCGCCGAGCCCACCGAGGCTGGTCTGACCTCGGCCGAGGTTGCCGAGCGGGTGGCCAAGGGCCAGGTGAACGAGGCCCCGGATCCTCGGTCCCGCAGCCTGGCGAGCATCTTCCGCGAGAACACCCTCACGTCGTTCAACGTGGTGATCGGCTCGCTGTGGGCGCTGATGATCATCGCCCAGGCGCCGATTCAGGACTCCCTGTTCGGTTTCGTGATCATCATCAACTCCGCCATCGGGATCATCCAGGAGTGGCGGGCCAAACGCACGCTCGAGAAGCTGTCGCTGGTCGGCGAAGCCAAACCGGTGGTGCGTCGCGACGGTGCCTCGGTGGCCATCCGACCAAGCGAGATAGTGCTGGACGACGTCATCGAGTTGAGCACCGGCGACCAGATCGTGGTGGACGGAATCATGCTCGCGGCGACCGGTCTGGAGGCGGACGAATCGCTGCTCACCGGTGAGGCCGATCCGGTTGTCAAGCACGCGGGCGACGAAGTGATGAGCGGATCGTTCGTCGTGGCGGGCAGCGGCCTGATGCGGGCGGAGAAGGTGGGGGAGGACTCGTACGCCACCCAGTTGGCAGCCGAGGCCAAGAAGTTCACCGTGACCCGCAGCGAACTCATGGCTTCGATCATGCGTTTCGTGCGGATCATGACCTACGTGCTGATACCGCTGGGGACCCTGCTGTTCATCTCACAGATGATCGCCAGCCCGGATTGGCAGGAGGCGCTCAGCGGCACCGTGGCCGGCGTGGTGACCATGGTGCCCGAGGGGCTGGTGCTGTTGACCAGCGTCGCGATGGCTGTCGCGGTGGTACGCCTGGGATCGAAGGGCACACTGGTGCAGGAGATGCCGGCGGTCGAGGTGCTGGCGCGCGTCGACGTGGTGTGCGTGGACAAGACCGGCACCCTCACCGAGCCGGGAATGGCCGTCCGCGAGGTGGTGACCTTCGACGATGCGACACCGGTGGATGCGGTGCTCGGGGCCATGGGGGCCTCCGAATCGAATCCCAATCCGACCCTCGCAGCGGTGGCCGAGCATCACCCGGATCCGGGTTGGCCGATGGTTGGGTCGGTGCCGTTCTCGAGTTCGCGCAAGTGGTCGGCAGCGCAGTTCCGCGACCATGGCACGTGGGTGATGGGCGCCCCGGAGATTCTGCTGGCGGCCACCCCGAACGCACCCGACTCGATCGCCGCGGAATCCGAACGGCTGGCCGCCGGCGGCGCGCGTGTGCTGCTGCTGGCGCGGGCACCGGCACTGCCCACCGTCGACGCCCCGTTGTCGGGCCTGGAGCCGGTGGCCCTGGTGAGCATCGACCAGCGCCTGCGGCCCGATGCGGCCGAGACCGTGGCCTACTTCCTCGACCAGGACGTGCAGGTGAAGGTGATCAGCGGTGACAACCCGGTGACCGTCGGCGCCATTGCTGCGCAGGCCGGGATCCCGTTGGCCGACGACCCCTACGACGCCCGGATGCTGCCCGAAGATCCGGCGGCGCTGGCAGAGGTGCTCGAGACCCACGGAGTCTTCGGTCGCGTCACGCCGGCACAGAAGCGCGCCATGGTGTCCGCGCTGCAATCAGGTGGCCACACCGTTGCCATGACCGGCGACGGGGTCAACGACGTGCTGGCGCTGAAGGACTCCGACCTCGGAATCGCCATGGGTTCGGGTGCCGCGGCCACCCGCGCCGTGGCGCAGATCGTGCTGCTCACCAACTCCTTCGCGGTGATGCCTTCGGTGGTGGCCGAGGGTCGTCGGGTGTTGGGCAACATCGAACGAGTCAGCTCGCTGTTCCTCACCAAGAGTTTCTACTCGGCGGTGCTGAGTTTCCTGGTGGTGTTCTTCACCCTCACCGACATTTTCAGGGTCGAGTTCGTGTTCCTGCCGCGCCACCTCACAGTGATCACCTGGCTGACCATCGGAATCCCGGCCACGCTGCTGGCGCTCATGCCGAACAAGCAGCGATTCCGGCCGGGATTCTTCCGGCGCGTGCTGTGGTTCGCGGTTCCGGCCGGCCTGATCTGCGGTGTCGCCTCCTTTACGTCCTACTTCTGGGCCCTCAAGCGCGGCCTGGTCGTTGAAGAGGCCCGGGTGTCAGCCGCCATCACCCTGTTCATCATTTCGATGACGGTGTTGGCGATGGTCGCGCGACCGCTCACCGGACTGCGCCTGGCCTTGGTCGTCGCCATGGGCATCGCGTTCCTGGGTTTCCTCTACATCCCTTGGTTGAGCGAGTTCTTCCTGCTGCGCATCGACGACGACGCGAAGACCAGCATCGCGGTGACCCTGGGCATTGTTGGCGCGGTCGCGTTTGTGCTGATCAACCGGCTGACGAGCACACGGCTTGCAGAGCAGCAGTCGGAGGTGCCTAGTGTTGTGCCTAACGACCATCAGGAGGCTCGTAGGTGACCACGCCATCACTGCCCCGGCCAGCCGCGGCGAAAGTCGCGCTGTCGACGGTGTCGGTGTACCCCGAGAGTCCTGCCGCGGCATTCGAAATGGCCAGCCGGCTCGGCTACGACGGCCTCGAAGTGATGGTCATGACCGACGCCGTGAGTCAGGACTTCGACGCCATCAAACGACTCGTCGACACCTACGAGATTCCGGTGCTGGCGGTGCACGCGCCATGCCTGCTGGTCACTCAACGGGTGTGGGGCACCGAACCGTGGGGCAAGTTGTTGCGCGCCAAGGAAGCAGCGGAGTCGCTGGGCGCCGACACGGTCGTTGTGCACCCGCCGTTTCGCTGGCAGCGCGACTACGCCAAGGATTTCGTCCGCGGCCTCAAACGGATGGGCGATGAGACCGGTGTTCGGTTCGCCGTCGAGAACATGTACCCGTGGCGCGCGCGCTCGCGCGAACTGGCGGCCTACTCGCCGGGCTGGGACGTCCGCGACGAGGACTACGTGCACACGACGTTGGATCTCTCTCACACCGCGGTGAGCGGCACCGACGCACTTGAAATGGCCAGCGACCTCGGCGATTCCCTGGTGCACATTCACCTCGCCGACGGCACCGGCGCAGCCCGGGATGAGCACTTGATTCCCGGCCGCGGCGGTCAGCCTGCGGGGGCACTCCTCGAGCAATTGGCCGAGCGCGGTTTCGCCGGCTCGGTGGTCGTGGAAGTCACCACTCGGAAGGCGGCCAACCGGGCCACCAGGGAGGCGGACTTGGCCGAGGCCCTGGCGTTCGCCCGGCTGCACCTCGTGGCGGGATAGCGGGCACCGGCGGCCCTCTGGGGCCAAGCAGGGCGCAAAGTCCCGCAGAGGGGCCTAGTGTGGCCTCATGGGAACCGACGAGGTGCGCGATGCGGTGCTTGATTCGGCTCGCGCGGCATTCCACAGCAAGGGCTACGTACGAACCACCGTCAAGGGGGTGGCGGCCGCGGCCGGCGTAGCGCCTGAGGTTGTGCAGCGCTACTGGGGATCCAAGGACAAGCTCTTCGCGGCGGCGATGAAGCTGCCGTTCGATCCGGCGACGGCTGTGCCCGAACTCGTGGCACCGGGCCTCGACGGCATGGGTGAACGGCTCACGCGCACCACGCTTGAGGCGCTAGGTGATCCGGAGGTCCGAGAGGACCTCATCGCGCTGTTCCGAGCGGGTTCGTCCACAACTCGGGCGGCCGCGGGGTTGCAGGCCTTCTTCGAGGAGTCGATCGTCGACCGCCTCGCACGCACCATCGGCGTTCCCGACGCCCGCCAGCGGGTGGCACTCATCTCGTCCTACCTGATCGGCATCACCGTCAACCGGTACATCGTCAAGCTTGAACCGTTGGCATCGATGCCCGAGGACGACCTCGTGCGCATCGTGGCCCCCACTGTGCAGGCCTGGCTTGACCCGTCCATCCCCTTGCCCGGAAGCGAGTGATCCATGATTCGACAGGCGCTGCTGCTTGCTGCCCGGAGTGAGGGCCTCAAGTCGTTTTCCGCCAAGGCGCCGGTGGCGCGCACCGTGGTGGCCCGCTACGTGGCGGGCAACACCACCGCGGACGCCGTCGGCACCGCTGCCGAGTTGAGCGACGCCGGCCTGCTGTCCACCATCGACCACCTCGGCGAGGACACGTACTCCCTCGATCAGGCCGATGGCATCCGGGATGCCTACCTCGACTTGCTGGCCGGCATCGCGGAGGCCGGATTGGCGGCCTCGGCCGAAGTGTCGGTCAAGCTGTCCGCGATCGGGCAGTCCTTGCCCGGCGACGGCCCACGGATCGCGACCGAGAACGCCCACGTGATCTGCGAGGCTGCTGCTGCGATCGGCACCACCGTGACGCTGGACATGGAGGATCACACCACCACGGACCTCACGCTGGAGACACTGCGCACGCTGCGGGAGGACTTCCCGTGGGTGGGTGCGGTGCTGCAGGCCTACCTGTATCGGACCGAGGCCGACTGCCGGGACCTGGCATATGCCGGATCCCGAGTGCGACTGTGCAAAGGCGCCTACCGAGAGCCGGAGTCGGTTGCGTTCCAGGCCCGCGGCGAGGTGGACCGCAGCTACGTGCGGTGCATGCGCATCCTGATGGCGGGCCCCGGCTATCCCATGCTCGCCACTCACGACCCTCGCCTGATCGACATCGGCGAAGCGCTGGCGGTGCGGGCGCACCGCAAACGCGGCGAGTACGAGTACCAGATGCTCTACGGAATCCGGCCGGATGAGCAGGCGCGATTGGCCGCTCAGGGCGAGCGCATGCGGGTGTACGTCCCCTACGGCGCCGAGTGGTACGGCTACCTCGTGCGTCGCCTGGCGGAGAAACCGGCAAACTTGGCGCTGTTCATGCGATCACTAGTGGGCACTGGATAGGAACAATGACTGAGGTTCACAGCACCGTCGATACAGCCGACGGCGCGACCGCCCCTGCCGCGGAGGGCCGCCGCGCCGACGGCGATGCGCCGACGATCGGAATCTTCGGTGCTGGTGTGATGGGCGAGGCGCTCCTGTCCGGGCTGTTGCGCAGCGGCGTCGCCCGAAGCGACGTGTTCATCACCGAACGCCGTCCCGACCGGGCAGCGGCCATCCGGTCCAAGCACGGCGTGGAGGTGCTCACCAACGTCGAAGGCGCGCGCATCGCCGACACCTTGATCCTGGTCGTGAAACCGCAGGACATGGCGTCGTTGCTCGCCGAGGTCTCCTCGGAGTTGCGACCCGGTGCCCTGGTGATGTCGCTTGCCGCCGGTATCACCTGCGAGACGATCGAGAAGGGTCTGCCGCGGGGGCACCCGGTGGTGCGGGTGATGCCGAATACGCCCGCGCTGGTGGACGAGGGGATGTCGGCTATCGCGGGGGGAGTGTCGTGCGACGGCAGTCACCTCGAGCAGGCTGAGCGGTTGATGTCGTCGGTGGGCAAAGTCATCGAGGTGCCGGAAGGCTACCTGGACGCGGTGACCGCCATTTCCGGCTCCGGCCCTGCCTACATCTTCTACGTGGTCGAGGCGATGATCGAGGCGGGAGTGCTCCTCGGGCTGCCGCGGGCACTATCGAACGACTTGGTGGTCCAGACCCTCGTGGGCGCGGCCGCCATGCTGCGCGACACCGCTCAGCACCCCACCGTGCTGCGGGAGAACGTGAGTTCGCCCGCCGGAACCACAGTGGCGGCCGTGCGCGAACTCGACGATCACAAGGTGCGCGCGGCGTTCATCACTGCAATGGAGGCAGCGCGCGACCGATCGCAGGAACTCGCGGGTGGACGATGACGGGCAAAGCCGCCTTCGTTTGGGACGACAGATTGCGGGCCTACGACTTCGGCCCGGGTCATCCACTCGCGCCGGTGCGCCAGCAACTGACCTACCGCCTCGTCCGTGACTTCCACCTGCTCGACAGCCCCAACGTCGACGTCCTCGAGCCGGTCGAGCCGGCCGACGTGGCCGACATCCTGCGGGTGCATGCGCCGGACTTCGTCGATGCGGTCCGCCTCGCCTCGGTGGATCTGTGGAGTGCGGACCCCACCAAGGGCCTCGGCACCGAGGACGTTCCGGCGTTTCCGGGCATGCACGACGCCAGCATGCACGTGGCCGGCGCGACGATGGCGGCCGCCGCGGCAGTGGCCTCCGGCAGCTACCTGCACGCGATGAACATGTCGGGTGGGCTCCACCACGCCCACCGCGCAGCGGCCAGCGGCTTCTGCGTCTACAACGACATCTCGGTGGCCATCGCGTGGCTGTTGGATCAGGGCTTCAGTCGGATCGCCTACGTCGATGTCGACGTCCACCACGGCGACGGGGTGCAGAACATCTTCTGGTCGGATCCGCGGGTGCTCACAGTCTCGTTGCACGAATCGGGCCGCACGCTGTTCCCCGGCACCGGATTCCCGGAGGAGATCGGCGGCCGCGGCGCTGAGGGCAGTGCGGTGAATCTCGCGCTGCCGCCGGGCACCGCCGACGACAAATGGTTGCGGACCTTCGAGGCCGTGGTGCCCGACGTGCTCGAGGCCTTCGAGCCGCAGATCATCTTCTCGCAGCACGGCTGCGACTCACACGCCGACGATCCGTTGGCGCACATGGCCCTGTCGATCGACGGTCAGCGTCGTTCGTACGAGCGGGTCCACGAGTTGGCGCACGAATTCGCCGACGGCAAGTGGATTGCCGTCGGCGGCGGCGGCTACGAGTGGGTGGACGTCGTACCGCGGGCCTGGACGCACCTCACATCCATCGTCACCGGTGCCCCGATCGCGCCCGAGACCGCTGTGCCGGAAGCCTTCGCACAGTTCGTCCAACAGACCATGGGCCGGCCTGCCCCGGGGCGCATGACGGACGGTCGGAGCCCGGTGTTGGAGCCGTGGGACGGCCGGATCAACCCCTCCGACGTGTACGACCGCGCCATCAAGGCGACACGCCGGGCGGTCTATCCGCATCTCGGCATCGCCGACGACCTCCACGGCATGTGATCCCCCTCCCCGTACGCCCCCTCCCCGTGCACCGCCCCCTCCCCGTGAGTGCACACCTTTGTCACACTAGGCACCCGAATCGTTCGGTCCTAGCGTCACAAAGGTGTGCAGATCCGAACTGGGCGCGAGTGCGACCCTAGACTGAGCCCATGACCGCTGCCCTGCCTACCCGATCCGCCTGGTTAGGAATGCTCTTTCTGGCGGCCGCTTTCGGATTCGGGCGCCTGGGTCTGCCCGGGTGGGGATTCGCGGCGGTGGCGTTGGCCTCCGCCGTGGTGGGTGTCTGGATCCTGGTCAAGCACCGCCCGCCTGACCTCGCCTTGTGGCTGGGATTCGCCGCGATGGTGGCGATGGCGGTGCCTGGAGTGCTCGGCCTGATCCGCGGCCAGCCCGTCGGCGCGGGCCAACTGACTTTCGCGATCACCGTAGGTGTCGCGGTCTGGGCGGCCACGCTGCTGCCGCCGTTCACGGTCCGCTGGTCGGCCATCATCGTGCTAGCCCTCGTGAGTTGGGCGGGTTTGGCGGCCGGGGTGCTCGCCGAACTCGGCATCTTCAGCTACGGCGTCTACATCGAACCCGCCCAAGACCGTGCTCTCTTCGGACTCGACCAACTGCGTGGAGTCATGCCCCACCCCAACACCATGGGTATCTTCGCCGGGCTGACCGTCGTGCTCGGGGTGCGGCAGGTCATCACCGACTACGCCGATGGCATCCGGAGCGCCGGACGCTTCGCCTTGCTGACCGTCGGCGTGGTGCTGCCTGGTGCGATTGCACTGTTCTGGTCGCAGAGCCGGACCTCAGCGATCGCAGCCGGATTCGGACTGATCGTGGCGCTCCTGCCGCTGGGCAAACGCGGCTGGGACTGGGTGTCGCCGGCCATCGCCGCCGCCGCCGGCCTCATGATCACGGTGCCGGTGATCGTGGCCGAAACGCTTGGTTACGACTTCAACGGCCGTGGCATCCCGTGGGGCCTGGCGCAGGACGAATTCGAGGCCAACCCACTGGTGGGGCGCGGCCCGGAGTTCCTCACCGAGGATTACCTGGCCTTCCGCGGGCTGGAATGGAAGCCGGATACCGCCCACAACATGATGATGCAGGCCACCGGCGAGTCCGGGTTGCTAGGACTGCTCTCGCTGGCCGGGCTGATCTTCATCATGGCGCTCATCGCCGTCCGGGCCGTCCATGTGGATCGGCAGTGGGCGCTGATGATCTTCGTGACGTTCTGCTTGCTCGGTGGTCAGGAGTCTTCGCTGTCGCTCCCGGTGCGGTCGGCACTGGTGGTGCAACTCGCCATTATCGCTGCCTCGGCGGTGCTCGTGTCGCGCGAACTGCCGAGTCGAGCAGACCCGCCCTCGATTGATACTGCCGCCCGGAGTACATCGCCCACCGTTTAGGTGGAGAGTGCAGCGGTAGGTCCGCTAACGTGAATCGAGTGCCGGACGTGGAAGATGAGAGTGGGTTGAGGTCAGATGGCTGAGAAGCTTCCGGAGAGTTCAGGTAGTGCTGTGGGCTACCGGATTCCCAAGATCATGACGAAGGCCGACTACGACCAGTTGCAGCCCGAACTTGAGGCGCTGGTCGCGGAGTACGGCGACGTTCAACTGCTGTGCGACATGGTCGACTTCCGTTGGGAGAAGGCCAGCGCCTGGGGCGCGGATCTCGCCTTCGGCAAGGAGTTCCACGGCAAGATCAGCAAGATGGCAATCGTGGGTGATTCGGTCGCCGACGAGGCGCTGGCGGTCATGGCGCGGCCGTTCTACGCCCGTGAGGTGAAATATTTCCAGGCCTCCGACGAGGCCTGGAAATGGCTGCGGGAGAAGTAGACCAGAACTAGCACTTTTGGCCCGGCCTTGGAGGGAGCCATGAAGCGTATGTTGGCGGTGGGCGCAGCGTCCGCCCTGGCCCTGACGGGTTGCAGCTTCTCAATCGGAGGCAGCGACGACCCCAGCGCATCGGCAACGGCGCCGTCGACCTCCGCGTCGGCCGCGACCGGTGCGAGTCCTGCGACGTCGGGCTCTATCGCGGCACAGGGTTCGCTGCCCTTCCTGCCTCCGCTCCAGCCGGTGCAGGATCCGGGCAACATCGATCCACTGCTCGGCCCGTTCCCCATCGAAAGCGGCCGGGCATACCAGTTCGGCTGGGTCGAGTACGCACCCAAGGGAAGGGAGATGGTGCAGCAGGCCATCGCCTACGACCCGGCCATCGGCTCTTTCAAGGAGTCCTCGGTCTACTACGCCGGTGTCGTGGCGTGCGTGGAGGTCCTCAGCAACGTTCTGGTCTCGGACTTGCAGGAATACCTCGTGTCCTACTTCGCAGAAGGTGAGAGCGCGCCGCCGGTCGCCGATACGACGATCGACGAGGCGGTCATCACTGCGGCGGTCAAAGTGATGTGCCCACAGGGTGAACCGGTGCTGGAGAACGTGGACTATCTGATAGACACCCCGCTGATGCTGCGAACGATCATCGGCGTGAACGATACGGAGTTCAGCGACGAGCAGGCGAACACGTTCGCGAACGGAGTGTGCGCCGAGCTGGGTCGCGGAACGACTCGGGCCCGGCTGGCCACTCAGATCGCTGACCAATACAACTACAGCGACGAAACGAGTTCCTACCTCGTGGAGCAGATCGACGGCATCGTCTGCGGGTGATGCGGGATGCGGCTCGCGGTTCTAATCGGCGCGCTGGCGGTGACAACGCTCGTCGGCTGCGCCCCCGCGTCCAGTACGAACGACCCGTCGGTGGCGGCGTCGCCAGCCGACATCGAACTGGCGAGCCCGAATGCGCAACTCGAGCGATCGTTCGAGGAGTTGGTCTCAGCCGATCTCGCCTCCGCCGTGGGCGTCATTCAGGGATGGTGGCCCGGATTCACCGCGCCGAATCTGCGCACCATCGCTTTGGGGGAGACCTCGGGTGGGGTGATGACCGGCTGTGGGCGTTATCCGTTCACATCGGGCAACGCCTTCTACTGCCCGGGCGACAACACCGTGTATCTGGACCTGAACTTCCTCGCGGCGCAGGAGCGCGGTGGTGCCGAATCCGGCGCCGCGCTTGCCATCACAGCGCACGAGCTCGGTCACGCCTGGGAGGCCCAGCGGGGTTACCGTATCGACGACGGTGACACGGTGGTGAAGACCGAGCTGTTCGCCGATTGCATCAGCGGAGCGATCGTGGCCGGAATGGGAGCCAACGAGGAGGCGGCCGCTCGCGATGCGTTCTCATCCGGTGACTTCGCCTTCGACAACCCACAGCACCACGGCACGCCGAGCCAACGCCGGCAGGCCACCCTCACCGGAATCGAGCAGGGCCATGAGGTCTGCGACGCCTACCTACGGTAGCCCGGATTCGGGTGCGGATCAGTAGCAGCGACCGGCGGCCAGCCACGCGTCGAACAGCGCCGGCGGCACCTCGGGCAGGGTCAGCGTCGGATCGACCCGGAACTGCGGGGAGCGCGCCAGGCCGGGGTTGAAGTAGGGGTCGGCGGCGAGCACGTGGGCCCACCGGGCAACCAACTCTGCGCGCTCGGCCAGGTTGACCTCGGACATCCCAGGGCCCCCGGATGTGCTCGCGGCGTCGTCGACGAATTCGGCGTAGGGAGTGAACACCGTGCGCAGACCCGCGGCGCGCAGCCGCAGGCACAGGTCGGTGCCGTAGTGGAAGTACGCGAAGGCGGGGTCGGCGTCGAAACCGCCGGCGGCGCGGGCGGCTGCAGTTTCGATCAGCATTGCCCTCGCATCGACCGCTAGCACCTCGTGGATGCTTGCCGGCCACGCCAGGTAGACCTCCTCGGTCGGTGGCAGACCGGCCATCGCCCCCACGGTGCCCTGCGACCCCATGCCGATCAGCCCCGCCGATTCGACCAGACCGTCGGCCGCGAGCAGCAGCCCACCGACCACACCCACGTCCGGCAACTGCGCGAGGTTCACCATCGCCATGATCCAGTCGTCGCGCGTGGGCGTCAGCGCGGAGTCGAGCACCGCCAGGTAGTCCGCCTTGGATTCGGCCAGTGCCGCCGCGAGCACCTGTGCGGGCGGCTGTTCGGCGGTCGCGGTGGCGTAGCGAATCGTGAGGTTGGGGTAGCCGCCGATCGTCGCGGGTGCGGTGCGGTGTGGCTCCGACGTCGATTCGTCGGTGAGCACCACCACCTCCACCGCGGGCAGCGGATCGTTGACCTCGAAGTCGATGCGGTTGGCCACGATGCCCGGTTCCCGCCACACCTTGGCGGGATGCCCGCGCCGAACGCACGCCTCCGCCACCGCCCGCATCGCAGGCTCGATCGAGTAGGACTTCACCCCGGGGTCCTTGGCCACCGAACCCGGGTGGCTGCGCCACTGGTAGGCGATGGTCGGAACGTGGACCACTGGCAGGCCTTCGGCCGCGCTCACCTCGGTGGCACGCAGCATGAGGTCGTGGTCCTGCGAGCCGTCGAAGCCAGAGCGGAAGCCTCCGAGTTCGGTCAGCAGGTGCCGCGAGTAGACCGTCAGATGGTTCGTGTAGTTGCTCGTCAGGTGCAGCAGCGGCATCCAGTCGGGTTTGAGCCACACCTCCCCGATGGGCGCGCCGTCCTCGTCGATCATCCGTTCGTCGGTGTAGGTCACCAGCGGGTAGCGGCCGTCGGCGCTGCGATTCGCGTTGAGGCCAAGCACCACCTCGGCCAACGCGTGGGGGTAGAGCCGGTCGTCGTGGTCGAGCAGGCCCACGTAGTCGCCGTCGGCCAGCGCGAGGGCGTCGTTGCTGGTGGCCGCGATGTGCCCGTTCTCGGCGCGGGTCGCGAACCGCACCTGCCCGGGATGGGCGGCCGCGAAGTCCGCCAGAATGCTCGTCACCTCCGGGTCCCCGGAGGCGTCGTCGACGATGCACAGCTGCCAGTTCCGATACGTCTGCAGCGCGACGCTGCCGAGCATCTCGTGCAGGTAGCGGTACACCGGCCGGTAGGTGGGCACGACGATGCTGATGCGGGGCTGGTAGGCCGCCCGCGACACGTCGCCGTCGAGGCGCGCGTAGTAGCGCAGCAGTGCCGCGCGTTGCGATTCGACGGTGGCGCCGTAGGGCAACCCCGCGCTCGCCGGTAGCCGCCGGTACACGCTCTCGAGTGCGGGTCCAGCCCGCCCGCTGACGCGTCCGAGCCGACCCACGGTGCGACCCACCACGTCGCCGACGCCAGGCCAGCGCAGCACACTGCGGGCGACTTCCTTGCCCCGCGTCCTACCGGCCATCTGCGGGCACCTCCTCGCGGGGCGCGGTGGGGGATCCGTTGACGCCGGCCACCGTCGCCCGTGGGGTCGAATCGGCCAGGTCGGCGCCTCGCAGCGCGCTGACCCGCGACGTTCCCAGGAGGCGCTCCGCCGACCGCCGCAGGGTGCGTTTGGCAGCGATCACGCCCAGCCGTCTGGCGTACAGCGCGGCAGATGCAGCACGTTGCCGCGAATCGGCGCCAGCGGCCCGGACGGCGTGCTCCTCGGCGAGCGAACGCCGCCATGCGACGGTTGACAGGCCCGAGGCGTCGTAGTCGGTGATGATGCGGTCGCTGGTCCAGGGGTGGTACCCGGCGAGCAGCGCCCGTCGCATGAGGTCGAAGTCGGCCACGATGCGGTAGCGCTCGTCGAATCCGCCCAACTGCACGAGCATGTCCTTCGACATGATCGCCCCCTGGTGGTAGCGCTCCTGCTCGCCGCGGAGGAACTCGTTGACATCGAGGGCGGACGGTGCCAGCGGGCGGGTGGACA
Organism: uncultured Actinomycetes bacterium; assembly: GCA_963752505.1. Classification (GTDB taxonomy): domain Bacteria; phylum Actinomycetota; class Actinomycetes; order S36-B12; family UBA10799; genus JACJWR01. The sequence continues at coordinate 309,792 of CAVVYM010000004.1, forward strand.
CGCGATCGGCGTCGACGAATCGGGCACGGTAGCGGCCCCAGTCGTACTGCACGCGCAGCCAGTCGCCGTGCACCGCCGCCACCTCATCTGGGGACGTGAAGTCGTCGCCGGCGTTGAGGAACAACAGGTGCGAACCGCGGGCCAGCACGATGCCGGCATTCATCGCGTTGTAGATGCCGGTGTCGGGTTCGCTCACCACCCGCAGCCAGGGTGACGCCGATTCGGCGCCCCGCGCGATGGGCAGCGTCGCGTCGGTGGAGGCGCCGTCCACGACGAGGTGCTCGAGCAGTGAAGTGTCCTGGGTGGCCACGCTTGCCAAGGTGCGGCGGAGCGCCTCGGCGTCGTTGCGCACCACGGTGACCACCGAGAGCCACGGCGGCTCCGTGCCCGGCTGCGGACTCACGCGGCGCTCCGCCGGGCGGCGAGTTCGCGGTACAGTTCGGCGGTGTCCAGCGCGGTGCGCCGCCAGGAGTACTCCGCTGCCCGACGTACGCCGGCCGCCGCCAACTCCGCACGCGCCGTCGCATCGGCGAGCAACCGGTTGAGTTCGGCGCGCAGGGCCCAGGGATCCTCCGGCGGGTAGTAGACGGCGGCGTCTCCGGCCACCTCCCGGAACACCGGGGTGTCCGCCAGCACGGCCGGTGTGCCGGTGGCCATCGCCTCGAGCACGGGAATACCGAAGCCCTCCAACAGGGAGGGGAAGACGAAGGCCTCGGCGCCTCGGTAGAGCCCGGGGAGTTCGGCCTCCTCGGCTGTGAGTTGCAGCAGGTCCTCGGCGATACCCAAGGTGGCGGCCAGTTCGCGTTCGGCTTCGGTGAGTGGGCCGCCGCCGACCGCGAGGAGGCGCACGCCAGCGGCGTGGGCGTCGCTGCCGGCGTAGGCGGTCATGAGCATTCCGAAGTTCTTGTAGTGGTCGCGGGAGCCAACGTGGATCAAATAGCGGTAGCCCGGTTCGGCCGGGGCGACGCCGGGGTTGAATCTGGCGGCCGCGCCGTGCCCGGTGACGATGACGGGTTTGTCAGTGATCTCGCCCCAAGCGTCGAACAAGTCGTCGCGGGTGGCCTGCGACACGCAGATGACGGCGTCGGCGGCGTCGACGTAGGCCCGCTTGGCCAGGTGGGGATCCCCGTCGACGAGTTCGGCCGGTAGCCGCTCGGGAACCATGTCGTGCACGGTGACGACTTTCGGAACGCCGGGGAAGCTGTCGAGTTGGCGCGGGTCGTAGTAGGTGAAGTGGACGACGTCGGGTGCCAGCCGGCCGGCGATCACCGACGAGGGGTAGCGGGCGAGGCGCTTGGCGACTTTCCAACGGCGCGTCATCTCCGGGAAGGGCAGGTCCCGCACGCCCGGGTCGACTTCGCGCAGGTGTTGGTTGGGCGAGTAGCGGACGCTGGTCAGAGCGTTGATTCCCCACTCCGGGTGGGTATCGAACTCGCGCAGCAGTTCAGCGAAGTACCGCGAGATTCCGCCGCGGGCATGCATGAGGAAGATCTGGTCGTCGATCAGCACATCGATGCTGTCCACGGTGGTCTCCTCACGTCGGCGCGGCGCCTCGTCCACCGAAGCGTAACGGCGAGCCGGGGTCGCGGGCGGGACCGGCAGGTATCAGGCCGTCTCCCCGGCGCCTGGCAGGTAATTGCCCGCAGGTGCGCGTCCCAACGCCTTTACGCGCCCCCCAAATGTGCGGGCCGTGAGCAGGCCGAGGGTTAGACTGCCAGGCGTGACGTATAGGCGTGTCCTTGTGACCGGTGGCGCAGGGTTTATCGGAAGTCATCTGTGCGAGCGGCTGCTCGACGAGGGCGCAGAAGTGCTGTGCGTCGACAACTTCTATTCGTCCACGCGGCGCAACATCCATCACCTGCTCGACAACCCCAGGTTTGAACTGCTGCGCCACGACATCACCTT
>CAVVYM010000005.1:0-17756 GCA_963752505.1 uncultured Actinomycetes bacterium
CGCCGGTGATGGCCCGCGGATTCGGTCTGCCCGAGGTGATCGCCGCGCTGGCGCCCGAGCTCGTGCGCCTCGGCGTCGGGTGCGAAGTGGCGTGCTTGAGTTCCGACGGCCTGTTCGACCAGCTGCCGGTGCACGAGGTGGAGCCGACCGCTGAGGCGGTGCTGGCGTTGGCGGCCGACATCGGCGCCGCGTGGTGGTGGCCCACGGCAGCCCGTTCTTCGAATTGCTGCCCGCGATGCGCGGCAAGGTGCGCACGGTGGCCTACGAGCATGGGGAGCCACCGGCGGTGCTGTTCGACGATGCCGACGAGCGCGCCAAACGGGAGCGCTACAAGTCCGATCACGTCTACGCCAACGTCGACGACGTGGTGGCCATCAGCGAGTTCATCCGCGAGGAGATCGGCTGGCCCGACGCCACGGTGATCCCCAACGGCGTGGACCACATCACCGATCTGGGCACCAAGGAGTGGCTGCCGCCACGAGCGCCTGATGCGCCGCTGCGCGTCGGACTGTTGATGCGTCTCGGCGAGGGCGAGGCTCGCTACAAGGGCAACGACATGCTCGAGTACCTGCGTCGGCTCGCCGGGGAGCGCCACGGTTTGGTGAACGCTCGCTGGGAGGTGATGGGTCGCGGGTCGGATACCGACACCGCGCGGGTGGCCGCCGCTGGATTCCGTTGCCACCTCAACGCCTCCAACGCCGAACGCGAGGAGTACCTGCGCGGCCTCGACGTATTCGTCACGTTGAGCAAGTGGGAGGGCTGCAACCTGCCGCTGGTGGAGGCGCAGGCGCTGGGAACTGCCTCGTTGGCCCTCGACACCGGCGCCCACCCGGAGTTCGCCCCGTTGTGTTTCGCCTCGCTCGACCTCATGGCCGCACAATTGCGCGCCTACGCCGACGATCCGCTGTTGCTGCGCACCCACGGCGACCTCTGCTACCGCTACGTGCGCGGCCAGATGTCGTCGCCCGATTCGGCCGCCGCGCTGGTGCGACTGCTCGGTGCGGATCCGACGACGCGTCGGCGCACGTGGCGTCGCCGCGGATCGAACGGTGCGATGCGCCGGAGACTCACCAACGCCCGCGAGCTCTACGAGGCTCAGGGTGCCGGTGCGGTGGCGCGCGTCGCACTGGGCAAGGTGCGTCCCAAGTAGGTCAAGACGCCATGCCGCCGAGCGTCGCCCACAGGCAGGCACCCCGCGGCACTAGACTCCTGCCAAAGTCAGGTGTCGCGTTGACCTGGCGCACAGAAATTTCCGACGGAGGCTTGATGAGCGAGATCGCCATTCGGGCGCAGGAACTATCGAAGATGTTCCGGCTCGCACCTGAGCGCCGCACGTCGCTGAAAGAGCGGGTGGTGCGCGGCCGGGGCAACAAGGGCCAGGAGTTCTGGGCGCTCAAGGACGCCTCCTTCGACGTCCCCAAGGGCTCGATGTTCGGCATCGTCGGCCACAACGGCTCGGGAAAGTCCACTGCGCTCAAGGTGATCGCCGGCATCTATCGCCCGACCGCCGGCCGGGTGGTGGTCGACGGCAAACTTTCAGCGTTGCTCGAACTGGGCGCCGGCTTCCACGGCGAGCTCACCGGCCGCGAGAACATCGTGTTGAATGCGTCGATCCTCGGGTTGAGCAGCAAGCAGATCGACGCCGCGATGGACGACATCATCGACTTCGCCGACCTCGGCCAGTTCATCGATTCGCCGGTCAAGACCTACTCCTCGGGTATGTACGTGCGCCTCGGCTTCGCCGTCGCGGTGAAGGTCGATCCGGAGATCCTGGTGATCGACGAGGTCATCGCGGTGGGCGACGAGGACTTCCAGCGCAAGTGCTTCGACTACATCGCCATGCTCCGCCGCCGCGGATCCACCATCGTCATCGTCACGCACTCGATGGGATTGGTCACCGATCGCTGCGACATCGCCATGTGGCTCGACCACGGTGAGGTGCAGGAACTCGGCCCATCCCGTCAGGTGGTGGACGCCTACATGCGCAAGGTGAACGCCGCCGAAGCTCAGCGCAATGCGGGCGCGCCGGTGGAGGAATCGACGGTGCCGCCCCGGCGCGGCAGCGGCGAAATGCGCGTGACCGCGCTCGAGCTGCTCGACGAATCGGGCACGCCGGTGAATTTCCTGATCTCAGGCAAGCCGGGCGTGATCCGGATGCACTATTACTCCACCGAGGCGATGGAAGACGTGATCTTCGGCCTTGGATTCTTCAACGAACTCGGTGCGAACGTGTCCGGGCCCAACTCGGGCCGGCAGGGGTCACGCACCATGACACCCGGCGTGGGTCACATCGACTTCGCCATGCCCGAGGTGCTGCTGGCCGCGGGCTCCTACACGGTGTCCACCGCCATCGTCTCCTACGGCGACTTCGTCGATTTCATCGATCGCGGGTTCGAGATGCGCGTGCGCACCGGATCCTCCGACGAGCCCGGCATGATGCTCTTCCCGGGCACCTGGACCGAGCCCTTCACCGTGCCCGGCGGCTCGCCGGCCACCGACGGTGCGCTCACGATTCCGGCACCGGATCAGATCGGCAGGGACTTCACAGCGGCCTTGCCGAAGGCGCCCAGAGGGGGCGCGGTGGGCCAGAACCTCGGCCTCGGCCTCGGCGGAGGTGCGGCATGACTTCCGGGGAGAAGTCGGCCGACGCCGTTCCGCCGAATCTCGCGGCTCGGGGCCAAGAAGTGGAACGGATGATCGGTGCCATGACGCCGCCGAGCCCGACGGTGATCTCGGTGCTCACGCTGCTCGTGGCCGGCCAGGCCGCCCAGGCGGTGGCCCTGGTCAACAACGCCGACGAGCCCTGGGACGACGCGCTGCGCTCCAGGCTGGCTGCCGCGCTGGAATCCGGCGAATCGCCGAGCCGCATCGCGGAACGCCTCGGCGACGAGTTGCGCACCCTCGGCCCGGAACTCAACCCCAACGTCATCGAGTGCTACCGGGCCGCCTTCTACCTGGGCCGGGACTGGGAGGAGTACGCGCATAATCCGCTGTACGCCCGGTTCACCGCGAACAAGGCGTGGCAGCCGTTCGACAAGTGGATCCACTACCTCGACGTCTACGCCAAGACCCTGGCGCCCTACGTCGGCAAGCCCGTGAAGGTGCTTGAGATCGGTGTGTTCCACGGCGGCGGGCTGGATCAGCTGCGCTACCTGCTCGGCCCGGACGCGGAACTGATCGGCGTCGACATCGGCGCCGAGTCGGCCGCGGTGTGCGCCGACCGATTCGAGGTGCTGATCGGCGACCAGACGGATCCGGAGTTCCTCGCGCGGCTGGTGGCCGAGCACGGACCTTCGACGTGATTATCGACGATGGCGGACACTCGATGCGCCAGCAGATCACCGCCATCGAGCACCTGTTCGGCGCGCTGCGCGACGGCGGCGTCTATCTCGTCGAGGACACCCACACCAGCTACTGGGAGCCCTACCAGGATCATCCGGAGTCGTTCATGGAGTGGGCCAAGGAACGCATCGACGACCTCAACGCCTACCACCACTCGCGTGAGCCCGAATTGGGCCTCTGGACCCGGAGGGTCACCGGCATCCACGTCTACGACTCGATCGTGGTGCTCGACGCCGGGCGCCACCTGCCCCCGTTCTGCGAGGTGGTCGGCACCGGCTCGTTCGTGGCCGCCGATCGGATCAGCGAATCGATGCTGCTCGCCTACCGCGGGGCGCTGGCGGGTGCCGAGTCGGAGACTGAGTTGTTCCGCACCGACCGCCGCCTCGTCGACGAGGACCGGAGCCGGATCGCGGCAGCCGCCGAGGCCCAGCGTGCCGAATACGAGGCCCGAATCGTCCAACTGCAAGCCGAACGCGATGCCGCCCGTGCCGATGCTGAGCAGGCGAGGGCGACCCTGACCGATGTGGCCGAGAGTGTGTCCTGGCGCGTGACCAAGCCGCTGCGTCGGATGAAACCCGGCGCCGGCGACGAGGGGGAGGGCACGTGAGCGCGTCGACCCTGCTGCCCGCGGCGGACGCGCCGATCTACGTGGCCGGGCACAACGGGCTGGTGGGTTCGGCGGTATGGCGTCGGCTGCAGGCCGACGGCTTCTCCAACCTGGTCGGATTCCGCTCCTCCGAGGTCGACCTCACGGATCGGGATGCCACCCGCGACGCGCTGGCCACCGTGCGTCCGGCGGTGGTGGTCGACGCTGCGGCCCGGGTCGGCGGCATCCTGGCCAACTCGACGCAGCCGGTCGACTTCCTGGAAGACAACCTTCGGATCCAGACCAACCTGTTTGCCGCGGCCCACGAGGCGGGCGTGCAGCGGCTGCTGTTCCTGGGGTCGTCATGTATCTACCCGAAGTTCGCAGCGCAGCCGATCCACGAATCCTCCCTGCTCACCGGTGCGCTGGAGCCCACCAACCAGGCCTACGCCATCGCCAAGATCGCCGGGATCATCGGCGTGCAGTCGTACCGGGAACAGTATGGGCGGCAGTGGATCTCGGCCATGCCCACCAACCTGTATGGCCCGGGCGACAACTTCGATCTGCGCACCTCGCACGTGCTGCCGGCCATGATCCGGAAGTTCCACGAGGCGACGCTGTCCGGTGATTCGGTGACGTTGTGGGGCACCGGCACCCCGCGGCGCGAATTCCTGCACACCGACGACGTGGCCTCCGCCGTGGTCCACTTGCTGGCGCACTATGACGAGCCCGAGACCATCAATGTGGGCACCGGCTCCGACGTGACGATCGCCGAACTCGCCGCCACCATCGCCGACGTGGTGGGCTTCCAAGGTGAGGTGGTGTGGGACACCAGCAAGCCCGACGGCACCCCACGCAAGTTGCTCGACGTGTCGCGCCTGTTGGCGCTGGGGTGGGAACCACAGGTGGGTCTGCGCGAGGGGATCGCGAGCACGTACCAGTGGTACCTCGACCAGGGGGACGGCCGGGCAGGCCAGCGGTGAACGCCATGGTGCTGCGCGAACTGCCGCGCCGCACGGTCGGTCCGGTTCCGTTCCGGGTGGCGCCGCTTCCGCAGGCCGTGGCGGCCGTGGTGCAGGCCGCGCACGTGGTGGGTGAGCAGCAGTCCGGCGTTCCGGTGCACTTCGCCAACGCCTACACCGTGGCGCTGGCCGACGACGACCCCGGCTACGCCGCCCTCTTCTCGGGCGACGACACGGCGGTGTTCACCGACGGGATGCCAGTGGCCTGGGCGGGGCGCCGGTTCTACCCGGAATACGCCGACGAATGGCAGCGCGTCTACGGCCCCGACGTGATGGCGGGCGTGTTCGAAGCGTCCGACGCGAACGGTCCGCGCCACTACCTGCTCGGCGGATCACCGGAGGTGCTCGAGCAGCTGCAGGCCGCCATCGCCGCGCGCTGGCCGAACGCCCAGGTGGTGGGCGCCGAATCACCGCCGTATCGCCCGCTCACCGACGACGAGCGGCGCTCGCAGGATCGGCGCATCCGCAACTCAGGTGCCCAGATCGTGTGGGTCGGTCTGGGCACGCCGAAGCAGGACTGGGAGGTGGCCCGGATCGCGGCCGCCGTGCCGGTGGTGGCCATGGCGGTGGGTGCCGCGTTCGACTTCCTTGCCGGCGCCAAGTCGCAGGCGCCGCGCTGGGTGCAGCGATCGGGCCTGGAGTGGGCCTATCGACTGGGCACCGAGCCGCGCCGGTTGGGTCGGCGCTACCTCTGGGGCAATCCCCGATTCGTCATCAGCGCCTGGCGCTCCAGGCCGGTGAAGCGGCCCCCCGGAGCGGCGCCATGATGCCCCCGCGGCGGTTCTTGCCGAAGGTGCTCGACGTCGCCGCGCCGCCGCAGTTCGAGTTCGGCGAGGAGCTACCCGCCGGCATCACCGCCGAGCGGGTGGCCATCATGGCCCACTTCACCACCAACCCGGTGCTCAACCGGTCGGTTCGCACGCTGTCGCACGCGCTGATGGACGAGGGCTACCGGGTCATCATCATGAGCTCCTCGGAGGTGGCCGAGCCACTGCGGTGGCCGGCTGGGGAGCCTGCGCCCACCGCCGGATTCTCGGTGTACCGCCGGCCCAACATCGGCTACGACTTCGGATCCTGGGCCGCCGCGCTGGCCGCCTTCGGTCGGTTGGCGGCGGCCCCGCGGGTGCTGCTGGTCAACGACAGTCTGGTGGGCCCGTTCCGCCCCATCGCCCCGATCATGGCTCGCTTCGACGCCGCCGACTGCGACATCTGGGGACTCATGGATTCCACCCACATTGCGCACCACGTTCAGAGCTACTGGGTGGGTTACCGTGGGGGAGTGTTGGCCGAGCCTGCGTTGCGCGAATTCTGGCAGGGGATTCGGGTCGAGCGATCCAAGACGCACATCATCAACCGCTACGAGGTGGGTGCCATGCGTTACTGGCGCCGCAACGGCTATTCGGTCGAGGTCGGCTTCCCATTCGGATTGGTGGTCAACGAGGGCTTCAACCCGGCCTCCTTCGGGTGGCGTCGGCTGCTGGAATTCGGCTTCCCCTTTGTCAAACGCGAGCTCGCCACCAACCCGCCGCCAGAGATTCGCGACGGCGGTCAGGTGGCCGAGGTGATCTCATCAAAGTTCGGTGAAGACGTGAGTGAGTGGCTGTGAGTCGACTCGAGATGCTGCGCCCCGGCAACGCCAGGTGGGCAGCCGAGAAGAGTGTGGAGGCCTGGCGCGACGGCGGCGTGCGCGGGCTTGTGATCAAGGCCGTCGACTTCATGGAGAAGCGTCGGGTGCGGGCCGAGGCCACGCCGCCGCTGCCGATCAGCCCCGGCGTCTACCGCGGTGCGGTGGTGATGTTGGCCGACGTCGAACCGCCGCAGTGCTGGCACTACCGAGTGCAGCAGAAGCGGGAGGCGTTCGCGGCCAAGGGGATCCCATTCGCGGTGGTGCGTCCCACGTCCAGCGCGGAGGTGCTCTCGGCGTTGCAGTTGGCCAGCCTGTTGATCATCTACCGGCAGCCGATGTCGATGCTGCTGCGTGAGGTGATCATCGAGGCGCGACGGCTGCGTATCCCGGTGGTCTACGAGGCCGACGACATCGTCTACCGGCAGGATCTGGTGGGGTCGAATCCGAATCTGGCCACGTTGCCCGACGACCTGCGCAAAGCGGTGATCGCCGGTGCCGCGGACTATGCCGAGGGCCTCGCGGTGTGCGACGGCGTGATCTCGTCCACCGCCCCGCTCGCCGACGATATGGCCGGTCACCTGGCTGGTGGCGCGCGAGTCGGCGTCGCGGTGATCGAGAACGGCATCGATGCGTCGATGTGGTCGATCTCCCGCGGCATCGACCACGACCTCGCCTCCGGCAAGATCCCGCGGGGCAAGGACGGCCGGGTGGTGATCGGCTACGGTTCCGGATCTCGGGCGCACGATGCTGACCTCGCGCTGGCCGCCCCGGCGCTCGCGCGCATCCTGGCCGAGCACACGAACGTGAGCCTGCGGCTGTTCGGCCCGGTGGCGCCGCCGCCGGCGTTGGCCCAATTCGTCGATCGAATCGAGCGGGTGCCGATCCTGCCGCAGGGTGAATACCTGTGGGAGTTCGCCCACGCGGATATCGCCCTCGCCCCGCTGCTCGACATTCCGTTCAACCACTTCAAGAGCCAGGTGAAGTACGCCGAGGCCGGCCTGGTGCGGTTGCCGCTGGTGGCCTCGCCGACGGTGTACGGCAACTACATCGACGACGGCCGGACCGGCTTCATCGCCGACGGTACGTCGGGCTGGTACGAGGTGCTCACCCGGCTGGTCGCGGACGCGGACCTGCGGGCGCGGGTGGGCCAGGCGGCCAGGGAGGATGTCGCACGATGGGACGTCGCCGGGCCGATCGCGGATCAGGCCGAGGCGATGCTGGCGACATTCGGTGTGAAGGTGGCGAACTGACGTGCGGGTGATGATCGTCAACGTGCACTTCGCGCCGGAGTCGTTCGGCGGGGCCACGCTGGTGGCCGAAGAGACGGCGGTGCGTCTGATGGGTCTGGGCCACGAGGTGCTGGCAGTGGCCGCGTCCAGCGAGGAGTGGCTCGACCACGGTCACCTGCGCCGCTACGAGGCGCTCGGTGTTCCGGTGTTCGCGATTCGCCGCAGCGACGAGGAGACGCTGGAGCGCGACTACGACGACCCGGTGGTCACCAAGCGATTCGGCGAGATCCTGTTGGCCACCAAGCCTGACGTCGTGCACTTCCATGCCATGCAGATGCTGGGCGTGGGGTGTGTGGAGGAGGCGCAGCGCCTCGGCTTCCGCACCGTGGTGACGCTGCACGATGCCTGGTGGTTGTGCGAACGGCAATTCATGGTGCGTGGCGACGGCAGCTACTGCGGCCAGTCGTGGATCAACCCCGACGTGTGCGCCACCTGCGTGCCCTCGCCGAGCGCGCATGTGGAACGGCAGTGGCGGTCGACCCGGATTCTGCGTGCATGTGACCGGGTGCTCGTCCCCAGTGAGTTCTGGCGCGGGCTGATGGTCGGCTCTGGGTTGCCGGCCGACACGGTATTCGTCAACGCCAACGGGGTCTCCCGCCCGGCCAAGGACTGGGTGCGTCGGGCGCATACCGGGCCGGTGCGATTCGGTTTCGTCGGCGGCATCCACCCGGTGAAGGGCCATCAGCACATCGTCGACGCGTTCAACGAGTTGCGGCGCAGCGACTACGAGTTGAAAGTCGTGGACGGGTTGATGAACCTCGGCGGCCACGGCTTCAGCTACGAGGACTGGGACGTGCCCGGCTACGTGCAGATCGTGCCCGGCTACAACCGCGACACCCTCGACGACTTCTTCGGCTCGATCGACGTGCTGCTCTTCCCGTCGCAGTGGAAGGAGTCCTACGGCCTCACCGTGCGCGAGGCGATGCTGCACGGGGTGTGGCCGATCGCCACCGACGGCGGTGGCACCGTGGAGCACATGGTGGACGGTGTGAACGGCACCGTGATCCCGCTGGACGGCGACTTCCGGCATCTGGCGCGGGCCATCAACGACGTGCTGGACGACCCGACGGCGTACGTGCCGCGGATGGCCGAGGCTGGCGTGCGCATCGCCACCCTCGATGAACAGACCAGGGATTTGGATCAGCACCTGCGGGCTGTGGTCCACGGCCAGGACGTGGCCGATGAGGAAGGGAGCAACCCGTGGGGTTGATGGTGGTGGGGATGCACCGATCGGGCACCAGCGCGGTGGCCGAGGTGCTGTGTCGGCTCGGGCTGAACTTGGGGGAGGGCACCGAATACGAGGTCGAGGCGGGCAACGCGCGCGGCCTGTATGAGTGGCGCGAGACCGTCGAGTTCAACGACGAGTGGCTCGGTCGCTACGACTCGGCTTGGTGGGCGCCGCCGAGGTTGGGCGCCAACGACTGGCGGGAGGTGGATCTGCGGCAGTTGGCGGTGAGTCGGCGGCAGTTGCCGTACTTCACCGGTGAGTTGTCGAACTGGTTCGTGAAGGATCCGCGCATCTCGCTGCTGCTGCCGCTGTGGGATCGGTTGTTGTTGGCGCGTTCGCCCGCCGTGGTGGCGGTGCGTTCGCCGCGTGCCGTGGCGGCGTCGATCCGGTTGCGCTCGGGCATGCACACGGCGCGGTCGCTGGCCATGGGCGCCGAGCACTACCGGGCCATCTACGCGGCGCTGGGCGACCGACCGGCGCTGGTGGTTTCCTATGAGCAGATGCTGGCCGATCCGGCGCCGACCATTGAGGCGCTGGCTGAGTTCCTCACCGGCCAGGGCTTCCGCGTCGATGCCGACGTGGCCGAGGTCGCGGGGGCGCTCGATCCGAAGCTGCGGCGCAACCGCGGCCGGACGGCCAACGAGTACGAGGATTCGTTGATCGACAGCCTCGCCGAGCTCTACGAGCCGCTCGTAGCGGCGCACCTGTCGGCGCCGCCGAGCGGATTCGCCGACTACCGGCTGCCGCAGTGGGCCGAGGAGGCGCTCGACGAGGCGTCGGAGTTGTGCCGCACCCGCATCGTGGCCGGGAAGTACCAGCGCGCTGCGGAGGACTTCCGCGACGCGAACGCCGTGATTGAGAACAGCAACTCCTACCGACTGGCCAAGGCGCTGCAGATGATGGGTGAGGTGGCAAGGGAAGGCCGCCGCGGCGGCCTCGCCCGCTGAGGGCCGGGGCCTCGGCCGTGGCCTGCCCCTCTCCCTACCCCGCCTTCCCCGCGAGCGCACGGGTTTGTCGCGTTCTAGGGCCGGGATTTTGCTGAGAGTGCGACGTACCCGTCGTCTCGGCGGTCGGCGGTAGGCGGTGGTCCGCGGGGCCGTGCCTGATGGGTGGTGGCGCAGGGGTTGGGCCTCTGGGCTGCAGTGGGTGAGGATCTGCGTCAGACAGACCTCGGCCGGCGGTGCTCGCGCTGGTCGAGCAACTGCGCGAGTGAGTGGAGCCACGCGTTCGGGCGATACAGCGCTTCGTCGGCCAACCATCGGGTGACCTTCACGCCCCGCCGCTCAATCGCATTCTCCCGCCGCTTCTCCTGGATCCGGCGCCGGTCGGCCTGGGCCTGGTCGCGGACGTGCGGGCCGCCGTAGTACTTCATCGCACCATCGCATTCCCCGACCAACGCCGCCTCCGGCCAGTAGAAGTCGACGTAGAAATCCCCGAGGTCGGTGGCGAAGTGCACCTGCACCTCGGGCATCGGAAGACCGGCGGCGAAAATCTGCCCCGCCGATGCCGACTCTCCCGGTGACTCTCGCCGCGGATCCGCCAGCAGGAGCGCCTGCGCCCGGCGTCGGCATCCCCGTCGCCCCAACACCAGATGCGCCTCGCGCAGCGGCCGGACAGCTTCGACGATCAGTTGCTCGTCGACCTCGCCCCGCAGTTGCTGTGGCCGGGCGAGTCGCAGAGCCTCGCGTCGTGCGACGGCGTCCAGCAGCATGATCGAGAAGTGCAGCGGCAACTGGCCAGCCAGATCCATCGCGGTGCGCGATTCGGAGGTGACCCGCAGCCCCTCCAACAGTCCGCTGCGTAGGACTGTCACATGCTCATCGGGTAGTGGGGCGAGCCAGATGCGGGGCACGCTGTCGCGCCGGTGACCGTCGTCGGGGGCGCACAGGAAGCGTGGCCGCTGTGGGATCGCATGTCTCGAAGGGAGCGGCAGACCCAATGCCAGCGCCGCGGTCTCGTGCGATGCGACGATCCGGTTGCCATGGCGCATCTGCATCGCCAAAGCGTGCACGAGGTGGCGGTTGGCAGGGTCGGTGGGCATGAGGTCGCTGCGCAGGTAGACGCCGCGGATGATCCGCTGAATCTTGCCCGCGCTGGCCGCCCTGCTCAGGTGGGAGCGGCTGACGGGCACGTGCTCCGCCATGAATGGCTGCTCGGGGGTGTCCCACACCACGAGTTTGGGCATCTGCACACCCTCCGCCGTTGGCGCCGCCCAGAGAAGTACTCCGTCGGGACCTGTGGATGACTGGTCCGGACTCTGAGCGGACGGGTTTGTCGCAGGGTTTGAGGCGGTGCCTCCGCTTCCCCTGCCCGACCCGACGGGTTTGTCGCACTCTCAGCCCGAAAAGCCACTGAGAGTGCGACCAAGCCGTTCGTTCGGCGGGAGGGGTTTGGCGTTCGGAGGTACCTGCTGGACATGGCTGGCGACTACGTGAGGGGGTTCTAGGGAACCCGGGTCGCACGTGCCGGAGGGTTCAGTCCCCTCCGTGATGCCCTGGGCCATCACACGGTACGGGTGGACTCTCTGGCGCTGCGCATCTGGCCACTCACGGAGACCGCCGCGGCAAGGAGGACCGCCCCGGCAGGGAGGTCCGCCCCCGGGAGGCTCGCCCCGGAGAGCGCCGCCGGAAACGCAAGGGTCGCCCGGGCAGCGTTAGGCGAAGGGCGGGTCGGCTCGCAGGTCCGGATCGTCGCCGGCGAAGAGCACCCGCAGGCCGCGCGCCAAGTAGTCACGGGTCTTCAGTGGCGACGATGCGAATCGGCCGCGGCGGTGCTCGCCCACCGAGGCCACGCCGACGTCGGCGGAGGCCATCGCCGCATCGAAGTCGGATCCGGTCAGGACTCCGGTGAAATGCACCCGCCCGCCGAGTCCCAACTCGCAGGTCAGGCTCTCCAGCCGACGCAGCTCCGGCCCGTTGCCGACGATGGTGAGTGTCGCCTCCGAGGGCGAGCCCGACGCGGCGAGGCCGTGCAAGAGCCGGTCGATGCCATGCCACTGACCCATGGCTCCGGCGGTCACCAGGTGCGGCGAATCGCGAGGCGACCATCCCGGCGACAACGGTCGAGCCGCCACGTCGATGCCGTTGGTGACCGTCAACCGCCGACGCCGGGCCAGGTGCCGCCAGGGCCTCCATCGTCGTCGTACTGCACTCACCAGGTCCGCAGGGGCCACGCCGACGGGATCCACAGCGCCTCCACACACGTCCGCAGCGCGCGTCGCGCGGCGAACGGTCGCATCGGGCGATTTCGCGCATTCCCGCCGACGTCGGGGTCGGCGAGTCGGCGAGTCGGCGACGATTCGAGTGCCGCGGCGTTGCCACCGGCGTAAGGCGTCGACCAGTGGGGGCAGGGTCCAGTGCGAGCGCGCCACCACAACGTCCGGACGGGTACCGGCGTCGTGGATCCGGTCTAGACCGGCCCGAAGCTCGGCCACGGCTAGGCGGCCGGGTGGCACGAGGTGGGTGGCGGTCGTGCAACCGAGCCGTCGAATCCGGCGGCCAGGCCTCGCATCTTTGACTCCGGGCCACCGCCGGGATGTACCGCCCCGAGCACCAGGACGCGTAGTGGCACGGGCGAGGCGTAGAGCCGCCGAGGGTCCGCGGCGGGGAGGCGCGACGTGAGCCGTACTCGGCTCGGGCCTGGGCGTGAGCGGCTCGGGTCGGTGTTCGGTGAGCGGTTCGGGTCGGTATTCGGTGAGCGCACGCCTTTGTCGCGCTAGGCGGGACAGATTGTGTCCCTAGCGCGACGAACCCGTACGCTGACGACTGCCGCGCGACGAACCCGTGCACTCACGGCCCCAGCCACCCGCCCGGCTGTGGGTATTGCCGCGGCGCATCTGGCACACCCCAGCCGCGCAGCAGTCGCTCGGCGGCGACGCGTGCCCCGATCACCGTGCGGCACGCGGGTCCCACGGTCAGCATCGCGAGCGGACCCATGAGGTGGATGGTCGTACCCGGCCACGACAGGTCGCGCTCGAGGGCCGGAAGGCCGCGCACCCGCTGCGCCGGGAATTCCGTGCGGCAGCGGCGGAGCAGCGGCTCAAACCGGGTGTTGGTTTGGCTGCCTGTGGCGGACACCACGTGTGCAGCGACGGCCACCCGAGTCGCCCCGCGATGCCGGAACGTCACCCGCCACCGGCCCTTCGTCGGTTTGGCCTGGTCAACAGCCCCTTGGAGGTGAGTCACGCGTCCCCCGGCGAGCAGCGGCCGTAGTTGGGCCAAGTCGTCCGGCGGTAGGCTGCCACCACCTCGGGCGCGTCGGGCGAGCGCAAACCTCGCGCCGGCGTCGCGTGACTCGTGGAACCTGCGCAGGTGGGGTCCGAGCCAAGGTGCCTCCACGTCAAGCTCCCGTTGCCGCAGCGGAGCCCGGGTCAGCCAGGTGACGTGGCCGCCGGCGGCAGCGTGATTCGCGACGATCTGGGCGGCGGTCAATCCGCCTCCGACCACCAATGCATCGGCGCCGTCGGCCACGCTCGGCTTCCACTGCCCGGAGTGAACCAGCCCGGGCTCGCCCCCGTATCGCGCGCGTGCATCGCCAAGCCACGCCGGTGTCACGGGTCGCACCGGATTCGACGCCAGCACCACCCGAGCCGCCCGCCAGTTTCCTGCGGTGGTCGTCAACTGCGCCCCGCCGCCAGGCAAGGCGCGCAGATCCGTCACTCGCTCCGCCACCCGCAACGCCCCGAGGTCATGGTCGACGATCAATTGGGCGCAATAGTCGGCGAACAGCCGCGTACCCGGTCGACCGATGCCGCCATGGAATTCGTGCGACCGTCCGTGGGCTTTGGCGTAGTCGAATCAGTGCGTACGGATCGGGGTGCGGATGATGCACGCAGCCCGATCGAAGCATCGGGATGCGGTAGGTGGCGAACTGCCGGTGCCAGCGGGTGAGCCAGTCGTCGGGGTCGAACACCACGGTTCGGCTCAGCAACTCAGGTTGGTATTCGGCTATGTAGCTCAGCAGCGTGAGCGCCTGTGGGCCAGCGCCCACCACGGCAAGGTCGACGTCATTCACAACTCGCACCACACCCCTTAACTATAATGAGAATGATTCGCGATAAGGTATCGCCATGACCCTACCCATAACTGTGATCAGCGGGCTCGATCGGGTGGCCACCTATTCGGCGGGGCGAGGCCTGGTTTTCGGCGATCCCCATGCTCGGCTCGTGAGTCACTGCATCGACCAGATCGGCGTCGGGCTGGTGTCGCGCACGGTCGAGGCTGGGGATGGATCCGTGTCCGCGCACCTGGTCGATCTCGCCCACGGTTGCGTGGCGTGCACATTGCGCGAGGACGTGCTGCCGACGTTGAAGAAGTTGGCATCCGAACCTGGCGTTGACCGCGTGGTGCTCGTCTTGCCGGAGGCCGTGGAGCCGGTGGGATTCCTAGACAACTTCCACCACGTGGCCGACGGGGAGGGCCACACCGTGGCAGAGATGTGCTCGGTGGTCGCCGTGGTGGCGCTCATCGATTCGCCGCGGTTGGTGAGCAGACTCGCCGCCGGTGCGACGTTGGCCGAACAGGGATTGGCCGTTGGCCCTGATGATGACCGACACGTGGCGGAGGTGCTCGTCGCGCAGATCGAAAGCGCCGACGTGATCGTGGCCCCGGGCGCCACCGAACAGCAACGAGGTGTACTCAGTCTCCTCAATCCCGAGGCGTCGCTGCCGGAGCGTTTGCCAGACCACATCGACTCGGTCTTCGACTTCGCCCGCACGACTCGACGTACCCTGCCGGCGAGCCTCGCCGAGCACAACCACGACCACCGGCAGAGCGACGCCTGGCGGGTGCATTGGCGCACCGACCGACCGCTACACCCCTTGCGGCTCCTCGCTGCCCTCGAGCAGGTCGGCGATGTGTCGCTGCGCGGGCGGGGCTACCTGCACCTCGCCACGCACCCTGGCACCGGCGTCGAATGGGACAGTGCCGGCCGACAGTTGCGGCTCGGGGCCCCGGAGGTGGAACTGTGCGAGTCGGGGGCGCGGCTGAGCTTCGTTGGGGTCGACGAACGCTGGTGGTTGATTCGCGACGCCCTCGACGCGGCCGTGGTCACCGATGCCGAGATGGCCTACGCCGCGCGGGATTGGCATCGGATCGGCGATCCGTTCGCCGGGTTGTGGTTGGGGCCCGGCGCCTAGGGCCGGTGAGGGGATGGGTGGTCGGTGAGGGGCCACGGGGCCGCTGAGTGCACACGGGGCCGGTTGAGTGCACACCTTTGTCGCGCTAGCGCGGATGAATCTGGCTCCTAGTGCGACAAACCTGTGCACTCACGGCGGGGGCGGCGTCTCGGCGGGATGCGCCGAGATTCGGGCGATGGCTGGTGGCTCGGACAGTTTGGTCGACGAGCGATTCAGTCGTCGAGGAGTTCCGCGGGGGTGATTCGCAGCGTGACGGGGTGCTCGACGTCGAGCGATTCGTCGCCGGAGGCGTGGGCGGTTTCGGAGTACACGGGCCGGTCGGTATCTGCATCGGTACCGAGTTGGTAAACGGTGATGGCTGGTTCGTCGGGGTCGACGATCCAGTAGTGGGGCACCCCTGCTTCGGCGTAGATTTCGCGCTTGCGTCCGCGGTCGAGATGTCGAGTAGTGGGCGACAGAATCTCTATCACGAGCAGCGGCGGAACAGGCAGGTCCTTGGCTGAAAAGCTGGCCTTCAGCGCCACAACCAGGTCGGGTTCAACCACGTGCGGGCCGAGCACCACATCGAAGGGAGCCGTGAGGACCTTCAGGTTTGAGCCAGCCAGCTTCTCGTAGAGCCGCGCGGCAAGGGTCATGCTGACGGTTTGGTGGTTGGTCCCCGGTGCTGGGGTCATGACGAATTGGCCGTCGATAAGTTCGTGGCGTAGGCCGTCGTCGGGTAGGGCGTCGAGGTCGGCGCGGGTGAGTAGGTTTGCGGTGACCATGCTGGCCATGATGTCCCCCCTTGATTCATCCGGCAAGCCTCTCCCGCGCGGGCGCTAGCGTCAAACGGCTGTCCACAGGAGCTCGGTGCTCGGTGAGCGAGCCCCTTCGTCGCATTAGGAGCCCGATTCGACCCGCCTAGCGTGACAAACCCGTCCGCTCAGGGGTGGGGCGGCCAGCCGAGGCAGGCCCGGGGGCAACCCTCCCTGAGCCCGCTACACCGCCACCGGCTCGCCGAAAATGGTGTGGACGCCGGCCGAGAACATCGTCGGCACGTCTGGCGCCCCGGCCACCGGCAGACCCGCCGCGCGCACGAGTTGATCGCGCAGCCCGGTGACCTGTGCCTGCTGCAGTTCCCACGGTTCGTGCACGTTGGGCATCCACACGGTGCGGCCGAAGCGTTCGGTGTGCAGACCCCAGCGCGCGGTGAGGAAGACGGCCAGGTCGTCGGGCTCGGCGATCGCCGGGCCGACCTCGATGCGGATCTCGCTGCGCAGGCCGCGGTCGGGCCAGCGGCGGCGGGTGGTCCAGGTGCGCCGCGAGCCGGAAACCGAGGAGGTCTGCCGCGACCAGGTGTACGGCAGGCCGACCGTCGTGCGCGCCGCCAGTGCGATTGCCAACCGGCTGGTCTCGAGGCTGGCGAACACGACGCCGTGGCGGCCGTGGTCGTCGACCGAGTAGAGCCGCACGTTGGTCTCGAGGAAGTCGCCGAAGTAGGGAAATGCGGGGCTGCCGAAGAAGTTCGCGCCGCGCAATTCGAACGGCACCAGCGCGACGAACGTGTCGCCGTCGAAGGTGTCGGGCCGCGTCCCCGGCGGGCATCAGGGGCGCGACCGCGTCGGGGGGTAGTCGCCAGTGCAGGAAGGCCAGATCGCGCCAGTCGTGCTCGAAGATCACCCGGCCGCGCAGGGGTGGCGGCGCGACCTGGAAGTCCGGCGGGAGGGGCATGATCAGGCGGCGGGGGCAAGCGCGGGGTCGGGCAACCTGCACGCCGGGGTGGATCCTGGCAGGCGGAAACGATTCGCCGCCACGAGTCGATACGCCGCGTTCATGAGTTGGATGATTCCCGGCGCCTGCATCAACCGCCCGACCAGCGGCCACGGGACCGCCCCGCTGCGCAACGCAGCCGCCACCGCCCGGCCCTGCGTCAACGGCGCGGCCCCGGGTGCTGCGAACCACTGGATCGACTCCCGGCACTCCTGCTCGCTCACGCCCAGCGTCGCCAGATCGGCGCGTTGCCAGGCGATGATCCGCGCTTTGGGTCGGATGTATCGCTGCAAGAAGTTCACGCTTGCGGTGCAGAAGGCGCAGTCGCCGTCGAAGAGCAGAATCGGGTACATACCTGCGACGGTACGCGCTGGTCGCAGAGTCGGCCACGTGGCGAATCTTGGTTCAGCCGCGTGGCTCGAGGTGAGATGGCATCGGGGGTCAAGGTCGGGACCTATGAGCGGCTGCGGCCTGCGGGCGGCGACCGACTGCTTGTCCCCAGATTCGTTCGGACGCCAACCGGGCCCGGATCCGTGGCGCCACAATGGCGCCATGACGCATACTCAAATCATGCCAAGCGTGCAGATCAAGAACGTTCCCCCGGACGTCCATGCGGAACTGCGGGCTCGTGCGGCCAAACGGCACCAGTCCCTTCAGGAGTACCTGTTGGACCTGCTCATCAAGGGACCTCCTACCTCACGGCCGAGGAGGTGCTCGCCAGGGTTGAGACGCGCAGCGGCGGCTCCATGCCGCCCGACGTCGCCGCCGCGATCATTC